>JALHNB010000016.1:53118-146848 GCA_022843745.1 Anaerolineae bacterium | reverse complement strand
ATATAATCGCCAAAAGTTTCGCCGCCGACCCATCCATAGACGCGGATTTTGTCGCGGGTCGCGCCGCCGAGCAGGTTATAAACAGGCTGACCGAGCCATTTCCCGGTGATGTCCCACAGCGCTTGCTCGATGCCAGAAAGGGCGCTGCACAGCACTGGCCCGCCGCGATAAAACTGACCGCGATAAATCGCCTGCCAGTGATGCTCGATGCGGCGTGGGTCTTCGCCGATCAGATAGCGTCCGATTTCATGCACCGCCGCCGCGACGGTCTGCGAACGGCCTTCGACCACAGGCTCACCCAGGCCGATAATGCCTTCGTCGGTGTGAACTTTTAAAAACAGCCAGCGTGGTTTGACAAAAATGGTCTCTAGTTTTGTGATTTTCATAAGTTTCCCAAACAGAAATATAAAACCACAGAGGCACAGAGAAACACAGAGAAATCTTGAAAAACCTCTGTGAACTCTGTGTCTCTGTGGTTAAATTCAAATTTTATTCGACGGCTTCGAGGAGGTTCTCAGGCATATTTTCTAAGCGCGAGAGCCAGTAATGAACGTCAAAATTGTCGTCGCCGGTGATGAAGCGCCACAGCTTGATGCGGTTGATAATTTCCAGCCGCCCATCGCCCCACTCGAACCAGGGTTCCTGCTGGCCGAGGATGCTCTGGACATCATCTGATTTTTTCGCGCCGCCGAAAATCGTTTGCTGTTTCTTGGTTTCATCGGTGAGGTCATCGGTATTCCACAGCAGGCGCTGGCGAACGGTTGGGTTCAGGCGCACTTTGAACATATAACGCATCTGGTCGCTTTTGTTCTGTCGTCCGCAGTGCCAGATGCCATGATGCACGACCATGAGCGTTCCAGCCTTGCAGACCATCTGAATCTGACCGACGATATTCTGGTAACGGGCAATGTCCATTTCGTTGATACGACGGAAGTGGCTGCCGGGGACAATGAGCGTACCGCCCATTTCCGGGGTCACATCATGCGGGAAATACATCAACTGAACGTCAAAGTGCATCCGAACGTCAATGGTCGAATCGCCATGAAGATGCTGGGCTGCGCCTTCGTTGGGCTGGCGCACATGGACGGCCTGATGATCGAACAGGGGGTCTGGGCCGACGAGACTGTGGATGATACCCTGTACCTGTGGCAGGCGGATCATTTCGCCGACAGCGGACGGCGCGGGATAGCACTGCGAAAGTGGTGTCCCGGCAGGTTGACTTCTGACCGTCCCAGCGTCAATGTCGCGCATCACGGCCTTATTGATCTCTTCGGGGATCAGTTCGTCAAAGCGCAGATAGCCCTTCGCGACGAAAAAAGCCATCTGCTTCGAGTTGAGTAGAAATTCTTTACCGACCACTGTTTAGACCTCCTCTAACTTTTCGAGAATGAATTCATGACGCTGAAATGATGTTGTAAATTCTAACCCCGGATAGGGCGGAATCAACTGGGGGAATTGGATGACGCGCCAACCATCCTTGAGTGCGTCCAGACCAGTTTTATACGGCGGTTCATTATCATCACCCGTCGTATGCGCTTCTTTACCCGTTCCGTCGTAGACCGCCCAACTACGGACTTGATCGTCCAGCGCGGAACTGGCGAGGTAAAGAACGAGAACTTTTTGTCTTAGCTGTGCCATTGTCTCTCCTAGATATGTTTGAATGTAGGGGCGCAGCGCGCTGCGCCCCTACGAAATTGATCGACTAAAGATCGGCGATGCCGCCATCGGCGTGATGTCCGCGATACCACCGAATCATACGTTGAACATTAGCCGTTGAAAGATCGGGCTTGCGGCGAGCGCAGGCTTCCTCGTCCAGTTCGACCCCCAGACCCGGCTTGGTCGGTGGCAAAATATGCCCATCGACAATTTCCAGCGGCTCTTTCACCAGGCTCATGGCTTCCGGCGCGACATCGGGATCGACAATTTCCTGAATCACGAAATTGGGCGCAACCAGATCGACCTGGACACAGGCGGCTGTTGAAATCGGCCCATAGGGATTGTGAGGCGCGAGTCCGGCATAATAGACCTCGGCCATTGCGCCGATTTTGCGCAGTTCGCTGATGCCACCCGCGTGACAGCAGTCCGGTTGCAGCAAACTGGCCGCGCCTTTTTCGAGAATTTCGCGGAATCCCCAGCGGGTGAAAAGCCGTTCGCCTGTCGCAATCGGTGTCGTCAGTGACCGTGCGATGTTGACCATTGCGTCGGGATTTTCGGCCTGCGCGGGTTCTTCGATAAAAAATGGGAAGTATTGCTCAAAGGCTTTGCCGTAGAGGATCGCCATTTGTGGGCTGACCGCGCCGTGAAAATCGAGCAAAATGTCGATGTCGTCACCTACCGCCTCACGAGTCGCTTTCAATTTCGCGGCGGCCTGCCGGATGCCTTTATGCCCATCGACCACGTTGGTCGCGCCCATCGGCACGGTTTTGACGGCGGTGTAGCCTTTTTGAACTTTGCTCATGGCGTTTTCGGCGACTTCATCCGGTGTTGTGCCGCCGTAATGGGTGTACATCCGCACTTTATCTCGGACTCGCCCGCCGAGCAGTTCGTAAACGGGCTTTCCGGCTTCCTTACCTTTAATATCCCATAACGCCTGGTCAATGGCCGAGATTGCAGAGAGGCCGATCACGCCCATACGCCAGAACGCGCTGCGATAGAGAATCTGCCAGCAGTATTCGACGCGCAGCGGGTCTTCACCGAGAATCATGCACTCCATGTCTTCGATGCAGCCCGCGACGGCGCGAGGTTTGCCTTCAAGCGACGCTTCACCATATCCATATAAACCGGGCTGGTCAGTCTCGACTTTGACAAACACAAAGATGCGATGGCCGCCATCCGCTAAAATTGGTTTAACACCCGTAATTTTCATAATAAGAAATTTACCTCTCGACTGTAATTGCGTAATGCCCTTCTACATAAGGGAAACGTGATTCCAGATTTTCACCTAATGCTACACCCAAGCCGGGTTTATCCGGTAGCTCCAGCCAACCATCCGCGATGGGCGGCTTTTCCGCGAAAATATCCCACTGCAACGGCCCTTGAATCATGCAGACCTCTAACACGCGCGGATTCGGGAGTGCCGCGACCAGATGGGCGTTTTCAATTGCCATCAGGCCGTTATGCCAACTGTGTGGGCAGAGGTCGATACCGTAGCGGTAGGCGGCTTCGGCGATTTTTAATGCTTCAGTGATGCCGCACCAGCCCGCGTCCGGTTGGACAATGCCATAAGCGTGTTTTTCGAGATAGGGTCGGAATTGTTCGAGCGTCGTAAATTGTTCACCACCTGTGATAGGCATATCGACGGCGGCATTCAGTCGGGCGTAACCGTCCACATCAGCCATTGGAATTGGCTCCTCAAACCAGGTGAAGCCGAGTCGATCCAGTTCTTTGGCGATGGGGAGTGCCTGTTCTTCGGTAAGGCGCTGGTTGCCATCGACCATCAATTCCATGCGCCCGTTAATCTCTTGTGCCAGATCGCGCATCAGACCGTTGAAGCGGTCAACGGTAACGCCATCCCAGTCCCAGTAAGTGCCGATACGGACTTTGCAGGCGGTATAGCCGTCCGCGAGATAGCCGAGCGTTTCTTCGATAAGCTGCTCCGGGCGGTCACTCCAATCGTAGCGGCAGCCGCTTGAGGCATAGAGTCGGACTTTTTTCAGGGAGTCGGCCTTGAGCATATCTGCGACGCGCTTACCTTCGATTTTTCCGCGCAAATCCCATAATGCGCAGTCGATTCCGCCGACGGCGCAATCATACATGCGCGTGCGACCATTGGGTGAGAGGACGATGCTCAGATCGCGCGGGTCGCGTCCAATAAACGACGGTTTTAACCACTCGACCCACGAGCGAATATGTGCAAGGCCGCCATAAGCGCAAGCTTCACCAATTCCCTCAAGCCCTTCGTCAGTGGTTACGACGATGATGGGGCAGTCGGCGCGGACGGTGCGAAAGGTGTTCGTGAACCACTGGTTTTCAGGCTCATGCCAGCGGGAGAGCAGCATTGTTTTAATATCGGTTATTTTCATGATGCTGCCTGTGGGATGGGTGCGCCGGGTTCGATCAGCCCTTCAGCCTGTAAGTCCGACCAGAAGGCCGCTGGAATGACAACATCGAGTGTATTGCGATTTTCGAGGATTTGCGCAGGTGAGTCCGCGCCAAGCACGATGGATGCGACGGCTGGATGCGCCCGCACAAACTGGACTGCCGCCGCGTTCAGTGGCACATCATAACGATCACAGACAGCCTGGATGCGGCTTACTTTTTCGATGATGGCGGGTGGCGCGGGCGCATATTGATATTTCGCGTCTTTTTTCGCGCCGGTTGCCAGAATGCCCGTGTTATAGACACCTCCAGCGAAGATGCTCACTTTTTTCTCGGCGAACGTGTTCAGCGCCGCCAGCGATGTTTGTTCCAACAGCGTATAGCGACCAGCCAGCAAGAAGCAGTCGGGGTCGGCATCGCGTGCGAAATCCGCCAGCATTTCCCATTGATTCATGCCCGCACCGATAGCTTTGACCACGCCTTGACTGCGCAGTTCCGCAAGTGTGGGATAGGCTTCGTTCAGGGCGATCTGGTAATGAGCGTCCGGGTCATGGATGAGCAGGGTATCAACGTAATCAATTTTGAGGGTGTTAAGGCTGATTTCCAGGCTCTTGAGGATTTCATCGCGCTTATAGCTATAGCTGAAACTGCCATCGGGTTGGAGGATTCTGCCGACTTTAGTTTCGATAATATAGCTTTCGCGCGGGATGCCTTCGAGAGCTTTTCCAAGATACTTTTCAGTCTGATACAGGGGGGCGGTATCCAGAAAATTCATGCCATGTTCCAGCGCCAGGTGGACAATTTCGACAGCCTGCGCCTCCGACATTTTTTCTGATCCGAAATATCCGGCGATATGCGCCGTCCCCAGCCCCATGACCGGCACATGCAGGTTGGTTTTGCCAACACGGTTTGCAGGAAGTGGTTGAGACATCATGAACTCGCTTTATAGTGGGAAATATTCATTATTGAACAAAATACTGTTGGGTAACGTTATAAATTATAATCATGATGCAGTCTACTGCCAGTTTTGGTCTATATCCAGACACGATTTGTTTATGCTCAGATGCGGGTTCGTCCATATTCAGATGCAGGTTCATATAATATAGTGAACTGACGAACGACACTGTATGAAAGGGGAAATCATGAATCCGGCAGATGTGTTGAAATATGGGCATAAAACGGTACTGGATACGCTGGGTGGCATCTCATTGGAGCAAATGCAAACGGGCGGCGTTTGTGGGGCGTGGTCAACCCGTGAGGTGATCGCTCATCTGGCATCTTACGAGCTTTTTCTGGATGGCGTGATCGGCACATTTTTGGGTGAGCCGCCGACAGCGACGCTGCTTCATATTGGCGAAGTCGGCGCTGGTCGATTCAATGATTTACAAGTCGATATGCGGAAAGATAAATCGGCTCAGGAAGTGCTGGACGAATATAAAGCCGCAACGGAACGGAATTTATCGCGTGTTTCACTTATTTCAGCGGAAGTTTGGCGGCAGGTTGGAACGATACCCTGGTATGGGCCTGAATATGCACTCGATGATCTTATTGTCTATGGCTTTTATGGGCATAAACGCGAACACAGCGCACAGATCAGCATTTTTAAGGACACGCTGAAATAATCCTGATCCTGGATTTTGTCTCAAAGAAACACTTACGCTTGGTTAACCTAGACTTTCGTCTAGTTGAAATTTGGGATGGAGACTTTAAACTGAGAACATCTTCATCATATCTACCCCTCGTATAAGAACTTTATTAATTGGCATTGACACATCAAAAAAGCACACCATATAATTAGTCATGCTAATGATTAGGTGGGCTAATGATTGACGAAGCTGACGATAACAGTCTTTTTGCCAAGAAATTACTTGAAACTGTTCCGCTGGTGATGCGTATAGTAGCAGCAGAAATGCGACAACATGAACGTGTCCGTGCTACTTCTCATTTCCATGTATTGTGGATTTTGCAGCACAGGTCGATGAGTTTGAGTGAACTGGCGGAAAAACATGCTGTCACCCTGCCAACGATGTCGAACTCAATTACATCACTGGAAGATCAGGGTTGGGTCACACGGGTACGCTCGAAAGAAGATCGACGTAAAGTGCTGATCGAAATTACACCAGCAGGTTTAGAAGTGTTATCTGAAGTGGGTTTTCATATGCAAGCCAATGTGGCGGAAGTCACCGCGTCACTTTCGAAGGCTGAACGAGAAAAAGCATCTGAATCGCTGGATGTGATACGTGATGTGTTTCTCAAAGCCGCCAATTTCGGCGAGGAATGTCAAGAATTCAATCGCCAATCAGAACAGCCGTCTGTAGAACAGTAGAAGAGGGGAATACATTGCAAGCTCAAGCTACACAGCAACGGGGGCGAGGCCAGGGCGCGAAACCCAGTAATGGGGGACTCGGACGCGCGATTCGTTATTTAGGGAAGCAGCGCCGAATAGCATTTTTTGCTTACGGTGCGCTTCTGGTCGCGACATTGGCGCAGCTTGCCGTGCCGCAGTTGACGCAAAACATGATTGAGGCCATCACAAATGGCACAACCGCCAATCAGATTTTGAATCTGCCGGGTTTGGCACAAGGGACAGCCGCAGCCATTATTGGTAAGACGCTCGATGAGCTGAGGAATACGCAGGCGAATGCCGAGTCATGGCTCATTGGCGCTGCATTGCTGATTGTGATTTTCGCCGTTGTGCGCGGCATATTCTCGTTTGTTCAGGCATACATGGCCGAGACAATGTCCCAGGGGCTTGCGTTCGATTTTCGTAACGAGATTTTTTCCAAGATTCAGCGGCTCTCGTTCAGTTACTATGATCGCACACAAACCGGACAATTGATGATCCGCGCGACCAGCGATGTTGAGAATTTGCGGCTTTTCATCGCGCAGGGTCTCATCATGACCGCGCAGGCGTTTATCCTGCTAGTGGCGACGTTGATTATTCTGTTCCTCACCAACTGGCAGTTGACGCTGGTTGTGCTGCCGATTCTGCCGCTCGTACTGGTCATTTTTATGATTTTTGGCGCAGTTGCTCAACCGTTGTTTATCAGTGTGCAGACAAAACTCTCCGCGCTGAACACGGTTTTGCAGGAAAATCTGGCCGGCATCAAAGTCGTAAAAGCATTTGCCAAAGAATCCCATGAGCAGAAACGCTTCGATGCCGGAGCGGATGAATTGTATGCGCAATCGTTGGTTGTATCGCGCACCTTTGCATTTTTGTTCCCATTGATTTTCCTGATTATACAAGTCGGGCAATCGGTGCTGCTGTACTTCAGTGGTCAGCAAATTCTGAACGGCACGCTGGATCTGGGCGGCTATCAGAAATTCAGCCTGTATGTGATTTACATCTTTTTCCCGTTGGGGCAGCTTGGTTTTATCATTTCGCTGATGGCACAAGCCAGCGCATCGGCTACTCGTATCTTCGAAATTCTGGATGCCAAGAGCGATGTGACCAACAAGCCGGACGCGATTGAACTGCCGCAGATTAGCGGGCATGTCGAGTTTAAGGATGTCACTTTCCGCTATTTCGCTTCCGGTGACCCCGTGTTGCAAAATGTCAGCTTTGAAGCCCAACCGGGTCAAACAATCGCGCTTTTGGGGGCGACAGGCAGTGGTAAAACGACCATCATCAACTTGATCCCGCGTTTCTATGATGCGACTGAAGGCTCGATTTTGATTGACGGTCATGATTTGCGTGATGTCTCACTCGATAGTTTGCGCTCACAGATTGGCATTGTGCTGCAAGAAACGAACTTGTTCAGCGGTACGATCCGCGACAATATCGCTTTCGGGCGGTCTGACGCGACGCTGGAAGAAGTGATTGCTGCTGCCAAAGCTGCCGCCGCGCATGATTTTATTGAGACATTTACGAATGGCTATGATACCGATGTCGGTGAACGCGGGACGACACTTTCCGGCGGACAGAAACAGCGTATCGCCATCGCCCGGGCGCTGCTGCTCAACCCACGCCTACTGATTTTGGACGACTCGACCAGCAGCGTGGACTTGATGACTGAATATCGTATCCAGAAGGCATTGGATAATCTGATGCAGGGGCGCACCAGCTTTGTAATCGCGCAGCGTATCACAACAGTGCTGAAGGCCGATCAGATTTTGGTTCTGGATAAAGGGCAGGTCGTGGCGAGTGGCAAACACGAGGAATTGATGGAACAGAGCGCGATTTACGCCGAAATCTATAACTCACAATTGGTTGGCGACGCCGAAGTTGACGAAGCTGCCGTAGAAACGCAGGAGGCTCAGTAACCATTATGATGGGTATGGATGGCGGACGCCGTTTATTTGAACAAGATGTTATCAAGCCCAAGAATCTCAGCGCGACACTCGGACGCTTTGGGCAGTATTTCCGACACTACTGGTTTGGTGGGACTGTTGCGCTGGTGCTTATTTTCATCGCGACATGGACACAGGTCGTTTCACCGGACTATATCGGTCAGGCTATTGATTGCTATCTGTTCCCGCGTGATCCGGCTTCCTGCTGGTATGCGACGATTGATCTGAATGCAACGGTTGAAACCAAGCTTGCGGGTTTGGGCGGCCTCGTGCTGATCCTGACCGCATTCTACATTGCCGGCTCGGTGCTCAACGGTCTGGCATTCTATGCAATGTCGTGGACGGGACAAAATGTTCTGCGCAATATGCGCTACGATCTGTTTCGGCATTTGCAGCGTCTTTCGTTGGGCTATTATGCAGAAAACGAAGCCGGGAATATCATGAGCCGCGTCACTAACGATACGGATACAATTCAACAGGCGTTTAGCTTTGCTTTACTCAACGTGATCGGCGGTGTGTTGTTGATCGTCTGGATCATGATAAAAATGTTGGAAAACAACGTGCCTTATGCGCTCTTGAGCCTGACCGTTGCGCCTGTGATGCTGATTGCTACTTTCTACTTTTCGAACCAGGCGCGCAAGGCGTTTCGCAAGAGCCGCCAGGAAATGGGCAGCGTGAATGCCGATCTGCAAGAAAGCATCGCCGGGGTGCGCGAGGTGCAGGCTTTCAACCGTGAGGAAGAAAGCATCGATAATTTTCGCCGCACCAACGCCGCCAACCGCGATGCCAATATCCGCGCGGCCACCTTCACCAGTGCCTTAACGCCGACGCTCGAAGCGTTAGGCTATGTCGCCATTGCGATTGTCGTGATCGTCGGCGGACTTTCGGTACTGCGCAATGAGCCGCTGCTCGGCACAACCGTGATCTCGCTCGGTACGGTATTCGCGTTCTTGCAATATGTCCAGCGCTTTAACCAGCCGATTCAGCAGATCGCGGTGTTGTGGACGAATGTTCAGAGCGCGATTGCGGGCGGTGAGCGAATCTTTAACCTGCTCGACACAGTGCCGGAGATTGTGGACAAGCCCAACGCGATTGAGATGCCGCAGATCAACGGCAAAGTTGAATTTGTTGATGTCCATGCCGAATATAAAGAAGGCGAACCTGTGCTGAGGGGCGTGAACTTTACCGCCGAGCCGGGACAGACTATCGCGATTGTCGGCCCAACGGGGGCAGGCAAGACGACGATTATCAACCTTCTGCCGCGCTTTTATGATGTTACCGGCGGCTCGGTCAGGATTGATGGTATTGATGTGCGCGACGTGAAGGCACAAAGCCTGCGCACTCAGATTGGCCTCGTGCTGCAAGATTCGTTCCTGTTCTCCGATACCGTGATGAACAATATCCGTTATGGGCGACAGGAAGCGACGGACGAAGAAGTCATCGCCGCCGCTAAACTTTCATCTGCCGACTCGTTTATCGAGCGTCTGCCAGAAGGTTATCAGACCATTCTGGGTGAACGCGGCAGCGGCCTGAGCCAGGGACAGCGCCAGTTGATCTCGATTGCACGTGCAGCGCTGCTGAGTCCGCGAATCCTGATTCTGGACGAGGCGACATCGAGCGTTGATACCCGCACTGAGCGTCTGATTCAGAAGGCGTTTGAAACCCTGCTCGAAGGACGCACCAGCTTCGTGATCGCGCATCGTTTGAGTACCATCCGTAACGCGGATCAGGTGTTGATGCTGCGGGCTGGCGAAATCATTGAACGCGGCACACACAACGAACTGCTGGCACAGAAGGGCGCATACTACGACCTGTATATGAGCCAGTTCCGGCGCGAAGAAGAGGCCGAACCCGCTTCAGCTAACGGGAGCGTCGATTTGAAGACGCAGCTTCAGCCCGGCGGCAGTTAGCGCGATCTGGCTTTCGTAAAATCATATCTTTGTAGGGGCGACTCGCCGAGTCGCCCCTACGCTTTTGGCGCATATTTCTGTTTTTGCTTGTGAAGATTAAGGTCATTATAATTACCGCCCATTCCGAAAAATTAAAAGGGAAGGCGATACAATGTCTGACCAGCGACCAATCACGATACTCGTAATTTCCAGCTATTTTAAAGGCGAAGCTTTTATCGAGGAGCTAAAGCGGCAAGGTGCGCGTGTCTTGCTGCTCACGGAAGAGAAGATCAGCGGCGAACCCTGGCCGCGCGGCAGTATTGACGAAGTATTTTTAATGCCTGATCTGACACGACATCAGGACGTGACCTATGCGGTCAGCTATCTTTGTCGTTCGCAGGCGATTGACCAGATTATCGCGCTGGACGAATTTGATGTCGAAACCGCTGCGGCGCTGCGCGAACATCTGCGGATGCCGGGGATGGGCATCACGGCGACCCGCAATTTCCGCGATAAGCTGGTGATGCGTGAGAAAACCCACAACGCTGGGATACTCGTGCCGGATTTCACCCAGGTTTTAAACTACGAAAAATTACATGAGTTTATGAATCGCGTTCCCGCACCCTGGGTCTTGAAGCCCCGCGCCGAGGCCAGTGCGATGGGCATCAAGAAGGTGCATAGCCAGGACGAGCTTTGGAATAATGTCAACCACTTGGGTGATCGGCAGTCGTATTTTCTGCTTGAACGCTATGTCCCCGGTGATGTGTTTCACGTCGATTCTGTTACCTGGGATGGCAAAGTGGCATTTGCGAATGTCTCGAAATATGGTCGCCCACCGATGAATGTGTATCAGGAGGGCGGCGTTTTTGTCACACAGAATCTCTCCAATAACTCCGAAGATGCAAAAGCCCTCAAAAAGCTGAATATCCAGGTCATTAAGGCACTAGGATTGACGAGTGGCGCGGCTCACGCAGAGTTCATTAAAGGGTATGACGACGGTCAGTTCTATTTCCTCGAAGTGGCGGCACGGGTCGGTGGCGCAAATATTTCTGATCTCATCGAACGCGCGACAGGAGTAAACCCCTGGGCAGAATGGGCGAAAATTGTCGTTGCCGAAACACGCGGCGAAGTTTATCAACCCGCGAAACCTCGTCAGGAATACGGCGGTTTGATTGTATGCCTCGCACGGCAGGAATATCCCGACTTATCAGGTTACAGTGACTCGGAGATTGCGTGGCGGATGAACAAGAAACAACACGCCGGGATTATCGTCGTTTCGCCTGAGCAGCAGCGCGTTCAGGAGCTTGTAGACAGCTATACGCAGCGTTTCGCCACTGATTTTCTGGCTGTAGCGCCGCCGAAGCAAAGCGCCGCTGATATGCACGATTCACACTAAATTTACGCTCTGCCGTTAATATACGCTCTATAATTGAATCTCAATACAACGGGATAATTTCCAATTGGCTATGTTCACGTCCAATTATCCATTTTCTCAACCCGGTCAGATGACGCTTTTATCGACGGTGGAGCGTGTCGGTGCGCTGCCGCAGCATACCGGACGCGGTGTCGTCATGGCCTTTGTCGATTCTGGGTTTTACCCGCACCCTGAGATCGCCGGACGTGTGCTGGTGCATGTTGATGCCAGCACAGGTCATATCACCGAGCAAGCGCCGAATGCTTTTGAAGCCAGCGATTTGAGTTGGCACGGGCAGATGACGAGCATTATCGCGGCGGGTGATGGGCGTAATTCCGGCGGCAAATATCGTGGGATTGCGTCGGAGGCAAAACTGGTTCTGATTAAAGTCAGTACCCCGCGCGGACAGATTAAAGAAAACGACATCCTGCGCGGTCTACGCTGGTTGATTGATACTCACCTTCGTTTTGACGTTCGTGTAGTCAATATCTCTGTGGGAGGCGATTTTGTTAGCGCTGATCCTCATCATCCCCTACATGAAGCCGTGCGTAAGCTGGTCGAGGCAGGCGTTGTCGTCGTCACGGCGGCTGGCAATCGGCTGATTGATTCGGTTGTGCCGCCTGCCAGCGCTGCTGATGCTATTACTGTTGGCGGAATGGACGATCATAATTCGCTCGATCAATCGTTATGGACACCTTATCACAGCAATTATGGCATCGCGCCGGATGGCAGACTAAAACCCGATTTGATCGCACCTGCGGAGTGGATCGCTGGGCCGATTATGCCGGAAACGGTTGTCGCACGGGAAGCACGTTGGCTAGGGCCGCTGCTGCAAGCGCCCGATCATAAACAGATGAATCGACTCCTCAAAAAAGGCTACGCTGATCTCGGAATTTCACGTTCGTTGGCGCTCCAGCCGGACGATCACGTTTACGCGATGCTTCAGGCGCGTATCAATACGCATAAAATTGTTGATGCCAATCATCAGCATGTTGATGGCACATCGGTAGCCGCGCCAATTGTCTCGTCCGTGATCGCGCAAATGCTGGAAGTCAATCCGAGTTTGACACCACAGCAAATTCGCTCTATTCTCACCGAAACCGCACAGCCGCTTGCAAATACCCCTCATGAACGTCAGGGAGCAGGTGTACTCCGCGCTGCCGATGCGGTTATCAGAGCATCTGAATTTACACGATAGGCGAAAATCATGAATCGAGAGCATCATCGCTGGTACAGCCCCTCCCTGAACCGGGATATGGAATTATTAGTCTTTGGTCATGCGGGTGCGCGGGTACTGGTTTTTCCCACGTCGAAAGGTCGATTCTATGAGTGGGAAGATCGGAGCATGATTGATACGCTGTCTGGCGCAATCAATAATGGTTGGTTACAACTTTATTGTGTGGACAGTGTGGATGCCGAAAGCTGGTATAACTACGGTATCCATCCGGGTGGACGTGCCTATCGCCATACACAGTATGATAATTATCTCTATCACGAAGTTTTGCCACTGACGACCCGCAAGAATGGCAATCCATTTTTGGTGACGACTGGTGCGAGTTTTGGCGCGTTTCATGCTATGTCATTTGGCCTGAAACACCCTGATAAAGTGGATCGTATTCTGGCGATGAGTGGTCTGTTTGATATTCGCTCGTTCACCAATGGTTACAGCGATGACAACGTGTACTTCAACAATCCGATGCAGTTTATCGGCGGCGAGAACGATGCTTATCGACTAGGCCAACTGCGCCATGTGGATATTATCATGGCTACGGGGCGCGGTGATCGCCTGATCGACAGCGCTCGTGCGATGTCCGGCTTGCTATGGTCAAAAGGCATCGGCAACGCTCTGCGTGAGTGGGATGGCTGGTCGCACGATTGGGTCTATTGGCAGCGTATGGTTCAGACGTATATCGGCGGGCATGATTGAGCCGTTAGCTTTTAGTCGTTAGCTTTTAGCTTAAATTCGATGTTATATATGCGGGTTTAAGAATCAATCGAAAACCTGGGCTTTGTAGGGGCGCATCGCGATGCGCCCAGAGACAAAACAAATTTTTTTAGAAGGATATTTTCATGAGCGAAGCAGGAATTGGAACAACGATTGTTACACAGGTCGGCCTCGTCGTGCGGGATATTGAAAAATCCGTCGAGCAGTTCAGTCAGATTTTCGGCATGGAGAAGCCACCGATCAGCATCACCGCCGAATACGACAAAGCGCAAACCTCTTACATGGGTAAGCCCACAGAAGCGCAGGCGAAATTGGCGTTTTTCCATATGGGGCAGGTGTCTATCGAGTTGATCGAACCGATTGGCGGCCCCAGCACATGGCAGGCGTTTCTGGATGCTAAAGGCGAGGGTGTGCATCATATCGCTTTTCGCGTAAAAGGCACGGATGATGTCACGGCGATTTTGGGGCAGCAAGGGATCAAAATTGAGCAGCATGGGCTGTATACGGGCGGTCAATATACCTACCTGGATAGCAGTCCGCAGCTTGGTGTGATTCTGGAGCTGCTCGAAAATTTTGAAACACGGTCATCTTAAGATTAAAATTCGCGTGGCAGCCCTCAATCTGAGTATAATTGCGGTCTAAAAATTGTTCCCCGTTGCACATTTGGAGAGATAAGATGCCACAAGAAAAAGCGAAAGAACCGCTGCGTATCGGTCTATTTGTGGGACGGGAATGGTCGTGGCCGCCCGCGTTCATCGAAGAGGTCAACCGTCGTGGCGAGGGTGTGATTGCCGAATACGTCAAAATTGGCGGCACAGCCATGAATGAACCGTGTCCCTACCGCGTCATTGTTGACCGCATCTCCCATGAAGTACCCTACTATCGGTCCTATCTGAAAAATGCTGCGCTGCAAGGCGTAAAAATTCTCAATGATCCTTTTATGTGGACGGCGGACGACAAATTCTTTGGCGCGTCGCTGGCGGATCGTTTGGGCGTAGTATCGCCCAAAACGATTGTGCTGCCCAACAGAGAGTATGTACCGGGTATCGTCCACGACGAAAGTCTGCGCAACCTGGAATATCCGATGAATTGGGATCGAATTATTGAGGCTGTTGGTGGATTTCCCTGTGTCCTTAAAGATGCACACGGCGGCGGCTGGAAAGAAGTTTACGTCGTTCACTCCAAAGAGGAATTAATCTGGCGCTACAACAGTACCGGGCTGCTGACGATGGTTTTGCAGGAATTCATTCGCTGGGAAAACTATGCTCGTCTGATGTGTCTGGGGCAGGAAGATGTCCATGTGATGAAGTATGACCCCTCGCAGCGCCTTTACCACGAGCAGCATGATTTCTCGCCGGAACTCCATGATCGCATGGTCAAGGATGCGCTGACCCTGTGTATCGCGTTCGGTTATGACATGAATACTGTCGAATTTGCGATTAAAGATGGTATCCCCTACGCGATTGACTTTATGAACCCCGCGCCGGATATGGACGTGAATTCGCTGGGACGCAAACATTTTGACTGGATGGTCACACATATGGCGGATATGACGATCAAGTTGGCGAATTCAAAAGCAGCTACAGCAGAGCGCTATTTCTGGGGCAAAAGCGGCAAAAAATCCACCAAAACAAAGGCATAGACGATGATTCATGAAGCGGTTCAACGTTATCATGATTTGCTGACACCTCAAATGGCCGCTGAGACACATGGCGCACTCCATGCCGGACTGCGTGAACGGGGTCTGTTTTTTGGTGAAAGACCCATATGCAGCGTACTCCGCCCCTATTTCTATCTGCAAGAAGACTGGAATTACCTCAAGAGCGAAACCGAAGTATTGCTGCGGGCTTTTGCGAAAACTCATGCAGCCTGTATGGAAGATTCCAGTCTGCGTGGTCAGCTTGATCTGGAAGCGTATGAAGAAGAATTGTTTATTCTGGATCATGATATTGAAGTTCCCTGGACGACCTCGCGCCTGGATGCGTTTTTTAAGAGTGAGGAACACTCACTGGCCTTTGTGGAATACAATGCCGAGACACCAGCCGGGATCGGTTATGGAGATTTATTAGCTGAGGCGTTCCTGGAACTGGATGTGATGAAGCAGTTCCAGAAATATTACGAGATACACAGTTTTCCGGGCATGGGGCATTTACTCGGTGCGCTGCTTCATGGCTATAAAATGTGGGGTGGTCAGGAAAGACCACAAATTGCGATTGTTGATTGGCACGAAGTCCCTACTTTAAACGAACACGAAATGATCCGTATTTACTTCGAGAGCAGCGGCTATCGCACCATTTTAGCCGACCCGCGCGAGATGGAATATCACGATGGGCATCTGTGGGTGCGCGATTTTCGCGTTGATCTGGTCTACAAGCGCGTCTTGTGCAATGAGTTAATTGAACGCATGGGGATTGATAATCCGATTGTCCACGCGGTCAGAGATCACGCCGTATTGATGACCAATTCGTTTAGTGCCAAATTGCTGGCGAAAAAAGCCAGCCTCGCTTTCCTCAGCGATGAGCAAAACCACTTTTTGTTTGATGATGAAGAGCGCAGAGTTATCACCGAGCACATTCCCTGGACGCGCCGGGTGAGCGAACGCAAAACGATTTATGGCGACGGTGAAGTTGACCTGCTGCCATTCATTGTCGAGAATCGCGAACGGCTGGTGCTGAAGCCCAACGATGAATATGGCGGCAAAGGCGTGGTGATCGGCTGGGAAACATCGTCAGAAGAGTGGGAAGCCGCGCTGCGTGATGCGCTGACAACGCCGTTTGTCGTACAGGAAAAAGTGAAGCTGGTCTATCGTGATTTTCCGATGCTGCTGGATGATAACACTCTGGACATCAGCTCACGCTTTGTCGATGCTGATCCATATATTTTTTACGGCAAAACGGTTGGCGGTTGCCTGACCCGGCTCTCATCGGTCACGCTGCTCAACGTGACAGCAGGTGGCGGTTCCGTCGTGCCGATGTTCGTGCTGGAAAAGAGAACTTAAAACGCCATATTGCTGGGCGGAGCGTCGCTTCGCCCCTACGAGTACGCCCCTACGTTCTACCCCCTAGATCGGAATACCCAGAATCTACAGGTTCTTATTCGGCTGCACGCTCTACCGCATCCATGACATCTTTTAGCACGGGCTTTTTAGGGAAATACAGCACTTCGTTGGGCGTATCTTGCAGACGATCTCGCGTCAGGTTTACGCCTTCGTAGACCAGCAGGATCAGATTTCTGCGATTGGCGGCTCGGATTTTTTCAATTTTCCGACGCAGATAATCAGGATGCCAGAAGCCGATGATTTCGATGAGCGCCCGTCGTCCGTCCTCTTTATGCGTGAGCGCGAAATCGGGAATCATCACGGTATCGCCCAACAGCAGAATCTCATCTTCGCGCGTTAACGCCCACTCGCCTCGTTCATTGCCAAATTTTGCCTCAAACTCTGCCGCGAAATCCGCTTCCATGTGGCTGTCGAATGCCCCGCTGCGCTTGAAATGCGATGTGAGGGGCGTTTTCGAGTCGAGATGATAGTTCAGCACTTTTTGCGAAAAATGCACATCGGCATCCATCTGCCACTGCTCACACAGGAAAAGTGCCGGAAGAAATGCCGCGAACTGCCGCCCATAGCGCGTGGTGGATTTGACAAAGGGCGAGATTGGCCCGTCGAGCGTGACATGATAGCCACCGTCAGGGTTGACAAATGCCCAGAACATCAACTTGAACAGTTTTAAATAGCGCCAAAAATCTTTATAACTATCGCGTAGGTCGATCCGCATTTCGCTCGACCAGTACAGTACGCCGCGTGCCAGTTCGAGGTTGTAGCGGGCGATCAAGTCTGCTGGTGTCCAGTCTGCGCCAACGTCGGCAAGGATGTATTCGGCGGGGTGATCTGCGAATAACAGAGTCTCAATTTGCGATATGGAGAGCGAAAGTTCGCTGGCGACAGTTTCCAGGGTGTTTTGCTGCGTAAGAGGATGAAACAGATCGGTTGTCGCGAAAACCGGGCCGCGCTCGAATAATATTTCGCGAAGTTCGGGCGGTGCGATGGGTGTTTCAAGAGGGACGAAAGTGGCAGCGTCTTCCAGAACTTTCGCTAATCCCCGGATGATGGTGTAATCGGTGCGTTCGCCTTCGTAGTCTTCGAGCGCTTCATCCCAAATATGCTGTGGCTGACCCGCGTGTTGCCCGAATAGCGCGATGAGATCGGCAGCCGTTTCCAACGCTTGCGGCTTGCTTTTCAGCATCGTGACATGGAGTTTGCCGCTGCGTGGGTGCAGCCGGGGTCTGACCAGTTCGCCCGTGAGCATCAGACTCGCACCTTTTTAGGGCGGCGGCGCTGCGATTGACTCTCCTCAATGGTGTCACGGGCGATGACCTCGAACAAGACGGCCTGACGATTGCCGACTTTGCGCAGTACCCGCCCCAGGCGTTGAATGTATTCGCGGGCGTTGGCTGTGCCTGCCAGGACAATCGCGATCTTCGCTTCCGGCACGTCGATGCCCTCGTTCAAAACTTTTGAGGTGACAATCGCGCGATATTTCCCCGCCTGAAATGCCTCCAAAATCTGCTTGCGTTCGGCGGCTTTGGTTTCGCCCGTCAGCGCAGGGATCAGATGACGGCGAGAAATATCGTAGACGATGGCGTTGTACTCGTTAAAAATCAAGGTTTGCTCGTGGGCATATTCGCGCAGCAGGTGATCGAGCATCCGTTTTTTTTCTTCGGCATCCGATAGCAGGTGCAAAATACGCTTTCGTGCCAGCAGCGCTCGCCGTGCTTCGGTATCAAACGCACTCCGCCGCATCAGTTCGCTTAACCAATTGGGGCCATAGGTGCGCTGAAGATTATGCGAACGGAAAAAGTCGGCATAAATTGCGTAATCGGCATCGTATTGTGCGCGTTCTTCCGGTGTCAGGTCGATACGAATGCGCTCGGTGCGGTATTCGGCGAGTTGATCCCCGGCGAGGTCGTCAATGAGTTTGGTATAGACAATCGGGCCGATCAAATCATCCACCCGCCAGCGCCCGTTTGTCTGCTCGTATTCTTCGGGGTAGGTGGCGGTCAGGCCGAGGCGAAAGGGTGAGGGCGACATGAGCGCGGTTTCGCCCCAGTTCGGTGCCGGGAGATGATGCACTTCGTCAAAAATAATCAGCTTAAAATTGCTGCCCTGGTTGGCGATCAGGTCGCCCGCCGAGTGATAGGTGGTGACGGTCAGCGGCTTGATGATTTTTTCGCCGCCATAGTATACGCCGACCTCAACCTGGAACGCATTGACCAGCCGGGCGTACCATTGGTGCAGGAGGTCGATGGTTGGCGCGACGATGACCGCCGAGCGCTGTGTCCGCTTGATGGCCTGAATCGCGACGAAGGTTTTGCCCGCGCCTGTGGGCAGGACGATGCTCCCGCGCCGATCCGCTGCATCCCAGGCATTGAGCGACTCAGTTTGATAATCATGGGGCTGGCGGTTATCGTGGAGCGTGAGATTGAGCGTTTCCCATCGTGGAAGCGTGTCGCGGATGCCTTGTTCGCGCAGCCAGGGAAGCAGCGCAGTATAGTGATAAGCCGGGCAGCGCCAGCGGGCTTTCACCCATTCAAACGGCGCTGGAACACGGAAATTTTCGTCAACGTCGTACAATACCAGCGTTCCACCCTGGAATGTGAGTGACGGTTTCATGGCATGACTCATCTTTCGATCACCTGTTCGGTGAGTATAAACGGAATGGTTTGATTTTCCAAATGTGGGTTTCAGCGATCAGCTTTCAGCAGGGCAGGCGGGCAAATCAACATAGGGGTGATAAGCCACAACGATGTTATCCACCAGCGCTGCCGGGGCGCTGTCGGCTGGATTCACGCCGATTTCCAAACGTATGTTTGCCCATGTGCTTGTGGTTTTTAAGGGCATTTTATATGGTGATAAGGCTGTGTTCGCAGGAATCATGAAACTACACTCGACGAATCCGTAGTCACGCCCGGCAGAACTGCGCAGTGTGACTGTAATTGTTTTGTCGATGTGGCTGTCGTTGCCGAGTTCGAGCGTGACCTCAAATGGCGTATTGGCAGGTGCACCGTAATTGAGGTCTTGATAAAACGATGCCCAGGCAGGTGGATCGCTGGTGTTGAGTCGTAAAAATCGCATCACGCCTTCCTGAACAGCCCAACTCACCTGACCGGAAGGCCACCATTCCTCGTTCCCACGCTCAAAATCGCCGTTGCGGACGAGGTTTTCCTCCGGCGTAGGCAGCGCACGGTGGCTGGCCTGATGCAGCATCCCGTATTCCCACGCTGCGACCTGCTGCGGTGTGTAGCCCTGAAAAGCGGCATTTTGCTCGGCATAGAGATAGGGCGCGAAAACAAATTCGGTGCGGTTTCCGTCGCCATCCCCATCCATCATGTCAAAATACGAAACAATGCCAAAATTTTGCCCGAATTCCAGGTGCAGATGTGGTGCGCCGGAATAGCCTGTATTACCTTCGGCGGCGATTAATTCTCCGGCCTTGATTGGGACAGCACAGTTGGGGCGATTGTAATACAAATAACATCGGTCTTTAATCTCGCGTGGGATGCTATTTTGTGCCAGATGCCCGTAAAGTGAATATTCGTGGTCGTCGTGCTGGATAATGATGATATTCCAATACCACCACGCGCCGCGATCATAGGCATTCACAGTGCTGGTGTCGTTGGCGTAAATGATGGTGCCATCTTTGGCGGCGGTCACACCTGTCCCTGTGAGATCGAAATCAATCTGCCCCGGCCCATGTGCCCCATAGCTGCGAGTCACCGTTCCCCAACTGCCTTCTCGCCAGGGAAATTGATAATCGCGAATCGATTCCATGAAGCTGCTATCGGCGCTTGGCTTGAAGGGTGTGGTATCGACATCACGCAACATATTCGGCGGGAGTTGATCGAAGGCGGCGCTGTAGCCGATTTCGCCGGGCAGGAAAGCCGTGTCACCTGTGACGACCATCAGATCAACCACGCCGGGGATGATTTCGTCGGTTTGCGGGTTTTTCAGTTGCAGATAGACAATGCCGCCAATTTCCGTGTCGATAGTTCGCCCGACGGCCTCGTAAATAAACGGAACGCTGGGCTGCGCGTTATATTGGGCGATTTTTTGGTCGATCACGCCGTCAATATCGGCAGCCGAGAAACCAGCCAGAATCAGAAGTGCTGCAAATATTTGACGAGCCGCGACCATCGAAATCATTTCACCATCTGCATAACTTGATCGAATAACACGCCATTGGTGGCGATGCTCTCGCTGGCGTGGATGGTCGATTTGCCTTTCCAGTCGGTAAATGTGCCGCCGGCCTCTTCCAGAATCACCTGGAAGGGCGCACAATCCCATAACCACATGATCGGATCGACCATGATTTCGGCGCGGCCTGTCGCCACCAGCGCGTAGCCATAGGAATCGCCCCACGTGCGCTGAATATAGGTCGAGTCGACCAAACGCTGCCAGCCTTCCGCTTTGCCGCGTTCCTCATAGCCTTTAATGTCGCTGGCAAGCAGAGTCGCGTCAGCCATATTGTTGACGGAAGATACATGCGTCCGCCGCCCATTCCAAAAGCATCCCTGACCGCGCACCGCATAGATCGTTTCATTGAGCGCCGGATAATGTGCGACACCCACATGCGAATGATCGCCTTCGGTCAGCGCAACCAATACGGAATAAAGCGGTACGCCATGCACGAACGATTTTGTGCCGTCAATCGGATCAATAATCCAGGTTAGGGGACTTGTGCCTTTTTGCTCGCCGTATTCTTCACCGATAATGCTATGATCCGGCCAGCTTTTGCCGATCATCTCGCGCAGTTTTTGCTCAGATTGTTTGTCGGCGATAGTGACAGGCGAGCTGTCGCCCTTTTTTTCGAAGTCGATGCCCGATTGAAAGTAGCCCAACGTGATTCGTCCGGCTTGCCATGCGGCATCAAGCGCGAATTCGAGAAGTGTATTCAGGGGAGGTGTGTTTGTCATGGTGTACTCTTTGGTTTGGCTGTCAGCAGTGTGGCTTTCAGCGATCAGTAAGATAAAAATAGCTAGTCAGCGTCTCAGCGTCTCAGCTTGTCATTAAGCTGAAGTGCTGACAGGCTGAAATGCTGATTAGCTTTTCTAATGTGCATTTCCGTTCTGTTTTAGCGCTTCAACGCCTGCTTTTAGTGTAGCGATGATTTTGTCCACATCGTAGACGCAGCCTGCCCATGTGCCGCCGCTGACTTCCTGCAAAGCTGCCCACAGGCGCGTGTCGTCGGGTAGCTGCGGATGCGGCGCGAGATTCGGATACATATCGCGGATTTCGAGCAGGCCAGCAGCTTCTTCAGGCGTTAATCTGCCTTCGGCTGTACCGACTAGATTCACGCGGCCTTCGAGATTTTTGCGGTCAATCTCGATTTCGATCACATCGCCATCTCTCAGCCTGCCGATGGGGCCACCTGCCAGCGCTTCCGGCCCGATATGACCGATACATGCGCCTGTCGAAACGCCGGAAAAACGCGCGTCCGTCAGCACTGGACATTGTTTGCCCCAGGGAATAAATTTCAAGGCCGATGTAATCTGATAAGTTTCTTCCATGCCTGTGCCAGATGGCCCAACGCCGATCATGACGATGACATCGCCTGCTTTCACGGGATTATCGGTACGGCCTTTGATCGCCTGGATCGCGGCATGTTCGGATGTGAACACGCGGGCGGGGCCAGTATGACGGTAAACTTGATCTTTGCCGACAACCGACGGGTCGATTGACGTGGCCTTGACGACTGCTCCCTGCGGCGCGATGTTGCCCATCGGGAAAACGACGGTGCTGGTGAGGCCATTTTTGCGGGCGGTATTGACATCCATAATCACATCATCGGGGTTGATCTGGTCGCCCTCTGCGAGTCGGGCGCGTACCTGCTGGCGGCGTTCACTGGTCTCCCACCAATCAAGCGCTGCGCCGAGCTTTTCGCCCGTGACGGTCAGCACATCGGTGTTGAGCAGTCCCATGCGGCGCAGATGGAGCATGACTTCTGGAACACCGCCAGCCATAAAGACCTGCACCGTTGGGAAATTTTTAGGGCCGTTGGGTAGGGCATCGACGAGTCGTGGTGTGCTGCGGTTGATACGATTCCAATCCTGCACGGTTGGCTGTTTCAGGCCAGCAGAATAGGCAATCGCCGGAATGTGCATCAGCAGATTGGTCGAGCCACCGAAAGCCGCATGAACCAGCATGGCATTTTCCAGCGCGGTGGGTGTCAAAATAGACGATAGCGGAATGCCATTTGCCGTCAGCCGTAAAACTGCTAAAGCCGAACGTCGCGCCATATCCAGCCAGATGGGTTCGCCGGAAGGGGCAAGAGCGCTGTGCGGGAGCGACATGCCAAATGCTTCTCCGACGACCTGTGCGGTAGCCGCTGTGCCTAAAAATTGGCAGCCGCCGCCCGCCGATCCACATGAACGGCAGCCCATCGTCGCGGCATAGTCGAGCGTAATCATATCGTGGGCGAAACGTGCGCCGATAGTTTGAACCGTTCCCGAATCTTCAGCGCCAATTGCGGGCAGTGTAACCCCACCGGGGACAATAATTCCGGGTAGATCGCTGCATCCGGCCAGCGTCAGCATCATCGCCGGGAGTCCTTTGTCGCAGGTAGCGACACCGACAATTCCGGCACGGAGGGGAAGCGAACGTACCAACCGCCGCATGACCATCGCCGCATCGTTGCGATAGGGCAGGCTGTCCATCATGCCGGGTGTGCCTTGTGAGCGCCCGTCGCAGGGATCAGTGCAGTAGGCAGCAAATGGGAGGCCGCCTTCCGCGCGGATGGTTTCGGCAGCTTGCCGGACGAGTAAATTGACTTCCCAATGACCGGTGTGGTAGCCGAGCGCGAGGGGCGTTCCGTCTTCGGCACGCATCCCACCATGTGTGCTGAGAATCAGATATTGCGTCCGATTCACTTCGTCGGGATTCCAGCCCATGCCAGCGTTCTGGGTGAGGCCGAAAAGGTTGCCGCTGGGTTCATTGAGCAGCATTTCTTCGGTGATGGGTATCTGTCCGGCAGGGCCTTCCCCGCGAGTCCGGGTGCGGCTGATGTCCTGTTTATCGCCAAGAATGGCTTCCAGCGATGGAGTTTGGCTTGTTAAAGTCATGAATTTGCCTTTGCAGTAGCGGAATATCCAGGATTTGTTTTGAATGATTTAAAGATGGTTGTTTGATTGATATTCATTCGATTGTGAATTATAGTAATCAACGGTAAAATGCGACGCATAAAACCAAATCGTAACATAAGATTGATGTTCATGTCAGATACTATGCAGCTCGTCGAACAACATTTCATCGGCACCCACAGTTCGGATTGGGCTATTCTCGATCACATATGTTTTCTGTCCAAGAATCTGTATAATGCTGCCAACTACACTCTCCGCCAAACCTTTATTTTCACCGGACAGTATATCCCCTACACGCAGTTGGCGAAACTGATGAAATCTAATCCCGATTTCTGCGCATTGCCACGCAAAGCCTCACAACAAGTATTGATGCAGGTCGACCACGATTGGCAGTCATTTTTTTGTGCGATGATCGAGTGGAAAGCGCATCCCGAAAAATTTCGTGGAAGACCCCGCTTGCCGAAATACAAGAACAAGGAACAAGGACGTAACCTGCTTACCTATACCGCCCAGGCATTAAGTAAACGGGCGCTTCATCAAGGCATTATCCAACCATCAGGTCTGAACATTCAAATCTCTACATGTCAGACAGAAGAATCCATTAATCAGGTGCGCATCGTCCCGCGCACAAGTCATTATGTAGTCGAAGTCGTCTACACAGTTGAAATCGAGAAAGAAAACAACCTCGACTCGGCACTTGTAGCTGGAGTGGATATTGGTTTGAACAATTTGGCGGCTGTAACATCTAATCAGCCGGGGTTCGTCCCTTTTCTGGTTAACGGCAGACCGCTGAAGAGTATCAACCAAAGATTCAACAAAGAGAGAGCGCGACTGCAAAGTCTGCTGCCAAAAGGTCGCTATATGTCGCAGCGCATCCAAGCACTAACGGACAATCGCAATCGGCAAGTGAAGCACTACTTGCATACTGCTAGTTATCGGATCATCGAACGGTTGGTAGAAGCAGGTATCGGAACGCTTGTCATTGGCAAGAATAATGGGTGGAAACAAGGGATCAACCTCGGCAGTCGCACCAATCAGAACTTCGTGTCTATTCCCCAGGCACAGTTTGTGGAAATGCTCACCTACAAAGCGCAGTTAGCGGGGATGCAGGTGATAGTGACAGAAGAAAGCTACACCAGTAAGTGCAGCTTTCTTGATGGTGAACCGATTAGAAAACATGAACAGTACGCCGGAAAACGGGCAAAACGGGGCTTGTTTGTAGCCAGTAATGGCCAAACGATCAACGCCGATGTGAACGGGTCGTATAACATCATTCGAAAAGTAATCCCTGATGCTTGGGCAGGCAAGGGGATAGAGGGTGTTGTAGTTCACCCTGTCTGGCTAAAGCCGACAAAGCAGTCCTGATTTTGAGAAGCCCCAAAATTCCTATAAAATCAGGAACTATAATATCCAAGCAAGTCTTACTGGGCAATGACCGCCACACAGCATTAGGAAGAAAAAATGACAAAACTGACACTGTTACGTTTTATACACCCGGACAGCGGCGCAGGTGCGCGTGTGGGGCTGCTGGTGGATGAAACCGTTTACGATATTACCGTGAATTTCGCCTGGGTGAGCATGTGGCTGCGTTCCAGTGTGAATCGTGTCCAGGAAGCAATTGCTGACCTGCAAAAAGCCACCGAGGGTAAAAAGAATTTCCCACTGTCGGCATTTGAGTCTGCCCCGGCGAAAGGTGTGCCGCACCTGCTCGCGCCTGTCGATACGCAGGAAGTCTGGGCGGCGGGCGTGACGTATGAACGCAGCCGCGCCGCACGTCAGGAAGAGTCTGTCGATGGCGGCGACGTTTATGCCCGCGTTTATCAGGCTGAACGCCCCGAAATATTTTTTAAAGCGCTGGGCTGGCGTGTGATCGGCACTCGTGGCGAGGTCGGCATTCGCTCCGATGCAACCTGGTCAGTGCCAGAGCCAGAACTGGTCGTGATCTATAACCCGGCAATGCAGCCTATCGGTTTTACGGTTGGCAATGATGTGAGCAGTCGGGATATTGAGGGCGCGAATCCGCTTTATCTGCCACAGGCGAAAGTTTATACCGCATCATGTGCGTTGGGGCCGGGCATCGTCCTGAATCCTGTAGACGAATGGCCGGAAGCCACCATTCGCTTGAATATTCAGCGCGACGAAAAAGTTGCGTTTGAAGGTGATGTGGCGACTTCGCGTATCAAGCGCAAAATCAATGAACTCGGAAGTTATCTGGGACGCAGCAATCACTTCCCGGATGGCGTGGCGCTGCTGACGGGAACGGGAGTCGTCCCGCCGAATGATTTCACGCTGGCGGCTGGCGATGTCGTAACGATCTCGATTGATGGTATCGGAATGCTGACGAATACGGTTAAAGTTGTCTAGAAATCTAGAGATTTGAAAGTGTAAATTATGGCTACTCAAAATGTCGATTTTTTTGACTCGCCTACAGGCGTTGTTCCCCTGCAAAATGTCGCTATTCGTCTGCATAACGACGACAGCGTTGTGATCGCCAAAGTCCCGCTGCAACCGGGGACAGTTCTGGATACGGGTTCATCGCGTATTCCGCTTCATCAGTTTGTTCCGAGTGGGCATAAAATCGCGACTGAGTCGATTCACAAAGGTGCGCCCTTGCGACGTTATGGGCAGGTGATCGGCTTCGCGACCCAGGATATTGCGCTAGGCGATCATGTGCATACGCACAACCTGGCTGTTCAGGATTTCGAGCGTGACTACAATTTTGGCGTTGATGTGAAAGCCGTCGATTTCGTGCCCGAAAATGAGCGCCGGACGTTTATGGGCTATAAACGCGCCGATGGTCGCGTGGGGACGCGTAATTACGTCGCGGTAATTTCGACAGTCAATTGCTCGGCACACACCGTTCGCCAGATCGCCCGACATTTTACCGACGAAATGCTAGCCGAATATCCGAACGTAGATGGTGTCATTTCCATCTCACATCAATCGGGCTGCGCGGTGCAGATCGGCGGCGCGGATTATCTGTTGCTCCAAAGAACGCTGGCAGGTATGGCACGTAATGCCAATATCGCCGCCTATATTCTGGTCGGCTTGGGCTGCGAGACGAATCAGATCAGCGATCTGGTCGCCAATTACGCGCTGTCGAATGGTAGCTCCAATCACCTCCCGCCGAGTTTGACGCTTCAGACCGAAGGCGGCATCCGCAAAACGACAGAAGCCGGGATTGCGGCGATCAAAGAACTGCTGCCAGTTGTGAATGCTGTCCAGCGCACACCACAGCCCATTTCCGAATTGGTCGTCGCCCTTCAATGCGGCGGCAGTGATGGCTGGTCGGGCGTGAGCGCGAATCCGGTTCTGGGCTTGGCGGTTGACGAAATTGTCCGGCAGGGCGGTACAGCAGTTTTGGCCGAAACGCCGGAAATTTACGGCGCGGAACATCTGCTGACACGGCGTGCGATCAATCGCGAAGTGGGCGAAAAGCTGATTGACAAAGTACATTGGTGGGAAGATCACACCAAAAAACTGAACATCGAAATTGACAATAACCCCAGCGTCGGCAACAAGGTCGGTGGACTCACGACGATTTACGAAAAATCGCTCGGCGCGGTGGCAAAAGGAGGCAACACCCCACTGACGGGCGTTTATGATTACAGCGAACCGATCACTGCACGTGGTTTTACGTTCATGGACACGCCGGGTTACGATCCGGTGGGTGCGACAGGGCAGGTCGCGGGTGGCTGCAATCTTATCGTCTTTACGACAGGGCGCGGCTCATGCTTTGGCTATAAAACCGCGCCGAGTATCAAGGTTGCCAGCAATACGACCATGTATAACACGATGGTCGAGGATATGGACTTGAACGCCGGACAGGTGATCGACGGTGTGCCGATGGAACAAGTCGCTGCTGAGATGCTCGACCTGATAATATCTGTCGCTTCTGGTCAAAAATCCAAGAGCGAAGCGCAGGGTGTTGGCGAGGACGAATTTATCCCCTGGAATCTCGGCGGGACGCTTTAAGCAGGTCGTTAGCTTTTAGTCAGTAGTCTAGAGTCAAAGACCTTTTTGGGAATTGTGTCCAAAGCCTTTGACCAAAGACGAACAGCTGAAAGCTAACGACTATTTTTTATAGAACGTTTTTGCTAAAACCCTTCTTGTGACTATCCTCAAATTGTGATATAATTCAAGCATAGTTTTTAGCTGTTTGACTCATGTTTGAACTTTTTTCGGAGACCCGCTTGTATCTAAGAACTGCAAGTTTCGGGAATTTTCCTAAACGCATTTTTTGAGAGATCAATAACTGCAATCACACTGGCGCTGCTCGAATCTGAGCAATGTCTGGCTATTTCATGCAAAGGGAGCAAATATGGTGGATAAAGACACCGCTATTCTGCAACAGACCGAGGATCAGATTGTTTACCTCGATCCAATGCTTCATGTCCGAAAACGCCCCGGTATGTATGTGGGTGGAACCGATATTCGGGCGCTGCATCACTTGATTTATGAAGTTGTGGACAACGCGATTGACGAAGCTTTGGCGGGTCGTTGCGATCATATTATGATTACGCTGCATGAGGGGAATGCTGTTTCCGTTACCGATAACGGCGGTGGTATCCCGGTTGGCATCAATAAGGAACTGGGTATCTCGACACTTGAAGGCGTGATGACCAAGATCGGAATGGGCGGCAAATTCGGCGGTGGCGCATACAAAGTCAGCGGCGGCCTGCATGGTGTAGGTGTTTCAGCCGTGAATGCGCTTTCGACGGAGTTTATTTCTACCGTTTATCGTGAAGGCCATGTCTGGGAACAGCGTTATAAAACGGGTGTGCCGACCACTCAAGTCACGAAAATTCGTAAAATGGAACCCGGTGAAGTTACAGGCACCGTTCAGCGTTTCATACCGGATTTTACCGTCATGGATCACAATGACTTTAATTATGCAACGTTGTTACAACGCTTCCGTGAAATGGCATTCGTTACGCGCCGTGTGACGATTACGCTGCGTGACGAGCGTGTGCAGCCTATCCCTGCTGAGACAACGTTTTATTTCGAAGGCGGCCTGCAATCGTTCGTGCGCTATTTGAATCGCAATCGTCGGGCGCTGCATGAGCCTGTTTTTGCCGAGCGCGAGATCGAATTTACGCCGGAAGATAAGACTAAAAAAACCTACGCGGTTGGTGTTGAAGTTTCTTTCCAATACACCGACTCATCTAATGTCACAGAACTGGCGTTTGCCAATACGATCAATACGCCGGATGGTGGTTCGCATCTCACGGGTTTACGCTCGGCGATTACTAATGTCATTAATCGTTATGCGCGTAAGGCCGGTTTCCTCAAAGAGAAAGACATGAATTTTTCGGGTACGGATACGCTTGAAGGGCTGACGGCAGTGGTCAGTATCAAGCATCCTGATCCGCAATTTGAGAGCCAGACGAAAGTTAAACTGCTCAATGCTGAAGTGCAGGGCGCGGTTTCGCAGGTCGTATCAGAGGCTTTCGCCGAATTTCTGGAATTGAACCCCAGAGATGCGCGTAAAATTGTCGACAAGTGTATGACCAGCCAGCGCGCTCGTGAGGCAGCCCGCAAAGCCCGCGAATTGGTGCGCAGCGGCCCAAGTCTGCTCGAAAGCAGCACGCTCCCCGGCAAACTGGCGGACTGCTCATCGCATGGCGCGGAAGCCGAAATTTACATCGTCGAGGGCGATTCGGCAGGCGGCAGCGCGAAACAAGGCCGTGACCGTCACTTCCAGGCGATTCTGCCTCTGCGCGGTAAAATTCTGAACACCGAACGCGCCCGGCTCGATAAAATTCTCGATAATAACGAAATCAAGGCGTTGATCTCGGCGCTCGGCACAGGCATCAGCGACGACTTCAAAGTCGAGAATATTCGTTATGGGCGTGTGATTATCATGACCGATGCCGACGTAGACGGAAGTCATATCCGCACACTGCTTTTGACGTTTTTCTTCCGGCATATGCAGCCGATTATCCAGGAAGGGCATCTCTATATCGCCCAGCCGCCGATTTATCGCTTGCAAAACGGCAAAGATGTGGAATATGTCTATAACGAAGCTGGCTTAAATGAGGCTGAACTGCTGAATAAAGCCCTGAAGAAATACAAGCAGCCCGATAAAGTGCGTGTCAATCGCTATAAAGGTCTGGGCGAAATGAATCCCGATCAGCTTTGGGATACGACGATGGATCCAGCGCAGCGAACACTACTCCAAGTCACAATTGACGATGCTGCTGAAGCGGATCGCGTCTTTGATATGCTTATGGGCAGCAGCGTACCCCCACGCCGCCGCTTTATCCAGACTCACGCGCGAAACGTGCGTAACCTGGACGTTTAATTTCTCGAATTGTATGTAAGAAACCCCTTCTTAACGGAGGGGTTTTCTTATTGTGACATACGCTGCGAATCCCATTTCTTTATAAAACATCAGAAATAAAAGCCACTTAGTCAAGCGGGCATTCCGGGTCATCCAGAAATGGCGTGAAACTAATATTTGCGCTTATCGCATCGCCTGAGCCTGTCCCAGCGCCAGAAGGCCCATCGCTCGTTCCCCACCAGTTACTAAGCGCGTTGATGGGTTCATCGGCCTCGTTAAATATGCTTGTAATCTCACGCGGCTCCCCGGCATCGTCAAGTTCTACCTGATTGTTAAAAATACAGCTTCCAATAATGGTCAGGATGCCGTCGTTGAAAATCGAACTGGCGTTATCTTTCGCGCGGTTCTCGGTAAGAATGGTATTGATGATGTTCAACGTGCCATTGTTAAAGAATGCGCCACCGACATAGAGGCGATTGCTGCTGATATTGGTCACGCTGTTGTCCGAGAAACGGCTGCCGTTCACAATCGCGATGCCATCTTTATTGTTGACGATTGCGCCACCGAAGTTTTCAGCGCTGTTACCGATGAATGTTGAATTTGCGATGTCGAGTTGCCCGGAGGCATTTAGAATCGCACCGCCAATCACCGCATGATGGCCTAAAAACTGGCTGTCGCGGATCGTTAATGTTCCACCATTATTGTAAATGCCGCCCCCGTAGTAAACCCAGCCGGGATTGCCGCGCGTAATTCGGACACTCTCAAGCGTTAAGTGACCTGTCGCCGCCACTTCAAAGATACGGAATTCAGCGGCATTTGTGGCACGTTCGATGGTGGTGGCATCTGGTTCTTTGGCGACGATGGTGATGGGGGAGTTAATGATAGGCAAGCCATTTGGCCCATTTTCATCATTTGTATTGTCAACATTTGCCAGGGAATAGATTCCTGCTTCCAGGCAAATCGTATCCAGCGAATCATCGACATTGGCAGCATTAATCGCGTTAATCAACTGGGACGTGGATTCGGGAGGGATCGTAACGGTACATCTTTCGGGTGAGACTTGAGCGTCAGGTGTTGTCGTAGGCTCTGCCGGGGAAACTGTCAGGGAAGCAGCTACGGAGGTTGCCACAGGGGTTGCCGCGTTTTGCAAAGGCTCTATGAAATATCTATTGCCTTCACCTTCGGCTACCCATCCTGTCGTTCCATCGGCGAGTTGCACCTGCCACCATCTATACCAGCCGCATCGTGGCCCGCGAAGAATTTCGAACTCGGTTCCTGACGGCATTTTTTCGATCACCGAACTGCGCGTTGACGAGCCGGATCGGAGATTGGTTGGTGCATCCGCAACGCGCCCATATAGACCTACTGATAAACGGGTTGGAAGGAGATCAGAACAATCGGCTTGAGATGAAATAAATTCGAGTGGGGAAATCAGTGAAATTACAATCATAATACAAAAGACAGCAAAATGAGGGATCAATTTTTTAGATAACACGCTAGTCCCTGAAGTATGGTTATTATTGTGAATTGCAGAGAAGGTCTGTAGAAGTAAACCACTTTTGTCTGTCAGGGATTTTACATCAAAGCATGAGTGATCGCTATTTTGTCAACAATGATGTTGTTGCATATCCAAAAGCGCAAGTATCTATGGGGCTTGTAAATCACCATTGATTTCAGAGGGCAATTTGTTCAACAGATTGCCCTCTGAAAACGCATTTATTTTGACTTCGGAATCCACACGCGCATCGCACCAGAATCACGGTTCGACCACAATTGGTAAGGCACGGCAGTAAGCTGAACAGGCTGCTTTTTGACTTCCTGCTTGCCGCTTGTCCGGTAAAGCGTATCGCCCCAATCGCTGGTATCGACGGCATAACCACCGACTTTGACGAACATTGTCCCGCCCATCACATCGGGCTGCCATTCGGTTTGCAGCGGCGCGGCGGGGTCAATTTCCACATCCGCGATATTCGCAGTGCTGTCAATTTGTTCCAGGCAGTAAACCAGCGGGCCACGTTCGATAGTCAGGCTGCCGCGCGTGGGGTCAATGCGGGGATGGGCTTCGGTGAGGCGGGGACTTATCGCGAAACAGATTTCCAGCGAGTCACCCGGATTCCAGGTGCGATCAATCGTGACATAGCCCTGGTTAACGGATGGCAAATCAATAGCCTGACCATTGATCCTCAGAGTCGTGAAATCGCTCCATGCGGGGACACGCAGCTTGAGCGCCCAAGCCTCAGCAGGTGATTCATTAACCGTAAATTTCACGACCCCTTGCCAGGGAAAATCCGTCTCGATTCGTAAGCCGATTTTTCCCGACTTTAATTTACCCGGCGCGTACTGATGAATTTGAAGGCCGGAGTCGTCGGCAGTTGCGAAATAATGGGTGATGGACGAGAGCATCCGCATGACGTTTGGCGGGCAGCAGGCGCAACCATGCCATTCCGGGCGTGTATATCCTCCCCGGCTCATCAGCGGATTGACATAAAAGAAGCCGCGACCATCGAGTGAAACGCCGCTCAAAAAGCCATTATAGAGTGTGCGCTCGATCAGGTCGGCGAAGCGGCCTTCACCTGTCGTCAAAAGCATTCGCCAATTCCAGAGGACGCTGGCGATAGCCGCGCAGGTTTCGCAATAGCAGCGGTCATTGGGTAGTTCATAGGCCTGACCGAACGATTCACCATCGTGCCGCGACCCAGCGCCGCCCGTAATGAACATCTTACCGCTGGTGAAATCGTGCCACTGGGCATGGACGGAATTTAACCAGGCCTGGTCGCCCGTTTCGATGTAAGCATCAGTGACACCGGACGCCAGATAGAGTGCGCGGACGGCATGACCCTCAACGATGGTTGACTGCTTGATAGGGACGCGATCCTGATAATAACCAGCATTTTGATTGGCACCGAGCAGATTCTGTCCGCGTTGTTCGAGGATGAACAGCGCGAGATCGAGAAAACGACGTTCACCTGTTTCGCGATAGAGTTCGATGAGCGCCATTTCGCTTTCGGGATGACCGTCTGTAACCGGGCGTTTGCCGGGGCCAAAGACCGAGCCAATATAGTCTGCAAAGCGCTTCGCGACATTCAGGAGACGATCACTGCCTGTCACGCGATGATGAGCGACAGCAGCGTGAGCCAAATGACCAAAACAATAAAGCTCATGACCATCCTTCAGGTTGACCCAACGGCGCTGTGGCTCGGCGACCTGATAAAACGAATTGAGATAGCCTTCCGGCGTTTGCGCGGCCTCGATCAACTCAACCGTTTCGTCCATCATGCGCTGCAATTCGTCGTCGGGGTTATTGGCGATCTCCCAGGCTACTGCTTCCAGCCATTTATACAGATCGGAGTCCATAAACAGCGGCCCGCGATATGTCCCTTCGATAAGCCCAGCAGCCAGCCGTAAATCGTGAAAATTACCTGCCGATTCGAGCATGTTATACCCATGTCGCAGGCTGATCTGGCGGTTAATCGCCTGCCGCTGCGACCACATGCCACCGTTCAGCGTCATGCTGGTTGGGGGCAGCGCTTGCCAATGGACATGTGGGCTGTTGGTGGTCTTAATCATATAAATTCCTTTGGATATATTCAGGCCAAATGAGCCAATTTTGTAGCGCGATCATTATTCATGAAAAGTTCATAATTCTCAACGCTTTAATTCTGACGATTGCTATAGGATAAAAGTACAAACAACATGCTGTTTGCGATAATACTCCATGATCATCTTTCCTCCTGTGCAGCGGCGCTAGTCTACCTGGCGCCGTTGCGTTTCTGGTAAAAATCTCCAAATTTCACACCGAAAATTAGTCCAACATGGTTCTGAAGCCATGCGGTACAATCGAGTCAAATAATTTTGAATGCTGTGGAGGATTCCTATGGATGTGAAGGTTATTTCCGGCCAGATTCAAACGATTGAGGCCGATGTCATTATCGTGAATCTGTTTCAGGATGCCCACCCCGACGGCGCGACCAAAGCGGTTGACGATGCGCTCAAGGGCGCGATCAGCGAAGTCATCGACAGCGGTGATTTTATCGGCAAGGCTGGTCAGGTTGCCGTGTTGTATCCGCGCGGCGTAGTTCCGGCGAAACGGGTGATTCTGGTCGGCCTGGGTAAACAAGAGGATTTTAAGGCGGATTCGGTGCGGCGGGCTGCGGCTCATGCGATCAAAAAAGCGGGCGACCTTAAGGCTGCGAAAGTCGTGACGATTTTGCATGGCGCGGGAGCAGGCGGGTTGGCGATTGACACCTCCGCTGAGGCGATCACCGAGGGCAGCCTGCTGGCAATTTACAACTACACCGGACAGAAAAAGGAAGCGCCGCCGGAAGTATTCCCCAAATCGCTCGACATCATTGTTTCGAACAAGAAGGATGTATCCGCTGCACAGCAGGGCATTGACGCGGGCCTGGCGATTGCTGAAGGTGTCAAGCTGACGCGCGATCTGGTCAATTTGCCGCCGAATGTTTGCGATCCGGCGTACATGGCACAAGTGGCAGGTGAGGTTGCAGAAGCGGTTGGCCTGAAAATTGAGGTCTTGAAAAAAAAGCAGATTGAAGCGCTGGGAATGGGCGCACTGCTGGGTGTGGCGCAGGGCAGCGATACGCCGCCGCGATTTATCATCATGGAGCATAACGCCGATAAAGCCGAGGAACTTGACACCATTGTGTTGATCGGCAAGGGCGTAACATTTGATACTGGCGGCTACAGTATCAAAACGAGCGATGGCATGGTCGGCATGAAGGCGGATATGGCGGGCGGTGGCGCGGTGATCGGCGCGATGCGGATTATCGGTGCGCTCAAGCTGCCGCTGCACGTGGTGGGTCTAATCCCCGCTACGGACAACATGATTAGCGGCAATGCCTTCCGTCCGCAGGAAGTGCTGCGTGCCAGCAACGGCGTGACGATTGAGGTTATCAGCACCGATGCCGAGGGACGGCTGATCCTGGCGGATGCGCTGGTATTCGCCTCGCGCTACAAACCTGCGGCGGTGGTTGATATTGCTACGTTGACAGGCGCATGTGTGGTGGCGCTCGGCACGGTTGCGGCGGGTGTGTTCAGCACCGATGATAAGCTGACGGATGCGCTGATGGGAGCTGCCAGCCGGACAACTGAGAAACTCTGGCCGCTTCCGCTGTTCCCTGAATACGACAAGCAGATCGAATCACAGGCGGCAGACATCAAAAACACAGGTGGGCGTTTCGGCGGCGCGGCGACGGCAGCCATTTTCCTCAAGCATTTTGTCGATTATCCTGCCTGGGCGCACATTGATATGGCCGGATTAGCCGGAATCGACAGCCTCAGCGGTTCCAGCGATAACCCCTATGTGCCGTCAAAAGGCGCGACGGGTTTTGGCGCACGGCTGCTGGCCGATTTCGTGCGAGGGTGGGGGAAGTAAGAACAACAATTATCTGACTGAAAACTGAGCAAAAATTGAGCAGTCATTGACCTGTTGATGACTGCTCAATTTGTTGTATCCTGAAAACATCTCAAAATTACTGAATCATAATTCATGCCTAAAGGAGATGGTTTCAATGGCAAGCATCCTGATTTGCACACATCCCATCACAGGCCATATCAACCCGGCGCTGGTGATCGCCCGAAAGCTGGCGCAAAGCGGTCATACCGTTCGCTTTTATACGGGCGCGAAGTTCAAGGCAAAGATTGGAGCAGCGGGCGCACAATATGTCCCGATGACCCGCGCGTATGACTACGACGATGCTAATCTGACTTTGGCTTTCCCTGAGCGTGCGAAACTGGCGAGTTTGAACCAAATCAAGTTCGACTTTAAACACGTTTTTATTGAGCAGATCGTGGGAGAAACAGAAGACCTGCGCGATTTATTTAAAACCTGGAAGCCGGATGTGGTGCTGTCTGACCCCGCTTTTACGGGTGCGATGGTGCTTTACCAAAAGGGGGAAATCCCCCTGTGGGCGGTTTTCAACATCAGCGTATTGGGGCTTCCCAGCAAGGATGTGCCACCGTTCGGGCTAGGCATGATGCCGGATTATTCGCTGATCGGCAAGCTCAAAAATCAGATGTTATCGTTTATAGCGACGAATGTTATTTTTCGCGATGTCAACGCATTTTTGTACGAGCATCTGGCAAAAGTCGGCCTGCCGCCGCAGCCTTTTGCGCCAATGTTTTCGCCCATGCTCTATCTGCAACCGACTGTCGCCGCGTTTGAGTATCCGCGCACCGATTTGCCGGACAGTGTACATTTCATCGGGCCGCTGCTGCCAGAATTAAAAGGCAATTTCCAGACTCCCGCATGGTGGGATGATATTGTGAATACCTCCAAGCCAGTTGCGCTGGTGACACAGGGTACGGTTGCCACGCAGTTCGATGAATTGATCGCGCCGACGCTTCAGGCGCTTGCTAACGAGGATGTTCTGGTGGTGGCGACAGCTGATCCGGCAGCGTTGAAACTGCCTGTGCCGTCGAATGTTCGGATGGAAAAATTTATCCCGTTTGATCAGTTGATGCCGCATGTCGATGTTATGATAACCAACGGTGGCTATGGTGGAGTCACGTTTGCGCTGGCGCAGGGTGTTCCGGTGATCTGCGCGGGCAACACTGAGGATAAGCCGGAAGTTGGCAATCGGGCGGCATACACAGGCGTGGGCATCAACCTCAAGACTAATCGACCCACGCCAGAGCAGGTTCGGAACGCCGTCAAAACGATTCTGAGCGATGGGCGTTACAAGGCGAATGCTGAACAGATGAAGGCCGAATTCGCCAAACAGGATGCTGCTGTCGAGGCCGTCGCGCTGATCGAAAAGCTGGTGGCGACACGGCAACCTGTGCTGAACTTGAAGGCTGTGAATTGGAAGACGCTGACAGAATCTAGGATTTGAGACGGCTAGAACTTCACTATGGAGCGAACCTAATTGACAAATTTTTCTAAAGAAAACTATTTGGTGTCGTTGTCGAAAATTTCTGCCTCCGAAATCGCTGGTCATTTGGCGCATGACTTGAGGAATCGAGCAAGCATAATTGTCTCCAACGCTGCTTATATGAAACATGAAAGTGGAAAGTTGACTGATGAGGAACAAGAGCAATTTTTGAATAGCATAGAGCAAAGTGCGAATGATATTTTCACTATTCTGGAAGCCTATTTGGAATACGACAAGACTTCTCACAAATAGAAACTGCTTCTGGATTTCTAAATCAAAAAGGCGCACCGCCGTGCGCCCCTACAGCGCCAGAATCCGTTCTTTATCGCTTCTCAACCGCCACCCACTGACGATCTTTCGTGCCTGTGTAGACCGACTGCGGGCGAATGATGCGATTCGCGGACTGCTGCTCGAAACAGTGCGCGATCCAGCCTGCCGCGCGGCTGATGGCAAAAGTCGGGCTGAATAAATCTGTCGGCAGACCCAGGCCGTGCAGCAAGAGCGCCGTGTAGAATTCGACATTGGTTTGCAGCTTGCGACCCGGCTTGTATTCTTCCAGCAAACGCACCGCCGTTTTTTCGACGTGCTGCACCAGTTCGTAGAGCGCCATATCACCGCCGGACGTGAATAATTTTTCCGCCGCCTGTGCCAGCACATCCGCGCGGGGGTCGCGCACTTTGTAAACGCGATGGCCGAAGCCCATCAGCAGTTCGCCACGTCCGAGTTTTGCGCGTAAATAGGGTTCGGCGTTTGTGGCCTCGCCAATTTCAAAGACCATATCCAGCGCTGGGCCAGGTGCGCCACCATGCAATGGCCCCTTGAGTGCGCCAACCGCGCCGACCACCGCCGAAACAAGATCAGAACCCGTTGAAATAATCACCCGCGCGGTGAAAGTTGAGGCGTTCAGGCCATGATCGGTGACGGTGTTCAGATATGTTTCCAGCCCACGCACACGTTCCGGCGTTGGTGTTTCGCCCGTGAGCATGTACAAATAATTGGCGGCGTGGCTGAGATTGGCACGTGGTTCAAGCGGCTGCTGACCATTCAGCAAGCGCCAATATGCTGCGACAATCGTCGGGAAGCTGGCGACGAGCGCATAGGCATCGCGCAGATCGTCGTCAGTTTCGCCCGACAAATTCAGGCTGATGGTGCTGGCGGCCATGCGTAAGGCATCCATCACATCGAGGCGCTGTTTCGCGGCTTCGCGCAGCACGTCCAACGTAATCGACGGAATGGCGCGATAAGCAGCCAGATTTGACTTAAAATCCGCGAGTTGTTTGGCATTCGGCAGGGCATCGTTCCACAGGAGATAGACCGTTTCTTCAAATGTCGCTTTGTCGGCTAGTTCTTCCAGCGGGAATCCGGCGATAATCAATTCACCAGCGAGTCCGTCCACGCTGCTCAAGCGGGTTTGCGCGGCGACAACGCCTTCGAGTCCGGGACTAAAGGTTGCATTCATGAGCTTTTTTCCTTGCGTGATTCGATTTCTTGAACATCTTGACGTATCATAAATCTGTGCATATATATTGTCAATATTGATTGAAAAATCAATATATTGTGCGGTTTGAGGGATCAAAATGGGCGATTCAAAATACCTGAGTGCGCAGGACGCATCTGACATTCTCGGCGTGAATCTGGCGACTCTTTACGCTTATGTTAGCCGGGGCATGATCCGGTCTGAGGCCGTAGGTGGCAGCAAACGCAATCGACGCTATAACGCCGAAGATATACATCGGCTCAAAGATCGTAAGGATCAGCGGCGGAATCCTGAAAAAATCACGGAAACTGCGCTGCATTTCGGCGCAGCGCTGCTGGATTCTGCTATTACGTTGATCGCCGATGGCAAGCTGTATTATCGCGGACTGGATGCGACCCTGCTGGCTCGAAATCACACGGTTGAGCAGGTGGCGGCGCTCATCTGGCTCGGTGATTTGGACGCTGAAATTTCAGGTTTATTGGATTCAACATCGCTGCCACCTCGCTGCCAGGCTGTTCTGCTATACCTTCAGGATTTGACGATATTTGAGCGATTCCAGGCGCTTTTGCCATTGATCGCTGTCGATGATCTTGCCGCATATGGTCGAAGCACACCAGAAATCGCGCAAACAGGGGCGCGGATTTTGCGCTATATGACCGCTATCGCCGGAGATCGCGACTCGGCGGGCATTGTCGAAACGCTGATACCTGATGATCCGATAGCGGCGAAACTCGTCAACGCTGCGCTTATCCTGTGTGCCGATCATGAATTGAACGTGTCGGCTTTTACGGCGCGGTGCGTAGCGTCGGCAGAATCAACGCCCTATGATGCGGTAATCGCGGGGCTGTCGGCGCTCAAGGGTGCGAAACACGGCGGTAATACCGAATTGGTCGAGCGACTGTTTCAGGATGTTCGGGCGCATGGCAATATTAGGATTGCCTTAGCCAGTTATCGCAAAGAGGGCGCGGTAATTCCTGGCTTCGGACATTATCTCTATCCTGATGGCGATCCACGCGGACGCACACTGCTCGACATGCTGAAAGATTCTTTTCCTGACGCGGAAACTGTCATGCTGGCGGAAAATATCGAAAAAGCCGTCTTTGAGATGAACGGCCCCTATGCCAACATCGACTTTGCGCTGGTCGTGCTGGTGAATACGCTTGGCCTGCCACGCGGTACGGCGATGACTTTATTCGCGTTGGGGCGCACCATTGGCTGGATCGGGCATGTGATCGAACAGTACCAGGCCGGGGAGATGATTCGCCCCCGCGCCCGCTACATCGGTCAGCCGCCGACAACCGAAAATTAATCAAACTCGAACGATTTCTGTCACTAGAAAAAATGTTCGATTGGGTATACGCTCTCCATCAGGTTAATTTTTTGTTACACGGTAATGGAAACGGCGATGGATGACCCGACGACCCAGGCAGTTTTTGATTTTATTGGCGATTATATTGACCAGCGTGGCTATGCTCCCAATGTCCGTGAAATCGGAGCCGTTTGCTTTGTAAGCCGCAGCAGCGTGATTAATTTTCTCACCCAACTTGAAGAACTCGGTTTGATCCGGCGTGACCCGCGCATCGCACGCGGCATTTCGCTCACCAAAAAAAGGCGCAAAGCTCCGAAAAAGTCGTTTAACCCCCCGATAACAAAACTGCGTTATATTCTGCGTCATATCCGCAATTCGTCAGGGGGTTTTATGACAGGTACTATCCCTTATCCGTCCGATCTGGGGGAATATAAACGTCGCATTCGCGCGTGGACGCTCTACGATTGGGCAAATTCGGCGTTTGCGACCACGATATTGGCGGCGGTGCTGCCGATCTATTACAGTCAGGTGGCCGGAGCAACCCTGCCGAGTGAAGCCGTCGCCACCTCCTATTGGAGCCTGGGCTTAAGTATTTCGCTGATTATTGCGGCGATTATCTCACCTATTCTCGGCACGGTTTCGGACGTGATGCGTGGTAAAAAGCAATTTCTGGCGATCTTTGCCGGGATTGGCATCCTGGGAACAGCGGCGCTGGTTTTTGTTGGTACAGGCGATTGGTGGATCGCGTCGATCATCGCCATTGTGGGGCGCGTTGGCTTTACAGGCGCGAACACCTTTTATGATGCACTGCTGCCACATATCGCGCGGGAAGAAGATCAGGACTCGGTTTCGACTCGCGGCTATGCCATGGGCTATCTGGGCGGCGGTTTGCTGCTAGCGATTAACGTCGTCATGATTTTTCAGCTTGGTTTTGAAGCAGGGGCGCGTCTGTCATTTGTCAGTGTGGCGATCTGGTGGGCGGTGTTTTCGATCCCCCTGTTTCGGCAAGTCCCCGAACCTGCTTCGGCTACCGAGAAGCTTGAACCCGGCGAAACGGTTATTTCCGCCAGTTTCGCGCGTATCTGGGCAACGATTAAAGATATTCGTCGCTACAGGGAATTATTCAAATTTTTGATTGCTTTTTTAATCTATAACGACGCGATTGGCACGATTATTGGCGTAGCCGCGATTTATGGTGCGGAGTTAGGGTTTGGCAGCACGGAGTTGATTCTGGCGCTGTTGCTGGTGCAGTTTGTGGGTATTCCATTCAGCCTCATTTTTGGGCGTTTGCCGAGCGCGGATAATGGTCGTCGTCCGTTGTTTTTGGCCTTTATCGTCTTCAATATTATCGCGCTGCCGTTGGTTGGCATTCTCGGTGCGAACATTTTGCCACAAGATATGACGGGCGTTCTGCTGCCGCCTTATGAAAATGTGGGTGATTCAGTCGGCTCAGGTGTTTATCTGGCTGGCGACCCGGCGTTGCAATTAACGGGAACTTGGGAGAATGAGGTGATTCCTGCCGCACAGTTGGGTACGGACAAAGACGAAACATATACCGCCAGCGGTGAACCGAACGCACAGCTTGATTTTCCGTTTAATGGGCAAGGCGTTAATGTCGCGTACAGCATTGGCCCCGATCACGGCATCTGGAACGTGCTGCTTGACGGTCAGCCGTTGATGGAGGAGGGCGAGGACGGCACAAGCATACCCGTCACGATTGACGCTTACAGCGAGACACCGCGTTATGGTGTTATCGAGACTTTTGCGGCGGCAGCACCCGGTGAACACACACTTTCGCTCGTCAACAGCGGTCAGAAAAATGAAGCCAGTACGGATACAGTGATTTCTGTCGGACAAATCGAGGCCCTCGCGCCCGTAAGTGAAAGCAGCCTGCCAATCATCATTGGGATAGTCTTCGCCGTTCAGCTTATCGGCCTCGTGTTTGCGTATACGGTGGGTCGGAAGATTTTTGAGAATCTGGCGCAGCAATTGAATACCAAGAGCAGTATTATTCTGGCATTGGTGATCTACAGTGTGATCGCCATCTGGGGCTATTTCATCAACTCGACTATTGAGTTCTGGTTCCTGGCGTGGATGGTGGCGATTGTACAGGGTGGCAGTCAGGCACTCAGCCGCAGCCTTTATGCCGCGATGTCGCCAGCCTCGAAAAGTGGCGAGTTTTTCGGGTTGTTTGGGGTGATGGAAAAGTTCTCGGCGTTTATTGGTCCGCTGATTTTTGCATTCGCAGCGGTGACATTTGGTAACAGTCGTCCAGCGATTCTTGCGCTGATCGCATTTTTCATCGTCGGTGGATATTTGCTAACACAGGTGAATGTTGAGGAAGGCCGCCGGATTGCGCAGGAAGAAGACGCTGCGGCGTTGGGGAGCAGTTAATCAACGTAGGGCGCACAGCCGTCCGCCGACAGCCCTGCGCCCATGCGATTCGGTATTTATTTTGCCAGTATGCCCGCCAGCTCGAACGTTTTCATGTCAATTAATTTCTTATTCGCGGCGACGGTAGCCAACGGCGTGGTCGTGATCTGACCTTTATTCAGGCCAACCAGTACGCCATATTCGCCATTCTGGAGGCACTCGGTTGCCGCCGCACCCAAACGTGTCGCCAGGATGCGGTCAAAGGCTGTGGGTTCGCCGCCGCGTTGAACGTGACCGAGCGTGGTCATGCGCAGGTCAAACCCAAGCTTGGCTTTGTGTTCTCTGAAATAGGCGTTTAATTTTTCGGCATCATAGGCTGCGCCCTCGGCAACGACGATGATGGCGTGGGTTTTGCCACGCTCGTAGGCAGCGGTGATCTCAGCGGCGACGGCTTCGGGCGTGGTTTCGACTTCAGGGATAACGACAGCTTCCGCACCACCCGCGATGCCGGACATGAGCGCCAGATAGCCGCAATCGCGACCCATGACCTCGATCAAAAATGCGCGTTTGTGGGAGGCTGCTGTTACCTTCAGGCGATCAATCGCTTCCAGAGCGATATTGAGTGCGGTATCGACACCGATGGTAATTTCAGCACCATAGAGATCGTTATCAATAGTAGAGGATATGCCAACGACTGGAAATCCCATTTCGAAGAGTACATTTGCCCCTGTCTGTGAGCCGTTGCCGCCGATGACGACGAGGGCCTCAATGCCATGCTTCGCGAGATTACTGAGTGCCTGTTTGCGGCCTTCTTCGGTTCGAAACTCCGCACTTCGGGCGCTGCCGAGCATTGTGCCACCCTGCTGAATGATGCCGCCGACATCACGCGGCCCCAGCGGGATAATCGAGTCGGTAATCAAACCGCTGTAGCCCTGCCGAACGCCATAGGTTTCCCAACCTTTGCCAAGGCCTGTTCGGACGACGGCTCGAATGGCTGCATTCATGCCCGGAGCATCGCCACCACTGGTCAAAACTGCTATACGCTGCATATTTCCCCCTAACCGAGGATTGAAGACAGATGATGCTAATTTTGCGAAAACGTTCCATTTTCAGAGCCATTATCGGCGCGATGAACCATCATATCGAGCAAGGTCACTTCACGATAATAGATGGAACGGATATTTTTGAGCATATCAATTGCGCTCTCAGCAGCCAGCAAATCCTGCTTCTGGACTTGCGAGATTTGCTGCAAAATCGCTGCCGCCAGATACCCCAGTTGAATAGGTTCTGCTGGAATCTGCTGCGAATTGAAGGGCAGATTTCCGACTTTTGCCAGGATTTCGAGATAGCGCTCGACCCAGGGACGCAGATTGTTTCCGGCCTGGTCGAGGCGGTTTGCTTCACCCATCGGGATGGGGTCGAGATCAACCATGCCGACCAGATAAGGACGATCATAATTCAGTGATTCGATGCGAAAACGATCCTGCCCGATGGCGTTAATATCCATGCGTCCCTGGCCGCGCGGCTGCATTCGCGTGATGTGGGCAGTGCAGCCAATGATGTAAGGTTTAGCAAGTGCGCCATGCTGTGCTACACCTTCCTCGATGAGAACCACGCCGAACGGTTGGCGCGTTTCAATACACTGGTTAATCATTTGCTTATAACGATCCTCGAAAATATGCAGATTTATCGACATGCCTGGAAAAAGCACACTTTCGAGCGGAAATAAGGGTAGTTCAAACATGAGTTCCCTCATCAACATAGGCAGGTAAACATGCACGTAAAGCAGACTGCCTGCAAAATTATAGCGCTAAACAACTCCGATAACCAAGTATGACTTAGAATGCTTTAAACTGTTCAGCTTGATATAATTACTGCCAATATAAATCCACAGAGAGTGAAAAATTATGACCGACCTGAGCCAGCATATTCAACAATTGCCTTTGATGGATACCCATGAACATATGCGTAAAGAAGCCGACTATCTCGAAAACGGCCCAGACGTACTGCGAGATTTATTCGAAAATTATGTCCCGGCGGATTTGATCGTGGCGGGTGCGACACAGGATGCTGTTCAAAAATTACTCGATTCAAACGACCCCGATATTGAGGCGCGTTGGGCAGGCATCAGTACGGCGTGGCAGCACTGCCAGCATACAGGTTATGGTGAGGCCGTGCGTTTGATCGCGAAACAGGCTTATGGGATAGACGAGATCACGTCAGCGGCGGTGATCGCGGCGGCGGAACGTAATCATCAGCTTCGCCAGCCTGGAGAGCGCCTGCGCATTCTGAAAGAAGAGGGCAATCTCGATCACATTCAGGTTGACGATTTCTCATGGGCGTGTTTGCCGGATCAATCAGGCTTGGATTTCTTCCTGTACGATCTCTCGTGGTGGCACTTCTGCAACGGTGAGATTCAAGCGGAAGACCTGCATAAAGAGACGGGTGTTAATGTTATTGATCTGAAATCTTTGCGGCAAGGCATGGAAGGGCTTTTTGACAAATATGGCGCGTGCGCGATCTCGGTGAAGGCGCAGCACGCTTATAATCGAAGTCTGTTATGGCAGGAACGCAGCGATGCCGATGCCGAGCGCGTTTTGCATAAGCACCTGACGGGTGACGAGCTAAATGAGGCTGAACGGGTGTGCCTGGGTGATTGGTGCTGGGCGCGTGGTGTCGAACTCTCTATTCAGCATAATCTGCCCTTCAAAATCCACACAGGCTACTATGCCGGGTACGGTGGTATGCCTGTCGAGCGCATCAAGCCTGGGCATCTGTGCGGCCTGCTGAAGCAGTATCCACAGGCGCGTTTTGTTTTGATGCACATCGCTTACCCGTACAACGACGAACTGACTGCCATCGCTAAGCATTATCCGAATGTGTATATCGACTTGTGCTGGGCGTGGAGTATCAACCCCTACGCTGCTTCCGACTTTGTGCGCCGTTTGATTCACTCTGTGCCGATCAACAAATTGCTCGCATTTGGCGGTGATACGGGCTGGCCGAACGCTTCAGTTGCCTATGCCACCCAAGCGCGTTCCTGGCTGACCCGTGCGCTGCAAGGCGAAATCGACGATGGCGATCTCACCGAAGCCCAGGCTATCGCGGTGGCGACACGGCTTATGCGCGGCAATCAACAGGATTTATTCGATCTTGAAGGCACACGCGCCGCCATTCACGCGGCGAGTCAGGCGTAAGATGCCATTCCCGCCTGACTATTTCCTGCGTTCGGATGAAACGGACGACAGCATTTTCTACACGTTTCCGCGCATGGTCGTCCATATTGACGATCACGCCATTGGCGCTGCGAAAGCACTTTATCAACAACTGCTGCCACCCGGCGGCGTTTATCTGGACTTGATGAGCAGTTGGCGTTCGCATCTGCCGGATGATCTCAAACCAAAGCGTGTCATCGGCCTCGGCATGAACGCGAAAGAAATGGCTGAAAACCCGCAGCTTGATAAGCATGTGGTTCATGATTTGAATGTCAATCCGGTGCTGCCATTCGAAGGCGCGGTTTTTGATGCGGTCTTTTGCACGGTTTCGGTGCAGTATATGGCGCGGCCTGTCGAAATTTTTAGCGAAGTGAACCGCGTACTGAAAACAGGCGGCGTGTTCGTGCTGACATTCTCGAATCGCTGCTTTCCCAATAAAGCTGTTGCGGTCTGGCTTTCGACCAGCGATCAACAGCATATCCAGTTGGTGACACAGTATTTTGAAGAATCCGGCAACTGGCGTGGCATAAACTCCGCAAATTATATTGCGAAGCCGCCGCAGCGAGGCGATCCGCTGTATGCGGTGTGGGGGATGAAGATGGATGAGGGTGGTTAATCACCCATTTTAATCTCCTTCTTCGATCAGCCACATGGTTTTGTCGCCTGCGTTCAAAAATACGATCCGGCGACCATCGGCTGAGACTGACCAGTCGCCATCGGCAATCGTAAAGGGTGTTGCAGCCGGGTCGGTCAAAAAGCGAGTCTCGCCTGTTGGAATATGATAATAGGCGAGACGCTGCACATCGGTTGATGGGTCGAACGGCACAAAATAAACACTATCGGCATCGCGCCATCGCCAGCCGCCGAACCAGGGCATTTTTTCCGCTGTTGCGCCGTGCTCTGTGGCGATGGTGTAAATGACATTATCGGCTGGGTCGGGTTGCCAGACGCGGTAAAACATCAGGCGTTCGCCGCCGGGGGATATGCTAAGACCACGTATCCATTCCCATGTACCCAGCGTATAAACGCTGTTATCGCGTGTGTCGTAAACGCTGTAGGTGGTTGCGCGGCTGCCGATCTGTGGCGTGGAGATGAGGATACGTGCGTCATCGAGCCAGAATATGGAACCGCCGATCTGACTCAAAAACAGGCGAGTATTTTCGCCGCTGATGTCGCTAATCCAGAATTCAATAGTGCCGTCTTGCTGACCGGGCGCAACCTTATCACCGCTGATGTCCCAGGTTAAGCGGCTGTTATCCGCGCTGATGGCTGGAATTTCGCCTTGAGTCTGTACAATCCACTCCGCGCCATCGGCTAAACGCCGTATTGAAACCTGCCCATTGTTGAAAATAACCTGATGGCTGCCATCGGGCGAGAGATAGGGCGGTGGCGCTTGGGCAACCATTGTCAATGACCCGCTGATCGTCCAATCGAAAATATTGGCACGTTCGCCGGGTACACCGTCAATGACGGATAGGTGTGTCGGGTCGGTTGGATGCCACCAGGGACGGGAGCAGCAGCCGTCATAGCCAAGCGCACGCAACGTCATGGTTTCGGGGATTGGCAGCGGTTCACGCCGCAGAATGAGATTCGTCGGCGCTTGTAAACCACCCGACAGCGGCCATGACTGCGCGTAGTCATTAAGACGGCGGCCTCCAAAGCTCACAGGCGGTTGATCGTCCAGGCTGACCCATTGGCGTGGGTTATCCAAATCCTGCTGAAAAAAGGCATTGCTGAATGAGCCGATCATCGCCAGTGTATGCCAGGGAGCGTCAATATAATCAACCGGATTGTAGGTCGTGAAATAATCGAGTGAGCGCACTTCGAAATGCAGGTGTGGCCGCGAATCGCAAACAATGTCCGGGTCGCCGGAGAGGGCGACTACTTCACCCTTTTGCACGATCTGACCGGGAACTACCGCTGGTCGCTCGTAAAGATGACCGTAGAGCGTGGTCAATCCCTGCGCTGGATGACGCAAGATAAGATTGTGCGGTGCAGAACCGAAGCCCATATCATCGACAAACATGACTTCGCCATCGGCAACTGCGACCAGTTCGGTTCGGCAGGGCATTGAAATATCTATTCCAAAATGAAGTCCTTGTCCGGCACTGTACCACCGATCTGCGTTATTGAACGCGCCTGTGGTGTTGCCGTAAAGCTGACCGAGCAGCCATGTCGAGGGGCTGGGCGGCGCGGCAACCGGGAACACAAAGGGCTTAACATTGGCATCTTGTGCGCGGACGGGACTGAAAAAGATAACAGTAAACGCCAAAATGATGAGATAACGATAAAACAAGGTTATTTTCCTTATTCGTCTCTTACAACCTGCCGGATTATACTCACCGATGATAAGAACAAAATGAGGGGAAATGCCAGCGATGTTTGAAAATTCGCCACAAAATTTATGGCTTCTGGGTTTGCTGATCGTGTGGGCGGCGCTGTTGTTCGGCGGATTTATTTTCGGCAAGCTGGACGATCAGCGCACACGCCGGATGCCTACCTGGACGCGCATGTCCTCATCACTGACGCTGGTCGTCGCCGCCTGGAGTGGATTTTTCTTCAACCGAAACAGCGCCATCGAATCTTTCGCGCTTTTAATCGCCGTTGGTATGACGCTGGGCTTCATCGGCGACTTGTTTATGGCGGAATTGATCCCGCTTGGCGATCATGTGATGGGTGGGATCGCTGCTTTTGGGTTGGGACACATCGCCTACATCATCGCTTTTTTGACATTTGGCGATCAGAAGGGCCTGAATGGTAGCCGTTGGGGCGCATGGATCATCTGGCTTTTGATCGGCGTGGTCGGTTGGTATATCGTGGTGTATCGCGGTCAAAAAGTGACACCGCTGCATTATGCTGCATTACCTTATGCGCTGCTGCTGGCGAGTACGGCGGGTTTCGCAACAGGGTTGGCGCTGCAAAATTCGGCGTTTATGCCGCTGGCACTTGGGACGGCGTTGTTCTTGCTCAGTGATCTGATTCTGGCGGCGCAGTTATTCAACAATGTGCGTTTTTATCTGATTAGCGATGTTGTCTGGCTGACCTATGGCCCAGCGCAGATGTTGATCGTGTATAGCGTAGGCAGCGCATTGTCTGGGTTATAAACCACAGAGGCACAGAGGACACAGAGAAAATTTATAGCTCTCTGTGAACTCTGTGCCTCTGTGGTTAATTTTAGATAATCTTCGGTTCGTCAGGTTCGGCGAGTGCTTCGTCAATACGCGATTGCAGGTCGTCGCTCGAATGATTGCCGTTCATGTGCTTCGGTTTTTCTGGCACAAAAACTTTGCGCTTGGAGGGTGTATTCTGGCGGAATAGCAGCCAGACACCCGCACCGATCAGCAGAGCAGGCAGCAGGAAATTGCCGAAAGCACCGCCACCGTTGAAGATAATCAGTTCAAAAAATGCCCACGCGCCCACGAAAGCGATCAAGCCCCAACGCACAAGCCCCTGACCCGCTTTCAGTGCGTCACGGTTTTCGTTTTTCTGAGCCACATAGGTGAGCGCCATGCCGATAAAGACCGGATAAAGCGTCCAGATATACGCCCAGCTTTCCCAATGGCCGGTGAAATTCTGGTAGAGCAGAATAGCGCCTGTGCCTGTGATAATCGCGCCGGGTATCGCTAACCCGGCAGTCTCCCTGCGGCCTGTCACGGCGAAATACAGGAAGGCTAATCCCGGAATAATGACCATGAACGGCCAGAATGCACCGAGAAAACTAAAGCTAAAAATCTGACCTAACAAAAACAGCACACCAACGCCGATTAAAATTACAGCCGGAAGTGTGCGGCCTGGATCGCGAGTTGATTCGTTCATTTTTTCATCCCCTTGCCCTTTTTGAATTGGGCGTTTACATCGTTCGTACAATCTGTCATCTAATACGCAAGGTGGGTTTACAGAGTTGCGCAGTCTCCCACTTTTATTTCTGTTGTACTCGATTTTAGCTATTCGATGATCTGATATTTTGCATCAAACGAAGGGGAAAGATGTCATCCAGCAGGGGATATGCCGGAGAGATGCAGCGACTTCAACGACCAGCCGGATTCGATGCGTGCCTGCGTTTCTGCCCAGGTGCGAACGCCGCTGGTGGCATCGGCAGCCTCGACATTATGTGCGCCCACTGCACAAGCCCAACGAATCGCTTCGGATGGGTTCATGCCGCGCAGCAGCGCCCCCAGAAAACCCGCATAAGCCGAATCGCCCGCGCCCAATGTGCTGACGAGATCGACCTGAAACGCGGGGGAATAAAGTTCGACATTTGCCCATGCGTCAGCATCCAGCGGCAGGCGGTCTAGCTGGCGGATACGCGCCGCATCCGATGTTTTCAGATACAAGCCCATCTCGCTCAATTTGAAGCCGACGATGCTTGGCCCCATGCTCAAAAGTTCATCCGCTAATTGAGAAAGATAACCAGCGTCAAGATGTTCCAGTACGCGGCCATCCCAGGCGTTGTAATCGTCGCGGCGCATCATGAAGATGATTTCCTCGATGCTCGGCACGAAAATATCGACATAGGGCAGGGCATTGCGCAGAATAACCATCCAATCGACTTGTCCGCTGGCACCATTCGGATCGGGGAGGGTCATATCGAGCGATGTGGTAACGCCTGTTTGCTTGGCGCGTTGATAGATTTCCGTCAATTCCTGACCGTCGTTTTCCATGAGGCGCGGCAAAATAGGCGGGTAGCCAAGATGGAATATTCTGGCCTGATGCAAGAGCGAAAAATCAATATTGGCGACACCAAAAGCGCTGTTGGTGCAGGGGCAGTGGAGAAAAATGCGATCTGCTTTTGCGGGTGAAAGCACAACCGTGTATGAACTCGATTGATCGGGCTGAACACTAATGAGCTGCGCCAATCGTTCGTCGCGATTTTTCAGGATGTTGATAATGGTCTGACCGAGTATGTCATCGCCAACCGTTGCCATCAGGCGCACATCTACACCCAGACGGTGCAGCGCCATCCCCGTATTTGATACCGCGCCACCCGTCGCGACTGCCAACGGCCCGGTTTCAAATAATCGCCCTGGAGTCGCCAGTTTTTCCAGCGGCACATGATCCATTTTCGGGATGAGGTCGATGCACAGATGCCCACTGACAATAATATCAATCGTTTCGGTCACAACAATAATCCTTCGTTAGTCAATAATTAAAAATCAGTTGAACCACAGAGACACAGAGAAAATTAAAACTCTGTGTTCTCTGTGTCTCTGTGGTTAAAATTATATTTGGATGACTTGCCCCTGTTTGTTCGACTCCAGCGCCGCGGTCAGAATTTTGTGATGCAAGTGTGTTTCCTGCGGTGTGGCGCAGTAGAAAGGCTGCTTCATTCCGTCGCGCCCGTTTGATAGCTGGTCACAGAAGGCCGCCCACATTTGCAGGAGCGAGTCGGAAAAACCGAACTCAAAAATGCCGCCCGTAATGGTCGGGTACGCGGTCTCGTAGCCCAAATCCGTGACTGTCCAGGATTGTTCCGCGCCGGATGTATAGGACATCGTTTTCAGCGTTTTGGGGTACTTGCTCGAATACTCGATGCTGAATTCTGTGCCTGAGACGCGAATATACCATGTATTCGTCTCTCCTGGCGCGATACGATAGGTCTTGATGTACATCGGAAATGCCTGATCGTCCGCCTGAACATCGCAGCAGAGTGTCGCGTTGTCCCAGGTTTCACAGGGAACAAGCTCATTGGCGGCGTTATAACGTTGGGTGACGATATTGCTCAACATCGCGCGGACGGTGTGCGGCATCCAGCCTGAGCGCAGCGGGATATGCAGCGGGTGCATTCCTAGGTCGCCCATACAGCCGTATTCGCCGTTGATAGCAATCATACGTTTCCAATTGATCTTTTTCTTGGGGTCAAGGTCGCTGCTGTGGAGCAAGCCTGCCTCCACCTCGATAATCTGGCCGAAGCGATTTTCGTTGATGGCACGAATGACACGCCGTGCGCCAGGGAAAAATGGAAATTCTGACGAGCAGGCGACTATAACCTCTGGATTCTTGTCGATTATGTCAAGGATCGCTTCATTCGCTTGCAGATCAATGCCAAACGGCTTTTCGCCTAGCAAGTGTTTGCCGGAATAGATGATGTCGGAATAAAACTGCTGGTGCAGATTATGGGGAACGGCGCAGTAAATCGCGTCAATTTCATCGCTGTTGAGCAGATCATGATAATCCGATGTTTTGACCTTGATCGTGCTGAAATTGGACTCGAACCAGGCGTGGAGTGCTGGATTGGTGTCGCATATCCCGGTAATGACAGGCTCATAATCCAGATCGAGCAGGTGACACCAACGTGCCGCCGCACTGCCGAACTCGCGTCCCATCAATCCGAGGCCGATAATGCCGAAGCGGATTTGTTTACGTGCCATATTAAGTATTCTCCCATTCGTGCCGTAGTAAACCAAACAGCCATAAATCTATGTAACGCCCAAACATGTACTCTCGTTCGCGCCATGTCCCTTCATGTTTAAATCCAAGCTTGCGTAGAAGATGGGCGGATGCTTCGTTGCCAGCGGTAACATCTGCGCCGATGCGGTGCATGTCCATCTTCACGAAGCAGAAGTCTGTGACACAACGCATGGCTTCGAACATGATGCCCTGCCGCCAATGCTGAGATGACAGTTCATATCCAACGTCGGCATGGCGATTTTGCGCATTCCAGGCATGAAATCCGCACGTGCCAAGCAGTTGTTGACTGCCCTTCAACGTGATCGCCCAGCGGATGCCTGTTTTCTTTGCAAAAATTTCCTTAGTCCAATCGACAATTTCCTGCGCATCCTCGTAGCGAGTTAGCGGCTGTTCGGCTTCTCTCATGTATCGCACCACTTCAGGATCGCCGAAAATCCTCAAAACCGCTTCCGTGTCCTCAGCCGTAATCTGCCGAAGAATCAATCGCTCGGTTTCAAGCGTAGGAAATTCAGCGAACTCAAACACAGCGCTCATGCCTGAAGATGCTTCATCGCGGCTTCAGGTGTGGCGTCATCGTGAACGATTGCCATCAGCGCACGGGTCATGCCGGACGGATTTTCGTGCTGGACAACATTGCGCCCGTAGACGATGCCTTTCGCGCCTTGCTGCATCAATTCAGCCGTGCGCTGGAGAATTTCAGCATCGGAAACGCGTCCGCCGCCGCGTACCAGCACGGGTTTCCCGGCAGCGATTTCGATGATGCGATGATATTCGCTCACATTATCGGTTGGGTCAGCCTTGATAATGTCCGCGCCGAGTTCAATCGCCTGACGCACCAACGGCAAAATTTTGTCAATGTCGCCATCGACCATATAACCGCCTGCTGTAGCGTTATCCCGCATCACCAGTGGCTCGATCATCAAGGGGATACCGTAACGCTCGGCTTGTGGCTTGAGTGCGCAAATGTTTTGAACGCACTGATGATAAATTTCAGGTTGGTCAGGTAGGTTGAAAAGATTGACCACGATGCAGGCCGCATCCAGTCGAATTGCTTGTTCAACAGGCTCACTGATGATGCCGCTGTACAGATAGCGCGGGAGTGATTTGCCATAAACATTGGCGATGTCCGTGCGCAGAACGAGCGCGGGCTTCGATTTGCCAGGGATATTTTGGAGAATTGGCGCTTGCCCGATGCTGAGTTGGATGGCGTCGGGATCGGCCTGGACGAGAATCTCGACAACCTTGTGCATATCTTCGATGCCGTTGAGGAAGCTGCGTTCACCAAAGAAGCCGTGATCGACAGCAACATCAAAACATTTACCGTCGGGGGCGAAGAGTCGATTTAAGCGGGGCTGGATGCTCATAATTTTGGGGTCTCCTGAAAAGTAATGAGTGCTGAGGATGGCATACTGTGTAAAATATTGGCCTATCCTCGGAATTTGCAGTTCGGCAATCAAACACATCTGTGATTATAATTTGCAGATTAGAGTTTAAATCCTTGTACTGAAGTGTCAAGGTACGTGGATTGTTTTCATGAAAGTACAGAAAAATGACAATTTTAGGCATTGATTTTGGTGGTACGCGCATCCGGGCGGGCTGGTATTCGCGCGATTTGCAGCTTCATGCCCGCGACGAAACGCTTACGCTGGCGCATGAGCCACAGGAAAATGTGATCCAGCGCATGATCGATACGGCTCGGCGAGTCGTCCCACCTGGCGCAAAAGTGGACGCGATTGGGATTTCCGCGCCCAGCCCGCAAGCGTATACGGGTTATATCCGCCACGCAACCGTTTTGCCAACGTGGCGCGATGTACCGCTGGCAAATCTCATCAGCGAGGCGTTTGGCGGCGTACCAACCTATATGGAAAATGATGGCAATCTGGCGGGGCTGGCGGAATATCACATGGGCGCGGCGCGTGGCGCAGATCCGGCCATTTACCTGACGATCAGCACCAGCATCGGCGGCGGTGTTGTCATTGATGGCAAGCTGTTCCGGGGAGTCGATGGGTTGGCGTTCGAGCCGGGGCATGTGAAATATCTGACTCCAGATGGTTCGGTGCGCAGTTTGGAAGAAATGTGCGCTGGGCGCGTCCTGGGGCCGATTGCGCAGAAAAAACTGGCGGCTAGCGATACGCCATCAGTTTTACGTTCCGTATCGGTGGTTGATGGCAAGGCAGTTGGGCAGGCCGCCGCACAGGGTGATGAATTTGCCTTGAGTGTCGTGCGCGAGGCAGGCTGGTGGCTGGGTTTGGGGCTGCTGAATGTGCTGCATATGTTCAACCCGGCGGTGATGGTGCTGGGCGGCAGCGTGACGTTGTTGGGTGATCTGATCCTCGACCCGGCACGTGAGGTCATTCGCCAATATGTGATCGACCCGGCGTATTATCACGACGATATGATCCGTCTGGCGAAGCTTGGCGATGATGTGGGGTTGGTCGGCGCGGCCTCGTATGCACGCGATAATTTTGAAAATCCGTAGAAAGTAACGCGTAATGAATAATGAGTGATGAGTAAAAGACAGATTTCAAACTCATCACTCATGACTTTTCACTCATTACTAAAAGCTCACCACAAATCAGGACAACTAAAAGCTCAACTAACCCCCTACGCATTTTCCCCTAAGCTGATCTTAATGGTGAACGTTTACATTGTATTGAATATTCTGAACAATCGAGTTTGCTATGACCCATGTTTTTGAACACCGCTCATTTCTTCCGACGACGGCTGAGGCGATGACCGCTTTTCATGCCCAGCCGCGTGCGTTTTCGATTCTCACACCGCCGCCGATATTTCTCCAGGTACTGCGGGATGATCGTACCTCGCTCACGGATGGCGAATTGGAGTTTCGTTTGTGGTTTGGGCCGATTCCAATTCACTGGTTAGCACGGCATGAACCCGGCCCGATTGAAACCTCATTTATAGATCGCCAGCTAGAGGGGCCGATGGCCGTTTGGGAGCATCAGCATATCTTCAAGCCTGTCACAGGCGGTGTTGAACTGATCGACCATATCACGCTGGAGCATAAACCGGGCTTGCAGGGTGTTTTTGCACGGCTGTTTTTCGATGGCTTCCCGCTGCGATTCTTGTTTATCTATCGCCATTTACGAACGCGGTTAGCGCTACGAAATACGAAATAATTCGAACCACTGAGACACAGAGGACACTGAGAAATTAACCTTACACCACACATTCCTCGTATTGTCGTCATCGGGGCGGGGATCGGCGGGCTGACGGCTGCCGCCCTGCTGGCAAATGATGGCTACCGTGTGACCGTTCTTGAAACGCAGACTTATCCGGGCGGTTGTGCGGGAACGTTTTACCACCAGGGCTATCGTTTTGACGCGGGCGCGACGGTTGCTGGCGGATTTCAGCCGTACGGGCCACACGCGCTGGTCGGAAAAATGCTCAATATCGACTGGCCTGTGCGCCGACATGACCCCGCCTGGGTGGTGCATTTGCCGGATCGCGAAGTTGCGCTGACGCAGGATAACGCCGATGTGCTGGCGAAATTTCCGGGTACAGAATCATTTTGGGAGGAGCAGGCGAAAATAGCCGACCTCGGCTGGAGGATGTCCGCGCAGGGTTTGCCCTGGCCGCCGACGAGTGCTGCTGATTTGTTGCAGATTGGGCGTGTGGGACTGGCGAATTTTCCGGCGGATTTACGTTTGCTGCCGCTTGTGTTCAGCACGGTTGACCAGTGGATACAGCGTTTCGGATTAGCAAATGACAAAAATTTCCGGCGTTTTCTGGATGCGCAGTTGTTGATTTCGGCGCAAACCGTCGCACAAAATGTCAATGCTATCTGGGGCGCAACAGCGCTTGATCTGGCGCGTCAGGGCGTTTATCACGTCGAAGGCGGGATCGGTGGATTGGCGCAAACGTTGGTCGAAAAAATTGAAACTCTGGGCGGGGAAGTGTTGTTCCGCCAGAAAGTGACGCGGATCGCCGTCGAAAGCGGGCGCGTGACCGGAGTCTATGCGCAAAAGGGAAAACGCGGTAAACAGGAAGAATTGTTCCCGGCAGATTTCGTCATCGCCAATCTCACGCCCTGGTCATTGGACGATTTACTTGGCGAGGAAAGCCCACCGGGTTTGCAGCGTGAAGTGGCGGGCCGAGCAAAGGGTTGGGGCGCGTTTGTGCTGCACCTGGGCATCAAAGCCGATCAACTACCGCCAAATTTGCCCGATCATCATCAGATTATCGGGGATATGGAGAGTAATTTGGGCGAGACGAACAGTATTTTTATCTCACTTTCGCCGCAGTGGGATAACAGCCGCGCCCCCGCCGGACATCGCGCCGCTACGGTGACGACCCATACCAATGTCCAACCCTGGTGGGATTTATTGGCGAGTGATGAGCAGGCATATGAAGCGCGAAAAGCCGAATATACCGAAAAAATGCTCACCAATATTGAGAAGGCGATTCCTGGCTTCCGGCGTGGCATCGTGCTGACGCTGCCTGGAACGCCTGTAACCTATCAGTTTTACACCGAGCGACATCTGGGCATGGTTGGCGGTTTCCCGATCACATCACTGTTCAAGGCGCGTGGGCCGCGTACCGGACTTCCAAATTTGCGCCTGGTCGGTGACTCGATTTTCCCCGGCCAATCGACGGCGGGCGTGACATTGGGTGCGCTGCGGGTGGTGAAAGATGTGCGGCGAACACTTCCTGCACTTACAGCGGAAATTTATCAGCCAACGGAGGAAGTCATCTCATGAATCCGGTCATCCACTGGTTTCGGCGTGATCTCCGTCTGGAAGATAACTCAGCGCTCCAAGCTGCCCTTGATAGCGGTGCGCCTGTGATTCCGCTGTTCATATTTGACGACGCGATTCTGAAAAGCAAACGTTCCGGCGCACCACGTATGGCATTTTTGCTCAAGGCGCTGGATTCACTTGACCATTCACTGCGAAAATTGGGCAGTCATCTGGTGATTCGCCGGGGCGATCCAGTTGAAATTCTGGCGAAAGTGATCGTGGAATCCGGGGCGCAAACGCTCTATTTTAATCGCGATTATACGCCGTTCGCGCGACACCGTGATGAGGCGCTTGAGCAGCATTTGCGAGTCGAGATTCGCGCCTTTGACGATGCTGTGCTGCTTGCGCCCGGTGAGGTCATGAAGCAGGATGGCAGCCCGTTTATGGTGTATACGCCATTTAAGAAACAGTGGAAATCCCAACCAAAGCCGGAAAAAGTTGCTTTTCAGCCCGGCTCATTTTTGGCGCTGGAGAGTCAGGTTTTGCCGAGCCTTCATGAACTCGGTTTCGCGGCGACAATTAGTGTGCCGGAAGCCAGCGAATCCGAAGCCCTACGCCGCCTGGACGCATTTATCGCTGCGCCGATTTATACCTATGCTGAAACGCGCAACAATTTGACACTTGATCCTTTCACTGACACACGGATGGAAACATCCTGCCTCTCGCCCTATTTGCGGTTTGGGATGCTCTCGCCTCGGCAGGCATATTGGGCGGCGCGAGAGGCGTATCAGCGAACGGATAACCCACAGAAACGCGACTCGGTTGAAACCTGGGTTGATGAATTGATCTGGCGCGAGTTTTACGTTCACGTGATGAATCATTTTCCGCATGTGGATAAACGCAGCTTTCGCCCAGAGTATGACCGCGTGGAATGGCGAAATGCGCCGGATGAACTTCAGGCCTGGAAAGATGGACTGACAGGCTACCCGGTTGTGGATGCTGCCATGCGCCAGTTAAAGGCAATCGGCTGGATGCCTAATCGGGCGCGGATGGTTGTCGCCAGTTTTTTGACCAAAGACCTGCTTATCGACTGGCGTGAAGGGGAACTGCATTTTATGCAGCATCTCATTGATGGCGACCCAGCAGCGAACAACGGCGGCTGGCAGTGGACGGCGGGAACGGGTACGGATGCTCAGCCGTATTTCCGCATTTTTAATCCGGTAAGCCAATCGCGAAAGTTTGACCCTGACGGTCATTACATCCGGCGTTGGATTCCCGAACTGGCTGATGTGTCTGACGCATTTATCCATACCCCCTGGGAAATGAACACACCACCGGAACAATACACGCCACCAATAATTGACCATGAATTTGCGCGGGAGCGCACTTTAGCCGCCTACAGCGCCGTGAAAAATAAACAGGAGTAAGGTATTTTGAACCGAGATCTGATTCGACAAATTGTGAACGTAATTGCCGTAGTGGTGACGATCACCATTAATATTCTGGCGAACGCTTTGCCGATCAATGGGCTGAACACCGGCGAAATTTCGGACAGCTTTCCGGTGTATTTCGTTCCGGCTGGTTATGTATTTTCAATCTGGGGCGTGATCTACATCGGCTGGATCGCTTTTGCCATTTATCAGGCGCTGCCGTCTCAACGTGAAAACCCGCGCTTCCGGCGCATCGGCTACTGGTTTACGCTCGGTGCAGTCGCTAACAGCGCGTGGATTTTCCTGTGGCATTATCAGCAGTTTCCACTGACGCTGGTGATGATGCTCATCTTGCTGGTGAGCCTGATTGTCGTTTATTTGCGTCTGGAAATCGGCGTTAAGCCTGTTTCTGGCGCGGAAAAATGGGCGGTAAATGTGCCGTTCAGCATTTATCTTGGCTGGATTACGGTTGCAACTATCGCCAACGTAACCGACGTGCTGTATGATCTGAACTGGAATGGTTTTGGAATTGCGCCGCAAACCTGGGCGATTATTATGCTGGTGATTGGCGCGATTCTGACATCAATCGTAATTGTTACCCGGCGCGATGTAGGCTATACGGCTGTGATTGTGTGGGCATTTATTGGCATAATTGTCAAGCAATCGGCTGAATCCAGCATTGCGCTGACTGCCGGGGTGATGACCGCTGTAGTGATTAACGTGTTGATCGCAAAATGGCTGATAGATCGGAATAATCAGGGAAGGCTTGCGCCACGTACCGCATGATGAAGGTTTTTTACTGCGATAATTTTGTCCTGCCGCTGCCGCAGGAACACCGTTTCCCGATGGATAAATATCGCCTGCTGCGCGAACGAGTCGAGGCGGAATTAACGCCGCATTGCGAATTGGTCGAGCCATACCCTGCCAGCGACACGCAGATTTTGCGCTGTCATGACATCGATTATTTGGAACGTGCCAAAAATGGCTTGCTCACTGAGAAGGAGATGCGGCGGATCGGCTTTCCCTGGTCGCCGCAGATGGTCGAACGTTCGCGGCGGTCTTCGGGTGCGACGATTGGCGCATGTCGGGTGGCGCTGCAAGAGGGCGTTGCGGTTAATTTAGCGGGCGGGACTCATCATGCATATCCCGATCATGGCGAGGGTTACTGCCTGTTTAACGACAGCGCAATTGCGGCGCGGGTGATGCAGGCCGAGGGGCGAGTCAAACGTGTGGTCATCATCGACTGCGATGTGCATCAGGGAAACGGCACGGCAGCCGTTTTTGCAAATGATCCGACAGTGTTCACATTTTCAATTCACGGCGAGAAAAATTTCCCATTTCACAAAGAGGACAGCGATCTGGATATTGCTTTAGCCGATGAAGCAGGCGATGAGATTTATCTGGATGCACTGGAAAAAGGGCTGCGCAAATCGATTGAACGTTCCGGCGCGGATCTGGCAATTTATCTGGCTGGCGCAGATCCCTTTGAAGGGGATAAGCTGGGGCGGCTCAACATGAGCAAGGCTGGATTAGAAGAACGTGATCGACTGGTGTTCGATCACTGCCAGCGTGCGGGGCTGCCTGTGGCGGTTGCGATGGCCGGAGGATATGCCAAAGAAGTCACAGATATCGTCGATATTCATTTCCAGACGGTGCGCAGCGCGTTATCTGTCGTTAATTCTTAGCCGGAATTTAGCTCACGGCTTCTTAATCTTCTCTCATTTAAGTGATCCATATTACTTATTTTGCCTTAACCTGAAATTGTATATTTCCTCATGTGGTTATTTTTATAATCAAGACCATACTTAAGTAAACTTTCGCGACAGGCTGGGGGAAGCCATGACGATCCAATTTCATGCGTGGGAAAACAGGCTGCTGGATTGGGCGTATGAAGCGCTCGAAACCCATAGACCGGGCGAACACGTCATCTCTGATAAAGTCGGGCTAAAAGCCTCTTATACCTATTGCGAAGACCTGACTCGTGAGAGCAGTCGCACGTTTTATCTGGCTTCCGGCCTGCTGCCGTTGGAAAAACGCCGCGCGACCCGCGCACTCTACGCTTTTTGCCGTGTCACCGATAACATAGTTGATCAGAGTGAAAATGATGAAATCGCACGAGAATCGTTAATAAATTGGCAAAAACTTATTACGATGTCACACCCGTCCTCAGATAACCCTGTCGCGATGGCCTGGGCAGATGCGCGTGCGCTTCATAATATTCCACATGGTTATGGTGAGCAGTTGATCGATGGCGTGGCGCGTGATCTTTCGCAAAAGCGCTATGCAACTTTTACAGATTTAGCCGAATATTCGTATGGTGTGGCATCCACTGTAGGCTTGATGGCGATGCATATCATCGGTTTTGAAGGACAGGACGCGCTGGCGTATGCGGTCAAGCTGGGCGTTGCGCTGCAAGTAACCAATATTTTGCGCGACATTGCGGAAGATTGGCGGACGGGGCGCGTCTATCTGCCGCAGGATGAGTTGGCGGCATTTGGTCTGGACGAAACGGACATAGCGAACGGCGTGGTGGATGATCGCTGGCGGGCGTTCATGCGCTTTCAGATCGAGCGCAATCGCCGTCTTTATGCCGAGTCGTGGGAGGGCATCGCGATGCTCAACCCCGATGGGCGATTGGCAATAGCTGCCGCTGCCGACCTGTACCGCGCGATTCTGGCCGATATAGAAGCGCACGATTATGATGTTTTCAGCCGTCGGGCGCATGTTAGCACAGTGGGCAAATTGATGCGCTTGCCGCGTATCTGGTCGCAAGTCCTGAGGATGAATGCCCATGCCGGATTGTGATGTTCTGGTGATTGGCGCGGGTCATAACGCGCTGGTGTGTGCGGGTTATCTGGCGAAAGCGGGTTATCGCGTCGTGGTTATGGAACGGCGGCACACTGTCGGCGGCGCAGTTGTCACCGAAGAAATCATCCCCGGCTTCAAATTCGACCTGGGCGGTTCTGCGCATATCCTCATCAATCACACACCTATCGTTCAGGAATTAGAGTTAGCGAAATACGGCCTCGATTATATCGACCTCGACCCGCTGTTTTTTGCACCCTTTTCCGATGGCACACATATCACAATCTGGAAGGATGTCGATAAAACCTGTGAGAGTATCGCGGCGGTTTCGCCTGCCGATGCGGAAGCCTATCGCCAATTTATCGACAAGTGGAAACCCGTTTCTCAAGCAATGGTCGAGGCGTTTTTACACCCGCCCACGCCGTTTAATCTGGCGCGGTATATGGTGTTCGGCAGTTCGATTGGACGTGACAGTCGTTGGGATCAATTGACTGATCTTTTCCGGGGTTATGGGCAGGTGATGCGGCAGTCTTTCAGCAGCACCCAAGTCCAGTCGTTGATTAGCTGGATGGCTGCGCAGTCCGGCCCGCCGCCGAGTGAACCATTTTCTGCGCCGTTTGCGCTGTGGCATCCGATGTATCATGTCGGCGGAGTCAAGCGTCCGCGCGGGGGATCAGGAATGCTGACCCAAGCGCTGGCGAAAATGATCCAGGCGCACGGCGGGCGTATTTTGACGAGCGCACCGGTCAAGCACATTTTGATCGAAAAAGGCAAAGTGGTCGGCGCGGAAGCTGAGGATGGGACGCGAATCACGGCGCGAAAAGTGGTTTCTGGCGCACATATTCATACGACCTTGCGTATGTTAGGCGCGGAAAATATCCCCACACAGTCGCGCAATTTGCTCGAACGGGCGCGTGTTGGTAACGGTTTTGGCATGATCGTGCGTTACGCCATGAATGAACTGCCCGATTACACCGCTTTGCCCTCCAACGGTAAACCCGGCCCGCAGCATACCGCGCTGCAATTTATCTGCCCTGATCTGGCCTATCTGGAACGTGCTTACGGCGATTATCTGTCGGGAATACCCTCAAAAAATCCGGCGCTGATTTCAATGACGTTTTCGGCTGCCGATCCAACCTTAGCGCCTCCCGGCAAACACACGCTGTTTTTATGGGGTCAGTATTACCCGTATGAACTCGCGTCCGGCGCGTCATGGGATGACATCGCGCAGGAAACCGCTGACCATATGCTGGATACGCTGGCACAGTACGCTCCGAACGTCAAAAATGCAGTGATCGACCAACTGATCGAGACACCGCTGTATCTGGAACGCGAACTTGGCTTACTGCGCGGCAATGTCATGCACCTGGAAATGTCGATTGACCAGATGTTCATGCTGCGTCCGGCGCTGACGATGAGCAATTATCGCGGGCCGCTGCCAGGGTTATATCTCACCGGCGCAAGCACACATCCCGGCGGTGGCATCATGGGCGCGGCGGGTCGCAACGCGGCAGCAGTTCTGCTGCACGATCTTTCCCGGTTTGGGAGGATTTTTTAAATGACGTATTTTGGTTTTTTAGCTCAGTTTGTGCTGATACCGATCATAATTTTGCTCGTATGGACGATTTTTGATTACCGCCGGGGCAAACGACTCCCACGCGCGTTGAATGGCTGGCCGATGTGGGCTGGCATCGGCGCACATATGCTGGTCGCGCTGGTATATACGACACCCTGGGACAATTATCTGGTAGCCAGCGGTGTGTGGTGGTATGACCCCAATCTGGTGACAGGGATCGTTTTCGGCTGGGTTCCGCTGGAAGAATACACATTTTTCCTCGTGCAGCCTATTTTGACAGGCCTGTGGTTATTCACGCTCATGCGCTATTTGCCTCTCTCGGATAAAGCCCTTGACACTCGCTGGCGTGTCCGGCTGATTCCGTTGGTGTTTCTCGTGCCTATCTGGATAGCCTCGGCGGTGATTTTGGTGGCAGGCTGGAAACCTGGCACGTATCTGGGGCTGGAACTGATCTGGGCGCTGCCGCCGATCATGCTGCAAATCGCGTTTGCAGGTGACATTCTGTGGAAATATCGCCGCGTGATTTTTCTTGCCATCGCGTCATCATCCATTTATCTATCGGCGGCGGATTATCTGGCAATCGGCTCAGGGACATGGATGATTGATCCAGAGCAATCGCTCCAGATTTATCTGGCCGGCGTTCTCCCCATCGAAGAATTTATTTTCTTTACGTTGACAAATGTTCTGCTGGTGTTTGGCGTGACATTGGTGATGGCGCAGGAAAGCCACCAGCGCGTACCAGCGGTGGCGCGGAAATGGCTGCCGTTTGTGAACCACAACGATAAAACTACTGTGATGGAGTAGAGGTATCAATGAACATATGGCAGTTTAACGAAATACTTTCGCATCGGCTGTTTTCGTGGAATATCGTTAACGTCTTTATCGGCCTGATCCTTTCACTCTTAAAACCATTCTGGAAGGGCGTTGGCAGTCAGTCGATAGGGTGGGGACTTATCAATATCGCGATTGCCGTTGTTGGCGGTAATGTGGCGAAAAGGCGCTTTAAGAATTTGCCCGATCCGCTGGATACCGAAGTGACCAAGCGTGAATCGGAAAACATGCGCCGCATCTTGTGGATAAACACCTTTCTCGACGTGCTGTATATGCTGGGTGGGCTGCGGCTGTCGCAGACACGCGGTAAAAAAGACGAATTGTGGCGCGGGATAGGCATCGGCATCGTCATTCAGGGTATCCTGTTGTTCGTTTTCGACCTCGTTCACGCCCGCGCCGTGCCGGAAAAACGCTAACCGCTAATTGGAACTTTATGGATATTGTGAAATAATCTGAAATCCTATAAAACTGTTTGAAGTGTCATACTCCTCTGACAAACCATTTTAAACGATAGGCTTTCGATTTTCGCTATGCCCGGTTGGCGACGCACCCTCGCGATTATGTTCATTGCCCAATTGCTTTCGCAAGCGGGTTTTTCTGTTACCTATCCATTTTTTCCGCTTTACGTCCAGCATTTAGGCACGCACACGGGACTCAGCCTGGAATTTCTGGCGGGGATGACGATTTCATCGCAAGCGCTGACGATGATGATCGCTGCGCCGTTCTGGGGTGCGCTGGCGGATCGTCATGGTCGCAAATTGATGGTTGCACGGGCAATGTTCGGCGGCACGATTCTGCTGCTGCTAATGGGCTATGTGCGCTCGGCGGAAGAATTGGTGCTGCTGCGAGCGATTCAAGGGCTTATCACAGGTACGGACTCGGCCTCAAATGCGCTGGTGGCCGCCTGTGCGCCGCGTGAACGGATGGGCTTTGCGATGGGCATGTTGCAGGTCGGCTTATGGGCGGGTATCGCGCTGGGGCCGATAATCGGTGGGCCACTAGCGGATGCTTATGGATTCAGCGTACCATTTGTGGTCACGGCTGTGCTGCTAGGACTTGCTGGGGTGTTAGTCTGGTTCGGCGTGGATGAACAATTTGACCCCAACCAGCATCCCACCAGGAAGCGCGTCGGCTTTATCGCCGGATGGCGGCATGTCTTGTCCATGCCTGGTGTTCCGCTGACTTATTCCCTGCGCTTTTTGAATGCCCTCAGCCGCACGATGCTTACGCCGATCTTACCCCTATTCATCCACAGTTTGATGCCGACTTCAACAGGGGTCAGTACGGTCACAGGCATCGTCGTCGGTGCGGCTTCAGCCTCGGTGACAGCCAGCGCCGTCTATCTGGGCAGGCTTGGAGATCGTCTAGGCCATCGGCGGATCATCATTTTATCGGCATTGGCGACAGCGTTGATCTATATGCCGCAAGCCTTCGTAACACAAGGCTGGCAGCTTGTAGCCCTGCAAATGCTCACGGGCGCAGCGGCAGGCGGCTTGATTTCGTCATCGAGCGCACTGCTGGCACGTTATACTGAGCCGGGTGAAGAAGGCACGGTCTACGGAATTGACAGCACGGTTGTTGCTGGCGCACGAGCGCTTTCCCCGCTTTTGGGCGCGACGATTGCCGTTGGGTTCGGTTATGGTGGCGTATTTACCTTCACCGGATTGATCCTGCTGGTCGTTGTTTTCATGGCTTTCCGCTGGTTGCCTCATGATGTGCCGGAGCCACAGCTAGAAACGGTATAAGACGCACCTGAGCCGCAGCTAGAGACAATCTGAGATCATGTGAGCCGATCTGATTGCGATGTGAGATTATGTGAGCCACAGCTAAAGACGATATGAGACGCTCCTGAACAATTCGAAATTTCCCCGTGAACTCATGATAGACTGATATCCATAAAGCTCGTCACACCCATAAAAAAGATTAGTCACTATGCTAGGACAATATGTTGACCTGGTGATGCACCCTGAACGATATCATGGTCATCACAAAAAACGCCCATTTTTCGAAGGCTGGTACTACAAAATCGTCGATGCCACCGAGGACAGTCGATATGCGATCATCCCCGGCATTTTTCGTGGTGTTGATTCCAGCGGCGATCATTCGTTTGTTCAGGTTCTTGACGGAATAAGTGGTAAAGCGACTTATCACACTTACCCGACGGATGCATTTAGAGCATCGGAAGATCATTTTGATGTGTGGGTTGGCCCCAATCATTTTAACGCCGAGCAACTTTCGCTGAATATTGACGATGAACAGCGCAATATTCAAGGTGAGGTGCATTTTAGCGGTATTACGCCCTGGCCTGTGACAATCACATCACCGGGAATCATGGGCTGGTTCGGCTGGCTGACATTTATGGAGTGTTATCATGGCGTGGTCAGCCTCGATCATGCGTTATCTGGCAGCTTGACAGTCGATGACAACTATGCAGATTTTGATGGAGGGCGTGGGTATATCGAAAAAGATTGGGGGCAGGCCTTTCCATCGGCTTATATCTGGATGCAGACCAATCATTTCCAACAACTAGGGACGTGCCTCACTGCTTCAGTCGCCATGATCCCCTGGCGTGGACTTTCTTTTCGCGGCGCGATTATCGGACTATGGCATGAGAACGCCCTCTACCGTTTCGCCAATTACACGAATGCTAAAACTGAAAAACTGGCATTGACGGATCATCACGTCGAGTGGGTGGTGCGCGATTCGAAATTTCGGCTGGAAATGCGGGCTGTGCGTACTGAGGGCAGCCTGCTCCACGCGCCAGTTCGGACAGACATGAGTAAGCGCGTGAACGAAACGATGCAATCCAGCGTGGAAGTTTGTTTATCGAGCCTCACAGATGGGCGGTTGATCTTCCAGGGCATGGGACGCAACGCCGGGCTGGAAGTACATGGCGATTTGGAGACGCTGCTCAAAACATGACAACTATATTGGCGACTCATTTTCCGTCACTCAAATTTTCAAAAACGGATATTCTCGTTTACAGCTTTATCGCCGTGTGGGTGCTGTCGATGATTGCGCTGCCGATTGCCCGCTGGACATTCGGTGACTCGGTGTTGAGTATCGGCATTACCACAACGGTCATCGCGCAGGTGGCAGCAGTTTTTGTGGCACTCAGTCAGCGTTGGGGAGTTCGGCGCACATTGCTGTCTCTGTTGATGGTCGGCATCATTACCTGGATCGCTGAAACGATAGGCTCACGTACAGGGATTCCCTTTGGCAATTATCGTTATACACCGCTGCTGCAACCGCAGATCGCAGGTGTGCCGTTTTTCGTGCCGCTGGCGTGGTTCATGATGCTGCCGCCAGCGTGGGCAGCCGCGCAGGTGATTGTCGGTGGGCGTAATCGCTTGTCTTTTGCTGTGGTGAGCGCGGTAGCCCTGACAGTTTGGGATTTATTTCTTGACCCGCAAAAAGTCGCCTGGGGATTCTGGGTGTGGACGGATAGCACTGGCGCGAATCTGTACTCTGGTGGTTATTTCGGCATTCCCTGGGTGAATTTTCTCGGCTGGTTGCTGGTCGCGATGATCGTGACGGCGCTGGTTCGCCCGAATAATTTGCCTATCCGCCCGCTGCTGGTCATCTATGGCATCACCTGGATTTTTCAGACGATGGGACAGTTACTTTTCTGGAATCTGCCAGGGCCAGCGGTGATCGGGTTTTTGGGTATGGGGTCGATGGTCGCGCTGGTGTGGTGGCGCTGGCGAGGCGCAGAATGACCGCGCTGATTCTGATTCTAGCCGCGTTTTTCAGCGGATCACTGCCATTTTCAGTGTGGGTGGGGCGGCTGGCGCTGGGCAAAGATATTCGCGATTATGGCGATGGCAATCCCGGTACATTTAATGTCGCCCGTGCGGGTGGTGGAAAATGGGTAATTCTGGCGTTGGCGCTCGATTTTCTTAAGGGTGCGATCCCGGTAGCGCTGGCGAATTTTGTGTTTCACCTGGATGATGCGGCATTAGCGGTTGTTTCAATTGCTGCGCCGTTGGGACACGCCTTTTCGCCGTTTTTGCGATTTAAGGGCGGGAAAGCTGTAGCAACTGTTGGCGGTGTGTGGTGCGGCCTGACGATCTGGGAAGGGCCAACGATGGGTGGTATTTTTTTGGGCTTCTGGTTCGCATTTATCAATGAAAGCGGCTGGGCAGTAATCCTGATGGCGCTGAGTTTATTAGTCTATTTTGCGCTGACCAATCTGACACCGCTTTTGCTGGTGGTATGGATCGGGCATTTTGGACTGCTCGTCTGGAAGCATCGCGCCGAATTGGTAAGGCCGCCGACGCTGCGGCACTGGTACGTCTCATGGCGCTCGTGATGATTTTCGCGACCTGTGCGCTGATGGTGATCACGCTGACGGCGATTGTCAATGTGCTGACGTTTCCGCGATTAACCTCACCCCCCAACCCCCTCTCCGAATTCAGAGAGGGGGAGTTAAGACATAACTCAAGCGGGAAAATAAGCATTGATACTAAAATTACACCCCTTCAATATCCCCTTGTCTCGATTTTAATTCCCGCCCGCAACGAATCAGCGGTTATCGAACGCACAGCGCAAAGCATCTTGAGCCAGCCGTATGCAAATTTTGAGTTTCTGATTCTCGATGACAATTCGACAGACGGTACAGCCGAAAAAGCGATTGCAGCCGCAGATGGCGATTCGCGTTTAAAAGTGCTGTCTGGCGCAGCACTGCCGCCGGGCTGGTTGGGTAAAAATTGGGCGTGTCATCAATTGGGGCAGGCCGCGCACGGGGAATGGCTGATCTTTACGGACGCTGATGTCTGCTGGCAGCCGGATGCGCTGGCGGCGTTGATGTCTGAAATTGAGCGAACGCAGGCTGATTTGCTGACCGTGTGGCCGACTCAGCACACCGAAAGTTGGGGCGAACGGTTGGTCGTGCCGCTGATGGCGCTGGCGATATTAGGCTATCTACCGCTGCTGCTGGTACACCATACGCCCTGGGCAGCCTTCGCCGCCGCGAATGGTCAATGCTTGGCGTTTCGCCGTCGTGCTTACGAGAAAATTGGCGGACACACTGCCGTCCGTGACCGGATTGTCGAAGATGTGGCCTTTGCGCGGCACATCAAATTGGCTGGCTTGCGGCTTCGCATGGCGGATGGTGCGGGGCAGATTACCTGCCGCATGTATCACGATTGGTCGAGTGCGCGCGATGGTTTCGGCAAAAATATCCTCGCTGGACATGGCGACAGCGTGTTTTTTCTGGCAATTTCGGCCATTTTCCACTGGCTGATTTTTATCGTTCCCTGGATTTTTTTGATTCTTGGCATCTTGCCTCTATGGTCACTGGCGTTGATCGTACTCGGCATCGGTGTGCGGATGCTCACGGCTGCTGCAACGCGTCAGCGACTTTTTGATGCGCTGCTCATGCCCATATCAGCTTTTTTGATGACATTGATTGCCATTCGCGCGGTGTGGTGGCGCTATCGCTATGGCGGCCCGCAGTGGAAAGGGCGCACGATTTCGGGAAATTTGCGAACAGTAAAGGAATAAGCTGGTTGACCTTTAAAAAATTTACCGCAAAGGCGCTAAGGGACAAAGTTTCGCAGAGAAAATTATCAAATTCTTTGCGTTCCTTCGCGTTTTTTGCATCTTTGCGTCAAAGTATTTCACTCTCATGATCGTCGTCATTGGCGCGGGAATTGGCGGGTTGAGCGCGGCGATTCGGCTTGCTGCTGTCGGGAAACAGGTCACGGTTTTAGAGCAAAATGCGGCTGTTGGCGGCAAAATGAGCGAGTTTCGGGCCGATGGTTTTCGCTGGGACACCGGGCCGTCGGTGATTACAATGCGCCATGTGATCGAGGATTTATTCGCTGCGGCTGGACGGCGTTTGGAAGATTACCTCACGCTTGTCCCAGTTGAGCCGCTGACACGCTATTTTTACCCCGATGGTGTGATTTTTGATGCCAGCCGCGACTGGCCGAAAATGGCCGCCCAAATGGCCGCACTCGACGAACGCGATGTTGAAGGCTATCTGAATTATCTGGCCTATGCCGCGCGTTTGCACCGTATCACTGGCCCGGCGTTTATCTATGGTGAACCACCCAATTTGCAATCCCTTACGCGCGTATCGCCGCTGGATGCCCTGAAAATTGATGCCTGGAAAACAATGGACAGCGCGATTCGCGGCTATGTGCATTCACCGCACCTGCGCCAGCTTTTGGGGCGATTCGCAACCTATGTCGGCGCGAGTCCCTATCGCGCTCCGGCGACGCTCAACGTGATCGCGCACGTCGAACTCACAGGTGGCGTGTGGTATTCACAGGGTGGAATTTATGGTATCGCGCGGGCATTAGAGCGTCTTGCGATAGAACTCGGTGTCGAGATTCGCACAGGCTGCGGTGTGAAACAAATTGTTGTTGAGGACAAAAAAACGCAGGGAGTCATTCTGAATGATGAGACGCTGCTCCCGGCGCGGGCGGTCATCGCGAATGTGGATGTGGCGACGGTTTATGAGCGTTTGTTACCGTCTGATGCTGTCGATTCCCGGCGCATTCGGCGGCTTACAGAGATCGAGTCGTCATGCTCCGGCTTTATCATGCTGCTCGGCGTTGAGGGGCAAAACGAAAAACTCGCACATCACAACATCTTTTTTTCGTCGGACTACCCACGCGAATTTGATGATATTTTCGCTAAAGGCATTCCGCCGGATGAGCCGACGATTTATGTTGCGATTACGTCGAAATCCGACCCACAGGATGCGCCGGAGGGCTGTGAAAACTGGTTCGTGCTGGTGAATGCGCCGCCGTTGGACGATTCATTTGATTGGCACTCTCAAGCTGAAATTTATGGCGAACGAGTCTTAAAACGGCTGGCTGATTTTGGCTTTGATGTGCGCGGACGTATCCGTTCCCAAAAGATTCTGACTCCGCTTGATCTCGAACGGCTGACAGGTGCGCGGCGCGGCGCGTTGTATGGTGCATCATCCAATAATATGTTCGCGGCCTTTCGCCGACCGCATAATCGTGCAAAAAATATTCGCGGATTGTACTTCGCCGGAGGGACAACTCACCCCGGCGGCGGTGTGCCGATGGTCATGCTTTCGGGTCAAGTCGCGGCGGGGATGCTGCTGGCTGATAACCCTTAGTGGCAACTTGACAAAAAGGTCATCCACTCATAATATAGTTTTAAATTGGGGGCGTAAGATGCGCTCTCCTTTTAGCGTCTTATTTAGTGTACGAGATACACTAAGGCGGGTAATTGTGACTTTAGATGAAACAATCCATACGCTGGTCAGACTAGCGCTCGACGAAGATTTAGGCGAGCGCGGCGACATCACCAGCAAGGCAACTATCGCCGCTGATGCTCAGATTCGCGGCAAAATTGTCGCTAAAGCATCGGGTGTGATCGCGGGTCTGGCAGTTGCGAAAGTTGTCTATCAGTCTGTAGACCCCGACGTTGTATTTGAGCCTCAAATCGAAGATGGCGGCAATGTCATACCTGGAACGCTCATCTCTACCGTGAGTGGGCGAGGGCGTTCGATCTTAACCGGTGAGCGAGTCGCCCTGAATTTCCTTCAGCGTTTGAGTGGAATCGCCACACTGACAGTGCAGTATGTCCACGCTGTCGCCGGAACAAAAGCCGTTATCCTCGACACACGCAAAACGACACCCGGCTGGCGATTGCTGGAAAAATATGCCGTGCGTATGGGCGGCGGCCAAAATCATCGCATCGGCTTGTACGATATGGTGATGATTAAAGATAATCATATTGACGCGGCGGGCGGCATTACGGCGGCAGTGGAGCAGGTACGCGCCAATCCCGATGCTAAAGGCTTGCCGATTATCCTCGAAGTCGAAAATCTCACTCAACTCAACGAAGCATTAACACTGGGCGTAGATCGCATCCTTCTGGACAACATGAATGAGGCGACGATGCGCGAAGCGGTGGCGATCACTGGCGGACGTGTGCCGCTGGAAGCCTCCGGTAACATGACCTTAGAACGGGTTGCTGCGGTGGCGGCAACTGGCATTGATTTTATCAGCGTGGGGGCGTTAACACATTCCGCGCCCGCGCTTGATCTGTCCATGCGTTTAGAAAAATAGAAAACAGAACAACAGAAAAACAGAACATAAGGAGCGTGAGCAATGGTTGCAGTCGATATTCAAACACCAGCGCCTCACATTGATGAGGAAACGCTGATTCAGCAGGAAGAAGCTGCTGTCGAGCGAATCAAAAAAGCGCGTGAGATTCTTGGTGACGAGGTAATTGTCCTGGGACATCATTACCAGCGCGATGAAGTGGTGCAGTTTGCCGACTTTCAGGGCGACAGCTATCAACTGAGTGTCGAAGGGGCGAAGGTCAAAGCGAAATACATTGTTTTCGCGGGTGTACATTTCATGGCTGAGAGCGCTGTCGTTCTGGGGCGGCCAGATCAGGTTGTGATTCTGCCGAATATGCAGGCCGGATGCAGCATGGCGGACATGGCGAATCTCGAACAGGTCTTGACGGCCTGGGCGGAACTTGAAGAAGTGCTGGGGGATGATCCCGAACAGCACATCATGCCCGTAACCTACATGAACAGCGCGGCGAATCTCAAAGGGTTCGTGGGCGAACACGGCGGCACGGTTTGCACGTCTTCGAATGCAAATGGCGCACTGAATTGGTCGTTTGCCCAGCGCGAGAAGGTCTTTTTCTTTCCCGATCAGCATTTGGGACGCAACACGGGCAAGAAAATGGGCATTCCGTTGGAGCAAATGGTGCTGTGGAATCCGTTCAAGCCCTACGGAGGTCTGACAGACGACCAGATTCGCAATGCCAAAATTATCCTGTGGCAGGGGCATTGCAGCGTTCACCAGCAGTTCCGCCCGGAACACGTCGATTTGTGGCGTAATCATCACCCGGACATCAACGTTATGGTGCATCCAGAGTGCATGATGCAGGTGGTCGATAAGGCGGATTTCGTCGGCTCGACCTCGTTTATCGTCAACAAAATCAAGAATGCCGAGCCGGGCAGCAAATGGGCAGTCGGGACGGAAGTTCACCTCGTTAACCGCGTCAAAAATGCCAATCCTGATAGATTCGTCACGCTGCTCTCGCCGTTCGCCTGCCTGTGCAGCACCATGTACCGTATCAGCCCACTTGACCTGGCGAATGTGCTGGAAAACCTGGTCGAAGGGCGCGTGATTAACCAGATTTTTGTGCCGGAAGATGTTCAGCGCAACGCAAAGCTGGCGCTTGACCGGATGCTCTCCATACCCAAATAAGCAGGTAGTTCAAATTGGCGCGTACTTCAAATAAGCAGGAAATTCATGAATGATATTCGCACACATACGCTCATTATTGGCTGCGGGATCGCCGGGGCCGCCGCCGCGCTGCGCCTCAGCGATGACCCTGACCATCATATTACGGTGATTACCCGTGCACCCCAGGCTACTGATAGCAATACAAACTGGGCGCAGGGGGGAATCGTCACGCGCGGTCTGGATGATTCACCGGAACTCCTTGTGCAGGATATTTTGCACGCTGGCGCGGGCTTGAGTTCGCCCAAAGCGGCAAAGATTCTGGCGCAGGAAGGGCCATCGCTGGTGCAGTCGATCTTGATCGAGCGCTGCGGCGTGAAATTCGACCAAAACGAAGATGATGAGCTGGTGTATGGGCTGGAAGCGGCACACAGCACCCGCCGAATCGTCCATGTGGGCGATAAAACGGGCGAGGCGATCATCAACGGAATGCTGAAAACGCTGGCGATGCGCGATAACGTCGTGCTGCTCACCAATCACACGGCCGTTGATTTGATAACCTTTCCGCATCATGCGAATGATCCGCTGGCAATTTATGACTCAATCACCTGTCACGGTGCATATGTGCTGGATCGCGAATCGAGCGACATTATCCGCGTACTGGCTGGGCATACGATGCTGGCGACAGGCGGCCTCGGTCAGATTTTCCGCAACACCAGTAACCCCAGAGGCGCGCGTGGTGATGGTCTGGCGATGGCGGCGCGGGCGGGCGCGAGGATCGTGAACGCCGAATATATTCAGTTTCACCCGACGACCCTGAGCGTGCGGGGTGCGCCAAATACGCTCATTAGCGAGGCGGTGCGTGGTGAAGGTGCGATACTCCTTCGACCCGATGGAATGCCATTTATGGAGCGTTACTCACCGGAGTGGAAAGACCTCGCGCCGCGTGATGTGGTAGCGCGAGCCATCCACATGGAAATGATCGAACACGGCTACGAGCATGTTTACCTGGATATCGCCAGCAAGCGTGAGGCTTCATTTATTCGCGAACGCTTCCCGCAGCTTGTTTCAACCTGTGAACAATACGGCATTGATGCCACAAGTGAGCCGATTCCAGTTGTCCCGGCAGCGCATTATTTTTGCGGAGGCGTGCTGGTAGACGAATGGGGGCGCAGTAATCTCGCCGGGTTGTATGGGATTGGCGAGGTAAGCTGTACAGGATTGCACGGCGCCAATCGTCTTGCGAGTACCAGCTTGCTGGAGGGGCTGGTGTGGGGAGATCGGGCGGCACGACATATCGCATCACGCCGCCGTGACCCGATTGACGACGCGCGTGTTCCCGGTTGGGTGTATCGCGGTGAACAAGAACCCGATCCCGGCCTGATCGAAGGCGATATGACGACAATCCGCAATACCATGTGGCATTATGTCGGGCTGGTGCGTACCGAAGACCGATTGGCACGTGCGCAGCGAGATTTACGCCATCTGTGGCACGAAATTGAAGAATTTTACCGTGCGACGCGCCTGAACGACCAATTAATCGGCCTGCGCAATGCCGTACAGGTAGCACGTATGGTCACATTCGCGGCCTATCGCAACCCGACAAGTCGCGGCGCACACTACCGAGCCGATGCCGCACCAGCGGAAACGCCGATGCTGGCCGAGTCGAGATGAGGTTTTAATCATGGAAAAATTTATCTATCTGGATCACAGTGCGACGACACCGACTGATCCACGTGTGGTTGAGGCGATGCTGCCTTATTGGACGGAAGTTTTTGGCAATGCCTCCAGCCTGCACAGCGCGGGCAAAGCCGCCGAAGCCGCGCTCGTACAATCGCGCCAGACGGTGGCGAAGGTCTTAAACTGTCACCCGGCGGGGCCAGCCGAGATCATTTTTACCAGCGGCGGCACGGAAAGTGACAATCTCGCGCTGCGGGGTGTCGCACATGGGATGCGGGCGCGGGGACGTGGCAATCACATCATTACGACCAGCGTCGAGCATCATGCCGTGCTGGATGTGGCAAAAGAGTTGCAAACGGAAGGCTTTGAGGTGACGTTTCTGCCCGTCGATGAATATGGGCGGGTGACGGCGCAGCAAGTGGTTGATGCGCTGCGCGATGAGACGATTCTGGTGAGCATCATGTACGCCAATAATGAGGTCGGTACGCTCAACCCGATTGCCGAAATTGGCGCGGCATTGAAAAAGCGGCGCATCCCGTTCCATGTGGACGCGGTGCAAGCGGCGGGTTTACTCACGCTCGACGTGAAAAAATTGAATGTCGATCTGCTGAGTCTGTCAGCTCATAAATTTTATGGCCCCAAAGGAATCGGCGTGTTATACATGCGTCGAGCCGTGACGCTCAAGCCGCAGATGGTTGGCGGTGGGCAGCAGGCGCATCGTCGTGGCGGGACAGAACCCGTGCCGATGATCGTCGGGTTAGCTGAGGCGCTGAGATTAGCGGAAGCTGAACGCGAGGAAACGGTCAAACGTCTGATCCCGCTGCGCGATAATCTGATTGAGCGCGTATTGACGCTCATCCCCGAAGCGACATTGACCGGACATCCCACTGAACGCCTGCCGGGACATGCCAGTTTTGCCATGCGTGGGCTGAACGGCGACTCGCTGCTGCTCGATTTGAACGAAATTGGAATCGGTGCAAGCGGCGGAAGCGCTTGTACGACAGGTCAGCAGGAGCCGAGTCATGTGCTGGTGGCGATGAATATTGACCCGGATTGTCTGGTGGGGCAAATGCGCTTTGTGCTGGGCAAACACAGTACACAGGAACACGTTGACCGCCTGATTTATCACCTCACCGCGTTGGTGGAACGACATCGCGCACTCGTGCCAGATATAGGCTAGTTACACGTAAATGATATTGCGCAACACAGGTTAATGATGGGCAAACCTCGCTACACCATCACTCTGCAAAATAAACCAAGCCCTGACGATGAAAAATTTGTCTGGGACAGTTTAGCCGCATTTAATCGTCTCCATGTCGAAGAAGATAATTACCAGAAATTAGCCGTTTTTCTGCGCGATAATCAGAATAACATCGTCGGCGGCTTGCTCGGTGAGACGTTCTGGGGCTGGCTGCATATTGGCATTTTGTGGATGAGCGAAGACCTGCGCGGCAAAGGCTACGGGCGCGATATGCTCGCGTCTGCCGAAAAAGAGGCGATCAAGCGCGGCGCAACTGCCGCTTTCCTCGACACAATGGATTGGCAGGCGCGGGAGTTTTATCAGAAGCAAGGCTACACGATTTACGGTCAGCTAGATGATTTTCCAGTCGGACACACGCGCTTCTATCTGAAAAAATCGCTGCAAACAACTGAATCCTGAGAGGATCAATCGTGGATTTTACAGGCAAGATCGTTCTGGTGACGGGTGCATCACGCGGTATCGGGAGAGTGACGGCTCAACAATTCGCGCGGCAGGGCGCACGAGTCGCTGTGCATTATCACACGAATGAAAAAGCTGCCGAAGAAACCTTCAAGTCGCTGGATGGAGATTCACATATCATCGTGCAGGCCGATATCGCCGATGCCGGAGATGTGCAGCGCATGGTGAGTCAGGTGATTGACGGGATGGGCGGGTTGAACATCGTCGTCAACAACGCCGCGATTTACGCCGAACATCCGATTGCGAAGATCAGTTTTGACGAGTGGCAGGCCACGTGGAATCAAATCCTTCAAACCAATCTCGTCGGCGCGGCGAATGTGATGTTTTGCGCGGCGCAGCACATGATGGCGAACGGCGGCGGGCATATCGTCAACGTCTCATCACGCGGGGCGTTTCGCGGTGAGCCAGATGCGCCTGCTTACGGCGCAAGTAAAGCGGGATTGAATGCCTTGAGCCAGTCTATGGCTGTCGCGCTTGCGCCGCACAATATTTTCGTCACGGTGGTCGCGCCGGGGTGGGTGGAAACTGACATGGCGCTTGCCGAACTCGCCGGGCCAAAAGGGGATTCTGTGCGCAATCAAAGCCCATTGGGGCGTATCGCCAGGCCGGAGGAAGTAGCGCATACAATCCTGTTTCTCGCGTCGAGCGAGTCAGCATTTCTGACGGGCGCGGTTGTCGATGTGAATGGGGCATCGTATCTGCGGACGTAGAAATAGAAGGGGAGTTTAATGGACACGAAAGTTGAAGATTTTTTAAATTCTTACCCTGTCGAAATTCGCGATTTAATGCTTAAGATGCGAACGCTCATTCTGGAAATGATGCCGGATGCAATCGAGCATTTGACTGCTTATAAGTCGATAGCTTTTGGCACAAGTGTAAGTGCGATGAAAGATGATATATTCTACATCGCTCCGTTCAAATCCCATATCAATCTCGGTTTTATGCGCGGTGGAGAATTACCCGACCCGAAAGGTGTATTGGAGGGAACTGGCAAATTGCTGCGTCACGTAAAGATCAAAAAAGCCGAAGATTTGGAGAAGCCAGGCCTGCGTGAGCTGATGATCGCCGCTATCGACCATACAGTAGATTAGGCCTGCTGAGTTTCTTCTAAAACGTACTGCACGGCCTCATCAAATATTACGCTGTGATTTACAAAATTGCCGGTCATCATGATCCAATCTTTCCAGACTCGCCCTGGCTGTGGCTCAAAAGTCGTGATGCCTTCCTGCTCGATCAACTCTTTTGCGCGGTCTGGGCCGACTTTAGCTGTGATGCCGCCGTCAAATAGCCCAACTGCTAACTTCCCGTTCACTTTATAGGCGGGGTAGCCGAACATTTTACTGGCTTTGGCAGCGGTATTGTTGCCGAGCATCTCATTCAGAACTTTCTCGTGTTCAGGGCTGTAGTTTGCCATCAATGCACCTCATGTTTAGAAATTTTGTTCTAATCTGTAGCATAACAAGACATAGCATTTCTGTCAATAACGGAATGTATTCTCACAAAATGGTCGCCCTCACTACAATACTCATTCTTGCGTAAGTGCAGCGCCATCACTAAACTCTCTGGCTAATCTGTTTTGAACAGCATATCATCAATTTTCGACCAAAGGTAGTTTCTCATGAGTAAACATAACGTCAAAAAAGTTGTCCTGGCTTACAGCGGCGGGCTGGATACATCAGTCATCGTACCCTGGCTACGTAATAACTACGAGGACTGCGAAGTGATCTGCTTTTGTGCAGACCTGGGACAGGAAGAAGAACTGCACGGGCTGGAAGCAAAAGCTATAAAATCCGGCGCGAGCAAACTTTATGTCCACGATTTGCGCGAAGAATTTCTGCGCGATTTTGTCTTTCCGACGATGAAGGCCGGGGCGGTTTACGAACGTGAATATCTGCTCGGTACGTCGTTCGCACGCCCACTGATCGCCAAGCATCTCGTCGAAGTCGCAGCGCTGGAAGGCGCGGATGCCATCGCGCACGGCTGCACGGGCAAGGGCAACGATCAGGTTCGCTTCGAAGTGACGGCGATGGCGCTGAATCCCAAGCTCAAAGTGATCGCCCCCTGGCGCGAGTGGGATATTCGCAGCCGTGAGGACGCGCTGGCCTATGCTGCTGAATTCAACGTGCCTGTAACCGCTACCGAGAAGTCAATCTACAGCCGTGACCGCAACCTGTTCCACCTGAGTCACGAGGGCGGCCTGCTGGAAGACCCCTGGAATGAGCCGGAAGAAGTCATGTATCAACTGACGACCAGCCCGGAGAACGCACCGGATGAGGCGGAGTATATCGAAATCGGCTTCGAGAAGGGCATCCCGGTGAGCGTAAACGGCGAAACGCTCCCTCCGCTCGAATTATTCACGCGCGTGAATAAGTTGGCTGCAAAACACGGTATTGGTCGTGCAGACATTGTGGAAAATCGTCTTGTCGGCATGAAAAGTCATGGCGTTTATGAGACACCCGCCGGGACGCTGCTGCATAAAGCCCACCAACTGCTCGAAAGCATCTGCCTGGATAAGCAAACCATGCAGTACAAAGACATTCTGGCATCGAAATATGCTGAACTGGTCTATAACGGCATGTGGTACACCCGGCTGCGCGAGGCGCTGGATGCTTTTGTCGATGTGACGCAGGAGCAGGTCACAGGCCTTGTCCGGCTGAAGCTGTATAAGGGCAATATCATCGTCGCTGGTCGCAAGAGCGATTTCAGCCTGTATCGCCAGGACTATGCCTCGTTCGGTGAGGAAGATGTTTATAACCAGAAGGATGCCGAGGGCTTCATTACGTTGTTCGGCCTGCCGGTGAAAGTCCAGGCGCTGCTCTCGAATGAACTCAAGGGTCGTTCGGGTAAGTAGGATTAGTGTGAATTTAGAAGCGAATTAGCGATCAACTTGTCAGCATTTCAGCGAACATACAATCATTTGCACGATTTGCCGATTATCAAGTGATTGAGTTTTGCGACGATCCGGTTGTTGTAGGGACAAGGCATGCCTTGTCCCTACGAAACGATTTCTGAGACGCTGACTGGCTGAAGTGCTGACCAGCTTACAAGGGGGAATGTATGGCGTTGTGGGGTGGGCGGTTCTCGGAGCCGACAGATGATGATATGCGGGCGCTGCAAGACAGCATCGGCTTCGATAAGCGCATGTACGCGCAGGATATTGCCGGGAGCATTGCTTATGCGCGGGCAATCGCGGCGGCGGGTGTGATCAATCCGCTTCAGGCTGTCAGCATCATTGATGGCCTGCATAAGATATTGGGCGAATTTGACGACGGAATATTTGAATTTAAACCCGGCGATGAAGATATACACACGGCTGTCGAGCGACGTTTGATCGAATTGACCGGGCCGCTGGGTGGTAAGCTGCACACAGGGCGTAGTCGTAACGATCAGGTGGCGACGGATTTTCGTTTGTGGGCACTGGACGCGGTAAAAGAAATCGACGAACTGGTGATGGGTTTGCAAGTTGGGTTGGTCGAGCAGGCCGAGAAGCACCTTCATACGGTTATGCCCGGTTACACCCATATGCAGCCCGCGCAGCCGATCACGATGGCGCATTGGCTGATGAGCTTTTTCTGGATGTTGTCGCGGGATCGCGAACGCTTATCGGATATGCGCCGCCGGACATCGGTTTCGCCGTTGGGTTCGGGCGCGTTAGCTGGGACACCTTTTGCGGTTGATCGCGATGCGCTTGCCACCGACCTCGGATTTGATTCGGTGAGCGAAAATAGTCTGGATGCTGTCAGTGATCGCGATTATGTCGCCGAGCTGTTGTTCGCGCTGGCGCTCACTGGTGCGCATCTCAGCCGTTTAGCCGAGGATGTCATCATCTATAGCAACCCGTTATTTGGCTATATCACATTGAATGACCGTTACAGCACAGGTTCAAGCCTGATGCCGCAGAAGCGTAATGCCGACCCGATGGAACTGGCGCGTGGCAAAACGGGTCGCTTGATTGGGAATCTGACACGCATTCTGGTCGTCCTGAAGGGTCTGCCCAGTACCTACAATAAGGACTTGCAAGAGGATAAAGAAGCGCTCTTTGATTCGGTAGACACAATCAAATTGCTGCTGCCTGTGGTTACAGCCATCATCAACACGTTACAGGCGAGGCCGGAAAAAATGCGTGCCGCGCTCGACGAGGAAATGCTGGCAACCGATATGGCGGATTATCTGGTCCGTAAAGGGCTGCCATTTCGTCAGGCGCATCACATTATTGGCGAAGCCGTGCGCTTGTCGGCAACGCATAGCCTCAAACTTTCGCAGATTCCGCTGGGCCATCTGAAAGAATTATCGGAGCTATTTGAAGACGATGTCGCCGACGTATTTAATTTCGATGAGTCGGTAGGGCGGCGCAAAGCAAAAGGTGGCACCGCGCCGGAAGCCGTTGCGGAACAAATCTCATCAGCGAAAAACTGGCTGGAGACACATGAATTATGAGATACTTGTGCATGTATCACAAAATCACACAGGTATTCTATATGAACTTCTGACATTCCTCACAATCTTCACATGGTACTCTTGACACTAAAGCAAATGCTGGTTAACCTATCGTAATAAGTCTGAATTTCGAATTGAAGCATTTAAATGTCGCAACAACTGCGTTCGAACGTCGTCCTTAGCCTTATTCTTGTTATTGTACTCGTCCTTATTATTGGCGGGTTATAACGGCTTGGGTGGCGGTAGACTATAACGTGTGACTGCAAACAGCCCCCAAGCCTGGGGGTTTTTTATTTATATTTTGAGGATGCGAGGAACTGAAAATGGCAACCGAATGGGTTTGGATGAATGGTGAGTTTATCAAGTGGAATGAAGCCAATGTGCACGTAACCACACACGCGCTGCATTACGGTTCGAGCGTATTCGAAGGGGTTCGTGCCTATGCTACGCCGGAAGGCCCAGCCGCGTTTCGACTTCAGCCACATACAAAACGCTTGCTGAATTCGTGCAAGATCGCGCGTATTCAATCACCATTTACCGAAGATGAGATCAACGCCGCGATTATCGAAATTATCGCGCGGAACAAGCACGAAGCCTGCTACATTCGCCCGCTGATCTTCCGGGGAGCAGGGCCGCTAGGTGTGGAAGGGCGCAAAAATCAGGTAGATGCCGTCATCTTCACGATGGAGTGGGGACGCTATCTGGGGCAGGAAGCCATCGAAGGCGGCGTTGATGTGCAGGTCAGTTCATGGCGACGTACCGCGCCGGATACTTCGGCTTCACTCGCGAAAATTGGCGGTCAGTACGTGAACAGCCAGTTTATCAGCATGGAAGCGCACGACAACGGCTTCAGCGAAGGCATCGCGCTGGACTATAATGGCAGCGTTAGTGAGGGCGCGGGCGAAAATATTTTTGTCATTTACAACAACGTTGTTTATACGCCGGGTATCGGGTCGAGTATTTTGATGGGCATCACCCGCGACAGCGTTGTGACGCTTTTAAAAGACCTGGGCTACGAGGTGCGCTTCGAAACAATTTCGCGCGATATGCTGTACATCGCGGACGAAATTTTCTTTACAGGTACGGCAGCAGAAATCAGCCCCATTCGTTCAGTGGATCGCATTCAGATTGGCGCGGGCAAGCGCGGGCCGATCACGAAAGCGGTGCAGGATGAATTTTTCGCGATTACATCCGGCCAAAAACCGGATAAATACGGCTGGCTCACCCATGTGCGTCAGTCTGAACCAGCGGCCAAGTAGCCACTGTTAAGGAGAAGGTTCTCATGTTATTGACTGGCTCTGAGATTGTAATGGAATGTTTGATACGTGAAGGTGTAGATGTTATTTTTGGCTATCCCGGCGGCGCGATCTTGCCGACCTATGATGCGATGACCAAATATCCCCAGATTCATCATGTGCTGGTACGCCACGAACAGGGTGCATCGCACATGGCGGATGGTTATGCGCGGGCAACGGGAAAAGTTGGCGTGGCGATTGCGACCAGCGGCCCCGGCGCGACCAATCTTGTAACCGGAATCGCGACAGCTATGATGGACTCCTCGCCGATTGTGTGCATCACCGGGCAGGTTGCACGCGGCTCTATCGGGACGGATGCGTTTCAGGAAACCGACGTAACAGGTGTCACACTGCCCGTTACCAAACACAATTATCTGGTAGCGGATGTGGAGGAATTGGCCTATGTGATTCGCGAAGCCTTCCATATCGCTCGCAGTGGACGACCAGGGCCAGTGCTGATTGATATTCCCAAAGATGTTCAAACTCAAAAGACCGAGTTCATTTACCCTGAAGGTGAGATTCGTCTGCCGGGGTATCGTGTGCCATCTGAAGGCCACGAAGATGATGTGATGTTGGCAGTCGATCTCATTAATCAGGCGCAGCGCCCGATTATCCTGGCTGGACATGGCATTATGATGGCTGGCGCGTCGGAACAGCTTCGCGAACTCTCCGAAATCGCAGGCATTCCAGTGGCACTCACGCTGCTGGGTAAAGGTGCAATGCCCGAAGATCATCCGATGGTGCTGGGCATGATGGGTATGCACGGTGAGGCGGCTTCTAACCATGCTATTCAGGAAGCAGACTTGTTGATCGCTCTGGGAATGCGTTTCGATGACCGCGTGACGGGCAATCTGAAAACGTATGCGCAGAAGGCCAAGAAAATTCACGTTGATATTGACCCGTCGGAAATCAATAAAAATGTGCGCGTCAATGTCGGCATCCCCGGCGATGTGCGAGCCGTTTTGTCGCAAATGCTGCCGCACGTCCATCGCACACAGCATCCCGACTGGATGGCCTGGATTCGCGATTGGCAGGAGGACGCTGACGAACGCGACATTCTCCAGTACAGCGCCGATAGCAAACTGCTGGGCGCACAGGTGATTAACGATCTGTGGCAGTTCACAGGCGGAAATGCCGTTACGGTGACTGACGTAGGCCAGCACCAGATGTTGGAAGCGCAGTATTACCCGCACCAGCGTCCGTCATCGCTGATTACCAGCGGTGGACTGGGGACGATGGGCTTTGGCTTCCCGGCAGCAATTGGCGCGAAATTCGGCAAGCCAGAAGAAGAAGTCTGGGCGATTGTGGGCGACGGCGGCTTCCAGATGACCATGTGCGAGCTGGCGACGGCGGTTCAGGAAAATATCGACGTGAATATCGCCATCCTCAACAATGCTTATCTGGGCATGGTGCGCCAGTGGCAGGAATTTTTCTACGAGGAGCGTTACCAGTCCACGCCGATGGTCAACCCTGATTTTTGCAAGCTTGCCGATGCGTTTGGCATCCCCAGTATGCGTGTGACCAAGCGCGAACAGGTCGAAGAATCCGTTGCGTTTGCCCGCAGCATCAAGGGACCAGTGCTCATCGAGTACGTGATCGAAAAAGAAGAAATCGTCTATCCGATGGTTCCAGCGGGAGCCGATTTGCACAATATGATTCGCCGTCCGAAACCAGGGGAAAGTCGATAAATCATGCAGCAAGAAAACAGACAAACATTAGCGGTGCTGGTGGAAAACAAGCCGGGCGTTCTCAACCGTGTCGTCAGCCTGTTTCGCCGCCGTAACTTCAACGTAGACAGCCTCACAGTTGGGCGAACTCACAAGCCCCATATTTCGCGTATGACCATCGTGGTCGATGTGCAGCGTCATGATGTGCGCGTTGTGGCGGCGAATCTGCTCAAGCTGATTAACGTCATCGACGTGCGCGTGATTTCTCAAGAGCCGGATGTCAGCCGCGATCTGGCGCTGATTAAGGTGCGCACGGACGATGTGGATTCCCGTAACAGCGTGACGATGATTTGCGAACGCTATCCAGCGCGTATCGTCGATATTGGCACGAAAGTGGCGATTCTGGAAATCACGGCGCAAGAAGACGTGGTTGAGGCGATGATCGAGGAGCTGAAGCCGATTGGCATCGTTGAAATGGTGCGTACAGGCGTGGTCGCGATGGGACGCGGGACACGCATCCTCGACAGCGATTATGAACCGGCTGTACGGATTACCACCAACAATGCTGAACGGATTGGGGTATAATTCCGTCCATCAATTTGCTCTTAAAATTTTCGGGTAATGAATGTAGGGGCGCAGCGCGCTGCGCCCCTACGCGAATGTCATTTTATTGCCGAGAGCGAATATTTATTAGGTTAGTCTGGGCAATCACCAGACGACAAAAATGGAGAAAGATGATTCATGGCAACACTGTATTACGATAAAGACGCCGATCTTGGCTTGCTGAAGGGCAAGACCATCGCCATCATTGGCTACGGCAGCCAGGGACATGCGCACGCGCTCAACGCCAAAGACAGCGGCATGAATGTGGTTGTCGGGCTGCACCCCGGCAGCAAAAGCCGCGCAAAGGCCGAAGCAGATGGCTTGCAGGTGATGTCCGTTGGCGACGCGACCAAAGCATCGGACGTGATTATGATCCTGACTCCGGACACGACTCAGGCGAAAGTCTATGATGAGGAAGTCGGCCCCAATCTGAAGCCGGGCAGCATGTTGATGTTCGCGCATGGTTTTAATATTCACTTCAAGCAAATTCAGCCACCCGCCAACATTGATGTCACGATGATCGCGCCGAAAGCCCCAGGGCATCGCGTCCGCGAAGTCTTTAAAGAAGGTGCTGGTACGCCGGGTCTGGTCGCTGTCGCGCAGGATGCTACCGGAAATGCGAAAGCATTGGCGCTGGCCTACGGCAAAGCGATTGGCTGCTCACGCGCGGGCATTATCGAGACGACCTTCAAAGAAGAAACTGAAACCGATCTCTTTGGCGAACAGGTCATTCTCTGCGGCGGCGTAACAGCTCTCATTCGCGCAGCCTTCGAAACGCTGGTGAAGGCAGGCTATCAGCCGGAAATCGCCTATTTCGAATGTATGCACGAACTCAAGCTGATCGTCGATCTGCTTTATCAGGGCGGCCTGAGCTACATGTGGTACAGCGTGAGCGATACCGCAGAATACGGCGGCTATACCGTTGGTGACGAGATCGAAGGTCTGGTCAAGGAAGAACTCGACGGCGTTCTCAAGCGCATTCAGGATGGCACATTTGCCAACGAATGGATCGCCGAGAACAAAAATGGCCGTCCGAATTTCCTGCCGCGCCGTCATCAGGAACACGATCTGCTGCTCGAAAAAGTCGGCGGCGATCTGCGCGATATGATGACATTCCTGAACGCCAAACGGATTAAACAACAGGACTAATTATTGTGAGTGTCCGGGTACTGACAGAAGTTGATACTGCTGCATTCCAGGCATTGCGACTCCGCGCCTTAAAAGATCACCCTGAAGCATTCGGGTCTTCTTTTGAGGAAGAGGTCACGATGTCGCTGGAACAATACGCGCAGATTTTATCAGTTTCCAGTCGTCCCTGGTTTGGCGCTTTTCGTGATGACCAACTTTTGGGCGTTGCGGGGTTGATGCGCTCTCCCGGCATGAAAACACGCCATCGCGCGATGGTTTCGGGGATGTACGTTGTCCCCGAAGCTCGCGGCGAGAAATGTGGACAAGCGCTTATGGATGCCTTGATGGAGAGCGCACACTCGATGGATGGACTGGAAGACGTGAGCCTCGCGGTTACAGTCGGCAACGATGCAGCCCGGCATATTTATCTCAAGGCGGGTTTTACGCCCTATAGTATCGACCCGCGCTATATCAAAGTGGGCGACCAGTATTTTGATATTGAATGGATGATTTTGAGGATTGCCACCGATGGATGATGACTCTGTCGTAGTGTACGGAAGGGGGTGGTCGGATGTCTGAAGATGGCCTTGTTGACCTTACATCGCTTAAAACTTTAGCATATAAAAGGATCGCTCCCGAAAATGTCCAATAATACGATTGACCCCAATGTAATTCGCGTTTTTGATACCACGCTGCGCGACGGCGAACAAAGCCCCGGCGCAACACTGAGCAGTGCAGAAAAGCTGGAAATCGCGCGGCAGCTTGCTAAGCTGGGCGTGGATATTATTGAAGCGGGCTTCCCAGCGGCCTCTCCAGACGATATGGCTGCTGTACAGCGCATCGCTCGCGAAGTTGGCACTGCTGATGGCCCGATCATCTGTGGCCTCTCACGCGCAGTCGATAAAGACATTCGCGCCTGCTGGGAAGGTGTCAAGGATGCCGCCAAGCCGCGTATTCACACTTTCCTGGGTACATCCGATCTCCATCTCCAATATCAAACAGGTCTGACCCGTGAACAAGGACTGGAACGTATTCGTGAGGCGGTCACATTAGCGCGAAGCCTGTGCGACGACGTTGAATTCAGCCCAATGGATGCCGGACGCACCGATATGGATTATCTGATTCAAGCGTGTACGGTTGCCGTCGAATGCGGCGCGACCACGCTGAATATTCCCGATACCGTTGGCTATGTCACGCCCCAGGAATGGCAAGAAAAGATCGCTAATCTGATCGCCGAAACGCCGGGTGCAGGGCCGGGTAGCGGTGTCATCTGGTCGGTTCACTGCCATAACGACCTCGGTCTGGCGACGGCAAACACGCTGGCGGGAGTCATGGGTGGCGCACGGCAGGTCGAAGTCACGATTAACGGCATCGGCGAACGCGCGGGCAATACCAGCCTGGAAGAAGTCGTCATGGCGCTGCGCACACGCCCACAATTTTACAATATTCAGACGAATATTAACTCTCACGAGCTGATGAAGACCAGCCGCATGGTCAGCAACTATACCGGGATGAACGTCCAGGCCAACAAAGCGATTGTCGGCGCGAATGCCTTCGCCCACGAAGCTGGAATCCATCAGGACGGCGTGCTGAAAAATGCCGCGACGTATGAGATCATGACACCGGAAAGTGTCGGCCTGTCACAGAGTCAACTCGTGCTGGGCAAGCACAGTGGACGGCACGCGCTCAAAACCCGCCTTCAAGAATTGGGCTATAACGTCGAGGGCGACGCGCTGAATCAGGTTTTCGCGCGTTTTAAAGGACTCGCGGATGCCAAGAAAAATGTGACTGATGCCGATCTGCAAGCGCTGATGGCAGATGAATTCGAGAAGCCAGAGGAAATTTTCAGCCTGGAGGAGATTCAGGTGGTCTGCGGCACGATGGGAATGCCAACGGCGACAGCCAAAATGCGCAGCGCCAACGGCGAAACCTTTATCCATGCTGCCGTCGGCACCGGGCCAGTGGATGCCTGCTACCGCGCGGTTGATGCGATTGTTAAAGTGCCGAACACGCTCATCGAATACAGCGTCCACAGTGTCACCGAGGGTATTGACGCGCTCGGTGAAGTGACCGTGCGAATTGCTGCCAAAGACGATCATCGTTCGTTTGGCGGTTATGGCGCGGATTCTGATATTGTCGTCGCCAGCGTCAAAGCGTATCTGGCCGCGCTCAATCGCATGATCGCGGTGATGGGTGTCGGCGGACGCAAGCCAGAAGGTGAAGCCGCGACGGTGAACCTGGCAAGTAAAGAGTAGTAGCATTTCATCGTAGGAATAGGTCTCAGAGGGTGGTGAGAAACCCCTCCCTAAATCCCTCCCCATTTCATAGAGAGGGACTTAAACTCCCGCTAACTTCCCTCTCCATGAGCTTGCGAAATGGGGAGGGGCCGGGAGGGGTTTTCATGATACTTTCTGACCCTTTCTACAAACCACGAACATCCGAAATGATTGTAAGGAAATGATTCATGACAGGAAGTAATCCGCAAACGCTGTTTGAGAAAGTCTGGGCGAAACATATTGTTCGTCCGCAAACCGAGGAAACCCCGGCGGTACTCTATATCGACCTGCATCTGGTTCACGAGGTCACATCACCACAGGCATTTACCGTGCTGCGGGAACGCGGCCTGAAAGTGCGTCGTCCAGATCGCACACTGGCGACGATGGATCACAGCACACCGACCACACCGCGCAATGCCGACGGTATTATCCCGATCAACGACCCGATGGCTGCCGCGCAGCTTGACGTGATGCGCAAAAATTGTAACGATTTCGGCATTCCGCTTTATGATCTCGGCTCCGATAAGCAGGGCATCGTCCATGTTATTGGCCCTGAGCAGGGATTCACGCAGCCGGGAATGACGATTGTCTGCGGCGACAGCCACACCAGCACGCACGGCGCGTTTGGCGCGTTGGCGTTCGGCATCGGCACGAGCGAAGTCGCGCATGTCTTGGCGACTCAATGTTTGCTGCAAAACAAGCCGAAAACAATGGCGGTACGCATCAATGGTCGCTTGCAGCCTGGTATCACCGCGAAAGACATCATTCTGGCGATCATCGCACAAATTGGCGTTGGTGGCGGCACGGGCTATGTCCTGGAATATATGGGCGAGGCGATCCGCAACCTGAGCATGGAAGGCCGCATGACCGTCTGCAATATGTCGATTGAAGGTGGTGCGCGGGCGGGTATGATCGCGCCGGATGAAACCACCTTCGATTACATCGCTGGTCGCCCGTATGCCCCTAAAGGCGCGGATTGGGACAAGGCTGTCGCGGAATGGCGCACCCTGCCCACCGACGAAGGCGCAGTTTTTGACCATGAAATCACTTTGAACGCCGACGAATTGACCCCAATGATTACCTACGGGACGAATCCGGGCATGGGGATGTCGATTACCGCGCGTGTGCCTGATCCTGATGATCTGAGCGATCCGAATGAAAAAGTCGCACTCGACAAGGCACTGAAGTATATGGATTTGCAGCCGAATCAAAGTCTGATTGGTAAGCCTGTTGACGTAGTGTTCGTCGGAAGCTGCACCAACTCGCGTATTTCGGATTTGCGCGAAGCGGCTGGCATGATTCGCGGGCATAAAGTGGCGGACAGCGTTCGGATGCTGGTCGTGCCGGGTTCGCAGCAGGTCAAGGCGCAGGCCGAGGCCGAAGGGCTGCACGAAATTTTCAAAGCGGCGGGCGCGGAATGGCGCGAGGCAGGCTGCTCGATGTGCATTGCTATGAACGGCGATCAGCTTGCGCCAGGGCAGTACGCGGTCAGCACCAGTAACCGCAATTTTGAAGGTCGTCAGGGCAAGGGCGGACGCACATTTTTGGCAAGTCCGCTGACGGCTGTGGCGACGGCGATCAACGGTGTTGTCACCGACCCCCGCGCAATGGTGGAAAAGGAGATGGCCTAATGGAACCGATCAAGAAATTTACAGGCAAAGTTGCCGCGCTACCGATGAACGACATCGACACCGATCAGATCATCCCGGCGCGTTACTTAAAAGTGACGGATAAGGCCGGACTGGGTTCGGCGCTGTTTTCAGACTGGCGCTATAACGCCGATGGTTCGCCCAAGCCGGATTTCGTGCTAAATCAGCCAGAACATCAGGGTGCGCAGGTGCTTATCGGCGGCAACAATTTTGGCTGTGGCAGTTCGCGCGAACATGCTCCCTGGGCACTGGTTGGCGCGGGATTTCAGGCCGTCGTCAGCACTTATTTCGCTGATATTTTCAAGGGTAACGCCCTGAAAAATGGCCTGCTGCCGATTGTCGTGGATGCCGAAACGCACCAGCAATTGATTAGCCTGGCTGAAGAAGACCCGTCCACGCAAATCACCGTCGATTTGCAATCGCAGTCGATCACGCTGCCCGATGGACGTGCGGTCAAATTCCCGATTGACGCTTTTTCGAAATACTGCCTGCTCAACGGTGTCGATCAGTTGGGGTTCTTACAGGGTTTGGACTCACACATTGGGGAGTATGAAGGCGAGAACGCCGCGCGGGTGAATACGGTAGGGTAAAACATAAAACACAAATGCTTTTAACGCAAAGGCGCAAAGAACGCAGAGAAGCGCAAAGGAAGGTTATATTTCTTTGCGACTTCTGCTCCTCAGCGTCCTTGCGTTAAGTTTTTGATCGGTGATTTCAGGAGACATGACCATGAAGCCAATCGCCATATACGATACGACATTACGCGACGGGACACAGCGCGAAGGGATTTCGCTGTCGATTGCCGACAAGATTCGAATTACGAAGCTGCTGGACAACTTGGGTGTGGCGTATATTGAGGGCGGTTGGCCGGGTTCGAATCCGAAAGACGCGCGATATTTTGAGGCCGTCCGCGAACTCGATCTCAAACATGCGCGAATCGCGGCGTTCGGCGCGACCTGTCGCAAAAATGCTGACCCGGCGCAGGACGAAAACATTAAAGCGCTTGTGGATGCGCAAACCCCTGTTGTCACCGTCGTCGGCAAAACGTCGATGCTGCATGTCACCGATGTGCTGCAAACCACGCCGGACGAAAATCTGCGCATGATTCGCGAAAGCCTGCGCTATCTCAAGAACCTCGGCAAAGAAGTCATTTACGATGCCGAGCATTTTTTCGACGGCGTGAAGCTCGACCTGGAATACGGTTTTGACACGCTGCGGGCGGCGATTGAAGGCGGCGCGGATATTGTCGTCCTCTGCGATACCAACGGCGGCTCACTGCCCTGGGAAGTCGCACGTTATGTCCGTTTGGTGCAGGAAGCTTTTCCCAATACGGCTATCGGTATACATACCCATAATGACGGCGAACTGGCGGTTGCCAATACGCTGGCGGCGGTGGATGCGGGCGCGGTGCAGGTGCAAGGCACGATTAACGGCTATGGTGAACGCTGTGGCAATGCGAATTTGTGCAGCATCATCCCCGATTTGCAGTTGAAAATGGGCTATGCCTGCGTGTCGGAAGAAAACTTACGCCATTTGACCGCGCTTTCCCGCACGATTGCCGAAATTGCCAATCTCGCGCCGGACGATCACCTCGCTTATGTTGGCAAAAGTGCGTTCGCGCATAAAGGTGGCATCCACGTCGCGGCAATACGGCGCAATGTGGACAGCTATCAGCACATTACGCCGACTCTGGTGGGCAACGAAATGCGGATTCTGGTGTCCGATCTTTCGGGGCAAGGTAATCTGTTGAGTAAAGCCGAAGAATTTGGCCTGGATGTCACGAAGGCCGAAGCGGTAAAAGTGCTGCAAGAAATTAAAGAGCTGGAAAATGAAGGCTTCGTTTTTGAGGGCGCAGAAGCCTCTGTTGCAGTTCGCCTCTATCGTGCGCAGCCGGATTACAAGCCGATTTTCACACTGATCGACTTCACGGCGATTGTCGAGGAACGACGCGGACGCGGCACAGTCGCCGAAGCAACAGTCAAAATCGACATCAATGGCGACGTTGTTCATACGGCAGCGGAAGGGAATGGCCCGGTCAACGCGCTCGATCTCGCGCTGCGCAAAGCACTCATTCCACTGTATCCGCAGCTTGCCGATTTTCAATTGGCTGATTATAAAGTGCGTATCCTCGATGGCAATAATGGCACGGCGGCGGTCACGCGCGTGTTGATCGACACACAGAATGGGCGGCAACGTTGGAGCAGTGTCGGCGCGGGCGCGAATATTATCCGCGCAAGCTGGCTGGCGTTGGTCGACAGTGTGGAATATGGCCTGTGCGTTGCCGAAAGCGACCAGCCCATCGCGATAGGCGAATCATAAGTTTGATGAGGTAGATCGACAATGCAAAATTTGCAGGATTTACTTGCTCAAATCGACTCTCTACTTCCGGATGAATATGACGTGCTTTATCGTCATTTGCACACAGAAGGTCCGGCCTGGCCTTCCGGTGAGATCATCGCGACGAGTGTATCGCTGGAAACTTATATGAGTGATTATGCCGCCGATCACTGTGAATGGGTAGAAGGATTCGTCATCAAAATGTCTCCGGCGACTATCGGACATAATAATCTCATCAAATATTTGTCGCAGTTTTTTGATGCGTATTTTGAGCTAAGACCGATGGGCGTGGTGATTTTGCAGCCATTTGTCATGCGCTTGCCTGAATTTCCAAATCGCCGCCGCGAACCTGATTTGTTGGTCGTCCTGAAAACGAATCCGCATGAATTGAAGGCTACCTACGTGGATGGCCCCGCCGATTTGTGCATCGAAATCGTGTCCGAGGAGAGTGTAGGGCGCGATCACGGCGATAAATTCAATGAGTACGAAAAAGGCGGAGTTAGTGAATATTGGATTGTTGATCCCCTGCGAAAAGAGAGCCGTTTTTATCGCTTAAATGCCGAAGGGCGTTACGAACGCCAGACCGAAGATGAGCGAGGGAATTATCGGACACCGCTGTTTCCAGGATTGGTTTTGCATGTCCAAACGTTATGGAGCAATCCACTGCCGGGGCCGGGTGCGATTGCAAAATCCGTCAAAGCGATGCTAAAAGCGATAGCAAATAAATCAGGTGAATAAAGTAAAATGGCGATTGAAAAAGTCAATCTCACGCAAAAGTTTAGCCTGTTCAGCGATTATTGGAGTCCAAAAGTTGCCGGGGAAATCAACAACTTTGCGGTTAAACTGGTCAAGCTGAAGGGCGAGTTTGTCTGGCATCACCACGATGTTGAGGACGAATTATTCATGGTGGTCAAAGGGCAGTTGACAATCAGGCTGCGGGATGGTGATATTGTGCTGAATGAAGGCGAGTTTGTGATTATCCCGCACGGTGTCGAACATATGCCTGTGGCTGACGATGAGGTTCATATTATTCTGCTCGAACCAAAAGAAACGCTCAATACAGGCAATGTCCAGAGTGAGCGGACTGTAGCGGACTTGCAGGAAATCTAAAGGTTACGGAAAATCACCCTATGTGAATTGGTGTGGGTCGGGTATGCTCTCGACCCATTTTTATGAGGAGTAGGTACATGAAAGCAAGTATTATGGTGCTTCCCGGCGATGGAATTGGGCCGGAAGTGATCGGAAAATCCGTTGAAGTGCTTCAAAAAGTTGCCAGCAAGTATGGGCATGAATTTACGTTTAATGAAGCGATCATGGGCGGCATCGCCATTGATATGTATGGCGACCCGCTGCCGGATGAGACACTGCGCCTGGGTGAACAATCTGACGCGATTCTGCTCGGCGCGGTAGGCGGGCCGAAGTGGGATGTCCCCGGTGGCCCTCGCCCGGAACTCGGTTTGCTCAAGATGCGCAAGCATTTTGACCTGTTCGCCAATCTGCGTCCGGTAAAAGTCTATAAATCGCTCATCAACAACACGCCGCTGCGTCCGGAATTACTCGAAGGCGTGGATATGCTGTTCATTCGCGAACTGACGGGTGGCATCTATTTTGGTGAGCGTCGCGAGCAGGGCGATAGCGACTCCGCCTATGACACCGAAATTTACAGTGTGGCGGAAGTTGAGCGCGTGGCGAATGTGGCTTTCCGCGCCGCACAGGGACGGCGTAACCGCCTGACCTCGGTGGACAAATTCAACATTCTGGCTTCCAGCCGTCTGTGGCGTAAGGCTGTCATTGAACTGCACGATGATTATGCTGATGTGGAGCTTGAGCATCTGCTGGTGGATGCCTGCACGATGCACTTGCTGACCCGTCCTGCCAGTTTCGATGTCGTTGTCGCCAGCAATATGTTTGGTGATATTCTGACGGATGAGGCATCAGTAATGTCTGGTTCGCTCGGAATGGCTCCGTCAGCTTCGCTTGGATCGGGGAAATTCGGCCTATACGAGCCGATTCACGGCACTGCGCCGGATATTGCTGGTCAGGGTAAGGCGAATCCAACAGGCACGATTTTGAGCGCCGCCATGCTGCTGCGTTACAGCCTGGGATTGGAAAATGAGGCGCAAGCGATTGAGAAGGCCGTCGAAAAAGTGCTGGATTCCGGCGCACGCACGGCTGATCTTGTGCCGCGTGGCAGTGAATATCAGAGCACAAACGAATTCGCACAGGCGATTATCAACGAAATCTAAGTCGTAAACCAATCGTCAAGTCATCAGGTTCACAATAATGTTTTGTGTGGGCTTGGTGACTTGGCAGTTCAATCAACTATTGATACTCAGTTGCGTCCTGCTCATCCGGCATGGGGGTGTCCATTTCGCCGGGTTCACCGATATGTTTTAGCGCTTCCTGGATTGCCAGTGCCGCGACGAGGAATAATAAGCGCCGCCCCCCAATGGACTTGGTTTCCCACACGATTCCCCGGAGCGCTGATAGTGCCAACGAAATGTAATATTCTTCCCAGGCATCATTATCTGCCAAACATTCCTGAATAATGCTGCGAATCGCGATCAGTGGCGTAAATGCCAGCGTGAGTTCAGGATTCATGCGCGGAAAAGTCGTTTGCGCGTTGAGGGCAGCGACATAATCCAGCACCAGATAGGCTGCCTCCCAATCGTCCCCTACCTGCTTCATAATCCAATCGCTGAGGAGGCTAGTTTCCAGGGTTGCCCAATCGAAAATGGTATGT
>JALHNB010000016.1:0-53108 GCA_022843745.1 Anaerolineae bacterium | reverse complement strand
CCTCGCGGCTGTGGGCGAAGTCGATCAAAAATGGGCTGTCGCCAGGGCCGACCAGAATATTGCCCAGATGTAAATCGCCGTGAATCTTACTGGTTGAGCCGTTGATATGCAGATGAAGCAGTTCTTCGTAAGCGAAAATTGGATTAGGTAGCGTGCGCTGCTTAAAACTGTTAATCGTGATCGTTTCAGCATTCAAGTCGAACGGGGTATGGAGGAGTATAGCAGCGTTCATCAGCGAGTCATGCCGATTTTTACGCACGCGCCCGACGATGCGGTCAATCACCTCACCCCGATAATGAAAATCTTTTTCGAGATCAATGCCATGCAGCATAATCTTGTAAGCGCGGCGTGTCGCTTCGTTGCCCCGTCCAATCGCCAATTGGATTGCGCCTTGCTCAGGGTAGACGCGCTGGACAGTAAAGTTTTCTAATGTTACAACGTCGCCAGACGCAATCTGCTTGAGTTTTGAACGGTTGACAGGTACACGAACCATATGCCCGCTGGTGGAGGCTTCGGTTTCCGGGATATATTGCATGGTTAGAATGGGCGGCAGAATCCAGTCATATTCTGTCCACACCTGGAAGCGAAAAGTACGCCGCTGCTGCCACCATGTTCTTCCGAACTGCGTGTAAAGCTGCTGCCGGAGCCAATAGCCCAGCTTGTCCACACCCATTTCGGCAATCGCAGAGCCTAAATCCTGGGGCGTTTTATCCGGCTTGGTGACGATGGTGTACTTCACACCTGCGAGTGAGCAAATTTCCGGCGCGACGGGCTTATCTTCCAGCCGAGCGGTGAGCGGAGGTAGCGTACCTTTGACGTGCGTTTCATAGCGTTGGGCTTCGTCTAAAATTTCGTCAGTGTCATCAATTTTGACGACAACGGCAGCATCTTCACGCCCATCAGAATTGAGTGGTGTCACGACCAGCACAAGGGCTTTGGTATATCCCCCGGTCAGGCGGCTCTCAAGGCGAATTCCGGCATAACCGTAAAACATGCGCCGCAAAATGACCATGTGTTCGTCGTTGAGCGAACTATTATCAAATTCTGGCGCATAGTCGATATTAATGAAGGGCTGCGCTGCAACACGCTCCACTGAACGATATTGAGCTTCATTGATGAGGGTGGGAATATCTAGGCCGAGCCGTTTGAGGACGCGCACGGGCATGTTTTCGTTTTCTTCTAGAATGGCTGTTAGCAGATCGCGCTCATTGATGTCCGGGCGGCCTTCATCCATCGCGATCTCGTTGGCGATAGCGAGGATCACATTCGCGCGGGGAGTCGAGGGCGTTCCTGACCAGATGCGGCGCTTGCTGCCTTTGCCGATTTTCTGCCGCACACCGTCAATCACATAATCAGGCGTTAAGCCATGTTCCTGCAAAATACCGCGTGCGATTCCGCTTGGAATTTCCAGCAAAGCGATAAAGAGATGCTCGACACCGATATAAAAATGCTGCATCCGGTGCGATTCCTGCCGGGCGCTGATGAGAATATCTTTCAGGTCGATGGTCATAAGGTGTCACTCTTCTGAACCGTCCGGTTCTATACGCAACCATGTGCGTCCGATCCGAAATAGTTGCCCTGGTGCAACCGAAATGGCTTCCTTGACTGGTTTATCCTCGTCCGGGGTTTCGATGAATGTGCCGTTGGTGCTTTCACAGTCCTCGACCCACCAGTGATTCTCGTTCCAAAAAATCCGTGCGTGCATCCGTGAAATGAATGTGTCGTTATTAAGGCAGATATCGTTGCTGTCGTGCCGCCCGATGTTGAACACCCACGTACCATCTTCATGGAGGTGTCCATCGCCATTTTCAGCGCTGCACTTGAGCAGCGAGCCATCATCGACACCGCTCATCACCGTGACAGATAATTCGTGACTCAAACGCCTGACTTTCCTCTAAAGTATTCCTTTTGTAAGTATACACGTTTTTTTCACCCCCGTTCAATCGTAGGGGATGTAATAGGTCATATATTTTGTGTGTTTTTCAATTGTGGCTAGACATGTTGCTTGATCTGCGCAATATAATTGGGGATTGAATATAAATTTGCTTTGCGAACAAGTCTATTGACAATCAATTTGCAGGGGGATGGATACAGATTTTAGACGTGGAAGTCTGCATCAGGCTGGCTGTGTAAACTTTCCTACTATCTGGAGTAATTGCGTGATTGTAAAAGGTTTTGGGAGAACATCAACCACAAAAGAGGGGAGGCCCAGGGTCCATATATCGGCCTCACCACTGACGATAATGACCGGGGAGTGGGGTTTCAACAGCCGGTCATAAGCTGCTAAAAATTCAAACCCATTCATAATCGGCATGTCAATATCGAGCAGAATCAGGGAATGATCGCCGCGAGAGACAGCATCAAGCGCCTGCATCCCATTAGAGGCGGTGACGACCTGATAGCCCTCTAGCCTTAAAACCAATGTGATGGTGTCATTTAAATCTTCCATATCATCAACCACTAAAATGGGCAGGATACGGTCACCGGAAACGATAATCCCTGCGAGACTTGCCTGTGTAATGGTTTTTTGCACAAGCGCCAGAAAGGTGTTGAGATCGAAAGGCTTTTGTATGATGCCGATCTCCAGTGATGATAGATAGCCCCGTATATCTGCTGACAAATTGAACGCGGTTGTGGTGATCAGGATAGGGATTTTAGCCGTCTCATCTTCCATTTTGAGCAGTTGTAGAAACCGCCATCCTGTTCCACCGCTTTGAGCGGTGAAATCGAGGATAATAAGGCCGGGTCGGTCTTGTAACAGAGTAGCTATCTCTACCTGGGCATAAGCGTAGCCAGAGACTCGCCAACCTTCTCTTTTTAAAGCCAAAGTAAAAAGGTCTCGCATACTCTCATCATTATCGATGACTACAATACGTGTTTCCATAACGCCTCTTGTTGAGAACATGAACTTCTAGCAGGGAACGATTCAGCTTGCGGAATCTGGTCGTAAAAAAGTGTTATTCCGCTGGACGCTTTTTTGATTTGCTGTCCTGGCTCGATCCGTCAGATTTGGGCAGAACCTGCTCTGGTGAAGAGGTGATATGCTCATCCATCAGGGCGAGTCGAACGGCATTGGCTAAATCTCGACTTTCAAAGGGCTTGCGCAGGATCGACACCCGTTTGGTGGCGAGATAACCGCCTATTTCCTGGGCAAGTCGTACTGCTGTTGTACAGATCAGGACAGGGATACCAGTAGTCGAATCTTCCATCTTGAGCAGTTGCAGAAATTCCCAACCCACGCCTTCTCGTCCTACATAATAGTCAAGAATGATCAGGTCAGGCTTTATTCTGCGTACTTCACGTAAGTCTGAGTTTAAAAACAGTTGGAGAAAGACCTCGCAGTCATCCGTCTCCAGGATTTTCTTAAACAATGCCAGGATGTCATCGGAGTTGTTGATGACCATAATTCGCGTCGTCATATTGCACCGCTTTCTAAATAGCAGCTAACAAATTGATTTCAGCCCTTGATGCTGCGACACGCAAAGGTAAAAGTTGTGTAGGAGCTGTCAACAATATGAAAATTGTTGAAGCTAAGTATGGGAGGAATGAATAAGGTCTGAGGTTTTGTTTGGTGAGCAGGATATGCCTGAATCTTGTTTAAGACGATAACAAGGTTCAACGGGCATCATCAAACTTAAGTTGATGAAAGTCTGCGGGTCATCAACGCGCTTTTCAAGTTTTAGAAGCTTATTCGGGTAGCTTCAAAGTTGTTGCTGTAGAGGGCTTTAGACGTGTGTTTGGCAATATACCCTATGAGTATTGTAAAACCTGTCCTTACCCGATACATCCATCTTCTGGGGGATATATTTATAGTCCTTTGTAGGGGTGAAATAGCATGATTGCTCTCAACTTGTTCTCTGGATTTTGTTACGCAAAGTAATATGAATAGACATGTATTTATCATTCAACCTAATGTACATCTTTGCTTTTAGCCACTCCCAAAAATGTCGAATTGCTTGCTTTTCGATACGATTCATGATAAAGTTTCCCCAATGCAGTTTAACAATTATATATCTCTTATCCAGAGCGGTGGAGGGAACGGCCCTACGAAACCGCGGCAACCCCTGTTAAAAACGGGAAGGTGCCAACTCCGACAGAATATTCTGTGGAGATGAGAGCGGAAACTTGACATATTGATGTCAGGTCATAAACCCCGAACTCAAGAGACTTCAGCCGAAGTCTTTTTTTATTGGTGAAATGTATGGAAACCCGGTCTGGATAAAAGATATCTAACCGGGTTTTTTTATATTTCGATAAAGGGACAGGAAATGGCGGCTTTGAGAGACCTGGACGAAACACAAAACAGTAAAACCGAAGATCAAGCGTCTGGTAGCAGCACGCGCTCGGTTCATGGTGGCACACGACGGAAGAAGGCGTTTAATTCGCTGCACACGCCGATTGTCCAGACCGCGACCTATACATTTGATGACACCCAGGATTTGATCGACTTCATGGAGAATAAAACCTGGGGGGATGGCGACAGCCGCGAAGAATATGGTCGCTATGGTAATCCGACTGTTGCCGCTGTCGAGCGTAAACTCGCGGCGCTGGACGGGGGCGAGGATGCTGTACTCTACGCTTCCGGCATGAACGCGGTGACGTCGGTGCTGTTGTCGGTGCTGCCAAGCGGTGCGCATATCATCATGACGAGCGACTGTTATCGGCGTACACGGCAGTTCTGTCAGACCTTTCTGAAGCGTTTCGGTATAGAAACGACTGTCGTCCCTAACGGCGACTATGAAGCTCTGGAAGCCGCGATTATCCCCAAGAAAACCCGCTTTATCGTCTCTGAAAGCCCCACCAACCCCTATTTGCGAATTGCTGATCTTGAAAAAGTTGCTGACCTGGGACGTAAATATCGCGTGAAGACCCTGATCGACAGCACATTTGCCACGCCCATTAACCAGCGTCCGCTTGAATGGGGAATCGATTTCGTCATTCACAGCGCGACCAAATATTTATCGGGTCACAATGATTTGTTAGCAGGCGTGGTTGTTGGCAGTGCGGATCGTATCAAGGCGCTGCGTGATGCTCGCGGGATTCTGGGCGGCGTGGTTGACCCGCAAAACGCATTTTTGTTGGATCGCGGTATTAAAACGCTGGGGGTACGTGTGCGGCAGCAGAATCATAATGCGCTGGCCGTTGCACGATTCCTGGAATCGCATCCCCGGATTGAGCGCGTCTGGTATCCCGGCCTGGAGTCGCATCCCGATCACACCGTCGCGGCTGCGCAGATGAGTGGATTTGGCGGCGTGGTCAGCTTCGAGGTCGCGGGCGATCTCAAAACGACATCCAATTTTATCGACGCATTGAAAATTCCATACATTGCGCCCAGCCTCGGCGGTGTCGAAAGCCTGATTGAGCAGCCCGCATTGATGAGTTATTACGAAAAGACGACAGAAGAACGGCTGGAATTGGGCATCAAAGATAATCTGGTGCGCTTTGCCGCTGGCATCGAGGACACCGACGATATACTGAACGATCTCGATCAAGCCTTAGCCAGTTAAAAGTGGAAAGTGCCAAGTGCTGAGTTAAAAACCTGGGACTGTAGGTGCGCAAAACTTTGCGCCCGATGACGATGGGAAATAAAAACGAGCGACCCGGAGGCCGCTCGTTTCGTTGTAGCAATGATGACGAACTAGATGTTGTTGATGAGGTTCGAGAAAATGTTGCCGATGGCGGGGCCGAGCAGCGCCAGAATGACGATAACGACGACGGCGACCAGCACGAGGATCAGAGCATATTCGACGAGACCTTGACCTTCTTCACGGGGCATGTACAACATGTTGGGAAATCTCCATATGATTGCGAATGAATAATTGTTGCTAAGTGCAACATGTTTATACAATATCACAGAAAATTGTTGCCAGTCAATAGTTGTGAACAAAATTCATGCTTGTTTTACGGAATATTCACAATTTCTTCGGATTTGAGTTTTTGAGCTTAATTTTGAGGGGATTTAGGGTAGGCAAGTGAAATGTGCGACAAGGGCGCAGCACGCTACGCCCTACAATGTTTGATTTCAGGCGGTTTGTGCTTCGCCTTTGCCCATCAGAATTTGTGAAATGGCTTCTACCGATGGCTCTGCCTGGTGCAGATGATTGGGATAGTTGGCTTTGAGCGTACCCAATTCGTCACGGTGATAGCTGATGGTTGCGTCCGGGTCTTTGAGCAGATGTCCGGTGAGGATGCCGACAACAGTTTCAGTTGGCTTGATAATGCCGCCATTCACGAGTTTGCGGACACCTGCTAATGAACAACCAGATGCGGGTTCACACCCGATGCCTTGCCCATCAATTAAGGCTTTGGCATCCAGAATTTCCTGATCGCTGACTTGCTCGACCACGCCATCCGTCCACATGACGGCGCGAACGGCTTTTGGATAATTGACCGGGTTGCCAATTTTGATCGCCGTCGCTAGGGTTTCGGCGTGCATCGGTTCGTAGGATTCAAATTCCTTGACGAAGCTCCGATAAAGGGGGTTTGCGCCTTCCGCCTGGATAATCGCCAGACGCGGGATTCGGTCAATCAGGCCAAGCTTGTGCAATTCGTAGAGCGCCTTGCTGAAAGCTGACGTATTGCCCAGATTACCACCTGGAAGGACAATCCAGTCTGGCACTTTCCAGCGAAGCTGCTGAATCGCCTCGATGACGATGGATTTTTGACCTTCGAGCCGGAAGGGGTTAATCGAGTTCAGCACGTAAATGCCGAGTTCGATGCCGACCTGCCGGACAAGTTCCAGATTCTTGTCGAAATCGGCGGCGATCTGGATACACGTCGAGCCGTATGCAATCGCCTGCGAGAGTTTGCCAAGCGCGATCTGTTTGTTTTGAAAGAAAACGATGCCTTCCAGCCCGCCAAAAGCCGCATAAGCTGCCAGTGACGCTGATGTATTGCCGGTTGAGGCGCAGGCGACACGTTTCATACCCAGTACACGCGCCTGGGTGAGGCCGCCCGTCATGCCGCGATCTTTGAACGAGCCAGTGGGATTTTCGCCTTCATGCTTCAGATAGAGCGTTTTGACACCTGCCCACTGCGCCAATTTGGGAGAATGATAGAGATTGGTGTTGCCTTCTGGACGGCTGACGATGTACTCTTGTTTGACATCCGGGTAGATTAGCTCTTTATAGCGCCAGACACCGCTGTTGTACGGTGCTTCATAAGTACCCAGTCGCTGGTCAAAAGTGTCGCGTGTGACTGTCTTACGCAGGGTATCCAAATCATGCTGGACATCCAGCAGGCCGCCACACTCTTCACACGTATAAATGACTGCATCAATCGGGTATTGCCGATTGCAATTCATACATTGTAATATACTCAACATTGTATTTTTCCCGCCCATGCGCAAGAAGGTTTCACGCCTGTAAGGATAACAATCAATTATGAGTTTTACCAGAGCAGAAGCATTCGCCCCGGCGACGATGGCGAACCTGGGTGTTGGGTTCGATATTTTGGGTTTGGCGCTGTGCGAACCGGGCGATATTGTGCGTGTGGTGCGGCGTGAGCAGCCCGGCGTCTCGATTGTCGGAATCGAGGGGGATGGCGGCGTTTTGACGCGCGATTCCCGGAAAAATACAGCTTCTGTGGCGGCGAATGCCTTCCTTCAAACAATTGACGCACAGGACGGCGTGGAAATGACGGTTTATAAGCACCTGCCACTTGCGAGTGGACTAGGCAGCAGCGCCGCCAGCGCGGTTGCGGCGGTAGTGGCAGTGAACGCGCTGTTCGGCTCACCGTTAACATTAGCTGAATTGTTGCCTGCATGTCTGGAGGGAGAGGCATGTGTCAGCGGCTATCATGCAGATAACGTCGCGCCGAGTCTGTTCGGCGGGATCACGTTGGTGATGGGTGTTGAGGCTGGGCAGATTCACAAGCTGCCTGTGCCGCCGAATTTACATCTCGCGCTGGTGACACCCAATGTTGGTGTGCCAACCTCTGAGGCTCGCGCGGTGCTGCCCAAAATGATCCCACTTCAGGCAATGGTGACACAGACGGCGGCAGTCGCGAGACTCGTGAGTGCGCTTTATCGTGGTGATATAGAGGAAATGGCCGCCGCTATGGAACTGGACACGGTGGTCGAGCCAGCCCGCGCCCATTTGATGCCAATGCTCGTCGAAGTGCGCGTCGCCGCCAAAAAAGCTGGAGCGCTTGGCATGGTTATTAGTGGAGCAGGGCCGACTCTCTGCGCGGTATGCGACAGCGAGGGTATCGCGAAAGCGGCAGCAGCAGCCATGAAAGATGTCTACTCTGAAGAAGGCATGGGCAGCGCGGCACGACATACACAGGTCGGGATCGAAGGTGCGCGGGTGTTGAATCTGGCATAAAATCTGATGTCTGGATTCGAAAATTATCCCGCCCATAAAATGCCGAAATGTTAACCATAGTAAATTGTGAAATTCTTGACAATTAACTTTCGCCAAACTATACTTAAATCCAAAATGACGTTATTTTTCCTCTCAAATTGTTTCGCTTTAAGGAAATGAATGATGCCTGACCTCGTGCGAAATTTTATAGGCGGCGAATGGGTCGAATCGCGTTCTGGCGCGACCTTCAATACCTATAACCCGGCTACCGAGGAAGTGATCGCGCCTGTTGCCCAAAGTGGATCGGCAGACGTGAACGCGGCTGTGGATGCTGCCAAAGAAGCGTATAAAAATTGGCGCTTAACGCCTGCGCCGCGCCGAGGTGAAATTCTCTTTCGTGTGGCGCAGCTTCTTGCCGAGCGCAAAGAGCAGCTTGCCAGCCTGATGACGCAGGAAATGGGCAAGATCATCAGCGAGACACGCGGCGATGTCCAGGAAGCCATTGACATGGCTTACTATATGGGCGGTGAGGGACGGCGATTGATGGGCTATACTGCGCCTGTCGAAATGCCGAATAAATTTGGGATGGCTTTGCGTGATTCTGTCGGTGTCATTGGCCTGATTACTCCCTGGAATTTCCCGATTGCTGTGCCAAGCTGGAAGATATTGCCCGCGCTGATCGCCGGAAACGCGATTGTTTTCAAACCCGGTGAAGATACTCCCGCTACCGCAGCCGAATTTGTGCGCGTTTTCCAGGATGCGGGGTTGCCGCCGGGGGTTTTGAACCTCGTGCTTGGCGCGGGTGAGGTCGGTGATTTTCTGGTGACGCATCAGGGTGTGCGCGTCATTTCATTTACGGGTTCGACGCAAACCGGACTCAAGGTTTATGCGAAAGCCGCTTCCATCGGCAAAAAAGTCTCGCTGGAAATGGGTGGCAAAAATGCGATTATCGTCCTGGATGACGCGAATCTCGATCTGGCTGTCGATGCGATTACGTGGAGCGCATTCGGTACGACAGGACAGCGCTGTACCGCCACCAGCCGTTTGATTGTCCAAAGCGGGATCAAGCCCCAATTAGTTGAGGCGCTGGTCGAGAAGGCGCGGGGGCTGAAATTGGGTAATGGCCTGGACGAAAGCGTCAATATGGGGCCGCTGGTTAACCAGAAGGCGCTGGAAAAAGTTTCCGGTTACATCAAAATCGCGAAGCACGAAGGTGTTAAAGTTTTGATCGGTGGCGAACGTCCGTCGGACATGGACAAAGGCTTTTTCTTTCAGCCGACTTTGTTTGATGGCGTAGAACGTGGAATGCGCGTAGAGCAGGAAGAAATTTTTGGCCCGGTGTTGTCGATTGTAGAAGTCGGCAGTATGGAGGAAGCGATTGAAGTCAACAACGGTGTCGCTTACGGCCTCTCCAGCAGCATTTTTACCGAAAATGTCAACGCTGCTTTCCGTGCCATCCGCGACCTGACGACGGGTATTGTTTACATTAATCACGGCACAACGGGCGCGGAGATTCAATTCCCGTTTGGTGGCACACGCGGCACAGGCAACGGGATGCGTGAGGCAGGGCAGGTCGGGCTGGACAGCTTTACCGAGTGGAAATCCGTCTATGTCGATTACAGCGGGCGTTTACAGCGGGCGCAGATTGACACCGAACGCATTTTGAATGGCTAGATCGGGTCAGGTTGAAACATCTAGAGGCTAGATCGGTCAGGTTGAAATGTCCAAAGAACCGATTGTTTTGTCGAAATTCGAGCCGGAATGCGGTAAGCTAGAGAGATGAATCAAGGTAGATTATTCTGGGATGCTTCTTTTGAGATTGTGTTAGCACTCATGGAGGCTTACCCGGATGTTGAGATTGATACAGTGGGCATCGAGCAGTTACGCGAATGGATTATCGCGCTTCCAGATTTTGCCGATGACCCCGAAATCGTAACACAAGACATTCTTCACGATATTTTGCGCGAATGGTATGAGGAGAGCAATCCTATATGAGCGATTTAAACCTGCGCGAACTGCACAATACGGAATTTCCGATTCCGGATGAGTTACAGAGCAACCTCGCGATCACCAGCCTGAGCAAAGTCTATAATTGGAGTCGTCGCTCATCCATGTGGCCGCTGCTGTTTGGATTGGCCTGCTGCGCGATTGAGATGATTGGCACGGCGGCTTCGCGCTTCGACTTTTCACGTTTCGGCATGGAAGTCATGCGCGGCAGCCCACGTCAATCCGATCTGATGATCGTTTCCGGCACCGTGACCAAGAAGATGATCGTGCCGATTGTGCGCCTGTATAACCAGATGCCAGAGCCGAAATATGTGCTGGCGATGGGCGCTTGCGCCAGCGGTGGCGGGCCGTTCAAAGAGGGCTATAACGTCGTTTCCGGCGTTGACAAATATTTGCCGGTGGATGTTTATGTTCCTGGCTGCCCGCCAACCCCGCAAGCTCTGATTCATGGGTTGATCGCGCTGCAAAAGAAGATTGACGGTCAATCGTTGGCGAATATGGACGATGTGCCCTGGTACGGTGTTGGGCCATCTGAGCCGACGCCTATTCCGATCCTCGGCCCGGATGTTATTGACCCGCGCCAGATGGATATTATCCGGCGGCAGGCTGAATTAGCCGCGCTGGGCAAGCCTTATGGTGTCCGTGAACTGCCTGCGCCGCAAATGAAAGCAGTAGTTGCTGCCAAAGGTGCTGCACCTGCTGCCGCCGCTGCTGATGGCGGAGAAGTTGACGCTGCGAAAGCTGAACGGCTGCGCAAACGTGAAGAAGCGTTGGCACGCAAGCACGCTGCGAAAGGTGAATAGTTAAGATGGTAATCGCTGCACCCCAAACCGTAGATGTAGATGTTAACGCCGTCATTGACAAGCTGAAGGAAAAATTTCCCGAAGCTGTCAAAAATGATACCCGCCAGGGCTATAAGGGCGTTATCGTCGATAAAAGTAAATTGGTTGAGGTTGCGACCTCGATACGTGATGAATTTGGCTTTGATTATCTCTCCAGCGCGACAGGTGTAGATTACCTGGGCATCGCTGATGAGATGGAGATGGTCTATCATGCCTACCGCACCACAGGCGGGCCTGCGCTGGTCTTTAAGGCGCAAACACCCCGCGACAACCCCGAAATCCCATCGTTGATCGATGTGTGGCCGGGTGTTGATTTCCAGGAGCGCGAAGTCTGGGATTTGTACGGCATTCGCTTCCCTGGGCATCCGAATCTACAGCGAATCCTGCTGTGGGAGGGCTTTAACGGCCACCCGATGCGCAAGGATTGGAAGGAAGCCTATTTCGAAGAGGATCATAAGCCCTTCGAAAGCCGTTGGCCTGCGGGGCATGTCCACCGCATCGAAGAAAAGAATGCTTACGGTCACAACGTCATGTATCCGGCTGACCTTGACCTCTCGCGTCTCACCGATACATCGGAAGAATCCCTCTATAACAGCTTGGGTCTTGGAGTTGATGTTCAAGACCTGACGGGTGAGGGCGGCATTAAAACGGATCGTCTGGTTGTCAATCTGGGGCCGCATCATCCCAGTACACATGGTGTGTTCCGCATGGTGGTGACGCTCGACGGCGAAACGATTGAAACGCTCGATCCGGTGATGGGCTATCTGCACCGTAATCACGAAAAAATTGGTGAGCGCAATTCGTTCCTGCAAAATATGCCGTTCACGGATCGCCTGGATTACATTTCCAGCATGAGCAACAATCTCGGCTATGCGCTGGCCGTTGAGCAGCTTCTTGCGTTGGGCGCACGTTACCAGCCCCCGACCTATCGCGCTGAAGTCATTCGCGTCCTGATGGCCGAACTGACGCGCATTGTTAACCACCTCTGGTCGCTCGGCTTCCTGCTCAATGACCTGGGTGCATTCTTTACGCCGATGCTTTATGCCAATAACGAACGCGAAAAAATCCTCGACTTTTTCGAGGCAACAGCAGGTAGCCGCCTGATGTGCAATTACATGCGTTTTGGCGGCGTGTTCAAGGACATCCCGGAGCGCATTCACAGTGTCGTGAATATGGTTAACGACAAAGTGCGCGACTATAACACGATGGATTATCTCACCGAGATGATTAACGAGCGCCTGCCGCGTTTCATGGACGAATATGAGCGCCTGCTGGTTAACAACGAAATTCTCAAGACGCGCACCGTTGGCGTGGGTGTTCTTCCGGCTGACCGTGCGATTGCCTACAGCACCTGCGGGCCGCTGCTGCGCGGGAGTGGTGTAGCCTATGACATACGCCGATCCGACCCTTACAGCATTTACCCCGAACTGGATTTTGATATTCCAGTGGGTCAAAATGGCGACATTTATGATCGCTTTATGGTGCGTGTGTACGAGATACGCGAAAGCCTGCGCATCCTCAAGCAAATTCTTCCCCGATTGGAACGTACCAAAGGTGAAGAGGTGGTTTCAAAGTTCAATTATTTGGGACGTGTGCCGATTGGAGAATCCTATGGCCGCGTTGAAAATCCGAAGGGCGAACTTGGCTATTATGTCGTCTCCGCTGGTGACGAAAAAGGGCCGCAGAATCCCTGGCGTTATCACATCCGCGCCCCAAGTTTCATCAATTTGACGGCGTTGGGGCCGATGTCTAAAGGGTACAAGGTCGCCGATGTGGTGACTATTCTGGGCAGTATTGACATTGTGCTGGGCGAGACGGATCGTTAGGACGGATAAACATGACAATGTACGGACAAGGCATTTTAAGAGGCTTGACGATTACCTTACGTCACCTGGTCAGAACGTACTTCAATGACATGCGCTATATGGGCAAGAAGTATTTTAACCAGAGCGAATTCGAACTGCGCCAGGGTATGAAAACGGAAGGTATTTATACCGTTCAGTATCCTGAGGAGAAAATCGCTGTGCCGGAACGTTTTCGCTTTACGCCATTTCTGGTCGTGGAAGATGCCGATCACCCAGAGCGCCCCGGCGAGGACTGGTGTACAAGCTGCGGTATCTGCGCGAAGGTTTGCCCACCCCAGTGTATCTGGATTGTGCGCGGCGAAGACCCTGTAACCAAACGCCCGATTCCCGAACCACAGGCGTTTTACATCGACATCGACATCTGCATGAACTGCGGGTACTGTGCGGAATTTTGCCCCTTCGATGCCATCAAGATGGATCACGATTACGAAATGGCAAGCTATGACCGCACGACGGCGCACATTCATGACAAGGAAAAGCTCTCCAAACCATTTAGCTATTGGCTGAATATCGCCCCGACAACGGCGAATGAAGAAGCAGAAGCGCGTGGTAGCTGGGAACATTCCGATACTGTAAAATCTAAGAAGAAAGCTGGCGTACCGTCTGTGGCTTATACACCGACGACGGATCCATCACAAGTCATGCAGATGATCCGCGCAACCATGCCAGAGCCTGCTCCGGCTGCCGAGGCCGCGCCTACCGCTGAACGTAGCGCTGCTGCGGTTGCCCAAGCCGGGCCAAGCGCCGAAGACGCGCTGAAAGCCGAACGCCTGCGTAAGCGCCAGGAAGCACTTGCCCGCAAGCTTTCTAAAGAAGCTGGTTCACAATAGCGTTCGTTTGATCTACAAAAATCAAGCCCGGTTAACTAGCCGGGCTTTTTATTTGTGACAAAAAGCACTGACTAATTTTGCTTATATTTGTTATACTTATTCACATCATGTTTCGTCTATTGAAGCGAGAGTGTTATGAGCGACATACAAAAACAAATTATGACGGCGCTTTCAACTGTGATTGAGCCGGAACTCCATAAAGACATTGTTTCTCTGAATATGGTACGCGACCTGGAAGTAGTGGGCGATACAGCGAAATTTACAATCGTCCTGACGACACCTGCTTGCCCACTGAAAAATGTGTTTCAGGATCGTTGTGCAGCGGCGCTTATCGGTCATGTGCCGGGAATCCAGAAGATCGACATTGCCTGGGACGCACAAGTGCCGACGGATCGCCGGATGATCGGACGACTTGACGTGCCGATGAACAGCCTGATTGCTGTCGCCAGCGGTAAAGGTGGTGTGGGCAAAAGTACCATTTCGACCAATCTGGCTGCGGCACTGGCAGAAGCAGGCGCAAAAGTCGGCCTGATTGATGCAGATATTCTGAACCCGAATATCCCGATGATGACGGGGTTGGGCTATGGTCGTCCTCGCGTGGTGGATAACAAAATGCTGCCGATGGAAGCTTATGGTTTTAAGCTCATCAGCACCGGATTTCTGACCACGCCCGACAAGCCGATGATTCTGCGCGGGCCGATGCTCCACAGTGCGATTCGCCAGTTTTTTACCGATGTCGAATGGGGCAAACTCGATTACATGATCGTCGATTTGCCACCAGGGACAGGTGATGCACCGCTGTCGTTGGCGCAATCGTTCCCGCTGACAGGGGTGATTATTGTCACACAACCGCAGGAAGTTGCCGTGTCGGATGCGCTGCGCAGTATCGCGATGTTCGAAACCCTGAATGTACCGATTATTGGTGTTGTCGAAAATATGGCGGGCGAATTTTTCGGTGAGGGTGGTGGCGAACGTTTGGCAAAAGAGCGCAACGTGCCATTTTTGGGGCGTGTTCCTCTGGCAGCGGCGGTGCGTAAAGGTGGCGATTATGGTCGCCCCGTTGTCATTACCGAGCCGGATAGCCCAGCAGGGAAGGCGCTACAGAGCGTCGCGGAGGCTGTTGCCGCCCGTACCAGCCTGCTGATGCTGCAAAGCGCGGATGTCATCCCGCTGAATGTGATTGGATAGAACATACTTGTTGTAGGGGCGAGGCATGCGTCGCCCCTACAGACCATAAACCCCTATGGATCGTCCATGCGGATGACGCGAATATCTTCACTGCTGCCGACGGGGTTGTAACGCCCGATCAAAAGCCAGAACAAGAAATTGAAAATCAGGGCGGTGATAAAGGCAGCAACCAGAGCGCCTGTTAAATTTTGCCCATTTGCCCACATGAATGTCAAAACCCCGGCGAAAATCATCAGAATTGTCACGGTGCGCCGTCGGCGGATTTCTGCCCGCTGGATGAGCAGGAACATCATGCCAAACCAGCCTGTCAATATGATAAACGATCCCCAGTTCATTGCTTAAAAATCTTTCTTCGTGATGGTCACTTGAATGCACTCGTATTATAACGTGCCTTAACGCGCCTTGAGAGCGACATATGAATACCTCAACAAAAAGGCCAGTTTTGCCCCTGTCGATAAACTCGATGTAAGGTCGGTTTTGCCCCTGCCAATAAACTCGATATAATGAATATCGGATGTGCGCAGCAATTTGAAATCAGGAGCAAAGCGTCATGTTGGATTTTAACGTTTCTCAGTCAGACCCGGTAACGCTGATCGAAGCCAGTGGCCGTATTGATAGCTCGAACGCGAATCTCCTGGGCGATGCGCTGAGTGGCGTAATTGACGAAGGCCACACCCAGCTTGTGCTGGATTTATCGGCGGTGGGGTATATGAGCAGCGCGGGTTTACGCGAGATCGTTTCTGCTTTAAAGAAACTGCGACGGGCTTCCGGTGATTTGCGGATTGCTCAACCTTCGCCGCGCGTGGTCGAAGTGATCGAAATGTCTGGTCTGGATAGTGAAATTCAGGTTTTTGCCAGTCAAGCCGAGGCTATCAACAGTTACTAGCGTTACCGGAAGGGAGCGCCAAACTGTGAACGAGAAAAAATTACGCATATCTGCTCAAATTAAAGACATCGCGACGGCGTGTGACTTTGTGGTCGCCGAGGCCGAAAGCGCAGGCCTGGACGAACGCGATGCCCATCATTGCCAATTGGCGGTTGATGAAATATGTACCAACATTATTGAGCATGGTTATGGCCTTGCCGACGATGAACGTTTCATTGATATTATCTGCCAGAAATATGACAATCGTTTTGTTGTCCAGATTCTCGATGACAGCTTCCCGTTTGACCCGCTGGGCCGCACCGATCCTGACCCTACCAGTGAGCTTGAAGATCGCCGTATAGGTGGGTGGGGGGTGTATTTCATCAAGAAGATGATGGATGAACTCACCTATGATTACAGCCAGGGGCGCAACCGTCTCACGATGGTCAAGCGTTTGAAATCCAAAACAGGACTGTCCGAGAATACGCGAAAACCGCTTGAGCCAACCCCGATTTTGGTTTCATCGTACCCCAATAACAACTGGTCGATAGCGCCAAGCGGACGTTTGGACATTGCATCGAGCCGCCGCCTGGAAGCGGTAGTTGTTAAAGAACTGGGCGATGGTCATAGAAATCTGATTTTAGACATGAGCAAAGTGGATTATATTGCCAGCGGCGGGCTGAAAATTCTGGTCAGCCTGTGGAAGCGCACACGCGATCAGCGGGGTGACTTGATCCTTGCGGGATTGACCCCATCGGTGCGCGAGGTTTTTATGCTCATTGGCTTCGATCTCGTGTTTACGGTCTTCAAATCCCTCAACGAGGCCCTCGCCAACCATAAGTTTAATTCGAAATAGTCTGTTCGATTGGTTATGTTAGTCAGACCAATTTTGTTGACACCCCCTGGAGGGTATTCTAGAATTAGGGGCGTTCTGAATACCCCGTGTATATATTCTTATATCGCCTCTCTAGAAAGTAGAAGGAAAAACTTATGTTAACGCGGAAACGTTTTTTTGTTCTTGCAGTCGCTTTGATCGTGTTATCGCTATCCGGCGGTGCGATGGCTCAAGACCCCATCGAACTGACGATGTGGACGTGGAAAATATTCCATGTGCCGGGTCTGGAAGCTATCGCTGCTAATTTCGAGGCTGAGACAGGCATCAAGGTCAATGTCGAAGCCTATAACCCCGATGAAGTTTATCGTACAAAGATTACGACATCAGCACAGTCGGGCGATCTGCCAGATATTCTCTCGTTCTGGTCTGGTGGGCAGTGGGAACTGGCCGCAACCGATATGCTGGTCGAACTGACGGATGTGGTCGATGAATCCTGGCAGAGCGAGTTCCTCCCTGGAACTTTCGAGCTGCAATCGGTCATGACCCAGAGCACCTATGACTTCTGTCAGCAGGATGCCGACTGCACCTATTCCAACATCGAGGTCGGTCAGGTCTTTAGTGTGCCGATGCTCGCTGGTCAGGCATTCTTCCTGTTTGGCAACAAACAAATGATCGCTGATGCCGGATTCGACCCCAATGTGACACCCGCCACCGCCGAAGAGTGGATGGACATGATGCTCACGATTAAGGAAACCACTGGCAATGCTGGTTTGGTGACTGGCGTGCAGAATCCTGCCGTTCTCCATTTCTGGCTTTTCAACCCACTCATGATTACAAGCTGCGGCGTGGAAACCTACGACGCGATTTGGAGTGGTGAGGACAGCTTTACCAACCCCTGCGCGATGAAAGTGCTGGAATGGTTCTATGCGATGTCCACCAATGATCTGTGGATGCCCGGTATTCTCCAAACCAATATCGACCCGGCGGACGTGGCCTTCTCGCAAGAAATGGCTGCTTTCGACCTCGGCGGCACCTACACGCTCGGCTTCCTGATCGCCCAGGGCATGGATCCCGAAAACATCGTCTCGTTCGCCGTTCCCCCGCTGGAAGGCTCGGTTTTCCCGATTCTGGAAATCGCCCCTGCACCGCTGATCGACGTGATGGTGACAAAGAACAGCGAACACCCTGACGAGGCGCTGCAATTCCTGCAATATATGACCACACCAGAGCAAATGTCGGTTTTCGCAAAGATTAATGGCGATCTGCCAGCCGTAAAAGTTTCATCTGACCCAGAAATTGTTGGTTCGGTGATGCCTGGTCTGTTGAACGCCATCAGCGACTATTCACCTTTCCAGGAATCCACCGCGCAGCAGTTGCAGGAACCTTCGTCGGTTTTGCAGCTTGGTTTGCAGCAGTTCATCACGGGCGAAATAACCCCTGAAGAACTCGCGCCTGCGATTGATGAGGCGAATACAGCAGCCTGGGAACAGCTCGGTTCCTGATTTAAATCTGGAGTAATTTTAACATGGCATGGTCTAAATCTTGACCATGCCATGTTTTTCATAATCAGGAGTCACGGGCATGACACAAACGCAGCTCAAGTCTGCTTATGGCTCTGCGCCGCTTGGCGTGAAGCCCCGCAAAACGGTCCGGCAAATACTGAAAGATAACAGCGGATTTTTGTTTATTTTGCCCGCCATGTTAATTTTTCTGGTGTTTGGCCTCTATACTGTTGTTTATTCCTTTGTGCTTAGTTTTTTTCGCTGGAATGGCTTTGGGCAATTTTCGCTCCTGCCTCCCGCTTGCGAAGACCCCGCCTGCGCTTTTGTGGGTTTGAGGAATTTCCAGGAATTTTTGTACTCTAACCCCACGCAGTCGCAGTTTTTCTGGAAGGCCTTCGAAAATAATATCATCATCGCGGTTTTCGTCACTGTTGGAACGATCTTAATCGCGCTGCCGCTGGCGATGGCCTTGAATCGAGCCGTGCGCGGACAGTCGCTCTATCGCACATTGATGCTGCTGCCAATGGTTACGGCGGGTATCGCTGTCTATTATTCCTGGACATTTATTTATCAGCCGAATGGCGTTTTGAACAGTATTTTAGAAACGATAGGTCTGGGATCGTTACAGGCAAAACAAGGATGGCTTGGGCAGCCCAATACTGCCCTGCTTGCGTTGATGATCGTGATGATCTGGGGTGCTGTGCCCTCGGCTATGATCCTCTATCTGGCGGGCTTGCAGACGATTGAGCGAGAGCTGTACGAAGCAGCTATTATTGATGGGGCGAATGCGTGGCATCTGCTGTGGCGGATTACATGGCCTTTGCTGCGTCCGATCACGGTGATTATCGTCATCACCAGCCTGAATCGAGCGCTGCAAGAGTATGAAATGGTCTATTTGATGACCAACGGCAGTCCAGCAGGTCATACCGAAGTCGTTGGATTGCAAATCTTCAACTATGGATTCGGCGACCAACGACAGCTTGGCATGGCAAGCGCGATGTCATGGATGTTATTCGCTCTCGCTTTTATCGTCGCGCTGGTCAATCTGCGCTTTTTCCAGGCTAAGGAGGATTGAGGTGGCGAAATTACGCAATTTTGTTCCCTCCACCTTGTTTTATTATATCGTGCTGACTGCTTACACGATTATCAGCATCTATCCGTTTTTATGGATGGTTTCTTCCGCGCTGAAGCCCAACAGAGAAGTGCTACGAAATAAATCGCTGATCCCAAATGAAATCATGTTTAACGTGTTTGTCGATACCTGGAATCAACTCGATTTTTTCAAGTATTTCGTCAACAGCGCCGTGATCTCGATTGCGGTTGTTCTTGGCATCATCGTCGTGTATTCGATGGCAGGCTATGGGTTTGCAAAGACGAAATTCTGGGGACGTGATCTGTTTTTTATGGCGTTCCTCGGCTTGCTGCTGGTTCCCGGTGTCACCGTTCTCATACCCCTGATGCAACTGCTGCGCGCCCTGGGATTTATCGGCCCCGACTCTACACAGTTTTCAACCTATGCTGGACTTGTCATTCCGATGATTAATGGCGGCGGCCCATTTGCGATTTTCTTTTTTCGCAATTTTTATAACACGCTTCCCGGTGAACTGCGCGATGCGGCGCGAGTCGACGGATGCAGCGAATGGGGAATTTATCTTCGCATTTACTTGCCACTGTCAGCACCCGTGATCGCGACAGTGGGTATTTTGAATTTTATCGGCAGTTGGAATGGCTTTGTCTGGCCTTCGCTGGTCATCAACAATTCTGATTGGTTTACACTGCCGCTGAAATTACGTGACCTCGATTTGCAGGCGGTCATTCAATGGAATGTGCGTATGGCGGGATCACTCATCACGATTGTTCCGGTGATCCTGCTGTTCATCGTCTTGCAGCGATATTATATTCGCGGTTTGACGGCGGGCGCGACAAAAGGCTAGTACAACCTTCGTTTGTGCAATGATCGGGCGCAAGACCTTGCATACGCATTAAGCTAAGACATTTTGAGGGTAAAACTTGCTGAAAAAGGTGCTTTTTGAACTTCTGCCTTATCGTTTTACCTAATGTGATGCTCATTTTTGGAGGGTTTCGGCGCGAATCTTGACCGACTCGCACCCCGAAATGCCCTCAAAAACGGGTATAATTCCTTAGCTTAATGCCTATGCAAGACCTTGCGCCCCTACAATACCGCGCGTTTCGAGAGCATCAAGTCTCTGATGTCTGTCATTTGCCGATTGGCGCTATTGATTTGCTCGCCACGCATTAATGTCGTTCAGGTTAACCTCGCCAAATGGTGGCAAAAATCCTTGACCACCTGCTGGGTTGCATTCCTGTGCGGTTTCTGGCAAATCGGTACGTGGTGTCAGAAGGGGCGATTCTGGACTGAAGTAATTCCAGGCTGCCCGTGAAATGCCCTCCATCAGCGGCCAGGCCGTTGCGAAGCTGAAAAATTCAACATCCTGCCACAGAAAAACGGCGATAATGTAATTGCGACCATTGGGTGGGTAAACGATGCCTGCATCGCCATGAATGTTGTCGAGCCAGCCGTTTTTGTGCGAGATTCGCGTGTCTTTCGGAATGCCTCCTTGCAGGAGTCGTTCCAGGTCGTTGGCGCTCATGAGTTCCAACATCTGCCTGCACTCATTCTGGGTAAATTCGCCATTGGGGTAGGCGGCTATCAGGCCAGAGCCATAGTTCGCGCAATCGTAGATCAGCCCAAACAGCGTCCCCATATCTTCAGCAGTCGTCTGGTTATATGGGTCAGCGCCTGTATTGAAGTTTTGATTTGGGGTCGTTGAGGGTGCGGGGATGGAGCCAAGCTGCTGGCCTTCGACACCCAGGTACAGTGGGGCAGTGAGAAAAGTATTCCGTGCGCCGAGATATTGGGCATCTTCTGTCACTTCGCCGATACCCCTAAAAATGTCGTTTTCTGTCCCACCGCCGATGATCTGCATAATCAGATTTGACGAGGAATTGTTACTGCACAGCAGCGAGTTCGCCATCAAAAATGCTTCGTCGTCAGTTGGCGCAAGCGACAGGTGACGATAATAGTCGATCAAGATAGGGACTTTGATCGTGCTGGCGGCAGAAAATGCAACATCGCCATTCAGGTTGATTTCTTCGCCTGTCTGCAAGTCCATGATATAAACCGAGGCGACAGTGGTTTGACCATCATAGATAAAGCTTTGCGAATCGAGATACGAAATGATGAGATCGCGCAGGATCGAAATGTCTGTCGAGCCAGCACCGGTGTCGCCAATTGGCAGCCTGACGCTGCGGTTGTTCGGGTCGCGCAGTGCGGCATCAATCAAAGGCACAGCCGCGCGGACATTGAGCGCGAACCCGCCAGAGTCGGGGCGGAGGGTGAGGGTTTGCAGGTCAAAATCGGCTTTTCCGGGTGCGCGGTCATAACGGCGGCTGATTTCCATCAAAAACTGGTCGAGCAGATTTTCCTGATACTCAGCCGACAGATTGATATTGACAACACTTTGCGATTCCTGTCCTGTGAGGTGGTCGAAAAAGCGTCCCCAGTTTTCGCCCGCAGCCCCGCCAGCGGATTCGGCCTCGGCGATCATACTGGCGCTGTTGATTCGAAAACCAACGCCCTCTGGACGTAGTGAGATGGGGCTTTCGCCATACCACAACGTTACGGGCTGATAGAGCGCGTTTTCCCACTGGGCGACAGCTTCTCCCGGCAGCATTCCGCTGACATCAACGCCTGCGACAAAAACGCCATCGGGCAGACGTTCCTGCTGCTGGCTGAAGGTGACGAGTTGAAGCACAAAAATTCCGGCTGCTCCCAGGATCATCAATGTCGAGAGGATCGATAGGAGGGGCAGACCGGATCGTCGTCGTTTAGTACCTAAGCCACTTAATGCGGTCATATTGATACTCGTGATGTTAATTTTATGGTCATGTTGATATGGGTGTTGTTAATTCTATAGCGCGACGGATCGCGCGGTTATGGAACGAGTGAATTTGCGGCAGATTCGCCGGGGCAACCCAGCGATAACCGAGAAGCTCACTGCTGAGTTTGCCGATTGGCCCAGAGGAATAACACAAATAAGCCACATCAATGTGATTGCCGTAATCGACTTTTAGGACGAGGATGGGGCCGATCTCAACCGTTAACTGGAGTTCTTCCTGCATCTCGCGTTGCAGCGCATTGGCAGGGTCTTCGCGACGGTCAACCCAACCACCCGGCAATCCCCAGGGGAGATAGGGGTGAAAAACATGCTCAACCAGCAGCACATCGCCCGTTTCGTTAAAAACGACACCTGCGACACCTGCGGTAAATCGCGCCTGCCGGATACGCCAGAAAAACCGCGCCACCAGGGCAAGCCAGGGCGCTCGTCGGATGATTGTCGCGACACTGCGCCAGAACTTACTTTCCGCCATATTTACTCGTCAAATAACGATCAGCCTCAACCAAATTGTTGAGTGTAACGACACTAACAAGCTTCGTCAACCAATCTAAACCATCCTCTAATGTCATCCTAACCTCAATAAAATCAGCAGGTTTATTTGATTATGCTATACTTTAACTAAACAAACCTCTATGTGTGGTTAAGGGATTGTAAGTTGTCTCAAGCACCCGTTGATTTCGTGAATCTTTTTGTTCGATCTCCAGGTGATCTGCTATTTTTCCTGGCGGTTGTGATGATTACCCAGGCTGGTTTATTTATGGCACTGGAACGCCGCCTGCATGCGCCAGAGGATGTTGGGGCGGGGCGCTATGTGCTGGCGGGTTTAGGCATCACGCTGGTGTGGGCGCTGCTGATGGTTGGTGCGTTGTTCGCGCTCCTGTCGCGGCAGGACTCCGCCATCATTTTGCCACCGCTGGAACGTGCCGCGCAGGTCATCACGATCTTATTGCTGGGTTGGGCTTTTCTAACCGCCGATCATCCACACTGGGGTCGAGTGCCAAATCTGGTTGTGCTGGCCTTGATCGCTGTTGTGATCGTGGGGTATATCCTTACGGGCGCACAGTGGCCGAGCCTGGCCGGGACGATGGATTTTAACCTGACACGCTTTGGGATGACGTGGACTTTAATCCCGGCGGTGGTGTCGCTGCTTGGCTTGATTCTGATGCTGGCATATTTCCGACTGGTAACGGATGCCCCGCTAAAACTGGTATTTTTTGCGGTATTGGTTCTGGGTAACGTCGGGACGCTGCTCCAAATGGCGCAGGGTACGATTATTGGTGATTATTCCGGTTTGTCACGGCTGGCTTTCCTGGCGGCTTTGCCGATTATGCCTGCTGTTATTTACCGTCTGGTCGTGAGCCATTTAAAATCCGAAAGCGGCGATTCATCTAATGTTGAGCTGCCGATCCAGAATGAACGTGAACCCTATGTTCCCCCTGTAAGGCTTGAAGAAGCACAGATCACATCGCCTCTGGAGCGCGAGTCGGTACAACTGCTGAAGGCGCTTGGGTTGATTCTGGAGAACGCGACACCTTCGGAAATTCCGCAGCAGGTTGTCAGCGCCGCGCTGGATATTCTGAAAGCTGATATTGCTTTACTGCTGCGGTTGCAGGATGCTAATTACGCGGATATTTTTTACGCTTACGATAATGTGATGCGGCGGCCTATCTCGGCGATGTCACTGAATCTGGGAGATCAGCCAACGTTGGTCAATGCCATCGAACGGCGGATGCAGCGTCCACTTTATCCGGATCGCAACGTCGAAGAATTGCAAGACCTCTACACGCGTCTCGATATTGGTCAGATTGGGCCGACTTATTTTCAACCACTGGCGCGAAATGACGAATTGATCGCGATTCTGGTGATTGGGCTGCCGTATTCAGGTCGCGAACTCACCGATCCTGAACGTGAACGACTCAAAGGCATTGCCATTATCGCCAGCGGCCTGCTCGTCCTCAGTCATGAGGCCAATGAAGCCCGCGTGAAAGCCGAGGAACGCGCGATTGAAGCGATGGTTCAAGGGGTTCACATCGACACCATCGAGGATGGTGAGGTGATGGTTGCCCGCCAGGAAATGCAAGCCAGCATGGAAATGGCGCGTGAGCAGATTACATCCCTGAATCAGCAGGTGACACAGCTCAAAATTGAACTGGATTTCGAACGTAGTCGCGTCGCATCCGTGATGGGCGATACCGAAGAAGGATTGTCCATTTCCCAGCGGATTATCGCGCTGAACGACGAACAGCAGCTTTTGCAGGATGAACGCAGCCAACTTCTGGCGCGGTTACAGGAAGCTGAAACGGCACTGGCTGGCGCAACGGGAGCGAACGACGAAGGTGTTTTCCGCACCATGATTGAGGTGCTGCGCCGCGAAAAAGATGATCTGGTGTCGCAGCGCGAGAGTCTGAAGGCGCAGCTTAAAGATTTGCGTGAAACCGGCCAGGAGCCTGTACCGAGCGCGGTCCAGGAAGTTCTGAAGACGATGAGCAGCGAGAAGACTCGTCTTGAGCAGGAACGCGACCAGTTAAGCAACAAATTGAGTGATATTGAAGGACAGTTGCAAGCGCTGGGAATTGAGAATGGCACAGCCGGTTTGGTGCAGCTTGTCGGTCAACTTCACGAACAGCGGTCAACCCTTCAGACTCGCTACGATTCGCTCAAACGTGAGCGCGATGCTCTGTTTAATGAGCGCGTAACTCTTGAAGACAGCATGAGACATGAGAAAGAGCGCGATAAGCAGCTTCAGACTTTACAGACGGATGTCAAAAATCTGGCGACAGATCGGGAAGCCGCCTTAAAACAGCGCGACAAGCTGCGCAGCGAACGCGATGAACTGCTTGTCAAACAGGACGCGATTAAGGAACATCGCGCTCGCCTTTTGGCTGAATCCGAAGCCTACCGTTTGGAACTGGAAGAGGCGCACGAAACACTGGCAGAACTGCGCAAGGAACGTCAGGAATTGGCGGGACAGCGCAGCGATTTTGAAAGCATCATTGACCGCCTCAAGGCTGAAAAACAGGCGATTGAAAACGAACGCGATCAATTTTTGGCGCGCGTTGAGGGAGATCGTGGGCGTTTGCAGCAGTTAGGCGCGGATGGTGTGGGGTCAATGACGCGAATCATCGAAGAAATGACCGAACAGCGCAATCATCTCGAACGCAAATTGAATGAAGCGCACACGGCATTGGCAGCAGCCGAAGACAGAATTGAAATGCTGAATGTCCGAGCCAACGCGCAGCCCTTATCATCTGCACAGCGACCTGACGATCCAGCCCTGATTCTGGGCATGGTGCAGGAATTGCGCACGCCGATGACCTCGATTGTTGGCTATGTTGATTTGCTGCTGGCGGAGTCGGCAGGAATTTTAGGCGAGATGCAGCGCAAATTTTTACAGCGCGTTTCGACTAACGTTTCGCGCCTGACCACGATGCTCGACGATCTTACACGCATCACCGCCCTGGATACCGGACAGTTCGTGCTGGTGCAGCAGCCAGTCGATATTGTTGGCTTGATTGAGGACGCGATTACCAGTTCGAGCAGCCAGTTCCGCGAAAAAGGGCTGACGGTACATCTGAATCTGGACGAGGAAATTCCGATGCTGGCGGCTGACCAGGACGCACTCAGCCAGATCGTGGGACAACTGTTGACCAATGCGTATCTCGTATCGCCGACTAACAGCGAAATTTTTATCACCGCCCGCTGCCAGTCGATGATGCGCGCGGATAATGGACATCGTGAAGCGGTGGACATGCTGTTTGTCTCGATTGAAGATCGGGGTGGGGGTATCGCGCCGGAAGATCAGGCACGGGTATTCAGTCGGAAATATAAAGCGGATAATCCCTTGATTCAAGGATTAGGAGACACGGGGGTCGGGCTGGCGATTGCAAAATCGTTGGTCGAGGCGCACGGCGGCAGACTGTGGCTGGATAGCCATGAGAAAGTTGGAAGCGCATTTAATTTTACGCTTCCCCTGGAAACCAGAGTTGAGGTTCAACACTAATTCATGCAGCGCGATATCGGAAATGAACTCATCGTCGCCATCATAGCCGTTGCCGTCCTCGCGTTCGCGCTGACATTTGGCATCATTTTATCGCTGACCAATTCGAACAACAGCGGCACAGCGCAGAGCAACGTTGCCACGCAAATCCCGCTGAGTGAGTCGGCAACGGTGACAGTTGAGCAGGAGTCTTCGTCAACGGTTTTGCTCACCTCGACTGCAATAGCGGTTCAACAGAGCGAAACCTTCACATCTGTGCCATCGACCTCAGTACCTGATCTTCCGACAGCGACACCTGTGCCATCGATGGCAACACCAGAGCCGATCCAACCGAGCGAAACCTCGACACCAGAGCCGCCAACTGCGACACCTGTCCCACTAACGGCAACGCCAGAGCCGATCCAGCCGAGCGAAACCTCAACACCAGAGCCGCCGACAGCGACACCTGTACCGCCAACTTCCACATCAGTGCCATTGACATCCACACCCAAACCAACGACACCACAAGCCATTCAAGCGACTCGGACATTCACGCCAGAGCCGCCAACAGCCACACCAGTACCACCAACCTCAACCTCGACACCTATCCCGCCGACATTGACGGATACGGTTGCCCCCACATTCACATCGACAATCGCATCGACAGCCACGCCGACGTTGACAAATACCGTTGTCCCGACAGCTACATCGACTTTAACGCCAACGTTTACCAATACACCAAGCGCGACACCGACACCCGTCCCGCCCACAGCGACCAACACGGCTGTTCCAACTTTTACGCCGAGTGCTACTGCAACCCTAACGCCGACTCTCACCAGGACGCTGACACCAACACTAACTTCGACACTGACAGCAACCTTGACCACAACGCCGAGCGCTACTCCCACGAAAATCGTGAGTCCAACCCATACGGGAACACCCATCAGCACACCCATTACTGAAACGCCTTCGAATGCCACAATTTGCATCGCGCCGTTTGGGTGGGTGGCTTATACGGTGCAGACAGGCAATACATTGCTTTCGATCGCGCGGGCGACCCGCAGCAACGAGACTGATTTGCGGGCGGCAAATTGTCTGGAAAACACTGAACAGGTGTACGTTGGTGATGTTGTGTATGTGCCACAATTGCCAGAAGGTGTGGTTCAGACCATCACGCCAGAGTCTATCGAGCCAGATTCGCTATTTGAGGCATTGGGCTGCACCGACCCCAGCACGCAGATCAGCAGTCCGATACCAGGGCAGCGCCTGAGTGGTGTGTTTTCGCTTTATGGCACTGCTTCGCTGGACAATTTTTGGTACTACAAAATTGAAGTGCGTGCCGATATTGCAACCGTCTATAATTTCTATGCACGCTCAGATAAACCTGTAACCAACGGCGTTCTTGGGCAGATTGATGCAGACTTGTTTGCCCCAGGGCTTTACTGGATACGCCTGATTGTGGTTGATCTCAACGGCGCGATTAACACATCGCCTTGCGTGATTCCGGTGATATTTGAATAAACGCAGTATCAAAAGCAGCCTGTTGAACTCTGACTTATCCCTAACAGCAGGCCGGGTGACAGGCTGTTGAACTCTGCGCTATCCCTATGATTTTCAACTAAGCATCGCAACCAACCCATAGATCAGCTAAACTTATCTCCGATTTTGAAGCTATATCGGAGTTTTTATGTCTGTTCGTAATCCATCCCGCTTACGACGCACCGCCGGATTTATCGCCTTTCGCATTGTGCCATTCATTTTGATGGTGGCGATTCTCTGGGCGGCGTTGGGTATTATCCAGGCTTATGTACGCCGCGTTGGGGAACAGGTCGAGGCCGAGCAGCGCAGCAGCATCTACCCGCTGACGGCAACAGTGCTTGCGCCGACTCTGATGAGTCCCAGTGCGAAAGATTTGCGCTCAGTCTCATTTTATAAAATGAGTAACGCCCAGAATGTTAAGCCACCCGTTGATGTCGCTCCAACGGCTACACCAGAGCCGGTTATTATCGCGCAGGCCTTTGCAACCAATACTCCTCATGCGCCTGAACTTCTTGCTACGAATACCAGCGCTGCAACGCTTGAAGTGACACTTGCTGCCACACAGCCACCCATTACGTTACAGGCCACGCGCCCGCTGCCAACGGTGATGTTTCTGGGTGATCCTGATGCCGGACAAGTCGATGTGACAGCCATTCCGACGCGTGTCGAGCCGATTGATCGACACGGATATGACCTGTTTAATGTGCTTCTATTAGGCAGTGATGGCGAAATCACCAACGATGGATTTGTCCGCACGGACACGATGATTATCCTCTCGATCAACCGGACGACAGGCACCGTCGGCATGTTGAGCCTCCCGCGCGATCTGTTCGTCTATATTCCTGCCTGGAGAATGGCGCGTATTAACCAGACCTATGCGCGTGGGCAAAGTGGAGGCTGGTCAGACGGTACATTTGAACTGATGCGCCAGATGCTTCTGTATAATTTTGGCGTTAACGTGCATTACTATGCCATGATTGACCTCAGCGGCTTTAAAGAAATTATCGACACGATTGGCGGCGTGGATGTGACCGTCGATTGCGCGATTGAAGATTTGCCGCTGGTGGGCGCAGAAGTACCCTCTATGGCGCGTCGTGTGAACGAAGAGGGCTATTTTGCGCTGGATGTGGGCTATTATCACCTGACAGGGCCGGAAGCGCTGTGGTATGCCCGTTCACGCTTTAACAGTACCGATTTTGATCGTGGTCGCCGCCAACAGCAAATCCTTCGTGCCATATGGCGTAAAGCACGCGATACAGGCGAGCTTGCCAATTTGCCACAACTCTGGGGGCAAGTTACCCAGGTGGTCGATACGAATCTTGGCCTTGAGGATATGCTTGGACTCTTGCCGATTGCGCTGAATCTCAACCCCGGCTCTATCGAAAATTTCGCCCTGACGCGCACGTATCATACGCTGCCCTGGCAGACACCGGACGGGGATTATGTCCAACTGCCGCTTTATGACACGCTCAGGCCGCTGCTGGAAGATTTTTATCAGCCGCCTACCGAAAGCCAGATTGTCATTGACGGTGCGCAGATTCGCGTCCTGAATGGCACGACGAATGCTGATTGGGATCGTGTCGCGGCGGATCGGTTAGGCTGGAGTGGTTTGAGCGCTATCCCAATGGGAACGGCTGACCGTACTGATTATGTTGAGACGACTTTAGTTGATTACACGGGACAAAGCAAAGGCAGCAGTCGCGACGAAATCGCCAAGATTCTTAATATCAAGCCAGAGAATATTCTTGTGCAGCCAGACCCCAATCGTCAGTCTGATTTTGAGGTGATTCTGGGCAGTAGCTATAATTCATGTACCTTTGCAGTGCTTCCAGTAGGGGCGAGCGAAGGGGAAGTCGAAGGCGAATAAGGGCATCACACCTGAATTCTGCGTAAAATGATGCGATAAGGGCAAGTGACAGCACCTACTCTTATCGCATTATCAATTTGTGCTTATGGTTGTTCCTGGTCGCTATCAAACAGAGGATTATCGACAAGCCGGACAAAGCGCAAAATGGGCGTATCGCCATTTTCAACGATGCCGAGATTTTGCAATGCGGCCAGAATTGCGCGAGCCTCACCGGAAGATAACCCCAGCACATCCCGCAGTGGTCCCATCCCGATCCAGCCTAAATAAGCCGCGAGAGCCTGAGCTTGCCCCAGGATTCGATCTTCAACATTGCTGGAAAGCGCCTGCGTTGCTTTGGCCAGTGTGCCGACGCGCGTTCGGGTGGGCATTGGCGCGGCCATACGGGGTTCGTGATCGACTTCAGGGAGCAGGTCAGTGAGTCCCGTTTTCCGAACCTGTATCTTGGGGTCTTGGGCGCGTTGGGTTGCCATCTGCCGCCAGTATGTGGTCAATCGCTGGATTTCATCGTCGCCAACAGCGCACAGTTCAACTGGAGTAATCACAGTTGTTTGTTTCTTGTCGATAATAAAAGCATCAATGAAACGTAAGGCTGAACTATGAAAATTTTTCAGGTTCTCAGCTAAATCCGGATTCGCCGAGCGCATGATAAATTGAGTATCCAGCGCGTTTTCGAGCGTTTCAGGTACATCCGTTTGCTGGGTAGCGGTCAGCAACAGATGAATGCCGACTTTTGCACCATTAACGAGCAGATCGTAGATGGTAGGAATCCAACGCTCATGCGCTTCCTGCCAGCCCACATCCGAAAGTAAGTCAAGAATGAGCAGAATGCGCGGGATGGGTGGTTCGTTTTGTCTTTGGAGATAGACGTTATAGTCTTGAAACGACTCAACCTGAGCTTCGAGGAACCACTGCCGCCGTCGCTCGGATTCCTTGAGCATTCCGTCGAGCAAGCGAATGCCACCCTCGACCTCATGAACCACTTTCCCCAGCAGGTGTGGGGCAGCGGAGAAATCGTCGAATGTTTTGGCGTTCTCCCCGACAAGCGCAAAACGCATTTCAGCCGGGGTGTTAAATAAACCCAGAGTCAGCAAAATTTCGCGAATGAGATGCCGCCGGGCGCTGTCTGAACCAACAATAAGTAAATTTTTGAGCGCCGTCAGGTCACGCACGATCATCTGCTGATCGACGGTGACACCAAGTACCAGGGCTAACGTCGATTGATGGTGCAAGAACGCATTGCCGATGACGAGCTGGCGCAGCTTAAGCGGCTGATGTTCTTCGGTTCGCAGTAGAATACCGATGCTTTCATCATCATCCAGAATCTTTGGAAGAAATCCCAGCGTCCAATCTGTACGTCTTTCCGCAATCGTCCCCAGGCTGCGCCGAATTTCTGCGGGCGTGACGGGTCTGCGGTTACTGCGCCGTCCGACAATTTCAGGACGGGCGATATACAGGATATGAGAGGGCGATGGACGCACATCAATGATTCGCGCGGGTGTTTCGAGTTCAGTGAGCATTTGTTGAATCTCATTCACCTGACTGCGAATGAGGTCTTCAGCTGGCAGCGCTGCTGTCCCTTGTTTTAAAATATCGGCCATTGATGGCGTTAACCAACCGGTTTCGTCCCGTCGGCTGAGTAACTGAGGCATGTGAACCCCTCTCTAAAGTGTGCATGTTCCTATGATTGATTCTATGCGATTCTTCATACTTCGCAAATTGCCGCGATCAACCCATCAATTGGCCGGGTTATTGCCTCAATTGACGCGATCAATAGCTCATGTTAGGCTAATTGAAACGCTCATGATGAGGAGTTCTGGATGCGCGCAATTTTACGGTATTGCCTGATTGGTCTATCTTTACTGGTGTTGACGGCCTGCGCGATTGGTGATGCGCCAGCAGGTACGCCTGTGCCAATTACGCTGGAGCCGCCACCGACCACCGTTTTCGAAGGCGATTGCAGCCAGACTCAAGGCCTTGATACCTGGGCGCAGGCATCCGAATTTTTTGTGGCGGAATTCATGAAATCGGTCAATACGGCTGCGACCCAAAACCGCCAGGAGATGCACGATACTATTATTCATATGTCGAAAGTGCGTAACGAAGCCAGCAAAGTGGTGACACCGGATTGCGCACAGGGCGTTCAAATGCTGATGATTGATAGCATGAACAAAGCAGTCGATAATTTTCAGGCGTATGCTAACGGGGATGTTGACAGCCTGGGAAATATCGTGGCAGAGATTATCGGTGAGATTGATCGCATCATTGCACAACAGAATGAACTCAAAGCGCAGTTAGAGACCCAGTATCAAAGCCCTGGAAACTAGCGTTAAGCGATCACTTCAGCAATAAATCGAACGGCTATAGTCTGCGGGTTCGGGATTAAGGGCATCACGCATACCACCGCGATGATATAGAAGGCATCACGCAGGTCATCATCGACGATATTGAGGGTATTAACGTGAACGTATAAACATTACAACCTATCCGCTTTGAGACTTGCAACCCCTTCAGCCATCGGCTATACTTGCCGAGATTTTACGGGGCGTGGCGCAGCCTGGTAGCGCGCTTGCATGGGGTGCAAGAGGTCGTGGGTTCGAATCCCGCCGCCCCGACTAATAATCCGTTTCTCACCTGAGAGACGGATTTTTGATTCTCAACCTGGCCGCAATAAAATTAATCAGAAATTCGCGGGTCAAAGGCATCGCGCAGGCCATCACCAATCAAATACAAGCAAAACACGGTGAGTGAGATAAGAATTCCGGGAACAAAGATCAGATGTGGCGCACGCCGCAGCAAATCAATCCCGCCACTGAGCATATTGCCCCAACTTGGCGTGGGCGCTTTGACACCAAAACCGAGAAAACTGAGCGCCGATTCGGTCAAAATCAGACCGCCGATAGCCGATGTCAGGGAAATAATCAGCAGCGAGGCGACATTGGGTACGATATGCACGAACATGATACGCCAATCGGAAGCACCCATTGAACGCGCAGCTAGTGTAAAATCGCGCTCACGCAGCGAAAAAGTTTCACCGCGAACAATACGTGTCGCGCCAATCCATCCCAAAAATGCGAGAATAAGTACCAGACTGAATGGGCCAGGGGAAAGAACAGCGCTGATAATCAGCAGCAGGAACAACGATGGGATCGAATCGAGTGTCGTGATGAACCAGATGACAAAATCATCAATGAACCCGCCGTAGTAACCAGAGATCACGCCAACCGTTACGCCGATAATAATCGCGAGAATCGCGGCAAAAAATGCGATCCCCAGCGAAACCTGCCCCCCATACAGCAGCCGGGCGAGATGATCGCGCCCCAGGTCGTCTGTACCCAGGATATGCCCTGGTGCGCCAATAGGGGCATAATTATTGCGGAGGTCAGGTTTATCATACTCAACCTGGAGAATTTGGTTGCTTATAAATGGTGCTAGGATCGCCAGTGTTGTGAGGATGACGATGATGATGAGCGCGGTCATAGTGAGCCGGTCATGCCAGACGCGATAAAGCGCCTTTTGCAGCAGCGATTTGGTGCGGATTTCTTCGTGTAAAGGTATTCCGATTTTCGTGATGGATGGTTGTGCGGTCATAATTCCTCGTGACACCTTAGAGCCGGATGCGCGGGTCAAACACCGCGTAGAGAATATCGGAAATCAGAAATCCTAGAATGGTCAGCACCGAACCAATGACGACGGATGCCATAATGACCGGATAATCCTGCGCACTTACGGATTGTGTCAGCAAGCGCCCAACTCCAGGCCACGAAAAAATGGTTTCGATAATGGTCGCGCCGCCGAGCAAACTGACGAACGTCGGCCCCAGGAATGTTGCCATTGGGATCAGGGCGTTACGGGCGCTGTGGCGGAACCAGACGGCTCGGTTACTGAGTCCTTTGGCTTTGGCTGTGCGAACGTAATCACTGGTGATCGTTTCGAGCATCGCGGCACGCATGAAGCGTGACCACCCGGCAATGCCGCCGAGTGAAAGCGCAATGGTCGGCAGAACAAGATATTCCAGGCGTTGATAAATGGGCGGGCAGCCACCGCGCACCGGGGCGCACATGCCGCCCATCGGCAGCAGATTGAATGTAGGCGCACCGAAAATCATAATCAAACCGAAAGCCATCAAAAAGCTAGGCACGGAATCTCCAACCACAGCCAGAACACGCGCCGATTGGTCAAAGCTTTTCCCGCGCCAGATCGCCGCTAAAATGCCTATCGTAATGCCTAGTGGTACACTGATGAGCAGCGTGGCGATATTCAGCTCAATGGTCGCCGGAAGCCGTTCGCCGATCAATTTCAGAGGGTTTTCGCGATAAGTGAATGAGCGTCCAAAATCGCCGCGTAGAATGCCCAGGCGTTCCCCTGGTGGATCCGGTTCGCCATCTCCATCTGCGTCCAACGGGATCAAGATGGAACGATCTGACAGTCCATCACCGTCGGTATCCCAACGCATCCAGTCATCGCCAACGAGCCAGCGCAAATACTGAAGATAAATGGGATCATTCACGCCTAAACGGGCGGCTAACCGCTGGCGTTCCTCCATGCTTGTTCGGGGATTAAATGTCAGGATGGAAACCGGGTCGCCCGGTGCGGCTGCGATAATGAAATACGAGATAATCGTGATACCAAAAAAGGTGGGAATCGCCTGAATAAGTCGGCGAATGATGAAGTGGTTCATAAAAACGACCTGCTAACAACTGCCCGTGCGGTAAGAAATAAATGCAGCACCAGAGGTTATCCCTGGCACTGCATTTGGAAGTTCAATATCTACCGATTATTCCGGTTGATCGAGCAACGCCCAGGCATCGGTATCCCAGATACGGGAGTACGGTGTCGGGTTCCAGTTTTCGAGGTTCGGCTGGACGGCAGTCATCGACTCGGTGACGTACATATAGTAGTACGGCGCGTCGTTGAACAGAATTTCCTGTGCGCGCAGGTAGAGTGCCTTGCGGGCTTCAGGGTCGCAGCCAGGGACAACGCGGGCTTCGGCAAGAATCTGGTTCAATTCTTCGTTGTAGTAGGAGGTGAAATTGAAACCAGCGCCAGGAACGTCCACTGCTGGGGTATAGAAGTCAGTAACATCTGGCTCGACAGGCAGGCCAAGACTCCACGAAAGCAGAGCCATATCGAATGTCTGGCCTGTCAGTTCCGGCAGGAATGCGCTGCCCCAGTCAATCGCCTGGAAATCGGTGCTGAAGCCAATTTCGTCCAGCGATGCCTTGAAAAATTCGCCTATCTGCGAACCGACCACACCGCCCTCGGGGACGCGCAGTTTGAGTGACAGAGGTGAACCTTCGAAAGCAGGGTCTACTTCACGAGCATACAGGCAGTTCTGGCAGACACGCGGGGTAGAAGCATCGCCGTCATCATCCACCCATCCAGCTTCGTCGAGCAGAGCCTGGGCAGCCGCAGTATCGAAAGTATATTGCAGGTCGGGGTTATAAACCCAGGATGTCGGGATGGTGTGCGTGGCGACCTTGATGCCGTTGCCATCGCGGATACCTTCAAGAATCGCGTCCATATCCACTGCCTGGGTAATAGCGCGGCGGACGAGGACATCACCCAGAACCGGATGTGGTATTTGTGGGAGAGCATTACCGTCTTCGTCCAGGCCGGGTTGTGGGTTGCTGGGATCGGCGGTGTTCATGGCGAAGAAGGTGAAGCCGTTGCCGGTAAATTCGTAGGTCTTAAAATCAGCCAGCGCCGGATCGGTTTTGAAATCGTTCTGGCGAGTGGATGGAACAGCCAGAACGGTGATCTCACCCGCGATGAAACGTTCGGTTTCGACATTCTCATCGGGTACCGAGAGATAGACCCATTCTTCCGGGCTGACATAACCCAGGAGGCTGTCGGGATACGACTGATCGGCGACAAGGCTCACACGCTGCGCCGGGGCGAACTCAATGTCTTTGAATGCACCAAACGAAACGGTTGGGATCGAGCGCGGGTCTTCCATCATCGCGGCGTAGTCTTCGCCATAGAGTTCCTGGAAGACATGGGCAGGGACAACCTGAATGTCATTCACGGATTCGAAGGCCACGCAGTCAGCTTCCGTGAAAGTGACGACAACAGTATAGGGATCGGGCGCTTCTACACTGGCGACTTTGCCACCAGCAGGTGATCCGTCGGCCATTGTTTCAAAAGTGCTGGCATAGGAATTGTCGATCTGACCGCTGCGGACAGCATTCACTGCATACAGATAGTCGGCAGAAGTGATCGGCGTACCGTCATTCCATGCGAGGTCTTGACGCAGGTTGATCGTTAAAATCGTGCCTGTTTCGTCATATGACCAGCTTTCGGCCAGACCACCGGGTTGATTCGGCTCACTTTCGCCAGTTTGCCAGTTGACCGTGAACAGTGCTGGGTAGAGCCACTGAACAATATCAAATGAAGATGTATCGTTGGCGAGAAGGGGGTTGAAGGTCGCAGGGTCATCAGCGGTGTTACCCGTGATAATAATGCCACCTTCGCCGGGGCCAGAAATATCTTCCTGTGCAATTACGGGAATGACAAGCGTACCTAAGAGTGCAAGGCATAGGCCCAGCACAAGCCATTTGGAAATACTTTTCATGCTTTACTCCTTGTGTTTTACGAAAAATGCCGACACCTCATGAAATCAGCATCTAACTTGTTAACGGAAAATCCATCAACTTTAGATTAATTACTTTTCGAGTGTCATTAAGGTTCGAAAAGTATAGCCTTTGCCACACAATGTCGCAAAAATCATCTGAAATGATTATCAGACTCTAATCATGCTCTTCTGGTTCGGTGCTGTGGGCAGTGTAAGGGTCGGTAATCATAAACGACATATAAACCAGCGGCTCATATCCGGCGTTGCTGATTTCGTGGCGAACAGTAGCCGGAATGTGCTGATACTGGTGCGCCGTCAGCGGCCCGGAGAGCGCGTTCAATTTCAGGCTGGCTGTCCCGCTAACGACGTAGATAATGCGGTCTTGAAGGTCGAAACTGTGTAAGCCTTCCGACTCGCCAGGATTGAGGGTGACGCGCTTCGATTCGAAATGGGCATCAGACGGAAGCTGATCGGTTTCATAGACATTGGCATAAGGCGTATCGCCTTCGTGTGCGCCCGGCTTGAAATCTTTCAAACGCCAGCGGTTATATTTGTGGTTCGGGGCGACGGCAACGAACAGGCAAACGGTTTCGCTTCCCTTAAACCAGTAATTATGAAATTTGTCCGGTGGCATCAGGATCAGATCGCCTGCATTGTAAATCCGCTTGCTGCCGCCGACTTCGATCTCCATGCTGCCCTGTGATATATAGAGAATTTCGGTAGCGTCGTCGTGCGAATGCGGCTTGGGGCCAAGTGGATCGTTGATAAACCAGCTTGCATCGGGTGTCCAGACGAGTCCGCGTCCCCGGCAGCGCTCCGCCCAGATCAACGGTTGTGTCATCCAGGCCTTATAATCTACTTTCTCGGTCATTTTTTGTCCTTAAGTTTTGTGTAATCAACAGACACCATGATTGTAGCCAAATTACCCGTTTGCGGCATCATGCCGGATGGTCTATGATGGTTTGGTAGGGGCGGGTCTCAGACCAGCCCCTACAACTGACATTTTGAGAGAAGTTTGATAATCAAGGATGCGCTAATAATGTCTGCTGTTCAAGCTGCTGTGCCTCATCGCGAAGTAAGCCAAACTGGGTTTCGCTGGCAAACGCGCTATCGCCTCGTTGCTGCCGGGGGAGTGGCGATATTGGTCGCGCTGATCGTTATTTCGCTCGCGGTGAATGCTTATAACAGCACTTATGCGATGTTTGAGAATATCGCCATCGTCAACAGCACCAATGTCGATGCCGCCGAACAAGCACTTCAATATCTCGCCAATACCAGCCAGGCTACCGCCGATTACGCCGCGCTGACATCCGATACACCTTTGTTTGAGCAGGCGCAAAATAACATTTTCCGCAATTTTCATCGTTTTCGTGACCAAATGTTCATTCTTCGCGAAAACTTACATACGCCAGAAGATCAAACCGCTTTTACTGTTGCCGATACCTATACCTACAGCCGTTTCTGGCGACATGTGAGCAATCTACTCTCGCAGCGCAGTAATATCGAGGCAGCACGGCGCGAATATCTCTCTGCCGATAATCATCTTCGCAATCGAATCATCCCAGCGCTACAGGAATTAGAGGCGCTCAATTTCCAGGCGATGGTGGACGAAGGTGAACAAGCCGAAGCCGGAATTATCGCACAAGTCATTTTGCTGGTCATCCCGGCTGTCGGGCTGGCGCTTGGGTTGACCTATCTCTCATTCTGGCTGCGCCAAAAAGTTCGCCGCTATCTGACTCCTGGCATTGACGTCGCCGCGATTTTGGGTTGGGTGTTAATCGGCTTAATGGTGATTAACCTCACGCAGATGCCAGGGCAGCTTAATACGATGATTCGTGATTCGTATTACAGCATCAGCGGCAGTTCGCGCGTGCTGGTGGTGGCAAATCAGGCGAATCGCGCCGAAAGCAGCACGATTATCGACTATTTGCGCCCAAAATACTGGCATCAGATTTTTGATGATAATGTGCAGTCGGTTGAACTGCGCCTGTGCGGAGCGCCGGGATGTATGGATCAATCATTTCTCGTGGGTGCAGATACACCCAATTCCTCTGTGGTGGCGACAGCACAGCAAATCACCTCTGCCAGCGATATTTTGGACGGTGTTGTGCCATTGATGGCGAATATCACGTTCGCGGGGGAGGCGGAAGCGTTGGAACAAGCGCGTCTCGCGTTTATCGATTACCGTACCATTAACACCCAACTGCGTGAGTTGATTAAAACAGGTGACTTAACAGGCGCAGTCGAATTGAATACCCGTTCTGATGCGGGCGGCAGTGAAGAAGCATTTGGTCGTTTTACTCAGGCGATGGAGCAGGTCAATCAGATTAACCGGACTGTATTTGACGACATCTGGAATGCGCAGCGCGATTCTTTGCCGCGCAATCAGGTGCTTTTTGGCGTGTTAGGTTATCTGCTGGTGATGGCACTGGTCGCGGTTGGCATTTATCACCGCTATCGCGAACTTTAGCTATCGAGTAGAAAAATTCAAAGTTCCACGATGATCGCGGTAATGTCGTCCGGTGTCCGGCGGCGGTTGCTGCGATCCTGTGAACGCGCATAGGCGGCCTCGCCCAGTGGAGTCGCGCCATCGCCGGGTTGCTGCAATCCAGCCAGAATCTCCGCCTCGGTCAGATTTTTATACAAGCCGTCCGAACACAGGAATATTTTGTCGCCTGCGCCAACTTCGATTCGGGACGATAGTGGCAGAGGATTAGCGGCGTGGATGCCAAGCGCACTGATGACGATATTCGCGCCGGGGATATTGAGGGCGCTGTTGCCCACCATAAACCAGCGCCATGCCAGATAGAGTTCATAGGGCTGCCCGCCAATGGTGATCGTGCCTTCAGCTTTGGGGAGGTTCACGCCATCGTAGCTGTTGAGAATTTCGGTAACACGTGAGCCGTCTTCGCTGCTCAAAGCGCCTTGCCGGACGAGATGTTCGACATTATCCTCATCCGGGCAAAGCTGAATAATCTCGTCGATTGAAAATAAATAGCCGCGTGTATCGCCGACCTGTACGGTGAGTAACCGTTGGCCGTTTTCGCAGACGACGACAACGGTTGCGACTGCGCCCACACACTGGTTTAGCGGCAGCGCACCGCCCAGATTAAGCTCATTATAGACTCGCTGGTGTGCGCGATTGATAGCCGCAATCACGCGCTGTTCGGCTAAACCGCCAGGGGAGCCATCTACGTCTGCCGGGAGATGCTGCAAATCTTCGATCAAAACACTGCGTACCATTTGCGAAGCTTCACGCCCGGTAATCATTTCGCCGCTTGCCGTCTGCCGCTGGTGTCCCCCCATGCCGTCAATCGCCGAATAAACGGGTGCTTTGCCGTTGCCGGGAAAAATCATAAAAGCGTCTTCGCAGCGTTCAAGATGCTCAATCGAAGCCTGGATGTAGTGGTAGATGGTCATCAACGCTTTTTCCTGGTGAATGTGTAGAGAACACGCGCCGCAAGATTTTGATTATACACGCCGCCTCCACGAAGCTGATTAATTTCATCGTTGGTGAGATAGGGTGCGGGTTCACCCTCAAGCGGTACAGGCCGTTTCGGTGTGCGCTCCGGGGGCAGCACAGGTGGCAGGTCAAACTGCCGAGGCAGCGTGAGGGGATGCGGAGCTTGCGGGACAAGGGGTTCTTCGTGTGGAATAATTTTGAAGCGATAGCCACAGTTGGAACATACTTTTGCCTGCTGGCGGCGCGGTTTGCCACACTGCGGACACCATTTTTGCCCGCGCACCTTGATGACAGGGCGAACACCGCGAAAAAGTTTCCCACATTGAACACATACCCGCGCCCGGATTCGATTTTCCGTGCCGCATTGCGTACAGAATTTGCGCAGTGCGCCGTCCTCACGCACGGAAACAAAGCCATACCCACATTTTGAGCAGACTTTCGCCGTCGGACGGTTGGCGTGTCCACACTTGGGGCAAGGCTTGCGATTAACCGAAGATTCAGCGCTCATGAATTGAGCTATTCTTCAGTCAGGCTGACGGTTGATGTTCCCAACGCAGCCGTCTTACGCGCAACTTCGCTGCCACTTCCGGCAGCCTGCAAAATTTCGGTCATGGGGCGGTTGCCGGTGGCCTGGGCGATTTCCAGCGCTTCGGTGCGATGACGTTCTGCGGCGGTCTGATCTCCGGCGGCCAGCGCTTCGGTCATGGCGCGGGTTGAACTGGCAAGCTGGCCTTGTCCGAGATAGCCCGCGACTACCGGATGAACCTGATTATAAAGTGCAGGGTCATTAGTTTGTTCCAGAATCATCCATGTGGATTGGTCGCCTTTTTCTTCGACACGCTGCCCACCAGCGACATAGACAACCGACGGCCTGCACGCCAATACCCGTGCGCCGACGTTCGCGAGTTCAATATGGACGACAAAATCACGATGATCTTTGGACGACATCGGCGGAACAGGTACAACCCAGGTGTGATCGTCGCCCTGCGGTGCGGCCTCTCCACGCACCCAATCGGGATAAGCCTGAGAGAGTGACAGAATACGCGCACCCACAGGTGTCCAAAGCTGCAATGCCACATCGGAGGCAACGGTTTTTGCCATGCGGGCAACCAGTGCTGAAAATTCTGCGCGTAAGGCATCGGCTTCCGGCACTGCTTTTGGCATCCAGCCCTGCGTAATTTGCGCCATCAGCGTGAGTTGTTGGGCATCCCAGTCTTTCCCATAACCGTAGGCGCACAGGTGCATACGGGCATCAGCAGCCTTTTTGACAGCGGCAGCAAGTTGGGATTCAGGCTCCGTATTTTGCCCATCGCTCAGGAAAATCCCGTAACGAGCGACATTTCCGGGTACAGCTTCCTGCGCACGGAGTGCCTGCTCGATGCCTGTGGACATAGATGTACCGCCAAAAACCTGAACGCGCTTCATATTGCGGCGGAAAGTTTGCACGAGCGATTCGCGATTCATCCCTGGCTGAAGCAAGGTGATGGGAACAACCTCCTCGCCGGTGTTATAGAACACGACAACATTCAACAGCAGACCATCTGGCGCGGTGCGTAGCAGGTCCTCTGTCGTTTCGATCATGTTGTTAAATTTCGCACCCTGCATTGAGCCGGATACATCGCAGATGAGCGAGATGACTGTTTCCTGTGCCTGCTGTGACGTTTCGTTCGCAGCAATCGACACCACACCCCAGAAAGAGTTGGTGGTCGGGTTGATATGTGGGTTGTAGTACACCTTAAAGCTAAATGCGTTTGTCATTTTCCCCTCTTGCCTAAATCAACGCCCATGTACGTGCGTTCATGATGCGGTTATTGATAATGTCGTCGCGATCTGCTTCTTCATCGCGTGTCAGGTATTCACGCCATGCGCGTTCATTGGCTCTGGATAAATCCGCGATACTCGTAATCTTCTCATCCGGCCATGTGACCTGTGGCAGTTGACCCGTAGCTTTCGCGATCTGGAATGCTGTGTAATAAAATTCGGCGATCAGTCGATAAAATACGCGCGACTCGATGCCATTTTCCTGTAGTACATCAACCGCACGGGCAGTCTGTTCCAGGATCGTTGCATTGCCACTCATCGCTTTCTGGTTGTAAAGTGCAATCAATTCCATCATGACTTCGTTGTAGCTGGTGTTGCGGCTGCTCACGTCCTCTAATACCTTGATCGCATCTTCAAGCTGATCGTTGGCGAGATAAGCTTTTGAAGCACCCAGATAAGCTGGGCCAACACCGGGTTTCGCCTGGATAATCGCGCGATATTCGTTGATCGCCTGATTATGGTTATTGCTTCGGCGGTAAAGATCGGCCAGCAGTAAACGTCCGCGATGATCGCCCGGTTTCAAAGCCATCATCCGGCGGTAGCGTTCGGCAGCCTCTTCGAATTTTCCTGAATTTTCGAGTAACTGTCCCTCGGCAAGCAGCATTTCCCAGCGAACCTGCGGATCGGACATGCTCTGTGCGTATTTGAGGTCGGTTTCTGCATCGCCGATATTGCCGGTTTGGTTGTGAATCAGCGAACGCAGAATATAGGCGGAGGCGCCACCGTTATTATTGATGGCCTGATTTGCCAGCAGCAGCGCCCGCGTCATGTCGCGCTGTTGATACGCTTCCTGTGCGCTCAGTAAAACTGTCGAAGCAGGATTGGTTGGCGGCGCTTGGGGGAGGTCAATCTTGGCTGTGCCTGTGACCATGCCTGTGCGGGTTGCAGCACGCATCGTTTCTACCGTGACTCCGGCGAAGTTAGCTTTCTGACGATGCTGTTTCATAGCGCGTGCATCGGGCTTCTGGCCTTTAACATAGCCCATCACGCCGTCGATTTCGGCCATAATCGCATCCACATTTTGCGGGCGATCATCGCGTTCTGGCGCGGTCAGCCATTCAACCAGATACCGCAGGGATTCGTCATATTGAATCCAGGGAAATTGGTCAGGTGGCGTGAGTGTAAAACGATATTGCTCGGTGTGGACTTCGGCCATACCGATAAGCTCGGCAATCGTGCGACCAATCGTGAAATAGTCGTCGCGCCAGTCGGGATGTTGGGCTTGCTGGGAGTGATAGCCCGGTGTGCCACGCGCGGGCTTGGGCGGAACTTTGGGGTCATATTTATAAGCCGTGCCGAAATCGAGCAGAACTTCGATCTGATCGCCGTTGGCGAGTGTCATGCCCTTCACGTTAGACGGCTTAAAATCGCAATAAATGATCGGTGGCTTAAGGTCATGCAAATAGCGAAAAGCGGGTAGCAGACCTTTTACACGTGAAAGCGCCTGTTCCGCTGACATGGGCAGCACGAGTTTGCGCGTCCCTGGTTCTTCGATTTCATCTGCCCAGCTTGGCCCGGAGACGAACTCCATGACATAGCACAATTCATTTTCGACAGAAAAAAAGTCGAATACGGAGATGATATTGGGATGCCGGATGTTGATGAGAACTTCAGCTTCTTTTTGCAATTCCCGGCGCAGCGCATCGTCTTGCGCCACCATCGTTTTAATGACAACATATTTTTTGAGATTGCGATCAAAAGCTTTCCAGGCGCGTCCCATGCCGCCTTCGCCAAGCACACTCTCCAGGCCATAGCGGTCTGCGATGACCAGACCAACCTGAAGTGCACTCGGTGGGCCGTCCGCTTTAGGTGCAACTGGTGCATCGGCACGTGGCAGCTTTTTGCCACAGTTGGGGCAGTGACGCGCGTTAGGGCGTAAGGCATGACCACAGTTGGGACATTTGGAACGGTCAGCCATTTCCATTGTGCCCGTTTGCATAAGCTGCGCTGCTGTGACTGGCTTTAATGCCTGGGTCGCCAGTTCCAGCCCACACTCATCGCAGAATCCGCTTGCATTGGAGGTCATCTTGTGGCAATGCGGACACTCAATTGTTGCTGTCGTTTCTGTACTCATGGTTTATGACTCATGAAACGTTAACTCAATTTTACCGAAGCGTACTTTATCGCCTTCTTGCAGCGGCTCGGCCTGACCTTCTGCCAGCTTAATGTCGTTTACATAAGTGTGATTCGAACTGCCGAGGTCTTCAAGATAGTATTTGCCGTTCATTTTGATGACCTGAGCATGTCGGTGGCTTATGTATTTACCTTCTGGGTAGCCATCGAAATCAATTTGCAGAGAAGCGTCTTCGCGTCCGATCACGGCTGCGTCGCCCAGCTTGAAGATCGAGCCAGTGGAATTCAGCACAAGCCGAGGGCCAGTATAAGGCGCGGCGGGTGGCGCATCAATCGGAATTAAAGTCTGTGGGGGTGGTTGGGGTAAATCAGGTTGTGGAATTGGTAAAGCATCAGCCGGGCGCACAGAAACGGAAACCGATGCGCGACTTTCTTCCTTCAGCTCGAAACCACATTCTTCGCAGAAACGAGAACCATCTTCATTCCAATGTTTGCAATTAGGACACTGCATAAGCGATACCTCCGAACATCAAGAGCATACCCGATATACATCTTCAACAGTTACCCAAATTAAGGGGTACACAATTTCAACAGTTACCCAAATCAAGGGTATACAACTTTAACAGTCAACCCCAATCAGCGGTACACAAGTCTATTGATTTTAGCATCAATTCATTCCTTTTGCGCTCAACATGTGCTTAACTTTGGCTGGAAGTACGCGATGTTCATGGTTTTTGCCTGTCGATAACGCTACGGAGATTCGGCATACGGTTCTGGAGGTTCGCTAAGCTCGACTTTGCACATAGGTAGCTGAAAAAAGGGAGGCAGGATAAGCTGTTTCAAACCTCTGGTAAAGGATGAAACGATGCTGAACCTGCCTTGGGTAATTATGGACAGAGTAAACCCGTTTGCGCCATGTTTTTACGGGGTAACGACTTGGGAAAAAGCGAAAAGGCTGTTGGTGGGTGCGATCTTGACACCGGGAAAACGGGTGGTGAGTGAAACGCTGCGGGTGATGGGCTTGAGCGAGAGCAAGCAATTCGCGCAGTATCATCACGTGCTGAATCGGGCGGTGTGGTCGCCTTTGGACTTGGCAGGCGTGCTGCTGAAGCTGCTGCTGAGCGCGTTTGGTGAGCGAGAGCAAGCGTTGGTGTTTGGGATTGACACGACGATAGAACGGCGTTGGGGACGCAAGATCGCAGCCCGCGGCATTTATCGTGACCCGGTACGCTCCAGTGATAGTCACTTTGTCAAAACCAGCGGCTTGCGCTGGATTAGTCTGATGCTGCTGACGCGCATTTCCTGGGCACAGCGCATCTGGGCTTTGCCCGTGATGACGGTGCTGTCGCCTTCCGAGCGTTATTACCAACAACGCGGACGCAGTCCTAAAAGCAATTTGCAGCGCAGTCGCCAAATGCTGGCCTTGTTGCGCCGCTGGTTGCCGCAGCGCGAGCTGGTGCTGGTGGGCGACAGTGCCTATGCGGCGCTGGACTTTCTGAGCCAGATGCAGGGGATGAAAATCGCCGTTGTCTGCCGCCTGAGAATGGATGCGGCCTTGTACGAACCTGCACCACCTTACAGCAGACGCGGACGACCACGCAAGAAAGGCAAGCGTCTGCCAACTTTGGCCCAGATCCTGACCGATCCGGACACCGTTTGGACGAGCATTTCGTTGACTTGGTACGATGGGCAGCAGCGCGTGATGGACATTGCTTCGGGTTGTGCCGTGTGGTACCACACCGCCAAACCATCTGTCCCCATCCGCTGGGTCTTGATCCGTGATCCGCAGCGGGAATACGCCCCTGTGGCTGTGCTGTGTAGCGACCCTCTGCAAACGCCTGCCTATATCCTGGCCTGCTTCGTTCAGCGCTGGCAGTTGGAAGTCACCTTTGAAGAAGCCCGTCGCCATCTGGGATTGGAAACCCAACGCCAGTGGTCGGACAAAGCCATTGCCCGCACCACCCCGCTCTTGTTGGGTCTCTTCTCTTGGGTCACGTTGGTTGCCGATGCGCTCTACTCTCTCAACCCTACGTCCTCTCCTCGTCAAGCCGCCTGGTACACCAAACCCCTGCCCACTTTCTCCGACGCCCTTGCCCTGGTACGTCAACATCTGTGGTTTGCCTTTCCGACTTTCCGAATATCCAAGGACGAACCCGACATGCTTAAAATCCCCAAACCCTTATTTGATGCCCTTCTCTCCACCTTGTGCTACGCTGCTTGATGGTGCAAAGTATAAGAGGCCATTTGAAAATTCCAATTCGGTAGAATGGAGGGACCAACCAAACCATTCAGACCGAAAAGGAATAAAGAAAAGTGTGTCACAAAAAGCGGCGATATACCAGTGATCTGAGCCAGAAACAGTGGGAACGGATCAAGGAATTGTTAGCGTTAGAACGCTCAGGAGCAGGCAGACCGATCAGTATCGATCTACAGGCGGCGGTGAATGGGATGCTGTATATTGTGAAAACGGGATGTCAATGGGCGAATCTACCGTCTCATTTTCCGAATGCCCACAGGGTCTACTACGATTATCGCAAATGGTGTTTGGACGGAACGCGGGAGCGGATCAACCGCGCTTTGTGCTATGCGGTGCGGCGGCAAGCGGGACGCAATCCGCATCCGAGTGCGGCCATCATGGACAGTCAAAGTGTGAAAACGACAGAGGTAGGCGGAGAACACGGCTATGATGCGGGTAAGAAGGTCAAGGGGCGCAAACGCCATATTCTGGTGGATACTCAGGGTCATTTATTGCACGTGGTGGTGCATCGTGGCGATATTCAAGATCGGGATGGTGCTAAACTCTTGCTGGCGGCGCTCCTGCCGATGCTGCGTTTGCGCCTGTTGCAAATCTGGGCCGATGGCGCTTACAGAGGCGCTCTCCTGCGCTGGTGTCTGCAATGCTTCCAGATCACTCTGGAGATTGTGTTGCCCGCCCACGATCAATCTGGTTTCCACGTTTTACCAAGACGCTGGGTCGTGGAACGCACTTTCGCTTGGCTGGGTAATTATCGTCGCCTGAGCAAAGATTATGAGGAATGCACCCGTAGCAGTGAGGGCATGATTTACCTCGCTTCTATTCATACTTTGCTCAAGCGTCTCGTTCCTTAATTTTCAAATGGCCTCTAAGGAGATTTAGAATGAAAATACAAAAGCTAATCATTGGAATAGTAGCGCTTGTAGCAATTGTTGCTCTAGGAGAACTTGTCATGGCAGATAGTCCAGTTGATGGTCGCCCTGGGCACGTGGAAGTCCGCTTTTTAGAAGGGTATGCTGAGGCTGAAAATTGAAGTCGCTATATCACTTGGCGTTCATCTTGTGCTAACCGACAATAATCGGCCTTTATCCGGTCAAAGGTGTAAATGTGATGTCTTGCCGGTTGATCAAAGTGTTTTCTTGCTATAGTCACTGGTAGTTGGTATTTGCGATGGGATCAATAGTATCGCTGGATATAGTCGGCGATTTTTTTCTGAGTGAAAGTATCGGTATTTGTCATCAATCGAGTCGCGACTAAAGCCTCTAATTTGCCCCAAATATTACTGCTTTCAACCAGTAACGTTAAAATTGGGATTGCCGCTTGATAAGGGGTGATATATCCACGCCGAAGTCGATAATGACGGATTCCTGTTGAAATGAGGTAGTTGGGTAAAGTACAAATCTGCTTGAGAATACGCCGCAGCTGGAATGAAAGGTTACGTGGATAACCAGGCTGCGATTTATAGATCATATCTAGAGTAATTTCCCCAAAGCCATACTGCCTATACTGGCGGCATAATCCTTTTAATGTTGATCGATGGTGATGGTAGATGATAGCCTGGGGTGCATAGCATACATTAAACTCAGTAATAATTTGTACACGCCATGATAAATCTACATCTTCTGCGGTAAACAGAGACGTATTAAAGCCATTCAGTTTCTGAAGTATATCGCGACGATAAGAGGCATTGGCTGTGAATAGATACGGCCGAAATTCAACTTCGCCCTTCATGAAATTTTGGAGCGGCGGAAATTCATCCAGAAAGTTTTCAATAATGTTGAGTTCATCATGTTTATAGGCCAGAATTTCGCCTGCTACACCACCTACTCTGGCATCCGAATACGGTTGAACCAACTCGCGCAGCCAGTCAACGTGGGCGATACAGTCTGCATCCGTGAAAGCGATGATCTCCGCGTGGCTGCTGGCGATGCCCAGGTTGCGGGCTGCGGATGGGCCGCGCTCGGCGCTATGCAAGAGACGTACCTGATAGCTCTGAGCAATCGCTGCTGTTCTGTCGGTTGAGCCATTTTCGACCACGATGATTTCATACGAGTCACGGGGGTAATTCTGGTTTAACAGGCTTTCCAGGCAGATGGCTAATGTTCGTTCGCCATTATAGACTGGAATAATCACGCTGACAGTTGGAAGATAAAAGGACATGATTCAGTCGCCAATCTGCAAAAGGGAATTAAACGCAACTTTCATAAATCCGCGATTGGCGATGTTAGTGGGATCGTTGAGCAGGGCGGGAAGGATATGCTGCCGGACTGCGGCAGAATTATGGCTAAGATGGGCAGTAAAGCTCGCCGCAGTATGATAACGACCTTGGGCTCGCCTTCTTAAAGTGCGCAGACCAATCGCTTCAGGAGGTAGCTGATCAAAGATCCGTTCAATGAACTCTATTGGGTTTCCAGTGCGCGGGTCGAGAGCTGTTCCAGCGAGCCAATTAAGGAACCAATCGGTATCAGGTATACCGTTAACTTGCAGTGCCTGACACAACAACTCCCGACCCAACTCATATTCTCCAGCGCGAAAATAACGACCTGCCGTCTCGAAATAGAGTACGGCACAAGCTTGCTTTTCCAGCGAACGCAGCTCTGGTGTAAGATCAGGCATTGCAAAAAATTTTCTCAATCCTGCTTGCCAGCTTTCAATCTGATGTGTGCTGACAGTGGCGGTCATACTGGCATGGTGGACACGATACTGTAGGATAGGTTCATCCAGATAGCCAAATGACCAACCAGCCAGACCGATCCGAAGCCACATATCGGCATCGTCTCCCCAAGTCAGGGTTTCATCAAACGGCCCAACCTGTTCCAAAACACTGCGGCGGATGAGAGTTGAACTACCAAAGAAGAAAAACTCTCGTAGCAGGAGTGACTTCAATAGATGCCCAACCTGACGCGGATGAATTTCGCTCAAAACCGATTTGTCATCGGCGCTTACCTGCTGCCAGGCGCTATAAACCAGACCATCATCTGGTGACTGGTCAAGAATACACGATAGCTTTTCGAGTGCGTCGGAACGCAGCAAATCGTCGCCGTCTAAAAACAGAATGTAATCACCATGAGAGGCAGCAAGCCCAGCATTACGAGCACCAGAAAGACCTTTATTAGCCTGATGAAGGTATCGAATACGATCAAAATACGAGGTGAGGCGGGCATGAGTATTATCGATAGAACCGTCGTCAACGACGATAATCTCGCAATCAGTATAGGTTTGCGCCAGGACACTTTCAACAGCGTCGATGATGTAACTTTCCTGGTTATAACTGGGGATGATAACGGATATAAGTGACATAATTTCAATCTCTATTTAATAAAATTGCTGGCAGCGACTTTGCCAGCACGGACAGAACACCTTTATTTTTTAACCAGGATGGCTGCCAAACGATGGCGCTTACTATTTGTCGTCCGGCGCGTCTATGCTGCCCTGCGAAATAATCTTCAAACGCGCTGGCAATTGTTACATCGCTCATTAATCGAGAGCGAAGCGTTTTCAAGGAGGCAGTTTCTGGCGGTAAGTGATCCAACACGGTTTTCACAAAATCTGTTGGCTTGAGTGACAGGCGCATCGCATAGGCTACACAGCGTTTAGCAAAATGCTCAGTTTGATCAGCGTACAAAGCGAAGGCTTTATATATGTGGTTCCGTCCGATCTCAAAGTTATCACTCGCATAAGCCCGCAACGCCAGGCCAATATGCACCTGACTCAATACAAATTTACACTCATCCTGAATGGGTTTTGCTGCGGGCGGCAAATGGCTAAAAACCATTTCTACAAACGCGAATGGATCGTTCACACGGACATCAAGCGCTTCATTACATAAAACTTCGAGAAAATCATTGCGATTGGCCAGGATTTCTGGATAAAGTCGAAACGCTTCTCCTAGATTCCGCTCACCATCCTGGGGTGAATTAGTTGCGTAATAGCGGCGGCTGAGCCAGAAGCGCCAGTTCGCATAGGCTTCATCCTTTACTGCCAGTATAGACTGAGGAATCTCTTGTGAACTGGCAAAGGTTTTATCCAACAGCCGGATATCCATAGCTTCAGTGCGGGTCACATCCGACATGGTGCTATCGGGCATAATACGGTATGAGCCGAGGATTTCCTGCACACAACCGAATTTGTAACCCGCTTTGGCTAATCGTAGCCACATATCCCAATCGGAACTCCAGATGCTGGTATCAAAGTTACCCACATGATTGAAACAATCGCGGCGGATAACAGGAGCGCCCGACCATAGGAAACAACCTAAAACAAGCGTTTGGAAAAGATTACCCTCTGGAAGCGGGCCAATTCGATCCAGGATATTTCCTTGCACACCAATATACTGCCAACGACAGTGTGCCACGGCGATTTCAGGATACTGTTCAAGCAGTGCGATCTGGCGTTCCAGCTTATTTGGGAGCATCAAATCGTCATGATCAAGAAAGGTGATATATGTCCCCCTAGCCTTGCTCAACCCAGTATTTCGAGCAGCAGTACCGCCTTGATTGGTCTGAGATATGACGCGAACGCGATTGGAATATTCAAGTAGCATCTCGGCGGTCTGATCCGTCGAACCATCATTCACAACGATGATTTCAATGTGCGGATAGGTCTGCGCCAGCACGCTGTCTATGGTCATTTGTAAATATGACCACCGATTATAAGTTGGAATAATGACTGAGACTAGCGGTTTCATAAGCTAATGTTTCTTTAAGTATGAGGGAAGTGACTTGACCAGGATGGATAACACGCCGCGATTTTTCAGCAGGTGAGGCTGATTATAGAGTGCAGTGATGACACGTCCCGGCACATGCTGACGATCACCCCTCTCATAATCCTGGAAAGCGTGAGCAATGTTTATGTTGCCTAGTATCCGCCTTTTTGTCTTTAAGAGCGCATCCGCGTGCGGCGGAAGATTCTCGAACACCGTGTTTACATAATCAGCGGGGGAAGTCAGCCTCATTTTACTGGCATAATCGTACAGGGAAACCAGAAAATCATCTGGCTGTTGAAGTGAATTGGGATCAAGCAACAATGCTTCAGTCAGCTTGTGACGCCCTGCATCGGTACGATCTGCACCGTAATCGTGTAACGCTAACCCCATATAGATCCGGGCGAGGAATCGCTTCCGGTAAATTCTGATGGGCGCAGCAATTTCAGGGAGATGATCAAAGATGTCGCTGATAAATTTTACTGGATTCCCTACGCGACCACGCGGGCTGAGCGCATCCCAATAAAAAAGTTGAAACAGATCATCCGGTTTTTCAAGCAAATCCGGGCGATAGGTGAGTGTGCTGGTCAGGCTGCGTTTCGCTTCTTCCCAAAAGCCTCCAACATAGTAGCGGCAGGCTATCCAGAAATGCCAACCTGCATAAATCTGATTTTTCTCGATAAGTGTTTCGGGTGGAAGTTCATATTTGGTGAAAACTTCATCCAAAATGTGGAATACCAATCGTTCGGCGTTTGCCACTTTTTCATCCGTCATGCTGCCGGGGACAATGCGGTATGAACCTAAAGGCTCCTGTATACAGCCAAAGTAAAAACCAGCTAGCGCTACTCGCAGCCACATACCCCAGTCACCGTGCCAATCGCGGTGTTCATTTTCGCCGATTACCTCAAGGCATTCACGGCGTACAAGTGGTCCACCTGACCACGGAAAACATCCCCAGGCAAGCTGTTTGCGCACATCGCCTTCGGGCAATTGTCCGGTAGTTTCCAATAAGCCGCCATCTTTATCGATGTAATGATAGCCACAGTGAACAATGCCCAGTTGCGGATGTTCCTGAAACAACTTCACTTGCCGTTCAATTTTGTCCGGTATCATCAGGTCGTCGTCATCCAGAAAATTGATATAAGCGCCCTTTGAAACCTGAACACCCAGCCGGCGCGCTCGTTCAACGCCCTGATTTTCGTGGTGGTGATAACGCACTTTATCCCCATAGGAAGCGATCACAGCGGCGGTATCGTCCGTTGAGCCATCGTCAACCACAATGATTTCGAGGTTTTGATAGGTTAGCTTGAATACACTTTCCAGAGTCTCTGAGATGCTCTTCGCGCGGTTGAAGGTAGGGATGATGATCGAAACCAGAGGCTGATCGCTCATGTACTGAACCGCCTTGAAAGCCAAACACTTTGCATGAACCAATCAGGCAAAGATTTCACCAGGATCGATAAAACACCGCGATTTTTTAGCCAAACAGGGCGGCTTCGAACAGCAGATAGCACTTTTGGTGGGACAGAGTCAAGGTGTCCGATGCGGTAATCACGAAACGCGGACGCAATATTGACCTCGCTGAAAATGTGGTCACGCAGACTCGCCAGGTGTGCTCCTTCGACTGGCAAATTCGACAGCACATAATCCACATATTCGTGCGACACAACAGGTAAACGCAGTGCATAATCGGTTAATGTGCGCGAGAAGCCATCCTCGTCTTTAGCCAAACTGGGGTCAAAAGCTATCGCATCAGTGAATTGGCATTTGGCCTCGCTCAATCGCCCATACGCGTAATTGCGCATAGAAAGACCCATCAATACCCAGCTTTTCAAGTAATTCCGCTGGCTACTGATGAGCACTTCGACTTCAGGAATGAGATTATCAAAAACATAATCGACCCACTCGACAGGATTATCGACACGTGGGTCGAGCGCATTGGTGCAAAATAGTTGCAACAGTTCTTGCCAGCGGATCAATAGACCTGGACGTAACCGCAGCGCTTCTCGTAAATTGCGCTGTGCATCGTCCTGTTTTCTGAGCGTATAATAGCGGCAGGCTAGCCAAAATCGCTGGTTAAAGTAGGCAGAGTCTTTCATATCGAAAGCTTGCTTGGGCAGTGCAGGATCGGCAAACACGCGATCCAGAATCGCTATATCCATCCGTTCAGTTCGCTCGACATCGGCCATCGAACTATCACTCAATATGCGATAACAGCCGAGAGGCTCTTGTATACAGCCAAACTGGTAGCCTGCAATAGCAATCTTCAGCCACATATCAGCATCCGAACTCCAGACTTTTTCATCAAACATGCCGACTTTATCAATGCACTCACGGCGTATGAGTGGCGCACCTGACCAACAGAAGCAACCGAGGACGATTACAGGGCGAACATCGCCTTCGGGTAGGAAGTTGACAATATCAATATACTGCCCGTCTTTATCCATACGATAGTATCCGCAGTGAACCAGGCCGACTTCTGGTCGTGTGTTCAAAATTTCCACCTGACGTTCAATTTTGGTGGGCAGGAAGACATCATCATGATCAAGGAAATTGAAATATTCTCCGTGTGCCACTTTTATTCCCGTATTTCGGGCAGCGGTTCCTCCTTCATTTTGCTTACGAATATAGATGATCCGACCCTCATACTGTTTCACCATATTAGGGGTGTCATCTGTTGAGCCA
>JALHNB010000015.1:128894-148822 GCA_022843745.1 Anaerolineae bacterium | reverse complement strand
CTGCTCCTCCCGCCGCTGATCTCAACGGCGACGGCATTGTCAATCTTTTCGACCTGACGCTTTTGAGCGCGAAAATAAATTCGTAGGCAGGATTTCCTTAACGATGATGAATACCCCTATCAATTTTCTTCAAATAATTGGCGAAAAATTTATGTTTGAACCCACAATTCACATGCAAAACCTCTGCTTATGCTGTATGATTAAGACAGTTAATTTTGTAATGAAGTTTTCTTTAAAATCCATTGTAAATCAATGTTTTATAAAGAAATCAAACCATTATCACTTTGAGCCATGACGATAAGTAAGGCAATGCGACAATAGGAAACTTTTAAGGGAAATTATCCATGAGTATATCCACTGGCCCCATCCGCGACCTCAAAGAAAGCATCCCCAATATCACCTGGGGAACAGCAAGACTCCGTCTCCCCGCGCAGATTTATCTCCACATCGCGGGCAGCGCGGAACCTCTCCGCATGAAGCTCAACCGCTCAATCTGCCTGGGGCGTACTGACAACGAGAGCGTTGTCGAAATCGACGTGGACTTAACCCCCTACAAAGCTGCTGAAAAAGGCGTATCGCGCCGCCATATGATGTTGGAATTGGCACAGGAAACGGTGTCATTGACTGACCTGGGCAGCACCAACGGGACATTTCTGAACGGTCAGCGTATGCAGCCCTTCCAGCGCCGGATCGTGCGCGATGGCGACGAAATCCGTTTAGGCAAATTGGTCGTGCATATTTACTTCTGAGAGGCCAACCAGCTTATTCATGTCGAGTCTGTTGCAATCACACGGACAATCACTGCGGGAGAATTGGTGAAAAATTTATAATTTTTTCCGTCTTTGAGTTGCCTCGAAATCCGTTTACCCCTTAAGATGATGAATATTACGAGATGTTATTTTTCACCATGAGTGGTATTGCAGCAACGGAGATGACAATGGCGCTTCCCACTGGCCCAATACGTATCCTGAAAGAGACCGTGCCCAATTTTACGGGTGGGACTGCAAGGCTCAAATTTTCTGCCATCATTTACCTGCAAATTGAAGATGATACCGAACGCATCGGCATCAAACTGATTGGCCCCGCAGCCATAGGGCGCTCAGATGAGGGTGAGGAGTCGGTGGATATTGACCTGAATCCGTTTTATGCTGCCGAGAAAGGCGTTTCTCGCCGCCACGCCGTCCTGGAACGAGCGCGGGACACTGTAAATCTGATCGACCAGGGCAGCACCAACGGTACATATCTGAACGGCCAAAAACTGCAACCCTTCCAGCGCCGTGTGGTGCGTGATGGTGACGAAATCCGTCTGGCAAACCTGAGTATGAGGATTTATTTTTAAACCCATGATCCGCCGAAACGAAAACATCCCTAGTCTGATAAAAGCGATGCTCATTAGTACACCTTCAGCGATGATCTACCTACAGATTGACGATCACCCCGAACGCATTGCGATCAATCTGACTGGCCCGGCCATATTGGGGCGTAGCGATGTGGCCTTAGTTGACATAGACCTAAGCCCGTTTAACGGTGCTGACAAAGGTGTCTCGCGCCGTCACGCGCTTCTGGATCGCGATCAGGACACGGTGACACTGATGGATTTGGACAGTGTTGGCGGGACATTTTTGAATGGTCAATGGCTGCAACATCTGGAGCGCCGCGTCTTGCGCAACGGCGACGAAATCCGCATGGGTGCTTTGACGGCGCGGGTGTATTTTGGATGATTTTCAACAGTAGTTTAACTGTTCATTGAAATGAAGCAGTTGCGCGAATGCTGTAATGAAGCGTTAAGCAGTGAATGCCGAAAATCCACATTTTGTGTTCGGCAATCACTTCCCCGATAGCAAACCCTGAAGGATACCCGGCATAGACCGATTCCCCGGTATACACTTTTATCGTCTCATTAATTGGCAAGCGGATTGGCAGTAAGCGATTTGCGAAATAAACACCCTGGTCGCCATATCGTGTACTGTAGCTTGTTAAAAGCAAGCCTTTCTCATTATCTTTGTTATCTTTTAAATGTTCCAACCGCAGGATGCTCGTCAGATTGCCGAATGGAAGCGGAAACGCGATATTCATATAGCGCTGATTTTGAGCAATATGCGACGAATAGGCAGCCACATAAACGGCGCTTCCAGTATCCACATAAACGCGAATCCACCCACGAACATTTTCCCGCCCATCCACACTATCGTTCAGCGGCACAATTGTGCTGGAAATCCGCGACTCCTCAGTATCAGCGCGAATCGGAAAGTTCATTTGTCCAATCCGTTGGCTGATCTGCTTGTACCCACGTGCCAATAATTGAAACCCAGGCTGCCACTGTGGATAAACAAGAAGTTCATGAGCAGCCGTATTTTCATAAAATGCCGTCACGATAGGGGCAATGTCTTGTGGGTTAAAATCTGGACGCTGATAATCCGATAGATGATCCACGATTCCGGTAGGCAATACAGATTTTTTAGTGTCGATAATGCTATTATGCGAAAAGAAATTCGGCCCGACCTGCCAGTGTGTGGATAAACGGCTGAAGGGGATACCCGGCGGGGCTGTGTGTGAAATTGGCGGTGCGAGATTCCAGCCCAACAGACCCAGGAAGGTAAAGCCTACTGCGTTGAGCCAACCGTGCCACTCCACCATTTGTGTCAGCGAGAGCGACCACCAGCCCGTTAACCGTCCCAGAGGGTACGCCGCTGCCAGGCACATTGTTATGACCAAAGTCGCGCTAGACAACAAAATCAGTATCCGTGCTACGAAAAGCTGGGGCAATCCTCTAAACAGGGAAAGCAGCGCGAACAGGATGAAACTGCCAGTAAACATCCAAACCGTTAGGCTTTCTACGACCAGCTTGCCTGTGAATTGTGTAGACGAGATGCCAATCGCTACGAACAAGGGGCCGATAAGCATCAACCACGCAACAATTCGATACATTTTCCAGCCGGATGAGTCGTAAAGCTGCTGACCTACCCTACCGCCAATCACCAGCGCACCGAGGCTGATAAAGACAAAGTGGACCGCTGTGAGCAGCACAAAGGCCGGATCAAACGTCAATAAAGGATAACCCGCGCAGTACGCCAGAAACCACAGGCCGCTGATTGGCACATATAATAAACTCATATCCAAACATAATTCTTCGACGGCGACGACAGTGCGTGGCAGTAATCGTGTCAATCCATAGACCGCGAATAAGCATGTTTGGATGAGCCATAGGCTGGCGAAAAGCCCTGCTAAACCGCCAGGAGGTAATAAAAGCGATGCGCCTACAGCCAGCGTAACGACGGGATGAAACCAGGTCGCAACACGATAAATTTTTGGGAATTGGCCGTTACGATCAGATTGAGCCGTCAGACGTAGTGCCAGTGGCGCGATGACACCTATTCCGAAAAACATCAGCAGCTTAACCTGGTTAAAAAAGCTAGAATCGCCCGCTTGAACACCCCATACAAATAGGCTGGCTACACCACTAATGATGGCTGTAACAAGGAGTCGCCGTTCAGGAGTGCTTTGATTTATTTTCATTTATATTGCGCGAATTGCCTTCTTAAAAGCTGACCTGCTGACCCGCTGACCTGCTGACCCGCTTCCCCGCCCTCCGCTACTTCCCGCCGTACCAGAAGCCGCGCTGCCAATTGTGTTCGCGCAGCTTGAGCATCGTTGCCTCGGACAAATCCGGCAAATCGGACGCGCCAATATTCGCCTCAGCCTGCGCGACGTTGCGGATGCCGGGAATCACGCTGCTGACCGCCGGGTGCATCAGCGCGAATTTGAGCGCGACCTGCGGCATGGTTAAACCTGTGTCAGCAATATCGGCTTTGATTTTTTCCGCGCGTTCTACTGCACGTCCCATGCGATCCCCCGCGAAGTAATTCTTGCGGAAATCGTCGTCAGGGAATTTCGTGTCGGCGGTGTATTTGCCCGTCAGTGCGCCCTCGTCAAACACCACCCGCACGATGATGCCGACATTGGTTTCCTTCGCAATGGGCAGCAGTTCGGCGGCAGGTTCTTGCTCAAAAATGTTGTAAATTACCTGTACGGTATCAACCCAGCCCCCGCGCATCAGGTCGATCACCGAATTTTGATCCTGCTCCGGCGTCGAAACACCAATCGCGCGGATTTTGCCCTCGGCTTGCAGCTTGCGCAGGATTTCGAACGGGCGCGGGTTACGATTCCAGGCGCGTGTCCAGGTGTGCAGTTGCAGCACGTCAATCGTATCAGTTTGCAGGTTGCGCAGCCGTTCCTCGACATTTTCGCGCAGATATTTTTCGGGGTAACGCTCGTCCACATTGCAGTATGGGCTGGGCGGCCATTTACCCGGCAGCGGCGGTGTCTTGGTCGCGACCCACACCTTTTCTTTGCGCGTTTTCAGCACTTCCGCGATGATACGTTCGCTCTTGCCGTTGCCATATCCAGCGGCGGTGTCGATAAAATTCAGGCCGAGATCAATCGCCCTGTGCAGCGCGTCAATCGAATCTTTCTCGTTTTGTGGCCCCCAGCTTCCGCCAATCGCCCACGCGCCGAATCCGATTTCCGATACGTCTAAACCTGTGCCGCCTAAATTACGATATTTCATGATGCGATTCTCCTGTAAAAAGCGTTTGAAATTCTATTATAGCGCTTCGCAGATAAGGGGTTGCATACCTATCCTTTTATTCCCCAGATCGTAAATCGTCCCCTGTCATCTCCAACCGCCACATAGCGATTATCCGGCGAAAATTCCGTTGCCGTTACCCACCCGCCAAATGAAAGCATGTGAATGAACTGAGATCGATAGGCTTCACCGGTTTTTAAAACCGCTTCCATATTGAAGAAGTAGACTTCACCAAGCGCTTCGTCAGGGTTGGGCGCACGATCATCGATACCACCCACGACCAGCAACCGATCATCCTGGCTAAATGCAGGCGCATCACCAGAACCGTATAAAACGATGGATGCGAGAGCGTGACCTGTAGAACTATCCGTGAATAGGACTCGGCGGCTTAAATATCCGGGCTGTGCTTCCCGTAAGGCAAGAATAGACCCATCTGCGCTAAAAACTAATCCCTGCATCCCCATCTCAATAGAGGCTAACCGCTGGCCTGTTTCGATTTCGACAATCCCATTTTCGACTTCAGGAACGCCCGATGAGAAGGCAATATATCGACCATCAGGGCTAAAAGCTATTTTCTGGATTCTGCACGAAAATTCACAAGACTTATCAACAGTGACGGGAATTTCTTGTACGAGTTCGTCCGTATCCAGGCTAAAGATGCGGATAATGTTCGAGTCTTCTACAGCGTACAGGCTTCCATCATGGCTGAGAGCGTCGAAACCCTGGGCGAGTTCTCGAACAGGCTCAAGCGTAGCGGTGTCGAAAATAATGGCTGCATGGTCAAAATCGGCAGCAACTAACGAGGTATCGCCAATGAACGAGACACGATCAGCATAGTCTCTCTGGCCTATTTCAACCAGCGAATCGTCAACAATGTTATAAAGCCATACCCCATCTTCGGTTGCGACAGCCAGAGAGTTGCCATCGCCCGACCATGAAATCGCGTTGATGGGCGGCAGCTCAATATCGTGAAGCAAACGAATACCCGCGACATTTTCCACTGTAATCGGTGTCGCGCTTTCGATAGCGAAGGCCATTCGCAGTGTAAAAATCAAACTGAGCGAAATAACGAGTATCGCGATACGACCAACAGTATATTTGCCCATTGTTGCTAGAGCGCCTCGCCGCCATCAGCAATCGCGACAGGTTTTACGTTGCGCGGTTCGCGTACCCATACCATCAACATCACGCCGCCTGCCAGCGCGAACGCCGCCGCGATCAGAAACATGCTGCGATAATCCAGCACCGTTGCCAGCCAGCCGCCGAGAATCGGCCCCAGCGCGACCACTGGCGCAAGCAGCGTGTTCGTCAGGCCGATATACGTGGGCTGATCTTCCGGCACGGCGAACTCCAGCACGATACTGAAGCGCGAGATACCATCGCCGGACATCGCCGCGCCCAGCAGGATAAACGTGATAATCAGGCTGATTTCGGAAGTTGATGTCCACGCCAGCAGCGCCGCCAGCGCCAGCAAAAAGGTGGTTAGCACGAGGACGATTTTGTGTCCGACGCGATCCCCGACCCAGCCCCAGATTAGATTCGTGATCCCGCCGCTGCCGATCAGAATCGCGGTCAATGTGCCGACTTGCGCCCCGCTGAGGTTGTAGCTGGTATTGCCGAACACCAGAAAAAAGCCAACCGCCATTGCGCCAATTCGACTGATGCCATAGGCGATCAGAAAGCGCGTGAAATTGCGATTGCCGCGCATCACATTCGGAAGCTGTCTGAAATAGGTGATGAGTGGGATTTGTTGCTTGACGATCAGGCTCTCCGGCTCACGGTTGAGCACCAGCCCGATCCACGAAATCGCGAGAAAAATAAACGCGATCACAAAAACCCAGGTGAAATTATCCGGGTACGGCATCGTATCGAGAATCTGACCGACGAAATTCGCGCCGACAATGCCCATCAATGCACCCAACGCGCCGCTGACCCCGAAGAAAATACCACGTCGGTTGACCGGAAGCACCTTGCCGATCATCGTCAACCAGGCGGGTGTGCCGATGCCCGTTCCCAGCGATGTGATTGCCAGCAGCACGAAAAACGCGATCAGCGTGATGGATGGCGCATGATCGGCGAACGCCCAGATCGCCAGCCCCATCCCCAGATACGGCATACGTTCCACTACCCCGCCGATGAGCGCCACGAACGGCATTTTTCGGACGAGGCTTTCGGCGTGGTTCGCCATAAAGAGCTGCGGCAGATAGAAACCCAGGCTGTAGATCGCCGGGATCAGGCCGATGGCGATTTTCGAGTCGGTCAATTGGCTGACCAGCAGCGGCATGATCGTTTCGCGCGAGATCAGACCCAGGCCAAGCGAGATGAAGGTGATGTCGAGTACGTTAACGCCGAAATTCCAGGGGAAATTCTTTTCAACGTAAGCTTCGGCATCGGCTTTGGTAGTCGTCATGAAGATACTTTCGAGTGGTATGTAGATGTCCAGCGCATATCTGGACAGCGCTGATGATACTATATTAAACATGTTTGGACGGCGGCTGACTATACCACTGCCCGACCTAAACAGAAAACCCTTATTGTGCGGAAATCGGGGTCGGTCAATCCTGACTATTGGTCGAGTCGTCGATGAATGCCAGAATTTCATCGGCGACCTGACTCGCTTCCTGAAATTGGTTTTCTTCAAGATGCTGATTGAGCAGCAGCATAAGCAGATCAACTTCAGGCTGTCGGCTCGGATTTCGCGCTAACCAATCGGGAAGCTGCGTCTGGATGGTTTGAATGCGGGCTGGCAAATCCGGGAAAACATAATCCCCTTCAATGAGCGCATCGCCCCCAAGAAATTTCCGGTAAGCCGCCAGTGAATCGGCTGATTCGGCTGCTGCCCGAAATGGATTTTCTTCCGCGCCGATGCCCCAGCCAAAGATGTTCACCAACGTGGCCCCATGATTAAACATCTGCGCCAGATAGGTTTCCATGCTGCCGCCGCTTGTCAGAGAACCCGGCTGAATATTCGCACCCTCAGCCGATGCCCAGGATGGGCTGTCGTGTTCCGCAAGTTCGTCGTAAAGCTGTTCCATCAGCCCTGGCTGCGGATAGGTGCTGAATCCGGGCTGGTAATGCGCTCCATAGGAAACCGTTGGTGGCGCAAACTGATTGACCTGCGAATAGGTGATTGTGGAACGCTCCGCCATGCTTTCATAGGTATGCCGAGAAACAACCGCTGTGTGCGAATAGATTTTCTCTGGGTTGACTCCCGCCTCTGCGATTCCCCCTGCCCAAAGCTCGATAAATTCCTGGAGTATCTGTTGGAGTTCGCCATCCGGGTCTTGGGGAGGCTGCTCCCTGCTAAAACCGCGATGGGTCAGTGCGCAGTATCCGAGATATTGATCCGTTTCAAAATCACGCCCAATCTGCGTTTCCCATCCCACGATGACCCCGGCGAACAACTCCGATTTGCCCTGTGCCTCAAGCGCTTCAATTCCCTCGCTCACAGCCTTGCCAATCACATCGTTTGCCAGATGGCGAACGGCCTCTTGGATAGCCGGGCTGTTCAGGCACATTTGTGGCGGAAACCATATCGGTTCCGGTCCCCAGTCGATTCTTCGCCCCGTGTTCGGCGTACCTTCCCAATCGAGCCACTCGACATTGGCCGGGTCTTGCCACAGGTCAGTTCGCCGCGCCCAGAACATCGAATCGTCAATGTGAAAGCCAACCGCGATGTCCTGCTCCAGTGCGATTTCGAAGGCATCCTCAATCATCTGCCGAAGCTGCGAATCCGTGTGGTCAAACGCCAGCGGCCCAATGATGAATCCCAGCTTCGTCTCCGCGTCACCTGTCGTTCCGATCTCATCAATTAACTTTTGGACAAATCGGCTCATCTCGGCTTTGGATGGCGGGGGTGATAGAGGCTTTCTGCCCGATTTCCCTATCGGTACGCTGGTATCGGGTGCGCCTGTAAACATCTGGAAAGCGAGATACTTTGTCGCTGATGCCTCCTGAGAAGTCGCTATCTGAGGGAGGCCAAATAACGACACCATGATTCCGAGAGCGATAAACGTGGCTAACCGAGCCATTTGTACCCGCCCTTCCACTTTTGTACCCGCCTGTAATTCTACTCGTGTACTTCCAACCCCGCCGGGACAGCTTCGGCGTGACCTTTCAAACGTCCACGTGCATCGCGCATTGCGCCAGGGCGAATCGGGACGACATTTTGTGTCGCTTTCGCCAGCCCAAACAGCGGCATATTCCCATAGAGTGCTTCGTATCGCCCCGGCTCGACGGCATACGTTTCGTGCCAGATGCCGACATCCCCACTGTAGCCGATCTCACGTGTAAATCGCTGCCATGCCGCCAGATGTGGATCATCTTTGCCACGTGCGAATTTTTCCAGGTCTTCAAACGAGCGCCAATACGACACCAGAATCGTCGTCAGCGGAAAGGCGCGGAAAAATTGTTCGCCGCCGAGAAAGCCCTTTTCCGGGTGATCGTAAAGCACTTGCAGCATCTTCGGAAAAGCGCTTGTGACCTGCATCCATTTGCGAAACGCGAAAAATTTATTGACGCGCATCCCGACGAGAAACACGACAAACGGCTGGTCGATCTGTGTCGTGTAACGGTCATTGATAACGGTAGACATGATTTTGCTCCTGCCCATACTTATTATTTGCTAAATCCTATATAAGACTAATCCTATATAGGATGAAGCTATGATATAATGAGTCTGAAATTTTGTCAATTACTTGACCCAATGTGTAAGCGCCACAGAGGATTCAAAAAGTCTGTCCGCAAATCGAATATGGCCCATATGTGCCTCTCGCAGAGGGTTGAAACCCTCCGCTAAGTGCAAATCAAGTCCACTAAAGGCACTCTTATGGGCCATATTGAACCCCTTTAGTGGGTTTGGATTTCGGCAGCCGGGCATTTCAATGCCTGGCGAAACTGGCGATGATTACACATGGGAGAATGAGGATGCTTATGTCACTCCCACACGCCATACTCGGATTTTTGCAGAACAGTCCGATGACCGGCTACGACCTGAAAACAGCTTGCTTTGATGGTTCTGTCGCCCATTTCTGGCCTGCCGACCAGTCGCAGATTTACCGCACGCTGGACACCCTCACCGAAAAAGGCTGGGTCGAGAGTGAACTCGAAGTCCAGACAGACCGCCCCAACCGCAAAATTTACTCGATCACCGAGGCCGGACGCACGGAACTTTCGCGCTGGTTGCAAGCGGAGCAGGATTTGCCCGTTCACCGCGAGCCGTTTCTGGTACAGCTATTTTTCAGCGGACAACTGCCCGACGATCAAATTATCGCTTTAATGGAGAGCCAGCTTGCCGCGCATGAGTCGGTTTTGGCGCGTTATGGGACGATTCGCATTCCCGATGACATTCCCGATTCTGCGCTGGCACGATCTGTCGAGTTGCAGCGCATGACGCTTGACATGGGCGTTCGTATCGAGCAGATGTATATCGCTTGGCTGCGCGATAGCATCGCCAAAGTGAAGGCGTTTTCGGCGTGAAAATGGGCTTTGTGATTTAATGGTAGCGGACTTGTGGTTAAGAATTAGCGCAAATAAAGAGACAAACTATGAAATTTACGCTCATCAAAGGTCACTATTACGTCGTCGGCTATTCCCCGGACGGCGACTCGATCAAATTTAAGGCCGATAATCCGCAGCTCTGGAATACATTCGAAACCGAAAATCGCGCCAAGCTGGAAGAAAATCTGGCTGAAGACAACGGCATCATCATGCTGCGTTTGCAGGGAATCGACGCTTTTGAGACGCATTATTCGCCTGAAACGCCCATGTCGCCTAAAGACCTGAAGGCCGTCACCTCAAAATCGCTCAAGAAGCCCGAACCCGGCGGACACAAACAGCCCAAGCGCATCGCCATCGAAGCGACCAACGTCTTTTTGCGATACCTCGGCGTGGAATCAGCCACCTGGAAAACCTGGGGCAAAAATCCCTGGGTGAACAAAATCATCCTGAAACGTGACTCTGGGATAGTTGAAATCAAAGATAAGTACGCCGATGCCATCCCCGGCTACATCATCACCAACGATGTCGAGAAAAATGGCAGGCCAATTGCCTGGGCGTTCGTCGGAACGCCGGATGTCGAGGATGGCATGATTTTGACGACGGATCAGTTTCAAAAAGGGGTCGAGGCCAGCGCCAATTATTTTCTTTTGAAGCAGGGTGTCGTCTATCCCTACTTTTTCATGACCCTGCCCGCCAAGCTGCGACAGAAGATGGTCGAAGCCGCGCAAATTGCCGTGCGTGATGCCGCCCAGCAGATTGAGCAGCTCAACGGTCAACCCGTTCCCGACACATTTTCGAATTTATGGCTCTACGACAAAGCCGTCAACGGCATCGAAATCGACGAACTGAAGCACATCACCGATGATTACGGCATTTACCCCTACCTCTTCCGCAAAATCGTCAAGCACTGGTACGCGACGCAGATGCAGCGCTACTGGGATGCCTTGCGCAAAGGGGATGACGCGGCAGTGAATTATGACCTGCGCGTCGATTTCGCGAAGTTTTTTGATGCGGGCAATCCCTATGTGTTCGTCATCAGCGATCAGGATTTTGTGCGTCTGGACGAGATTCTTGTCATCGAGCGCAACAAGCTCACGCTGACAAAGTACCCGTTCGACATCGTGTTTCTGTCGTAAGTCAAATGTTCGAACCGATCCGCTGCAAAAGAATCCCGAAATTCAGCCTCATTGGTAATTTTTTCGTGTTTGTGGCGTCGGCTTCTCTGGTAATCGTTACAGCTATTCACCTATGGAAGCCTCAAATTGTCGCTATAGCAAACCATGACTTGATACTAGTCTGGTTTCTATTCTTCCTTACAGTATTGAATCAGGTGCTTGTTTTGCCTGGTTTTACCGTTCACCCTGAGGGTCTAATGCTAGACTTCAGAATTCGAACCTATAAATTAGCCTGGGAAGATATAAGAAAGGTGACAAAATTCGGCCAAAACATCATCATCTGTATCAAACCGCTAACACCCTTCAATCGTTTTGCTGGCATGATGTGGATGCAATCTTGCCCCGTGATTACATTTCCTATATTTCGTGAGAACAGTGCATTAGTGATCGAAATTATGCGCGACAAACTTGGGGACAAAGTGCAAATCAATTGACAATCGTCATTTCGAATTTGGCGGGTATTTTGAAGTTACAGCCCTTCTCCATTCTTGATAAGTCGGCTTCTGATGCAACTCTTCATCGACAATGACTTTTTGAAATCGGATGTAGCGATGTTTCTTTTTTGCTTCCGCAATATCCAAATCGAGTAACGCTTGCACCAGTTCTTGATATTCGGCTTGCTTAATTTTGATAGGTCGCCATGATGTTCCAGGCGACATACCGCCATTATCTCCACCCGTCTGCAAAACCTCATAGAGGACATGAAATGGCGGGACAACGCCGCTATCTTCCATTAAATAAAAAATATCCAGCACAAAATCAACAAGTGGCTCTTTACGTTTGATCGCTGGCCCAAGATATGACCAGTGGGTTTTGTAGTTCAAGAGTCTCAACTTATAACCTCCCCAACGCGATTTCAGCTTCTAAATTCTACTATGCCCTTGCCGAAAAAGCTGACCCGCTGACCCACCCCATAAAAAAAGCCCACCATTGCGGCGGGCTTGAGAGATTCTGATTGATAAGTCGCGTATTGTGGATTAGGTCTTGGCGCGTTTGATCTGATCGCAGCCAGCGGTATAATCTGCACCGAAGAATGTGTCAACAAAGACGGTGCCGTCGTCAGCATTGATCGACGCAATATCGCCGAGAGATGAGCGAACGCCGCCCTTGAGTTCTACGGTATCACCCACACTCCACATGCTGCAATCGGCAACCACAACCGGGACGGCAGGATTCGGCAGCGGAGCCTGCTGGTAATTCCAATCCTGAGTGACCTTGAAGCACATTTCGTTCTGCTTGCCCCATTCGTCAAAACCCTGGAGGCACAGCGCCTTGTTGCCATTCGTATCGTCCGTCGGGATCACCCACAGCCACATCGGGCCGTAAGTGCCTTCGCCTTCACCTACCAGCGTGTTGACTTTGCTCAGATCCATTTCTGCAAAAGCAGCGGCAATATCTTCTTGCGGCCAATTCCACAGGAATTTTCCAGTCATATCCAGGAGCGTGCAGCCGTCTACCTGGTCACAAAACAGGGTGTTACCGCCAAAATGATATGGGGGCATGTTGATGCGGTCATCGGCGAAAGCAGTGGTGGCGATCAGCAGCGCGAAAAGGCTGAAAATGAATGATGCGCGGAAAAGACGTTTCATAGGTTCGTAAATCTCCAGTTGAATTTGCTTGATGGTTTAATCCTATGACAATTATGGATTATTAAAACATGAGAACTTATGAATTTTTCATGTATATTCTTCATAAATGGATAGAGCGCGAAAAATCTTTTGCCAACTCCGTGACAAACTTGACAGCGTTTCAAGGTGTTTTTTGCTAAAATAAGCCCATAGAGTGTTTCTTTTTTCATTTCGAGCATCTTATGAATATTTGTTGTATCCATACCCAACACGCCAATGGCATTCACGAATTTCGTTTAACCGAGGCTTCCCGCCAGGGCTGGGAGGGTTTTCTCGGTCACATGAGCGAGGTTATCCATTCGCGAACCGATTCGGGCGCACTCCTCGTCCTGCTGGATTCAACCGTTGGCACGCCGCCGCTGCGCTACATCACCAGTCGTTCGCCAAGCTGGACGGCTGAAAATCCCAATCGCCCTCCGACGCACATGGCGATTCTGTATGACGACAGCCTCTTGTTCGCATTTGCTGATATGGTGATGAAGGGACTTCGCCGCCGCCAGGACAGTTCCGCCCGCTTTTTCCGCAGCACCCAGCGCGATCAGGCGATCACATGGCTGCTGGAAAGCGGTGTCTAGGGATTTTTGACAAAATGAATCTGCTAATGTTGTTTTTAAGCCCTCGCCATGAGGGTTCGCAACACGAAACTTTTAAAATACACCTGCAAATCTAGCCTGTAGGGGCAGGTCTCAGACCTGCCCTTGCCCAAAAATGTCGCCGATTCCATGAAAGGTCGTGTCGTAACCGAATTCAGGAAGGGAACTAGTGCGGTGTGCTTTTTGCTCCCCTCTCCATGATCTTGCTAAATGGGGAGGGGGCGCATCGCGAGGGGAGGGGTGAGCGCCCCCAAACACGCTTTTGCCTACTCCCCCACTGGCAGCACAATCGTCGCCGTGATGAGGATGCTGCTATCAGTGATGCTGATCTGGTCAATCGAATATTCAAACGGAGTCTCGACAGGCATCGCGCTAAAGGCTGCCTGAATCGCCACTTCCCATTCCTCCACAAGCGCATTCGGCATCAGCTGTCCGTTCACCGTCGCGCCGATAATATCCGCGACGACTTCCCCATTGACGACACTTAACCCCACCGTCGTGACAACCGTACCGCTGATCTGATCAGTCACGGAAATTTCAGTGGCGGTGACGACGATATACTCTTTGACAAAATCAATGCTGACCGATGAGGCTTCATACCCGGCGGCGGTTAATGCTTCGTCGATCATCGTGTTGATAGTGGTTTCATCAAGCTGAGCCGTGAACGTCAATGCGCCCGTGTCAGAATCAAAGCTGATGCTGCCCATTGTCAAGAGTTCTTCGATCCACGCGCTGAAATCTTCCGACGAAAATTCGCCTTCCAGCGCCGGAACATTGTTGATAACAGCCTGCGCCGTTGCTTGCAGCGCTTCCGGGTTCAGGCTGCTGAGGGCGGTCAGCGCTTCAATTGTGGCGGCGAAATCAGGTATCTCGCGATCTGGGGGAAATGGGCCGGCAGGCGTGAGCTGAATGCGTCCGCCATCTTCTCCGGCAACAGGCGGCACAACCGTGCGCTGTGGACGATTCCCCTGTGCCACCGTTGGCGTAATCGGCAGCAGCATCCCGACGACGAGCATGAGCAGGCAGGCCGTCAAAGTCACGATCAGGATATTTTTGTGAGTAGTCTGACGCATCAGAACATCCTTTGTTGATAAGTTGATTTCTTACAACATAAGCCCGAAATATTTCAAATTTCACAAAGAGTTGTTAAGCATTTGTAAAATGTGGGATCGACGATCATGATGATTCGGGCATATCAGGACTAAATTTGACACCGCAAGCCATCCGCGAATAATTAGCAGTATTCTACAGAAAGCGAAGAATCATGATGCGACCTGAAGATCAACCAGTGGGCACGCGCTACGATGCGGAGTGGAGTATCTGGACGCGCCGCCTCGCCGTCATCCTGTTATTAATCAGCAGTATAGTAGCATTGTATCTGCTGGGGCCGGTGCTTCAGATCACGGTACTCTCGCTGCTGTTGGCATTTGGCCTGTTTTATCCGGTACGCGCCCTGACTCGACGTTTTGGCTTCCGCTATGCCCCCTCCGTGCTGATCGTTTTTTTCATTTATCTGATTATCATCATCACCCTCGTCGCCAACTTTTCTGTATCCATCAGCGCTTTTATTTCCTCGTTCAGCCGTTCGCTGCAAAACAATATTAACCTGTTTATGGATCAGGTCAGAGAGTATACGCCCGGCTCGATGTACCTGGAGAATCCGTTTAACGGTCAGCGGTTGATCGACCTCGACTTTATCTATCAGCCGCTTCAGGACTTGATCAAAGGCGAAAACATGCCCGATATCGCCAGCGCCGTCCCCAATCTGGTGGGCACAGCCAGCAGCACCGTCGGCGCGATCAGCGGTTTTATCGGCACATTCTTTCTGATGCACCTGCTGGCGCTGTTATTTCTATTAGAAGTGCCAAGTGCCTTTGCCTGGGGACTCAACCTCGCCTCGACCTCCTATCGGCGTGAAGTTGCGATTCTGCTGCTGCGCATCAGCCGCGTGTGGACAGGCTTTTTTCGAGGTCAACTGATTATCTCGGCTGCCATCGGCCTGCTGACCTGGCTTCAGCTTTTGCTGATGGGCGTTCCGGGTGCTGTCGTCGTTGGCTTATTTGTGGGCGTCGTTTCGTTGATCCCGATATTGGGCAGCATCATCGCATTGGTGCCAATCGGCCTTGCCCCGCTGCTGCAAGGCTCAACCGTCCTGACCGAAATCAGCCCCATTGTCTTGATGCTGCTGGTGCTTGTCCCCAATTTTATCGTGCAGCAGATCATCTGGAATGTCATTTCGCCAAAAGTGACCGGAGACGCAGTGCGCTTGCCAGCGCCGATGGTTATCCTGGGCATCTTTATCGGCAGCGCCTTCGCGGGCATTTTGGGCGCGCTGTTGGCTGCTCCGTTAATGGGTACGGTGCGCCTCATCGTCGAGTATGTCATCAAGAAAATACGCGGCGGTGACCCCTTCCCCGGCGAGCCAGAGCCAGAGTTTATGACCAGAGGCACATTCAGCGCCGAGATTCAGGCCAAAGCAATCGAGGTAGAATCAATGGAGCCTTCTCCAGATGTGCCGCCTGTATGACGTATCAAAAGTAAATGTTCACCTATCCAAAAATAGGCACTTCACTACGCCGATTTTGCTCCCCTCGCCCCTTGTGGGAGAGGGGCTGGGGGTGAGGGGGTACATGAGAACTTCACGACTAGGTATATAGATACGACAAAAATTGCCTTAAATTTTATATCGACGTGAAAAGGAAAAAATGACGATGAACATTGTTTGTGTCGCGGCGCATCAGGACGACATTGAGGTCAATTGCCTGGGGACGCTGCTCAAATATCGCCAGAATGGGGATGTCAATATCACCAACGTGGTCGTCTCCAACGGCGATAAAGGCTTCCAGTTCGCGCCGGAAACGCCCTACGAGGAAGTCGCGAGAGTACGCAACGGCGAAGCGACCAAAGTGGCCGAGGCGCTCGGCGGGCGCTACATCTGCATGGGTCAGTCCGACGAATATATCCGCGATACCGACGAGGCCCGCAACCAGCTTGTCGATATTTTGCGCGAAGCCAAAGCCGATATTGTCTTCACCCTTCCGCCCATCGACTACAACACCGATCATATGGTGACGAGCCAGATCACCTTCCACGCGACGATGCTCTCATTTGTGCCGACTATTTTCACCGAACATGACCCGCTTTCAAGCTGCCCCGTCATGTATTATATGGATGCCATCGCCGGGCTTGAATGGCAGCCTACGCACTATGTCGATATTACCGATGTCTGGGAGCAAAAATGTGAGCTTTTGCGCTTCCACGAAAGCCAGATGGAAAATTCGCGCAAATTCGGCGGCTTTGATCTGGTCGGCCTATCCGAAGTGACCAATGCCTATCGCGGCCTGCAATCGCGCGTCAAATATGCGGAAGCGTTTAAGCCGTGTCTGGCATGGCCGCGTGTCCGTGCTGGCAATTTCCTGCCCTGAATCAAGCAATTTTCTCTGGGTTCTCTCACCAGACTCTTGAGCAGTATTTATAACATTGGCGTAATATATCTAAATAAAATATGCTCATATTCGCGATTTCCCGTGTCGCAACCGTCTGAAAGTCCCCTCTCCATGAGCCTGCGAAATGGGGAGGGGATTGAGGGGAGGGGTTAACATCCTTCACGCCATCCCATCGTGCGCCCTGCTTACAACTTCCGAGGAGAACCAAAGTGTCCGCATCATTCGCTCAATTTCAAAATCAGCGTTTTATGGCGCTGGAAACCTATCGCAAAAACGGCGCACCTGTCATGACTCCCGTTGGATTTGTCCAGGAGGGTGATGCGCTGCTCATCCGCACCTTAGCCAACTCGTGGAAAGTGAAGCGTATCCGCGCCAACAACCGCGTCCGCATCGTTCCCAGCGATGGACGCGGTCAGCCGTTGGGCGAATGGGTTGATGCCACCGCGACCATTCTCGATGCCGCATCGTCCGCGCAGGTTCGCCCGCTGATCCTCGCCAAATATGGCTTCATCTGGCGCGGCATCGAATTCGCCAACGCGATCCGCGAGCGCGGCAACGCTGAATGGGTCAATATCCGCATTACGCATCGTTCATGAATAATTTATCTATTTTAATGGATAAAGTGTTGTCTTTATGCGATAATAGCCCTATATCGCCAATGATTTAATCATGATTGGAAACCCGATGCTTAACGAAAACACGCTCGTGACAGACATCATCAAACAACGTTCGTGGTCAAAACGTGAACTCCGGCGCGAGGGCTTTACCTATTTCCAACGCCGCAAGGAACTTGTCATGGTGCGTGAACTCCCCGCTGCCGAAGCCCCAAAACAGATTCTCTCGTCCTGTGATGAGCCGCTGGTCGTGGACGCGGGTTATATGATCTGCTACGCACCGGGTGAAAAGCGTCATTCCGATCTCGATGCCTATGAGCATTGGCCTGTTGAGCCGGAAATTTTTGAAGATACCTATTCGCCGTGGGACGAGCCTGCCAAAAGCCTCCCAGCCGCCGCGAAAAAACTCATGAAGCTCGGCTGCCAACCCTACTATAAATCCACGGGCGTGTGGGCGAAAAAAGTCGATGCGCCCTGCTACATTCAAAGCCTCGAAAGTGAAAAGCCGATGCTGGTCGAAGCAGGCTGGATCGTGGCGATTGGCGCGAACGGCGAACCCTACTGCATGACCGAGGACTCATTCACGAGCCGCTACCAGCAGCCATCACCTGCCCGATAATCGGAAATTGAATGGGTGTGCCATCGGCGGCGAAGGCCTGCCAGTTCACATCCAGCGTCTCTGCATTCAGCAGCACCAGCAGCATATCGTAGGTCTGCCCCGGCGTGGGCGGCGGATCGTCCGGGATGTCAGGGTCGTCAATTGGCACATCCACCACGTCGCAAAAAATATCTCCCGCCTGCCACAAAATACTGTTAAAGCGTCCCATGCCAAACACGGACGTGCGATCCGCGATGATGTTGCCGTTGTGGACAAGTTTGAGCGAAAAAGCGGCGGGTCGCTCGGTAACTTGCAGCACTTCCCAGCACAATGTGACCGTCTGAATATTCACTGCGTCAATGATGGCATCGTCTTGAGTTTGCCCCAGGAAGCGGATAATCCCTTCGTAATCGACTCTATCACCCTGCAACGCGGGCAATTGCGCCCTTTCCAGGCGGGCTGGCGGCGCAAACGTGGCGTATAACCGCACGGGCGCGGCAATGATCCCCGTGATCGCAACTGCCCCTACTGCGCCAATTTGCAGTGGATGCGCTGGGATATGTCGAGCCAGCAAGTACAGCCCTCCGGTCAGCGCCATGATAATCGCAGTATGTGCCGGATATAGTAAACGCCCATCAATAAAAAAATACTCGCTCAACCAGCGCAGCAGACCAGCAAAAACGCCAGCGAAAATCGCTGCCAGGACAATAGCTTGTTGGGCGGTGAGTGTTGTTTGGAATTTCCGCAATACGAAACGTGAACGAAGCGCGTAAGCTGCCCATCCCGCTAATGACAGCATCACTATGAGTCCGAACAGCGCATTCGTTGGCCAACTGAATTGTGCCGGACGACCACTCCAATAGGTCGCATAGACTTGCGGCAGCAGGCGGAACGTTTCGCCCAGAGACAGCAGCGGATCGTGGCGAAACAGCGGGTCATAATGCGTGCGTGTACCCATCGGGTCTTGAAAGGTCACGATACCATAGAGCATCCAGGGGCCGAAAATTACCCCTGTGATTGCGCCCAAGAGCAGGAAGTGAAGGATAAGCCGCTGAACCGTGAGCCAGCGTTTGCGCCAATCAATGAGCAGTACAGCGAACGCCCACGGCACAATCAGCAGTCCACTGACTTTGCACAGCGCACCCAGCCCCAACAGGATGCCCAGAACGATAATATTCCCTGGTGATGCCCCCAGTCGCACGATCCTCAGCATTTGCCACGTCGCCAACGATGTAAAAGCGATGACGGCAATGTCGTTATTGACATAGGCTGTGAGTGCGATCATCGTCGGCATGAACGCGAATAACCCTGTCGCCACCAGCGCCCAGGACTCGCGAGCGAAAATTTCTCGTGCGCTGCCATAAGCACCAATCACCGCGACGACCCCAAAAACGATTGAAAACAGCCGCATGACTTGATCGATCATGACAATATCAGGCCGCCCAAAAACCTGCTCATTCGGGCCGTGATAGTAGCTGTTCAGGTTGTCGGTGCGGTTTTGCGGATCGGGCGGATTAAGCCAGCGATTTTTGACATCCTGCAAATGCGCCAGCACGTCCAGACCATCGACTGTCGGAATGTTGAGCAGGCGCAGCGGCAGCGAATAGAGCCAGTACGCCAGCGGGGGTTGACCACTTTCCTGCACCGTGCTGTTGGTTCTGTAATTCGCACGTTCCGGCAAGCGATTTTCCGTAATCAACCACTCCACATAATTGAAATGCAGGTGTTCGTCGCTGCCCTCCATGACAGGTAACATCACCTGCCGCGCCAGCGCACCAATCACAAATAAT
>JALHNB010000015.1:0-128884 GCA_022843745.1 Anaerolineae bacterium | reverse complement strand
CTCAACAATCATACTCCGGTCAAAAGTCAGCGCCTCGATTGACATGAAAGTGTAAGCAGTACGATTATCTGCTCACCACTCAAACAACAGTACACCACTTATAAGACTCAGCAAAACGAGCAGTGGCTCGAATAGCGAACTTTGCCCTGAGATTAGCCATAAGATGACAAATACGAAGCTTACCAGGATAACTAAAAACGCTATCCACTTTCTGATAGATTTTGTGCTATGATACATTTATAAACTCCCGATTAGTTTAATTCGGTGTAAAACGCCCGTCTGTCTGCCAAGATCATCGCGGGCGTTTTGTATTCGAGAGTTCAGCGCTGAACTGAATATATTATATTACATTTTGGTGATTCTGATACTGTAACATATGAGGGATTTGGCCTGATATAGCGTATAATGGTCAAGTTTTGAGCTTAAAAAGCTGTCTAATATTTATTATCCTTTTGATCTATAAAGTGAGATAGATGCTTTCAGTTTTGAATCCCATCACCCCCGCGACGGGCCACGCCCACATTCATTCGCGCCAATTGACGTAAATGTGTAAACCATCGCGCCCCACTCGACACTGAATCCCATAAACGGTGTCACCGTGTCTATGGGCCGCGCCTCTGCGCCATCAAAAATTGTCACTGCGCGATCTGTCACGTAGGCCAATTGCTGACCATCCGGCGACAGTTTTGGCGTACTGATCTGCCTCAGGTTCGTCAGCTTTTCGCCCGCCGCGCTGTAAACATCCCACGTTGGCCGCAAATTTTCGCGATCATCACACGCTTCAAGCAAGAGCGAATCGTCCGGCGCATTGGCGCTCACAAGGGCAATTGTGCCATCAATCGACGAAAACTCGCCTGTTGTTACATCAAAAATCGACCATTGCCCAAACGCAAGATAATCCTCACCCTGATGGCGCACGGGATTTTCATGCGCCGGTTGTCCCGATGCAATCGTCCATTCATGCAGAATCGTTCCATCTGTCGTAAACACCGTAACGCGATCATTATCTTCTTCGAGGTCGCGATAAAGTACGATTCCCGCGTCGAACCAGAACACTGCATAGCCCGTTTCCGGCTCACCCAATTCCGCGATCATCGACTCGTGGCCTGTCGCTAAGTCATACACCACCAGACGCATCTCCCCCGGATAACGCCCATCGGTGATGACGGTCTGCACCTGCGCGATCCGGTCACTCTCCGGCGACCATGCCAGAAAATGAAACAGCCTGCCACCACCGATTGAGTTGGGATCGTTCCAGGCGCGGTTCGTGCGGACACTGCTGCTAAAATTGCCATTATAAAATTCGCTGCCGTTTGTTGCGCTCAGTGTCATATTTGCATCGTGAGTCAGCAATGGCGTGCGTTCCCCGCTGGCGAGGTCGATCACGAATAAATCAGCGGGATAATAGCCGGGTTCGAGTTGGTCTTCTGCGCTTATAAATGCCGGATAATCGAGAATCGCCAGTTTTTGATTGTTGGGCGAGATGAAAAACTCCGGTTGGTCGGTATCAGCCATAATGCTGGGCGCTTCGCCTTCACGCAGCGCATAAGTGTCTGCGTGCCGGACATACGGCTCGACGGCGATGATCGGAGCGTCATCCTGAGCGAACGCAAGACTCGGCACGAGCAGCAAGAACAAAAAAATCAGGCGCATGTCGATTGCCTCTTTCGAATCATCGAATGAATCACGCCTGATTTTATCGCAATGATGCGGTTGTTGTAGGGGCGACCCGCCGTGATACCATCACACGATAGCGAGGTAATGATTTCTAGACCTGCTATACCTTAGCCAGCTCATAAAGGTTAGCAACACGTCTGGAACCTCCCCTCTCCATGACCTTGCGAAATGGGGGGCTTGAGGGGTTTTCAGGGGTAGGTTTTTTGTTTTTAGCATCGTTTCCTCACTCCAAAGCCTCTGATTTTCTCCCCTCGCCCCTTGTGGGAGAGGGATCGGGGGTGAGGGGTTGCATGAAATACCTACCCTTGAAAAGGCTTGAGGGGTTAGATATGGCAAGTAAATAAAAAAGCACCTGAAGGCGCTATTTTATAACTGCGATCTGTGAAACGTTCTTTAATGGGCTGGTGTGGGTTTCCATTGCAGGTGCTTAGTCATCATCGCCACCACCATCGTCGTCATCGTCGTCATCGTCGTCATCATCGTCGCCGCCATGCCCGCTATTGTCATCATCGTCATTATCATCACCCCCGTCATTATCATCATCGTCGTTATCATCGTCATCGTCGTTATCATTATTAGCCGAAACTTCGGGGGTCGTCAGCGGCGCTGGGATATCGGAGAATACCTCCGGTGTCGTCACAGGTATGAGGCTGTTATTATCCGGCTCACCCCCATCCGAGAAAAAGCCAAAATCCACGATGTCGCCTGTTAAAATGTTGACTGTGACCTGACGATCAAGGCCGAATCGAATCTCCCAAACTGGAATATCCCTGATCGGGTTTTGCTTAAAGTTGACTGCACTGACAGTCAGATTAGGATAAACAGGTTGGGCTTTGAGAATCAATTCTTCAAGATTGGTGAGTGTGAAAGAATCACTATTTGAAAGCGTGACTTCGGGCGTGATGACGACTTCGGGTGTCGTCACTGGCTCTGGAATAATAACAGGTGCATAAACGGAGCCATCGGCAAAACTCACGCAGAAATCACCTTTATCAGTAACGAAATACCAGCAGGTCGCCGCCTGAATATTGTCATTAATGTCGTCATCGTGCAGCATCACTTTATAGGTCTGTGTATCATTGCCCTGCACTGCCCGTAGCGCACCGATTGCAGATAGGATACTCATTTCATTATCCTGCACGGTAGCTGGCAGGACAGCCATCAGGCCGAATAACCCAATTATCAGAACCAGCACACTACGCACTACCATTTTCATAAATCGCGATCCCTATTTTTTGCCATTTTTGCTGACCGCGACTTGCGGCGGCATCATCAGTTCAGGCTCATTTTCCCGCAGTGCATCGGTCAGCCGACCAAACGCCGCGATAACAGGCGCTCCCACTTGCTGCGCGATAATCGGCATACTCGTGAGGTAATCCACCGCAGGCACACGCTCACCAATCGTCGCATACTGAACTGGATTGAGGTCTTTCTTGCGCGAAAGCTTGTCCACTTTGGCGATGTGATACATGATTTCGAGAAATTCCTCGTAGCCATTTTCCGGCGAAAGCCACAACTGTACGCTGGCATCCTCGCGGCTGTTATTCCAGGGGTTGATATGCGGTGTTCCCGGCGGAATATCGACCACATCCCCCGCTTTCAAGCGCCGAAATTTGCCATCCACCTTGACGCGCATCGTCCCAGTCAAAACTGTATAGCGCTCGTGCGTGTTCTCGTGGATATGCTCGGCGGCCTTCCCAGCGCTGGGCTTCAGATCGATCACCGCTTCCATTGTTTTGCCGTTTGTTTCGGAAGCCGTCGTCTTAAATTCGAGCCTTCGCCCCCAATGTGGAACGTTCAGAATTTCGCCCGGTTTCGCCATGTTAATTTCACTCCAGGTAGATACACATTGTAAATTGTAAGATATTTACGCGGTGATACACTAGCGCCAGTTGACCCAATTTTCGATAGGCAGTATGATTTATAGCGCAAATCAATTCACGGCAACCGCTGAAGCGTCGGTATGGATGCCCATTCTCTCAGAGATTTCTCTGGAAGATGAGGGCCCATCAGTCACAGTCTGATCGCGCTTTCTTTTCCAGGGAAGCGCTTTTTTATTTCTGTTGACTGTTGACTGAAAGGAAATCCTGTATGACGCTCACCGATTTTATCCGCACCATGCCCAAAGTCGAACTCCACGTTCACCTCACGGGCGCAATCGAGGCCGAAACGCTCCTTAGGTTGGCGCGAAAACACGGCGTTGATCTTCCCGCGAACACCGTCGAAGAACTGCGCCGCTGGTACATCTTCACCGATTTCGCCCATTTTGTGGAAGTTTATACGCAAATTTCTGAGTGTATCCGCACGCCGGAGGACATTGAACTTATCACGCGCGAATTTTTGAGCGCCCAGGCCGCCCAGAATATCATTCATACCGAAATGACCTACACGCCCTATTTCGCCACTCAGAAAGGCATGACATTCGATGAGCAGCTTGATGCCATCAACCGTGCGCGAGTTTGGGCGGAAGCGGAATATAACATCACGGCGGGCTGGGTGATTGACATCCCGCGCGGCGTAACGCCCGAAGTCGGCATGACGATTGCGGATTGGGCGGTCAGCGCCATGCACAACGGCGTAGTCGGCTTTGGCCTCGGCGGGCCGGAGATCGGTAATCCGCCGGAAAAATTCGTCGATGCTTTTGCCTACATTCGCAAGGCCGGAATGCCCAGTGTGCCTCACGCGGGTGAAACGGTTGGCGCGGAAAGCATCTGGGGAGCGCTGCGTTCGCTCGATGCCGTGCGGATCGGTCACGGTGTCCGCTGTGTTGAAGAGCCTTTGCTGATGGACGAGCTTCGTGCGCGACAGATTCCGCTGGAAGTCTGCCCGACCAGCAATGTTTGCCTGCACGTCGCGCCGGATTTTGCGAGCCATCCCCTCCCCCGCCTGATCGACGCGGGTCTTTACGTCACGCTCAACTCCGACGACCCGGCCATGTTCAACACGACGCTCACGAATGAATATCTGCAAGCCGCGCAAATCTGGGGCTTCGATTCTGCGCGTGTGCAGCAGTTGGTGATGAACGCTGCCCATGCAACTCTCTTGCCTCCCGATCAAAAACAGGCATTGGTTCAGCGCTTGCAAACGGAATTTCAGCAGATCAAGGTAGGGAACTAACATGGATATTGAGATAGGGCATATTCAGGCACTGTATCGCTATCCCGTCAAGTCGATGGCGGGCGAATCGTTTGAGCGTATACCATTAGGCTGGCATGGCCTTGAGGGAGATCGGCGTTTTGCGTTCCGCCGTGTCGCCGAGCAGGGCGGATTTCCCTGGTTGAGCGCCAGCAAACTTCCTGCGCTGCTCCTTTACAAACCGATTCGGCAGGACACGTCTCAGAACAACGATTTGCCCACGCATGTCATGACACCAGAAGGGAAAATACTGGCGATCAGAAGCGACGAATTGCGCGATGAAATCATGCGTGGCTATGGGGCTGATGTCGAGTTAATGCAGCTCAAACATGGTATTTTCGATGAGGCCGCTGTTTCGTTGCTCACTCTCGCAACGAGCCACAAGATAACCACCGACTCCGGCGAAGCACCGGATATTCGCCGTTTCCGCCCAAATATTGTCATCGACACCCAACAAAGTGAACCATTCACAGAAGACCAATGGGTCGGGAAAACCGTCATCTTTGGCGACACAGCCGATAGCCCCGCTGTTCAGGTCACGCTCCGGGATCAACGCTGCGTGATGGTCAATCTGCATCCTGAGACTGCACAATCCGATCCGGCTGTCTTAAAAACCGTCGTTCGACTGAACCAGAATTGTGCGGGTGTCTACGGGACGGTGATTCGTCTGGGCGAGTTGGCAGTCGGCCAGCCCGTTTATTTAAGATAGCGTGGCACTCGTTGGGGCGCATAGCCGTGCGCCCTTCCACGAATTACCGATCCGTAAATTCTGTTTGGGCGCAACAATGCGATTTCAAAATTCCGGATTACCGTGTCCGTAGGGGTTTGATGTATCAAACCCTCTTTGTCGCTGCATTATTGCGATGTCCCACAAATAATTAGGATATGAGAATTATTCTTGCTCCCCTCTCCATGAGCCTGCGAAATGGGTGACCGAAGGAAAGGCTGGGGGGAGGGGTTGAGTGTGGCGGCATTCTCCGCACCGGACAATGCTATTTAGGGTGAGTGTTTTTACTCCCCCACCAGCTTTTGCAACTGCTGCACAAACGTCCTCGCGCTGACAGGCTTCGCGAAAAAAGCATTGAACCCGGCGCGTAGGGCTTCCTCGGCTACGTCCGCCGAGTGAAAAGCGGTCACGGCTACAACGGGGATATGCCGAGTGTAGGGATTTGCACGGATCGCGGCCAGCGTTTGCCAGCCATCCATCTCCGGCATCGCCAGATCGCTGACGATCAGTGTCGGGTTCAGGGTATCCAGCATCTCGAGCGATTCGCGCCCATTATGCGCGACATGCACTTCGATTCCATGAAAACTGAGAATTTTTGAAACCATCTGGATGCTGTCATACTCATCCTCGATCACCAGAACGCGCCAATTACTGCTCATCAATTTGTTCCTTCACATGCGCCAGCTCTCGAAAGCAGCGCAGAATTTCTGTCATAAATGTACTCAGGCGAAACGGCTTGGCGATGTAACCATCAAAGCCCGCTTCCATCACCCGTTCCCGATCCCCAGACATGGCGTGCGCGGTCAGCGCGATCACCGGCAAGTCCTGGGTTTCCGGCTTCGCCCGAATATTCCTGAGCATCTCCCATCCATCCATGGTTGGCATCGAGAGATCGAGCAGTATAAACGAAGGCGTGATTTCCTCCAGCACCTTCATGCCCACAGCGCCGTTTTCGGCAATGTATGTTTTCGCACCACCAAAGCCCAATACTTTCTGGGCAATCGCCAGATTATCCGGCTGGTCATCGACGATGAGTACCGTCCAGTTTGATACGTCGCCTGCTGCCAGGCTGACGATATCCTTCATGATTCTTCGCGTGGTCATTCCCTGTTCTCCCGCACAAACAACATGCTAATCGTGATCTGCAAAAAAATTCTCGACTGGCGCGTTCTGCACAACAACCATCGCCTCAGTCTCTTTCACATAGGGCAAAATCATCGTAAATGTGCTGCCCTTTCCCAATTCGCTTTTGACGCGGATGCTCCCCCCCATCATCAGCGCCAGCTTGCGCACAATCGCCAGCCCCAACCCGGTGCCGCCGTGCCGCCTTGTAGACGTGTTATCGACCTGCCGGAATTCCTCAAAAATCGTGTCCTGCGCATGAACCGGAATGCCAACCCCCGTATCGCTGACGATCAGCTTCCAGGTATCGAGATCATTTCGCCCCACTTGCATTTTAACGCCGCCCTTGTCGGTGAATTTGATCGCGTTTGAGACCAGGTTGATAGCGATCTGCTTGAGTCGCGCGGCATCGCCCACGACCATTTCCGGCATCTGCGGCTCAAGTTCGATTTCGAAATCCAGCCCCTTTTCTTCCGCCAACACCTTGTTTTGTGCGACGATTTCATCCACCCAATTTCGCACACTGAACGGCCTGTGAACCAGTTCCATGCGGCCTGCTTCGATTTTCGACAAGTCCAGCACGTCGTTAATCAGCCCCAGCAGATGTTCGGCGTTTGCCAGGACGCGGTTCTGGTAATTGAGCTGCTCCGGGGTCAGATCGCCCGCCATGCCCGCCACTTGAATCTCGGTGTAACCCATAATCGCGGTCAGCGGTGTGCGCAGTTCGTGCGACATGGTTGCCAAAAACTGGCTTTTCATCACATTCGCCTGGTCAGCCTGTTTACGAGCCAGCGCCAGTTCCTGGTTCGCTTTCACCAGCGCTTCATATTGATCCTGGATTTGCTGTTCAGCGAGTTTCCGCTCGGTGATGTCGCGGAACATGACGACACGCCCCGTCAGCTTTCCCTGGCGATCATGCAGCGGTGAAACGCGCACGTCCAGTGTGGTTGTGCCATTTTTGAGAACGATCTCGCCCTGAACCGTATTTTCTGAGCTGTAACGCTCCATCAATCCCGGCTGCGGCGTGAGGATGTTGCTGATGGCTTCGTGGATCGTTTTGCCGATAACAGATGCCAAATCTTTGCCGATTATTTTTTGCGCGGCGCTATTCAGATCGACTATCCGTGCCTGCCGATCCAGCACAATCATACCATCTGCCATGCTTTCGATCACCAGATTACGAGCAATCGGCGATAAATCCAGCAGTTGATAACGCAGCAGCCCCCACATGATCGTCGCCCCGGTGACGACGAACCCAAACGGTGTCAAATCCAGCGGGATTGTGCTGAAAATGGTGACGGCATTGGCGATCAGCGGCACTATGACGCCCACCAGCAGCGCGATGAGCTGCCGACGATAGAGGCTGGGTGAACTCGAAAACTGGCGGAAAAGTAAATAATCACCCCCCAGAATGAGGATGTAGGAGTAAGCAGCGTGAACCCAGAACCATATATTTGTTTCGCTGATGAAGACGAAAAGTTCGCCATTCTGAATCATCTCGCGGTTTCCCCACATCAGATGATGCGAATCGTTCGTCCATATGATAACTGTCGTAATCACCGGGACAATGCTCAGGAGCAGCAGAGTGCGCCATGTGACCCACGCACCGCGCCCACTATAGTATAACGAAAAAACGAGCCAGATAACGGGAATGGCTACAATGCAGAGAAATTTTGCCTGAAATGCAAAGGCTTTCATCATGGGATCGGAGCCGCGCACTTCCAATAAATAGATGAGCACCCAGGCGGTAATCGCGCTCATCAAAGCCGCCATCGAGACGGCGATCATGCCAGCGGTGCGGCGTTGATTCCAGGCACGTGCTGCCAGAATAGCCGGTAAAACCGCCGTAACTCCCAGAAATATGACAACCAGATTATATGACACAGGGCTAGTCCCTTAAATGAGTTCAGATTGAATGGAGTGTTTTACTAACTTCATTATACGATCAGATTTTTAGAGTGATGAATATTTTAATGAAATATTCGGAAATGTTATAGCGGCAGTGTAATAAAGTATTGCCGTCCGGGGGTAGATATTCGCGCGGCTCGATCCGCATCAGCGGTTTGATTTTTGTGTTTTCGATGGCTGGAAATAATTGGTAAATAATTAAGAAAGTAAAAACACTCGTCCTTGCAAGCTTTTACGCTGTTTCAACGCTTTACCTTGCAACTTTCATTTATGAAAAATTGTTTTAAGTCGCATTTCCGAAAAAAGTGACTATAATCCAGGCGATTCGGGCCATTTTTTCCTCAACATTCTTCGGTAAAATAAAGTTAGTAAATAATTGATGTAACCTGCCGTAATGTAATATGAATTTATTGGTTAATCAATTTTGTAAAAATTATCACCTTACAGAAATTTTTAGGCAATTGTAAATTGCTTCCGACTATTCTGTAAGTATACGCAAGAAAGCGCTGGAGAATCCGTAACCATGACATTGCATCGAAGAAATAGAATTCTGCTATTATTCGCTCTCATTTTTGTGTTCGCTGTCCCGGCAGTAGCACAAGCCCGCATTGTCGCCTGCCGTAGCGACCCAGTTGTGATCCTCTCCAACGGCACCATTCTGGATCTGAGTGCCGAGGTTAGCACTCTCCTCTTGAATGTGGAACAAGTACACTACGAACTGCACGTCCCGGTGGGTGTGACCGCCATTGCATGGATTCACACTCCGGCGTGGCTCACCAGTCAGGAAACTTTCACGATTATTGCCGATCAACAGCCCAACACTTATGCGGCGAGTTCAAGGGCGATCACGAAAGATGGCGATGCGACTGTAACAACGCATTTCCTCCTGCTGTCACTTCTTGGTGTCAAGCTGGATTACGACGCCGCGAGTGGTCCGGAGAACGTGCCGATCTGGGTGCGCGTTGCTCATACGAAAACGTTTTTAGGTCTGTTCTAAACGCAGAAACTTGCGTACGTTAGAATTTGGTTTATCTCGGTATTATTTGGAAGGGCGCAAAATCTTGCGCCCTTTTCTTTTTCCCCTATTCTTAACAGGGACATGATAAAAATCGCGGTAAACTTGAAAGCGTTAGGTTAACTCCGAAGTCTCTAGCTCATAGTCTTTAGCTATCGACTAAAAGCTAACGACTAATGACGAACGACTAATGACGAACGACTTGAAACGACAATGACCGAGCGCATATTCACGTTTCTCTTTACCGATGTCGAAGGCAGCACCCGGATGTGGGAGCAGGATGCCAGCGTTATGTCCGGCGTTCTCGCCCGTCATGATGCTGTCCTTTATGAAGCGGTCAAAAGCTGCGGTGGCGAAGTTTTTAAAACCATTGGCGATGCTTTTTGCGCCGTCTTCCCCACCCCATCGGCTGGACTCAATGCCGCTCTTGCCGCGCAAAAAAATCTACGTACCGAGGGTGTGCCGCTGCGGGTTCGCATGTCGCTCCATACAGGTTGGGCGGAGGAGCGCGATGATGATTATTTTGGCCCCACGCTCAACCGTACCGCCCGTATTCTCGGTGCTGGACATGGCGCTCAGATTTTGCTCTCCGGCGTGACTCGTGATGCGCTGGTGGATAATCTGCCGCCGGGCGTTGAACTGCGCGACCTGGGGACACATCGCCTGCGCGATCTCAGTGAACCCGTGCATGTATTTCACGCGCTCCTGCCCGGTCAGCCCAATAATTTCGCGCCCCTGAAATCGCTGACTCCCCGCCCTACCAACCTGCCGGCCTCGCTGACTTCGTTTGTCGGACGTGAGCGTGAAATCAACGAAATCGATGCGCGTCTGCGCCGTGTACGCCTGTTGACTCTGCTCGGCCCCGGCGGTATTGGTAAAACCCGCCTGTCACTTCGAATCGCGGAAAACCTGCGCGACGAATATGAGCATGGCGTATTTTTCGTCGGCCTCGCACCCATTCAGCAGGTCGAATTATTCCCGGACACTATCGCGCGTGCTTTAGGCGTTGACGAAGGCGATAATCTGCTTGAGACTCTCAAGGACTATTTGCGCGAACGCCATATGCTGCTGGTTTTCGATAATTTTGAGCAGATTTTAGATGCCGCGCCAGTCGTGAATGAGCTTCTGGCCGCCGCGCCACACTTAAAAGTTTTAGCGACCAGTCGTGAGGCGTTGTTTATCTACGGCGAAAACACCTATGCCGTAGAGCCGCTGCCTGTGCCGGATGAACGCCAGCAAAGTGATTGGGATCGTTTCCCTTCGGTAACGCTGTTTCTGGATCGCGTTCACGCTTCCCTGCCGGACTTCACACCCACCGCCGCCGACTCTGCCCATGTGGGCGAAATCTGCCGCCGTCTCGATGGCCTCCCGCTGGCGATTGAGTTAGCCGCAGCCCGCATCCGTCACCTGACACTGGACGAGATCGTTTCGCAGTTGACCACCCGGCTTGCCCTGCTCAGTTCTGGCCCGCGCGATCTGCCCAAACGTCAGCAAACCATGCGTGGCGCGATTGATTGGAGCTATGACCTCCTCCCGCCAGAAGCACAAAAATTATTCGCGCACTTGGCTGTTTTCAGTGGGCGATTCACGGCTGAAGCGGCGCACGCTGTTGCCGGGAATCTCGATCTGGATCGTCTGGTCAGCGCCAATCTGCTTCGCCAGGAGAATGACCGTTTCGAAATGCTCGAAGTCCTGCGCGAATATGCGCTGGAACGCCTGTCGCAGAGTGGTGAATTGTCCGCCACACAGCGCCAGCACGCGGTCTATTATCGCGATTACCTCGAAACCGCCGATCCCTATCTCACCGGGGCAGCCCAGGCATCATGGTATATCGACCTGGAAGAAGCGCATTTTAATCTGCGCACTGCGCTGGATTGGTCGCTGGCACAAAATGAATATGAAACGCTCGGACGTATTTCGGCGGTCATCTGGCGGCTCTGGTTGGTTCACAGCCATCTGGCTGAAGCCCATCAACGGCTTGGGCAGGTGCTCCGTGTTCAGGATAAGATGCCCGACTTGCTGCGGGCGAGAATTTTGCGTGGTGCAGCTCGGCTGGAATTTTTTCGCTCGGATTACCCCAAGGCCGAAGCGTTACTGAAACAGAGCCTCGCGCTTTTTCAGGCCGTAGGCGATCTCGACGGAGAAATTACCTGCCTGACCGAGCTTGGTGAAATCAGGTCATTTCACAGGGACTATGCTGGGGCAGAACACTACTTTTCCGAAACGTTGGCACTTCTGGAGCATCCGCTTGCCAATGGCCGCCTGATGGATAACCTCGGCACTGTCGCCCGCATGTTGGGCAATTACAACGATGCCGAGATGTTTTACCGCGAGGGTCTGGAGGTCGAACGTGCCAGCGGCAGCCCCGAAGGTCGCGCCCGCGTCCTCAATAATCTCGCCGATATGCTGCGTACACAGGGCAAGCATACTCAGGCTGTCGAACTCTATAACGAAAGCCTCGAACTTTATACTCAGTTGGATATTCCCTACGGCATCGGTGTCGTCATGCTCAATATCGCCGCCGCCGAGCGCGAGATGGGCAATTATCAGCGCGTCGTCGATCTCTCGCTCGATACGCTGAGCCTGCTGCGCGACCTTGATGAAACCGACCTCATCGTCGCGGCTTTGATCGGCATGGCAGGTGCTTTCCAGCGCTTGGGCGAGATAAATCGGGCGGTGCGGCTCTGCGCGGCGATTGGTGTATTAATCGAATCTGAAGACCTGACACTCGAACCCAGCGATCAGGAAGAATATGACCGTACACTTGCTTCGATCCGTGACGACGAGCAAAGTTGGGCAGCAGCGCAGGTTCAAGGTCGCGCGATGTCGCTTGAACATGCGCTGGATTTCGTCCTCGGTGGCTCGTAAGGGCGCATGTTTGTAGGGGCGCAAGGCCTTGCGCCCTTATCACGTATATTGACGGACAATCTACAATCCCGCAAACAAATCGACGTGATTCCCATCCGGGTCGCTCACAATCGCATAACGCTGCCCCCAGAACGCATCCCAGGGTTCTTTATAGCTCGTGTATCCGTTCTGGATCACCTGCTCATATAGTCGGTTCACCTCAGCGGCGTTTTCACACTTGAACCCCAGCGTCGAGCGATTGCCCACTGGCTCAACCCAATCCGGCAGAAAACCTTTCATCATTTCCAGCGAGTCCCAGGCAATTCGGAATCCGCCCGGTGTCACGAATTCGACATGCGCTTCAGCGTCGCTTTGCGCGGGTATATCCAGGCCAAGTAAGCGATAGAACCGCAGCGAAGCCGCCATATCGCGCACGACCATGCCCACAATATCAACCTGTGCCACGTTTGGCCTCCTTTTGTGCCATGTTTGGCCTCCCTTAAATACGATAGTCGCCGGATTTTACCCAATCCCACAAAAGTTGACCACTTGTTCTAATTCTGAGCAGATGTTTTTACCAATTAACCCTGATATTGTCGTCAATTAACCTTGAACCCTCAACCCTTAAACCACCCTTAATTGGAACACAACAGTTCCTTATTTAGGCACGGGCTAAAATCTTTCGATTATTCAGCGCGATTTGCCGAGGATACCTAAAATGTCTGTGATTAATTATTTCAAAAATGCCAAAGAAGTGGTCGAGTATAAAGCGGGTCAGCCCATTTTCCTGGAAGGCGAACATGGAAAATTGATGTACGCCGTCCGTGAGGGCGAGGTCAATATCATCTATAATGACCACATTATCGAAACCGTCGGTGCTAACAGCTTCTTCGGCGAGATGGCGCTGGTCGATGAAGCCCCGCGCAGCGCCTCGGCGGTTGCCAAAACCGACTGCCTGGTCGTGCCTGTCGATCATGACCGTTTTGTGTTTCTCGTCCACGAAACGCCCACGTTCGCGCTTCAGGTGATGCACACAATGGCCGAACGCCTCCGCGCCATGAACAAAATCGTACAGTAGATTCCTGAAATCGCCGCATCCAAAAGCCGTTCGCAACGGCTTTTTTGCGTTCGGGTTGATGCGTTCGGGTTAGTGGGTCTGGGTAATCTGGGTATCCAAAACCCCCCGCCTGGCGCATATGTCATCAATGTGAGTGGTTTATATTGGTTGTAATGATGTGCCGATTGCGCATCACAAACCGATCATATTCCCTTACGAGGGTTCAAAGGATATTGTTATGAAGTTCGAGAATTTACAGGAATTGTTTCTGCACGAGATCAAAGACCTCTATGATGCCGAGCATCAGATCGTCAAGGCGCTGCCAAAGATGAAAAAAGCAGCGACTTCGCCCGACCTTCAGGACGCTTTCCAGGAACACCTGGGGCAAACTGAGGAGCATATTAAGCGACTTGAAAAGGTTTTTGAGAGCATCGACCAAAAGCCGAAGCGTGAAACGTGCCCCGCCATGAAAGGCCTCATTGCCGAAGGTTCAGAAACTATCGAAGAAAACAAGAAGTCGTATGCTCTGGACGCAGCCTTAATCGCCTCCGCACAGCGAGTCGAACACTATGAAATTGCTGGCTACGGCACGGTTCGCACCTATGCGCAGCTTTTGGGCTACGACATCGCTGTTGATCTTTTACAGGCGACACTTGACGAAGAAGGCGACACCAACAAGAAACTCACCGCGCTTGCCGAGGAAATTAACACGGAAGCCGTCTAAACACCCTCACGAACGCAGGGCAAATAGATTAGCTAAAATGTGTTGACGTTGCCAGACAGCGTCTCCTCCTCCCCTCTCCATGAGCTTGCGAAATGGGGAGGGGTCGGGGGTGGGGTTGGATACTCCGGCGAAGTCAATTTATCTCTACATGAATGCCCCCTTCCTCACCTGGAGTCGAAACCATGACCACGACGACAAAACCCACCAACGCTAAAATCGCCGATATTCTGGAACGCATCGCCGAACTGCTCGAATTTCAGGATACTAACCCCTTCCGAGTGCGTGCCTATCGCTCCGGCAGTCAGATGATCCGCAGCCTGGATAAGCCCGTTGCCGATTTTGTCACCGGCAAAAAAATGGACGAGTTGAAGACGCTGCCGGGAATTGGCGAAGGGTTAGCCGCCGTTATTGGCGAAGTGGTTTCGTCAGGCAAATCGAATCTGCTCGAAAATCTCGAATCCGATGCGCCGCCGGAAGCTGCTTTCACGAAAGTGCCGGGGATCGGTCATGAACTCGCCGAGCGCATTGTCGATTGCCTGCACATTCACACGCTGCCGGAGTTGGAAGAAGCCGCGCATAATGGTCGCCTGGAGACCGTCGAAGGCTTCGGCAAACGCCGAGTCCAAGCAGTTCAGGCATCGCTGGCAAGTCTGTTAAAACGTCCGGCTCGTCCTACAAATGGCAAGGCATCGCAAAAAGACAACTCCCCTTCCGTCGATTTGCTGCTGGAAATTGACGCAGACTATCGCAAACGTGCGAAGGCTGGCGATCTCCAAAAAATCTCGCCCCGCCGCTTTAATCCCGACAATGAAGCCTGGCTGCCGATCATGCACAGCAAGCGCGAAGGCTGGGATTTCACCGTCTTGTTTTCGAACACTGCCCAGGCGCATAAGCTCGAAAAGACAGATGATTGGGTCGTGGTTTATTTCGAGCGCGATGGCAAGGAAAATCAGCACACCATCGTCACCGAGACGAAAGGGTCGCTGGAAGGCAAGCGTGTTGTGCGTGGTCGCGAAGCCGAAAGCCGGAAATATTATTCGGCTGAGAAAATAGCATCTAATTGAGCGATTAACTCAGAAGTATTGACTTTCGCAGTATGCCAGCTAATTTCCAGGCTTACTCTACGGTAATTGTGAATTATCCAGTTGCGCATCCCGGTAATATCACGCCATTTGATTTCCGGGTGTTTTTGTTGAATTTCATCGCTAACCTGGGATGCTGCTTCTCCAATTAGAACTATTGCATGAAGTACAGCATAAACTAAGACTTCATCCCCTTCAAATTCTGTCTGGGTTTTACCAGCAACAAATCGTTGAACACGCTGACTTTCCACAAGCATATCGCGCAGTCGCGATTCATCACGCTCGTTCATAAATCAATCTTGCACTGCCTAGAATTTTGTCTTGCAGCCAGGGGCGTAACCCATCTGGCGTACCCAAGTCTACATGCCGACCCAAAATTGATGCGAGTTCATCCTGCATGGAAACAATCTCCCACCCAGGAATATGGTCTGGATCAAACTTGACCAACACATCCACATCGCTTTCCGCATCAAAGTCCTCGCGTAGTACAGAGCCGAATAACCACAGATGTGTGATGTAATGTCGTTCGCAGAAAGCAGCGATCTCAGCATACGGAATCGGGATTGCGGTTTGTACAGGATTTATCATTGTTAACACCCAAATCTTTTCGATCATGATAGCTCAAATTTTGCTATTATAAAATTATCCCCCGCCTCCCCCAAACCACTCTCTCAGAATCCCCTCCGCTGGCTTATCGTGAAAACTGTAGCCACGATCATCAGCCCCGCCCTGGTCAGGTTTCGTCGAGAGTGACCACCAGAACACCCCGCCCCACCAATCTTTTCCCACGAACGACTCAAACAGCGCTTGGTAAGCATCCGCCTGTTCCTGATGATCCGTCTCGCCATCGAGAGACCAGTCCCCCGGCAAAATATTCGTGCCGTCCACGCTCATATAGCCCACTTCGGTCAAAATCAGCGGCTTACCCCAGCGATCCGACAGCCAGCCCAGATAGGCCGTCGTCGGTAGCCACGCGAGTCGCATCTGCGCGAGGGTCGGATTTCTCGATAGCGATGCCGCGAAATATGCATCGATTCCAATCGCGTCCAGTTCATCCCACCAGGTGATTTGCAGCGGCTCAAAATAGGTCAGCGCAGCGTAGGTGATTTTTCCGTCGTACACATCACATACCTGCCGGATAACCTCACGCCAATCCTCTGCCCGATGCGTTGTCCCGCCCAACTCTGTGCCGATCACAAAATATTCGACTCCGAGTTCTTGCGCCAATTCAGCATAGTGGGTGATAAATTCGGTGTAGCTGGCGAACCACGCCGCCCATGCTGCTTCATCCGCGCCGAAGCCAATATTAAATCGCCCGCTCGACGAATTTTCGAGGTTGAGCAAATCAATGTGCGGCTTGAGCATCACCTTCAGGCCCAATTCATGCGCCTCATGAATCACATGCCGCATTTCGTCGTCACTTGCGCTCATGCGATCCGTCATACAGCGGATTTCTGTCGATTGCGTCGTGTCCTGAAAGCATTTGACGATCAGTGCAATCCATTCCGCCCCACTCGGCACGACAATTTCCGCCAGCGTTTGATCGGATTCCGCGCTGCCGAATTCGCCATTCAACCACGACTCATAGCTGATGCCTTTCATAAATCCGTCAGGAAATGGCTGTGGGGCAATGCCCGTCTCAATCGGCGGCGAAAAAACCGACACGAATGCTAAAAATGTCGCGCATAGACCAAACGGGATCGCCAAAATCAGACAACCGATCCGTCCGCACGTTCGTAAATTTTGTTTTATGTGTGGGGTTTCGATCAAAAACGCTCCGAAGTCAAAACATAACTCCCGCGCACTCGTGAGCGAGAGTCCTTTTATCTATATTACTTTTGATGTCCATTCCTCCCGATGTGCCTTTGTTCCCCTCTCTGAATTCGGTTCACGACACTTTTGAGAAACTTGCAAAATGTGGCCTGTAGGGGCAGGCCTGAGACCTGCCCTTACGCAAAAACACCTCATATTCCCCTAAATGTCGTGTCTTGCCCCTCTCCATAAACTTGCGAAACGGAGAGAGGCTGGGGGCTTTCTGGGGTAGGTTTTTGTTTTTGACATCGTTTCCTCACCCCAAAAGCCTCTTTTTTTCTCCCCTCTCTCGCTTGCGGAGAGGGGTTGGGGGTGAGGTTGCCTTCACCGCGCCGCGTCGCGCCACTTCACCAGGTCTTCGATGGCCTTAAAATCCCAGGGTTCGCCGATTCCCACGATCATGTGTGTCGCGCCAGCCTCGACGAAAGCGTCAATCTGCCCGTCCTTGATCGTGTCCTTCGAAATTGAAGCCGTGCGCTCGATCTCCGCCGGATTGCGTCCGAGTTTCTCGCACCACTCGTCAAGCACCTCATTTTTGTGCTTATAGTTCTCCGGCGGGCCGAACCCGTTCCATTTATCCGCGTACTGCGCCGTCAGCTTGAGTGTCACTTTTTCGCCGCCGCCGCCGATCAGAATCGGAATCGGATTGCGAATCGGCGCGGGGACTTCGGCTTCCATGCGCTGTTTAATAATCGGCAGCGCTTTCCCCAACGCCCGCAGACGATCCGGCGCGGTGCCGAACTCATAACCAAATTCGGTGTAATCGCGCTCGAACCACCCAGCTCCGATACCCAGAATCAGCCGCCCATTGCTGATGTGATCGACGGTTTTCGCCATATGCGTCAGCAGTGCGGCGTTGCGATAGCTGTTGCACGTCACCATACAGCCGATCTCCGCCCGTGTCGTCAGTGTCGCGATTGCCGTAAGCATCGTCCAGCCTTCAAAATGTGGGCCGTCTTTTTCGCCAGAAAGCGGAAAAAAATGATCCCAATCCCAGATACTGTCTACGCCAAGCGCTTCAACCTGCCGCACGGCCTCGGCATATGAGGCATACGTTGTATGTTGTGGGTGCAGTTGTACACCAACCCGAAATTTCCCCATGATGAGTTTGTCCTTGTCGATTTATTGGGTCATTACCGTTGATTGTAACTTTGCCACGCCGCCTTTGCCAATGTGTCGGAGATGATGGTGTAGTTCCCTGTGGTAGTGACATGAGAGGGTGTTGAAAAGTCCATTATCAGAACCCCTCCCCCGGCCTTTCCTTCGGTCACCCACTTCGCTTCGCTCGTAGAGAGGGGAGTCGCGTTGCCTTCAAGTCCCTCTCCATGAGCCTGCGAAATGGGGAGAGATTTAGGGAGGGGTTGGGATGAAGTCTAACTCGAACTTCGCACACCTTTTTCAACACCCTCTCAGACCTGTTGCGGATCAACTTGCTCGTCAAAAACACGAAAGGATTAATTTTTCCGCGTCTTTTTATAATTATTTCATAAATTGTCCTGGGAATCAGCCATATAATAAGAAGTGATAACGGTTTAGGCTTATTGAGGCACCCATGCCAACGATTCTACTTGTTGAAGATTCATATGAAGTGCGTGAATCGATTGCCGCCGTGCTGCGTTTTCACAACTTTGATGTGATCTCAGCATCGGATGGACAGATCGGGCTACAGCTTGCCCGCCAGCACCTCCCGGATGTGATTATTTCCGACATCATGATGCCCGAAATTGACGGCTATAATCTGCTGAAGGCGATTCGCGAAATTCCAGAGACGATGACGATCCCCGTCATTCTCCTGACGGCCATGAGTGAACGTGCCGATGTGCGCCAGGGGATGACGCTAGGCGCGGATGATTATCTCACCAAGCCTTTCGGCAACGACGAACTCATTGATTCGATTGAGGCACAGCTCAATAAGCGCACGACTCTCGCCGACAAGTATGACACAACCCTCAAGCTTCTTCGCAAAAATATTATCTATGCCCTGCCCCATGAATTGAACACGCCGCTTCATCAGATTATCGGCTATGCCGAATTATTGGCGATGGACGCGGATGATCCACAGCCAGCCGATATTCACCAGAATGCACAGGCGATCATTCATGCCAGCGCCCGTCTGCAACGCCTCACTGAAAATTATCTGATCTATGCCCAACTGGAACTGGTTGCTGGCGATATGGACGAGGTTGAGGCGCTGCGTAATTATCTGATTGATGACCCTATTCCGATCATTGCCGCTACCGCCCGTGAAATCGCCGAAAAATATCATCGTGCCACAGACATCAAATTGAAGCTGGAATCATTCCCTTTGCGTATTGCCGAGAATAATCTGCGCAAAATCATTGTCGAATTGATGGATAATGCGCTGAAGTTCTCCATACCGAATACGTCTATTCTGGTGCGTACCTTCCGTGATGAAGGCGATTTTGTCATCCAGATTGGCGACTGCGGTTACGGCATGAGCGCCGAAGACATCAACCGTGTTGGGGCGTACATGCAGTTCGAGCGCACACTTCATGAGCAGCAGGGCGTGGGTCTGGGGTTAGCCATTGCCAAGCGGTTGGTTGAACTCCACAAGGGCAAGCTCCGCATGGAAAGTCAGCTTGGTGAGGGTACGCTTGTGAGCGCCTGCTTCCCGATTTAACCCAGCACACGACACATATCACCTCTGAATCATCACATTTGATAATTACCGTCGCGCTTCGAATCGGTATACCCTTTTAGTGAATAGTATTTTATTCGCAAAAGGCAAAATGATGATCCGCGATGATATTGTTCGCGTACAAAATTTCCGAAAAACCTATAGCGATTTTGTCGCCGTGGATAGCATCAGTTTTGAGGTATATCGCGGCGAAATTTTTGGCCTGCTTGGTCCCAATGGCGCAGGTAAAACCACAACGCTCGAATGCCTCGAAGGGCTGCGAATGCCCGATTCCGGCACGCTGCGTGTCATGGATGTTGATCCGATGCGTGATTACCGCCGCCTGCGCAATCTGATCGGCGTGCAATTGCAGATGTCGGGAATGCCAGACAGCATTTCGGTGCGCGAATCGATGAAATTTTTCTGTGCTTACCACCGTGTTGCCCCACGATATGACCTCCTTGATCGTCTCGGCTTGTCCGATAAGCTCGATACGCAGTATTACATGCTGTCGATTGGTCAGAAGCGGCGTTTAGCGCTGGCACTGGCTGTCGCCCATAATCCGCAGGTCGTCTTTCTGGATGAACCGACTGCCGGGCTGGATGTTCTTTCACGCTCGGAACTCCACGATGTCCTGCGCGAATTGCAGGCCGCTGGGACGACCATTATTTTGTCGTCGCACGATATGGCTGAGGTCGAAAAGCTCGCTAACCGCGTCGCCATTCTGTTGCAAGGCAAAATCGTTGCCAGCGGTACACCGCGCGACCTGACCGCCGCCGGAGCAGGTTTGACCAAAATATCAATCCATACCGAGGACTCTAGTGTGGCGAAAGCCGAGTATTTTCCAGCCGTTCGACAAAAATCCTCCAAAGATGGTTACGAAATTTTCTACACCACCGATCCAGGCGCAACAGTCCTGGCGCTTCTGGAATTTGCCAAAGCGCACGACGATCCGCTGATTGATTTACGGGTGGAGCGCCCCACGCTTGAAGATCGTTTTCTGGAAATTACGGCCCATAAGGAGGTCGTATCATGACCGCATTTGTCCATCATTTTTCGTTCGAATTTCGTGCAGGCGTTCGCAACAGATCGCTGCTTCTGCTCAATTATCTTTTCCCCATCGGCTTTTACCTTCTGGCTGGAACGCTGATGACAAGCCTGAATCCCAGCTTTAAGGAATATCTGATTCCGGCGATGGTCTTTTTCACGATTCTGACCAGCACCCTGCTTGGCCTCCCCGATCCCATCGTCTCGGCGCGCGAATCGGGAATCTTCCGCAGCTATAAAATTCACGGCATTCCCGAACTCGCCATTCTCATTATTCCCGCGCTGACGACCATTCTCCACACGATAGTTGTGGCTGTGTTGATCGTCCTCACCGCGCCGCTTTTGTTCCAGGCCGTGCTGCCTGCCAATTGGCTGAGTTTTGTCCTCTCGTTTTTCCTGATGGCCTTTGCTTCTGCTGGAATTGGCTTGCTGATTGGCGTTGTCTCGCCCAGTTCCCGTGCGACCATTCTTCTGGCGCAGGCGCTCTTCTTGCCCTCGATGATGATCGGCGGTCTGATGTTCCCGGCGCATATGCTGCCCGATGCGCTGCGCACAGTTGCCCTGCTGCTTCCCAGCACACATGCTGTCAATATCCTGGGTGGCTGGACTCCTGGCGGCATTTACACGTTCAATCCATACGCCTCGGCTGCGGTGCTTTACGCGGGCGGAGCGTTGGCCTTTATCATGGCGCTCATTCTGTTCAACTGGGACAAGGACAATCCGACGCGGCATGTGCGGCCTGTGTTCGCGCTGCTGGCATTTGCGCCGTATGTCATCGCGGCTGTGCTGACATTTGTCGGGATTTAGAGCTTTTGTCCATTACTGATGCCTGTAACAGGGGGAGAGATGAACATCCGTAACAGCTTCAATCGAACAATCGCCGGAACACTCCTGTTTTTGTCAGGTGCTGTCATTTTAATGGGGATTATCACCAGCGAGTCCCTCTATCCGTTTGCATACACAACCGCTCAGAACGAGATCAGCGATCTTGGCGCGACGAGGCCGCCGGACAGCATTATCCATCAACCTTCAGCGACGATTTTCAATGTGACGATGATCGTCACCGGCAGCATGATCCTGATCGCGACCTATTTTGTGCATACGCAGTATCAGAAATTCCTGGTCACGATCCCACTGGCGCTGTTAGGACTCGGCGTTTTGGGGGTTGGCGTTTTCCCAGGCAACAATGCGGTGATTCATCCGTTGTTCGCACTGATGGCGTTTGTCGCTGGCGGCTTTGCGGCGATCACATCCTCAATCGTGCTGAAACCGCCATTTCGTTACATCGCGCCTTTCTTTGGAGCAATCGGATTGTTCAGCCTTTTCTTCGCCAGTCGTTTCATGCCGATATTCGGTGATGGCGGTGTCGAGCGCTGGGTGGCGTACCCCATCGTGCTGTGGATTATCGGCTTTGGTGGTTACATTCTGGGCACTCAGGCCGCTGAAAAATCGTAGGCGTTGGATATCTGTCACCGTTCAAACGGACTTGCCCATCGTTCAAAAGTATGCCAAACTGTTATTCAGGATGTAATGAATAACCGAAAAGCTTGAATGATGCTGCCGTTTGAGCGTTTCATCTACCAATTGGTAGGGGTACTGTTTCTCATAACTTTTCTCATCGGACTCGTCGTGATCGTGCGGACGCTCTTAGCCTGATGCCGCTACAGCTTCCACACAGGCCGAAAATTCGGACGTGTTATTGTCCGCGTCGGTAGCCGTAGCCGTCACATACTGCCCAACAACAATGTCTGACATGAGTTCAACACGAAACACCCCCTCGCCATTGGTGTCTGTCGTGATAGTGGTCGCGCCGATAAAAATCTGCCCCTCGCCATAACCAGAATCATCACAAGCATCATTCGTGAAAAATTCGAGTCGATACTCAAGGCCAGCATCGTTGCTTAATGTGCCTTCTATCAGCACCGCTGCGTCTGTGATCTCAGCAGTCGTCAAAACCGGAAAATCTTGCAGGTTGTTCGGGCCAATATCACCATCGCCTATATCCGATACACCGTCCCCGCCCAGGTCAATGCCTAAGCCGCCGTTGTCGTAAATTTCGTTCTCTGAAACATGACTGCCGGTGCTGGGATTGTCGCCATTCGCTTCCATATAAACGCCTCGGCCTGCGTTATAGGCGATGCGGTTTGCGCCATCTTCGCCGCCAACTTGAGTATTGTTCGAGTGAGCGTCGATTTTGATGCCGTCGCCGGAATTGCCTACTTTTCCTGCCCCATCTGCGCTTGTGCCAATATAGTTGCCCTGAATAATCGTGCCATTCGCGGTATTTGGATTCACGCCGTCATCCCAATTGCCGGAAATGACATTCCGCGCCTCCGATGTCGTTCCACCGATCACGTTGTCATGCGACTGGAACAGATAAACGCCGTCTCGATTTGCGGCTGATTCGCTTCCGTCAGCCGTTGTGCCGATGTAGTTGCCGACAATCGTATTGCCGCCGCCCAGCCCCAGAAAAATGCCCGCGAACGTGAAGCGATTGACGATGAGACCCTTGACGGTGCTGCCGCCTGCAAAAATCGCCAAACCGTTAACACCAGCACCCGCCGCACTGCCGTCAATTTCGATCAGTGGATGGTCAGTGAAATCAGGCTGCGTTGTGCCGTCGATCATAATCGGATCAGTAACAGGCGGCAGCCCACTCGTCGGTTGGATCGTATGAACGCCCGCTCCGGAAATATCAAAATTAATCCTATCCTTCCCGTCAGCGTCGTTGGCAGCGATAATCGCTTCGCGCAAACTGCAATGCGCCGAGTCGCAAATGCCATCGTCCTCGTCGTCAGCGACATTCACCGTGAAGTCCGCCGCCCGCGCTTGCTGCGCCGGATGCAGCATCACGAAGCCCAACAGCAAGGCAACAGCCATCCACTTTATAAATTGGAAAGGTGATTTCATAAAATTTCCTATAACTATCCTTTGATTCATTATAGGCTGTGTTCACAAGATGATATATCTCTATCCCTTAAGCCCTTCTCCCCTCTCCATGAGCTTGCGAAATGGGTGACCGAAGGAAAGGTCGGGGGAGGGGTTCTCGTCAAGACCTTTTCAGCACCCCCTCAGACCTGCCCTACTCATTTCCACGTTGGCACATACACCTTGCCGTCAATGTCCGTGAATCCATACTCCGCTGCCAGATCGCTCACCCACAAAGCCTGTCCACTTTTGGCGATCACGTCGCTGTCTGCGCCCAATGCCACCACCGCCCGCCCGCTGAACTGTGGCGATTCTGAATTCGACAAATCCATATACTCCGCATATTTCATAATCCCTTCCGTCCGCACCAGCCCCGGATACAGCGTCACGACACCGACGTTGTATTTTCGCAGCGGCTCGGCCATATCCGCGCTCAGTCGATCCGTCGCGACCTTAGCGCCGCCGTAAGCTGGACTGCCGTACTCGCTGATCTTGCTGGAAATGTTGACGATCAGCCCATTTTTCTGCTCGACCATCACTTTTGCTGCCAATACTCCGGTTATATAAGCCGCCCGTACCCCGAAAAAATTATCATCCCAATACGACAGTCGCCGCGCCCAGAATGGCTGATCCATCGGGAAATCGCTGCCATCATGCAGCCCTTCGTAGCCCGCCCATGCGCTGTTGACCAGGATGTCCAATTTTTGCTGCTCATTTTTCACCCGTTCGAACAGTGTTTCCGTTTCGCTGTCGTTGCGGTGGTCGCAGCGCACCGCGATCCCGACCCCGCCCATGCTGGTCACGTCAGCGGCGGTTTCCTCAACCGTTCCCGCCAGCGGCACCTTCGCCGGATGTCCTTCCCCGGTGCGCCCTGTCACATAGACCGTCGCCCCCGCCGCGCCCAGACTCAGCGCGATCCCCTTGCCGATCCCGCGACTCGCCCCCGTAACAATCGCCACTTTCCCCTTGAGATTGGTTTCCATGTCATTCTCCTTGCCCATTTTAAACTTTCCGACTCCCCGCTTTGGTTTTACTCCCCTCTCCTTGCAAGGAGAGGGGCTGGGGGTGAGGTTGCATTTCTGTATCGGACACATTCATTCTCATCAAAAATCGCGCATAAATTCGCCCCAAAATTTGGCATGTTTGCAGACTACGTGTTAGAATAAATTCTATTGCAGCATAGAATGATTGCATGTGCGATAGCCTACAGCCTTATCGCTTATGCCTTAAAATACCACCTTCTGCCTCACGATTTTTGCACCACCGCAGTTCATGATCCTCACAAAATCACTTTAAATTTCAATCACTACAGGAGATATTGTTATGGCACTCTCAAAGAGAATATTGGGTCGCACCGGGTTAGAAGTTACGCAGCTAGGTTTCGGCGCGATGGAAGTACGCGGCGAACGCATCTGGGGCGGACGGCCTTGCAGCGATGAGGAAGCGGATACCATTCTCAACGCCGTCGTCGATTCCGGCATCAATTTCATCGACACCGCCAATGACTACGGCAAAAGCGAGCTGTATATCGGCCAATTTCTCGCCAAACGCCGCAGCGAATATTACATCGCCACTAAATGCGGCTGTAGTATGCAGTACGCAGGCGACCATGACGAAACCCCGCACTACTGGACGCGCGAAAATATCATGCGCAACATCGCTGATTCGCTGCAAAAAATGCGTACCAGCTATGTCGATATTTTGCAGTTGCACAACCCCGATGCCGAAACCACCGAGAAAAACGGCCTGGTGGATATTCTGCTGGAACTGAAAAAATCGGGCGTTGTCCGTCATATTGGCTGCTCATCGACTTCGCCGCACCTCGCCAAATATATTAGCTGGGGCGTTTTTGATGTGTTCCAGATTCCCTATTCCGCGCTGGAACGTCAGCACGAAAACCTCATCTCTCAGGCGGCGCAGGCTGGCGCAGGCATTATCATTCGCGGCGGTGTCGCACGTGGTGAGCCAGGAAGCGGCCTCGGTGGTCAGGATCGTTGGGCGAAATTTGAAAAGGCTAAACTGGACGAACTTCTGGAATCCGGCGAGAGTCGCACGGCTTTCCTGCTGCGCTTCACGCTCAGTCACCCGCATTGCGATACGACCATCGTCGGCACGGTCAACCCCGCCCACCATGCCGAAAATGTCGCCGTCGCTACGAAAGGCCCGCTGCCAGCCGATGTCTACGCCGAAGCGAAAAAACGCCTCGACGCGGTTGGTGAACGCCCGGAATAAATACTGTTCTTGGATAGCTTTATTGCAGCGTTCCGTCAAATCTCTGCAATTGTGAATGGTTTTCGTAGGGGCACGATGATGCTTGTGAACAAAATAAATCGGTAACGCATTTCGTAGGGGCACGATGCATCGTGCCCTTACACCCAATATTGACGACATTACCGAAATAAAAAGTTCAACACTATTATCGTGCCCTCTTGAAATTCCTCTCTCCCCTCCATTGATTTCGAATTAATTTATTTGTGAAATTCGTAAATTCATCAACGGATTTGCGACATTCCACCATGTTTCACGGTGTATCTAACGAACAGACATTGTTCTTTTGAATCCAAGGAGCTATAACGTGAAATTGAATACTCGCTTAGGGATGCTCTTCATCTGCTTTGTATTATTGTTGGGGGCTGTGGCGCTCCCTCTCTTCGCTCAGGAAGGCGAAACCGTCATGGTGACGGGCGCAGTCGATTTTACCGATTCCGGCGACATCATGGTTTCGGGCTACATCATCGCGCCCGCCGGGGCTTTCCAGCCTGCGATTCTGCATGAAGGTGATATTGTCATCATCATCGGCAGACTACTTCCTGATGGCGTCACTATTCAGGCAGACAGCTTTGAATTATTTGACGATTCAACCGAAGTTACGCCGGAAGCAACCGCCGAAGCAACCGATGAGGCTACACCTGAAGTCACAGTTGAAGCTACAGTTGAAGTTACGCCCGAAGTAACAGTAGAGGCGACGGTTGAGGCGACCCCGGAAGTCACGCCCGAAGCAACAGCCGAAGCGACGGAAGAACCCATCACTTGTGGCAACCCGAATCACCCGGTTGCGACAGCTATCGCGGCTGAATTTAGCGTCAGTATTGACGTTGTGATTGGGATGCACTGCAATGGCTTCGGCTTTGGCGAAATCGCACGTGCCTTCCTGTTAGCCGAATCGACAGGCGGCGATGCGCAATCATATCTTGACCTGAAAGCATCCGGTCAGGGTTGGGGACAAATTATGCGTGACTCTGGCGTTCATCCCTCCGATCTTGCACCCGGCCATATCATGAATGGACGTGGGAACGACGAAGCAACCGCCGAATCTGAATCCGCGACAACCAACAACCAGGGCAATAACGGCAATGGTAATGGGAACGGAAATGGCAACGGCGGCGGAAACGGTAACGGCGGAAATGGCAACGGAAATGGTGGCAATGGTAACGGTGGAGGAAACGGTAACGGCGGCGGAAATGGCAATGGTGGTGGAAATGGCAACGGAAATGGCAATGGTAACGGCGGCAAGGGCAATTAACGCCTTTCCCAAAACACCGTAACATTTCGGATTGAAAAGAGTCATCCCCTGCATGGGGATGATTTTATTTTCGGAAACGTACAAGTTAGATATTTCATGCGAATAGGTGGTCTGTTCAACCGCTAATAGGAGTACAATAGAGTAAAGGTTGCTATCAATGTTCGAGGAGAGCCACCATGCAAACACCCGATTTTGTCGATTGGCTGCTGGACAGTAAACTACCCTCGATTCGCTATCTCACCCTCACGCGCCTGCTGCATCACCCCGAAACCGACGACTCCGTACAAGCCGCTCGCCGCGCTATCTTGGAAACCGGCCCTGTCCCGGCGATTCTCGCGAAACAGGCCGACAATGGCGCATGGCAAGGTGATAAAAGCTTCTATACGCCCAAATACACCAGCGCCCATTGGAGCATGATGCTGCTGGATGAACTCGCCGCCGATGGACAAGACCCCCGCCTTCAACAGGGTATCGACTTCATGCTCACTGCGACGCACGCTGCGATGCAGGAAAATATCAACAACGGAACGCAGGGCTGGGCATGTTTGTGGGCCAATATCCTGCATTACGCGGTTCGTTGTAATCGCGCGGATGACTCACGTCTTCAGCCCATCATTGATTATCTTGTTCGTGATCTGGGCGAAGGGCATTGTGCTTGCAGGTCGAATGCGAATCTGGCTTGCTCGTGGGGTGCGGCACGGACATTGTGGGGATTAGCCGCTCTGCCTGTTCGTTCTCCCGCCGTCGAGACAGCCATCGAGCGTGGCCTGACATTTATGCTCGATTCCTATCATCTGACCGAGGCCGATTACCCGTCATCGAATCGCCCAAGTCCGATGTGGCAAAAACTCAATTTCCCGCTGTTTTATCAGGCCGATATTTTATTCACGCTGCGTGTGGTGGCAGACCTGGACGCGCTCGATCACCCCGGCGCGCGTCCGGCGCTGGAATGGCTGGCGACTCTACGCAAACCCGATGGTCGCTGGAAAGGCACGAACCCTTTTCAAAGCCGTACCTGGGGAGGCATCGCAGGCGCTCAGGAGGTGGATCGCTGGGTATCGCTCCAGGCGGCGGTGATTTTGGAAGCGGCAGGGATGCTGAGTTATGATCGCGTCTCAAATTACCAATAAGGATTTCGCCAATGCAGCAGATTGCCCCCAGGCTACACACCTTTAGCGGATTGATGGTTGGTCGAGTCTATCTGATTGAAGATGACGGCTTAACGCTGATCGATACCAGCATCGCTCCCTCTGGCGCAAAAATCCTGAGCCAGATTCAGGCGATGGGGCGAAAACCATCCGATGTAAAGCGCATTCTCATCACCCACGCTCACCCGGATCACGTTGGTTCTTTGCCAGAACTGAAAGCCGCGACGGGTGCGCAGGTATGGGCATCCGCCATCGAGCGCCCGGTGATCGAAGGCAAAATCCCGATTCCGCGTCCAGAAAAAGATAAAACTACAGGCATCGCCAGCGTGGGAGTCCGCCCGCCAAGCACGACGCTCACGTCAATCGCTGTGGATCGCGAAATTGGTGATGGCGAAATTTTGAATGAGGTGATGGGTGGGCTTCAGGTCATCGCCACGCCAGGACACGCACCCGGTCATCTGGCATTCTGGCAGCCCGTGCAGCGTATTCTGTTCTGTGGGGATGTCATCATGCGCTTTGCCTGGGGCATGCAGCGCCCCTTTAGCTTCCTGACGGTAGAGATGGCGGAAAATGACCGTTCGATGCGGCGCATTGCGGAACTGGACGCCGCTGTCATCTGCTTCGGACATGGCAACCCCATCACGCAAAATACAGCGGAAACGATTCGCGCCTTCGCCCGCAAATTAGGTGTGCTGTAACGCTGAAAATTTGCAGTCTGTCATTGGCAGAGTCTTCTGCATTTTCTCCCCTCTCTCGCTTGCGGAGAGGGGCCGGGGGTGAGGTTGCATTTAAAACCCTACCCTTGTGAATGGATCGGATGAGGCGTTAATTTTTATTCTACGGCGCGGCGTTCTTATCGTCAAATCGCCACGTTCCGGCGGCAGAATCATACACCAGATGAATGTAGGGATTCGCATCAGATGATGACCGTTGGCCTGTGTTCATGACATAGAAAAGTTCGACGTAAACCACTGCGCGATCTCCACTCTGCGAAACCGTCCGTATCTCACCAAACTGCACCTGATCCACACTGTCCCACCAACTCACATAGCCGCTGTAATCGTAATTCGGCGCACAGCAGTTGAAACTCTGCTTAAACCTGTCGGTCAGCATCGGCCACGATTCATCATAGCGCTGCTGGCTGACGAACAGATAATAATCGCGCACCGCTTGTTCCGGCGATGAAGTCGCGCCTTGCGTGGTGATCGGCAATGATGTCGGCGTTGACAGCAATCCGCCTGCCTGCGGTGTGCGCGTAACCAGCGCCGGGGTCGCGACTGCTGCCTGCTGCGTAACCCGTTGAGTCGCATTTCGGGTTGCCTGCGCGGAGTTGGATGACGTTTCGCTGCTGAACCAGAACAGCCCTCCAGCCAAACCCAGCGAAAGCAGCGCACACAAACCCAGCACAATAGCGACAATCCCGCCGCCGAGTACCCACATTGGCCGGATTTTAGGAGTGGTTGTGGTCGTTTCTTGGGAGTTATCGTTCATAGGGTGGTGATTTCTTCAGACATTTAATTCGTTTACCAGTCCTTGATCGAGTAACTCAGTAAGTTCTCTTTGGCCTTAATGAGCAAAGCCCAGGCATTATTCTCAAACGTATCTTCTGCCTGATCTACTATCCACATCGCGTATAAATCTTCTGAACGCATTCCTGCCTCACGCTCCATAGCTTGAAGTTCAGCGTCAATTTCTGCTAACTCATCGGCTACAAGTGTTGATTCAGATTCTGTATCCAAACACTTCACCTTTCACTATACATTTGCAATTATAGTATGATCTTGTCAAATCACCCTATGAATTACTCCCCAAACACATCCTTCACCGCCAGCCTGAACCCCGGCACTATACTCCCGCCAGCCAGCGTCGATGATACAAACATTGCTTGCTTCATTATATAAGCAAAGTGATTAGCGCTTACGGCGCAGGGCGATAAGGCTGCGTGCTTCTTCGAGAGAATTTGCAAAGACGAAATTGGGGTCGTTGACTGTTTTACCGAAAATTCGGACGATAAGATTCAAAAATGTCTGAACCATCATCGCGCCGCCGACAAAGATAATCGCTCCCCGATTCGGGTGTTGCGATTGCACGACTGCCCGGAATCGGATCATCGCCCCCGGTGGTGGCGCACCACCCTGCCGAACATCAAAGATCAGGTTAACCAATTGATCGGTGCTGCCCATCATCGAGTTGATTTCTGCCTGAGCAGCCTCGAAATCTTTCCAATCCCAGGGCTGCTTATAGGTGACGAGAATCGATGTTTTTTCTTCATTATCCCAGGCTGTACGGATACTCAAGTCTGCCCCACTCATCAATCATTCAATAATATGGGTTATCATAATGGGCTGTAACAGCCAAGTCTATTGTGGCTTTGGGAGTTTGAATTTTTCTGCTTCACTAAGCCTCCCCCAGCATTCCCTCCAACCGCGCCTTTACCTCCGGCCATTCGCCGTCCAGAATGCGAAACCAGGCGGTATCGCGGTTACGCCCTTTGACGATCATATGCGCCTCTTGAATCCCCTCGAATTTGAATCCCATGCGCAGCGCCGAATGTCGCGAACGCTCGTTAAGCGCATTACATTTCCATTCCAGCCGCCGATAGCCGAGATCAAACGCATGGCGCAGCGTCAGATACGTCGCTTCCAGATTCGCCTTCGTCCGCTGCATAATCGGGCTGTACCAGATGCCGCCAAGCTCCACCTTGAGATGTGCAGGATAATTGTTCATATAGTTATACACCCCCACCTGATGCCCGCTTTCCACATCGAAAACGCAAAAGCACAGGCCGTTGGGTGCTTCCGCCCCTGCCCGCAGTTGATCGGCGAATTCATCGATATTGGCGAACGGCCCCGCGAACAGATAGCGCCAGATGATCTCCTCAGAATCATACACGCCTACCGAACGCGCCCCCAGCGTGATCGGTTGCCCATTGGAGACGGCAAAAAGCGGCTCAAGATCGCGCTCCAAAACCAGCGGTTCCAGCCGGACGTGCTGCCCGGTCAGCGTCACAGGCGCGAATTTTGTCGGAAGCTGCGCACGTTTAGCGAGAACATCGTTCGGGAGTTCCGGCGGCGCGGGTGGAATATTCATGGTTTTGTACCTCGATTAAGTGAGAGTCGAATTGCTGCGATGATAGCGCACAAAGGACAGGGAGCGAAAGATTTTGTTTAATGATTTTGATTTATAATGAGCATAAAAAGATTTTGAGAGATAAGCTCATGCGCAATCCACCCATATTGCTACTCTTAAGCGCCTTCTTGTTATTAAGCAGCATTTTTTATCCGACCATCACTCTTGCTGATCAACGTATTCTGAATCAGTCTGGCAGCGACGGCCCTCTGACTCAATCTACTCCACTGGGAATCACCACTCGTGTCTCCATCAACGGCAGCGGCGAACAGGGTAATGATGCCAGTCATGAGCCATCAATCTCCGCTGATGGACGCTATGTGGCCTTCCAGTCGCTTTCCACCAATTTAGTACCCGATGATATCGGCAATGACAGGGATATTTTTGTGTACGATCAGCAAACCGGGATCACTGAGCGTGTCTCAGTCAGTTCTTCGGGTGTCGAGGGAAACGCCGTATCCGACCAGCCATCAATCTCTGCCGATGGGCGCTATGTCGCCTTCTACTCTCTGGCGAGCAATCTGGTATCTGGGGATACGGGCGCTAACCGGGATATTTTTGTGCGCGACAGGCAAACGGACACTACCGAGCGTGTTTCGCTCAATAGTGCCGAGGCGCAAGGTAATGGAAGCAGCTATAGCCCATCAATTTCTGCTGATGGGCGCTATGTAGCCTTCTATTCTCTGGCTGACAATCTGGTGGCTGGCGATACGAACGCGAGCTACGATATTTTCGTTCGTGATCGGCAGACGGGTGATACGGAGCTTATTTCAGTCGATAGCGCCGAGGTGCAGGGGAATGACCGCAGTGTTGAACCGTCGATCTCATCAGATGGGCGTTTCGTGGCCTTTGAATCCGATGCTACGAATTTGGTGACTGGCGATACCAACGCTATGACCGACACTTTTGTGCGTGATCGGCAGACAGGCGTTACTCAACGTATCTCGGTCAGCAGTACAGGAGTGCAAGGAAATAATGAGAGCCACCTACCTTCTATCTCAGGGGATGGGCAATTGATCGCCTTTGAATCAGCAGCCAGCAATCTGATAACGGGCGATACCAATAACAGAGACGACATTTTTGTATACGATAGGCAAACCGGGTTAATTGAGCGTGTCTCTGTCACCAGCGCGGGCGCACAAGGCAACGGAAACAATACCTGGCCTTCGATCTCTGGAAATGGGCGCTATGTCATTTTCAGATCAATTTCGACGAACCTGGTGCCAGGTGATAATAATGCATTTGCTGATATTCTCGTACATGACCGACAGACCAATATGACCAGGCGAATTTCGGTCAGCAGTGCGGGGGCGCAGGCGAACAGTATAAATTATTCTGCTTCCATCTCAGGAGATGGGCAGTTTATCGCTTTCGAATCAGCCGCTAGCAATCTGGTGACGGGTGATACGAATGGTAGCGAGGACATCTTTGTTCACAATCAGTTTCCGCCTGTTGTATCACCTGTGGGTGCTGCGCCCTTCCGAAATTACTTCATCACATCCACCCCTACCCTCACCTGGAATCGCATCTCCGGCGTAGCGGATTACGAAATCGAGATCGACACCGACCCGAACTTCGGCACACCTGGTCATTATGCCCGCACGGTCAACGGCCTTTCCCATGAGGTTGATAGTCCGCTCGGCATCGGCATCTGGTATTGGCGCGTCCGTGCCGTCGGGGGCGCGTGGAGCGTACCGGAACGCTTTGTCGTGGACATACCCTAGTCTGTCTTGTAGAAATCTGGGACGACGATATGGCGTTCTCGTGGGGGACGAACATAATCCTTGTCAGCCGGTGGTCGAGGCTGGAGTTCGATCTCTTTTGGCACAACATCCTCATACGGGATGATACTCAGCAGATGGCGGATGCAGTTGAGACGCGCCCGCGCCTTTTCATCGGACTCAATCTGATACCAGCGGGCTTCCGAGATGTCGGTATGCTCCAGCATCAGGTCTTTCACTTTGGAATATTCAACCCAGCGATTACGCGTTTCCAGATCAATCGGGCTGAGTTTCCAGCGGCGGGTTGGGTCTTTCGCGCGGCTCTGAAAGCGCTCCTCCTGCTCGGCATCGCTCACCGACAGATAATATTTGACAACAATTATCCCTGCCCGCACCAACAATCGCTCGAATTCTGGGCAGGAATGCAAAAATTCCCAATATTCGTGATCGGTGCAAAACCCCATCACGCGCTCGACTCCCGCCCGGTTGTACCAACTGCGGTCAAAAATTACGATTTCGCCCGCCGAGGGCAAATGGGCGACGTAGCGCTGAAAATACCATTGGCTGCGTTCCACATCCGAAGGTTTGCCAAGCGCCACCTGCCGCACACCACGCGGATTCAGTGGTTCAACGATGCGCTGGATAACCCCACCTTTTCCTGCTGCATCACGACCTTCAAAAATAATGACAATCTTCAACCCTTTGTGCTGCACCCAATACTGCAATTTGACCAGCTCGAATTGCAGCCGTTCCAGCTCCTTCTCATAAAACTTTTTACTCAGACTGCCAGATGCGATTTCAGGCGCGGATTCAGAATCCAAGTGTCGAGATTTGTCCTTTTTCTTCATGGTCAGCCCCTTGATAAGATAATAAGTTGAGATTCACTATATCCCAACTTCAACACCGCTCACAACACTCAACCAAAAAAGGATCGCATTGACTGCAATCCCTCTTTGATGCTCACATTCTTTGCGATTTAGTGCTTCATCTCACAAATCGTTCGGCAATTCTAAGGCATTTTGGTACGATGATGCGTTTTAACGATTAAATACGGATAACTATCGCGCCCGTTTTTGTAGGGGCGCGACGACCAACGGAAGTGCCTGTGGCATGTATCGTGCCCTCTTAAATCGGTATCCGTCCTAATTTGTTAATCTACATTAGAACCTATCTGAAAATTTGGCGAATCTCTTGTAGGGGCGGGTCTCAGACCCGCCCATGATGACTGTTGATATGAACCACTTAGCCACCCATCGGCATTGCGTCTTCCATCGGCTCGCGGATCGGTACGGTGAGCGTGATCGCGTCGCTGTTTTCAAACGTGAGTGTCAGGTCAATCGTCGCATCCGCTTCCAATGCTTCCGTCAGGCCGATTAACATCACATGCAGGCCACCGGGTTTGAGCCAGGCCGTCCCACCCGCTGGGATCACGATTCCGCCTTCTACGGGGCGCATTTGCATCACATCGTTATCGCCCATAGTCATTTCGTGCAGCTCAACAACTTCCGACGCCGCTGTCGTGGCACTCACCAGTGTGTCGTCCGTATCCGTCAGATTCACCAGCAGCCCATAGGCCGCGCTGTTCGGCATCCCGGCGACACTGTTCCGCGCCCATGCGCCGACAACATGAATTTTCGCGCAGGTTTCCGGCCAATCCATCAACGGCATCATCGCTTCCGGTGTTGCTTCCATCGCGCTGCCCATGCCACCTTCTTCAGCCATCTCATGGATCGGCACAGTGATGGTCACTTCGCCTAGATGCTCAAAATTCAGTGTGAGATCGAGCGTTTCGCCCGCCACCAGCGGTTGTGTCAGGTTGATGAGCATGATGTGATAGCCGCCGGGAGCAAGTTCGAGATAACCGCCCTTGCTGACTGCGAATCCACCTTCAACCGGGCGCATCTGCATCACGTCACCGTCGCCCATAATCACCTCATGCAGTTCGACAGCCTCCGCCGAGTCAGTGCTGACGCTGATAAGCACGTCATCTTCGGCGCTCAGATTCGTCAGCAAACCGAAGACCGCGCCCGTCGGTGCGCCTTCTGGTGTCGCCCGCGCCCAGGCATCAAACAAATAGGCCACATTGCACGCATCATCATCTTGCGCCGCCGTTAATGGTACGAAAACGAGCGCCGAGAGCAACAAAAATGCGAATAAAAATTTGAGTTTCATGATGGTTTTTCCTTGTATATGTGTTTTGAACTACCCCGAACTCTGATTTCTCCCTTTCTCCGTGTACGGGGAAAGGGTTGGGGATAGGGGGCTGCATTCTCACGCCGCGTCCAGGATGAGCCGCAGATCATGTACAATGTCGCGGTAATCCGTCCCATACAGATATTGCGCCTCAAGCTGCCCATTTTTACCGATAAGAAATAGTGATGCCGTGTGGTCGATGAGATACGACAGCGCCGAATCGCCTACCTGACGCTTTTCCGCCACCACGCCAAATTCACCCATAAGCTGTTCCAGGTCTGTGCCATCGTCACGCAGGCCGATAAAATCGTTATGAAAAGCATGGGTATACATCGTCAGGTTTTCAATCGTGTCGCGTTCCGGGTCTACCGTGACAAAGACAATTTTGAGCTTGTCCGCAGGTTCGCCAAGTTCGGAATAGACGCGCTTCAATTCGGCAAATGTCGTCGGGCAAAAATCCGGGCATGTCCGGTAGCCAAAATAGATGAGGATTACCTGCCCCTGATGATCGCTGAGGGTGAACGAGTCACCTTCGGTTGATGTAAACGTGAAATCCTCAATACTGCGCGGCGGGTCAAACACGGCCCCACGCAGTTCGTCCGCATACGATAATTGGGATGCTTCTGGCGTGCTGGTCGCCGCGCTGCAACCCGCCAGCAGCACCAGAATTATGAGCAAATATTTCATCGTATTACCTTGCATTTCAGACCCTTGCTTCCTTAGATGTTCCCACAATCACGACCACGCCAATCGCGTAGCTCTCTACTTCCCTCGCCCCTTGTCGCGTAGCGGAGGGGCTGGGGGGTGAGGTTGCATGAAATACCTACCCTTGAAAAGGGGTTGGGGGAGGGGTTCATTCACGCCTCGACAATAATGCTGATCGCTTCAGCCACATTCAGGCTGCAAACGCCCTGATAAACACTTGGGCTTGAGAACTTCTGCCGCACCACCTCGCCTGACCGCACCAGAAATGGGCCAATCGTATGATCGACAATATCGTTATTCTGGATCACCAGCGTGTTCTGACCACTCACGTTCAAGCGAATCTCCGTTGGAATCAAATCTTCCGCCTGTCCCGCGCGGATCAACGCCTGCGTACCCTGTGGAATGACAATCGCCAGCTCGCTCGCCGGGTCGGAAATTAACGCCTCGATCTCGCTCATACTCCGAAATGATGTCAGCATACTGCTGGAATTAACCTGGACGGGGTAAGCGTAAACCTCAAATTGATCTTCAATAATGTCTTGCTCACCCGGTAATTCGGCGGCGACATCCACCGTCCACTGTCCGGCCATCGGCAAATTGATCGAGACTTCATAATCACCATTTGCGTTCTGAACAGCCTGTTGGTTGAATGGCAGCATTCCGGGGTGCATCATCTGGGTCAAAACCGACACCCGCGCATGATCAATCGGGTTATCAGCACCATCTACGACGGCGATAGCCAGCGTGATCCAGCCCACTGCCAATGGATAGGGGTCGGAACGCAGCTCAATCCGTGTACTCGCTTCAGCAGGCTTCTGGTTGACCATCCAGAGTCCACCACCGACGATCACGATACTCAAAATCAATACGAATGCCACGCGTAGTTTCAATTTACCCCGCCCTTTTTATGCTCCTATTCAATAATAGGGTCTCTTGGCGCGGGATAGCAAGCGAAATGTGACGGACATCACATAAAATAACGACGATGAGCAGGTAAATGATTTGCGGGATTCTTGAATGCTATATTTTGCCGTGAGGTGTCAAAGTTGTCCTACACAACCGCCGCGAACGCCCGCACCGGAAATGTCCCGAAGTTCTTGATCTTCACCGGCACGGCATAAAATTTGAAGGCGCGATCATCCGGCAGCGCTTCGAGATTGCACATATGCTCGACGATCAGAATGTTATCGTGCAGCAGGGTACTGTGTACCGGACGGCGCATGTCCGTGATGTCGTCAATATTGTACGAGTCGATTCCCACCAGCGCCGCGCCCCCGGCCTTGAGCGTATTCGCTGCCTCCTCGGTCAAAAACGAATGTCCCTCAAAATATTGATCGGTTTTCCAGTGTCGTGACCAGCCTGTATGTACCAACACCGCTTTTCCGCGCACATCCAGATTTTTGAACACTTCCGTGTCAATCACCCGCCCCTGCTCCATCGGCACTCGCACCAGCACACCGTCGAGATGCGCTAGTTGCTCCAGCTTGAGTGCGGCAAGATCGTCGCCATCGGCATAGCGATGAAACGGCGAATCGAGATACGTCCCCGTGTTCGCGACCAACTCGATCTTGCCGATGTGAAATTCCGTACCTTCCGCGTAAATTTTGCGCGAGTCTTCGCGGCTCAGATAATCGCAGATGATCGGTGCAGGCAGCCCTTTATAGGTGATGAGTCCATCTTCAACCGTGTGACTAAGGTCAATAAGCTTCGTCATGTTGTTATCTCCGTGTCTCAAGTTCGTGATAATCTAGCCAATGAGTTAGTGTTGTGCGCAAGATATCGTGGGTATTTCGTGGATCAAACGGGGCTATTCACTGGATCGTTTTTCAAACTTATCCACATCATCCCAGAGGGTGGAAATAGGAAATGTCTTGCCTTCTATCGCATCATTCATGCTGCGACGAAAGCTGGCAACAAGATCAGCTTGTTCATCTTCAAAAGGCGGGGACTCGTTGTGCGCTTTAGCGTCGGATTCAATCAGTGCGCGTAGATAAGCATCTGTCGTACCATATCCGCGTTTTTGCGCCAAGGATTCAATTTTTGTGCGTTCCTTGGGGGTAATGTGTATAACCGCATAATCTTTATCAGTCATTGTATGACCTCATTTCTCGTATATACACCTTAATTATCATACGAACTCGCGATAATTCCGAATTTAGCTCTTTTTCCGCCGTTCATCAAGAACGGCCCGCGCTTGCTCAATTTTATCGACCACGATCAGTCGCCTGCCGAGATTGCGGTTAATGCGGCTGAACATCATCACCATCGTGCGGATGAAGGCCGAACTACCGACGATCACATTCACACCACGATTTTTCGGCGCGTCTTCCATAATACGCCGGAATTGAAACATCGCGTTGGCAGGGAGCAGTACGCCAGGATAGAAATTCGAGATCGTATCGACGGTGTGTTCCACGCTGCGTGTCATAGCGAAGGCTTCCTCGGCGGCGATTCGGAAGTCAGCCCATGTCCATGGTCCTTCAAAATCGTAACGGATGACATTTTTATCGTCGTTGTCCCACGAGACTTTGATATTCATCATCCCCCGCCCCAGTGAATGATCTCAGAAGTGCTTTCCAGTAGTCTGTCTCTGCTTCAAACGCGCATAAGCAAAGACTCTATCATATCAAAATTGGGGTCAATAACATATTTCAGTTGATTACGGGGTAAGTGAAAAAGGATGCAAAGTGAGCATCCTTTTTATTATAGTTTTGATTGAAGTGAGGAGTATATTTCACATCTGCCGCTTAACGACATCCGGTGATGGTGTTCGTTCGCGATAAACCGTCGCAGGCCGCGTGACCGTCTGCCATGTCGCGCCCAATTTTGGCAGGATAAATCGGTCTAAACCGTAGTAGCCAGCTGTCTTCCACGCCAGAATCAACAGCACCGCGCCGAGTCCGAGCAGGCCGTTGCTGCTGGCCGACCCCGCCATGATGTAATTCCAGTTCATGAACGCGCCCAAAAACGCCGCCACCCCCACCAACGCGCCAATAATCAGCATCACGCCGACTGCGAATTCGCCAATCGCGACCACTTTCGCGAACCAGGTATACGATCCTGCGTCGATCATCCCCTGGATAAAATCGCGATACCAATCGAAAGCAATCGGCGGCCTGCTCGATTCTGGAATCTGTACCGCTTGTGTCCAGAATCCCCGCAGCGCTTCACCCGTTTGCATCCACGTCGGATCATCCAATTTACTGATTCCAGCGCTGATCCACTCCCAGCCAAGCAGCACACGGATCACCAGCCACACCGCTGCCAAACGGGTATCGCTGAACAAAAATAGTGCCAAAGGTGGGTCATTCAGCACCGTCCCGCGCTCGGTTTTAACCGCATGTTCGGTATCAATCACATTTTGCGTCATGCGTTTGCCCTCTTTCGCCATTCATTCCCCTATCTAATGCGAGTTCGTTATCAATAAATAGGGTCTTGTGGCGGGTTTTCGGCTGGGTCAACAGAGGGGGTGAAAAAGGGGGGAACGCTGTCCCGGCCCGTCTTATCGCTGCCAAACGCGCATATAATGCTGAAAATGCACGGCATCAGGGGGATGGAAAATTTGAGTGGTCAGGTGGGGTTATAAACTGCGCGAACGGATCGGCGCGGTCTATTGCCCTAATGTAGGGGCGAGGCACTGCCTCGCCCTTTCTCCACACGTCCTCTAGCGCTTTTTTCATCGCAACCGCGCTTCGTAGTGGCGCATCGCGATGCGCCCACTAGACTCCCCTCTCCATGAGCTTGCGAAATGGGGAGGGGTTGGGGGAGGGGTAAATCTATCCCATCAAATCCGACAGATTATAGTAAACCCGAATCATCGCTTCCATCGCCTTATCAAAATCCTCAGCGTTCATGTACTCGTTCGGCGAGTGAATATTATCGCCCGACCCTAGCCCAAAATTCGTTAGCGGAATTCCCAACTCGCGCTGGAACATGCCGCCAATCGGAATCGAGCCGCCGCTGCGTTCCATCAATGCCCGCTTGCCAATCGTGGATTCGAGCGCCTGTTGCAGCGCCTCGACTGCCGCGCCATCCAGCAGCCCCCTGAACGGCCAGCCATACGTCAGAATCTTGACTTCGATCTCTGCCGTGTCGCTGGCAAAACTCAACACGTAATTTTTGAACAACTCTGCGATTTCGGCGGGATTCTGGTTATTCACCAGCCGCATCGTCACCTTGAATCCGGCTTTCGAGGGGATCACCGTTTTTGTCCCCGGCCCCGAATACCCGCCCCAGATGCCGTTGACTTCCAGCGTTGGCAGCGATGTCACGCGCACTGGGAATGACGCGATGCTTTCGCCCCAAAAATGTTTCGCGCCGGAATCCGCCTGATATTTTTCGCCGATTACATCCCACGTTTTTTGCAGTGAAGTTAGTTCACTATCGTCGATGGGCAGCACCGCGTCGTAATAACCTGGAATCGCGACCTGTCCCTCGTCGTCATGGAACGACCCGACGATTTTGCCGACCACATGCAGCGGATTTTGCACCACGCCGCCGTACATGCCGGAATGTAAATCGTGATCCGGCCCGGTGATATGCACTTCCGTCGCCACGATTCCGCGCCCGCCGTAACCAATCGTCGGCATAACCTTGTCGAATCCGCCGTCGCACAGGATCAATAAATCCGCCTGGATCAGTTCTTTATTGGCGGCAACGAATGGAGCCATATTCGGCGAGCCGGATTCTTCCTCACCCTCGAAAAACAGCTTGACGTTCACGGGCAGCTTGCCATCGACAGCGAAAATCGACTCCAGCGCCTTCAGATTGAGGAACACGCCGGATTTGTCATCCACCGCGCCGCGTGCGTACAGCTTGCCATCGCGCAGCGTCGGCTCGAACGGCGGTGTCACCCACAGATTCAGCGGGTCAACGGGCTGCACGTCGTAATGCGCGTAGATTAGCACCGTCGGTTTATCCGCGCCCGCTTCCAGCCAGTCGCCATAAACGACGGGGTGGCCTGCGGTGGGCAGCACCTGGCAGTTATTGAAGCCAATTCGCTCCATTTCCGTCTTAACCCATTCGGCGCAGCGTTCGACTTCGGCCTTGAATGCCGGGTCAGTGCTGATGGATGGGATGCGCAGCAGTTCTTTGTAGCCTTCCATGTACGAATCATGATTCGCGTGAGCATGGTCAATTGCGGGTTGTGCCGATGCCATTTTTCCTCCGATGAGAATTGAGCGTCTCGATAAAGATGCTAAGAACTTACCCTGTTTTCGCTCATCTGCCTATGTGCATCCCTGCCAATATCCCCCAGGCGGACTCCGGCGCAGAATCATAATTTTTTAACTATCGCACTCGTCGCCCACTTCCACGCTGCAAACGCCCCAGATGCTAATTGCTCCTGGATCACCACTTGCTGCCAAAAGTGTTCCGTCAGCGCTGAACGAGAGTGAATACACACTGGCAAATACAGGTGAAATATTTGTATTGAGCAGCACCGGTTCAGCCATGTTCGTTGTATCCCAGAGTAGAATTTCTGACGCAAACTGCACCGCCGCAGCCAATAACTTTCCATCTGGACTGAAGGCCAGACTTTTTACTATATCTGTTGGATTGTTCAGGGTTTTGCCACCAGAACGACCTGCTTCAACATCCCAGATGCGAATACTCTTGTCATCACTTCCAGAAAATAAGTATTGCCCATCTGGGCTGAAGATTACAGTTTGTACAGGGGCAGTATGCTCTAAGAGGATAAAACGTGATTCATTTGTTTGTAAATCCCATATAATAACGGCACCATCTTTGTGTCCTGATGCCAAAAGGCTACCATTGGGACTGAATGCAACGCTCAGGACATCATCATGAGCTTCTCTTAATATCTCTTCTTTACTATCTGTAACGTTCCAAAGCCGCACCACATCATCATTACCGCCCATAGCGGCAGCAATTCGTGTCCCATCTGGGCTGAAAGCTAACCCGTATACATTTCCATTAATGCTATTGCCGCCATCATCGCGCTCAAATACTTTGATTTCTTCGCCCATTGTGAGATTATATACTCGCACTTTATCATCTCTACCACCAGATGCTAAAAGGTTTGGATCAGTCGGGCTGATGACGATAGGTGTATTTCCGCCGGATTCATGTTTTCCGATACTACTATCGGATTGGGTACTCATGTCCCATAAATGTACGCTACCATCATTATATGCAACAGCAACTTTTCCATCATAAGCGAAGGTGACACCTTTACCCCATGTTGTAAATAGATTGAGGTATTCTTCAACGGTTTTACGTTCGATGACATTCCAAAAACGCAGTGTTCCATCATTTCCTGCTGAAACAAACTGAGTGCCATCTGGACTAAGTGCAATACTTACACCACCTACAATACTGCCTTCCAAAGGATCACCAATTTGCGTACCGCTTGCAACATCCCAAACTAATATTTGCCTGTCACCACTAGCTGAGATTAGTTGCTCACCATCAGATGTAAATCTTAATGACCTGATCCTGCTTGAATGACCTTCTAATGTTTCGATTAATTCACCGTTTTCTGTATTCCATAATCGAATTAATCTATCATCTCCTCCGGATGCCAGAATGCTCCCGTCAGGGTTAAATGCGAGAGAAAGTATATCTCCCTCGTGTGTGCCTAATGGGAGGGTTTCGCCCGTATTTACATCCATTACCTCAACAAATGGGTCAGCACTGTCATCTTGTTTAGTGGTATATCCAACGTGTGATCCATCTCTGCTAAATGCCACTGCACCTACGCAGTCAACACCGACATCTTGAGATCGACTCTCTATCGGTTCGGCTGGATTCGTAACATCGTATAGTTTGAACCCCCAACAGCCACCCACTGAAAGTAATTTGCCAGTAGGACTAAACGCCACATCTAGCGCCCAACCATTAAATGGAGTAATAGGTTCGCCGATTAACTTGTTAGTGGTAACATCCCATAGTCGCAATGTTCCATCAGGCGAAACTGAAGCCAAAATCTTACTGTCTGGGCTAAAATCTATTCCCCTAATCCCACTGGTATGACCTTCTAACAAACGTGGTGGCGCATCAAGGTTGTCACGCTCATATAACCAAATACCAATAGTTGTACCAACCGCCAGCGTTTTACCGTCAGGTGACCAGCTTACATAGTAAGGCACCCCCCGCCCCAGCCACTCCAACCGTTCCACCTGAGCGGCGTTATCTGCCGTAATGACACTCCGCCCATTCGCTGGTGTTGGAATAAATCGCTCTGTCGGCGACGGCGTAAACGTGATCGTTGGAGTAGGTGTTTCTGTCGGATTAAGTGTAGAGGTTGGAAACTCAGTTGGCGTGCTTGTTGGCACAGACCCAACTAGAATTTGCGGATTACTGATCGCCAGAATAGCGACAATAACCACAAAGATCCCGGCAATCCCACCTGCTGCATAAATCCACGTAGGGAGTTTCCCTGTCTGTGGCAGACTTTTTAAAGCGTCCTTCGCTTCCATCGCAACGCTGTGCGGGACATGCGGCGCGGTCATAATCGTTTCCAGCAGCATTCGTGTCTCACGCACCGACTTGTCGCTCAAACGCCCCACTTGTTTGAGCCGAAAAATGATACGAACAATGTCTTCTTCCGGTGTGCCTTGCAGATTTCGAACCTGTTCGCGCACATCTTTCAGGGGATCGGCCTCGAACGGAAAGGCAGGTCGTGGTACTCCATCCGGCTTGGCATATGCGCCGTTAAAAATTTGCTTCTGAAGATTGAGCAGGCTTCGTGTAATCGCCATAACTGTATCGTTGCTGTTGAGTCTACGTGCATCAACGTACTGCGTTTCTGTCAACTTGCCGACGGGTAGTTCAGATTCCTTGAGCAAGATCGGCAGAATAGGCTTATTTAAATCAAGCGCATATTGAAATTCTGCGCGGCAGGCAGCCGAGCCTGTGGATTGCGGAGAAAGCGCGAAAACAAACACATCAGATTGCTCAATTTCGCTAAGAATGCTCTGCCACCAGTTATCGCCGCCGATAAGTTCATGGTCAAACCAGACCTCGTTACCAGCTTTTTCCAGCAACTTTTCGAGTTCATCAACTTTAGAGCGATTTACGTGGGCATAACTGATGAACAGGCGCATAGCATCTCCAATGATATTTTACGTGTTGGTGAACAACCGAATAATATCTTAGGAAATGCTTCCTCTGCAAATTTGTTATTTTGACTTTCTTCTCTGTGTCCTCTGTGTCTCTGTGGTTCAATTTGACTGAGTTATGGGCAAATGTGCCGCCCCATCCCACCGCTTCATCCACGACGCGCGAAAATGTTCGACATGATAACCCTGCTCATCAGCCGCCAATATCCCACGCGGACTTCGGCACAGCTTCATAAATCGCGACATATTCCGCCAGCGCGAGGACGGTCAACAGCCATTGCTGATGGATTCAGTATCTGCGCAGAAGGCAGACGATTATCGAGCCATGCTTCTAGCTGATCAGCGGCAATGGCGACAAACTCATGTAAGACGGTATTCACTTTCCAGCCTATATGGGGTGTCAAAAGGACATTAGGAAGTGTTCGCAAGGGGCTGTCCGATGGCAACGGCTCGACTTCGAATACATCGAGTCCCGCACCGGATAGATGCTTTTCGTGGAGTGCATCAGCCAGAGCATCCTCATCAACAATCGCACCGCGTGCTGTATTAATGAGGATTGCGCCCCGCTTCATCTTCCACAGCTTTTCTCGGTTCAGCAGGCCGCGTGAATCATCCGATAGCCTGAGATGGATGGATACAATATCGGACATCCCCAACAAGGTATCCAGATCAAAGCGTTCAACGCCATACTCATCTGCTTTAGGAGCATTACCAGTACGATCCCATGCGATCACTTTCATATTGAAGGCTTGTGCCAGTCGGGCGACAGGTTTACCGTGCCGACCATAACCCAATATCCCTAAAGTACGCCCGGCCAATGATCCTCCAATAGCTTCCGACCATCTGCCATTGTGCATTTCTGTGGTTAACGAGTAAATCTGTCGAACAAGACCGAGCATCAATCCAAAAGCCAATTCTGGCACGACGATCATCGGTTGTGTGGCGCCTCGTCCAAGCGCAACGACAATTCCTTGCTTCGTGGCAGCATTGGCATCAAGGTGATAAGCGTGACCTCCTGTCTGCAAGATGAGTTGGACATCACTACATGACCTGAAGAATTCCTGATCCATCTTTGTCCGTTCACGTAGCGTAAGAAGGACATCGTATCCGCTTAGTTCGTGATAGTTATCAACAGTCAGAGCGTGATGGAAGATCGTCACATCTGAAAGCTGACGCAAGCGATCTATAGCTGGAGCAGTCGCCAATATACCTTCATAGTCATCGAGGACCAATAAGCGTAATTGTGGCATTGTTTCCACTCTCCAATCTGTTGTGGCTATGGATAAGGATTTTCTTGTGCGAAGGTGGCAAACCGAGTCGCCTTCAATATGGAATTTATTTGGGGTAAGTAAATTAATATTACCTTGATTTATTTTCTTATCGCAAATTTATTACGATGTTTGGGGACTGTCGAATCTCAACGTTCGCCCTCTTTGCGTTAAAAAAACTCTCTGTGTCCTCTGTGCCTGAGCGAAGCCTCCCTGTGGGACTGTGGTTCAATCCGATTTGAATTTCTCGCTGACCCTCGGCAGATGCGTCACCCCATCCCACCGTGCCATCCACGATGCGCGAATTTCGCCCCGCAGCGCCCTCACCATAAAATCCCTGCCAGGATTGCTGCACCGCTGTGTCGCTTCAATCGCCGCCTGCCGATCATACTCAACACGATAATATTCAACTTTATAGCCGCGCTCATCAGCCGTCAAAATCGCATACGCTGCCCGCAAGTCCTGCCCCACCGGATTGCTCACACTCCCCGGATTAATGACTCGGATAACATTATTTGTGAATCCTCCCTTGCGCTCTGTATTTTCTCCCCTCGCCCCTTGCGGGAGAGTGGCTGGGGGTGAGGGGGTCAATTTTCGATCCATCGGCATGTGAAAATGCCCGACGCACACCAAATCCGCCTCACACCCGTCAATTTCCGCCTGCAACTCCTCGTCGGTCAGCGCGAGATTCAACCCATGCCCATCATCAGTCCCCGGCGCGGCGTGAACCAGCAGGACTCGCGTTCCATCCGGCAGGGTCAGGCGTTGCTCCAGCGGCATTTTTTTCAGCCAATCGAGCCAGCCACGCGCTTCCAGATACCCCTGCGTCCAGGCGAAATTGCCCGCGACTTCCGCCAACGTCGGGATGAGCGCCGGATTTTTCGCCGCCGCATCAAATGTCGGATTAGGACGCTCACCCGTTACCAGATAGCGATCTGCATTCCCGCGAACAAAAAGCGCGTTGGGTAAAGCGTCCAGGCGTTCAAGTACCCCCACCGGATCATAGCCAATGGCGCACAGATCGCCGAGTATCCAATACCCATCGACCTGCTCTTTCACCGCATTCAGAACAGCGTCCAGCGCAATCGTATTGCCATGTATGTCCGAAATCAGCGCATATCGGTTTCGCATCGAATATTTCTACCCTTTTTCATGTGTGAGGGGATTAGTCCATCGGATAACGACCCGATTCAATCAGCAATCGTCGCCGATCAATAGTTTCAGGCTTGTTGAGGTATAAAAGTCGGACGGTGACACGTCCATTTGGGGTCAGCGGTTCAATAATACCCTCCAGCACACGGAAATGATCTTTCCATTGGTCAGCACGTGGATGATAGAGTGCGACAATCTCGTTCGTAAGTGGATCGAGTGAGCAAATATCACTGCTCTTGAAACGATTACATTCACTGCAAGCAAGGCATAGATTATCGACCTGGGTTTCACCGCCATGATTTTCGGCGTAGATGTGATCAATTTCATGTGCGAACAAGCGATCATCCTCATGGACTCGGCAGTATTCGCAGCGCTCTTTTGCGCGTTCAATCACCTGCCGTCGCAATGCCTCCGAGATATACGTCGTCACGTCAGACCTTTTCAGTCAGCTTTAACCGCGCTCGTGCCTTCAGCCGCGCTACAAGATTATCGAACTGAATATACACTTCCAGTTCGGTACGCTCGGCATCATTCAGCGTATTGTTGCGGATTCCCATCCAGCAGATACCGTAAGCGCTCTTGGGCAGTCTCGGAAGCGCGTAGGGCAATGATTTGCTCTGGTGTCGGCTGAGACAGCAGAAAATCAAGCACTTCATCGACTGGACTATCGACCACATCTTTATCGCCCATGCTAATTCCCTCGTACCTTTTACAATCTTGCCACTCTGAGCATTCATTAAAAAGCTGATTGCTGATCGCTACTCAAATAGCGCCTTCACCGCCAGCGTAAACCCCGGCAGTACATCTCCACCATCCAGCGTGTCGCTGATGCCCAAAGTGCGTGGTGGTTGCCCCGGCGCATACACATCAATGCTCTGTAATTTCGGATAGAGTTCTCCATACAAAATTCCCGCCTGAATATAAATTTGTCTTTTCGCGCGAATCTCAGGCGCTTTATCTGTCGGTGAAATGACCTCAATAGCCCACTCGGGTGCAATGGGGTCAGGATATTCATCACTCATCGGTGTGTGTTTATAGGCAAAGTCTGGGGCGACAACATGCCCTTGAATATCGAACGCTCCATCGCCACCGCTGGTATGACACGGTAGGTCGTGTTCACGGCAAAATAGCCGCACTTCAAATGCGAGAATATCCCGAAGCTCAGAATTGCTGGTTCGCCCTGGTGACACTTCGATAATCTCCCCGTTAATTAACTCAAATGTCTGCTCAGAATGTTCCGGCAAATGGACGAACGCGCTGAATTCGTCAATTGTCATGGGTTTAGTTTGCAGTACCATCGCTTTACCTCGTATAACTTAAGCCCATTATATCGAATCTCGCTAAAGGTGTTCGCGGACACCTAAATCTCCAAAAACCCCTCGCCCATATAAACCGACTCGCCACCGACGCCGACGAAATTAATCTCGTCGCCCGACTGTCGAATCTCGATGTGAATGTAGCTCGGCCTCCCCATCTCAAAGCCCTGCTCGCTGATGATATGCCCGCTGCTGGCGATCCCGTAGCGTACCAGATAGCTGCCGAGTGGCCCGCTTGCCCCACCTGTCGCCGGGTCTTCCGCGATCCCCATCGACGGCGCGAACATCCGCGAATGAACCGTCGATTCCGGGTATGTCGTTTCGCGGGTGAATACAAAAATTTCGCCATAATTTTTGAGCGCTCGTTCCCAGATGTCGGTGCGGAATTTAAGCGTCTGGATAGCGTGCATATTTTTCAGCGGGATAAACAGGAACGGCACACCGCACGACACCTCCTGCACCGGATAATCGGCGAGATCATCCACACTCAGCGACAGGACATCCGCCGCAAGCTGGCGATCTGTGAACTCCGGCGAAAAAATCGGCGCACGCTGCTGCATCTGGATCAGCGACACCGCCCCATTTTTGAACGAAAATTTCACCGGAATCAGCCCGACTCCTTCTTCCAACCGGATCACCGGGTCAGCTTCCGTCGGTGTGACCATGTGTTCACGTGCCAGCACAAACGACGTGCCAACGGTCGGATGCCCCGCCATCGGCAGTTCACGCGCTGGCGTGAAAATGCGCAGTTTCCAGTGGTTCGCGGGGTCTTCCGGCGGCAGCACGAATGTCGTTTCGGAGAGATTCATCTCTTTGGCGATACGCTGCATCAGTTCGGTGGAAAGCCCGCGCCCATTCAGGAACACCGCCAGCGGGTTGCCGCCAAACGCTTCGTTGGTGAAAACATCGACCCGATGATAATGTAGTTTGCGTACCATAGTGATCCCTTTTTGCTTAATTACACATGATAATTTCGCATTGTAAGCAAATTTCGGCTGCGGGAATATAGGAGGATGAGTCCATATTTATGCTAGAGTCTATTTAAAGTATTTGATAACCGAGTCGGGCATCATGAAAAAATCTCGTTTTTTGGTTCTCTTAGCATTATTCATCAGTGGCTTGACGCGGGCGCAGGAGCCGATCATCTGGCCGCCGGAGAATCCAGAGACTCTCTTTGGACCCGATGTCGAAATCATCAATATAGAGATGGACAGCACAGTCATTCGGCGTATCGAGTATATCAGCAGCGAATCGGATTACCGGGCTGTTATCCGCAGCGATGGTCGAATTTACCCCTGGCCGGATGACTCTCTCTACTATTCGATGTTTTTCTGGGCTGGTGATCAGGCTTACGTTGGAGTAAGTCGTACCAACACCTTCGATTTTGATAGTATTTCAAAGCTAGACCTAACTACAGGTATATATACTCACTACCCACAGAACCAATTCCCAAAGACTATTGACACCTATTGCGGCACACAACCATTTCAAATGCTGGTGGAAAAATTATCTCGAATTCGCTGGATTGTCATTGAGCAAAATGAGCAGCACTACATCTGCAATCTCGACGCGAAAGACCTGTCGTTTCTGCTGCCCGAACGTTATGAGAATTGGCAGATACACGATACAGCCTCAGACATCCCCTATTTATTTTTGAGCGCCCACATGGGAGACGATGACCCGGCGGCATTATTTGCAATGGATAAATCCACGCATCAGATAACGCGCATGGGTGAATTTGATCGCGGCGTTCGAGTAATGATTAACTCACTTGTCAAAAACCAGATTTATCGATTGAATACGAGCTACAGTAGAGACAGTTCTACGGAAGCCAACTACATTGTTGATTTAACTCGGCAGCGTATTTTTGAAATTCCGAATAACGGCTTTTATCGCACTGATCCACTTCGAATAGAAGTTCGTACAGCTTCGGAAATCGATGAAACTAGCTCCTGCGCAATCAGTGTGCTTAACCTTGAAACGGAAAATGAAGTCTCCTATAAACTGGATACCTTCTGCTTTTCTGAGTTCTCTAACGCAGGCAATCGCCAGTATTACCGAATTCTCCAAAATGATGGGAAGCAGGCAGCGGTTGTCCGTGTAGATGGCATGACTGGCGAACAAACCACGTTATATACAGGCGAAGTTGAAAACATTATGTGGATTTCTGAAGATGAGCGTTATGGGGCGCTGATCCTCAATGATAATGATGTAATCGATGTCTTGCCAGGCGTACTTGGCTTCAGCTCCAATGCTGCCAATTCACAACTCGTTATTCTGGATTTGGACAACGGAAAGCGGGTGTTCGAAACACCTGCCCGAATTGGTGATATGGCTCCGATCTGGGAGCCATCAGTTAGCGAAGTAAGTGCGGGATGGTTGGCGCTTGTCGCTTACAATTCAACTCAAGTTGTTCACCTGGAAGATCAAGCTGTGAACTCAATAGCAGGTCGTGTTGGACGCGAAATCGACAATGGATGGGTGATTGTATGGGGAGAACAGATCAATGAATACGGCAGTGTAGCAGATTTAAGCCTCTACAATCTTCAAACCCAGAAAGTGGTATCCGTTGTCAATCTCGGCATTCAGGAAAGTAGTTATTGGCTTGGCGAATTTGAATATCAAGGCGATGGAATTTTTCAGGTGCAAATCGGCTACAACAGTAATTTCTGGGATCCACCTCCCCCACTTTACAATCTTGCCATATATTCCATCCGAGTAAACGACATGAGGATTGAAAATTGACCCTGACCATTGGCTCACAGCTTTTCCATCTGGCTATACCCCTTTTTTACCGATCCGATCTACCATAGTATAGTTAGCTTTTAAGTAGAAAATTTCGGGAGACCCCATCATGGAAAAAGTTTACTTAACCCAACAGCAAATGAATTATATGGACACCTTCGGCTACCTGATGTTCCCAGGCCTGCTCAAGGATCGGATCGATGAAATCACCAAAGCCTTCCATGCCATCTGGGATGAGCGCGGCGGCGGGATGGACGGCATCGCGCATAAAGGGGATCGGCGCTCGGTCATCGTGCCGTTCATTGACCAGAGCGAATATCTCTGCTCCCTGCTGGATGACCCCCGCATCAACGGCATTTTCAGCAGCCTGCTCGGTGACGATTTCAACTACGTCGGCAGTGACGGCAATTTTTATGTCGGCGATACCCGCTGGCACTCTGATCTGGACTGGGAAGGCGGCTCAATCGGCACGCCTGCGATTAAATATTTCAAAATGGCGTTCTACCTCGATCCCCTCACCCGTGATACAGGTGCGCTGCGTGTGATCCCCGGCAGCCACAAATTTGGTGATGCCTATGCCGAAGATTTGCAGAAGAAAGCCCGTAACCCGGAAGAGGCCTGGGGTATCAGTGGCAGCCAGGTTCCGGCGGTTGCGCTGGAAACTCAACCCGGCGATATTGGCGTTTTCAATTTCGCGACCAAGCACAGCGCCTGGGGCGGCGGTCAGCATCGGCGCATGTTTACCATCAACTGCACCGAGCATTACAAGCCGGATCAGATTGGCTACCTGAAAAATCTGATCGCTGGCGGCGCACGTTTCTGGATTGACGAAGTTTATAGTGAAAAGATGCTGCGCACGGCCTCGCCGGAACGCATGATTCATCTTCAGCAGTCGTTGGACAATCAGGATCATCTGAAGGAAGAAACGCGCAAAGCCAAATTGACCATGACCGAGCCAGCACGCGGCTAATTCGTACCTGTAACTAATGGCGGCGCACTCGTGGCACTGCTTCGGTGCTTCGCCAAATTTTCCTGCTAAATCGAAAAAGCCGTTTCGCGACGGCTTTTTTGATTCACAATTGTTGACAATTTTAGCCTTTACGATCAATGGATTGTTATAAGCGCGAATAATATGGATGTTCTTAAACTGGCGTGATAATAATTTCTGGTCGAATTTGCTCATTTCCCTCGATAGCCTTAAGACGTTTAATGCCGACTCAATTTTAGTGTGGGATCAGGTTTTCTCAGCGGTCTCTCGGCACACGAAGCGTCTCGTATGCTTGATATGACATTCGTCCTGGATAGGATGTGATGAATGTCATATAAGTAACATGGGCAACTTATCTCAACGCTCATAATAAATGTAAATCGATTAATCTAAGGGTATAAATTTAATTGATCTCAATGCCCCGACAATTCTCCCGTCAGCAAAGACCTCAAAAACGATTTGTGCGCCTGTATCCCACAAGTTTCAACAAGGGAAAACTATGAAACGTATTCTGAAAGCCTTACCTGTCATTTTTGTCGTTTTGCTGACTATGGTGGCGATTTTGCCGCCTGCCATCAACGCAGCTACTAGCTGTAGCATCGCAATTCCTGATGGTGGTTCTAACTTAACCAATGTCATCACGATCTATACTTCAATTGTTATTACTGATGTGGATGTTGTGCTCGACATCAGCCATACCTATGTTAACGATCTGACTGCCTCGCTCACCTCACCTGCCAGTACGACGATCTCGCTGTTTGATGGTCCGGGTGGTTCGGGCGACAATATCATCACCACACTGGATGACGAATCACCCAATGGCTCTGTCCAGGCCGCCAACCCGCCGACAGGCCCATCCTACACGCCGAACCAGCCCTTGAGCAGCTTTGATACACAGAATGCGCAGGGTAACTGGACATTTACAATATCTGACACAGTAGCTGAAGATAGTGGTAATCTGAATGCTTGGTCGCTCGTCATCAATGGCACGTCTTATACATGCACGGATGCCCCTGTTGACCCACCTACCGACCCAGAAGAACCCGTAGTGGTTTCTGTTCCCAACACCGATTATGACGGCGATGGCATCTCAAATAGTGATGACAACTGTTCCAACGTTTCCAATTCGAGCCAGGAAGATGGCTGGGGTACGGGGATGGGCGATGCTTGCGACATTGATTGGTATAACCGTGTCGGTGTCGAAGTCGCTGGCTTCGTGCAAAAAGATGGCATGTTCAATGTCTACGGCAACTGCGTCTACATGGCTGACGGTGCGCCGCGCTGCCCGGAAATCGCCATCCTCAATCCGTTGACCTTCTCACCGGATCAGACACCAATAGAAGTGACGAATGACCTTGCTGGAAATTGGAGCGTGTGGCTCTACTACCTCCACAGCAATGACGGTGACGTGTATCAGGTGAACATTTACAGCACCAACCCACCGCAGCCAGATACTCTGGTAGACGACCACATGCAAATCCACGTACATGGCAGTTCATGGAAGTGGTATCAACGCGGTGGTGCTGCCGAATATGGTGGAATTCCCGAAGGTATCTACACGGGCAGCGGATCGAGCAGCGAAACAAAAGGCGGCTGATCGCAGCCCGCACGTCAATAATGAAGGCCGGGAAATGTCCTGGCCTTTTATCTCAATTTTTACGTTGGCTTCTGCTAAACTGCGAAAATTGATAGAAAGCCGTTTCGCGACGGCTTTTTTGATTCACAATTGTCGATAATTTTGCCTCACAACCCAAAGATAGCGATAAACGCCAATAAAAAGCGATATAAATTTAGCTTCTTTAGCTAATATTTTATTGAGACAGAATGTTGATTTTATTTGTCCATTTTACTGATTTATTCCCGATAACCTCACTAATGACCCCCTTTATGTCGGCTTATTGGCATATATTTACAAAGAATGGCATAAAAATTTAGCGGTTATAACGAAGTATCAGTTGTCTACTTTTCATAAGATTCCGCACATACACCTTATGGCTAGGAGGAAAAATGGAGATTGATACTGGGGATACCGCCTGGATACTTACGGCGACGGCGCTGGTGCTGATGATGACACCTGCGCTGGCATTTTTTTATGGTGGGATGGTTCGCAAGAAAAATATTCTTTCAACCTTAAATCTGAGTGTTATTACGATGGGTTTGATAAGCATCCAATGGGTCGTCGTGGGCTATACGCTGGCGTTCGGCTCAGATATCGGTGGCATCGTCGGTGGGCTGGATTACCTCGGCCTCACCGGAGTTGGCGCAGTTCCCAATGCGGATTATGCGCCAACGATTCCGCATCTGGCCTTCGCGGCCTATCAGATGATGTTCGCGATTATCACCCCTGCCCTCATCACGGGCGCATTTGTAGAACGTGTGCGCTTTAAAGGTTTCCTGGTTTTTACGCTTTTGTGGGCGACCCTCGTCTATGATCCGGTAGCCCATTGGGTCTGGGGCATGGGCGGCATTTTGCGTTCAATGGGTGCGCTGGATTTCGCAGGCGGCGCTGTCGTGCATATCACGGCGGGTTTTTCGGCATTAGCTTTCGCCAGAGTGATCGGCACACGCAAAGGCTACGGCAAAGTTTCGATTGAACCCTCAAATATTCCTTATACGATTCTGGGTGCGGGCTTGCTTTGGATGGGCTGGTTCGGCTTTAACGGCGGCAGCGCATTGGGAGCGAACGGCCTCGCAGTCAACGCCGTCGTCACGACCAATACCGCTGCTGCTGCATCCGGTTTAGTGTGGATGTTCTTAAGCTGGCGCGATAACAAGCCAAGTGTGCTAGGTATTGTCACAGGCATGGTCGTCGGCCTGGTCGCGATCACCCCTGCTGCGGGTTTCGTCACCCCGATGGCTGCGATTGTCATTGGCGGTGTGGCTGCGCCGATCAGCTATTACGCAATCAAGTTCCGCCAGAAATCATCGCTGGATGAGTCGCTCGATGTCTGGGCGTGTCACGGCATGGGCGGTTTGTGGGGCGCGTTGGCAACCGGATTATTTGCCACAAAAACGGTCAATGAAGCAGGCGCGGATGGCCTTTTCTACGGCAATCCCAATCAGTTTATCATCCAGGCTGTTTCCGTCGTGATCGTGGTGATTTTCTCCATGCTTGTGACCTATGGCCTCGCGACAGTGATTAATAAAACGATTGGCCTGCGGGTGAACCACAACGAAGAGGAAGTCGGCCTCGACATCAGCGAACATGGTGAACGCGCTTACACGTAAATAGCAGTTAGCGTTAGCCGTTAGTGATTAACCATATTATGCTTATACTCACCATAATTGCATTTAAGCCCCTCGCCCCTTGTGGGAGAGGGGTTGGGGTGAGGGGTAATATCCGAAGACAAACTTAAAATTCAGGTGACAAAAAATGACTAAAAAAATTGAAGCGATTATTCGCGAAGAAAAGCTCAACGACGTGAAAGAAGCGCTGCGTAATATCGGCATCGTCGGCATGAACGTCATCGAAGTGAAGGGACACGGGCGACAGGGTGGTATTTCGCTGGCTGGGCGCACCGGCACCTATATGGTCGATATGCTGCCCAAGCTTCAGGTCAACATCGTCCTCAGCGACCACAATGTTGAGCGAACCGTCAAGACCATTATTGAAGCCGCGAAAACAGGCGGCACGGGCGACGGCATTATCTTCATCTATCCCGTCGAGGATGTGATCCGCATCAGCAGCGGCGAACGCGGCCACGATGCGCTCATGTACCCCGGCGACATTGATTCCGTCCCGCGTAATGGAAAAAATACAGTACCAGCGAAGTAGTGATGCAGGACTGAGTGCTGAGGATTGAGTAGAGTACCAAGTCCTGAGTATCGTGTGCTGACTTTTAAAATTGTCTTTTACTCGGCACTCAGCATTTTTTTTACTCAGTCCTGTATCCTCAGTCCTCAGTCCTAAAAAGCTGACAAGCTGACCCGCTTAATACGGTGTCCGGTACACATACGTCAGCCGGATTTCCTCCCCCGGCGGCAGTGTCAGCAGCCAGCGCAGCGTATTCCCACCCTGACGCTCCGGCTCTGGCGATCCAAGTTCCAGGTTCAGAGCGCCTTCCGCGAAGGTATCGACAACCTCGATTTCCTGTTCGCTGGCAATCAGATTCGTCAATATGAGCGTAACCTGCCATTGGATTTCGATCCCATCACCATCGTTCGGGTTTTGCGCGGGGACGGCTATTTGCGAAACTTCGCGCCGGACGCGCACATCCCGCAGTGGGCCAACCGTGACGCTGCCCTCCCCACCCGGCGGCGTGTATTCGATCTCATCGCTTCCGGCGAACAGGCCATCCTGATACGAGCGCACGATGCCCTCCGCCAGCGCGATTTCCGAAGTGTTGCGAACTTTAAAAACAACGATCCCCTGCGCATCCGTAGCGGCATTCCACACCAGCACGCGCCGCGACGGAAAGATCGTTTCCAGCAGTTCGGCATAAACCGTCTCTCCTGGTTGTGACGTAAGCGGCGGGATTTCATAAACGGATTGCGTCGTCACCGCGCCTTCGGTGCTGCTCGTAACCGGCGGTGAGGATGGTGGCGGTGCATTAAACGAGGGTGTTGCGGTAGCCAGCATATCCGAAAAACCCTGTGTCATATTGCTGTTCATCAGAACATCGAGCGGTGTCTGCCCGCTCACGTCCACCCGCCCCGCGACCAGATTAATCTGAGTGTCGTTCAGCGTAAAAGCATCATTCTGAATTTCGGCGAAAAAATCAAAGGCCACAGACTCGACATTATCGGCTGCCAGATGCAGATCATAGCGAGGCTGCCAGCGGATGCCGCCGAGCGTAATATATTCCAGCGTCAGATTCCGCACATCACCCGTCGCGCCGTCCGATGCGCCGCCAATGGTCAAAATGACCTGCCCCGTCTGGCGGTTAATTGAATACAACGGCAAGCGTCCGGCCTCATCGCGCAGAATCAGCGTGTCCTGCACGATCTGCGCGGGCAGAACGATGCGCGTTTCCACATCCAGCGGTACGCGAAGATCATCATGCACAAACACTACATCGTTCAAAAAAACAGTCAGTTCGTCCGGCTGGCTGATGTAATTAATTTGATCCTGTGCGCCGAGTGGCATCGTCACAGCGGCAAGCCCGGTGACGAGCACAAAAACGGCAAGAATAATTTTTACACGCATAATCCCTCCTGAAACCTTTTATCGTAATTGTAGTCGAAATTGAATCGCGCGATACTTTCGTGGGTGACTATCGTAGGGTAATCATCACTTTTGTTGTAAGCAATAACAATGTGTGTGTGGGTAATGCTATGCTAAAAGTTGAATCGCGCCTTCCCGAACTGATGCCTTTTATCGATGAACTGAGACGAGAATATGAAAGTGGAACGTTAACTTCCTGGCCTCAGATGGCAGAGAAAGTACACGCATTCTTTTCACCTGCCATGATGGATAAGGTCGAGTTGACCCTGCCGGGTTGGAAGGAAATGGCATCATACGCCAATGCTCAAACGCTGATCCATGTAACGAGCGTTCTGACGGCGCTCACGCTCTGCCCGGAATATCAACACGCCACACCCCACCAGCAGGCATTGATGAAATGGATCGTGCTGTTTCACGATCTTGCAAAAAAACCCTATCCCGGCAAACGCGACCACATTCACGGCTTTGTCTCCGCCGCCCTGACCGGAAAGGCGCTGCCGCATCTCGGTTTTACGGTCAACAACCCTGAAAGTATCGACGCATGGGCTTCTCTAACCGCCAGTTCGATTACAAAACATCCCAAAACGGGCGAAGATATTCACGATAATTCCAGATTGCCCGCTATTATGGAGGGCATTGATAAAATTTTTAGCGTTGATGCCGCGCTGGTCATCAAAACTGTCTTGTTCCACATGTCGATTGATGTGGTGAGCGAATGGCCGCAGGCAGCGCCGCTCAACACAGCCGAGATTCGCGATTATATTGACGCCGATCTGTTCCCGCTGCTAAAAATCATGATGCTGGTTGACAACCATGCCTGGACATTCTTTGACTCCAAAGCCAATCAACATGACCGCGCCGAAACTCTGGCAGCCTTTGCAATGGTGCAAAAGATTATTGATTAGGAATATAGCCCAAATACTGCCTCTTCCAGTCCACTTATTGCTCTCCCACAAATAAATCAGAGGACGGATTTCGTAGGGGGCACAGCGGTGATACCTCCACACGATAGTGTGGTAACTTTTTTCTAACCCTTTTGCGATCTCTCATAAGGTTCATAAAGGTTTGAAAAAGGCCTTTAAAGCCCCTCGCCCCTTGTGGGAGAGGGGTCGGGGGTGAGGGTTGCATGAAATACCTACCTTTGAAAGGGGGTGGGGGAGGGGTAAAATCCGCCCTCCCCTACTTCCAATTCCCCTCGCCGATGACCTTTTTCGCGTCCTCAAACAGCGCTTCCGCATTATCGCCGTCGATTCCCTTGAAAACGGCGTGAATCGGCTTCGGCTCACCCGGCTCGTTAGGACTCTCGCTGTCTTTATTACGCCGCCGGATGCCCAGATTCAACCCAAATTCGTCGCGATGATCGACATGCGCGTGATAAATAAACGCCTCGATGCCGTTCGTCTTCGCGATTTTCCAATACGCCAGCGCATAGGCCGCCGCCTGGATGCGTTCGCTTTCGTCCGTTTCCTCGGAGTTTAAACCCTGCTCCGACAGAATAATGTGCCGGAGTTTACCCTCATACAGCAGATGCGCCTGCTGCATATAGCGTGTCAACACCTCGATATTTTTGAACGTAATCAGCGGCGTATCCAGCGTGTCAAAAGCCTTGTCGTCATTCCAGAAGCTCGGAATCCGCAAGTCCTGCGGGTACGGGTGATAGGCAACCGACCAGTCAAAATTGCCCTCCTCGATGCTCATGCGATTCATGATCTCGATGATGTCCCGTCCGGCATACGTGCGCATCTGATTCTCGGTATGCGGCAGCGTCCAGTGATGCGTCAGCGTGATATAAACCCGCGCCTCGCTGTACTGCTTACGTGCCGCGTAAAACGCCGTCCGCACCGCAACCGCGTATTCCTCCATGAACGCTTCAACCGTTTTCTCGCCCGCGTTCGACCATACCCAGGCCGCATCGACCTCGTTGCCAATGATATAGCCGCTGACCCGCCCATATTTTTGATCGTCGCGCGAGTAGCGTTCGGCGACAAATTCGACAAACGCCTTATAGTGCGCCAGTCCCGCCTCGGTAACGACGTTGAACGCACTGATAAAGCCTTCGGGATCATAATTTGGGTGGATCAGCACGTTTGCCATTTCTGCCTGAAGTTTCAGGCCGCCCCACCCTGCGCTGTTAAGCAGGATCAGATAAATCGTGATGCCATGACTCGAAAGTTCCTTCACGCGCTCGTCAAACGCTTCAAAATAGGCGCGGTCAAAATAGAATTTCTGCCCGTCCATCTCGTAGGTGATCGTCGATTCGCTGGCCTGTGGCAGCATCACGCTCGGCTGATTCAGATTCAGCGCGGCGTGGGCGACTCCAAGCTGAATCGCGTCCTCGACATCATGCACCTGCAACCCCTTAATCGTATGCGCCTGCGGGAACGGGTAATCATACGCCGCGATCCCGACCAGATCGGTCACGTAGCTGATGCCAGGGAGAATTACCTTGCCCAGCCGCACCTTGAAGCGCGAGTACAGGCGGTCACGTCCGTTGTAAAAGCGCGGCATGGTGATCGAAAAACGGATGCCGTCGCTGGTTGTTGTCCCCGCTGGTTCGTCGCCCTCCGTGATCGCTTCCAACGGCTGATACTCATACGCCGCAAGTGACCCCGCCGCGCCTACGCCCTGGATTTGAATCGTCTCGCGGTCAGCGATAATTTTCTGTATGGTCATGGATGTAGTCCTCTGCGATGTAATGACTAAATGATGCTGTGAAGCGTTTAAATATACCGCAGGATGGTGTGGTCGCTTATTCCATTGCTGACCATCCATCCTGGCTATATTTTGAGTGTTTTTGTGACTTTGTGATCTTCTGACTTCGTGGATTATATGGACCAGTATAAGTTTAGCTTCCGGCCCGTGTCACCTCAAACGGGATCGTAATCGCGCAGCCTTGACTGCTGTAACCCATCTCCCCTTGGATTTGATCCGGCGAAATAACACGCACTTCATAACGCGCATCGCCCGATCCGTCGTTAAACTCGAAAATATAGTGGCCCGGCTCTGGCTCAGTAGATATAGCATTTGAGGGTGGGCTGCCGCCCATTGGAAAGGCCGTCGTCATGAGTATTTCGATGCCGAACTCGCCGCCTGAGAGCGTGAAGGGCGCAGGTGTGAAGCGCGCAGACATGAGCGTCCCCATCCCCGCTGGGCAACCTGATTCTGTTGACACCCCATTAACCCACGTCCATGTACCCGCCGCTGGCACTAAACCCCCACCTGCTTCGGCAGTCGCCTCAATCGTGATCGGTATTTCCAGCAGGCCAACCGGCAGTGCAGCCAGGTCGCTCGGATCATATGGCTCAGAATCTTCTGGCGGCCCGGATGCCTGCATCTGGTCGTTCATCGGCACAGTCGCGCTGCTTCCCGCCGGGATCGTCACCGTCACGCCGAACGCCGCAATCGTGACTTCACCTTCGAGGACGCTGACCGTCATATCCCCTTCCGGCTGCGCTTGCAGATACGCCGTCGAGCCAAGCGTGATTTCGACTTCGTTGACGTTAAAATTAATCTCGCCCACACCCTCCGGCGTTTGCAGCATCAGTCCGCTGTCCGGCGCGGCATCACACGGCGCATCATTCAGCCCGGTCTTGAAATAAAACGCCTGTAACGGCGGCACTTCTTCTGAGTCTGTTGTATCTTCTGTGTCTGCGTTCGCATTCGTGACTTCCACATCGCCGAACAGCACGAACAGCACATTCTGCCCCGGCAGCGTATTCGGCAGATTCGCCTGAAGTTTCATCAGCGCGATTCCCCAGTTGTCATCGACTAACGGACTGAGTTGCAGCGATTGCACATCCCCGGCGTTGATAATGTCTCCCGGTTGGCTAAACGTGAGTGGTGGCACATTTTCTCGCGCAATCGCCTCAAGCTGAATATTCCCATAGCAAATCTGGTTACGCGCTGTCTCGCTGCAAACATTTTCCGTTTCGTCCAGCGCCGTTCGCACAATGGTCGGACAGTCATCCTCTTGCGCCAATGTGGATCCACTGACGATCAAAAGTAATGCGATAGTGAAAATGAGTGTCTTCATTCTGATCCCTTTCGAACCTGTTTGAAAATTACTGTAGCCTCTCTTGCTCCCCTCTCCATGAGCTTGCGAAATGGGGAGGGGTTGGGGGAGGGGTTGCATTTTCTAACGCTCTGCACCCGTCTCTATATTTTATTCCCGCTACAGTTTCTGTGCTTTACTCCCCTTCCCGCGTCACCTCAAATGGAATCGTCACGACGCAGCCCTCGCCGCTCATAATCATCAACCCTTCCAGCCGCGTCGATGAAATCACGCGGACTTCATAACGCCCGTTGCCGTTTGGACTCGGAAAATCGACAGCCTGTAATCCCGGCTCTGGTTCGCTGTAAACCGCCCCTGCCTGTGATCGGCCTTCATAAGCCGCCGTGAGCAGCGTCGACAGGTCAAATTCGCCGCCGGGGAGATCGAACGGTGCGCGTGGCGTGAACTGTGTAGCGATCATTTCGCCCAGACCAGCCATGCAATTTTCCTCAGTCGCTGTCCCTGTCGTCCACACCCACTGCCCCGCTTCCGGGATTGCGCCGCCTGCTTCGGCTGTTGCTTCCGGCGTGGCTTCCGGGTCAATCGTGACGGGTAGTTCCAGCAGGCTAATCGGCAGCGCAGCCAGTTCGCTCGGATCATACGGCTCAGAATCTTCCGGCGGCCCGGATGCTTGCATTTGATCATTCATCGGCACAGTGGCTTTGCTTCCCGCCGGGATCGTCACCGTTACGCCAAACGCCGCAATCGTGACCTCGCCTTCGAGGACGCTGACCGTCATATCACCTTCCGGCTGCGCTTGCAGATAAGCTGTCGAGCCAAGCGTGATTTCAACTTCGTTGACATTAAAATTGACTTTGCCCACACCATCCGGCGTTTGCAGCATGAGTCCGCTGTCCGGCGCGGCATCGCACGGCGCATCGTTCAATCCTGTTTTGAAATAAAAGGCTTGCAGCGGCGGTGTATCTTCCGCGTTCGTGTCTGAGTCCGCATTCGTGACTTCCACATCGCCGAACAGCACGAATGTCACATTCTGTCCCGGCAGCGTATTCGGCAGATTTGCCTGAAGTTTCATCAGCGCGATTCCCCAGTTGTCATCGACTAAAGGACTGAGTTGCAGCGATTGCACGTCTCCCGCGTTGATAATATCCCCCGGCTCGCTGAACGTGAGTTCCGGCACACTTTCTCGCGCCACCGCCTCAAGCTGAATATTCCCGTAGCAAATCTGGTTACGCGCTGTGTCGCTGCATACGTCGCCAGCCTCCGCCAACGCCGTCTGGACGATGATCGGGCAGTCATCCTCTTGCGCTAATGCTGGCATGGCGGCCATTAAAACAAGAATTGTGAGCCAATAAAAAACGGGTCGAACACGCCCGAAAATGCCGAGAGTTTTGCTATAGATCATTATTGATATCCTTGTTTGCGTTGTAGGGTCGTACCGCTGTGATACTTCCACATGATAGCCTGATAACTTTTCCAGCCTTTCACGATCTTTTGCTCAGGTCACAGAAAACCGCACAGGCTTTTAAGTCCCCTCTCTCGCTTGCGGAGAGGGGATTTAGGGGTGAGGTAAGACCCTATCATATCCACGCGCCCCTGCCAAAATATACTTACTCCACAGCCTGATTATGCCACGCCTTGAGAAAATCGATCAGACCATGAACCTCATTCTCCCCTGCCCAATGCACGATCAACCGACCCAGGCCGCTGACCACCTGAACCATCGGCCAGATGCCGCCATTTTTGCCATCTTCCATCGCCTTCTGAATCATGAGGTCGCGCGTGAATACGTAAATCGCCGTTTCAAATTGATCTGCGTAAGGCAAAAGCGCTTCAGCCGCGTTGCCAGCGCGATATTCGAGCTTGCCCCACAGCGGAATCGCCAGCAGCGTCGCCTGAATATCCGGCAGCATTTGAAAGCCAGCCTCATATTGCTCGACCTTCAGCAGAAAACTCAGCGCGTCGATCTGGGCAGCCGCCCGTACTTTCGGCGGCTCCATTTCCGTGACGAGCGTCGATTTCACCAGCGCCAGAATCGGCGAAATATCCACCGCCTGCCCGCTGCAATACTGCTGCCACGCAATCAGATATTCAAGATTAATCGAGTCCTTTGGCGCAAGTTCCCGCGCGGTTTGCGCATCCCCCAGGTAGGCATAACATTCCGCGATGGACATGCCTTTCACCACATCTTCAGCGAGTTGACCCGGCTGCACCCACAGCCGCTTCAACGTTTCCTGCGCTTTCTCCGTCTGCCCCAGCGCGATCAGGATTCTGGCGCAGCGGATACGGCGGAAAGAGTCCATACGAGGCGAAATTTTCAGCGTGTTCAGAATTTTCAACGCCCTGTCGATCTCGCCCGCCCGCATCAATGCTTCCAGCGCGTTATCATACTGATACTCTTTTTCCTGCGGCGCGATATGCTGTACCAGATGCTCGATCAACGGTTGAAGGTAAGGATTGCCCTGCTCCGCCAGCCGGATAAGCCCCTCGCAGATCACAGCATGACGCTTAATCGTAGTCGTCGCCGCCCGCGCTTCCTTAAATACCGCGTCTGTCTGCCGCCGCGCTTCAGCCTCAGAAATCGACTGCCGCTTGGGTGCTGCTTTTCTCGGTGGTGGGTAATAGCTCATGAGGTGCGCCAGATAGGAGGGAAATGATGTTGACGCATCTTTCTCTATCTGAACTCTCTCCAGCATCAGCCACAGATGTTCCAGCGGCTTTGCACCGCCGGGGCCAGCCGAATTTTTGCGCGGGTCATCGCTCTGCCCCGCCAGCCACAGACACAGCAGCGCCAGCCGCGCAATTTTTGGCGACTCTTCTTGCTGGCGCATCGCTTCCAGAATACGCGCCGGGTCACGGGGTAGTTCATTGATGTTCAAGTGCGTTTCTTTCTACATAATTGCTGATACTGAAAATTCAATTTCCGCCTCCGGACACCTTTGTTTTTTTACTCCCCTCTCCAAGCCATTGGACGCGAAGCGGGCTGGGGGTGAGGTTGCCCTGCCACTCGAATTGCTTATACTAAAAATGATAATCTCAAAATAGTTCTGCTGATTATATCATTATGGACACGACACTTTTTACAATCCGTGATCGACACCGACCCTTTGCGGCAGCCATTTCCGCACCTGACCAATTCACACTTGTCGAAGGCCAACCCGCTTCCCCGCAGTTGCTCATTGACGAGCCGGGATGGTCGCCTTATTGCCTCGATGACGCGAATCGCCGCGTCCTTTTCGTGAACACCCCGCCCGAAGTCGATCTCTCAAAAGCCGCTTTCGTCTACAACGCGCAGTTTGATCATGCCCAACGAGCCATGACAGTGCCATATGCCGCCTTGTCTCACATGACAGAAGCGATAAAACCGCCTGACACACTAATCCTGATTTTTTCAATTGGGCGCTGCGGCTCGACCCTTTTGAGCAAAGCCTTCAGCCAGCTTGATGAGGTTTACTCGCTGTCCGAGCCGGATATTTTCACGAATATGAGCTATCTCCGCGACCAAAAATCTCGCGAGGCCGAACTGATTCAGGTACTCAAATCCTGTACGCTCCTGCTCTGCGCCGGAAAACCATCGGCAGCCATCAAATTTCGCAGCCACGCCATCGGCATCAGCCATTGGTTTGATGCGGCCTTTCCGACATCGCGTAATATTTTCATGTACCGCAATGCCCTCTCGTGGGCGCAGTCGGTTTCTCACTTTATCCAGCGCTTGGGCTTTTCCCCTCAGCTTCCCCGCGAAGAGGCCTTGAGGCTGTGGAGAGGTCTGACCGGCCTCGAACCGTCTTATATTGAACCGTATACCGATGCTCAGGCCGACAGAATTTACCTCACCGATTTACTCGGCCCCGGCTGGGCGAGTTATATGGATCGCTACATGGCGAGTTACGAGCGCGGCGTGCCGTTTCACACCGTCCGCTACGAAATTCTTAATGCCCAGCGTGAAGCGAGCTTGAAAGCGATCTTTGATTACTGTCGCTTGCCTGCTTCGGCGCTGGAAAAGGCGCTGCCTGTTTTTGAAAAGGATTCGCAGGCGGGGACTGCCATCTCCCGCGATATTCAGGCCGAGGACATGCCGCCGGAGCGCATCGAGCAGTTCCTCGCCATCCTCTCGCAACATCCCAGCGCCTATCAACCCGATCTCATCCTGCCGGAGCGTCCGTGAAGCGCTCTGTAAAAGGTACACGGCTTTCGTAGGGGTACGAATCATCGTGACCGATGTAACACCTCTCCTATCCCACTACTCTTCATAATGTACACGATATTCCGCCTCCAATTTCGCCGTGCTCATTGCCGGATGCACCAGTTCGCGCGACGAGACGCACAACCCACCCGCAATCGTCGCCAGTTGCGAACATTTCTCCGCTGCATATCCCTGCTCGTATCCATACAGATACCCCGCGAAAAAGCTGTCCCCCGCCCCATTCGTATCTACTACCGGATAGCTCCGAATCGCAGCCATCTCGATAAAATTGTTACGGGGTGATTGCTCGAACGCCGTATTGCTCCCCTCTCCATGAGCTTGCGAATGGGGAGGGGTCGCTAATACCGCCCCCTCCTTTCCCCTTGTGCAGACAACGAGTTTTTTGCCCGCCTCGATCATTCGCCGCATAAAATCGCGATAATCCGGCATCGCGTCGGCACTCATGAACAGGTAATCCGCCGCCTCGATAAAATCCTGATGATACGGATTTTTGCCGTCATAATCGTGAATATCGCACCAGATTTCCTTGTGGCGTCGTTTCGCCAGCGGCAGAATTTGTCGGCAGTAATTGAGGATATTGACGACCAGAATATCCGTTTCCGCGATCAGACTTTCCAGCCGTACCAGATCGACTTCCGGCTCAAAAGTTCCCGCGTTCGTGTAAATCGAAATCCGTCCGCCCTCCCCGTCCATCAGGTTCACATGCTGCTCCGTGCCTTTCGGATCGACATCATAAAGGAAGCGCAGATTTTCGCGCTCAAAATTTTCGCGAATCAACCTCCCCGGCGCATCATCGCCGATCATCGCGTGCAGTGTCACCTCGAATCCGAGTCGGTTGAGATTCAGCGCTTTCCCCGCGCCTGTCGAGCCAACCGCCTGATGCGTGGCTTTCGCGAAAAGCGTCTGTGGCACGCCTTCTGGCAGCCTGTCCAGATGAATAATCGTATCAATCGACACCCCGCCAACCACCAGTATTTTTTTCATGTCATAAATCCTCATTTGATTGTTTTGGAACCTTTTGTGTAATAATTTTAAACTCTTGATGTTTAGGGTAAAATAAACTCGCAATCTTAATCCTCAATTTAATGGAACTGGGATAATGACTCAACTCGATAGCAAGCATGAAAATCTCAACTCAGGCCTGAGTGGACGTATGGAAACGGGCATTACTGGGCTGGATGAAATTTTACATGGTGGGTTGGTTCCCCAACGCGCGTATTTGCTGCATGGCAACCCAGGCAGTGGCAAAACCATCCTGGGTTTACATTTTCTGACGGCGGGTGTTGCCAAAGGTGAGCGTGCCTTATTTCTCACGATGGGCGAAACCGAAGATCAGATTCGCAAAAATGCAGCCAGCATCGGTTTTGATCTCGACGGCGTGGATTTTCTCGATCTTGCCCCCTCCCCGGACTTTTTCTCCCAGGTTCAGAGTTATGACATTTTCTCCCCAGCCGATGTTGAGCGTGAGCCGACCACAGAGCGCATCACGGCTCAGGTTGAAGAATTAAAGCCCGTTCGCGTTTTTATCGATGCCATGACGCATTTCCGCTATCTTTCCAGCGATGATCTGCAATTCCGCCGCCAGACGCACTCTTTTCTGCGCTTCCTGGTCGATAGTGGCGCAACAGTGGTTTTTACCTCGGAAGACAGTTTGGCACAGCCCGACGACGATTTACAGTACATGAGCGACGGCATTATCCGCCTCGAACATGACCATGAGACGCGCAGCGTTTGTATCATCAAATTCAGAGGGTCTGATTTTATGAGTGGTGAACACTCCATGCGTTTGAGCGATCACGGCATGGAAGTTTTCCCGCGCTTGCTGCCTGCTTCTGAAGTGATGCAAACGTTTACGACGGATATACTGCCTTCAGGGTTGCCGGAATTGGATGAGCTGCTTCATGGTGGTCTTGAACGCAGCACCATCACCATTATCAGCGGGCCGACAGGTGTAGGCAAAACCACCCTGGGGTTGCAGTTTATGAAAGAAGCTGCCGAACGTGGTGAGCGATCCGTCATCTACTCCTTCGAGGAACGGGTCGATCTGCTCATGAGCCGCAGCCAGAATATCAATATACCCATCGCGTCGATGGCAAAGGATGGCAATCTTTCGGTTGTGCAGGTAGAACCGCTTTATTACACACCGGATGAGTTTGCCCGCATGGTGCGTAAAGATGTCGAGGAAAAAGGCGCGGCGATTATCATGATCGACAGCCTGTCCGGTTATAAGCTGTCTGTGCGCGGCGAAGATTTGGTGCTGCATCTCCACAGCCTGAGTAAATATCTCCAGAGCATGGGGGTCGCCGTCATCCTGATTAATGAAATCGAAGACATTATGGGGCAGTTTCGCGCAACCGAAATATCCGTCAGTTATATTGCGGACACCATCATCTTTTTGCGCTATCTGGAACTGCGGGGTGAATTGCGGCGGGCAATCGGGGTTTTGAAGAAACGCTTCTCGGACTTTCAGAAAACCCTTCGTGAATTTGAAATCACCCAGTCTGGCATAAAAGTGGGTAAACCCCTCAGCGACCTGCGGGGCATCCTTTCCGGTACACCTCACTGGCAAGAGACGGATAAAAATTAATGGGGTCTCACTCCTGCATTTTAACTATTGACCGAAACCAGCGTAACCTCGAATTATTAGCCCAGTTTCTCGGCAAAGAAGGCTATGAAACGGTTTCTGTCTCCGCGTTGGAAAGCCTGGAGCAGATTTTAGAACACCCGGAGAATATTGGCATCGCCCTCATCGATATTTCTGGATTTGATCGAAATATATGGGCGTATTGTGAGAAGCTCACCGAACTCGGCGTACCACTTCTGGTCATATCTCCACAGAAATTAATCAATATCCGGCAGGAAAGTATCTCACATGGTGCGCATGGCGTCCTGTTCAAGCCGCTTGTCACGCGCGAACTAACCACTATTATTCGCACTCTGATGGGGGATGTATCCCATGAATAAGATCAGAATTCTGCTTGCTATCGATCATAAAGAGAACCGCCGCCTCCTGCAAACTTATCTGGAGGAGCGCTATGCCGTCATTCTTGCCGATTCCGAAGACAGCCTTAAAGAAAATTTCGATTTAGGCATCTTTGACGGCATGATGCTCAATCGCTTATGGACGCAGATTCGAACACGCAAAGAAAATGAGAAATCCCTGTTTCTGCCTTTTCTGCTGGTGACAACCCGGCCCGATGTCCGCATGATGACGCGCCAACTCGGTCAGGGTATCGACGAGCTTATTTTCACGCCCATCGAAAAAATCGAACTGCTGGCGCGTGTAGAGGTGCTGCTGCGAACGCGCCGCCTTTCCCTGGAATTGGCCGGAAGAAATACTGAGCTACAACGCGAAATAATCGCCCATCAGGAAACCGAGAATGCTCTACGCGCCAGTGAGCAGCAAACCAAACTGCTTCAAAAACTGACGGCGGAATTGGCGGCGGTCATGACCTCGGATGATTTATCCAGCCTGATTGCCGATCACGTGAGTGCAGCGCTGCACGGCCATCTGGGAATCATCGCGATCCTCAGCCGTAATGGTCGTGACATCGAGATTCTATCGCCCTACCAGCGCATCTCGCTGGATGCCCCTGTGCCAGTTGCTCATGTTATACGCACGGGACAACCCCTCTGGCTTGAGACGCTGGAAGATCATCTGACCCAGTTTCCCGATTTTCAGGCTTCTTTTAACGGCGTAAGCACCCAGGCTACCGCTGTCACGCCAGTCATGATTGACGGTCAAACGATTGGTGCTGTCAGTATTTCGTTCCCGCAGCCCCAGCACTTCAGCGAGGATGATCAGAATTTTTTCCGGATTCTGGCGCAGCAGTGCGCTCAGGCGCTTGAACGCGCACGCTCCTATGAGGACGAACACGAGCGTGCGACCTCGGAAGAACGCCGACGTTTAGCCCGCGATTTGCACGATTCTGTCAGCCAGAATTTGTTTGCGATCAGCGTGATCAGCCAGATATTGCCGCGCCTGTGGGATCGTAACCCCGAACAGGCCAAAGAAAAAACGGAGGAGTTGACTGCGCTCACCCAGGGCGCGACCCTGGAAATGCAAACGCTGCTGACCCAGCTTCACCCGGCCAAGATTGTCGGGCGCAGCCTGAAGGATTTATTTGGGCAATTGAGCGAAACCGTTCGGGCGCGGCAAGAAATCAACATTTCCTGCACGGTAGAATTTGAACAGGCTTTGCCAGAAAACGTCCATATTACGCTCTATCGCATTGTTCAGGAGAGCCTCAATAACATTGTCAAACATAGTGAGGCCTCCGAAGTGCATATCTCGCTCATCTGCGAAAACCAGCAGCTTATCTTGCGAATCCGTGATAATGGTCGCGGGTTCGATCCGCAAACACGCGCAGTCGGTATGGGCCTAAAGAGTATGGGCGAACGGGCAGCCCTCATCGGTGCATCCTACGATGTTTTCAGCGAAAGAGGACAGGGAACAGAAATCATTCTCTCATGGGCGCTTCCATCATGAAAACCGAATTGCTGAATTCATATGCTGGTAATACATAAACTATGGTAAGGTGGGATTTTGAAAATACCCATGTTCCACCATTATGCAAGCTAATATTCGAGTATTGATCGTTGATGACCATCCGAACGTCCGTCGTGGGTTATCCGCAGTCTTTGAAGTATGGGATGATCTGGAATTGGTTGGGGAAGCTCAGAATGGTAAACAGGCTGTTGAACTAGCCGAGCAGCTTCAGCCGGATGTGGTCTTGATGGACTTAATCATGCCCGTGATGGATGGTATCGTCGCGACTCGAATCATCCGCCAGAAATTCCCGCATATTCAGGTGGTCGTGCTGACCAGCAGTGTTGAAACGGAATTGATTAATCAGGCGCTCGAAGCCGGTGCACACAGTTCCGTGACGAAAACAGTCACCATCGACCAACTCGCCGCTGCTATTCGCGCCGCCGCCGCCCCTTAAAATAACCTGTTTGAAAATTGCCTTAAGACTGTTTGCATATTCATTATTTGCCTGACATCCGCCACAGAAAACCTGTATTGACTCCCCCTCTCTCGCTTGCGGAGAGGGGGCTGGGGGGTGAGGTTGAACGAACATTCAAATAGGTTCTTAAACCATTTACCTTTGATTCCACTTTTACGAGAAACTGCCAAGACCTCCCATTTTACCCATCCCCCGAAACATTTTGTGATTTTGAAAGAATTATCCCCTAAAATAAAATAATCGGTCATACAAAGAATTAATACAGGGGGTTCTGTGAAAATAACTTTACGTTTAACGGTGCTGCTTTTATTATTTGCACTACTGACACCTATGTTGCTGGCTTTTCCCGCCGCTGCCCAGGACAATCTGACCCAAAATATCGACCTGCCCGAAGGTTATATCATCTCTGTTCCCGACGATTGGGACTTTGAAGCCGACGGTGATAGCGACGGTATCTATCTCAATAACGCCGATTTTACAGTCTACATCCTCACCCCGCCGCAGGTCGCCGAGGTCGTCACGTTGGGCAAGTCGCCGGATGTTGTCGACCTCATGGTAGACATCAATGTCGCTCTTTTCGATTGGGAGCCGGATGCGGACACGATCGACTCGGTTCAAATCGCCGGACACCCCGCCTCGCGTGTCTACTACGATCTTGAAGGTGATGAGTTCGAGGGTGTTAGCTACGTTATTGAATTGGGCGATCTGGAATTTGCGTTTGTCGATGGGGTTGCCAGCGTGGGCGAAACCGACGAACTCGAAGATGCTTTGCTGGCCATTCTGCGCACTTTCAAATCTGCCGATGAAGCTGCCAGTGTCGCCAGTGCTGCCAGTGGTGAACCCTGCTTTGTCAGCACCGATTCGCGGGATACGGCTCGCCTGCGTGTTGGCCCTGGCGAAAATCGTTCGTCAGTGGCGTTTCTCCCGCCCGGTGACGATTTCGAAGTACAGGGTCAATTTGTCGATGATGATCAGAATGTCTGGTATCAACTCGATAAGGATGCCGCCGCGCCGCAAAGTGCCGCCGCCGAAATCTGGGTCGCCCAGGCTGAGATCAGCGAGTCAGGCGATTGCGACGCGGTTGTCGATGCTTCTGCCCCGCCGGTTGTGCCGATCACCAGTAATTCGAATCCGCCTGCCAATACGGACAGCGGCAGTAACAGCGGCGGCGATACCAATCAGAGTGGCGCGGTTCCATCCGGCGGCCTGTGGACGGTCACGCTCAACAGCGAAGCCGACGCTTCCTGCGCAGGTACAGGCAATTTCCATGTGCCGACCACAGAAGTTTTCAGCCCGACCTCGTTTACGGTTGCCATCTCGATTTCGGGCAGCACCATGTTCTTTGATGGTTCACCCTTCAGCCGCACCGGGTCAGGTTCTTATTTCGGCTCGATTGAGATTTCCAACGGCAATGCGCAGTTGACCCTCAATGTTGCCAACGCGAACACGATTACCGGGCAAATGGTCGCCAACGCCGTCTTTGATGGTCAGGCGTGCAGCACCACCATCGGCCTCACCGCCACCCGCTAAAGCATTACATCCGCACGATTTCTGTAGGGGCGATGCACCGCGTCGCCCGTTCTAATTATTCCGATTCAAATTCTTCGATGATTCGCCGTATTTCGTCGGCTGTGATGTCAACTTGCTCTGTTTTAGAATAAATAGTAACCAGAATGACTCGTTCTGCTCTTTTAATATAGTAAATAACTCTCAAGCCACCGCTTTTTCCGCGTTGAGCTTGGCTATTTCTGACACGTGCTTTATAAACAGTGTACCCTGTACCTTGTACTTGATCGCCAGGTGTCTCGCCATTTTCCAATTGCTGGATTAAAGGCCGAAGCTCAATTGCGACTTTTGGAAATTTCTTATGCAGCCGCTTGATAGCTCTTGTAAAAACGGGTGCATAAATAACTTCGACAGGTGGCTTAGTCGTCATTTTCAAGCTCGTCCCACAGTTCAGAAATGGGGCGGCCTAATCCGGCTTTGATTTCCCGCAAACCCTGGCGAATATCATCCAGAATTTGTTCTTTTTCATCCGATATTGCTGTATCAGAATGGATGAGTGCTAAAACGTAAGCCTCTGTATCCTCATATCCGCGTTCACGCGCCATCTCTTCAATCTGCTGGCGTTCTTCTAGCGTAACATGAATCGTCATGGCAACTTTATCGACCATTTTGCCCTCACAGCTTTATCACTCGACATTACAAATGATTGTACTTAAATCGCCCCTTCCGGCACAGGTTCACCTGCATATGTGCCTAAATTCGCCACTTCCTATCCATAAAATTAATTATCCCCACACTATTACACCTCGTCAAACATCATTAAATCTTCTCCCACCCTATAGCCTGAATAGAATATTTGTGCTATACTCCGATAAATCCCTTCCCTGAGTTGAGATGAAGAGGCATTTATGAGTACCGAGATTTCCGTTGCCAGTCATTTCGTCGGCACACAACCCGCGCTTAGCCTAAAAAACGCCACCGAATTTCCCGGAATTCATACACGAAAAAGTTATATTCTGTTACACTTTAACGTAATCTATCGTATTGATTCGCAGCAAATCACTAAAACTGAGCGACTTTCGTGCCGGCGATGTAAGTATAGTGTTAGTTTTGGGTTGGATAATGCTACAACAGAAAAACTGCCAATGCGGTTAAAAGATGCTTACGCGTTAATTACTGTAAAAAACACGGAATCGGAGTAGACATGATGCCCGTCTCCAAACCGCTCAAATTCCACCTGCGCCTCATCTGCGCCAATCCCCCTGCGCCAGAATGTGATGGCGAGCCTGCTGTTTTCGGCCTGCAAGATAAAAATGGCACATTAGTCGAAGGCGAAACATTGCCGGACGACCTCATCATTTTTGAGTGTGACGCCCAGGTCAAGCCGGGAAACCCGCCCAATTTTCTCGGCCCCTATGCACACGGCACACCCAAAGATCGCTTCCTGTATCTGAGTTACCGCCGTGCCGATGATGATGCCTGGATCAAGCGCATCAAAGTGCCGCTTTCAGGCATCACCTGGGAGCAGATCAGGGACGCACGCTGCAAAATATTAGAGGCGACCATCGACGGAAGCCGTGCCGCGCGGGTCAATGTCGAGTGGATTCCAGCGTGACGAAACTCAGCGAATCAGCCCTGCAATCCGGAAACTCTAAAAGTCAAAGCGTTTAATTCTGTTTTCCCAGAATAGCCATGTGCGCTCACGACCCCAAATCTATCTTTTCTTCAAGGATGTTTTGCGGATGTCGAACGCCCTGTTTACATGGGTGTAGGCTGACGTTTCAGGTGTTTGGCAAAAGCCCGCAGGAAGTCGGTGGTCGTGACTATTCCAACCAGAGTTTTACCGCGCATCACTGGCAAACAGCCGATACGGTTATCCAGCATCAAGGAAATCGCTTCTTCAGCTAAGGTATTCTCCTGAACCACCCTGGGGGCTAACGTCATGATGACAGTTACCGGAAGAAGATCAAGCATCTTGTTATCCTGCCATTGGTGGCGCACGAGCAGTGGCAGATTGAGCGCTTGGCGGCAATCGTGAGACGTAATGACGCCAGTCAGTGTGCCGAGATGGTTGACCACTGGCATGTGATGGCATCCAGTCTGCTCCATCGTTTCCAGCGCAGTACGCAGTGTCGCTTCTTGTTGGATCGTCACAGGCTGTTTGGTCATAAGCTCGCCGACGTTCATTTTTCCTCCCTGATAAACTCCCTCAATTGAGGTCGAGAGTATCGAGCACGAACACGGAGTACAATCTTTCCTACTCTGAATGTACATGATGATCCCTCGATGTGTAAATTGACATACACCCTCTTTACGAGATTACATTCGTCTATTCCCGCTGGAGAGCCATAAGATATAGGAAAAGATCGAGGAGAATCTAGGAAATTTTTGTATACGCTCCGTCCATCAGCCGGGGTACGGTTTGGCTGATGTTGAGCGCGGCGGCCAGTTCAACATCCAACAAAAACCCTTGTTGGATAAGTTCAATGCCTGAACCGATGGTCTTGAATACCGATAACAAATCATTCTGATAGGCTCGAAAGATGTGTTCTGCGGCCTGCGCTTCGGCGGACTTGCTGCCACTCAGGCTGCTGATAACCGCCCCCGCACCTATCCAATCTTCGAGCGCCGGACGCAAACTATAGTCGTGTTTCCAGCGTTCGCCCGCCGGGATCACAGCAATTTTGTTTCCAACTTTTTGAGCCGCCCGCGCCACAGCCTCCGCATTCCGCAAACACGCCGCGAAAGTTGGCACATCTCCTGTCGCCGTCGAAAGCGCCGAGCCATTCGGCGATGGAAGCACCAGCCTGATTCCCGCTTCAACCCTCATCAGGCTTTGCGGCGAAAGTGAAAACTGCGCCGTGCGATCCCGCCCAGCAAGAATCGCGCCTTTTTCCTCAGCGAATTCCGCAGCCGCGTCCCCCTTATAAGGAAAGATGACCGCGCCGCGCGATGTGGCAATCTCAACGCACGTGGTAAACGACAGCACATCAACGATGATGATGACATCGCTCTCCGGCATCAGATGTTGAACCCCAGCCAGCCCCCACTCACAACGCATGTCAAATGGTGTTTGCGCATAGATGGTCATATTCGGTATCCTATCTGGATAACAATATAAGAGATTCTATACCCTCCTGCGTATAAGCGGTGATCTTGCTCTCTTGTAGACAAGTAGTGATCTTACCCCTCTCCATGAGCTTGCGAAATGGGTGACCGAAGGAAAGGTCGGGGGAGGGGTAGTATTAAAATTCTACCCTTTTCGCGTAGCAGAGTCGGGGGAGGGGTTCATCGCATAGCTATAGATAACTCATTTTAGAAAGAAAATACCAATGCCAACCCTCTCCCACAGCGAACTGCTCCGTCTGAAGCGCGTGAACACGCCCACCATCTACAACGGCTGGGAGCAAATCACCCAGCATGACCGCCGGACGCATGTCAACCGTACCGAAACGCGCGATTATATGCCGCAAATGGGGCCGATGATCGGTTACGCCGTCACCATCGTGATCGAACCCAGCAACGCGCAGCACCAGAAAACCAATCCTAACGCCACAATGGAATGTCTTGCCTATATCGCCAGCGTCCCCGGCCCGAAAATCGTCGTCGTCCAAGACCTCGATCAGCCCAATGTCATTGGCTCGTTCTGGGGCGAAGTCAATTCCAACCGTCACCGCGCGTTGGGCTGCGTCGGCACGATCACCGATGGCGCGATCCGCGATGTTGATGAGATGACCAACGCGGGTTTTAAGGCGCTGGCGGCACGTTTATGCGTCGGTCATGCCTACAGTGTGCCTGTCCGTTGGAATGTCCCCGTCGAGGTTTTCGGCTGTCCGGTTGAGCCAGGCCAGTTGATCCATGCCGATAAACATGGCTTCATCGTCATTCCCGAAGAGGATCAGCCCAGAATTCTGGATGCTGCCCTGTTTATGGACGGTAACGAGTGCGACACCGTGATCGCCGCCGCCCGCAGCTCGGCAGGCCGTTCCAGCGAAGAAGTGCTAGAGGCGATGAGCCAGGCCGGGAAAGCCTTCCGTCAGGCCGCCCTCGATCACTTTGGCCGCAAGGGTGAATGGTAAACCATCCTTCTACGATCCGCCTGCATTTGTAGGGGCGTAGCACGGCTGCGCCCGGCATTTTCGATCTTCAATTTTTGCTGTGGTCAAACACTCGGATTTCGATGATCACAACCAGACCGTAATGGGCACAAAGGCGCAGAAAATGGTAAAATCGATATTCCAAAAAGGAAAAAATCGATGTCCACTGATAGCGAGAATTTTGCGCTTTTAGATCGCCTGTCTCAGCCCGGCTTTGATCGCGCCCTCAAACACGCCCCGCTCATTTATTTCGATTCCGCCGAGCCATTTTTACCATTGGCTGTTGGCTGCACCATCTTTCACCAGACAGCACCCTCTCCATCTTTTCCACGCATGATTGAGGTTGCGGATGGGATCGCCATCGAGTATGCGGTCTGGTGGGATTGGGACATCAGCCATCTCTACGAACTCGAACATATCTGGATATATCTGGATTCCGACGGCCTGCTGGTCAATGCCGAGGCCAGTTGGCATGGCGGCTTCCATCGAATGGTAGATGCTGCTGGCAATCTTCCGCTTGAAGATGGGCGACTGGCGTTATTTTCAGAGCCGGGAAAGCACGCCTTTGCGCCTGCTCCCCACTGGTTGATCGAGCGCAAGTCGATCACCCTACAAAGCTGTACTTCCCGCCGTTCACTGCGAGGTGTATTGGTGACACCCCTGTTTGACGGCATCATCACGCATAACACGCCGAATAACGATCAGCTTGTGCAGACATTTCTCGAACGCCAGCTTTTTGAGCCAACGTTTGAATTTTCCCAGCGGTTTTCGTTGGATCAGGCAGTCTTTACGACCTGGGAAAGCCTGAAAACGTGGATTCCGCAGCGCATTTGCTGGTGGCTGGATGAGCTTGACCGCACGATTCCGCATCATGAACGGCGCGTACTGACGATTGCCCATCGCGGTGCATCCGCCTACGCCCAGGAGAATACGGCGGATGCTATTCACATTGCCGCCGATATGGGCGCGGATATGGTGGAGGTCGATATGCGCATCACTGCCGATGACGTGCCTGTTATTTCCCACGACGACAGCTTGCGGCGGGTCTACGGTGTGGACGGATTAATTTCACAGTTGACGTTCGATCAGCTTCAGGAAAAAGCAGCCGTCATGTCGTTTGAGCAACTGGTTCGCCAGTGCCACAGCATCGGCTTGGGCATCTATCTGGACATGAAGGCGCTCAATCGCAATGCCGCGCAGCACATGTTCAGGATCGTGGACGATCAACGCTTCACCAGACATGTGATTTTCAGCGCGTTTTCGCCGGACATGATCGCGGAAATTAAGGCGAACCGGCCTGAAGTTCGCACTTCGATTCTGTTTGGCGCGCCGACGATTGATCCTGTCGCCCTTGCCCAGGCGACTCAGGCCGATTATGTGCATCCCTGCTGGGAAAGCCGTGCCGATCAGCCCCACCTTCTGCTGACGGAAACGTGGTTAGGCCGTGTGCGCGCTGCCAGACTTGGCATCATCACCTGGCATGAGGAACGCCCTGCCGAAATCGCCGCTCTGAAAGCCCTTGGAGTCAACGGCATCTGCTCAGACCGTCCTGATTTGGTGGTGTCGCATTTTTGATCACCCAATACAGACATTTTTAATCGATCTTAAACGCCACATCCGCACTCAGATTTTCAACTGAAAGCGTCAAGTTGCCCGAAGCATCCGTAATAATCTGCTCGACACGGATGAAGCTTCCGCTATACGTGTCGTACCAGCTCACGGTGTAAAAAGTGTTCGGATTCATGCTAAAACTCACCGTCCCCGATACCGCCGCTGGCACACCATAATCCATCACGTTTTTCCAGGTGTGATCGGAATGGTTAATCCACCCGTGAGCGCTGTTTTTGGCGATATTCTTCTGACCGAGAATGCGAAATTTCGCCTGATCGCTCGTCGCCGCGATGTCCTCATACCCGCCCGCGTTGAGGTCTAAATCGTGGACGAAATTTGCGAATGCCCTCGCGTGTGGGGTGCGTCCGCCGATAATCGCCTCGCCATGTTCCGAATACCAGTACCCAATCTCAAACATCGCCGAGTAGTGAAGCTGACTCCAGAGCATGTTGTGATACCAGATACCCGGATTCGGGCTGAGTAACGACGAATCCGGGTCATTGGTGCTGCTGCCTTCCATAATTCCGGTTTCGCCCCGCACCACAGGCTTGCCCACCTGGGAACTAATAACGGGGATCGCCTCGTCGAGATACCACTGCACCATATCCGTTGCCGGGCCATAATGGTGAATATCGCCAAAATCCACATCGGGAAACTGTGAATCGTCGCCCCAGAATGTCGGCTCCCAGCAGCACCAGAACGACGTATTCGCGAGGTGAGGATGAGCGTCCAGTTCGTGTACCCATCGGGCAAAAATCTGCGCGGTTCGGGCGTGGCTGCCTGTTCCGTCGTCCGGCGGGCCTTCATTGTTGAGTTCCCAGCCAAACACGGCTGTCGAATATCCCAGCCGCGCAACAAGGTATCGCCACCACTGCTTTTGCAGCCACGTAGCTTTGGTATTTTCCGGTTGATAATACCCGCCGCCAAAATCCGCGAACACGCCATAAGCGGTGAGCGAATTAATCAGACGGTCATTTTTATCATGCACGACATAGCGCAGGTTGATGCCGTTGGTTTCCCCTGTGGTGATCGCTTCGTCAAAGGCCGCCATCGGGCGCTGCTCGACATAAGTATGCCAGTCAGCCCTCGGATTGCGAATCTGCTCCGGCCCCAATGAGCCATCTGCCAGCACCTCGCGGATGGAAAATTCATCAACAAACGCTTCCCCGGCGGTCACGTTATCCAGATAAATGGTGAAATCATCGCTGTCATTCTGCGCGGTCACGCGGGTGACGATAGTGTGCCAGTCTTTATCCTGGTCAATCATCGGTATCCAGCTTGGTGCGGATCGCATTTCTCTCTCAAAATCGTCCGGCGGCCAATCGTGATTTTTGATGACCAATCCATAAGGTAAATCGGCTTGCGCTGGCCCGTTGATCCCTTGCGTTTTCACCCGCAGCTTGACCTGATACGTTCTCCCGCTTTCGATCTGGGCGCAAAAATCCTCGTCCAGGAAGCAGCTAATCCACATTCGGGAGCCGTCAGGCGTGTGAATATACTGCGAAATCTCGCTGCCGGGATAATGCTCAAGAATGCTGTAATGAATCCCTCTGCCTTCGTTGCCATGTTGTTCAGCGCTGCTTTTCCACCGCGCCCAGTTTGCAGACCACGCGCCCCTTCCCGCCATCCAGGGGCGATCATAATTAATCACCGAAGGCGCTTCCCCGTTTTCTGGAATTTCCGCCCCCGTCCACGTCATGCCAATAGGCCAATGCAGCGTGCCGTTCGAATACTCAAAATAGCGCGGGTCATGCTCCGAGACTTGAATAAATCCGGGTCGAATCGGCGCTTCGGCGGTAAATGACCCAACCGGAGTCGTGACCGTTCCTGATTGATCGGTGACTCGCAGCGAAACCTGATGAACACCCGTCTGCTGGGGGCTGTATCGCAGCTTCCAGTTTTGCTCGCCCGTGAGTTCGTAAATATTTCCGACCCGTGTCGTACCCTCAAAATAAAACGCCGGATGCGTAACCTGCTCGCCGTCCGGCAGCATGATGACCCCTTCAACCGTCACGCCGGAATAGTGCTCGACCCCTTCCGGCGGGTCAGGATCGTACATAAACATGTACTGCTCGGCGATGGTGGTGACATCAAACGTCACCTCATATTTTTCATAGACTCGCGGCGTGGTCGTATTCGTTGAAATATTTTCGATAGAGGGTGCGTCAATGCTTCGGGTAATCCATATCCGATCCGTCGCGACCTTACCCTCCGCATCTGTTGCCGTGATAAGTATCTCATTCTCGCCCGGCTTCAAAGGAATCGCCTCGACAGCCCAATTGAATGTCTCGCATTCCTCACCCCCTCCCTCTGTCGCGTAAGCGAGGGGCGCGACTTTCAGGGGTAGGCTTTTTGTTTTTGGCACAGTTTCCTCATCCCAAAACCTCTGTTTTTCTCCCCTCGCCCCTTGAGGGAGAGGGGTTGGGGGTGAGGGGTTGCATAAAATACCTACTGAAAGGCTGGGGGTGAGGGGTGCTTCACCCGCATCGCCCGAACTCACATTATCCCAGACCACGCTGGCAATCGGGCTGGAATCCGAGTGTGTTGTGCCAGAAAGCGCTGTCACCGCGTCCGCTGTCGTGAATAATTCCGTCGACGATGGTGCGCTGATTTCGATTTGAGGCGCTTGCGGATCGGTCACGGTGATAACCAGATTTTGGCTGGATTTCGCGCCGTCGTTGTCAAACGCATTGAGCGTGGCGGTGAATGTGCCTTGCGAAACATAGGTGTGCTCGGCGTTGGCGGTTCTCGCCTCTGCGCCATCCCCAAATGTCCACTGATACAACGCGACTGCCCCATCGCTGTCGTCGGCATTCGCGGAAAAACTCACGATTAATGGCGGTGTGCCGCTGATAACATCTGCTTCCGGCTGAATTTCTGCCGGAACATTGCTCGTTTTTTCAAACAGCATGATGTCATCAAAATACAGGTCAATCGTAGACTCCGGCCCAAACACGCCGAAACTGACCATCACGAGGTCTGTGGCTGGCACGAACGTGAACGCGATCTTGTTCCAGATATTTTGCTCGTAGCGTTGATCCAAATTACTGATCCCGCCGATTTCCTGAAAATCCCCGTCATTGACGGTAAATCGGCTGCTGCCCCAATCGCTGTCGGACATCGCCACCCATTTAAACCACGCCGTAGCCACATAGGTTTTCCCCGGCGTGACCTCAATCCAGCCCTGACGCGGCGTGGAGGAATCCGTCACATGCGCCGAAAAAGTCCCCGCATGTTGATCCTGCGAGTCGATTGTCGTGTTTCCGATTTCTTCCCATGCCGATAGATCGCCCGTTTCAAAATCCCCGTTCACCACGAGGTTGATAATCGACTCTTGGCTGGTTATTTGAGGAGGTCGGACGGAGATTAGCGCGATACCGAGCATCAGCAGTACCGCAGCACGGGTGTAGAACTTTGGAAGGTTTTTGAGCATACGATTTATGATCTCATTCATTTTCAGAACAAGCACCATCTTATCATATTGGGCGTATGGAATTTCCGATGCCGATAAATTCTCAGATGTGTGTCTTCGTAGGGGCGAGGCATGCCTCGCCCAGTTGCCTCGCCCATTTCGTCACCATCACACGACTCCCATAAGCCGCGATTTTATGTCCCTGGATATTCCGTATCCTCAATCCAGCGTGACGGATTATTCTCAATATAAAATCGGATGCGATCCAGGTCGCTCTCGTCGCGAATGATGTGTTCGTAATAATTGCGCTGCCACAGTACCTCCCCCGGCGTTTGACGTTGGAGATTGATGTGTTTGGTGGATACTGTTTTAAATGCACCGATCAGTTGACCCAATGGCTTACGTTTTGTCGTAGCGTCCGTAGGGGCGGCTCGCGAGCCGCCCTTTCCATCTACCATCCAGATTACCACATCTCTTACCCGGTCATCCCCACAAGAAACCTAATTCGGTGTTGATGACACGCGCTTCGCCGGATTATCACACTGAAGCTACAATTGTCTCGTTATCGGCTTGATTTTCTGACCCATTACAAAATAGACCAGACAAACAATGGATACATTGACCATAAAAAATGTCAGCTATGAAGGGGTATTGTCTGGTTACCGAAAGAGCCAAGACCTTTGCCGCTTGAATGATTTCAGCTACGAGTTTCAATTCGGAAAATCTTACATGCTCAGTGCGCCTATAGACCTGGATGCTGAAGCAGCATCTATGTTAATCGGTGGTGCGTTCAACCAGCAAAGTGGCACGATTGAACGAAACGGGAAGCCTTACGACATCGAAGACCGAAAACGCGATTCCTGGTTAGTGCGCCGCAGTGAAATTAAGCGTTTTGGTTTCATCACTCAATCGCTCAAAGCGCAAATACGATATGGTTTTCGAACCGTTCAAAATCAATATTTACGATCAGAAGATGAAATTATACGCCATTTTAAATTGACACCCGAAAGATATACGCGCTTGATGAGGCAATTCAGTAATGAGGGATGGCGGGCAAGCTGTGCGGTTGGTTTGGCAAATGGAAGGCGCGTTTTTTGCTTTCCCTACATCGAATCCGGATTTATTTTTGACGCTCACGCTTACCTGTTTGATGAAACAATCAATCTATTAAAATCTTCAGGCGCGTTAGTTTTGCTACCTATCGATCTGACAAATAAACTAAAAGATTTATGTGATGAAGTTGTCAACATCAACCAGCAAAGTAAAGGACTCTAAAATGGACGTTCTCATCATCGGCGGTACGCAGTTCGTCGGGCGGCATCTGGTCGAGGCTTCACTCGACGCAGGCCATAACGTGACACTTTTTAATCGAGGCCGCACCGACCCCGGCATCTATCCCCACGTCGAAGAAATTCACGGGGATCGCGACGGCGGCCTGGAGGTTTTACGTGGGCGCAAGTGGGATGTCGTTTATGACCCCTCCGGCTATGTCCCGCGCATTGTGCGCCAGTCGGCGGAATTTTTGCGCGACGCAGTGGACCGCTACATCTTCGTTTCCACCATTTCTGTCTATTCAGATATAAACGATCTCTCCGAAACCGGCCCTCTCCTTGAACTCGCGAACCCCGCCAGCGAGGATGTTCTGTCGGATTACGGCGCGTTAAAAGTCGTCTGTGAGCAAATCGTCGCCGAAATTTACGGTGAACGCACTTTAAATGCCCGCCTCGGTTTCGTTGTCGGTCAATACGACCCGATCACCCGCCTGCCCTACCTCTTGCAGCGCTTTGATAAAGGCGGCGAAAAAATTGCCGCGACTCCTGACCAGCCCATCCAGTTTATTCACGCGCGTGATGCCGCCGATTGGATGCTGGGCGCGGTTGAGCAAAAATTAAGCGGCGATTTCAACCTCACGGGTACGCCCTTCCCGATGCACGAACTGCTCGACACCATCGTTGAAGTGACAGGCAAACCCACAACCATCACCTATGTAGGCGATGCTTTCCTTAAAGAACAGGGTATCGGGGGTGTCGATGGCCTCACCTACTGGGTGCCGAAAGAGTCGCAGGCTGCTATGAACGTCAGCGTCCAGCGCGCCCTCGACACAGGCCTGACTTTCACGCCGCTGAAAACCACGATTGAGCAAACCCTCGACTGGGTGCGCTCTGGAATCTACAAGCCCGATATGTTCAGCGAAGTCCTCAAACAATTCGTCCTGACTCAGGAGCGCGAGGACGAACTTCTCGCCCTCTGGCATCAACGCCAATCATGAACGCGGATATTCCTTTCGCCGCCGTAACCTCGCTGTAAACAAAACGTCCCGGCGTATTTCCATACGCCAGGACGCATTAATGGGCTAACCGCTAAAAGCTAACCACGCACCGCCATAAAATCCTCAAGCTCACGCGCAAATCGCTCAGGCTGTTCCCAATGCAGCGCGTGACCCGTTTCCTCGTAGATGACCAATTCTGCCTGGGGAATCCCTGCTGCCAATATCTCCTGCGCTGCCCTCAGCCAGGTTGTATCCTGCTCGCCCCAGAGAATAAGCGTCGGCATCTGAATCTGCGCAAATGGCGTGATACCTTTTTCGCTCAGAAGTTCATTTAATGTCTGATGCCATACGCGCGCCGGCAGCTTCATGCTTTCGGAAACCACCTGTCGCATGAACTCGTCACTGAGATTCCCATAAATGGTGCTGACCTGGAATCCACGCGCGAATTCTTCCGGAACGGGGTCTTCCAAAGCGTTCACGGCGTCCAGAAAGGGCATCAGATCATCCGTGCGTGGGTCATTTGATGATCCAATCAGAATCAGCCGTGCGATCAATTCCGGCGTGGTCACGGCCACACGCTGCGCGATAAAACTGCCCAACGAATGACCGATCAATGTGACATTCTGAAGCTCCAACGCGCTCATAAACGCAATCGTATCGGCAGCAAAATCACCGATTTCATACCCCGTCTCCGGCTTGCTGGAATTCCCATGCCCGCGATGATCGAGCATTAAAACGTGATAGTTCGGCGGCAGATATTTCAGCACCGGGCTAAATGAGAACCACGAGTCGGTGAAACCATGTAGAAAGACAATTGGTTTCCTCGCCGGGTCGCCATATTCGGCGTAGTGCATATCAATGCCTGTTGAAAGCTGTATCGTCGCGAAATGCACCTGCGGCACCTGGACAATCTGGTCGAGCATGACTTCTTTTGTTGATCGTGAATCCATGATGATATCTCCTGTTATTCCTCGCTGACCGCTAACGTATGAACGCCTCAAGCTGGCGTGCGAACTGCTCAGGCTGTTCCCAATGCAGCGCGTGACCTGTTTCCTCATAGACATGCAGCTCTGCCTGGGGAATGCTTGCCGTCAACACTTCCTGCTCGGCTTTGGAAAAAATCGTATCCCGATCACCCCATATCACCAGAGTTGGCATCTGAATGCGATCAAGCGGCGATATGACGCTGCTGCTGAGGATATGGCTTAAGGCCAATCGCCACACCAGTGCTGGCAGCTTCATGCTCTCCGAAACGACCTTGAGCATGAAATCATCGGGCAGTTCCCTATAGATCGTGCTGATCTGGAAGTCCCGTGCGAATGCTTCTGGAACCGGGTCTTCCAGGGCCATTACCGCCTCAAGAAATCCCGTCATGTCATCCGTGCGTGGGTCAGCCGCCGAGCCAACCAGAATGAGCCGTGATAAAAGCTCTGGCGCGGTCACGGCTACACGCTGCGCCACAAAGCTGCCCATCGAATGCCCGATAAGTGTAACCGGCTCTAGCTTCAAGGCCTTCATAAACGCGATGGCATCAGCGGCAAAATCACCGATTTCATATCCCGTCTCAGGCTTACTGGAATTCCCATGCCCGCGCTGATCCAGCATAAAAACGTGATATTTCGGCGGCAGGTATTCCAGAACTGGGCTGAACGAGAACCACGAGTCGGTGAAACCATGCAGAAAGAGGATGGGTTCTCCGTCGGCATCCCCATATTCCGCATAGTGCATGTCTATGCCCGTAGAAAGCTGCACGTTCGCGAAATAGACCTGCGGCACACGAACTACCTTGTCGATTGTGATTTCTTTTGTTGATGACGTGTTCATGTCTTGTCTCCTGTTATTTGTATAGATACTTATAAAGTTCAACTACCGAAAAAGCGCGGATGTTTTCCGTAGGGGCAGGTCTGAGACCTGTCCTTATATCCCACATTTTCAGTTTGGTCGTATTGGTTGTGTTGCCTGTTCGATTACTGATTTTCGCCCCTTTCCCATGTGCTTAGTAACACGTCTGAAAAACGGGCAAGGCACGGCCTGTAGGGGCGCACAGCCGTGCGCCCTTTGAATTTTCGAAATGTCGCCTGAAAGCTAACGACCAATGACCAACGACTAACGACTAACGACTATCCGGCTTGATATTCTGGTTCAGGCTGAACAGATTCGTCGGATCATACTTGCGTTTCAGCGCTGCCAGCCGTTCATACTGCGCCCCGAACGCTTTCTGGATCAGCGCATCACCTTCTTCCTGGAAACCAGGGAAGTTGAGGTAAATACTGCCGTCCGAAAATTCCTGCATATCGGCAATCATCTCGCGCAGCCACGCGATGTTCATGTCGTCATCACCCGCATGTTCCCAGTTCGCCTCTGGACTCAGCAAAAATGCCGCCTGCCGTCCGTTGAACGCGCTTGCCTCCGCGCTGCCCCGGCTCACCGCCCCGCCGATCTGCCAGATGTCAATCGTGCTGTGTCCCGACTTCATCAGACGTGCATGTTTGACGATCCGGTCAATCACCTCGTCGCTAAAGCTCGACAGGTTGAGCGATTTCCAGTAGTAGCGATGTCCGTCGGGATAATCCGCGTCCCAGGATTGCTGCGCTTCGACATAGGGCTTGACCCCGCTGAAGTCCAGCAGTGGCTTGCCAAAATCGAGCAGCGGTTGCAGCACCTTTTTGCCTTCTTCGGCTGAACCCGCGTAGAGTCCACCAAAAAGCACATAAGGATGACCATGTAATTCTGTCGGAAAACCCGGATCAGGCGGTACATTCCCGCACACCGCAATCGTGCTGACTTCATCCAGCGCGTTTGCGGAAAATTCGCGGTAAAACTGCAAACCTTTTTTCATATTTTCGCCGCTGCCATCGTGCAGTACGAAAACAAACATCACCTCCGGCCCCAGCGGATGCAATTGATATTCAAACGTAGTCACAACGCCGAAATTGCCGCCGCCGCCGCGTAAACCCCACAGCAGGTCGAAATTTTCGTCTTCGCTGGCGTGGATAATTTCCCCATCCGCCGTCACGACCTCCGCGCCGATCAGGTTATCGCAGCTCAGGCCATATTTATTCCGCAGCCATCCATAGCCCCCGCCCAGTGTCAGTCCGGCGATGCCTGTTTTTGAAACGACACCACCCGGCGCGGCAAGCGCATAAACTTGTGTCGCCGCGTCCAGATCGCCCCAGGTCGCCCCGCCCTGTGCCTTCGCGGTTCGCGCTGCCGGGTCAACCTCGATGTTTTTCATATTCGAAAAGTCAATCACCAGGCCATCGTCGCAGACCGCGTGACCTGCCACGTTATGCCCACCGCCCCGCAACGCCAGCGGCAGATTGTTTTCCCGCGCGAAATTCACCGCGTGGACAACATCCTGCACATTAGCGCACCGGACGATCAGCGCCGGGTGGCGGTCAATCATGCCGTTCCAGATCGCGCGTGCCGCATCATATTCCGCATCGCCGGGGCGAATAACCTGTCCCTCTAGCTGGTGCTGGAACGCCCGGATATTATGCTCGTTCATGTATTGCCCTCGGATCACTGTACTCATTTTGCATTACCCTTTTCTTTACCGTTTCATCGCTATGTTGTATGTCGATTTTTGTTGTGCCGATTTTTGTTATTGTTATGTCGATTTTTGCTTTGCCGATTGTCCTGCTGATCGAAATTGCGATCTTTTCCGTAAGGGCGCACCACTGTGATACCTCCCATCTGGCATCTGCCTTCACTCCCCTCTCCATGAGCTTGCGAAATGGGGCGGGGCGGGGGCGGGGTTGCATTAAAACCTACACCCGAAACCGCAGCCCATTCACCCGTTCAGCCACGCACTTCCCCTGCTCCCATCCATTTTCAACGGCTGTGCGATAATGAATGCCGCCGTACATCCGCGAGTAGCCTGCTTCCTCCGCAAAATCCGCAAACGACTCAAATGAACGCGCTGTCATTCCCCATTCATCGTGGGTGTGGTCGGTGAAGGCGTAATCCTCGCCAAATAATTGGGTCAGAATTTGCGCGGCGGCGCTCGACTCCACCGAGTGACCGGACGGATATTCCGGGAACGGCGGCGTAATCAACACCGAATGCCATTGTGGATCAATTACGCGCTGAATATAGGTGACAGGCCGCACCAGATTGTAAACATACTTGTCGCGCCAGCAGTTGATAAACGCATCCGCCAGGGCAATACCCATTTTGGCGTAGGCCTCAGCCGCCACGTCCAGCGTTGCCTGCTCATTTTCGAGCGTCTGTGTTAGCAGCGATACCGAATGTCCCGCAGGTGTCGCAGTTCGGAACGGATCGTCTGCCCAGAAACGCGCGATCTCAAGCTGTTCCGGTGTCAATTCATTCACCGTCTCGTAAATTTCCAGCGCATCGGCATAAAAGTCCGAGTCCGGGTCTTCCGAATATTCGAGTGGCGGTGCGACCTCACACGCTTCGCTCGTCGCCGGGACAAAGGTGCGGTTATTGCCCCATGTCGGTTGCATCGCCCGTGATGGCTGCCCCTTCGCCCGTTGAGTCGATTCCCACATGCCTGCGCCAACAGGCGCTTCATAATCCGCCGGAAAATTTCGTTTATAGCCTTCGTGTCCGCCGTCCGTCATCGACCATTCGAAAATCGCGCTGGCGATCATCTCGCCATATTCGCTGGAACGTTCAAAAGTGGAGCTGTCGATTTCCGCCAGAAATTGCGCGTTATACTGCTCGTACAGGTTTTCAATCGCTGCTTTGTTGCCAGTATTGGTCGTCGCGAATAGCGAACGGGTCATCGCCGCCAGCGCACTGTTCGCCGCCGTAGGCCAGTGATAACTGACACCTGGCTCAGGCTGAGGCAGATCGCCCAATTCACTGAGTTGATGCGCCAGTGATTGATGATCTGGCATCCCCGGAACGACAGATTCGTAAAGCGTCACGCCCAGGTATCCGAATGCCCGTGCCGCTACCGGAGGCGAAAACCCCCACGTCCGTCGCACCAGCTTAAGATGCAGATCAGACCAGCCCTGCGCGACATCAGCGCTGTAGCTCGATGCTGGCGCTGCTTCCGTCTGTGCTGTCTGCGCCTGAGCATAAGCTGGAAAAATCGCCAATATCAGAAGCGCGAGGATGAACCAGTTGGATCGACACGCCAGGAAGCCTGCTAGCGAATATCGGTCATTCTCACATGGAGCGAGATATCGTGGATGATCCACGTTTGCGGTCAGCATCATGATTGGGTTTGCCATGATCTTTCTCCTGTTTGCCCGAAGGCGATATTTTGTATTTGGTGCTTGCAATGTTCGAATTGGTCGATGAGCTGTAGGGCCGAAGCAACGCCTCGCCCAACTCGTGTTCCAGACCACAGGCTTTGTAGGGGCGCACAGCCGTTCGCCCAAACCTTGCCCCACATCATCAGAATTTGTAGGGGCAGGTCTTAGACCTGCCCTTACTGCTCTGTTTTGCTCCCCTCTATCGCTTGCGGAGACGCGCAGCGGTTGGGGGAGGGGTTACTCCACCTTCAACTCGACGGTCAGGTTCACGCCCATCGCTTCGGTGAAGCCATGCAGCACCTGCACCTGTTCGCCGCTGGCGCTGGCAAATTCGCCCGTGCCGCCGGTGATCGCGCGGCTGACCGGCATGTCGAGATCAGCGATCTCAAAGCCGTTGCTGACAACCGTGTCGCCATTGTTGAACTTGTAAATCTGCGTCGAGACGACCCATTCCCCGGTGGTGGCGTGTGCGCCCTCGCCGATCATGTAGCCGTAGCACGTCCAGGTGCCGATCACCAGATCAGGAAATTCTGCTTCACCATTCGGCAGAACACCGTTGGTGCCGTTGAGCGTACCTTCAGGGTACAGATACCCCTGCGTGACGAACGGTGAGCCGTAAGCAGGCATCCCATCCGGGAACAACTGCTCTTTTCCAAAGACGAAGCGGTTGCCATCTTCTGCGACTTGAAAGCGCATCACGGTGTCGTCCGGCTGTGCCAGAACTGCGTATGCCCCTGCTGCGATCACCGCGATGGCGATCAGAACTGCGAAAAATCGTTTACCAAACATCATGCTCTCCTGTAGTTGTGATTTTGTGTTTCGTTATGCCGATGTTTATAAATTAGCAGTAATCCGCTGATGCTGTCGTCTAACCAAAGTTATAAACCTGGGATTAAAGCGGAGATATAACCTTCGTAATCTTATAACGGTGCAGTACGGCTCACAGGAGACTTTAAAAGTCTGGTTCTTTATGGAATCGCCATTTGTAGGGGCGCACAGCTGTGCGCCCTTCATATCAACACGACCCGACACCTTTGCATAACGATGCAGCGCCTTGTAGGGGCACGTCTCAGACCTGCCCTGATCTCTCGTCCGCTTCATCAAATTGCCATATCACTTGTGAGACAAGCTATACTGAAATAATCCACACTAGCCGGAGATGAACCATGTCGCAGACCCAGATTGTCACGCTCGGAACAGGAACACCCCGCCCGGATGCCCATCGTGTCGGGGCATCAACCGCGATTATCGTGAACGGTCAGCCCTATCTGCTCGATTTTGGGCCGAGTGTCATGCTGCGCGTGGTACAGGCTCGCCAGCTTAAAGGCATCGAGTCTTTGCAGGCACAGAATATGACTCGCGCCTTCCTGACTCATTTTCACGCCGACCACTGCGCTGGCTATCCCGATCTGATCTTCACAGCCTGGATTCAGGATCGCGTCAATCCGTTAGAGGTCTATGGGCCGCTGGGTCTGAAGTCGATGACCGATCACATTATCGCGGCGTATCAGGCCAACATCGACGAACACCTGAGCGCCCACCCCGCCGATCCCAATGGCTGCAAAGTCAATGCCCACGAGATCGAAGCTGGAATCGTCTATAAGGACGAGAACGTCACCGTCGAAGCTTTCCCTGTTCAACATGGAAATATGCTGGCCTATGGCTACAAATTCACTACGCCCGATAAAACGATTGTCCTGTCAGGGGATACTTGTCCTGTGGATACACTTCTGGAACATGCGCAAGGCTGCGATGTACTCATTCACGAGGTCTACTGCGTGGATGCCTTCAAAAAAATACCGCCCGAATGGCAGGCCTATCACTCGCGGGTGCATACATCCGCTTACGAACTGGCCGAAATCGCCAACCGGACTCGCCCCGGCCTGCTGCTTCTGCATCATCAGTTGTGGTGGAGCGCATCCGAAGAAAAACTCATCGCCGAAATTCAAGAACGCTACGACGGCCCCTTCGCCTCCGCCAAAGACCTAGACGTATTTTGAGCGCCGTTTGCTAACCCTTTGTCTCTATCCCTAAACCTCTGCTTTTTAAGCCCCTCTCCATGAGCTTGCGAAATGGGGAGGGGTTGGGGAGGGGTTCTCAGCCTCACCCACCCGCATCCACAACCGTCAAGCGTGGCCTGACACCATCCTTCTCAACAACCTCCCGCACAACATTTTGCGAAGCACTCCCCTCCCCCGCTGCCTCCATGCCCAAAAACTGCCGGATCGTAGACTCGGCATCTGCCGCAACGTCCAGCCGATAGCGCGAATTTCCGGTATTCGACATGCTGTGCTTCCAGTCGCCGACTTTTTTGCCGTCCAGCAAAATGTCCTTGCTGTAGACATAACCGCCCGACCCGTTGAGGATCAACACATAATGATCGAACGGAACATCCTCGATACTCTGATCCTCATTCAGGCGCGTATCTGCCTCACTTTGTTGAACCAGAATCGCCGCCGTCAGCAGATAATCATTTCGCGACATCTGTCGGTGTGCCGCTTCAAGTATGTCGGCATGTTGGGGATGCAAAAATCGCAGATCGGAAAGTTCGCCCATCCCTACCGTCCCGACCAGAACATACAAAATCGACTTGGTAAGGCCGGACTCCCAGACACGCTCGACCATATGCAAAAATCCCCAATCGCCGCACCCCTGTTCCGGCACATACCCCACATACGCCACCTGTGTGGGATTGCTGCGGTACAAACGCGCTTCATGAAACAGCCAGGGTCGTCTCATCGTGTGCAGCCATTCTTTCTCGTTGGGCTTATCGTAGGCCGCAATCACGGGAAGGTGGCGATATAAACTCGAAAAATGGATGACCTCCGCGATCAGCGCATCGCCTTGCAGCTTCTGGTTGATTGAAACCATGTCCATAAACAGATGGTCGAAGCCTAGTCGTTTCGCCTCATCAATCGCGATAAAAACATTTCGCGAGATGTTGAACCCCGGCTCCACCGGCTCTAAGTCAATATCCCATCGCCACGATAAAACAGCCGCTTTGGAGCTATCCGGCGGCGCGTAAACCGTCGGCAGTCTGTCAATCATTACCGCGCGTCCGGTCTGGATTGTCGTAAACGCCTGCTCATCCACCGCGCCAATATCAATCGCCATCAACCCCTGAATTGCGTCACCCACCTCTGCCTCTTTCACAAGCCCAAACTCGGTATCTATTCGACATCTGCGCCGCCGTTTTACTCCCTCTCCATGAGCTTGCGAAATGGGGAGGGTTGGGGAGGGGTAAATAAGCTCACACGAACGCTCAACAATCTAATGCTAACGACTATTGACTACCGACTCCAACCTAAACCAACCCCAACTCCCCTGCCCGCTTAATCGCCTGTGTCCGGTTTTTCACGCCGAGTTTGCTAAAAATATGGTTATTATGCGATTTGACCGTTCCCAGGACGAGGAACAGCTTTTCAGCGATTTGCTGATTAGTCAGCCCGTCCGCTAGCAGTCGTAGAATTTCCATTTCGCGTTCGCTGAGAGAATCGACGGATGACCGGGACGATGTTGAACGTGCTGCCGTCACGCTGGTATCCAGCGCTTCGAGTTCGGCAAGCACCTCGCTTACAGTTGCGTCCAGGTCGCGCATTTTTCCGCGTTCGCTGGCGGCTTGGAACACACCAGCAGGCATCTCCGCTTCCAGTTTTGCCAGCAGACGCAAAATCGGCGCTGTGCCTATCGCCGGAGGGATCGGATAATGCAGCGAAAACGTCAGAAGCTCGACAGCCCATTCCTGCCTGCCGAACGCCATCCACAAATTGGCGCTTTCCACAAACGTCCACAAAATATCGCCAATAAATCGGCGCTCGGATGTAATCTTCAGGCTTTCCTGAAAAAATCGCCTGGATTCGTCATATTCGCCCAATGCGCAGGTCGCTCCTGCTGCCGCCAGCAATCCCTGCACCATCGCCCAATGCAGGCCAATTTCCCGGCACAATGCCAGGCTTTCCTGTCCGGCTTGTTTGGCAGTCGGATAATCCTGCATCCCCAGCGCCGCCAGCCCCACAATCGAAAGCGCGATAGCCATACCCCCCAGATCGCCCGTTTTCTGATACGTGGCAAAGCTTTCCTGGCCCAGCCGCCGTGCTTCCTCAAAATCCTCTAAAAGCAGCGCCGCGAAACCCAGCCAGCGTATCGCATAGGCGATTCCCCATTCGTCGCCACTTTGCTGGTAAATCATCAGGCTTTCCTGAAGATAGAGTTTCGCCGCTGCCGGATTACTTTCATGAAACATGGTGACTTCGCTCAACCGCAGCAGCGCAAAGGCAGTATCTCGATGCGCCTCATGCTGGCGCAAAATCGTCAGGCCATTTTCCAGGAGTTGACGCGCCTGCTTGGGCTGCGTCAGACTAAACGCAAACCCGCCCTGCTGCGCCAGCAGCCTCCCCATCGTCACACTCTCAGCCTGAGAAGATTTTTGAATGCCTTTTTCGCCAGGCTGATTTTTACTCCCCCTCTCTGCTTGCGGAGAGGGGGCTGGGGGGTGAGGTTGCCTCAAAAACGCATCCCTAGTCAGACTCTCCACCGCCATTTGGAAAGCCTGCCACCCCTCCTGGTTATGCGCGTAAATATCATAAAAAAACCACAGGCTGTCCATCATTTTGTCGAGAGAATCGGTTTGTTGGTGCGTGGCTGCCCATTTCCAGCTTGCCCGCACGTTATCAAGTTCCGCTTCAATCTCCCGAAGTGCCTGTTTTTGATGTCTGCCCCTGAGATGCTCCCATTGCTGGTGCAGCACTTCCGCGTAATAAGCGCTGTGCCGTCCGTGCGCCTGATCGTGTTCTTCCGGCGAAAGCTGCTCCCCAGCATATTGTCGCAGCAGTTCGTGGATGTCATATCGCCCGTTCGCGCCCACCCGCAGCAGCGATTTATCGACCAGCGCCGAGAGTGTGCGCAGGGAAGCACCTGCCACGACTTCCGCCGCCTCGCGCGAAAAACCGCCGCGAAAAACCGACAGCCGCTTAAAAGCCTGACTTTCTGCGACAGACAGCCTGTTCCAGGTTGGCTCGAACGCCGCCCGCATGGTTCGGTGGCGCGGTTCGATATTGCGCATGGGCGTGTTCAGAATGTCCAGATTGCGCTCGATCTCGTCGGCAATCGCATCGCACGACAGCACCCGCACCCACGATGCCGCCAATTCGATTCCCAACGGCATCCCATCTACCAATCGGCAGATTCGTGTGATAGCGGGTTTTTGTTCGTCCGTCAGGTTAAAACTGCGATACGCCCGTTGCGCGTGCTGGATGAACAACTGCACCGCTTCATAATTCTCCATCTCGGCTTCGGCATCGTTCGTTGGATATTTGAGTTCATGCACATCAAAAACCCACTCTTCGAGCAGGTTCAGCCGTTCGCGGGAGGTCACCAGAATCCGTACCCCCGGCGCGGCCTCCAAAATCTCTGATGCCAGCGTCACGCCGTCCATCAGATGCTCAAAATTATCCATCACCAGCAGCATCGTTTTGTCACGCAGATAATCGAGAAGCTGCCGCCTGGAATCACCCGCATAGAATTGAAAGCCAAGCGCTTCGGCAATCGCGCCCACGATAAAATCCGGCGATGTCAGCGCCTGCAATGGCACAAAATACACCCCATCCGCGAAATTTGTACGGATACCCATTGCACTCCCGTCTTGCATTTTCTCCCCTCGCCCCTTGAGGGCGCCCGAAGGAAGTCCCCGTGGGAAGAGGGGTTGGGGGTGAGGGTTAATTGCTTCTGCGACTTCAACCGCCAGCCGCGTTTTGCCGATCCCGCCGGGGCCGACCAGCGTCAAGAGCTGGCAAGCCGGATCATCCAGCAGTTGCCCAATTTCGCGCACTTCCTTCGCGCGTCCTATGAAGGGTGTTGACTGTCGAGGGAGTTTGGATGCGATCAACGTGAAAATCCTGCTGATTCATGGTTGATCGCCCATTTTACATGCCCCAATAACATCTCGCAAAATGGTATCCCGCGCGTGATTGATGAGCCTAACCACAGAAATTATGAGGGATGTATTTCCGTAGGGGCCGGTCTCAGACCTGCCCTTGCTGCCCATGCGCACAAACACCGCCGATTTCCCAAAAGTGTCGTGTCGTAAACCCTCATGGCGAGGGATTTAAAAGCAGCATTTCTCCCCTCTCCATGAGCCTGCGAAATGGGGAGGGGTCGTATTATGAAGCCCTTTTTCAACACCCTCTCAGACCTGCCCTTGCTGCACATGCGCACCCCCACCGCGAGTTCCCCCAAAACTATCGCGTCATAAACCCTCTGCTTTTCTCCCCTCTCTCGCTTGCGGAGAGGGGCTGGGGGTGAGGTTGGACTTGGACTTGACCCGATTTGGTGGAGGGTGGACTTCCCCACTTCCCCGCTTCCCCGCTTCTCGCTAAATCAGCCCCAATTCCTGCGCCCGCTTGATTGCCTGTGTCCGATTCTTCACGCCCAGCTTGCTGAAAATGTGATTGTTGTGCGCCTTGATCGTCCCCAGAACGAGAAATAATGCTTCGGCAATTTCCTGGTTGGTCATTCCCTGCGCCAAAAGCCGCAGAATCTCGATCTCCCGTTCCGAAAGCGCGTCAACCGTTTTCGGGCTTAGAGGTTGAGTATCAATCGGATAATGCTTCGGCGCTTTAAGCATCTCGCATACCCGCCGCACCGTCGCATCCAGATCAGATACTTTGCGCTGTGTTTTCCCCAAAGCATGTTGCTTCAGCAGTTGATTAGCTCTCCGGCAGGTAGGCGGTTCGCTTGCCGGGTGCTGGGCGGCCAGTGCCAATAATTCAGCCGCTTGTTCGGTGTCACCGGATCGCAGCAGCAGATCACCGACCCCGGCCAGAATCGCCAGAATTAACGGTGTCCAATGGATGTCTGTTGCCATCACCAGCGCGTCATAAAAGTAAGTCTGTGCTGCTGAATATTCGGCTTCTGCCAGCGCGTTATCGCCCAATCCAAAATTTGATGTCGCGATTCCACCCGGATCATTGACATCCCGATAGAGATCATATCCCTGCTGAAAAAGCCTTTTCGCTTCCGCATAATCTTCCCGCAGCAACGCGATCCGCCCCAGGTAGTTCAGCGCGAACGCCATCCCGCCGTACTCCTTAAAATCCTTCTTGATTTTGTAGCTGGTCTCGTAGTATTCCCAGGCTTTATCATAATCTTCCAGCGCTTGCGCCACATTGCCCATCACGATCAGAATATACGAGCCAAAATAATCGTCGCCGAATTCCTGGCTGATCTGATAAGCCTGCTGTGCATGATCGAAGGCCGCTTGCGAATTTCCCTGCGAATAGGTCGCGCTCGCCAACACATACTTCGCGAACATAATATTGAGTTTGTCATCGGCATCGACAGCTTGAATCGCCTCTTCGCAGTACATGACCGCCGCGTCGTAATCGCCTGTGGTCAGCGAAAGCAGCCCCATTCCACTCAGCGGTTCTGTCGCGAATCCGGGATGAGGCCGCCGCCCAAGTTCACGGTAAGCGGCAATGCTCGTCTCAACAGCCTTTCGCGCCTCTTCAAATCGCCCCACACGGATGTAAAGCCCGCTGATGGCGTTATGCAGAATCGCCAGTGCAAAATCGCGTTCTGGGTCAGCCGCAATGGATTTCAGACGTTTGATTGCCTTTTCGATAGCATCAATACCCTCCTGGTAACGCCCCCGCAGGTCTGCAAAATCGTAATAAGCGAACCCTCCCGTTTGGAACGCCATCACATTCGCCTCATCAACAGCCTGCTGCCAGGCCGCGCGAATATTATCGAGTTCAGCCTCTAATTCCTGGATGGTTTCACGCTGCCGGGCGGAATACAGATCCATCTCCCGGCGACCTAAAAGTCTCATGTAGTAGTTTGTGTGTGCGTCATGTGTTTTTGTGGCAGCTTCGTCGCTTTTTGAAAGCTGTTCATCGGCATACTGGCGCAGGAGTTCGTGCATCTGGTAACGCCCATCCGCTTCGCGCCGGATCAGCGATTTATCGACCAGCGCCGAAAGTGTGCGCAGCGATGTGCCTGTAATCTGCTCCGCCGCCTCGCGTGTAAAACCACCGCGAAACACCGCCAGCTTTTTAAAAACGTCCGCTTCATCAACGGGCAGTCGCCGCCATGTGGGTTCGAACGCCGCCCATATCGTCCGGTGACGATCCTCTATGTTGCGCGCCGATGACTCCAGAATATCCAGGCTGCGCTCAATTTCGTCGGCAATAGATTCGCACGGCAGCACTCGCACCCATGCCGCCGCCAGTTCGATTGCCAGCGGCATCCCTCCCACCAGACGGCAGATGCGGATCACAGCCGGTTTTTGCGATGCCGAAAGCGTAAAGCCACTGTGGACACGCCGCGCGTGCTGCATAAACAACTGTACCGCGTCGTAAGAATCAATTTCCGTTTCGCCTTCATTTGTGGGAAATCGGAGTTCGCGCACATCAAAAACCCACTCTTCGAGCAGGTTGAGCCGTTCGCGTGAGGTCGCCAGAATCCGCACTCCCGGCGCGTTATTCAGAATTTCAGAGAGTAGTTCCGCGCCGTCCATCAGATGCTCAAAATTATCCAGCACCAGCAGCAGCACCTTGTCGTGGAAATAGTGCAGGAGTTGTTGTTTTGAGTCGCCGGAATGAAACTGGAAATTCAGCGTTTCGGCAATCGTGGACATCAGAAAATCGGGCGAAGCAAGCGCTTGTAACGGGACAAAATGAACCCCATGTGTAAAATGCGTAGGGGCAGGTCTCAGACCTGCCCTTGTGTTTCGCGCGTCATTGATCTCTTTTGTTTCTACCGCCGCAAACCCTTGCGCCACTTCCAGCGCCAGCCGCGTTTTACCAATCCCGCCGGGGCCAGCCAACGTCAGCAGTTGGCAAGCTGGATTGTTGAGCAGATGCGCGATTTCGGCTACTTCCTCGGCTCTGCCAATAAATGGCGTTGAATGTCGGGGCAGCACGATAAAATATCCTGATGATGTTTGTGTGATGCAGTTATTGTACATGGATCGCCGCCATTCGGTAAAGTGACAGCAAGGACTGTTAGACGATCTCCCGTTAAGACATCCCGGCGCATTTTCCCAACACGCCGGGACGTTTTTTTAAACTAAACGCTGACCGCTACACGCTCGGCCTGATATTCTGATTCAAATGGAACAGATTGGTCGGGTCATACTTGTTCTTGAGCGCCACCAGCCGGTCATAATGCGAACCATAAGCCGCCTGTACCAGCTTCTCGCCCTCCTCGCCCAACCCCGCGAAATTCACGTAGAGTCCACCCGGTGAATACGGTTCCATTTCCGCTAGGAAGCGACGCGAATAAGCAATCACCCTGTCCGTATCCGCAGGGTCATCCCAGATTCCATCCACACTCAGGAGGAACGGTGCGCTGCGTCCCATGAAGGCCGTCGCATCCGCCCCAACGCGGCTCATTGCCCCGCCGTAATTCCAGAGGACGACCAGCACCGAGGGTACAGGCGGATTTACAGAGTTGGGAATCAACGCCTCGATAGTCTCGTCGTTGAGATTGCTCAGATAGCGGGATTTGAAATAATAGTGACGTTTGCCTTTCGGGAAAAATGGATCGAACGCGGCCTGCACGGTTGTCCAGGGCATAATCGCGCTCAGATCGAGCAGCGGTGCGCCCAATTCCCGCAGCGGTTGAACAACCCGTTCGCCCTCTTCCGCCGCGCCGCAGTAGACCGCGCCGAGAATAATCGCCCGTCGGTTATGCAGTGCTGCCGGAATTTCCGGGATCGCGGGTACAGACCAGAAGAACGCGCTTGACGATAATTCTTCTGGCGCACTTTCCATGAACTTGCGCCAAATAGGTAGAATTCTTCTGGCATCTTCGGCGGGATACCAGACTCCGCAGAACATGACATTTGGCCCGACAGGATGCAGGCGGAACTCGAACGAGGTGACGACCCCAAAATTGCCGCCGCCGCCACGAATCCCCCAGAACAGTTCGGCGTTCTCCGTCTCGCTGGCTCTTACAAATTCGCCATTGGCAGTGACGAGTTCAACCGACAGCACATTATCAATGCTTAACCCATACTTGCGCCGCAGCCAGCCCAACCCGCCGCCAAGCGTAAGGCCGCCAACCCCGGTGGTTGAGACGACTCCACCTGCCGTCGCCAAACCGAAAACCTGTGTCTCGCGGTCAACGTCACCCCAGGTCGCGCCGCCCTGCGCCCGGACGATCCGCGCTTTTTCATCGACATGCACGCCCGTCATTGCTGACAGGTCGATCATGATGCCCCCGTCACACGAGCCAGTTCCAGCGACGTTGTGACCGCCACCACGCACCGCCACCAGCAGATGATTCGTGCGGGCAAAGTTGACGGCAGCGATCACATCCGCAGTCCCCGTGCAGCGGGCGATCACAGCAGGTCGTTTGTCGTGCATCGCGTTCGAGATAACCCGAACCTCGTCATAACTGGCATCTCCTGGCACAAGTACAGCCCCACGAAAATTGGCCTTTAACCCTTGCACCAGCGCCTCAGCAAGAACCGTTGTTTCTCCTACAGCGACCATAATCTATTGACTCCTCTACCTAATATAAAGCGTTCGAAACTTTTCTTTGAATAAGTTGATTGTTTTTGGCAGATGAGGAATGGACTTTGATATGCCACACCAGCGGCTTATCTGAAAAATTCACCTGCCACACCTGCCGAAACAGCGAGAATCCCTCACGATCCGCGACCATTGACGCACTCCCAAAGCTCCCCTGCCATGAGAAAAAAATCGTTTGCTCAGTGCCATGATAACTGCGTGTCTTGAAGTGCATCTCCAGGTCGCCAACCCGGATACTTTTACGCATCAGAAACGTGACTCGTTGAATGGCATCCCCCGAAATCAGAACAACCACACGAGCAAACACGCCAGTCACAGGCTCTAATACGCAAGTCATTTCGAATTGGTCATCGTAGTTATTGAACCTGCCCTGGTCGCATGAAAATCCGTGTGCTTCAACGGCACTCCCCGACTGTGCTGGGAAAACGTTGGCAAAAGCCGCAAACGGATTGACCTGCGGTTCGCGGGCATGCGCCAATGCCATAGCGCCCACTGTTGCCGCGCCCAGGGCGACAGTCATGGCGAATACAACGGACATCAATCGTAGAGAGCTGGGATTCTGTTTCATCGCCCCCATCCTCAATATCTCTGAACCGACCATCAAAAATCACATCGCCTCTGAAATGTCGCCTCGATCTCGCTGCTGTCTCCATCGCATCGTTTCTCGGCTAATTTTTTGAGCGATTCCATGCTTTGCTGCCAAAACTGCCGGACAGTCACAGTTGCCCGGATATTTGCATCTGGGCTTCCATAACTGCCCAACATTGCGCATAGACTAGCGCACCGCCAGGTGAAGGTGCGTCAACCAAAAGGTGAAGTTTTGGGGATAAGGGGGTGAATTTGTAACAGTAAGTTAGGGAGTCGCGTGGCCTTCAAATCCCTCTCCATGAGCCTGCGAAATGGGGAGGGATTTAGGGAGGGGTTCTGTGAAACGGCATTTTTAGTGCCAAACAATCTCTTTCACCGCAGAATTTTATACTCGCGGGCGCGGGCAACGGCTTGCGTGCGGTTTTTGACATCCAGTTTGCGGTAGAGATGGTTCATGTGCTTTTTGACGGTGCTGATGCCAATGTAAAGCTGAATGGCAATATCCCGGTTGGTAAACCCTTCAGCGACCAGTGTTAAAACTTCCAGCTCTCTTTGGCTCAGGGGTTCAACCAGCATCTGTTGGACTTGCAGGACAGTTTCTCCCAGTGTGGCAGTGAGTTCGCCCAGGAGTTCAGCCGCTAATACGTCGACAGCTTCCTCACGTTTCCGGGCAGGTGGTGAATATTCAGCCTTCAACGGATTTAAAATCTCGGAAGCTTCTCTAGCTCTATCTTTCACCACATGATGACTTGCAGGATGATCGACGATGGTCGCCACAAGCTTTATCGCCTTTGCATGTTCACCTTCTGCCACGAACAATCCGGCGATACCCATCATGATTTCGAGAAGCACAGGCGTAAGCTGTATCTCAAGCCCGATACTCAGTGAGTCTCGAAAAAATCGTCGGGCTTCGAGCATGTTTCCTTGCACAACTGCAACACTGCCCAGTTCACTAAGGCTGGTGGCAGTTTCTAAACGAAATTCCATATTTCGATTGACGACCAGACTTTCTTGAAAGAACGCCTTTGCATCATCATACTGCCCCCGTCGAAAGGCGATGCGTCCCAAACCCTTTGTCGATAGTGCTTGCTGCCAGGGTTCGGCAGTTTTAGTGGAAACCATCAGGCTTTCATGAAAGTAGCGTTCCGCCGCATCAAGATCACCAAGCGACAGGCTTACGTTAGCAAGACTAATCAACGAAAAAGCCAGTCTGCGGGGAAAACCTAACTCACGCGCAATCGCCAGGCTTTCCTCGATTATTTCCCTGGCTGCTTCATATTGGCCCAGTGCGAATAGAGTTGCTCCATAGCCTTCCAGCACGGTAGATAATTTTGTTTTGTAGTTCAGTTTTCGGTGGATGGCAATGGCCTGCTGGTAAATCGGTTTTGCTCGATAATACTCACCGCGTTCTCGCAGTCGTTCACCCAGGCCGCGCAATCCAATTGCGATACCATCCTCATCCCCGGACTTGATGAGATGCGAAACGCTCTCCTGCATGAAATGCAGCGAGTCGGAATAGTTGCCATACATGCGAACGGTGCAGCTTAGTTCAAAATATGACCAGGCAATGAGCGCGATGTCTCCGGCGGCCTTTCCAAGCGCCAGCGATTCCTGCTCTACCCTCGCTGCTTCCCGGAATTCCTCTCGTTCGTGCAGAACACGCGAAAGATCATAGAGCGCCCAACCGAGTTCTCGATAGACCTTGTAATGGCGCAGGATTGCGACGCTGCTTTCCAGCATTTCTTTTGCCCGCTGGTGTTGACCGAGTCTCAAACAGCATTTCCCATGCCCGATGAGCAGCAGCGCCAATGTAACATCTCGCGCTTCACCCGGTTCTACTCGCTCTAAAGCCGCCACTGCCCTGCCAAATATGCTTTCGCCTTCATGAAAGCGATCTTGTACATGATAAAATACGCGTAGCGATTCCTGACATTTTTTGAATGCCTCAATATTGATTTGTTCGATAGCCCGTTCCCAGCACGCCCGCACATTATCGAGTTCTTTCTCAATCGCTTGCAGGGCGCTATGTTCCCCATCGGATCGCATATGTTTAGTCAATTGATGGAGATACTCGGCGTAATAGGCACAGTGTCGATCCCGAACAGCGTTTTTTTCCTCAATAGATTCGCGAAGTTTCTCCTCTGCGAATTGTCGCAGCAGTTGGTGCATATCCCATCGGCCTGAAGGCAGCCTCCGAACAAGTGATTTTTCCACAAGCGCCGCCAGCACGAGCAGCTTTGCTCCAGTCACCTGTTCAGCAGCATCCAATGTAAACCCGCCGTGAAAAATAGATAATTTCCTGAAAACCTGGCGCTCATTTTCAGATAACAGCCCCCAGGAATGATCGAATACGGCACGCATACTGCGGTGGCGTTCAGGTAGATTGCGGGCAGACGCTGTCAAAAAATTCATGCTGTTCTGCATTTCATCAGCGATCTGCTCGCATGACAGCACATTGACCCATGAAGCCGCCATTTCCACCGCCAATGGAATGCCTTCTGTTTGGCGGCAGATACGAATCAACCCTCTCTGCTCACGAGCGATCAAAAAGTCCGGCTGTACACGGCGGGCGCTTTGGAGAAAAACCTGGACAGCCTCATATCGTTCGACTTCACTTTCATCGGTATCGGTAGGAAACGACAACCCTCGAATAGGATACAACCATTCTTCCTGGAGCTTCAGTGCTTCACGCGACGTGGTGAGTATTTTTAACTTGCTTGCGTTTGCCAACACATCACTAATCCACTCAATGCCATTTAGCAAATGCTCAAGATTATCGAACACCAGCAGCATTTCTTTCTCGCGGAGGAAGTTCAGGAGGCGGGTTTGGGGATGTTCCCGTCCCGTAATGTTGAGCGCATCCGCCACGGTGGAGGCAAATACGTCAATAGATGCGACAGGCTGGAAATTTACGAAATGAACACCATGTGCGAAGGTCGTCGGGGCAACCTGTTTTTCGCTCATCCTCGCAATCATCTGCGTCACTTCAACCGCCAGCCGCGTTTTGCCGATCCCACCCGTGCCAGTCAGGGTTAGCAGGCGGCAGTCACCACCATTGAGCAGGTGTGCGATTTGCGCCACTTCCTCGGCTCTGCCGACAAAGGGCGTAGATGGTCGTGGCAGATTATGGGCGCTCATTTGAACACCTTACAGGTTCATTTGTTGTCACCCATTTTACATCGCAGAATAATATTCAGCAAAATGATGATGAATCTTGCCCTGAAATGCAAAACGTCCCAGTGTATTGTTAAATACACCGGGACGCTTTTTCCATTTTGATCGCTTCCGCCGCCCAGCAACCGCCTTTTGCTCCCCTCTCCATGAGCTTGCGAAATGGGGATGGTCTGGGGTTTTCTATGGCAGGTTTTTGTTTTTATCATCGATTGTTTACCCCAAATCCCCTGTTTTTCTCCCCTCTCTCGCTTGCGGAGAGGGGTTGGGGGTGAGGTTGTATTAAAAACCTACCCTTGAAAAGGATTGAGGGGAGGGGTTCTGTGAAACGACACCCGCTGACCCGCCTACTTAATCGCCCCCGATGAGATGCCGTCCGTGATCTGCCGCTGGAAGAACAACGTCAGCAGGAACACAGGCACAGTCGCCAAAATCGCGACGGCGGACATATTGCCCCAGTTCTGGTAAAACTGTGACGAGCTTCCCACCGACTGCGCCTCGCTCAGCGCCATCGTGATAACCTTGCTCTCGATCCCACGTGCGAAAATCAGCGGGATGAAAAATTCGTTCCAGCCGACGATAAAATTAATGAGTCCCATCGTTACCATGCCCGGACGCAGCAGCGGGAGCGTGATGTACCACAGCATCCGCCAGAATTCCGCGCCATCCACCCGTGCCGCATCTTCGATTTCCGCCGGAATTTGTCGGATAAACGAGACCAGCACCCAGGTCGTCACCGGCAGCATAGCGCTGACATACAGGATCAGTAACCCTTGCAGCGTATTCATCAGCTTTAACGTCTGGTACATCTGGAACAGCGGGATCACAGTCGTGAATGGCGGCAGCATACTCGAAGCCAGCAGGCCGATCAGGACAAGATTCGCGCCAGGAAAATTCACGCGCACGATGGCATAGGCCGCCAGTAGGCAGATCACCAGCGCGATCACTGCCGATGTCACCGCCAGGAATACCGTATTGAACAGATAGCGCCAGATCGGGAGCGAGTCCAGCACATTCACGAAGCGTTCAAAGCTGATATTCGTGGGGAAATAAGTCAGCGGTGACGTAAATAAACGCGGCCCCGCGACAAATGCCGTGAGGAAGATGTAGTAAATTGGCAGGAGAATAATGAGGACGAATACCAGCACCAGCAGCCCAAAAAGGATTCTGCGAGCTTGTTTGCCGAGTTGAAAAGTAGTCATACATACTTCCTTCGTATCTCTGTAACGCTTAAAATCTCTCTAAATATCCTACCCTGCCCCTGCCCCTGCCCCATAAACTGTTTTCTCCCCTCTCCATGAGCTTGCGAAATGGGGAGGGGCGGGGGAGGGGTAAAATTTAACTACAATCGCTCGACGGCGCGGCGTAGGAACACAAAGCCTACGATACCCATCACCAGGACGATCACAAATAACAGCATCGCAATCGACGACGCATAGCCAAAATTCAGCACCCTGAAACCTTCGAGATAGACTGCATACGACAGCACCGATGTGGCCGATCCCGGCCCGCCTGCGGTCAGCGCGTAGATCACCTCAAACGTCAGGACGCGGAAAATAGAGATAAAAATAGTCATGGACAGGATCAGCGGCAGCATCAGCGGAACAGTGATAAAACGATAGCGCTGCATTCCATTCGCGCCGTCGATTTTAGCCGCTTCATAAAGCTCGCCGGAGATGCCCTGCAAGCCACCCAAAAAGATAATGGCGACAAAAGCCGTATTTTTCCAGACATCAATCAACACCACCGCCAACTGCGCGGTGAATGCCTCAACCAACCACAGGGGTCGGTTTCCGGTCAGTCGCCAGATGATGTCGTTCACCAGACCATAATCGGTATTGAAGATCCACGTGCCAGCCGTGCCGATGACAATCGCTGGCATGGCCCAGGGCAGCAGGTTAATCGCCCGCACAATATTGCGCCCCCGGAAGCGGCGGTTCAGCAGCTCGGCGATGCCCAATCCCAGCAGAATCTGGAGCGTGACCGAGATCACGGTGAACGTCAGCGTGAATCCCAGAGATTCGCGCACACGCAAGTCCTGGAAAAGCTGCTCATAATTTTCCAGGCCGATATATTCTGCTTTGCGCCGGATCGGGCTGTTATCCTGGAAACTCAGCAGCAAAGTCGCGATAAACGGATAAATCGTCGTGAAAAGCCGCCAGATGACAACGGGCGCGACCAGCGCATACGCCAGCAAAATTTGCTTTGTGCGCAGGCTCAGGCCGCGAGATCGAGCGATAGGCTGCTTGGTAGGCGTGGTGGTAGTTATACTGGACAATAAACACCTCTCTCGATGATGGTCGAGCGATGATATGGTGAGGTACTTAGGAACGGATAATATTTGTGGCACATGGGCCAGACGGTGATCTGCTGTAGGGGCGCACGTTTGTGATCCTCCACAGGATAGCGCGGTAACAATTTCAGTATTTATTCACGTATCCGTGATTTTTGTATAGCTCAAGCGGCTTACGCTGCTCGTAGGGGCACGATGTATCGTGCCCTCTCAGGTAAACCTCATGGCTACGTGAATAGTTACCAATTTCTCAACCCTCATGTGATCGGCAGTTCACAAAAGATTACATGAGGTCTTGAAAGTCCCCTCTCTCGCTTGCGGAGAGGGGATTTAGGGGTGAGGTAAGACCCACCACACTATTATTATCCTGTAGCACTATCATAGCCGTGCGCCCTGTTTTCTGTTTTCGTAGATTTCATAGGGATGAACCCCATGCCTGCTAACTGAGCGACAGCTTTCTCACCCACTGGGATTCACAACACATTCAGGCAGAACGTAGTCTGTAGGGGCAGGTCTCAGACCTGCCCTTTTTAGAATTAATCGGGATAACGTGACGACGTTTTCGTAGGGGCACGATGTATCGTTCCCATCTTAAATCGTTATCTCGACTACTTTCTTAAACCGCATAAACCTGCCCTTGCACTGAAAATTCGCTCAGTTGCTTGCTACGATCTATTAGAACCTGTTTGAATATTCACTTTTACACTCCACCCCAGCAAACTTGTTTCCTGTTTTGCTTCCCCCTCTCTGAATTCGGAGAGGGGGTTAGGGGGTGAGGTTAGTTTCTACCCACCAGCCATATCGCGCTCGAGGATCGGATTGATTTCCGCCATAGCATCAGCGATAGCCGCGTCAACATCTTTCTGGTCGGTCAGGAAGGCATGGACATTCGTTTCAGCCACATCGTAGATTTCCTGAATGCTGGGGGTCACAGGACGCGCCTTGACAGCGTCTCCAGATGCAGCCAGGTCATTGAGGAAGACCGAGGAAGGCGCGGCATCCTGAACATCCGGGTCAGCCCACAGGGACATACGAGCCGGAACACGTCCACGAGCAATCATCATTTTCATGACATCTGAACGGGCGATAAACTGAATCCATTGCGCGGCGAGGTCTTGTTTTTCGCTGAAGCCGTTAACGCCCCAGCCCCAGGATGCGGTTGTCGTCTGGTTGTTTTCCGGGCCTTTTGGCGGGATAAATGCCGAGACCTGATCCTGCCAGAAGTCCACATCAGTGCGCATCGTCCCCAGGAAGCCGTCCCATGTCCACCACATGGCGTATCTGTTATCCAGAAAGCCCTGAAGTACAGAGGTGTAGTCTTCTTGAGGTGTCGAAGCCGGGGCAACCATATGTTCCGCGAACAGCGCCTTGTAGAACAGCAGCGCATCACGCGAACCGGGGGCATCAAGATGGTTGATCGCGCCGCCAGCCTGGTTCGTCCAGTGCTGAATGTCGTTACCGAGAACGCCGTTATTTTTAGCAGATAGGGCGATGCCGTAGCGATCTGGCGTGGTCAGTGCTTTAGCGGTTTCGAGAAGCTCGTCCCAGGTTGTCGGAATTGCCAGACCTTCTTCTTCGAACCAATCGGTGCGATACATGAACAGTTCAGTGTCGTTACCCCAGGGAATGCGATAGAGAACGCCGTCCCATGAGGACACATCGGTGAGCAGTGTCGTTGGGAAATCTTCCAGATCAATGCCGCCCTGCTCGACAATGCCGTCCAGCGGTGTCAGCCAGCCCGCCGCGCCATAAATCGCCACCTGGAAATCATCGAGATGATAGGCATCAATACCCGCATCTGACGAAGCCAACTGTGTGGATACCAACTGCTGATGGGTCAGGTAATCCGCCGGAGCAACGGTGTAATTGACGCTGATACCGGTTTCTTCCGTGAACAGATCAAGCACGGGCTGAAAATCGTTGTTCGTTTCGGCCCAATAATAAACGTTGATACTATTGCCCTGCGCTCGGACAGTGCGCATCCCCGGCATCGAAATCGTGCGGCTGAGAGCAATCGCGCCAGCAGCGGCAGCACTTCCCTTTAAGAATGAACGCCGTGACATACGGCCCGACTGAGAAACGGAGTCTTTTTTAGCCATTTTTTGATTGTCCTTAAACATAATTTAATCGAGAAGACGGCGAAATTTTGAATATCATTGCGGAGTATATAGCGCTTGGATAGGTTCTGCAAATCGCGGTTTTACCCTGCCACTATACGGCCTCTCTCACCCGGTAATCAGGATTTTTTAACTCTTCGTCCCTCGCGCTCTTAACACGACACTTTAGAAAACGCCTGCAAGATGCGAACTGTAGGGGCGAGGCATGCCTCGCCCTTACGAAATTCGTACTCCAGTTTATTTTTTAAATCGCATCATTGCGCTGTCCCGCAAATAAATCGGATATGAGATTTGTCTGACTCCCCTCTCCATGAGCTTGCGAAATGGGTGACCGAAGGAAAGGTTGGGGGAGGGGTAAACCGTACTAATTATGAGACAGACCAATCATCATGCCCTGCTCTAAAAACGCTGACCCGCTGACCCCCTACTTGTAATTCGGATCAAGCCAATTCCGTAACCCCTCGCTCAACAGATTACACGCGAAAATCACCAGCAGAATCGCGATGCCGGGGAATGTCGCCAGCCACCATTGATAAAACTTGGTGCGCCCCATCGCGATCATTGCGCCCCACTCCGGCGCGGGCGGCGTGACTCCCAATCCGAGAAAACTCAGCGCCGATACCAGCAGGATAATCCCGCCCACGTCCAGCGCGGCTTTGATAATCAGCGGTGTCCAGGTGTTCGGCAGAATATGGCGCACCAGAATAATCAGTTCGCGCATCCCCAGCGAACGCGCCGCCATCACAAACTCAAACGAGCGCACGACCAGCACTTGTGAGCGCATCAGCCGCGCGTACTCCGGCCACAAAACCACACACGCCGCGATAATCGCGTTGGTCAGGCTGGGGCCAAGAAATGCCGAAATCGCCAGCGCCAGCACCACTGACGGAAACGCCAGCGTCACGTCGGCGATCCTCATAATCACTTCATCCACCGCACCGCCTAAAAATCCCGCCAGCGCACCCAAAAATGTTCCCACAATCACCGACACGATCACCACGAAAAACGACGCTGGCAGCGAAATCCGCGCACCGTGTACCACGCGGCTGTAAATATCGCGTCCGAGTTCATCCGTTCCGAAAGGATGTTCGCTCGTCGGAGGCTTCAGCCGGAACGTCAAATCCTGCGCCAGCGGGTCAACGGGCGCGATCACATCGGCGAGCACGATCACCAGTATGAACAGGATCAGAATCGTCAGCCCAACCCACATCGACGGATATTTCCGCGCGTGCGCCACTGCCCTGCCAATATTTTCGCGAAAGCTGACTTCCGTCGTGGGTGTGCTTAACTGCTGCGTCGTCGCCAATTTTGACCCTTCATATGATGTGACTTTTCATCGGCTTGTAAGGGCGCACAGCCGTGCGCCCTTCGCCAATCTGCGTTCTCTGTAGGGGCGTACCCGCCGGGTCGCCCTGTTTAACCTCTCGTGACACCATCACCGTAGGGGCGCACGGCTGTGCATAGGCATTAAGCTAAGACATTTTGAGAGTAAAACAGGCTTGAAAAGGTGCTTTTTGAACCTATACCTCACTGTTTTACTCCGATTTTATAGTCGCTTTTGGGCAGTTTCCGCAAGAATCGTTGTCGATTTGTGCCTAAAAAGCGCTCAAAAACAGGTTTAATTCCTTAGCTTAATGCGTATGCACGGCTGTGCGCCCTATCTTAATCAACCCGCCACGCTCCATATGAACCCGCCGCATTCGTAGGGGCATGATAGATCAAGCCCTTTTCAAACGCCGCCCCTTTGAACCCACCGGGTCGCCTGCCAATCAATCTACCACACCTGTCTTTTCTCCCCTCTCCAAGCCATTGGAGAGGGGTTGGGGGTGAGGTTGACTTTAGTAGGGGCGCATCGCGATGCATAGGCATTAAGCTAAGACATTTTGAGGGTAAAACAGGCTTGAAAAGGTACTTTTTGAACCTATCATCCACTGCATTACACCAGTTTCATGGTCGCTTTTAGGCTTTTGCGGCGAGAATCGTTGCGGCTTTATGCCTAAAAAGCCTTCAAAAACGGGTTTAATTCCTTAGCTTAATGCGTATGCATCGCGATGCGCCCCTACTAAAGTCAACCCGCCACGTCCATGTGAAATCGTCGCGCTTGAAGGGGCAGGTCTCAGACCTGCCCATCTTTTCTCCCTCTCCATGAGCTTGCGAAATGGGGAAGGCTAGGGGAGGGGTTGTATTACCCATATCGCACCCTCGGATCAAGAATCCCATACAGAATATCGACGATCATATTCACGACCACGTAAAACAGGGCAATTAAGAGCGTCCCACCCTGAATCGCTGGATAATCCAGATTGACCGCCGCTTTGACGAGATACTGCCCCAGCCCCGGCCACTCAAAAACCGTTTCCGTCATCACCGCGCCGCTTAACAACCCCGCGAACGCCAATCCTAAAATCGTCACCAGCGGGATCATCACATTCCGCAGCGCGTGTCCGGTGATCGTGCGCCGTTCGCTCAAACCCTTGCCTCGTGCTGTGCGGATATAATCGCGCCGCATTTCCTCAATAATCGCCGCCCGTGTTACTCGCAGCACCAGCGCCAGCGTAAAACCGCCCAAAATCAGCGTTGGCAGCATCAGATGGTGGAGCGCACTCACAAACCCCGCCCAATTCCCCGCTAGAATCGAATCGACGGTAAACAATCCCGTAATGCGTTCCGGCGCGGTCATGCGCGGATCGAGCCGTCCGGGGCCAGGCGCGACACCCAGATAAAAATAAAATATCGTCAAAAAAATAAGCCCTGTCCAGAACGGCGGCAGCGACGCATTCAGCAGCGACACAAACCACAAGCTTTTGTCGATACGGCTGCGATGTTTGACACCCGCCAGAATCCCCAACGGTATCCCCATCAGCGTCGCGAAGGCCAGCGAACTCAGCGCCAGTTCCGCCGTCGCTGGGAGAAACGCAACCAGATCATCCACGACGGGTCGTTTCGTCAGGAAGGAATCGCCAAAATCGCCCCGCAGCATATTCAGCACATACGTGATGTACTGCTCCCAGATCGGGCGATCCAGCCCCCATTTTCGGATCGCCGCGTCCACGATCTCCGGCTTATCCAGCGCCCGTTCACCGACAATCATCACCAGCGGGTCAACCTGCACGATGTTGTAGATAAGGAACAACACCAGCGAGATGCCCAACATCATCGGAATGGCCAGAATCAATCGTCGGAGAACATAACGAAACAGCATGGGGATTTTTTACTCTGCTTGCGAATATTCTCACCTTCTACCCTTTCTATTACTATATCGGAAAGGGTAGAAATATGACTTTAAAGTCCCTCGCCCCTTGTGGGAGAGGGATTTAGGGTGAGGGGTAAGATGCTTACGACTTGCTCATCGCGTAGAAATCCATCGAGTACACCGGATGGTATACAAAGCCCTGAACATTGCTCCCCATCGCGTACAACTGCTGCGGCTGGAACAGCGGCACAAACGAAGCCTGCGCCACATGCAAATCCTGGTACTGTACATAGAGCGCCTCGCGTGCAGCCGGGTCACTTTCCGCCGCCGCCTGGGTCGCGATTTCCGCCAACTCTGGCAGGTTCAACAGAATACGTGCCGCTGGGCCGCTGTCCGGGTACGAGAAATAATCTGACCACATGCTGGGGTCAAGATAATCCGGTGTCCAGGTCGCGAACAGGAACGGAAGCTCCTGCGCACGGTAGGCAGTCAAGAAATCGGTATTCGGGCGCAGATCAATCGAAGCGGTGATCCCGACTTCTGCCAGATCAGCCTGAATTTTGGCCGCCAGCGTTTCATTCGGAATACCCGCCGATGAACTTTGTCCCGCATAAATCGTCATCTCAAAGCCATCGGGGAATCCCGCTTCAGCCAGCAGTGACTTCGCGCCTTCGACATCGCGTTCATAGCGCTTCGATGGGTCAGACCCCGCCACGCCTAGCGGCAGGATAACAGGCGGACGATCCGCATAGCCGGAAAGCAGGCCGTTGATGATTCCATCATAATCAATGGATTTCGCAATCGCCTGACGCACCAGCGCATCACTCAGCGGCAGCTCAAATTTCGCGTCCGGCGAGATCGCCAGATACGTGAGATTCAGCGTTTGCCCACTGACAAGCTGCAAATCGGCATTTGCCTGCACCTGCGCCGCCAGATCCTTGTCAATATCTTCATAAATGTCCACGTCGCCGCGCTCCAAAAGCTGCAAGCTGGTCGTGGCATCGGACGATTGGCGGAGCGTCACGCCGGACAATGTCGCCGGACCGCGCCAGTAATTATCGTTGCGCACCATCGTAATTTCGCCGAGTGGTGTCCAGCTTGTGAGGATGAACGGCCCCGACCCTGCCGAATTCTGGGTTAACCAGTCATTGGCGGTGTCCGTCACATCAGCATCCTCGGCATCGGTTGCGCCATGTTCTTTCGCCAGCACACTGTCGAGAACGCTCAACGCAGGCGCGGTAACAATCGTCGCGAAGGCCGGAGTCGGCGCGGAAAGTGTGACCGTCACGGTCAGTTCGTCCGTCGCTTCTACGCTGGCAACGGCATCGACATAGAATGAAGGATTACCCTTGATATTTTTCAGCCGTGTCCACGAGAAACGCACATCTTCCGCCGTCAGTGGATTACCGGATGCGAAAGTCGTGCCTTCATACAGACGGAAGGTATAAACCAGCCCATCATCCGAAACTTCCCAGCTTTGCGCCAATCCCGGCATGATCGTGTTCAAATCATCTGAGCGAATTTCCAGCAGCGTATCATAAGTCGCATGTTGGACAGTTAAGTTCGTCGTTTCAAATGAACGCGCCGGGTCAAGCGTGATCACATCGTCGATCTGAGTCGCGACGATCAATGGACTTTCATCCTGCGCCCCAACCGCACTGATCGACAGAACGACAATTGCAAGTAGAACCCATAGGTAAGACAGGTAACGTTTGTTGTGTTTAGACATAAATTAAACTCCCTTAATTGTGGCAAGGAGACTATAAGCCTAAACAAAATCGCTGTCAAATGGGTCGCCAACAACAACCTTGCCGAATTTTTGGGTAAATTTGACCTTTTCCGGTTGTCGCCCCGAACCTTAGAAACTTTTTGAAAATTGCCTTAAACCTGTTTGAATATTCGTTTTACATCAACACTCGCCCCACAAAACCTGTTTTGCCCTTCTCTGAATTCGGTTTGCAACTCGACACTTTTAAAAATACACCTGCAAATCCGGCCTGTAGGGGCAGGTCTCAGATCTGCCCTTCCATAAGACAAGGTCGATTTCCCCAAAGTGTCGTGTCGTAAACACACGGTAATCAGGGTATGTTTTTAAGTCTCGCCATGAGGATTCGCAACACGACACGTTTAGAAAAACACCTGCAAGATGCAGCCCGTAGGGGGAAGGTCTCAGACCTGCCCTTGCGCAAAAACACCGCCGATTCCCCCAAAGTGTCGTACACCGTCTGATTATTGCTCTGTCCCGCAAATAACTCGGTTAACGCGAACCGTTCTCGTAGGGGCACGATGTATCGTGCCCTCTTAAATCTGACCTACTACCGCCCATCCACCCAATCCCACCGACTCCCCGCCGCATCCAGATACACCGTCCGCCCATCAGGGATCGTGATCGCCACCGGCACGCTGTTTTCCAACCGCGCCGCCGCCAGATACCCCGTTTCGGCCAGTGTTGCCCAGCCGATCTGGTTGCGCACCTGTGGAATATTCCCCCACACCTTGCCAAAACCATTTTCCGGGCGGATGCGACCCGCTGGCACGTTGCTAATCGGATTCTCCGGCAGACCGACATATTCGCCACCAGAATAAATCGTATACGACCCGCCTCCATTCGTCCCTGAATTTCTGGCATTGTACAGCACATAAATATCGTTCGTATCCGCCCGCCAGATCATGAATCCGCGCTCAAATTGTTGAAACGTCGCGCCGGGGTTATTTTCATAGATCATCGGCCCTATGACCTCCACCGTCGCCAGGGTGTAAATCAGCCGTTTGTAAAGCGCATCCGTGTCTGACTCGCCTCGATTCGCCGCATACAGCCGGAACTCAATAGCTGTCGCCGATATGTCCGCTGGAATCTCAAATGTCGTCATTCCTGCCAGCGGCAAATCCGGGATCAGCTCCATCATAATGTCGTTCGTCACATCATAGGCTTCGATCAGCGCCACTTCCGCGCCTGCCATGCTCCAATTAAGCGAAAGTGTCGTCCCCGCGCTGGCCGGATTCGGTGATACATCAAAATTATAAATAATCGGCACGCCAGAATTGGGCATCTCCTGCACATATTCCCAGGTATTATTCGGCCTGATCTGGTAAATCGTGCCGTTCGTCTGCCGCAGATAATACGTGCTGCCCTCCTGGTGAACGCCCATGTTGAAGCCGACTTCCTGCCAGATCGCCCCGCCAAACAGATCACGAATATGCTGGTTATTCGCCCAGATTTTCCCGAATCCGAACTGCGGCCAAAACGTCCGATTCTCGCGGTTGCGATTTTCCGGTAGTGTGGCATACGCATCCAGCGGAAAATTGAAGACCTGCCCATCCCGCGCCAGCGACCACACAAACCCCGTGTCCGCCCGCCACAGCATCACGCCATTTTCAAACATCTGCCCTGTCGAATACACCACAAAATCCGTCGCCACCTGCGCCCCAACCACCCCATACCCAAACACCAACAACATCAGACTCAAAAACAACAATTTTCGCTTCACTTTTAAACCCCTTCCTCCGCGCCTTTGCTTCTTCGTGTCCCTGCGCTGCGCTTTTTGCCTTTGCACTTTGCTTCTAGCTGACTAGCTGACTAGCTTCTTTCCCCTCATCATATGTCCATCCCCTCCCCGCTTCACGACGCGCGATCTACGCTTAACCTATGCCCTACACCGTAGGGGCGCACAGCCGTGCGCCCTTGTCCCTACCTCGCCGCGAATTGCCAATCGGTATTACACCACCTCCCAAAAAAGCGTTATACTGACCATAAATTTCGTTCTTGAGAAAAGGAGTTTCCGATGGCTGAGACATTAAAGGAATTGCGAGTCTCCAACGACGCGCAAAATGACCCCGAAGAACTGCGCCGCCGTTTAGATGACGAAGGCTATCTCTTTTTTAAGCAGCTTCAGAATGCCGATAAATTGCGTGCTTTGCGCCGCGAGATGCTCACCGTCATGCAGGAAGGCGGCTGGATCGTCGCTGGCACAGACCCGATGGACGGCATTGCCGATGTCACCCGTCAATGCACCGAGGGCGATCCCGAATACACCGATGTCTACCACAACGTCTATAAACTCGAAGCTTTCCACGATTCCGCCCACGAGCCGGAAATCATGAACATGCTTGCGAAAATTGCAGGTCGCCCGGTCATGCCGCACCCGCAAAAAATCGCGCGGCTCTGGTTTCCCAAATACACTGAGCATACGACCCCCATCCATCAGGATTTCGTCCACTTTCAGGGCAATTTTAAGACCTTTACCGCATGGGCGCCCGTTGGCGATTGCCCCATAGAGCTTGGCGGGTTAGCCGTCCTCGCCGGATCGCATAAGGTCAACAAGGTCATGGATCATCATTTTTCACTTGGCGCGGGTGCGCTATGCATCAACACCGACGAACTGGACGGCGAATGGCATTCGACAAATTATGAAATCGGCGACACGTTGATTTTCGAGTCGTTGATGGTTCACAAAGCGCTGCCCAACTACACCGAAGATCGCCTCCGCGTTTCGCTGGATAACCGCTATCTGGCGATTGGTGACGCGATTGCCGACCACATGCTCGACCCGCATCTGAATATTTTCAATAATCTGGAATGGGAAGATGTCTATCGCAACTGGAAATCGGACGACTTGAAATATTATTGGAAGCAGTACGACAATCCGGTTGTGCCGAGAGACTTCAGCTACTCGAATAAGGGCTTTGACGAAGCGTTGGAGCTTGGCAAATCAGGCGATGAACGGGCGCTCATCCACCTCCGCCGTATCGTGAAGCGCGACCCCACCACGCCGCAAGCCCAGGCCGCCCAATCCGTCCTCTCCGCCTTCTAATTCTAAGAATATGTGGATGTAACCTCATCAGCGTCAAATACCCATTCCACACCATCACCCGCATTTGCTCCCCTCTCTGCTTGCGGAGAGGGGTTGGGGGTGAGGTAGTATTAAAACCTGCCCTTGTGAAGAGGTTGGGGGTGAGGTGTATGCGTATGGGCGCAAGACGTTGTATCCATCAAATATGCCTTTGCTTCGACGGATTGAAAGGGTATCAATATGGAACACACCGATGTATTAATAGTCGGCGCGGGGCTTTCGGGGATTGCAGCGGCCTATTATCTGCAAACGCGCTGCTCCGGCAAGACCTTTACGATGCTCGAAGGGCGCGATGCCATCGGCGGGACATGGGATTTGTTTCGTTACCCAGGCGTTCGCTCCGACTCCGATATGTATACGCTTGGCTATACCTTTCGCCCCTGGCAAAACCCGAAAACCATCGCCGACGGCCCAACAATTTTAGAATATATCCGAGAGACAGCCGCCGAGTATGGTATTGATAAACACATTCGCTTTGGACATCGCCTGTGCCGGGCAGCCTGGTCATCCGATGAAATGTTGTGGACAGTGGATGTCCAGCGTGGGAAGGAAACGGTTCAGTTTACCTGCAATTTCCTGCTGATGTGTACCGGATATTATACCTACGATAAGGGTTACACTCCCGATTGGGCAGGGGTCGAGCGTTTTCAAGGCCGTATGGTGCATCCCCAGGCATGGCCGCAGGATTTAGACTATGTTGGAAAACGAATCGTTGTCGTTGGTAGTGGCGCGACGGCAGTCACACTTGCCCCGGCTCTGGCTGAAAAAGCCGGACACGTGGTCATGCTTCAGCGTTCCCCGACCTTTATTGCTTCAGAGCCGTCTGAAGATGCCCTCGCGAATAAATTACGCCGTTTCTTACCAGCCCGTACAGCCTTTTCAATTGCCCGCTGGAAAAATATTTTGCTGAATATGTATTATTTCTATCTCGCGCGTTCGTATCCCGCTGCGGCGAAGGCTGCCATGATTCAGGGGGTACAGGCCGCGTTGGGTTCTGATTTTGATGTCAAAACGCACTTTACCCCAAAATATAACCCCTGGGATCAACGGGTATGCCTGGTGCCCGATTCCGATTTGTTCAACGCGATCAAGGCCGGCAAAGTCTCTGTCGTCACCGATGAGATCGAGACGTTCACTGAAAACGGCATCCAGCTCAGGTCAGGTGAAACCCTGACTGCCGACATCATCGTGACAGCAACCGGACTCGTCATGAAGCTGATGGACGGCGTTCAGCTTCTTGTTGATGAAACACCCGTGAAGCTGTCAGACACCGTGGCCTATAAAGGGTTGATGTATAGCAATATCCCGAATCTCGCGTCGGTTTTTGGTTATGCCAACGCCTCCTGGACGCTGAGGTGTGAACTCACGTGCGAATATGTTTGCAAACTGCTCAATTACATGGATCGGCGCGGCTATAATCAATGTGTACCGCGCATCAAAGACCCGTCATTTGAACCACAAACATTCATTGATTTCACGTCGGGTTATATCCAGCGCGCTGCCGATTCCCTGCCTCGTCAGGGCGCAAAACGACCCTGGAAAGTTTATCAAAACTACCTCAAGGATATGCTGATAATGCGCTTCTCCCTTCTCAACGACGGCGCTATGGACTTCAAAAAATCAGACTCTCCCAGATGAATCGCTTCACGATCCAAACTTCGCACCCGTAAAAAATTACCCTTCTCATAAGGAATCAAAACAAAAAAACAGCCCGCGAAACTTCTTCGCGGACTGTTTTAGTTTTTACTGCCCTGATTTTCAGGACGCTATCTTACGAACCGACGTTAATCACCTGAAGCAGAGGCCCAGCCGTACCACCCGCCAGTGAACCGATCACATAGACGAAGTAGGCTTTACCGCTTGAAAAGGCGAAGTCCGCCGGGCCAATGACAATATCGGATGTGCCAGTGGGAACAAGTGCGCCTGTGTAGGTACCACCAGGAACTTCGACTTGGGCTTCCTGCCCGTTGCTCAGGGGGCCAAGTCGCTGCTCGGAGGGTGTGCCGGGGAACAGCAGCAGATCAACAGCGGGTGCGGCGGCGGTATGGCGAACCACAATACGCGCATTGCTGGTCTTGGTAACATCATTCTCGAATACGCTCAGGGTCGGCGCTCCGTCAGCGTCCAGATGCGCGACCAGCGTCAGATTTTGACCCGCATTCACGGTCAGTGTAGCCGCCAGCGCGGGTGTAGCCGGGTCGCCATTCGCCGGGACAATCGCCAGACTTGCCGTACCTGCCGGGCCAGTCAGCGGGCCAGCGACGGTGCCGGGAGCGAAATCTTCAGCGAATAATTGCCCATTCACATAAACATCGACCACCAGCCCCGGAATCCCGTGTACGACATAAGCCGTAGCGCTTCCTGAAGCCGATGTCATGCCCACACCGAATGCCAGTGCAGCGATCACAATTAACAATAGACTCAATTTCCGTACCATAGTAAATCTCCATATATAGCTATTCGTAAGTAACGGCTTTTCATTTTAACCACCCTTAAACTATGATTTTTATGGATTAGCTTTACGTTATTCACAAATGAGTAGGATGTGAATGGTCTACGGTTAGAAATATGGGTCTCAGATGATTTTTGGAGCTTATTTGGGTGAGTATTTTGACAAAAATGGCCTTCTGGAAGGCGCAGATACTAGTGTAATTCGTGAAATAGTCGAATGTTACGATTTATCTGTCATTAACTTTTCCCCTGATCCATTTCTCCACTTCACAAACCCATCGGCAATCGCGACCCGTTTTTGTAGGGGCGCACAGTGACTGAAGGAAATGCCTGTGGGGCCTTGCACCCAAATACTCGCCACCTCTCACAAAAATATGCTGCTGCGTTTTCCTGCCTGTAGGGGCGACCCGGCGGGTCGCCCTCTTGAATGGTTGCCCACACCCATAACATTCTCACCAATCATCAATTTCGCATAGCCAGTATTTCCTCCCCTCTCTCGCCTGCGGACGACCACAGGGAGGGTTGGGGTGAGGTTGTATTAAATACCTACTCTTGAAAGGGGGTTAATTTCTCCCCACCACAAACCCCGTCATCCCCTGCCCGATGTGCTCCGGCTCCTCGCCCACCAGATTAAGCAGATACAACGTCACTGGCACAGCTTCCCGCGACGCAACCTGATTTTGTGGGACGATAGTGCCGTCCAACACGCCGCGTATCCAGAACTCGCCGTTCGCGATCTGGCTGAATAACAACCCGTCCGGCGTCGCTGCCATGCGCCCAATGGCAAACGCTTCACTTTCGTAAACCGTCACTTCCGGCAGCTGTCCTGCCGGATCAACCTGCTGGATCTTCACCGCATACTTCGGAATATCAATCTGCGCATCCGGCTCTTGATTAAATGCCTGCTTTTTGACAATCGCCTGCTCTTCCGGCGAAATCATCTCCAGTAGATTGCCGAGATTTTCACGCACACTGTAATAAATCGCCGTATCCAATCCCCACGTCACCTGATCGGGCTGGTATTCCGTCTCAATATCGGTGATGCCGCCAGTCGCCAGATCAATCAGCACCAATGAGCGATCATGTTCTGGCGGATTGAACGCAGTCCGAATGGCTGCCAGCTTTTGCTCATCGCTTGAAAGCACCCCGCGACTCACATTCTCGCCCTCAGCCAGTACGCGATCAACGCCTGTTTCCAGGTCATATAATGCAAAGCCTGTCCCTCCGCATGTGGTGCTGTGCAGGATACCAATGCGGGTTTCTTCCAGCATCATCGCGTTGCCGAACGCGCCTGCTTCGCTCCAATACTGCCATTCCATCGGTAACGTTGAGCCACCGTCGCATTCCAACAGCATCGAAAATTCACCAAGCTTGGTCGGTTGCGCATCAGCTTCCGGCGCGATCTCCATCAGCGAGACTTTGTAATCAATCTCTGGATCAAGCACTCGGTTTTCACCTTGTTCGACATACAGAATATTGCCGTCGCCAGTGAATGTCGGCGGAAAAACTTCCAGCGCACCCGTATCCAGTCTGGTCACGTTGCCGTCAAAATCAGCGGTATACAAATCGAGTTCCTCATCAAAAACCAGCATCGCCAATTGATCGCCCGTGTCGTTCCAGGTAATGTTCGAGACTTGCCCCTCCACGTCGATCATGATCTCGCCAGTCGGTGTCTTGACAATGACCCCGCCATCGACCACCGCCGCCACTTGGACGCTCAACGCGGTATCCTGCGCCTGTGCCGTTAACACCCCCAAAAGCCCAACCACCAGAATCACAACAATTTTCCGCATAAAACCTTTGTCTAAGCATAATGCTTGCATACTAATACAACTCTCCAATTGTTTTTGTCTTTAATATTTGCGTTTTGAATACCCATTTTCTTTATCATCGAAACTCTTTTAACGGATCAACCTTTCCGTATTCGGGTCTTTTGCTAACCGCTAAGTGCCTATCGAACGGATTTGGCTTTGTAGGGGCGCACGGCTGTGCGCCCTCATGAACCCATACGCTGACCCGCTTTTCCCATCCTACCAAAACCAGCTTCCCCCTTCTTGCCGCACAGACTACGATTGCCCTATTCCCGTCGCATCTTATGGCTTTTGCCGCCAATTCCCATTGCATTCATCGCACATTTGCGCTAATTTTGAACCCTATGGTGAACACATGACTTGTAGGGGCGCACAGCCGTGCGCCCATCTGAAAACCCACCATGCCGACCTTTCAGAGGTGATTTTTTGTTTTCGATACCATTTCCTCATCCCAAAGCTTCTTTTTTTCTCCCCTCTCTCGCTTGCGGAGAGGGGCTGGGGGTGAGGTTGCATTAAAAACCTACCCTTGAAATACCCTGACCACCCAATTTTTGACCGAGTTCTAGCTGAAATGCTGACTAGCTGACGGGCTGATACGCGATGAATCCCCTGCCACTTCTCAAAAAACGCCGCATCGACCTGGGGCTGACTCAGGAAGATTTTGCGGATCGCCTGCTCGAACTCGGCCTTGATGTGACTCGCGCCTCGGTGAGCCATTGGGAGCGTGGGCGGCATCCGCTGCCACTCAACGACACCGCCAGCCGCAACGCCCTTGCCAAAGCGCTCGATATGCCCGTCAAGGATTTGCTGGAAATGTGCGGCTACGAGATTCAGACCGACCTGCTCGATGAAATTAACGCCCGCGCTCAACGCTTGAGCGAGATCGGTCAGCTTCACCTGCTGATGGTCATGGATTGGATTTTGGCATCCGAGGAAAAAGAAAATGCGCTGATCGTTTTGGCGAAGGAAGCCAATAAAACGCGCGACCTGTAATTCTGCGCCAGAGGCAAAAAAAGCGCGGCTCATGTTGTCTTAGAGCCGCGCGTGGGTAAATCGCTGTAAATCGCCGTTTTTTCGCGAAATAGACGGCTTATGGAGCGCCCGCGTCGTTGTACGCTGTGCCGTCCCATATCCAGCAGCTAGGCGCAAGGGCATTATCCGGCTCATAAATCATTGCACCTGGCCCCGCGCCGGAAGCCACGTTCCCATATTCAGCCGCTGTGCCATTGGTCATGGTACAAAGCACATCGCCATAAATTTCCCGGACGGCTCCACCGACGAGTGACAGCGTGATAATGACGACGACAGCGACCAGCACCAGAATGAGCGCGTATTCAACAAGCCCCTGGCCTTTTTCAAGTTCCTGAAGTTTTTGCGGTGCGGCGAATAACCGCCTGCGAATGTAACTGAGCATGTGTTCCCCCGATACGGGTATGATGACGGAATGATATTAAACTCATCATACGAGCAATGATTGCCGGGGAGTCGTGAGGGGTTGTGAAAAATATAAAAAGATTTGCTAGCATTTGTAAGAAGGTGTTTGAATATTCAATTTGAAATTGAATCCCGCTACAGAAAATTTGTTTTGACTCCCCCTCTCCAACGCATTGGAGACGCGCAGCGGCTGGGGGTGAGGTTGGACAAAGTTATAAACAGGTTATGGATCGGAAACAGTCGGCTTTGTATCCTGCTTCCCACGCGCAGATAAATCATTGTCGATGTAAATATTGTGGCTGGGGAGCGCCATCGAAACCTGGTGCTTCTGCATGATCCGCATGATCTGAAGGTTGATGTCTGTCCTGACAGCCTGGAAATCCTCCCAGGTCGGCGACTTCACCAGAAAATACACTTGCAGATGGAGCGCACTTTCGCCGAATTCCACAAATTCGACCACAAAGCGATCAGGTGTAACCGCCTCATGATTGGTGAGCAGTTCGCGGATGTCGGCGAGAACGGCCTGTATCTGTTCGGGCGTGGAGCTGTAGGTGATGCCCAGTTTCATATCCACGCGGCGCTTGCGAACCCGCGCCCAATTGACGACGCTGGCGTTGGCGATAGTCTGGTTCGGGATGACCATCAACGAATTATCGCGCGTGCGGATACGGGTACTGCGAAAGCTGATCTCCTGAATTTTGCCGACGACCTGCTTATCAATCGCGATGGAATCGCCCACTTTGAACGGCGCATCCAGCACAATCGCGATATAGGCGATGATGTTTGCCAGCGCGTCCTGAGCCGCCAGCGCAACCGCCAGACTTGCGATCCCCAACCCGGCAAAGAGTGCGCCGACATCCAATCCCCAACGCTGAAGAATGAGCGTGATCGCGAAGATCAGAATAACAACAATCAGAACCTGACGAGCAAAACGGATCAGCGTTTCGTCGAGTCGCGAACCATCTTCACGCGAGTGGTTGATGTAATGCTGGGCGATGACTTCCATGATCTGATACAGCACGGCGAAGATGCAGATGGTCACAATCGTGGCGGTGATCTGATCGGCAAGGACGACAAACGGCGCTGCCAGATTGAGGAACGCGAGCGTCAGCCGCAGCCCGACGACGACGACCAACAGGCGGATCGGCGGCGCGATGTGACTACTCAAATCCCGATCAAACTGAAGATCGAGGCGGCTGATGCGGGCGAAAGTTTTGATCGCACCGACCACGAGGCGCACGATAATCTGCCGCAAAAACCGCTGCGCGATCCACGTGATGATGATGAACGCGACCACGAGAATGACCCGCGTGGGTGTGTCCGGTTGTTGATTGCCATAGATGCTATTGAGGAAATTTTCGAACATTTGCCAGCGTGTCTCCGCGTCAAACCCTGACCAGAATATAGCCTATTTTCGGGTCGGGAGCGAACCCAACGGCGGTGATTTGAAATCCCAAAAAGCGCTCTTTGGGTAATAACTCCTGTCCTCCCTTATCGCAAATGGATCATGTCCCCTGCCCTCCCCTACCGCAAAAATGACATCAAAATGCGTAAAAACACGCTTTTTTGCACGTTTTTCACGATTGCGAGAGGGTTAGGAAATGGTAGGGGAGGGGGACTTGGGAAAAGTCCCTGATAAGTCAGGATCACGGAAGATGTGCTTTTTGGGATTTGCGAACCTTTTCCAAACCCCATTATACCGTTTACTCGAATCCCACTTATCACCGTCAAAAGCCATCGCTGCGGTCAATCAACGCGACGTAAAATCTATCGCCTATGATCGCACTTTGACATGCTTTTAGTAGTCCATCAAGAAGGTTTTTATGGATTGGGCGACCCGCCGGGTCGCCCTTACAGACATCGTCATCATAGGGGAGAGGCGCTGCCTCGCCCAGCATTTTGGTTCTTAAATCATTTTCTTGACGAACTGCCAGGATCACACCGAATCGCTGTCATCACCCTGGTTGAGCAGGTCTATCAGACGGTCTGTGTTATCCGCAATCGCTCGTAAAGTGTTCGCATAATCGGCTAATAGACTGACGACTTTGGGGTCATTGCGATTTAGGTTTGTGTTCGGCACAAACTTGAGGCGATCAATGGCTTTTGTCATCTTTGCCGCGTGTTTAAGATCGCGCTCAAACTGACGTGGCAGGATCGCGTTTTTCAATCTGGCTTTAACAGGCTTGCGGGTTGGCGAGGCCTTTTCATGTTTCGCCGATTCAGCCGTCCCAATTGGGACGCTATCGTCATCCGCCGCGTGAGCCGTCCCAATTGGGACGCTATATTCGATGCCGTCGTCGTGCATGGCTTCGGCCTCAAAAAGCTTCATTAACTTATCGTCGTCGCCGCCCGATTCCTCCAGCATTTGCCGCAAGCGACCTTCACGCCAGTTACGCTCATCGGCTTCCTGCCAGATTTCCGGCGGCAGTTTGAGCAGTCGTCGCAGATCGCGAAGCTGGCGCGGGTTCTGAAGGCCAATCGCCGTGACCAGCTTTTCGCCGCTGCCGCGCGGGATAGAGTATCGGCTGCCATCGGCGACCTGAGCATAAAAATCCTGCTCATTTCTGAACTCCATAAAATCCTCGAAATGATGCGTTTTTCGGAGGATGTCCATCAAAAGGAGCGCAAATTGACGGGCTTTGGCAATGGCGTTGAGGTTGTCGCGGGTGTTGTTTTCGTAAGCTTGCTTCCAGATATTGGGGGCTTCGATGACCCGCGCGGGTATCTTAAACCAGCCCGCATCTTCAATCGTAGCGAGAAGATGATAGGCCAGCCAACGCCGTTCACCCGTCTCAATCTGGTATTGATCGCTGTGTTTTATGTTGAAGATCGTGATGGGATTGATGAGCCTTTGATCGCGAATACTGGCTGCCAATTCCACTACTTTGAACAAGCTGGCCTCATAAGGTTTGGGATTGTGTGATTCTTCACGATCCGGTGATTTGCCCCAAATGACGGCTTCGACAATGCTCTTGACTTCGTTGTAATCCAGCCCGACCTCATGACCATACGCATTGAACCAGGGGTCGAGCAGTTGGGTTTTGATCGAAGCGGTTTCGCCATTCCAGCCCGCTAAAATCGACAGCGGCACGGCGCGGCGCGGCTGCTGCGGGTCTGGCAGAATGTCGAAAATATTGACCATCTCAATCGGCTCTGGCCCATCATCGGGTGCCATATCCGTGAGCATCTCTTGCGCGGATGGGATGCGTTTCAACGATCCAAAAGGTGTGGATTGATTTAGTTTGTCTCGGCGGTTTGCCATGATTCCAGCATCCTGACTGTGTTCTCGACCATCTTCCAGGCATCGCGCGCTTCCACGCCCGACGGTGCGTAGGTATAAACCAATTCGCTGACGTTGGTGGCTTCTGCCCACAGCACCCGCAGCGTGATCGGTGTCCAGACAAGGCCGGGGAACGCTTCGGCTAACTGGCTGACATTGTGGCGATGCAGACGGGTATCGGCGCGTAATTTATTGGGAATAATGCCGACGATGCGGCTGTCGCGCTGGAGATATTTGCGGCGGATTTTGCCGAAGCGCTCCATGTGTTCAATCGCCGTTTGCACGCCGTCGAAACTCAGACGTTCGCACTCGGTGACGTAAATAAAGCCGTCCGTCGCCAGATAAACGGAGCTGTCCAGCGGGGACATGGTAGGGGCTGTATCGACAATGGCGACATCGAGATTAAAATGTTCGGCCATTTCTTCCATGCGTTGCAGGAAAAGGAAGCTCTCGTCCGGCTCAAGCTGGTGCGGAATCTGGTGGGTTTTCTCGCTGGAAGGCAGGATGAAAAGCTCACCTAAAGGCGGGTGATCGGTGGGCGCATAGCGGTCTGTGGGAACGAGCCGAACCACATTTTCGAGCGGTTGTTTTTCGATGAGCAGCTTGAAGAGGCCGTTTTCGTCCGGCATTCCCAGCAGCAAACTGGAATGACCCTGGCTGTCGGTATCGACCAGAGCGACGCGGTAGCCGAGAGTCGCCAGACCCGCAGCAATGTGCGTGGACATCGTGCTTTTGCCGACTCCACCTTTTCGATTGACGATGGCGATTGTGCGCATGATTTTTCCCTGTCTGCGATTTCACGCGATTCTAACATGATTTTGCGCAAATCGCTCATTTTCGAAATGGGTGTTCTAGGTTCGGTAGTCGATGGTCGATAGTCGGGGGCAAAAGCGGGGAAATTCGGGCGCAGCACGCTGCGCCCCTACGAAGATGGGCGATTCGGGGAGACACAAGGACGCGGAAAAAGGGCGCAAAGAGGCGTATCGAAGGGGTAGTTAATGGGTGCATTGGGAAAGGGCGCACGGCTGTGCGCCCCTACAAATGATGTGGGAGTGAGAAGATTTGCAGTGACAAGGGCGCAGCACGCTGCGCCCCTACACGGATGTGTGGATTTGGCGGATAGAAGGCAGGTGTTCCACAGGCATTCCCGTTGGTCATCCGCAAGCGAGAGAGGAGCTTTTCAGGAGTGTCGGCCTACGTTGTATGGGGTTTTCTCAGCAATGCGATTGTGATATAATGCACAAACGTTCACAGCCACAACCCTCAATCCTAGAGGGATTTTGAACTGAGAAGCAATGCTACAATAAAAATATTATCGTTTTGAGAAAGGTAAATCCGATGTCTAAGAAGTTCAGGACAACAAAAATGATCAGCTTACTTTTGGTTGTACTTATGGTGTTTGGCGGCGCAACGCTGGCACAGGACGTGACCACTTTTTGCGGTGACCTAGCTGAGGCAGACTGTACGCTGCTGACGGAATCGCAAGCGGCGATGACGGCACTGGACTCATCGAACGCCAATTTTGAGATGAATTTCCAGATGGACGGTGTTCCAGACATGGAAGCACCAATCAGCTTCAGCATTAATGGCAACGTCGCCTATACGGGCGGTGATGCGGTGCGCGAAATGTCCGCCGGAATGACCCCGGAAGACATGTCGATGGAAGACATGGGCGCACTGATGGACGTGGCTGCGGACGCGCTGGCAGAGATTGACCTCGATCTGAACCTTCAGCTTTCGCTGCCGCCGGAACTGATGGCGGAAATGGGCGACGATTTTCCGAGCGATCTCGCGCTGGAAGTCAAGCTGGTCGATGGAACGGGCTACATCAATCTGGATACGCTAAAAGCATTTTTGGGCGAGATTGACGCTTCCGGCTGGTACGGGCTGGATGTGGCTGGTTTGCTGCGCATGTTAGGCCCGCAGATGGGCGCGATGATGGGAAGCATGGGCGACATGACGACGATGGGCATGAACCCGGAACTGCTGTCGATGGCGCAAGACCCTGCAAGTATGGCGAAATTTGGGACGATTGCCCGCACGGACGACGGCTCATCGGATATGGCGACTTTTGAGATCACCGTTGACCTGGGAGCCGTATATTCCGACCCAGCGATGGCCGAGTTGCTGCGCGACCAGATGACCGCACAGATGGAAGCCACTGGGCAGGAAGTGTCGGAAGAAGAGCTTGAAGAAGTGCTCAGTATGGTGACAACCATGTTTGATGATGTCGATGTCACGGTAATTGAGACCATTGGCACCACTGACAAATATGTTCACAGTATGCAGATTCTGTTCGCGATGGACATGGCGCAGATGATGGAATCAATGGGCGAAACAGGCGCAGCGCCGAAGATTTCGTTCGATATGACCATCACGCAGGATCAGTTCAACAGCGTCGCGCCAATTACCACGCCGGAAGATGCGACGGTTATCCCGCTGGAAAGCATTGGCGAGATGTTCGGGAACGCGATTCCGGCGCAGTCGTAGGGGATAGCGGTGGAGTCAACCCCTCACCCTAAATCCCTCTCCCACAAGGGGCGAGGGACTTTAAAACCTGTCGCGACGCTCTAAAACCGATGGTGGGCGCAGCACGCTGCGCCCCTACAAGTTCATGGTTCATAAGGTGAGGCAGCGCGTCGCCCAGACATATGATGGATAGATTTTAAGACAACCAAGACAACCAAGACAACCAAGACAGCCGGGGTTCGCCTCGGTTGTTTTTTTGCGTTAATCTTGCGGACAAAAGGAGCAAAATTTTATGCCGACACGAGTAATTTTTGATACGGATATTGGGACAGATGTTGATGACTGCGTGGCGCTGGCGCTGATTCTGGGGTCTCCAGAGTTACAGCTTGAAGGCGTGACGTGCGTTTATGGCGATGTGGTGCTGCGGGCGCGGATGGCGCTGAAGCTGCTCAAACTGCGCGGGCGGCTGGATGTGCCTGTGATGGGCGGGATGCGCCGGACGATTATGAATCTGCGCCCGGTTTATTGGGGTGGGCATGAGGGCAAAGGTCTACTGGATGCGGACGATGAAACGGTTATGCCGCTGCCGGAATTTGCCGTCGATTATATTATTCGCATAGTCATGGAGAACCCCGGCGAGATTCATTTGATTTGCGTCGGGCCGCTGACAAACGCGGCGATGGCTTTTTTGCGCGAACCGAAATTGGCGCAAAATCTGGCTGGACTGACGATTATGGGTGGGGTACAGCGCGGCGCGAATGGCATGTATATGCCTTATGCTGAACATAATATTATTTGCGATGCTGAGGCCGCGCATATCGTTATGAGTTCGGGCGCACCGATCACGCTGATCCCGCTGGACGTGACGACAAGGGTGCATATCCGTCAGGATGGCGCGGCAAAAATTCGCGCGGGTGGGACGCCGTATCATGAAGCGGTGGCGACACAGGTCGAGATTTATCCACCGTTCGCGGCGCGTGGCTGGACACATATGCACGATCCGTTGGCTGTCGCAGCGGTGATTCAGCCGGACATCTTGTCTTATGAACTGCTGCACGTGGATGTCGAAACGGGCGGGCGCTTATCTGCCGGGGCGACTCTGATGCGGACACCATCGGATCAACACCCGGAGAATGCGCGGGTGGCGCTGGGTGTGAATGTCGAGCGATTTGAGACGATGCTGATTGATCGGCTGTCGAGGTAGGTGGGCTGGGAAGCTGGGAAGCTGGGAAGCTGGGAAGCTGGTCAGCAAAAGCAAAAGATGAAGTTAAATGAGAATACAACCTCACGCCCATCTGCTGCGCGTCTCCGCAAGTGAGTTTACGACACGACACTGTTGGGGAATCAGAGGTGTTTTTGCAGAAGGGCATGGCACGCCATGCCCCTACAGACGACATTTTGCAGGTGTTTTCTAAACATCTCGTATTGCGAAGTAAGCGAGGGGGAGCAAAAGACAGGTGAATGCTGGCTGGGTACACGCATGTAAATATCGCAAGCGGTGGATATTTACCGAGAAGAGTGATTGGCGATAGGCAATGATGTCGAGAAAAATCGGAAAGATATAGTTTATGGCTGGAACGGTGGAAACATCTATCGCGATTCGGAAGACGCTATTCGATGAGGCTGAGACGCTGGCGCTGAGTATGAACATCTCGCAAGGGGAGTTATTTGAGATCGCGATTGAGCAGTTCATCAGTAACTCGCGAAGCATTCTTGATGAAAATAATCCAGGGCTTCAAGATCAGCATGATATGACTAAAAAGCCTGCGGCCTCTCAGGATGCTCAAGCGGCAGCGCAAAGCGGGGCAGGGCGGGCGGTTATTAATCAGGGTGATATTTTCTGGGTGCAGTTAGAAGATGCGGGCGGGGTGGAACCGGGCATTCCGCATCCGCATGTCGTCATTCAGGATAATGTCTTTAATCACAGCCGTATCCAGACTGTTGTTGCGTGTGCGCTGACATCGAACATCAAGCGGGCAAGTCTGCCAGGTAATGTGCTGCTCGAAGAGGGGGAAGCTAATTTATCCAGGCAGAGTGTCGTGGAAGCATCGAAAGTATCGACGGTTGATAAAGCGCAGTTGGGGGCATACATCGGGTCGCTTGATGAGAGGCGGGTCAACCAGATATTGGCGGGGTTGCGGTTTTTGCAGATGTCATTTTTCGAACGGTGATATTTATGTCGGCGCACTCAGTGCAGTCAGTGCAGTCAGTGCACTCAGTGCGGTCAGGTTAGTCAGTGCAGGCCTCTGGGGGTGCTGAACAGAATCAATTAGTTTACCAATAAACTGCCAACCTGTTTCTTCGCTTTTCCTCCACTGAATCGCGCAAGTTCAAGTAACTATTCACCTATCCATGAGGTTTACCTGAGAGGGCACGATACATCGTGCCCCTACGAAATCGTTGGCGCGTTATCCGTATTTAATAGAAGTGATTCAAGCTTTTCAAAAAGAGAAGGATAGTGCAAAGTGGTTAAAAGCCTCACAAAGGAAAATAACCATGAGCACTATCCCGACCAGTGTAACAGAAGAGCAATTTGAACA
>JALHNB010000014.1:143520-159354 GCA_022843745.1 Anaerolineae bacterium | reverse complement strand
CATAAACCCCCACCCAACCTCCCCCGAATTCGGGGGAGGAGGCTGCCGCAGGCAGACGGAGGGGGTCAGAAGACATACAATTTGCACCATTAAGACTTATTTTGATGCCTGAGACTCGCTGGGTCGCCCCTACTAAATTTTAAATCTCACTTAGTATCTATCCTAAAAATCGATATCTCCGGTAGGGGCGCAATATATTGCGCCCCTACAAACAAAATTTACATATAGACACTTAATCCCAATGATTAGCAGCTACCACGTCTCAAGGTATAGCGCTTCTCACCTCGATTATCACCTTCATTAATCTCGGCGATCTGACCACCCGGATCAATAATCAGCGCCAGAACGTGTTCCGCGTCAAAGTTGGTATCCACTGTCAGCGGTATCGGCCCGATATTGAGCGTCTGCCCTGGCTGAATAGCAGGGAACGCGCCCTGAGTGCGGGTTACGAGTCCATTCGATGAATCTTCGACGTTAATCGTACCACCTGCCGACGCGGTTGTGCCGAGGTTGGCAACATCAAAGTAAATATTGTATGTCTGCTTGCAGGTTGGCTGCTCTGGGTCGGTTCGGATATTACCAGCCACCAGGTTGACATTCGTCTGTGGAACGGGTGTCGCCGGGATCGGTGTGGGTGGAATCGGCGTAATCGTCGGCACAGGTGGGCCTGGGTCAACCGGCAAATTGGCTACATCACCGGATACAGAGAGCAAATTGGCAAAAACCCAGCCTTCGCCGTTGTAATAACGCACCTTGTACCAGTTCCGTGTGGTGTTGACCGCCAGAATTTCAGCAGTGTCATTGGCGGCGAAACTACCAATCGGCGGCTCAAACAGCGTATCTGGGCCACGTCGCACGTTGACACCTGTCGTGAATGATGCCATCGGCTTGCTCGGCGTATCGGTAGCCTGTGGTTGAGGCGTATCGCTGGGTGGCGGCGTGTTGATCGGCTCGGACGGTGTATTAGTCGCTTGCGTGTTGTTATCATTGCCCGACGATGTATTGTCGTTACCACCACTGCCCGTCTGATTATCGTTGCTGTTGCTATTATTGTTGGCAGAGGGCTGCTGTCCACCTTGAGTCACGATATTCACCGTCACCGACTGCGGCGCGCTGGTCGAGCCATCGCCTCGGATCGCCGTCACGGTGATCGTGTGCGTACCGACTCCGGCAGCTGTCCAGGTTTCTACCACACTGAAAACAGGCGCACCGGAAGTATTCGGTTCGGATAAGGTGGAAATAATCGCATCATCAACCGCGACTTCGACACGGTTAATATCTGCGCCAGCGTTGGTCACTTGTGCCTGAATATTGACCGGTACACCTTCCAGAAAGGTCGCATTCGGCAGAGGCGAGGCAATCCGCACCTGCGGCTCACCGCTGATTGGCTGATTCGTATTTTGCTGAACCGTCGCGTTTAAATTGCAGGCTGTCAACAGCAGCATTGCGATCAGCCCTACCGGATTTGGAAAGCGCCGTTTTCTCGGCAGCGCGCTTCTCATCATACATTCCACTCCTGATTACATCTCTTGTAATCTGAAGAATTTAGCGCACTGCCGCGATTTATGCGAACTCAAGGCGGCTAATCGTATGGTAAACGCCTACTGCGCCTGTAAAAAACCGATTTCCTGAACGTCTACGCGAATGCCGTCCAGCTCTGAAGGGACAATATCTTTCTCGTCGAGTTCGCTGACTGGCACTTTTTGATCGACCAGCACCACCAGCGCGATTTGATCGGTATATTTGCCGTCAACTTTCGCCAACCCGATGGCTGTACCCTGGACATGGGCTTTACGCATCAATTCCTCAGTATATTTGGCCTGAACTTCAGCGACACGGGTCATCATTTCATCTTGTGTAGACATTTCGCACCTCAAACATTGACTTGAAGGGCATCCCAAGCGGAATTATGGATATTTCGCACCTCAGATATTAACCTGGAGGGCATCCAGAACCGCATTAATGGGATTGAAAATCGTTGCGACGCTCGACCCAGCAAACAGCAGGCCGACAGCCTTGTTTTCCGCCGTATCCACGATCAGTGAACCGGAATCACCGCCCTGGCTCATGGCCTCGGTGATGACCTGCCCAGTAAAACGCGCGGTTTTATTCGTCCCATAAGCAACGCTAACCGTCGCGTTCAGGAGCGTAATTACGCCTTCGGTGTAATCCGTCGTGCGCCCACTTTTGCGAACGCGCATTCCTAAGGCGGCAGGTTTCGTGCCACTGACCTGACCAATCCCGCGAATTTCGCCCGTGAACATCGCTGGATTGACGGGTCTGGCGACGGCGGCATCCACCAGATTATCGACAGCCTGCGTCGTCGCGGGCGTGGTCGTCATCTGCTGTAGAGGGACGGTTGAAACTTTCGAGCCAGAGCCAAGCGCCCCGACAATCGCATTAATAATATTCACCAGAATCAGCAAACAGCCGCCATCACCTGGCTCGGTTGGTGGAAGGGGCCCAGGGGTTTCGCCTTCATAATACATCCGCTGGAAACGCTCCAGGTGCGCGACAACATCTGCCGGATTCTGACCACCATCCGTCGGCCCAGGTTGCAAAATAGGATCGCCTACCTGGGCATCGTTACTATTTGCAAGAACGTGATTGTTGGAAAGTATCAGTTTTTCGCCTGTACGACGATCCGTGACAATCGTTCCTAATGTCCCGGCGGTGATTTTATAATGTCCGAGGCTCACGCCGCTGGGAACGAGTGGGCGGAAACGGTCACGCGGCGTATCAAAGGCGCGTAAATAGCCCACCTCATAGACATCGGTGCGTACCCCACCTATCGTTTTAGGAACAATATCTGAAGCGGAGAGTGCTGCCAGAGGCAATTTTTGCTGCACCAGCACGACCACAGCCAATTCGCCGCTTTCGCTGGTTTTGTCGCCTTTATAACCTAATGCAACACCAACCACATTCGTTTTCGACATTAATTCATCCTGCACTGCTGCCTGAGCTTGAATCACATCGTTTTGCATGACTCTTTCCTTTCTTGTCCCGTCCCTGCATTGTAGCATGGCTCGGCGATGTGCGCCGAATGCCCCCTAAGGTAATAGTCTGATGAATCAACCTGCTCTGGCAGATGTAATTGTGGTACATTATTTGATTGATAAGTGGTACATTGTTTGATTGACAAGCTGAAAAATTATCTCCTGGGGTTATGCCCTATCTATCAGGGATATCGCCCCGACTATTCGACAGGAGCTTCGTGTGGGTAAATCAATCCGGTTGATCTTAGCCCTTTTCGCAGGAATACTCGTTCTGGGCGCTTGCCAGAGTGGGCCTCTCAAAAGATTTGAAGTGGGTGACGAACTCGCTGCTTATAATTTTTCCGAGCCGGGCGAGTTTGAAGAAGGTGCGTATGGAGGCATCACACTGCGCGTGAGTGATGGTGTCTATCGCATTTCGCTGGATCGAGGCGATAACGAATTGTGGTGGGGACAATGGGGCGATACCCTCTCAGATGTCGTGATCGACGTGAATGCCGAGCAAGTGAGCGAACGTCCCGAAAATGCCTTCGGGATTGGCTGCCGCATGGCTGGCACAACCGGGCAAGCGATTACACTCGACCCTGAAATGGCAGCTATCGCGAATGGTGAAAGCCTAATCGAAGCGACACAGGAAGCCACAGAAGCGGCAACGTCCGAGGCAACCAGCGAAGCGACAGAATCGGCTACCGCTGAAGCGACTAGCGAGGCAACTGAGGCAGCTAATAACGAAGCGACATCCGAGCCAACTGACGAGGCGACTGTTGAAGCCACTGAGCAGGCAACCGATGAACCCACCGCTGAAGCGACTGAAATAGCTACCGAAGAAGCTGAAGCGACAAACGAACCAACTGCTGAGGCATCAGATGTTCCTGGCAGCGTATTATCCGGTGAAGCCGCTAACGGGGATGGCTATCTGTTCCTGATACAAGGCACAGGCTCATTTTCCATTATGCGTTCGCGTGGTCGCGATCTTACGCCGCTGGTCAACTGGACGGCATCCAGCGCGATTAAGCCTGGACTGGAAAGCAACGAACTTCGTGCTGTCTGCATAGGCGATTATCTGGCGTTTTACATCAACGGCACATTTGTAGGCGATGCTACCGACAGCACCTTCGCGTCCGGTCAGGTGGCACTCCTGGCAAGCGCGGCAACACGGCTGGGCGCAGTGATCGAATTTGACGATCTCACGGTATCGGCAGCACTGCCCGACTAAATATCAATAGCGCAGATTGGCACTCTGATTTTATACTACGTTGAAATCGGAGTGCTGATTGACTATTGACCCATGATTTACGAAATCCATCTCTACGTGCCAAAAACAGGCACCCTCACGCCGTCTATGCTCGAATGGCTGTTTGAAAACGGCCAGAGCAGCGACCAACCGGAGCAGTTCTGGCCGGTGCGCAAAATCAGACCAAAGGCGTTGGCACGGCTGATGCTGCGGCTGGATAACACCCTGGTTCCGCTTGAAGGGCCGGGGAACGACGTAGAACTCCATTATCCGAACGGTGAATTGGGGATCGTCCTGTACGCGCATGATCGCGGCGTGATCCTCTTTTTTCCATACATGGCTTACGGGATATATTCGCGGCTGGTGCTGGGAATCTGTTATACCTATATTCGCTACCTGTATGATGCCGCCGGATTCTGGAGTTTTGACCCACAGCTTAATGTGCTGTCCTACGCCGATGACTATCAATCGCTGGAAGATACGGCGCTGCTGATGGATCGAATTATGCCGAAGCTGCTGCCAGAATAAAACGATATTGAAAAACAGGGCGAGGCGTGCCTAGCCCCTACAAATCCGCCTGAATGTCATGAGACGCTGATTGCTGAAAGCTGACCGCTGAATATGGACATTGATCCCAACAACTACCCTTCACGTGAGGTTTATAAGCTGCTCACCGCTGCCGTTGTCCCGCGCCCCATCGCCTGGGTAAGCACGGTGAATGCGCAGGGGCAACCGAATCTTGCACCGTTCAGTTTTTTTAATGCCGTCTGCCAGAATCCACCGACAATTTTGTTCTGCCCTGGCATACGCGCTGCGGATCATTCCCCCAAAGATACCTATAACAATATCCGCGCCACAGGTGAATTTGTCGTCAATTTCGTGATTGAAGCGATGGCTGAGGCGATGAATATCACGGCTGTCGAAGCGACGGCAGAAGTCAACGAATTTGAACGCGCCAACCTGACCGCCGTGCCGGGAAAAATCGTCAATGTCCCCCACGTCGCCGAAAGCCCGATTCACTTCGAATGTAAGCTTCACGAAATCGTGACCATTGGCGAGGCTCCGGGTGGCGGTTACATCGTGATCGGCACGGTGGTACACATGCACTTCGATGATTCGGTCTATCGCGAAGGCAACTACATCGACCACACTGCTTATCAGCCTATTGGTCGCCTCGGCGGGCCAAGTTATACACGCACACAGGACACATTCGATCTTCAACGTCCACCCTCGGAGATTAAACCGCGCTAATTTCATCGCCTCAATTTATGCAGATTCAACGAACAATCTGCGTTTTTTTGATGAAAATAGACCAATTTGGTGCAAATATTGAACGTGCGCGATAGCATAGAGGTAGTGTTGTTAGTTTTCGTCGCATGTGGCGAAAAGATGATGACTTTTAAGTTTGGTATCAAAACTTTCAAGGAGTAAAAGCATATGAATTCAGCAAGACGGTCCCTTCGTTTGATAGGGCTGCTTATGGTATTTGCCATGTTAGCAGTTCTCGCAGTGAGCGGTGTGGGCGCACAGGATGCCAAAATCCTCGTGACTGGCCTCAACATGGTCGGAGCCGACCCGGATAACAGCCTCGATCCCTCGCTCTCTTCCACCGTCCAATCCATTCAAATTCTCGACGAACTTTATATCGGCCTGACCCACCTCAATGAAATTACCGCTGCTGTCGAGCCAGGTATGGCAACCGACTGGACAATTTCGGAAGATGGTTTGGTCTACACCTTCAACATTTTGCAGAACGTACCCTGGGTGCGCTTCAACGCCGAATCAGGCGCTGTTGAAGAAGTAACCGACGAAAGCGGTGCTGTGCGTTACGTGACCGCCAATGATTTCATTTATGGCATCACACGCACACTCGATCCCGTGACTGGTGGTGACTACGCCTACGTCCTCGCGCCGTACATCGTCAACGGTGTCGAATTCAACGCTGGCGAAGCCGCCGCCGAAGACCTGGGCATCCGCGCAGTGGATGACTACACACTGGAAATCACCTCTCCAGAAGCAGTCGGTTTTGCAATCAATATTTACGGCCTCTGGATGGCACGTGCGCAGGCTTCATGGATGCTTGATGAATTTGGCGATACCTGGGTAGAAGCCGAAAATCGTCAGACCTACGGCCCATTTGCGATGAAGTCGTGGAATCACGATCAGGACATCACTATCGTTAAGAATCCGTTCTGGCCCGGCACCGAAGCAGTACCGCAGCCCGCGCTGGACGAAGTTGTGTTCCGCCTGTTGGACGACACCGCACAGTTTGCCGAATATCAGGCTGGCACAATGCAAGCCGCGGTACCGCCATCTGCTGAAATTGACCGCATCAAGGCTGATGCCGCTCTGAGCGAACAGTATTATGCGGGTTTCGATAGCTGCTCACTGTATTATGGCTTCAACTGGGAAAAAGCACCGTTCGACAACGTGAACATTCGCAAGGCCTTCTCGCTGGCGATTGATCGTGAGTCGGTTGTCAACGATGTCACCCGCGATGGTCGTATTGCTTCTCGCTGGTACAGCCGCCCCGGTATCACCGGCGCGCCGACACTGGAAAACAATCCTGACCTGGGTGTTAGCTTTGATGCCGCAGGCGCACAGGCCGCCCTCGAAGCGGGTCTGGCTGACCTCGGCCTGAGCAGCGCCGCCGAACTTCCGACGATTACGCTGGGCTTTGGCGACACTGAATATAATAACCTCGTTGCGCAGGCCGTCCAGCAGATGTGGGCAGAAACGCTCGGCATCGAAGTTCAGCTTTCCGCAATGGAAACCACCACTTACTTCGACGTGATCGAAGTGGACGCACCGCAGATTTTCCGCGCCGCCTGGTGCATGGACTACCCGGATGCCAACAACTTCCTCTACGAAACCACACGCTCGGACTCTCCGAATAACTACACCAATTGGAGCAACGCCGAGTTTGATGCGCTGGTTGATGAAGCTCGCGTAAGCACCGATCAGGCAGCCCGTGCCGAGATGTATGCCCGCGCTGAAGAAATTCTGGTTGCTGAAGACTACGCTCTTGCACCGATTTTCTGGTACGTTACCCGCCAGGTCGTTTCCCCCGATGTGACACGTACCTTCTCGTCCATCGGCCTCGAACGCTATGAAAAGTGGGATTTCGCGGGTTAAAGCTGTAAAGTAAGAATATGTTCATCAATAGGGGCGAACCGGATTTTTCGGGTTCGCCTCTATTCTAATGACAGGTAGAGGTTGTCGTTATGGCGCAGTTTATCACCCGACGCATTTTGTGGATGTTTGTTGTATTGATTGTTGTGTCGGTTATCACCTTCTTTTTGATGCGTGCCGTCCCCGGTGGGCCGTTCAGCCGAGAAAAACCCTTACCGCCGCAGGTCATTGAGAATCTCAATAAAAAATATCGCCTCGATGAGCCAATGTTGAATCAATATCTGGGCTACATGGGCGATATTCTTGTTCCAAAAGTGACAACTGAGCGAATTCGACCTAATGTTTTAGAAGATTATTTGATTAATATTCCGCTGCCTTTTATGGGTGAAGAGACCTACTTCCGCTGGATGAACTTCGGCCCCTCCTACAAAGCGCGAAGCCGTTCGGTCAATGATATTTTTGAGGAACATTTACCCGTTTCGTTCCAGCTTGGTGTGGTTGCGCTGGGTGTCGCCCTGCTCATCGGCATCCCACTTGGGATCGTCTCCGCACTTAAACGTAATACGGTTTATGACTACGCGGGCATGGGAGTCGCCATCATGGGGGTTTCGGTGCCAGTTATTATCACCGGCCCACTTTTACAATATTTATTTGGCGTCCAGTTGCATTTGCTGCCCATTACCGGATGGGGAACCCCGGCGCACGCCATTTTGCCATCCTTCGCATTAGGTTTCACCTACTCGGCGCTCATCGCACGGCTCATGCGCGCCAGCCTGCTCCAGGTACTCAACGAGGATTACATCCGTACCGCCCGCGCCAAAGGTTTATCTGAACGTATGGTCATCATCGCCCATGCGCTGAAAAACTCCATGATCCCCGTCGTCACCGTGATCGGGCCATTATTCGCGTTATTAGTCACGGGAACATTTGTAACCGAGACGATTTTCGGCATCCCAGGTTTGGGGCGCTATTTTGTGACGAGCATCACCGGACGCGATTATTCGGTCATTATGGGAACAATCCTCCTCTATGCCCTGGTACTGGTGATCTCAAATATGCTGGTTGACATCGTATATGGTTGGTTAGACCCCCGCATCCGCTATACATAAGGATAGGAAAAGAAGTATGACAGCTCTACAACGACCAAAACCAGCAGCGGGGCAGATTGCTAACTTAAAAGAACGTCCGCGCGGAGAAAGCCTGTGGGGGGATGCAGCGCGGCGGCTGCGACGCAACAAAGCAGCGATCATGGGGCTTATCATCATCATTATCAGCATTCTGGTCGCCATTTTTGCGCCTGCTATCGCTCCCTACGATTATAAAACACAAGTACGCGCGGATAATAACGCCGTGCCGTATTGGGTCACGCGCATTTTCCCCAATATGATTCCAGAAGACGAAGGCGGTTATATTACCGTCACCGATAAATATCCGCTGGGTTCAGATGCGCTTGGGCGCGATTTATTCAGCCGTATTGTCTATGGCTCACGTGTGTCGCTAGCAGTGGCTTTCGTCGGCCCGGTGGTGAGCATCATTGTTGGCTTGTTGGTGGGTATGATTGCAGGCTATGTCGGTGGCAAGGTCGATAATACGCTGATGCGTATCGTTGATGTGATGTACGCCTTCCCGACCTTTCTGTTCATCATTTTGCTGATGGCATTTTTTCGCGCCAGTTTCACCCAGGTCGAGCAGGGAACATTTTCGTACTACATCAGTGAACTGGACTCGGCAACAGGCGGCCTGCTGTTTATTTTTGTCGGCATTGGCCTGACATCCTGGATGCAGATGGCGCGTCTGGTACGCGGTCAGGTGCTTTCGGTGCGTGAAAAAGAGTATATCGAAGCGGCACGCTCAATCGGCACTCGCGCCCCTGAAATTATGCGACAACATATCCTGCCCAATATTCTGGGGCCAATTATCATCGCTGAAACCCTCAGTATTCCGCAATATATCTCGTATGAAGCCTTTTTGAGTTTTATCGGTCTGGGCGTGAACCCGCCAACACCGAGTTGGGGCGCGATGATCTCCGAAGGGGCACAAGTCATCAACAGCTACCCTTATCAGGCACTTTTCCCCGCGCTGGCATTGTTCTTCGTGATGTTTGCGTTCAATTTCCTGGGAGACGGCCTGCGGGATGCGCTTGATCCCCGGATGCGCGGTGTCGATTAGTATCACACTATCGGATACTAAAATTTGAACCTTATCCCAAGCAGTGAGTATAATCAATACCTATGCTATAGCATGAGTCTAGCATGGTTTGGGTTTTGATAGATTAGACCCAATAGGGACGCCATTCAAGTGCTGTTCCAAAGCTCAACAAAATACTAAAGGAGGATTTCTGTAATGAACGTGACAAGAAATATGGTTCGTTTTGTAGGTCTTAGCCTGGTGCTAGTGATAGCCTTGAGCATAAGCCTCGTGGTGCTGGCGCAGGATGCTCTGCCCGGCCCTGGCGAAGGTGGCGCAGTGGTGCGTGGAAACACACGCGGTTCTGCCAACCTCGGCCCCTTGGTTCCCATTCGCTGCTCTGGCGTAGACTGCGCCGACCCCAATGCTGTTCTCTGGCCTAACCTGGTCGGCCTCGACCCCGAAACCCTGCAATATGGCCCCGGCCCGGACATTGGAAATACGCTGGCAAGCGGCTGGACGATTTCCGATGATGGCCTGACAGTCACCGTCAATCTGCGTGATGATATGGCCTGGAATGATGGCACACCCATCACCGCTGAAGATGTCTACTTCACATGGGAAGCGATGCAGCAAGGGCAGGATGTTGGCCTTTCAAGCAGCTACTCGACTGCTGCTGCAACACTCATCAGCGCTGAAGTGATTGATGCCCAGACGATTGCATTTGGTGTGGAAGCTCCCAATTGCGAAGTGATGCGTCAGGTTGCATTGGTTCCGCCGCTGCCATCGCATGTTTATGGTTATGTGCGCGGGGAAGAATTCGATTGGGGCAGCATGATCGATCATCCTTATGATGATGCACCCACCGTGACCTCTGGCCCATTCAATTTCGAGCGCGTCGAACCCGGTACAGCCGTTTATCTCGCGGCGAATCCGAACTACGTTGCGCCCGATGCCTCAGCCGGTTACACCGTCCCCAATAGCTGGGTGTACGTCGATACCCCGGACGAAAACGTGATGATTGAACGCTTCCTGGCTTTCCAGACTGGCGACATCAACTTCGTCGTGGAACCCGGTGGTGGCTTCGAACAAATTCTGTCTTCCAACGCACAATCATTCCAGGCACCAGGCCGCGTGTGGCACTATGTCGCGCTGAACCTGGCTGACCCCAATAACCCACAAAATGGCCTGGACGAAGATGGTAATCCCATCGACCAGGGACACCACCCGATTTTCGGTGATGTCCGCGTCCGTCAGGCACTGCAACACGCCATCAATATTGATGAAATCATTGATGGGCCGCTGGCTGGCTATGGCACGGCGATGGTTTCCAGCACGATCCCAACCGCCTATACAGTTGACCCCAATCTGGAACGCCGTGCATTCGATTATGACGCAGCACGCGCCCTGTTGGACGAAGCTGGTTGGGTATCCACTGGCGATCCCCTGGTTGAAGGCGGCGACGGCCTGCGCACTTGCGACGGCTGTATGTATGCCGAACCCGGTACAGAATTCGTCTTCGAACTAATGAATGTCGGCGACATCCGCAACGATGTCTCGGTCATTCTGCAAGACCAGTTCGCGCAAATCGGTGTGCAGGTTGATGTCGTCGTGCTGGATTTCAACACCATGTACGACAACAACATGGGCGCTCAGACCTTTGACGCAGCAGTAGCGGGCTGGCGCGGTTCCCTGCCCTTCGAACCCGATCAACGCAGCTTCTTTGGCGCGGCCAATGATCTGTTCGGCGAAGGCTACGGCTTCAACTTCCCGTCCTACTACAATGCTCGTTTCGAAGAACTCGGCGAAACTGTCGCGACACTTCCTGGTTGCAATGAGGCAGAACGTGTCGCCGCTGCCCAGGAAATGACCGAAATCCTGTATGAAGACCAACCCTATCTGTGGCTGTATGCCCGCAACAGCCTGTATGCAGCAGCCCCCAACGTTCAGGGCTTCCAACCATTCCCCGACCAGGGCACATGGAATATTGATGCCTGGAACGTCGTTGAATAACTGAAACGTCGTTGAGTAAATAGATTTTCGTAGGGGTAGGTCTGAGACCTACCCTTACCCCTATAAATTAATTTTTTGAAAACGCCCATTTTGTTCGCTAGGTTGAGATTTACGAATTATGCTCAAATTTACGATACGCCGACTCATCCAGTCGATTCCCACTTTTATCGGTATCACGGTTCTTGCCTATGCGATCATGGCACTGGCTCCCGGTGGCCCGGTCACACTTCTGGGCTTTGACCCCAATATTTCCGCCAAGCAGCGCCAGGCAATGGCCGAATCGCTCGGTGTGAATGCGCCGATTCATGAGCAATATGTGCGTTGGTTAATCGGCGATGCGCCAATCAGCCTGTTTGGTGTGACGATCTGGGGTGGGCGTGAAATGCCTGTTTTTGACCGTCGCGGGAATCAGACAGGCATGGAAATTGGCACCAATATGGGGATTCTGCGCGGCGATTTCGGTAAATCGTTTGTCTCGCAAAATCCGGTCACAGAAGTCATCGGTGTCCGCATCCCTGCCACGCTTGAGCTAGGATTAATCTCGCTTTTCATCGGCACTGTGATCGGCATTATCATCGGCATTCTTGCAGCCGTCAAGCATGGCGGCATATTCGATCAGATCAGCCGCGTTCTGGCAGTAGTCATCAGCGCTGTCCCTGTTTACTTGCTAGGTCTGGTTTTATTACTCATTTTTGGGGTTATTCTGGCATGGTTGCCAATGGGCAATCGCTTCCCACTCAAGGCCAGTGGCGATTACACCGTCATAGAGCGTGTCCGTCACCTGATTTTGCCGACGATTACGCTGGCGAGCTTCAGCGTCGCGACGTTCTCGCGTTTTATGCGAGCTTCCTTATTGGATGTGCTGAACCAGGATTATGTGCGAACAGCGCGTGCCAAAGGCCTTTCGGATCGCATCGTCTGGTTTAAACATGCCAGCCGCAATGCACTTATTCCGATTGCAACCCTGCTCGGTCCAGCCATTCCTGGCGTGATTACCGGCGCGGTGCTGACCGAAACGATTTATGCCTGGCCGGGGATGGGAACGCTGATTGTCGATTCGATCCGCCAGCAGGATTATCCGGTCATTATGGGCGTTGTGATGATCGCAGCGATGGCAACTATTCTGGGATATTTAATCTCAGATATTTTGTATGCGATTGTCGATCCGCGCATTCGCTTGAACTAACGGGGGTTTTACGATGGCAACTTCGCAAATCAGCAGTCCCAATCAAATCGCGAGCCTCACCGAAGAAACCCACGCCACCGATTCTCTAACACGGCTTGCCCTGCGTCGTCTGCGCCGGGATTATCTGACACTTGCCGCGATGGGTGTACTGCTCCTGCTCATTATTTTATCAATGGCTGCACCACTCATCACCAATGCCCTGCAAGTTTCTTATACCGATACCAGCCCCACCGACAAATTTTTACCAATCGGTACAGGTAATCATATTCTGGGTACAGATAACCTGGGTCGCGATCTGCTTTCCAGACTGCTTTATGGTGGTCAGGTTTCGCTAAGGATTGCTTTTTTTGCATCAATTTTATCGACGACGATTGGCGTTGCGATTGGATTAGTGGCTGGCTATTACCAGGGCGGGCCGTTTGGATTTATAGACGACATCATCATGTGGTTTATCACCACGCTCAACTCGATTCCAACCCTCATGCTGCTCATTTTGATCGCTTCGGTGCTGACTCCCAGCGTCGAAACATTGATCCTCGTTTTGACAATCCTCTCGTGGACAGGCATCATGCGTCTGGTGCGTGGCGAAACGCTGGCGAACCGTGACCGCGAATACATCATTAGCGCGAAGGCGTTGGGGGCTGGGCCGATCCGCGTCATGTTTATGCACATCCTACCGAATGTCTTTTCGGTGTTGATTACCGCATTGGCGATTGAAATCGGCACATTGATCCTCGTCGAATCAGCACTCAGCTTTTTGGGGCTGGGTGTGCGTCCGCCAACTCCCAGTTGGGGAAATATGCTCACAGGGGCGCAGACTTATCTCCGCCAGGGCGCACATCTGGCGATCTTCCCTGGGCTGATGATTGTGCTGACCGTTCTGAGTCTGTATCTGATCGGCGACGGTGTTCGCGACGCATTTGACCCGCGCAACACCAAATAAATCGACTGAATATTCGACATTTTCTCACATTTGTGCTATAGAATACGGGGAACACAGACTTTCGTTTGTGATCCCCGTATTTTCGCGATTTCAGTAATCGAGAGATATGCCATGACAACACCATCTGAACGACAAATTCGCATTGAAAAAATTCGTGATTTCCCTGCCCAGCTTGAAGCCGTCGTACAAAACCTGAGCGATGCCGATCTCAATACGCATTTCATCGAGGGTGAGTGGACAGTGGCGCAAAATGTGCATCATCTGGCCGATTCCCATATGAACTCTTTTATCCGCCTGAAACTCATCCTCACTGAAGACAAGCCGCCTCTCAAGCCGTATTTACAGGAAAAATGGGCAGAATTGCCAGACTCGCATGATCTTCCGGTGGCAAGTTCGCTGGCGCTTCTCAAGGGGTTGCATGAACGCTGGTGCGTTTTGCTGGAACAGCTTCAGGAGGAAGACTGGACACGCAGCGGGATGCACCCGGAAATCGGTGCTGTCACGCCCGACGATCTGCTGCGCATCTATGCCGGACATGGCGAAGGTCATATTGACCAGATCAATAAGACGCTGGCAGCGAAGAAGTGATGTGTAAAAATCTTTGGCGAGTATATCCTCATGATTGGTTCGTAGGGGCGAGGCATGCCTCGCCCCTACAAAACCTGGGTATATACCAAGTTTTTTCTCTGCGCCTCTGCAACTTTGTACCCTTTGCGTTGAGTTTTTAACTATGGCGACCTATACCCCCACACACCATTGGCCGGTCTTTGGACACGACTGGGCCGTCAATCAGCTTCGCAAAAGCCTCGCGAATGGGCGAATTCGTCACGCTTATCTGATCGTCGGTACGGATTCAATCGGCAAAAATACGTTGGCTCATGCTTTCGCCTCGGCGCTCAACTGCACCCATGATGACGAAACCATGCGTCCCTGTGGAGAATGTCGTTCCTGCAAGCTGATTGCCAGCGGTGGTCATTCTGATATGCTTTATCCCGAATATGACTCAGGAACGGGTGCGCTGAAAATTGAGGCGATTCGCACAGTGATGCGCGGGATCGCCATGAAGCCATACGAAGCACGCTATCGGATCGCGATTTTTCAGAATTTTGACCACGCCCAGCCCCGCGCTCAGGATGCGCTGCTCAAGACCTTAGAAGAACCACCACCAAACGCTTTGATATTTTTGTTAGCACCCGCCACCGAATCACTGCTCTCAACCATTACCAGCCGCAGCCAGGTGCTGTCGCTGCGTCCGGTTGCAGCGAACACCATCCGCGACCTTTTGCAGAATCATTATGGGGCTGACCCGGAACGAGCGGAACTCCTGGCACGTCTGAGTGGCGGGCGGTTAGGGTGGGCGATCCAGGCGTTGCAGGATGATTCGCTGTTGAATCAGCGCGACGAAGCGTTTAAACTCCTTGAGGATTGCCTGAAACTTCCCCGCGCCGGGCGTTTTGAAATTGCTGAAGGACTTGGGAAAGATAAGCAGTCACTTGCAGCGCTGCTCGAACTCTGGCAAACCTATTGGCGCGATCTGCTGCTCCTGCGCGAGGGCAGCCGCGTCCCCACAGCCAATAGTGATCGCATGATTCCTCTACAGCAGCACGCGATTTATTTCACCGCTGACGACACGCTAAAAGCCATGAAAGCCACCCGAAATCTGATGCAGCAGCTTCAATACAACATCAACCTACGGCTGGCGCTGGAAGTGATGTTTCTGGATTATCCAGGTTTAAAACAGGAAAATCTGTGAATGGGCGCAAGGCGTTGCGCCCTTACGATTTATGCCTGCGCGTAATATTTCGCGCGTGTGCGCAGGGCTTCTACGGCTTCTTCCGGCGGATTAACCGAGCCGAGCATCGCCTTGCCGACAGCCGTCAGCCCATGAAAATCGGAGCCACCTGTCATAATCAGGTCATTATTTTGCGCCTGAATACGCAGCCGTGTTTCGATTTCGACATTGTGCTTGGGATAAACGACCTCGACACCATCCAGCCCAGCAGGAACTAAACGCTCGATCATCGCCTCATAATCCGCCAGCAGACCAGGGTGCGCCAGTACCGCGACTCCGCCAGCGCTGTGAATCATGGCGATGGCTTCTTCCGGTGAAAGGCGTGTGCGTGGGATATAGGCTGGCCCGTCATTCGAAATATACAGGTCAAATGCTTCCTGGGTGGATTTGACGTAACCGGCTTCGACCATCGCG
>JALHNB010000014.1:0-143510 GCA_022843745.1 Anaerolineae bacterium | reverse complement strand
AATGTGCGGACGGCCAATCGAGCCGCCTTTAGCCTGTGCTTCGATTCGTTCCCAGGCCAGCGGCATATTCATTTCCGCTAGTTTTTGCACAATTTCATGACCGCGAAAAAGCCGTCCAGCACGGAATCGCTTCAATTCAGACTGAAAACTTGTATTGTGAATATCGATAAAATAACCGAGCGTATGAACATCGCCCGCGTCATCCTCCGCGCTCAGTTCGACACCGGGGATAATCGTGAGTGAATCGCCCGCTGCGGCTTGCGCTTCCTCAATGCCTTCGGTTGTATCATGATCGGTGATGGCAAGAATCTTGAGACCAGCTTTTTTTGCCAGGGCGACAACTTCACTGGGTGTTTGTTGTCCATCCGAGGCAGTAGTATGGGTGTGTAGGTCAAGTTGGGTCATGTTTGCTCGACTATAATGTTTACGCGATAAAAATCACAAAACGGCTCGTCAGTGTCCGTTTCATATCAGCGAAACTATTATAGCGTCCGGTGTTTTGAACAGGAACACCGAAACCTGCGGGATACTCTTATTCAGGACGAGGTTCGACCTTGAACCGAACAGCAGTGCGCTCCTGGCCGTCGATCTCAACCTCGGTGAAGAAAGGGGTAAACACAATGTCGATTTCATCGCGTCCCAGATAGCCGCGTGCAATTGCCAGCGCCTTGACTGCCTGATTGACAGCTCCAGCCCCAATAGCCTGCACTTCGGCATATCGATGTTCGCGGATAACTGCGGCGATTGCTCCCGCTACTGCTGTCGAACGTGACTTTGCAGATACCTTAATCACATCAGCTTTATGCGGGGAATCGTCATCCATGATGTTCACTTCCGTATATTGAGTAGCCTCCGAATCAGAAGTCAAAGAACTTGCAGTGTATTGTTCGGACATATTATCAATCAACCGTTCTCTAAAAATCTAATTACAAATTTTATTTACTGCCTAATTTATATTCTACACGAAAAACCTATTGAAGTCTACTAATAGCAAGATGGCAGCGCATTTAAATAGAACATATATTCCATTTATCCCAAATTATCCCAACCCTAAAATTCACTTTACCCAGTTTTTCACGGGGCTGGTAGAAATTATCCCAATGTTAAAAAATTGAAGATTTCACAATCGCGAATCATCAAAAAGACTCTAAATGGCCTCAAACCTATACATATATAGGCTGGCAAGGCCATTACCCCTACATATGGCACTTACAAAAGCTATGACTCCTCATTTTTGAGCGCGAAAGTTATCCCAAATTATTGACCCTCTGTGTAGAACTTATCCCAACTTTAAAATCTTGCGCAAAACAGAAATTTAAGCCCGGATTCAGTTGAGGTTCTGGCGATCTTTCGTTATACTATTGAATGAGTGTGTAGCCAGCACACACCACAAACACCTGCCCCAGTTGTGTTTCAAAAAGGGACTGTTTTTCGCGTCCCAGTTACTAGACCGACAAAATTCGAAAAGTTACGTGGCATTTCTGCCGTTATATTGGCCTTGCTTGTCGCCGATGAGCAAGATAGTGATTATCATTGGAAATTAAAACCGTGAACCCGCAAGAAGCTTGGAACGCAGCACTCAATCAACTCGAAGTCCAACTTGACCGAGCCAATTTTGATACCTGGCTGCGGGGTACAACTTACTTAGGTTTTGAAAACCCGGCTGAAGGCCCAGCTATTTTTACGATTGGCGTGCGCAACACCTTCGCTCGCGATATGCTGGAACATCGCCTGTACCGCAGCGTTCGCCGCATTTTGAGCGATGCCTATGGTGTACCTGTCGAACTGCGTTTTGAGATTGTCAAAGCAGCGCCAGCCGTAGAATCGCCCGATGGCGATATGCCGCTGTTCCGGCTGCTGGCCCAGCAAGACCCAGCCGAAGAAGCACTGCCGCTGCATCAACAGGTTGTTCGCCCCCAACGTCCAGAGATGCCGGAGTCCGAACTCAACCCGCGCTACACCTTTGAGCGCTTCGTGGTCGGCGGTGTCAATAATCTGACCTATTCAGCGGCGCAGGCCGTAGCGGAAAATCCAGCCAGCGTGTATAACCCACTATTGATTTATGGTGGTGTCGGGTTGGGCAAAACCCATCTACTCCAATCCATCGCCCATACCTGCCGCAAGAAAAATCTGAACGTCATCTATATCCCGTCAGAAGCCTTCATTAACGATCTGGTGAACGCTATCCGCCAGCGCACAACGGCCATGTTCCGTGAAAAATATCGTTCGCTGGATGTGCTGCTCGTGGATGATATTCAATTTATCGCCGGGAAAGAAAGCACGCAGGAAGAATTTTTCCACACATTTAATGCCCTTTATACCTTTAATAAGCAAATTGTGCTGGCATCTGACCGCCACCCGCGTCACCTCGAAACGCTGGAAGATCGACTGCGTTCGCGCTTTGAGGGCGGGCTGTTGATGGACGTGCAAACGCCGGAGTATGAAACGCGTGTCGCCATCGTTGAATCCTGGGCGCAGGAGCGAGGCATTCGTGTACCGCGTTCGGTCACGGAAATGATCGCAGAACGGGCATCTTCCAATATCCGCGAACTTGAAGGGCTGTTTACACAGATCGTCGCCAAATCACGACTGAGCGCCCAGCCGCTTAATCGAAATGACGCTGAAACGGTGTTGGAGCGATTCGAACGTCCGCGCAATCATGGACGACCTTCTATCACTGTCGAGCAGGTTTTTGAAATTGTCGCGAAGCATCATCAGCTTGGCATCCGCGATCTGACCAGCAAAACCCGCGCCGGACGTATCAACCACGCACGGCAGATCGCGATGTATATGGCGCGTGAACTTACCGATGCTTCGCTGCCGCAAATTGGCGATATGCTCGGCGGACGCAGCCACACGACTGTGCTGCACGGCTACCATAAAGTGGTCGAGATGATGGCGGAAGATGATCGTTTCCGCTACGAAATGACTGCGCTGCGTGAAAAGCTGATGAAGAACAACGACTAATTAACCACAATGATTCTTGAAGATAGATCATATTGGGCGAAGCGGCGCTTCGCCCCTACAAACATGTACATCGTAGGCGAGACACGGCGGGTCGCCCAACTTTTAGAAATTAGTTTGGTCAATGACTAGCGCACCGTGAGTTCGTAATCGCCACCAGTGCCAAACGCGCTGACAACAATCGTATAATTTCCGCTGTAGGGCAGTGCTAACTCAATGCGTGAGTTGGTGTTATCCATAAATTCGATGTCGTCGTTTTCGGCGATAAGCTGCCTGTCTGAATTATAAAGATAAAGCTGTGGGTCAAGACCGCCGCCTCCGGTTAACTCAATGGTGATCTGCCTCTCCTCGCTGCCGGAAAATGTCCAACCGTCATCGTCAAACGTGTCAACCGTGCCGCGCACCGTTTGCCCTGGCTCAATCGTGCCGCGCATCTGCAAGTCGTCCGGCAGCGTTTGATTATCGCTACTACTTGCCGCGACAGTCGTAAGCATTTCCGGCATTTCTTGCAGGACAGCCTGAAGAGTCGGATCGCTGATCGCCTGATTAAAAATAGAAATCCCGGCAGCCGATAGCCCCACGCAGGCGAGACAGCCTAGCAACCCAAAAACACCGAAAATTGCCAGGATAATCACCCAGGGGCTTGTCTTACCCTTCGATTTGGTGACGACGACTTTGCCATCTTCACCCAAAGGCACAGCGCCGACACCTTTTTTATAGACTCGCGGCTGGTAATCATCGGGCGTATCAACTACCTCAAAAGGATCATCTTCGAATGCAAATTCATCACGGCTTGCCGGGGGCGGATAGCGCAGATTGACGTTATCGAGCATTTGTCGCGCTTTATCATGCGACGGACGCGAGCGTAAGACGTTTTCCAGCGCTTCACGAATCTCGTCGGGAGCTTCCAGCGCGTTTGCCATCAGCCACCAGGCATCGGCATTTTTGTCATCAAATTTCAAAATGGGCAAAAGTATATCAACCGCATCTTGCTTTTTATTCGCTTTAATCAGCTCATAAGCCTGTTTTAGTCTTTGGCTGGACATGCAAATTTCCCTTTTTTGAGCAGCACTATTCCTCCTAGCATATGCTGTTTTAGTTCCTGATGATAGTTAAGTGTGTTGTAAACTTACTGCCGTTTCGCATCTATGTGTTAAACTACCGCCGTTTGGCATCCACATGGAGAAAGCACGATGCGTCCTCCCGCAATCCCGCTTGAAAAACTCGAAAGCCTACCACTGGTTTATCGTATAACCATTCCTGATGAATATCGCGATGCGATGGGGCATATGAATATGCGCTGGTATATCGCACTGTTCGATGAAGCTGGAATTCCGCTGTTTGATCGCCTCGGCCTATCGATGGATTATTACGAGCAAAATCACGCTGGCGGCTTCGACCTCGAACACCATACGCAGTTCCTCAACGAAGTGCATATCGGCGATACGGTTGTTTTTCGTGCGCGTTTGTTGGGGCGTTCAGCCAAGCGTCTCCATTACCTGCTGTTCATGGTCAATGAAACGCGCAGCGTACTTGCCGCCACGCTCGAAGTGATGAATTCACACGCGGATCTCAATATCCGACGTACCTCTCCGTATCCTGAAAATATCGCTGCGCAGATCGACGCGATGCTGGCAGAACACATGCGGCTGGATTGGGATGCCCCTGTTTGTGGAGCGATGAAACCGTGACGCGTATTTTTTTTGTACTCTTATTGGTCGCTTATCTCATCGTCGGTACATTATTCGCCGCCCTTACACCGGATTGGCAAGCGCCCGACGAACCCGCCCATTACAACTACATTCGTCAGGTTGCCGAAAATGGCGGCTTTCCAGTCATTGAAGTCGGCGATTGGCAGCAGGCCTATCAAGGTGAATTGACCAGCGCACGTTTCGCTCCTGATCTGCTCGACAGACTCGATACGATTCAATATGAAGATCATCAGCCGCCGCTTTATTATCTAATCGCCGCACCAGTTTTCAGCGTGACGAACGGCAATCTGATCGCACTGCGCCTGCTCTCGGTGCTGTTCGGCGCAGGTGTGCTGTGGTGTGCCTATCGCATCTCATCGGTGATGCTGCCGGATCGCCCTGAAGTCGCGCTGGCAGCGGCGGCATTCGTCGCGTTTCTGCCGCAGCACATGGCAATGCTCTCGGCGGTCAATAATGATGGCCTTGCGGAACTGCTGATCGGCCTCACCTTGCTGGCATCCATTCGGTATATAAAATCGTCCGATGCAAGGGCGGGTCTGAGACCCGCCCCTACAGGATTAACAAGAATCCCGCCTGAACTTATATTAGGGCTTCTCGTCGGCTTGATATTCGTCACCAAATCGACGGGTTATTTTCTGGCCGGAGTTGTTCCGTTGGCGATTTTTATGCGCTGGTGGAATGAACGCAAAAATGATACCTCTGTAGGGGCGACGCATGCGTCGCCCCTACGCAATTTACTCACGACTCTCGCGCTTTTTTTCATACCCGCCCTGATTCTCGGCAGCGTATGGTGGCTGCGAAATTTCGGCGTATATGGCTTTCCCGATTTTCTCGGCTTACGGGCGCACGACCTTGTGGTCGCCGATCAGATGCGTACCGCCCAATTCATCGTTGAAAATGGTCAAGATGCATATATCAGCAGGGCGATAAACGATACGTTTAACAGCTTTTGGGGGCAGTTCGGCTGGATGGCGCTGCCGCTGCAAGGTTGGATGTATCGCATTTTCCAGGGGTTGCTGCTGGTCGTCGTTGGCGGATTGTTGGTGGACAGATTCATTTTGCGGCGTTCTGACACAAAACGAGAATTTGTAGGGGCGCACAGCCGTGCGCCCTTGTCGAATGATAATACACATCAACGCAGCGCATGGCTGATTTTGTGGCTGACTCTGGTGCTGGCGGTGCTCGCGTTCGTCTACTACAACACCGTATTTTTGCAGTTTCAAGGACGCTATCTGTTCCCTGGGCTGATTCCGTTTGGCATATTGATGGCGCTGGGGCTGGATGCGTGGTGGCGTTTGCTGCTGGGGAAATGGGATTGGGCAAAATGGCTGCCCTTTGCGGCTTACGCGCTGCTCATCCCCTTTGATGTTTACCTGATTCTACGGGTGATTCGTCCGCTGCTGCTGCCGTAAATATCGAACCACAGAGACACAGAGCGCACAGAGGATTTAAATTTCTCCGTGTCCTCCGTGCCGCTGTGGTTCAATTAATATTTAGGCTTTGCCGTTACCGTTGCCGTTTGCTTCATCGTCGAACGGAATAGCGGGGAAACCACCACCGAACGGCACATCCGGGCGGGCATAATCACCCATCAGCGCACGGCGCAGCGGGGTCGTGCGTTCCAGGAAGGCCGGGTCAGTCGCGTCACGATCTGATCGGCGCAGCCAGGGTGGGCTGTAGATGTAGTGCATGTTATAGCGGTCATAGTCCATATGGTTGGGCATGGGCGAATGCCACACACCGTTGTGGAAAATCAGAACAGCACCCGGTTTGCAGGTGACAATATGCTGGATCGGCGAGGCATAAATTTCTTTACGCGCCGAATCTGGCAGGCGAACCTGACCGTGATGACTGCCAGGAATCAGCATCATGTTACCCATGAAATGCTGCGATTGGTCAGTCAGGTTAAAGCTGGCGCGTAGTTGCAGCAGCGGCAGTGGATACACGCCGAGATTGCGGAACTCGACTGCGCCAGAACCGTCCTGATGCCAGCCTACACTCTGGCTCCCGGCGGGCTGAATCGTACACCACGCGGCCTGAAGCACAAAACGATCACCCAGAATGCCGCGAATTTTCGGCAGCACGGCGGGATGGTCGATCAGGTTCTCGATGGCTTGCTCGGTTTCGAAGCCGCGCCCGATTTGATGCAGGCGGTCTTTTGGCCCATCTTTATGCAGGCGTTTGGCGGCTTCCAATACTTCTTCGCATTCATCCAGCGAAAGCACATCTTCGATAAGAATATAACCGAAGGCGTCGAAGACGAATTTATCCATCTCCGTCATTGTCCCCGGTTGGGAGATTGGATAGAGTTGATGGTGAACTTGTTCTTGCTCTAACATGAATTTAGAACCTCTTTCTGATCGTTAAAGCGTCTGTTACATCTATTGTAAATCGAATCGAGCCAATGGCTTCATGCCACGCCCAAACTTGGTCTAGTGGCTTCATCCTACGACCAGACCGGGTCTACGAGTATGCCATTCCGTCGATTGTTCATAAACATGCCCCACGCGCAGCAGCAAATCTTCGCGGAAGGCCGGGGCGATCAACTGCATCCCAATCGGCAGATTTTTCTGATCGAAGCCGCACGGCACATTCAGTCCGGGAATACCGGCGAGACTGGCGGGCAGCGTGAACACATCACCGAGATACATCTGAATCGGGTCATCCGTATTTTGCCCCAGTTTGAAAGCGGTTGTCGGCGCGGTAGGCGCTGCGATGATGTCTACTTTTTCGAAGGCCTGCTCAAAATCCTGCTTGATGAGCGTGCGGACAGCCTGGGCTTTGCCATAATAAGCATCATAGTAGCCCGCGGAGAGCACATAAGTGCCGATCATAATGCGGCGTTTGACTTCCGCGCCAAAACCTTGTCCGCGTGTGGCTTTATAGGTCGGCCACATTTCGCCTTTATCAACGCGCTGACCGAAGCGAATACCATCATAACGAGCGAGGTTGGCGCTGGCTTCCGCCGGGGCAATGATGTAATAGGTCGGCAGGCTGTAGTCGGTGTGCGGCAGGCTGATCTCGACAATTTTCGCGCCGAGCGATTCCAGATGAGCGCAGGCCGCGCGAACTGCTTGCTCGACTTCCGGCTGAATACCCGCAATAAAATACTCTTTGGGAATGCCGATTCGCAGGCCGTTGACATCGCCTTTTAGGGCTGCCACGTAATCCGGCACATCCAGCGGCATACTGGTCGAATCAAGCGGGTCATGACCAGCCATCACCTGCAAAATTCGCGCGACATCTTCCACAGAACGCGCCATCGGCCCAGGGCAGTCCAGCGACGAACCGAACGCGATCAATCCGTAACGCGATACCCGCCCGTAGCTGGGCTTGAGCGCCGCGATACCGCAGAACGACCCCGGCTGCCGGATACTGCCGCCCGTATCGGTTCCCAAAGACCCTGCCGCCATACCAGCCGCGACAGCCGCCGCGCTGCCACCGCTGCTGCCACCCGGCACAGCTTCTAAGTCCCAGGGGTTGCGCGTGGTGGAGAAGCCCGAATTTTCGGTGGATGAACCCATCGCGAACTCGTCCATATTCGTCTTGCCGAGCATCACCATCCCTGCTTGTTGTAACCGTTGAATGCAAGTCGCGGAGAAAACAGGGTGATAACCCTTCAGGATTTTCGAGCCGCACGTCGTTTCAACACCCTCTGTCGAAAGCACATCTTTGATCGCCAGTGGTACGCCGAGCAGCGGTTTACTCTCTCCGGCAGCGCGTTGTTGATCCGCGTTTTCAGCCGCTTTGAGCGCACCCTCAGCCGTCACCGTGAGATAGGCGTTGATCTGGCTGTCCAGTCGTTCGATTTGGTTTAAATAAGCGCGGGTGAGTTCGACAGCGGAAATCTCGCCACCGCGCAATTTTTCTAACGCTTGTGTGATCGTCAGTTCAGTTAATTGGGTCATGGAAGTGATTTCGGTATGTTTTTAGCGAATAATGATGCCCGACTATAGCACAACAAAGGTGATTTGGATACCAATTTTCATACTTTTTACATTCGAATCGTTTATCATTGGACTATCAAATGATCTTTTAGGTTTGCCGATGTATTCACCCTTAAATCCGCGCAAACAAGAACTATCCAATAGTAAATTTGCGCTTCCCAATTCTCCAGTCAACAGGGTCACGCTTTCTTACGCCAGTGCGTTGATCCTGATTGCGTTGCTATCGCTGTTCAGTTATGTCGCCTTGAATGAGGAGACTGTCAATCAGCGCCGGATCGCCGTTGTTATGAATGCCGCTGGACAACAGCGCATGTTCTCCCAAAGAATCGCCCTGCTCTCGTTACAGCTTGTCCAATCGCCACCCGGCAGCACACGAGAAAATTTACGCACGCAACTGCTCGATCAGGCTGCTGAGATGGGAACAGCACATACACGCTTGATTGATGACAACCCTGATACCAATTTATCAGGACAGATTTTATCGCCTGAAATCCGCGCGATGTATTTTGATCCGCCCTTTGCGCTCGATACGCAGGTAGCCGATTACTTATCATCGGTACAGGCCTTAGTGCGGGTTCCTGATCCGATGTCAGATGATATTCACCTGTCATATATTGTGAACAACGCACCTGGTCTGCTAAGTCTATTAGACACAGTGGTCAATCAATATACGGCTGAAAGCATTGCAACGACTGTCATCCTGGAGCAACGAGAATTTCTGACTTTTATCAGCATCCTCGGCCTGCTCCTCATTGTCGGCTGGTTTATTTTCCGCCCTATGGAGCGTCAGATACGCCAGGAACATCTCAAGCTGACTAACGAGATTGAGGAACGAAAGCAAGCAGAAGCTGCACTACAACGAAGCCAGGCGCTTTATCGAACACTCATCAAAAATTTGCCGGATATGGCGGTTATCCTCTATGATCGCGATTTGCGCTATCTGCTCGCTGAGGGTCCATTCCTGAAAAAAACAGGCTATAGCACTGAAGAGCTTGAGAGCAAACTTCTCACCGAGGTCTTGGCCTCTCCGTTCAGTGAGGTGATCGAATCTTCTCTCCATGCAGCCTTTGAAGGCGAGATGCCCGAATTTGAGCGGCAAATTGAAGACCTGACTTATAGTGCGCGTGTTGTCCCCATTTCAGACCCTTCAGAGGGTATCACCAGTGCGATGTTTGTCATACAGGATATTACCCAGCGCAAATTGGCAAATAAAGAGATGCGGGAGAGCGAGGAGCGCTTTCGCACACTGGTGACTTACTCCCCTGTGGGCATCATCCAAACGGATGCTGAGGGCGAATGTATTTTTGTCAACCAGCGATGGAGCGAAATTACCGGGTTTTCGGAAATAAAAGCGCTCGGTTCAGGCTGGACTATGGCACTGCATCCTGATGATCGTGATATGGTTTTCGCTGTCTGGTTAACTACCGCGTATGCAGAGCGCGAATTCAACGTCGAATATCGATTTCAAAAGTCTACGGGTGAAACGATCTGGGTTTTGGGCAGCATCGTTGCGCTGCGTAATGCAGATCATGTCCTCACCGGATACTTTGGCACAATTATCGATATCACGGATCGCAAAACTATTGAGTCGCAATTAAGCGAGCGTGAACAACGCTTCCGCCAACTGGCCGAGAATATCGATTACGCATTCTGGATGATTAAGCCGGACTTCACGGAAGTGCTTTACATTAGCCCGGCGTATGAGGTTATCTGGGGACAGACGTGCGAAAGTATGTACGCGAATCCTTTATCTTTTCTCGATAGTGTGCATCCCGAAGATCGTGAGCAGGTTATCACTGAGCGTGTATCAAAAATGATGTCCGGTCACTACAATATTGAGTACCGTGTGATCCGACCCGATGGAGAAGTGCGATGGGTTCATTCACGCGCCTTCCCAGTTATTGATGAGGACGGGCAAATTTACCGTATTGCTGGCATCAGCGAAGATATTACGGATCGCAAAAAAGCTCAACAGCAGGCGATCGAACTCCATGTTGAAAAAGAGAAAGTCCATATGCTCTCGGATTTCATCACAAATACCTCGCACGAGTTACGAACACCGCTATCCACCATCAGCACCAGCGTCTATCTGGCGCAAAGACAAACCGAGCCTGAAAAACAAAGGCGCTATTTCGAGATGATCGAAACGCGCGTCTGGCAGCTCAACCGCCTGATAGACCAACTGCACATGATGGCAAAGCTGGATAGTTCAACAGACCTAGGAACTACATCTCTCCAAGTGAATCAAATTATCGAAAATGTTAAGTTAAACCTCGATAACCAGGCCACTGCTAAACAGATTCACATCACGCTTAATCTCCAACCGCAGCTACCCGCTATACAGGCTCATTACGAATATATTCATCATGCGATTGAAAATCTGCTTGAAAACGCTATCCTCTACACCAGTGAAAATGGCACGATCACGATACGCACTTTTTCAAGCGCTGAGAACGTTGCTATTGAAATCCGTGATAGCGGTGTTGGCATTAATTCAGAGAATGTTGATCGAATTTTTGATCGGTTTTATAAAATTAATGAGGCCAGAACTGGCAACAACAGCGGCGCTGGATTGGGGTTAACGATGGTCAAGAAAATTGTGGAACTCCACCAGGGCAGGATTGAAGTGGAAAGTGTTCATGGTGAAGGCAGTGTTTTTCGCTTGCATTTACCCATTCATGAGTCTGTGCAGGAATCATTGCCATATCTTTAATCGCCGACGCTCCTACCAGTCTTTTTCAACGACCAGTTCGCCGTAGGAGATAATCAACTCAATTAGCACAGTGGCGATGCGGGCTGTCCGTTGGTGATTACCTTCGCCCAGGTCATGGGTAAGCAACTGTGCCTGCTCACCTTCGGTGATATTCCCTTTAATGACATTCCACTCGATTCCCCGGCAATCTTTGAAAATCAGGCGAAATGTTTTTTCTTCCGGCGGATAGCTGTAGATGCAGGAAACGACGATTTCGCTGCCCCAGCGCAGCAGGCGAACATCGGTAACAGCCAGATTACCCGTTTGCAAATTGAGCAAGCTGTAAATCAACGTGCGCTGTCTCTGGGTCATATTATGCTTTCTGATACACGGTGTCGCTGCGTCATTTCGTGCTTTCTGATGCTACGAACCGATAAATTCCGCCTGGATGCCGTGTTCGCCGAGCGCATCTCGCAGCGCTTCCCACTGGTCGGCGCGGACAATGACTGCCATCGGCCCCAACTGCGCCCCCAGATAACGTCGCAGAGCCGGAGTTTCAAGCAGTACGTTCAGCGTTTCCGGCGCGGTTGTCCGCAGCACAATGAGGCGTTCCATCGTCACCTGCGCGGTGGGGCCAGCTTTCCAGTTTTCGAGTAGCTGCACAATCTTCGGCGGCAGCGGCTTATCCCCCAGCGCGCGCGTAATAAATGCGCTGATATGTCCGGTGTTGATGCCTTGCTGCGCCGCCCGCGTGATGCCCTGAGAATCGAGTCGATAGGTATAAGGATCACCCGCCGCAACCCAGGTTGTAAAACGCGCCACCTGGAAGCGGTCAATGCGCGTTACTCGGCGCGGCACGAGCAGAATCGCGTCATCCTGCACCGTAATTTTACCTTCCGGTTCAGGCGGAGTGGGCCAGGGGATGACCTCCGCAAACGCACGTCCATAGGCGGTCATGCGGGCGGCATCTTCGCCCAGATCGACCAATCCCAGCCAGTGCATCGGCCCCGTGACATAATATTCCAGCAGTGCGCCCTCGACAGCATCCCAACTTTCAAAGCCTTCGAGATAATCACCCTCGTCGTTGCGGATATACCAACTGCTGTAGTCACCACCGGGGCGCTGAAAATCGGGTTCAGTAGCTTTGACTTCCTCGATAAAATCCTCCAGCCCCCACCAATCCTGCTCCGGCACAATTTCGCTCAAAAAATTGAGTACAGCGGTACGCGCCACCAGCGGATCATAAGGCCAGCCCGTTGGTTCTGGATGCAGGCCGGGGACATGCCACAAGTCGCGAAATGACGGGCTGTTACGCCAGGAATCCGCGAGTTGTTTGATCTGCGCGGCGCGGGTGCCAGCCAACCAGCGGCGAACCTCTGCCCGCTTGGTCGTCGCTTTTCCGGCTTCGACCTCAACCAGATCAGCCGTAATCCCCAGGCCAATCATGAACGCCAGCCGGGTTTCGTCTTTGTTGAGAAAGTGAGGCAGCAATAATTCTCGATCTGCTTTTGCCAGCGTTTCGCCTTCGAGTGCCGCGCTATAGAGCTGCAAATAGGCCAGCAGAGTCGCCATATCATCGACAATCGACGTATCGGCCTGACGAACGTTCTGCACATCGTCCATTGGCCCAATCGCATGATCGACTTCGGCAGGCGGTGCTTCGATATTGTCATAAGAGGTTTTGTGTTTGGGCAGCACATTTGCCAGATCATCCGGCACATAGATCATCGGACGCGCACCGGGGCCAGCCTGTTCAAAAGCTTGGGCGAGCAGGCCGCGATAGAAAAGGGCTTCAGCGCTGTTGGTCGGGTTCGCATGAGGCTTTTCGCGCTCGACCTGTGCCGCGCCCATCTGCCGGATTTCCCCGAACAGCCGCGTAAACATATTCGCGGGCATTTTGCCACCAGAGCCAAGTACCGCCTTGAGTGCGCCAATCTGGTCTTCGTTCAGCGCATCCCACATTTTTTCGGCACGTGCGGGTTCGAGCATGGCCTTGCTCAATTTGTCGATAATTTCGGACGTGGGCAAATTGCGCACATCCACATCCCAGATTTTCGCCAGGATCGGCAGCAGGCCAGGATCACTATCAGCCAGGGTTCGCGCGATGCTTCTCATAATATTCGAACTCTAGTCGTTATAAGGAAATCTATCATAAATGATACCGTATTTCGCCCCTACGCGCCTGATGATGACTACTCTTTCAAAGACTTGTGCGGTACTGAATGCTGATCCCCACCCCAAACCCCTCCCCATAGCAATAGGGAGGGGCTTCAAATCGGTCTGACTCCCCCACTCCACCGCATTGGAGTGGGGGTTGGGGGGTGAGGTTGGGTTCATGGCGGACGGTTATGACCTTTTGTGACCTCAATATAAGCTGGCTAGTAGTATCGGACAACGCTTTTCAAATATCAACAGAACCTAATCTCTGTTTCTCATTTTCGTTCAGCACAATAAGCATTATGTTTTCACAAGCCCTGAATTTTTCACTTAGCGTCGCGTAAAGATAGGGTTGAGAAGATGAATTTGCCCAATAAAAACCAAAAATGAACCTGGATTGTAAGAACAATTTGACGACGAACGGATGTTCACTTATAATCAGAACAAGCTTTCGTCATTTGTAACTTAAGGAAAGGTTGATATGAAAAGCCCGAAAGAATTTAACAGTCTCTCAAAGCGGCAGAAAAACATGCTGGTCTACATGGAGGATTACGTCACACTGCACGGTTATCCCCCAACGATCCGCGAAATCGGGGAAGCTACCGGCATCAATTCGACATCGGTAGTGAACTATAACCTGAATAAACTAGTGGATGCAGGTTTTCTGGAGCGTTCGGATCGTGTCTCACGCGGGATGCGCTTGATTAAGGCACTGCCCAATCGCGACAAAAAATCGGCCTCAAAAACCATCCAGTTCACCGAGGCCGCCGTGCGCGTCCAGCTTTATGGTCAGATCGTGGCTGGTCAACCGCTGCCCGTCTACAACGACATCAACGCGCAGGACAGCATTGAAGTCACACCGTTTATGCTTGGTCATGTCGATACCACTGATGCTTTCGCACTGCGCGTAAAAGGCGATTCGATGATCGACGCGCTGATTGCCGACGGCGACATCGTGATTCTGCGCAAGCAGGAAACCGCCAATAACGGCGATATGGTCGCAGTGTGGCTGCCGGAACGCGGCGAAACCACACTCAAATATTTCTACCGAGATGGCGAACGCATCCGTTTGCAGCCCGCCAATCCACAGTTTGTGCCGATTGAAGTCAGCGCCGCCCAATGCGAAGTTCAGGGCAAGGTGCTGTCGGTCATTCGTCCAGCGCGTTAACGTTATGGGACAGGGCTTACCGCCGTTGGCGTAAGCGAGTCCCATCCCGACGGATAACGCTCGTCGCTGTAAATTTCATAATAGTTACCGTAGTAGCTCGACTCATAAAAGAAATACGGGTCGTAGGTTGGTATTTGATTTCGCATCGCATCCAGCGTCGACCAGGCGCTGTCTCCTGAAAGATTGGCGGAAAAAATTGTTCCGCCTTGACCCTCTCCTTCGAGAATATTCAGTTGACGCGCTAACCATTGCCCTGTCCATGTTTGAGCTTCGGGATTATCAGCGAGTTCTTCATGCAGTGGGATAATCGCGGGGAGCGCATCCGCCGAAAGCATGGTCAAAAAGCTGAGATCAAGCGCCTGCCCTTCGTGATAGCGGGCGATATTGCGCTGGGCAATGTACAGGTCTACGTTCATGATGTTAAGCGTCCCCAGATAGCCAATCGCCACCAACAGCACCCCAAATGAAAAGACATGCTTTTTCACCCGGAACAGGGACAGCAAAAACACGCCAAACAGAATCCCCAGCCACAACATCGACACATGCGTGAAAACGCGCAGATGGGTAAACCCAAATGCTTCTTCGTAGAGCAGCATACGCTGAGAGGCCGAAACCAGCATCACCGATGTCAGCGCGACGATCACGATCAAGAGCACACGAAAGATGCGATTCTCGCGTTTTTCATGGCGCACTGTCACATAGTCGAGCCATAAGCCTAGCCCCAACGTGATGACCGAAACCGCGACGAGTTCAAAAAAGCCGCTGCGTGCGTAGGATGAATAGGTTAACCCCCGCGCCTCGATGGTATTCTGGCCGCCAAAGAAATAGGCAAACTGGATAATGACGAACGCCGCGAATAGCAGATCAACCAAGCCAAGAATAATGCCGCTTTCGATCATGCCCAGCCGGAAACGCGCGACATTTTTCGGCTTTTCTTTTTCTTCGACAATTTCACCTTCCAGCGCGACAGGTTCATCATCACCGTAAGCGAAATAGGCTTCTTTTTGCGGAACGGTCACAACCTTACTTGAAGATACGCGCCGTGAAAGGCCATAGGCCAGCGAACCAATCGCCAGCCAGCCGATTGAGAGCGTAATGATCGCTTGATCGAACAACCCGGCGGAGGGTTTGAAAGCGATAAACTGCCAGACATCTTCAACATATCCGGCGAAAACCGCGTCGGCAGACCCCAGCAACACGGTAAAGACGATCACAATTGGCAGCGCGATCACCAACCCACGAACAACAGAAACCGCCGCACGTCCTTTCCAGCTTCGTGCGCGTGTCCATGCCCAGGCATCGGCGACTTCCATGAAACTACCAAAAACTGCATACATGCCGCTGGTAAGAACCGCGCCAATCTGCTGTGGCAGTGTCGCTTCGTCCAGCCGTTCTTTGATCGACAGGTAATGCAGCGCCAGCGCGGATAATGACAGCGCAGCAGCCATATTCAAAAATGTGATTGTTTCATCTTCCCGCACCGCGACCATGAGCGCGAAAAAAATCACAGGAACGAGCAGCCACAAATTGCGGCGGTTAACAGGTGTCTGTGCGGGACGTGTGGCCGCCAGCATCACCACGATGCTGCTAATGATAAAGAGGGGAAATGATAAGCCGATGCTTTTTTGATAAAAAAGGATATTGCCCAACAAGCCGATGATTAAACCCAGCAAAACGATCCAGATTGCCAGTGTTCGTCGCTGCATAAGAAGCCTCCAAAGCGCGATGGCTGATTTTTCCACTATAAGCCGACTACGGATTCCCGTTCACCCCCTTAATCGGGGGGAATAGCCGTCTCATCATTAAAATACACGCGAACTTCGTAAATTCCTTGACGTTCAGGCTACGCTCTGTAAACTTGTCTATAGATTTTGCTTAGATTTTAATTTTGATGGCTTGACTTTATATAGACCAGTCTCTATAATTTAAGTATAGTGATGAAAGAACCAATGACTTTAGCACGCGACCAAATTATCCAAACGACCTGTGAACTGCTTGAGCTTCAGGGTTATCATGCCACAGGTTTGAATCAGATCATCAAAGAAAGTGGCAGTCCCAAAGGTTCTCTGTATTACTACTTCCCTGGTGGCAAAGAAGAACTGACCGCCGAAGCCTTAAACCGTGTCGGGCAAGTTGTACTCAATCGAATCAAAGAAAATCTCGCAGCCATTGATGATCCAGGTGAGTCGATTCGCACCTTTATCTTGAACATTGCGCGCAATGTCGTGCTTTCGGGCTATCGTGCCGGCGGCCCGATCACCACCGTTGCTTTGGAAACCGCCGCAACGAATGAACGCCTGCGCGAAGAATGTCAACGGATTTACACAGGATGGCAAGGCGCATTTGCGGACAAATTGATCTCCGGCGGCTTTTCTGAAGAAAGCGCAAAACGGCTGAGTTTTCTGATTATCGCCTCGATTGAAGGAGGGATTATTCTTTGCCGCACAAATCGCAGCCCTGAACCGCTGGAAAATGTCGCATATGAGTTAGGGGAATTGGTTTCCAAACTTCAATAATTTTTTTACCCTTATTATACAGACTGGTCTAAATAATTCTCAGTAGTCTTATCAAAACAGAAGAGAGTCACCATGAAACTCGCGATATTTGGCGCAACAGGCCGGACTGGACAGCATCTTGTTCAACAAGCACTTGAAGCCAAACATGAAGTAGTCGTATTGGTTCGCACACCCTCCAAACTGACTATCCAAAACCCTGGCTTATCCGTGATTCAGGGCGACATTCAAGATGCAGCCAAAGTCGAGCAAACCATCAAAGGGTCTGATGCTGTCTTCAGCGTCCTGGGGCCGACAAGCAACACACCAGAGTACCAGACGACGAAGGGTACAAAAAATATCCTCGACGCAATGAAGAAACAGGGTGTTCGTAAGCTGGTGATTTCCGCAGGGGCAGGTGTCGGCGACCCCTATGACGAACCCAAGTTGTTTAACAAATTCATCAACATATTATTGAAGCTCGCAGCGCGGTATGTCTACGAAGACATGCTACAGGTTGTAGATCTCGTGCGTGAATCGGACATGGATTGGGTTATTGTCCGTGTGCCAATGCTGACTGACGCACCTGCAACTGGCAGCATCAAAATCGGCTATGTCGGTAAAGGGATGGGTCCCAGAATATCACGCGCGGACATGGCGACTTTCATGCTCAAACAGTTGAACGACAACACTTATCTGCGTCAAGCACCAGCTATCAGCAACTAGGAAAGCGATTAGACGATGAACTCAAAAATCCTGATTACGGGGGCAACTGGAAATGTCGGGCGTGAAGTGATTCGCCTGTTTCCCCATAAAGAAGATCTCAGGGCTGCGGTAACTGATATACAAAAAGACCCACTTCTCCTCGGAGACGCAATTGAACGGGTTTATTTTAACTTCGAGGATCGGGGAACATACGCTGTGGCATTCGAAAATGTGAACGCAGTTTTCCTGGTGCGCCCACCCGCGATCTCGAATGTCAAAAAATACATCGCGCCAGCCATCGATGCGGCCAAAGCAGCCGGCGTCGAGCATATCGTATTCCTGTCACTGGCAGGGGTCGAAAAAAATCGCGTTGTTCCCCACCACAAAATCGAAAAACATATTCAGGAATCGAGGATTGACTGGACATTTTTGCGTGCCAGCTTTTTTATGCAAAACCTGAACACGACCCATCGTGAGGAAATTCAAGCACGAGGCGAGATCAATGTGCCAGTTGGGAAGGGCAAAACCAGTTTCATAGACGTTCGTGATATTGCTGCGATTGCTGTACGAGCACTGACAGAAGACAACCATCGAAACCGATCCTATACTCTTACCGGGAGTGAAGCATTGGATTATTATCAGGTCGCGCAGATAATGTCTGCGATTTTGGGGAAACAAATACGATATGCCAACCCTTCGATCATAACATTTATCCGACAGCAGCTTACAAACCACCGACCCCTGAATTTCACACTCGTCATGACCGCCCTCTACACGTTAACTCGGTTGGGTTTGGCAAAGACTGTCACGTCTGAAATAGATTCTCTGCTAGGGCGACCTGCGATTACATTTGCCCAGTATGTCGCCGATTACCGCCAAGCCTGGGTCTAATCCGCCTCAAGCGGGAGTTGAAGACTAGCCTCATGGGACATATAATGGCGAAATCACAAAGCAGTTTATGATAATCAAACTTGATGTCTCACGACTATCTGTATCTGATAAAAAACCACATTCTCGACGAAGCGTCCTTCGTGCGAGCGACCTTCAGCGGCACACAGCGCGGCCAGACCATGCCCTGGTTGAAACTGGTCATCCGGCCTGTGATGCTGAAAAACGGCAGGAATCTTCAGTTTTCGTACTTCGACGCGAAAAAAGACATCACCAAAAATTACGCGGGTGACGAAGCGCTCGAACAGCTTGAACAAGCCCTAACGCTGCCGTTTGCTAATTACACCGTGCAGACGACTAACGGTGATGTGCAGGTGCGGATCACAAAAAAGGGCAAGCCATTCATCTCCCAGAGCAAAAGCCAATCGCACGAAGTTGAACTCTCGCATGACCGCGAGAAGGCGTTCGTTTTGCCCGCCAATGCGCCCGACCCTTATCTGCAAGCTGTCGGCATCATGACCAACGATGGCAAGATCAAAGCCAACATGCAGAGCAAGTTCAAGCAGATCAACGAATTTCTGAAGCTGCTGACGCAAACAGGCGAACTGGAAAAATTTGGCGATTCACCCGTGCGCGTTCTGGACTGCGGCTGTGGCAACGCCTACCTGACCTTCGCCGCTTACCACTATTTGACGCATACCCTGGGCTTGCAGGTCGAAATGACGGGTATTGATGTCAATCATTCGCTGCTGGCTTCGCACATGGAGAAAATCGCGAGTCTCGGCTGGACAGGTCTGGATTTTCAGCCAACAAAAATTATTGATTTTCAACCCATTAATCCACCCGATATTGTGCTGGCACTCCACGCTTGCGACACGGCAACTGACGAAGCCATCGCGCAGGGTATCAAATGGGGCAGCAAGCTCATCGTGTGTGCGCCATGCTGCCAGCACAACCTGCAAGATCAACTGGAAAAAGCGCCAACACCACCCGCCTTTGCACCCATGTTACGCTACGGCCTGCTCCACGAACGGCTCGGTGATGTGCTGACGGATTCGTTCCGGGTGCTTCTTCTGCGCCTTATGGGCTACCATGTGGACGTGATCGAATTTGTCTCCAGTGACCACACGCCAAAAAATCTGATGATTCGCGCGGTCAAATCCTCGAAAGCGGGTGATCCTCGGCTGGTCAGTGAATATCAAAGTTTGCGCGATTTCTGGCTGGTAACGCCCTATCTTGAGCGACTCCTCGAAAACGAATTGCAAATCACGTTGTCATAGTCGTAGGGCAAGCATAGCAGCAAGGCAAATGATGAGTGACGATCATTGGCACAGTTGGAGCAGGAAAAATGATGAGTGACGATCATTGGCAGCAGTTGGAAAAAGCCTATCAGCGTGAAGGGGTTGTCATCGTGCTGGGTGCTGGTGTCTCGATTGGCTCAAATCTGCCGAATTGGGAACAGCTTATTATCGGCATCGCCCAAAAGTGCCTTGGTGATAAAGGCGCATCGGTTGTTAAAGAACTGCGGCAGCACGATTACAGCCTGCCAGCCATCGCCAGCGTCATCGAACGCCGCTTCCGCCAGCAAGGAACGCAAGCGCAATTTCTGGAATATGTGCGCGAGGTTTTATATGCTGGCCTGCCACCTGAGCTTTACCGTCAAATGATGGACGAAGATCGAAAAAAGCAGTTCGTCGAGTGGATTCAGGAGACGAATCCGACCTTAAGAAGTGTCGCCAGCTTTTCTGCCTTAAAAAATCAAACCGCTTCTTTCCAGGCTAACCCGCTGGTTTACGGGATTATCACCTTCAATCTGGATGCGCTGCTGCAAACCTATGTCAACGCACGCTATATCATGGGCGGGCTGCATTTTCTGCGCACGATTGAACGGCCTTCGTCGGATTATATTTTCGGACGCACCAATGTGTATCACATGCACGGCTATTTGCGTTTCGACGCTTTCGCAGGCGACCCCTCGAAAGAGTCCGGCGATATTTTGCTCACCGAGCAGGAATATTTCGACTTTTTCAACAGCCCGACCAGCGTTTTTAACTACACATCGCTCTATATGCTGCGCGAACATCCCTGTCTGTTTATCGGCCTCTCGATGCAGGATAATAACCTGCGGCGATTGCTGCATTATTCAAAGGTCGAGCGCGAACGCGGCCTGATCGCCGAAGGCCGCCAGGATCGTGTTGAACGGCAAACGATGCGACATTTCGCAGTCATGAAGCGCGAAGGAGACGCGATTGACGAGTGGATCGAAACATCACTGCAACCGCTGGGTGTACGTGTGCTGTGGGTTGATGAATTTCATGAGATTCCGGATCGCCTCGCCACTGTGTACAACGCAGCGGGCGCGTCGTGGAGTGATGTTTTTTAAAATCCTGAAGAAGCCGATTTCACAGAATTGTTAGAATTCGGTGGCATTATGACAGTATGAATAAGACTCAACTGGATACACACCTTGCCCATGTTTTATAAAACCTATGCGCTGATCTGCTGCTTTTTCTGCTTTTTGATCGTTGGCTGCGCTTCGGAAGTTGTTTCGCGAGAGCCAGGAGTCACGTTTCCGGCCAATTATCCCGACGATTTCGTGCAATACGCCCGTGTTGACCGCACCGACGGCAAAATACGCGATCTGTTTATTAATCGCAGCGCCTTCGAAGCCTTTCAACCCGGCTCGACGCTCCCGAATAACACGGTCATCATCATCGACGGCTATTACGCCAGTCGCGATGCCGAGGGTAATCTGCTTCTGGATGAGCAGGGGCGCTATATCAAGGACGCGCCGTTCGAGAATTTTCACATCGCTCACAAGCGCTCCGATTGGACGGATGCTGATTTTTTGAGCAGCCTCCGCGTCGGCCAATGGAATTTCGGCTCGTTTAACCCCGATGGTACAGCCTTCGACGAGGACTTGAATGCCTGTTTCAACTGCCATCAAGTCCAGGTCAGCACCGATTTCACCTACAGCTACCGCCAGCTCGCGCGGTTTTCCAGCAGCGGCGAGATTCAATATTTTTTGTGTAACCTCTCCGAGCGCATCGCCTGCCCCGAAGAAACAGGATTTTAACGGCTGATTTCCGCCCGTTCACAGTCGGCGCAGTGCAGCGATTCGACCTCTTTTCCACTGGCTATATCCGCGACCCAATCGCGTAGGCGCACGCCATCTATGGTATAGGTATAAAAATCCGGGCGCGGTGTGAGGCAGTGCTGCTCGCCACCAGCGGTATAGGAGCGATAATTTGGCGCGTTCTGCTGAATTTCGGCGATATGTGCGTCGAGCAGCTTTGCCCAGTCATCCCCATTGCCGCCGCCAAGTGGGTAAGTGAAAAACACCTGCACATTATCCCGAATCGAGTTGTACTGCGAAAAGGTATAATCAGGGTAGAAATTGGCTGTTGCTGCGTACATTTTCGCCATCGTCCAATCGGTTGGCTGCATTTCTGCCAGCGCCGGAATCCACTGCGCAAAATTATCGTGCGCGTGCCAATCGACTTGCAGATCAACCGGGCCAGTGAAAATCAGCGAGAGGGAATCGCCAAACTGGTAGACAGGCGTTTCGGGATACTGCGCGATGATATAGGGTGTATGCAAAATCGACCCGGTGCTGCCCGCGCTGCATCCGGTCACAAAAACAGAGTCGGGTTCAGGGGCATTCTCGTAAGCCCAATCCAGCGCCGCCGACGTGTTGACGAAGCCCTTAAAATTGATCGTCACCTCGTCGTCATAGGTGTGAACACTATTGCCCCAATGGACATCCCCCGTGCAGACCGGGGCGTAAACTGTCGTGTAATCCATAAACGGATTTTCAGGGTTCTCCATGTTTAAGATACCATCGCGAAAGGCTGGATTATCACTCGCGGTGATACGACTGTCGTAAAAGCCGTTAAATTCGCGACCATCATCGCGGCAGGTCGCGGCATTCCAGCAGCCACCACCGCCCTCCATATAGACCAGCAGATCATCACGCGCACCGGGGCGCACCCAATAGCTGTAGGGTGTTCCATGTGCGCACATCGTTTCGCCGCCCGGCTCGATCTTATTCCAGCCCGCATTCAGCGAATCCAGCGAAGCATCACCACACACGCCGTTAACGATCATCTCACCCTCAGCACAAGCCTGCGCCTGATTCGAGGAGGCCGGAATTAAAAATAGCCCGATCAGCGCGAAGAAAAGCAATAATTTGTTCATCGTGAAAATCCTTATTTACTGCTTTTACTTGCCGCTAATCGGGTAGGTTCAAATCGCTAACTCTGGTTGAGACCGTCGATAATTTTCTGGGCTTTGTCGTTATTCTGCGCGATTTTTTTGTCTTCCTCGTCAAGTTGGCGGTTAATTTCTTCGATACGATTCTGAGTCGATTCCAGTTGCTTCAGGATACGATTGCGCAGAGTTGCCTCCTGGCCTGTAGGCTGGAGAACGCCCAGATTCGCGCGTAGCTGCTCCTGCTGCTTGTAGAGATTTCCGTTTTCGGCGTTCAACTGGTTTTTTCGTAACCCGGCATCAGCGACCTTCTGAATCGTGTCGAGCATTTCGGTCAGGCGTTGAAAAGTTGACTTGTCCAACCAGCGATTTGCGAGAAACTGCTGCAAATTTTTGTAGTTCAGATTTCGCAAATCCTCATAACGCCGCGACAAACGCCGTTCCTTGCGGATAAATTCGGCTTTGCCACGCGCCGGGACATCGACACGCCAGCGCCGTTCGGTAGCCGCCGTCACATCGGCGGCGCGGGTATCGAATAATTCGTAATCGCTGATGATAGGCGCTTCAATTGTGACCGTCAGCGGCCTGGCGGCGGTATTTTCGAGCGTGTAGGTAGCCTCAGAAATCACGTATTCCAGATAAACCAGATAGGTGTTTTGGATGCTCAGGCTTGTCGTTTGGGTCTTATTTTCATAATTTTCGGTGATGCGCACGCCCAACTCGACGGCGTAGGGCAAGTAAACTTGATTGCCATCTTTGGTGAAGGCAACAACGGCCTCACCTTTATAATCGCCATTTTCGACCACTGTGATCGGGCCGCGTTCGAGCGTTAGCCCCGTGCTATTAATGAATCGCAGCGATGCAACCGGATGTGTGGGCAATTTTGCGCCGTTGTAGAGCAGTTCGCGGCTGTAGCTGATTTCGCTGCCGATGATCGGCACGAGTGCCGATTCGCCGCGTTTGACGGTTACGGGTGCGGTTACGGCATATTGGAAAAATTCACCCGCATCTTTGGCTTCGGCACTTGGCGGCGCGGAAGCAGCGATTTGCGCACGACTCATCGCGGGGGCTGGCGCGGCTTTCGCCATCATTCTTGCACGAGATGGAGCCATTTGTCGCTCGGCAGCGAAATATTGAACTTCGTCAGCCTCTTCTAAATCCATAGTTTGGCCTTCCAGGAAATCGCTCATTGCTCCGGCGAACTCAATCGGCCCCGGCGCGACCCGCGATTCGTCCTGCACAGTTGGGCGATGCGGGATACGCGAGGCGTAAAGCTCGTAAATGAAGGAAATTGGCTGTCCTGCGACGAGGGTCACTTTGACATCTTCCAAATCTTCTTCCAGGCGATTATCAAATAATCCCCAACCTTGCATCAGCGCTTTACCCGTTTCAGCATCTTTGTCGGTTTCCGCGACGAGGCGATAGCTCACGCGCCAGGTGGGGCTGGGCGCGACATAGTAGACCACCAGTTGGTGATCGCCTTCGCTCAGACGCACGTTGACGATCCGGCGGGTATCCTCGCTCATGCTGGTGTCGAGAAAATAGCTCAAGTCGTGGCTGGACTGCGTATCGTGAATCTGGAACGAGCGCAGCATGTCGAGTCTGAATGCCCGCACTTGCCCGTCATCGGCCAGAATCGTCACCAGCGAATCGGTATTTTGCAGCATACCGAGATTTTTTTGCTGCTGATTCAGGTGGTCAATGCCGATCACACGCCCGGTGACAGTCTCGGTTGTCCCCGGTGTTGTCTCGAAGGCCAGCGATGCCCGCCGCCCGCGAAGGTCGCGCAGCAAATCAACGAGGCTGGCCTGTGTCGAGAGGCGAATCGAACTGTTCGCCAGACGGTCTTCCCTGTCCATCGGTGTCTGGTAATGGATGCCCAACACCTGCCCACCGGATTGATCGAAAACAGCCAGGCTTTTTAGCACATCGTTGATTTCATCCTGTCGGAAAGTCAGCGCGGCATTCTCACCTGCTACAACACCCTCGCGTACAAAAAAGCCGACACCGTGCTTGTATAAAACCATCTCGCGTACAGGAAGCTCACTCATTTTCAATTCCCATCCATTCTTTTCGATAAAAGGCAGTATAGCCTTTTTAGCATACGCTGTGACAAGCTCAAAAATGAGGGGTTTATCGCACAAAATTGTACAGATTTTTGTACATTTGAACCACCATAACCTCTATTGACATTTTATGATCTTTTATGATATTCTGACTCTCAAGCGGGCCGACGTGTGTGGGTTATCGATCAAACTCGGCGGGTCGGAGGTTCGAATCCTCCCCATCTCCCTTTTGTGGAGATGGTAGCTCAGTTGGTAGAGCAGCAAAAACATCCACATGCAATCTTTGTCCGCCATTTTTTTGATGTCCAGCCGAAAGGAGGTGTGCCAGTGGTAAAGAAATATTTAACGAACGTCATGTCCGGGCGGCACACGCCGCAGACCATGCCGATTCCGGGTTCAACGCAAGTCGCGAACTCGGCGGGCGGGTATAGTTTCCCACTCGATCAATGGCAGCGACTGACCCGATTTATGGTGCTAGGGTCAGAGGGCGGGACGTATTACATCAATGAAAAAGCGCTGACTCTCGAAAACGCCAATAACGTCCTGGCCTGCATTCGTGAAGATGGTGTACGCGCCGTCAACGAAATTCTGGCGATTTCGCAGGAAGGCCGCGCGCCCAAAAATGATCCGGCAATTTTCGCGCTGGCTCTCGCAGTCAGTCATGGCGACCCGGCTACACGCAAAGCGGCTTTGAACGCGCTGCCGAAAATTTGCCGCACCGGGACTCACCTGTTCGCCTTCGCCGAGTATGTTAACGGGCTGCGTGGATGGGGTCGTGGGCTGCGCCGGGGTGTGGCTGCATGGTACACCGCTATGAATGCACGTGATCTGGCGTACCAAACAGTCAAATATCGCCAGCGCAACGGCTGGACTCATGCCGATGTCATGCGATTGGCACATCCGACTCCCACTGACGAAACGCAGGGCGCGATTTTCAAGTGGGTGACGCGCCGCGAGGAAGCAGAATGGGCGCGTGATCTCGCTACGCCGGAAAATGACGCGATGGCCTTCATCTGGGGCTTTGAGCGTGCGCAGGAAGCGAAAGATGTCAGCATGATTCTCAAGCTGATCGCTATGTACGACCTGCCGCGTGAGGCGCTGCCGACGGAATGGCTGAAAGAAGCCGCCGTCTGGGAAGCATTGTTGGAAAAAATGCCGATGACAGCCATGATCCGCAGCCTGGGCGCGATGTCGCGGGCGGGATTGCTCACACCGATGAGCGCATCGGAAAAAATCGTCATCGAACGGCTTGGAAATGCGGATTTGCTGCGTAAGGCGCGCGTGCATCCAATCGCTGTGCTGTCGGCGCTGCGAGTCTATGCCATGGGCTACAGCCTGCGTGGACAGACCAATCGTTGGGGCGGATACGTCTACACGGCTCCCAAAGAGCAGGAATGGACACCAACACCGCGCATCATGGACGCGCTGGACAAGGCTTTCGAGCTGGCGTTCAAAAACGTCGAACCCGCTAACAAGCGCATGATGCTGGGGCTGGATGTGTCCGGCTCGATGGCTACGGGAATGATCGCGGGTGTAGCGGGGTTGACTCCGCGTGATGGCAGCGCGGCGATGGCGATGGTCACAGCGCGTACCGAGTCGCAATACAGCATCATCTCGTTCCAGGACAAGATCGTGCCGTTGAATATCTCAGCGCGGATGCGTCTGGACGACGTGGTGAAGGCAACGGATGGCCTGCCATTTGGACGTACTGACTGCGCCCAGCCGATGCTGTATGCGCTGGAGCATAAGATACCGGTGGACACGTTCGTGATCTATACCGACAGCGAAACTTATGCGAATCCCTCGCTGCATCCGGTAGAGGCACTGCGCGACTACCGTGATAAAATGGGAATCGCGGCGCAGTTGGTCGTGGTCGGGATGACCAGCAATGGCTTCACGATTGCCGACCCGAACGATGCCGGAATGATGGACGTTGTCGGTTTCGACTCGGCTGCGCCAGGTGTAATTGCAGACTTTGCGCGTGGTCAAATCTAGAACTTTATAGGGTTTTATAAGGTGGCGCGGGCCGCTGTGCATGGGTTATCTTGCAACGATTACCCCCATGTGCGATTCTTCGCCCGCCCACCTTTTTTCAGGCATCAAAAGCGGCGCGGGCCGGAAGATGTGGGTTATCTGGATTTCAAAGGTTCGACTCCTTGAACTCTCGCAAGAGGGTAAAAACTCCCACCTCAACTTTTTGTCTGCCTGTTTCTTTCAGGCATCGTTAAGTGGCGCGGGCCGCTGTAGATGGGTTATCGGGATTCTGTCGAAGGCAACTTCGGTGCAGGTTCGACTCCTGCCCATCCCACTCCGAGGGATGGTGGCGAAACTGGCAGCCGCGCAGAATATTTCCCATTTCAATCCCTTTGCCCGCCCACTTTTTTCAGCATAATTAGGAACAAAATCATGAGTACGTTTGCCGTCACTGTTGAGCGCATTGGCCGAATATGGCCGCACGACAATGCTGATCGCCTGGAAATGGCTTCACTGGAAGGTAAAGCCTATGAATTTGTGGTCGGCAAAGGTGATTTTCAGCCGGGAGATAGTGTCATCTATTTCCCAGTTGACAGTGTGCTGCCCGCCTGGATTTGCGAAAAGCTGAACCTGACCGGAAAGCTGACCGGAAAAGAACAGAATCGTGTCAAAACCGTTCGTCTGCGCGGCAATATCTCGCAAGGGATCGTATGCAGCACAGCACAGCTTGCGCCCGCAATTTCCGATAACGCTGGACTTGGGGACGATGTGACCGAAGCGCTCGGTGTGACGAAATACGAAGCGCCGATTATCCCGTCGGTATGGGGCAATCTTGCGCCGCTGCCCCGGCTGGTGAGTGCTTATGACATCGAAAGCGCACAAAATTTCGTGGGCATTGTCGATCAGTATTTGATGGATTCGCCCTGCTACATCACTGAAAAACTCGAAGGCTCGAACTGGTCAGCCACACTTTACCGAGATGGCGAATTAATCGCTTCACAGCGAAATTACCGAATCATCCCTGTTCCCGGCGGCGAACATGACTGGTATAAAGTGATTCGCACCCAGAATTTGGACGAAGCGCTGAAGACATTGATGGCTGAAATGATCGCTGATGAGGGTAATACGCTGATTCAGGCGATCACGCTGCGCGGTGAAATGCTCGGCCCCGGTATCCAGAGCAACATCTATGGCCTGAAAAATCATGAGGTGCGACTGTTTGATATTGAAGTTAACGGTACACCCGTTGATGCGGCTCGATTTCTGGATTATGCCGCACGTTATAACCTATCAACAGCCCCTGTACTGGCAGTTGGCATGACGCTGCGGTCATGGCTGGATGGGCGTGATCTGCGCGAGGCATCAAATGGCAAATCGGCGTTGGCAGACCGTCTGCGCGAGGGCATCGTGATTAAGCCGATGGTTGAAGGCTATGAGCCGAAAATTGGTCGGGTATTCGTGAAGCAGCGCAGCCCGGAATATCTGGCAAAATCGGAGTTTTAAGCACACAAAGCAGGGGCGACTCGCCGAGTCTCAAGCATCAAGATAGACCTCAATGGAAGCGATTTCTCGCTCATAAACCCCCACCCAACCTCCCCCGAATTCGGGGGAGGAGGCTGCCGCAGGCAGACGGAGGGGGTCAGAAGACATACAATTTGCACCATTATGACTTATTTTGATGCGTGAGACTCGCTGAGTCGCCCCTACAAATTTGTCGCTAGAACGTCACAGGCATTTCTTTCATCCCGTGCAGCAGGATGCTCTCATTCCACTGTAAATCATCGACATCCACCGCCAGTTGCAAATTCGGCAAGCGTTTTAGCAGTGTATTGATCGCGATAGTGCCTTCCATACGAGCCAGGGGCGCTCCAACGCAATAATGAATCCCCAATCCAAAGGCGATGTGTTTGTTATTTTCGCGCGTGATATCAAACACATTTGGATTCTCGAAATGGGCCGGGTCACGATTAGCCGCCAGCAGCGCGGGCAGCACCACATCCCCCGCCGGGATCGTCACACCGCCAATTTCGACATCTTCGAACGCCCAACGAAAAGTCGTCGTCTCCACCGGGCCGTTATAGCGCAGAATTTCTTCAACCGCCGGGCGAATCAAGGTCGCGTCTTTTTTGAGCTTTTCCAGTTGGTCAGGATGTTGAAGCAGGAGCAGCATACCGTTCGCGATGAGATTCACAGTCGTCTCATGACCTGCCACCAGCAGCAGGAAAATCATACTCAGCAGTTCCATCCGATCCAGGCGATCTCCAGAATCTTCAGCCTCGATCAGCCCACTCAGCACATCATCTTGGGGGTTTTCGCGGCGCTCGTCGATCATGTTGCTCATATACATGCCAAATTCCATCGCAGCACGGCGATTCTCACTTTCATCCGGCACGAACAACAGCGTGCGCGTCCAATCGCGGAATTTTTCACGATCCGAAGCGGGAATACCCAACATCTCGGCAATCACCGTAATTGGCAGCGGAAAACTGAAGGCGTTAATAAGATCAGCCCGGCTTGCACCCTGCATCTCGTCAATCAAATCATCCGCAATCTGCTGGATGCGCGGGCGCAGGTTTTCGATACGTCTGGGCGTAAACGCCTTGTGTACTAATCCGCGCAGCCGAGTATGATCGGGCGGGTCAATATTCAGCAAATGGCGATTAATCACCTCAAATACATCGTTGGGATCAGGTGGTGGCCCCCAATGGTTACTGACCTCTGGCGGGAGGTGTTTGCGAAATTCCTTGCCGATCCTCTCGTCATTTTTCAAAGCCGTCATGCAGTCATCATAACGGGTGATGAACCAGAAATTATTGCCGGACTGCGGCCCCACTGAGCGATAAATCGGGGTCTCGTGCCGCATTTGCTCATAAAGCGCCTGGGGATTGGCACGGGTTTTCGCTGACCAGACATCATAAACGTGTGCTTGGGTTGCCATAGAAATCTCCTTGCTTACTGATCCACTTTCCACATATACGGTGAAATATCATGAATGGTTCTTGGTTTTGTGTTATCCTCAAAGGAAATTGATCTCGTAATTTTTTTGCAGGGGTAAAAAATCAATGAAACTTTATTTTCTTCGTCACGGAGAAGCAGAGGACATCTCCTCTGCCATCAGCGATCATGAGCGCAAATTAACCCCAAAAGGTATTGAGCGTATCCAAACCGCTGCGAAAGTATTGTCAAACCTGCACATTAAACCAACCCATATCTACGCCAGCCCGCGTATCCGCGCCCAGCATACGGCTGAGATCATCGCCAAAGAATTAGGCGAAAAAGTTGAAGTGAATGAGGCCGTAAACTTCAATTTTAATCTCCCTGCTGTCGAAACCCTGATCGCTGAGCTAAACGATACCGATGAAGTCATGTTTGTTGGTCACGAACCCAGTATGAGCCAGATCGTCGGGCAGCTTACTGGTGGCAATGTCGCTATGAAAAAAGGGAGTATGGCTCGAGTCGATGCTGTCATGCTGACATCCCCTCTACGCGGCCAACTCATCTGGCTCATTGCACCCAAAATTTTTGGCGCACTTGACGACTGACAGAATTTGAGCGAATAGCCAATTGCTCAAATTGATGTTCAGGATTTCAAAACCCGGTCATATAACGGCTGTCAGGATTTCAAAATCTTGTCATATAACGGCTGGCGGGGCTTATCATCTGGCCCGACTAATCCATAACCATTGTGCATCCCCTGCGCCCAGGCATACCAGATCGCCGTTTCCACCTGTGTTGAAAAGTTTTTTTTGAGGTGATTCAAAAACGGCCCTGCATAATTGGCAATATCTTCTGGCGAATCATTAGGACGATCTAAAACACCCCACTCCGTAATCCAGATTGGTCTGCTGGGCATAATCTGTGTAAAAGCGCGTACTTCGTCATCAATGTGTCCGAAAATTGCATAAGGCGAGCTGGTATTGGGGCCGCGTCCATAAGGATGTGTGGCGATCCCGTCCGGGCGCACATTGGTCGGTAGGGCTGCAATCGTCTGGCGGGCATAGTTCGAACCGTTCCCCGGCCCACCTGTGTGACCACCCGTGATAATCTTGACCTTCGTGTCAACCGTGCGAATGGCGCGAATGCTCTCAGAAAGCATAAAAGCGTAATTTCCGGCAGGCATGGGTACAGATGATCCGGCTCCTGGCTGTGCATCCTGCTCATTCCAGATTTGATAGGCATGAACCAGATTTTGATTGGCATACTGACCCGCAATCGCGCGAATCATCTCCACAAATTTAGTCGTCAGTGCGCGCCAGCGGTCACTGTTCATCTGATTCCAATTAAAACCCGCACCTTCACCATAAGTCTGATGCGTGAAAACCAGCATGACTTTGTAGCCTGCGCGGGCATAGCGCTCGATATAGGGCTTATACAGGCTGTATGTGGCGTTGAGGTTGGTGTTGCCATGAGTGCCATTATTGGGGTTAAACGAAACGTTATATGCGAGGCGTACCCAGCTTATATTTCCCAGCCGATCCGGGGTCGGCTTTCCCAGGGTGTGCATCACATCCAGGTTGACTCCTGGCATCCGCACCGAGTCGACCAGGTCTGGTGAAATAGCTTCAAGAAACCAGGCAGCAGCGTATCCGGTCTGCCCAGAAGGCGCACGCACATTAATCCATGCCTCGTTTTGTCCCACCTTGACCAATGTGCGACCATGCGTTTCCAGAGTATCCACACGGTCAGAAGTGCCGATCTTGGTCACAATTGGGAATTCCGTACCCGGTTTTTCACGGATACGCAAGTTATTATCTGTGGGTTGCAGCCGCAGGTTATCCCAGTAAATCATGCCTGTAGGGTTTACCACGTTTGGCAGATAATAACCCGACAAACCGCCCCCCGGCTGTTGAACCACCAGTTTAATACTTTGCGAATCGGAGAGGCCGATCACAAGATTCGGCGTGACTTTTTGACCGCTTTTGACTTTAATATCCGTGAGCCGAGCCAGCGTGACCAGATAACTGGTCGTGCCAAAAGGTACATTAATCTGAATATATTTGCCATAGCCGAGCAAAGTTGGCTGATTGACGACCAGCGCCACAGTCCCCGTAACCGATGCGCGTATTGTCGTTCCTGGTGGCGCATAAATATCCATGCCTTCATGCTTCCGCCCACTTATATCGGCATTAAAAGGCAGCGGCACACGCGCAGGCATTGCAAGCGAAGGCCAGCTAATGACAAACCGATCATTGATATGTTTATCGGAGTTCATCTTCTCGCCGTAGCGATCACTGGCGTTGATGCGCAATTGCAATTTAGTCTTAAGCTGATCGGGCGTTTGAGCAATAATCGTATCAACGCGCACGACACTGGGATACACGCGCCGGATATGTTGCAAGGCGTTATTATTCAGCCACACATTGGGTGCTTGCACAGCGGTAACATTGCGAAAACGATTGAGGTCATTACCGGATGGCGAACGGACGATGGTTACGCGCGTGAATTTTTGGGTATAGGCTTCGGTGGCGCGATTCCAATCCGCAAAGTTCTGATCGGGCAATACCAGTGCATGGGTAACAATTTGGGGAGCAACTGCCTGGGCTGAAAACTCAAGATCGAGCAGTTCGTCAGGTGGCATGAGATTCGATTCGCTGGCGACTGGCGCTTCTTCTAGTATTTCACCCGTTTCAACAGGCGTGACGACTTCCGGTTGTGGTTTTTTGCCGCTCAGCAGTCCGATCAACCAATTCAAAAAGCCGCCCTGCTGCCCCATCGCGAATCTCCTCGAATCCAGTCTCTAAACACAACCAAATATAATTCAAACCTAAGAGAAACGCCAATTAAGCGATCTATGTGGCAAATCACTGTTATAACTTCTAAGGTCAGTCTAACCATTTCGCTGTACAATGAGTTTGTGATATTTGTAACGAATGGGGCATTGTGATGTGGCGATTCGTAATTTTGGGTTTGGTGATCGTTGGGATCCTTGTTTTCGGCTTCAGCATGATCGAAACCAGCGGCAGCACAGAAGTAAGCGCCAGCGCGGTCTTGACGGATATCTCGATGGATACCAGCGGTTATGCCCGTGCGATTGAACCCCGCGATTGGCAGTTTCCCGCCGATTTTGGCGCACATCCCGAATTCCAGACCGAGTGGTGGTACTACACCGGCAATCTCGCCGACGAAAATGGGCGGCGCTTTGGCTATCAATTCACGATTTTCCGCCGTGCGATTACCCCGGAAAACGTTGCTTCCGATTCCGAATGGCGGGCGAACCAGATTTACATGGTGCATTTCACCGTGAGCGATGTTGAAGGCAATCACTTTTATCACGATGAGCGCTACAGCCGGGGTGGAGCAGATTTAGCTGGGGCAACCGCCGATCCACGCTATCATGTATGGCTGGAAGATTGGCAGATCACCGCCCTCAATGACGATGCCACACAGACCAGCATCACCGCCAGCACCGACGATGTGGCGATTGATTTTACGCTCGAACAGATCAAACCCCCGGCGCTGCAAGGCAACAACGGCCTCAGTCCCAAAGGCGAAGAACCCGGCAACGCCAGCTACTATTATAGCCTCTCCCGCCTGCTGACCGCTGGCACGATCAAAATTGGCGACCAACTATTTAACGTCACTGGCACAAGCTGGAAAGACCACGAATTCAGCACCAGCGCACTTGGTGGCAATGCCCTCGGCTGGGATTGGTTTGGCCTGCAATTTGACGACAATCGCGAATTGATGATCGGGCAGATTCGGCTGGCGGACGGCGGCAAAGAACCCGCATTTGGCGGCCTGCTGATTAATGAGGATGGCAGCACCCGCTATCTGAATGCTGACGATTTCACGATACAAACGACGAGTGAATGGACAAGCCCTCACACAGGCGCGACCTATCCCGCAGGATGGGAAATCAGCGTCAATGATGACAATGGAGAAACGCTCGATTTTACGGTGACACCGATGATTGATGACCAGGAGCTTCACAGTGGGCAGATCGCCTATTGGGAAGGCGCGGTGCGGTTGTCTGGCAACGTGACCGGATACGGTTACGCCGAACTCACAGGTTACGCCGACACCATGACCGGAAGATTCTAGGCAAGCAAAGCCGATGACCAGATGATTTTGATTCGCTTCGTTTTTCATGTATATTTCCCAGCTTGAGACTCGACAATGGGAAAACCAACATGACCAACGAACAGATCAAAATCGGCGTGATCGGCTGCGCGGGCAGGGGTGGCATCGCCCGCCACGCCCATCGCCCACAGGAAGGTGTGAGCCTCGTCGCCGCCGCCGACATTAACGATCAAGCGCTTCAGAATTTTAAAGAGCGTTACGGCTCAGACGTTTTTTTGACGAACGATTACCGCGAACTGCTGGATCGCGACGATATTGATGCTGTGTTTATCTGCACACCGGATTGGTATCACGAAGAACAGGCCATCGCCGCCCTCAGCCGGGGCAAAGGCGTGTATCTGGAAAAGCCGATGGCAATCAGCATCGAAGGCTGTGACCGAATCCTGCAAACCGCGCAGGACAACGGCGCGAAACTTTATGTCGGCCACAACATGCGCCACATGAAATTTGTCCAGAAAATGAAAGAATTGATCGACGACGGCGCAATTGGCGAGGTCAAGGGTGTCTGGTGTCGTCATTTTGTCGGTCATGGCGGCGATTTTTATTTCAAAGATTGGCATTCAGAGCGCAAAAATGTGAACAGCTTACTGCTGCAAAAAGGCACACACGACATCGACGTGATGCACTGGCTGGCTGGCAGTTATACCCAGCGCGTCACCGCCTTTGGCACACTCTCGGTCTACGACAAGAATGAGCGCCGCGCCGAAGGTGAAGCGCCTCCGCCGATGTTTGGCGCAGATAATTGGCCGCCGCTGAAGAACAAAGGCATGAGTCCGGTGATTGATGTCGAAGATCAAAGTCTGGTACTCATGCAGTTGGCGAACGGTGTGCAGGCTTCGTATCTGCAATGTCATTTCACACCGGATTATTGGCGCAATTACACAGTCATTGGCACGGAAGGCCGCATCGAAAACACGGGCGAAGAAAAAGTCTGCCTGTGGAACAAACGCGCAGGTGCTTATACCGATGCAGAACGGACTCAGCGAGAGCCTGATTACAAACCCTATGGCGACGTGCAGTTCGATGTCACCGCGCCCTGGGACGAACACGGCGGCGCAGACCCCAAAATTGTCGATGAATTTGTGCGCTTTTTACGCGGCGAAACGCGCATCAAAACCTCGCCCATCGCGGCACGGTACAGCGTGGCGGCGGGCTGTCTGGCGGCGGATTCATTACGCGCGGGCGGGATCGTTAAAGAAATGCCCGAACTGGACGGCGGCATCATCACGCATTTCGAAGGCCAGACCGAGAGCAAATCCTGATGCCGATCCAAGCAGTGATTTTTGATATGGACGGCGTGCTGGTCGATTCCGAGGTTTATTGGCTGCAATCGCGCGTCGAATTCGCGCAATCGCTCGGCAAAGTCTGGACGATGGACGATCAACGGCACGCGATGGGGCGCAATACGGTTGAATGGGCGCATGTCATGCACGAACGCTTGCACCTGGATATGACGATTGACGATATTATCATGGAGATCAAAGGGCGGGTGATCGCGCATTACGAGGAGCGACTGCCACTTCTCCCCGGCGCAATCGAAGCCGTCCACACAGCCGCGAGTGGTTATCGCATCGCGCTGGCCTCCGGTTCGCCCACCGACATTATCCAGCGCGTCATGCAGTTAACCGAATTGGACAAAGTTTTCGAGTTTATGGTGTACGGTGACGACCAGCCCAATGGCAAACCCGCGCCGGATATTTACATCGAAACGGCGCGTTTGCTGAATATTTCGCCGCAAAATTGTGTCGGCATCGAAGATTCGGTGAATGGTGTAAAGGCGCTCAAGGCGGCAGATATGGCTGCGATTGCCGTACCTAGCCCTGGCTTCACCCTACCACATGACATCGCGGCGATGGCTGACCGAATTTTGCCGTCACTGGAGCATTTTTCACTTGATCTGGTGGGTGGACTTGAAAGAAACTAAGCAGTTGTTCATCTTTTCGCAAGATTTTGCCGTTATGCTCAAATCTATCTGGATAGAATATAGCGTATCCATAAGAAGAGATTGAACAATTCTGCTGTAAAGGAAACACGGTGAAATTCATTTTTCGTATCTTATTTCTAAGTTTCTTGGCAGTGGTCGCGGCAGCCTGTGCGACTACAACGTCGCCGACACCCACAGCACAGCCTGATGCCGCAGTCGCGCCGACAGAGGCCTCTGTCACGAGCGATCAAGGCTATGTGCCGAGCGATCTCTCGATGGTCGCGAACACCGGGCGACCTCAGTTTTTAGACTCCTACGCTGACTGGTGAACGGTCTGTGCGCGTAATCGGCCTATCGTGCATAGGCTTGCGGAAGTGTTCAAAGATCGGGTCGATTTCGTCTATCTGAATATCGACATCCCAGAGACATTAGGCGCTCGTCAGCGCTTTGATATTGTCGCCCGTACCCAGTATGTCCTGATCGACGCGCAGGGCAACCCGATCCAAAAATGGTTCGGCCCACTTGATGAGGATGATGTTAAAGCCGCGCTTGACGAATTTCTCGCGTCAAGCTGAACGGTGTTCCCCGTTATAATCAGAATATGTATCGAGCAAAGCGGGTTTAAACGCCCGCTTTTGTCATTATTGCGATGATAAGGAACGCCCGTGTTATCCCAAATTATCCCAATTACCCGCCGCGAATGGACGCGCGTTTTGATCTACGCGCTTCTCCTGGCTGCGCTGACAACCGCGCCCTATATCCTGGGTTGGGCATCTCAGGGCAGTGATAAAGTCTTTAGCGGCTTCTTTTACGGCACGGACGACGGCAGTTCATATCTGGGCAAAATGCGGCTGGGTGCGCAGGGGCGATGGGACTTTTCCCTGTTTTATACCGCCGAAAAACACGACAGCGCTGGACTATTATTTCTCCCCTATATCATCCCCGGTCAGATCGTTCGCCTGTTTATGAGCGACACCGATCCCCGGCTGACAGGTACGCTGCTCGGCGTTTTTCACCTGATGCGTGTGGTTTTTGGCGTACTGCTCGTCACCGTGATGTATCGTTTTATCGCGGCGTTTCTGCGCTCCAAACGGGCGCGTTTACTGGCGCTCATTCTGGCGACATTCGGCGGCGGTTTCGGCTGGCTAGTTCTCCCGTTCGGCAGCGTACCACCGGAATTTTATATCCCCGAAGGCTTCACATTTCAGATTTTATTCGGTCTGCCACATCTGGCATTAGCACGGGCGATGCTGCTGACTGGCTTACTGCTCATCATGGACAGCCGAACCTCGCGGGCAGGGTTGGCAGGCATTTGCTGGTTAATCGTCGGGCTAGCTGTGCCATTTTATCTGGTGATTATTTACGCGATTGTCGGTGCGTGGGGATTAGCGACCTGGGTGCGGAATCGCGCCTTTCCGACACAACTATTCATACGATGTGTTGTCGCTGGTGGAATCACACTGCCGCTTTTTCTCTACAACGTCGTTATTTTTACGGGCAATCCAGCTTTCGCGCAGTGGTCAGCGCAAAATTTGTTGCCGTCACCACCGATTGTGCATTATGTATTGGCTTATTTACCGCTTGCCGTTTTGGCGTTCATCGGTGGACGCTGGGCGTGGCGGCGTGCGAAATTAGACATGCGTTATACGCTGTTGATCGGCTGGCCGCTGATCGTGCCAATTCTGGTTTATCTCCCCATCAACGTACAGCGCCGGATGGCCGAGGCAGTGATCGTCCCACTGTCGATTCTGGCATCGGCAGGAGTCATGTTGCTGGCGAAACGCGCACGGAAATCGTATCGAAAATCCTGGCGGCGCACCTCAGCATTAGTGCTGCTGGCGACCCTGCCCGTGACGCTATTTTTGTTGCTCGGTGGCTTTCTGACGGCTTTGGGCAGTCAACCGCCGACTTTTCACCCCGCAGCCGAAATCGCGGCGCTTAATTGGCTCAATGAACATGCCGCGCCGGGTGAAGTCGTTTTAGGCTCGTTTGAAACGGGTAACATCATCCCCGCTTATACGAACCTGCGCGTTTATGTCGGTCACGGGCCGGAAACGCTCTACGCTGTCCCAAAAACACGCGAAACCGAGCGCTTTTTCAGCGGCGAAATGACAGCCGACGAGCGCACCATCCTCTATGAGCAGATGAGGATTCGCTATGTATTTTACGGTCAGGCCGAGCGCAAAATCGTGCCAGAATCCACCGAATTGCCGGAATGGGCAAACGACCTCACCGTGATTTATACCGAAGGCGTTTACACAATCTATGAAAGACCTTAAAAGCTGAACTCTGAAAGCTGACTGCTGAGCTTTATGTCGGTTCCGCGAAAATCATGCGTCCGGTTTCCTTGTTGATGAGCCGCGTCACGGTGACGTTGATGGTGCGATCCATATACTGTTTGGCGTTGGCGATGACGACCATCGTGCCGTCCTCAAGATAGCCGACTCCCTGGTCGGGGTCTTTACCCTCTTGAATCACACGAATCGGAAAGGTCTCGCCCGGTATATAAACTGCCCGTACCGCATTCGCCAATAAATTCACGTTCAAGACGATCACGTTCTGCGCTTCCGCCACGCGATTCAGGTTATAGTCATTGGTGACGATCAGCCCATTCATTTGGATCGCCAACATGACGAGCTTGTCATCAACTTGTGTCACGCCTTCGAAATCATCCTCGACAATCCGCACCGGAAGTTCTTCTTCGCGCTGGAGTTCGTTGAGCTTTGCCAGCCCGCGCCGTCCACGTCCACGCCGCAGCGGATCGGACGAATCAGCGACCTGATGCAGTTCCGACAGCACAAATCGGGGAACGATCAGCGTTCCACCCAGGAAACCCGTGCGGGCAATGTCTACGATACGCCCATCAATCAGAACGCTGGTATCGAGCAAAAGCTCACGATCTGACTGCATATTAATCCGCGCTCTCGTCGGGTTAGGGGAAATATTTTCGCCAATCACATCCCAGATTTCACGCGAACGCACACTAAAAATAGTCAGCCCCAGATACGCACAGGTGACAGACACGATTGCTGGCAGGATATTGCCGAGAGGATCGGAGAGCAGCGACAACGGGTAGGCCAGCAGCAGACCGATCAGCAAACCGATGAGTAAGCCGACAACCGCCATAAAAAGGGCATCTATCGGATTTTCATTGATGACTTTGCTGATAAATCGAATGGGTCGATAGGTCAACCAAGGGGTGAGGATGAGGCCAAAAAGGATGCCGACGAGGGAAAAAATGAATGTTGTTGCCTGCGCAGGCAAGCCCAAAGCGGTTTCAGCACCCAAGCCGATACGCGCACCGATTAACGCAAAAACAACCATCCCGATCAAACGGAAGGCGAAATCATAGGACATTGGTGTGGACTCCTGGCCCTTCCCCACCTACATCGCCTACGAATAAGGGTGCAGGTTTATGGCAAGATTACGATGGCTTACTGTTGTGCAACGGCGGGATTATGAGGATTTACCGTTATACAATGGCAAGATTACGATAACTTACCGTTGTGCAGATGAGATGGACACTATAATAAAAACGTTATAGGACAATCAGCGACGCAATGAATGATGCTGATACCGTCCACTCGATTGACCTGATTTAAGATTAGCATGGGTGATTAAGCACGTCAACGCAGAGCAATCGGTTTATTTACAAAATTTGAGCGTGAGTGATTGACTCCCCCAAGTCTGAGGCTACGACAATCGACCAATTGTGCTAAAATTGACCTTATGTACGCAGAAATCGTCATCAATACCGCCGTCCGCAATACATTCGATTATCATATCCCGCCGGAACTCGACGGTCAGGTTCAGGTCGGTCAGTTGGTGCAAATCGCATTCGGGACAGCCATGCAGCATGGAATTGTGTTGAATCTGCACGAGAGCAGCGCTGTCGAGCAAACCAAGCCGATCCTTGAAGTGATGGATTCGCGCCCGGTGGTCACACCGCCGCAGATTGAAATCGCACGATGGATCGCCGAGCATTATCTCATGCCGCTGGGGCCATGTCTGTGGCTGTGGCTGCCGCCGGGCCTTGCCAATCAACATGATTTATTGGTCACGCTGCTCAACGCTGAGGGGCAGATTTTCACGCCTCTCGAACAAAAAATTGTCGATTTGCTCAAGCGGCGAAACCCTCGGCGCGGCTACCAATTAACTTCGGCGCTCACCGGGGAGGAATGGCGGCCTGTTGTGGATGCGCTGGCGAAAATCGGTGTCCTCAAACGCGAAAACATCCTCGCACCGCCGCGAGTGCGCCCGAAAATGATCCGCACGGTCACACTTGCGATTCATCCTGACCAGATCGCCAGCGTCGCCCGCCATCTGGGGCGCGAATCACGCCGCGCGAATTTGCTCGAAGTCATCGCCGCATCCAACGACGATATGCGGGTCGAGGATGCGTTGCGAATTGCCGGAGTCGGTAAACCCGTATTGGCTGAACTGGAAAAAGACGGGCTGGTGACGACCAATCGGGATTCGCGCGAATCCAAAGATGATCCCATCACCATAACGCTCAATATCCCTTCTGAAACTGTCGATGAAAATCTGATCGCACTGCGCAAAGGGGAGCGCTTTTTGAAAATTCTGCGGGTGCTGGCGCGTGAAAATGCGCCGATGGATGTGAGTTGGCTTTACGCGCAGGCCGACGCGACCTTGCCCGATCTCAAAAAACTGGAAGAAGAAGGTCTTATTCTGCTGGGCGAGGAGCAGACCTGGCGTGACTCGCTGGCGAATCGCGATTATGTCCCAACCGCTGCCCCCGCGTTGACATCGGAGCAGCGCATGGCCTGGGAACCGATTGAAGCAAAAATCAAGAGTTTGCAGTGGGATGCTATAAACCCCACCCCAGCCCTCCCCGAATTCGATCCTGAGCAGGCCGGGAGGGGATTAAGCAATATTTTCCTCCTTCATGGCGTTACAGGCAGCGGCAAAACCGAAATTTATCTACGGGCGATTGAGCTTACGCTGGCGCAGGGACGACAGATCATTTATCTTGTGCCAGAGGTCGCGCTGACGCCGCAAACGATTCGCCGCGTAACAGCACGTTTTCCAGGCCGCGTGGCTGTCGTTCATGGCACAGTCAGCCAGGGTGAACGCTATGATACCTGGCGAAGGGCGCGGGAAAATCTGGTGCAGATCGTGGTCGGCGCACGTTCGGCGCTGTTTACGCCTTTCCCTGATGTCGGGCTGATTATTCTGGACGAGGAACATGACGAGAGCTATAAGCAAGACCCGGATTTTTCGCAGCTTTCGTATCATGCCCGCCGTGTCGCAGAGGAGATGGCACGTAACAACAACGCCGTACTCATTCTCGGCGACGCGACCCCCGACCTGGAAACATCGTTTCGAGCACATCGCGGCGATATTGGCCTGCTACAACTTCCCCGGCGCATTATGGGACATCGCACGCGCATTTTAGAACAATCGGAGCGCGAAGGTGTCCTCGCCCGCTATTATCCGTCTAGTGCTGAAGATGCACTGATGATTGATCTACCACCTGTCGAGGTGGTCGATATGCGAACGGAATTGAAATCCGGCAACACCAGCATTTTCAGCCGTTCGCTGCAAGATGAGATTGCGACTGCGCTGGAACGCCGCGAACAGATCATGCTGTTTTTGAATCGTCGCGGCAAGAACACCTACGTTTTTTGTCGCGACTGCGGCTATGTCGATAAATGCCCGCGCTGCGATGTACCGATGACCTATCACCAGTATGACGAAATGATGCGCTGCCATCTGTGCGGATACTCCAGCAAACCACGCACGATCTGCCCAGCCTGCCAGTCCAAACGCATCAAATATTTCGGCGCGGGGACGGAACAGGTCGAGCAGGAATTGATTCGCCTGTTTCCGATGGCGCGTGTCGTGCGCTGGGACGCGGACACGGCGCGAACATCCAACGATCACGACGGCCTGCTCCGGCGTTTTATCGAACGTAAAGCTGATGTGATGATCGGCACAAAGATGGTCGCGAAAGGGCTGGATTTGCCGTTGGTGACGCTGGTCGGCGTGGTGAACGCCGATGTTGGTCTGGGATTGCCCGATTTTCGTTCTGCCGAGCGCACATTTCAGATATTAACGCAGGTGGTGGGGCGGGCAGGGCGCGGTTTATTAGGCGGAAAAGCGATTATCCAGACTTACTTGCCGGAACATTATGTGATTCAGGCCGCCGCCGAGCAGGATTATGAAAGCTTCTATGAGCAGGAGATGGCTTACCGCCGCGAATTGGGTTATCCACCTCTGCGCCGGATGCTGCGCGTCGTTTTTCAGTTTCCCACCGAGGTCAAAGCAAAAGCCGAAGCCGAACGCGCGGCGGCTATTTTGCAGCGACGCATCGAAGTCCTTCAACTGACCGGAACGCAAATCATGGGGCCAGCACCTTGCTTTTTCGCACGTATCAATAATGTCTATCGCTGGCATGTCATCCTGCGTGGGCCGAACCCTGTCCCTGCACTGGAAGGCGTGGACATCGGGCGTGGCTGGTATGTTGACATTGATCCTGTAGATTTACTGTGAGTTTTCGATGAACCCCGACGAAATACGTTATCTGACTGCTGCTGAAATTTATGAGATTGCTGAAAAAACATTGGGGCGCAAACCCGATGTGCGGGATCGGCATTTGCTGCGTTCTGCTGCGGATCGTCCCGCAATTCAGGCGTTTGGCGAATCGGCTTATCCAACGCTTCTTGATAAAGCCGCTGCGCTCCTCCATTCGCTGGCGGCGCATCACCTGTTTTTTGATGGCAATAAACGAACGGCGACGGCGGCGACGTTGCAATTTTTAGACGACAATGGCCTCGAACCTACCTGGAATGCCGACGAAATTTACCAATATGTGCTGGAAATCGCGCAAAATATTCACGATGTTCCCGATATTGCCGAGTGGCTAGCCGAACACACACGAGAAAAATGAATGACACGCTACGTGACTGTCGATGAGCTGATTTATATCAATGAAGTCCTGCCCGGCAACGACCAGATTCACAAGATTCTGAAGGGCAAGCAAAAAGTTCGCGATATGGGACTATTAGAGGCCGCCGCCGCCCGCCCGCTGCAAACCGTCTTTGGCGAGGATGCCTATCCAACGCTGCCGGAAAAAGTCGCCGCGCTGGTGCATTCACTCGCCCGCAATCACCCGTTTGCCGATGGTAATAAGCGCACTGCCGCCGTTGGCGCGATTTTTATGCTGCAAATTAACGGTCTATATCCTGCCTGGGATCAGAGTCAGGCGCTTACGCATATCATTGCCGTCGCGGAAGGCCAGGAGGATGCCGCCGATTTTGCCACCTGGCTTCCCACAAAAACGGGTGCTGATTCGTCACCCGAGCAAGAGGCTCAGGCCGATATGCAAACGATTGGTGAAATCATCGCCGAACATAAGTGGCTGCTCGACGAGTTAGCGAAACAGTAGCTCTACTTCGCCAGCCCCCGTTCCTGAAACCACAACGCCGCTTGTCGAATCGCGCTTTGATCCATTAGCTCAAGAATCAAACGCGGTTCATGTTCCAGGTGTTTGAGCGCATCAAACACCCCTGACCAGGCAATATTACCCTGACCTGGAAGCCAATGACGATCAGCATAACCATCGGTATCTTGCAAATGCACATGACCGAGCAGATTTCCGGCCTCACGGATCCAGTAATCCGGGGGCGGTGCGCCCAATTTATGATTGATATAGGCATGTCCGGTATCAACGCTCATCCGAACGGAACTCGAGTCAAATGATTTCACCAATTCCACCAGCAGTCTGGGATCGCGATCAAAAATATTCTCGATCATCAGCGTACATTGAATCTGCTCGGCATAGGCAACCGTTTCCGCCAATGTGTCGTGGATAATCTTACCGTAATCGGGCATCTTGCTGGCGAGTGGCCCAAAAGGTGTGCCGAGGAAATTGAATGGGCTGTGAATGACCATGTGTGTTGCGCCGACCTCAGCGCAAAAATCGAGTGACTGCTTAAAACGATCCGAAACCACCACGCGAACTCGTGGGTCTTCCGCAGCCAGAGTCAGGCTGTAGAATGGCGCATGAATCCCCATACGTCCGGTGTAGCCATTCAGGATCGAACGAATTTCACGAGTGATAGATCGCCAGTCGCCATCCAGAACTTCATACCATGCCGGGTCCTGAATTTCGAGGTCACGTTGATTCTCAATCAGCCAATCACAATATTCTCGCAATCGATTCGAGCGCATAGCGGCACCGAGGATTGGCATATTATCGGGCATGGGTTACTCCTCTATATGTGGATTCTAAAATTTTCGACTTCATTTTAGAGAAGCTATACAAAATTTTAGCCATATAAAGGTTAAAAATTGCGACTATTCGGTTAAATCTTGGGCGGCCCCTGCCGGATGCGTTCGTTCATCGCTTCGGAGATTTCAGGTGTGATCGGATCATTGCCTTTTAAGCCATAACGCCAGTGATAAATGCCTTCAATCCACCATGTTACGCCAATTTCTTCATAAGGCTTGACCATCTCGGCAGCTTTAGCCGGGTTATCGCCGGGAGTCTCGCCGCCTTGTACCCAATCGAACGGCGCATCGCTGTTACGAAGCTGATTGACGGAATCCATCGCGACTTTCCACTCGTCGGGTGTGACCATTCCGCCGTCCTTCAATGGGCAATAGCCATCCCAACGGGCGGCGCGTTCCAGCGGCTTCCGTTTATTGAGTGTCCCGCCCACCCAGACGGGAATGCGCGGTGATTGAATCGCACGGGGCAAAAATCGCACTTCGTCCAGCTTATAATGATCGCCGCTGTAGCTGAAAGGTTCGCCACTCCAAAGGCCATCCATCACAGCGAGGCCTTCATCCAGCTTCTGCCCATGAATTTTGGGGTCTTGATCCTCGCCAAAGAAGCCATATTCCAACTGTGCTGGCACTCCCAGACCAACACCGAAGATCATGCGTCCGTTAGAAAGGCGATCCACCGAAACGGTTTCACGTGCCAGTTGCCAGGGACGGCGACGTGCGACGGGTGTCACCATCGTGCCGATCTTAATTTTTTGGGTATTCATGGCGATAGCCGCCAGCGCAACCCAGGGATCGGCTATCGGGCGAAACCCCATGTCGAAAAGGACATGATCCCAAATAAAAAAGGCATCCCATCCAGCGGCCTCAGCTTCACGCGCAACGTCAGCCAGATAACGCGGGTCGGCATGATCGCCAAACGGCGGCAGACTAATCCCATATTTCATAATAAATCTCCTTTAAAAATTAGTTGTTTATCTCGTCTTTGTAAGGAGGTGCCTTGTCTCTACGAACCTACCACAAAAACATAATCACCAGAAATTCTTAGTCAGCATTTCAGCCACCAACAAAGCTGAAACGCTGACAAGCTGAGATGCTAATTAGCCCCTCGGCGGCCCCTGACGGATACGCTCATTCAAGATATGGATAATTTCTGGTGTCAAACCATCCTCCCAGCTCCAGCCAAAACGCCAGGGATCAACGCTTTCGATCACCACGTCACGCCAATTTCTTCATATGGCTTGACTATCTCGGCGGCTTTCGCCCGATCATCGCCGGGAGTTGCGCCGCCATGCACCCAATCAAACGGCGCGGTACTGGTGCGGTGCTGGTTGACGTAATCCATGATGACTTTCCACTCGTCGGGCGTGAGAATTTCCTGCCACTTCAGCGGGAAATAGCCGTCCCATTGGGCTGCGCGGCGCATCGGTTTATGCTTATTCCAAGTCCCGCCCACCCAGATCGGAATACGTGGCGTTTGAATCGCGCGGGGCAAAAATCGCACTTCCTCTAATTGGTAATGTTCACCTTTGTAGCTGAAAAATTCACCACTCCACAGCCCATCGAGAATGGCGAGTCCTTCGTCGAGTTTTTGCGCGCGGATTTTCGCGTCCTGTTCCTCGCCAAAAAAGCCATAATCCCACTGCGGTGGTTCGCCCAACCCCACGCCGAAAACCGTGCGCCCACCGGAGAGGCGATCCAGCGAAACGGTTTCCCGCGCCAACTGCCAGGGGCGGCGGCGTGGCACTGCCGTCACCATCGTTCCGATACGAATTTTTTGCGTGTTCATGGCGACAGCGGCTAATCCGACCCAGGGATCGACAATCGGGTGAAAGGTCGGGTCGAACATGACATGATCCCAGATGAAAAAACCGTCCCACCCGACATTTTCGGCTTCGCGGGCAATCTGGGCGAGATAACGGGGTTCGGCGTATTCGCCAAATGGTGGCAAACTGATACCAAATTTCATCGAAAATCTCCTTTGCAAGATAGCGATTTAGCGTTTCAGCCAGTCAGCGTGTCAGCTTAAAATACTGGTCTAGGACGTAAAATATCTTTACTCAGCACTTTTTACACAGCACCACCATAAACTGACCAGCTACCCACCATTCTCACACGTTCTCAGCCGATGAATTACCCCAAACCTTAGCGCTTTGGAGATCAATGCGGTATATTATCCTATCTGAAGATAAGAAATTCCCCTCCACCTATTCAATTCTGCATTTCGCGATTTTTATGGAATTACCCGATTATTCAGTGTCTCGTTGACCGCTTTGACTAACCGCCGCAGTTCCGCCTCCAGATCATCGGTAATGCCTTCCTGAATGGCTGCCTCGCGGAACAGATCGCGGGCTTCTCGCAGCAGTTCCTCGCCTTTGCGGAGTCGAGTCAAACCAGCGCGTAATTGTGTACGGGCATCTCGACTGGACGGGCTGGTATAGTGATTAGGGAAATCCCAGCCATGCAGTGCGCCCGCTTCGTAAAGCCGATTCAGAAATTCGTCAACGGTTGCGTATTGCATCGCCGCGCCCTGCTGCAACAAGGCTTTAATCGCGCTGCTCAATGTGGGTTCAACGCCGAAATCGAGTTCGGTGATGTCTTTATAGCGGGCTTCGACATCGCTCCATGTCCCCGGCTGTGGGCGTAAAGTCGCTTTTTGTGGCGACAATCCCGTAAAAATCGGATAGAGAATACCCACGCATAAGTTATGAATGTCCATCCGGTAATATTGAAGATTACTCGGCGAATTAGGATCGCCTTCGAGCTGACGCGAACTGTTGAGGTCAATCACCTGTAGTTGTGTGCCATCCCAATAGACGTGTTCGAGCTTATGGTCGAGATAAACGATGCCCTGCTGATGCGACAGTTTCAGCATATTCGCGAATTGCAGCGCTAATGCCAGCCCTTCCTCACTGGGCAAGCGCCAGCGGATATTCGGGCGGTTTGGCTTCATGAGATAAAGCAGATTGCTCGCTCTGGGTAAATTTTCCAATGTCAGGTAAGGCCGCCAGCCTTCCTGGGCGTGGTTTGCCATCGCCTGGGCAAATCCCATCACATCGCGCTGAAATGAGGTAATCTCGCCATCTCCAGGCGCTTCGGATTGACTCGAAATATAACCACAATCGACCAGATCAATGACTTGAGGGCTGTCAACCAGTTTCATCAGCAAATTGGCTTCGTTGGCAAAAGCTCGATATTCCCAACGCGCGTCACCGTCCGGCGAGAGATGTTCGGGGCGCATGACTTTGAAAGCCACGTTATGTCCGGTGCGGCGATCCAGGGCATCTAAAACCCGCGCGTAGTGACCAAGCGCAAATGTGTCGTTGTAGTTATCAATCCGATAAAGGTCTATCAAATTCGGCATCGCGTTTTCATCCGTATGCTCTTATATCCCACATTATCCCTATATTGACTGAGTTTTCGATTTGGGAAATTGGAGTATTGTAAACGAAAATAGCCGTTAGGGTGATACAGAATTGACAACTTGACGGGGGGCTATAGCTGTTTTTCATTTTTTCAGTAGAATAACTATAGACTAGAAATTGTCTCAGGGAGTCCGGCATGACTGATCCGGGATTTAATAACATTCGTCTACGAAGCAGCGCCCGCACCAGCGTCGGCCAGGTGCGCGAGAATAACGAAGACAACATCCGTTTGTGGACAGGCGATGGCTTTGTCCTGGCGGTTGTTGCGGATGGCATGGGCGGCGCGGCGGCAGGCGAAGAAGCCAGCCGGATTGCCGTCGAAGCTATTCAGATTGGACTGGCAGAGCGCGAATACGCCAAGCAAACCATACCCGAAAAGCCCGCTGACGACATGCTGAACGAGAAAATGCGTGCCGTGATCCGGCAAGCGAATCTCTCGATTATGCAGCGTGCGGCTAAAGAACCCGAAATGCGCGGTATGGGTACAACCATTACCCTAGCGTTGGTGCGCGGCACCGATGTGCTGGTCGCCCATGTTGGCGATAGTCGAGCCTATCTTGTCAGCGGTTTTGACTCAGAGATTACTCAGATCACATCCGATCACAGCTTTGTCGAAGCGTTGGTCGCCGCCGGGCATATCACTCGCGAACAGGCCGACGAACACCCCATGAAAAACGTGCTGTATCGCGCACTCGGACAAACCGAAGATGTGGATGTAGACCTCTTTCACACGCAGTTACAGGTTGGAGATCGCCTCGTCCTGTGTTCCGACGGCCTCACGCGGCATGTTAAGCCGCATGAAATCGCGCGACTTTCACTGGCAGACGAAAATCCTGAATTAGCCAGCCAAAAATTGATCGACCTCGCCAATGAACGCGGTGGTGAAGATAACGTCAGCGTGATTGTGGTCGCCGTCGAAAGAGATATTGCAGATCGCATCGCGCAACTCAACGCCGCTTTTGAGCCGCAGGATGACGACGAAGATACGCTGATATTAAAAGGTCGCCCGCAGCCGAACAAAGCAGTCGAAGTTGATAAACGCCCGAAAAGCTTTCTTGAGCCTGTGAGTGCGGTGATGTCCACTCAGGAAGCTGTTTCATCGACTAAACAAAAAATGGCCGCCGAGCGTTTGAGCGATGATTTTGGCAATTTTGAAAATTGGAGCGACTCCGATACCACCTTGCCTGATCTCAGCCTTCTGGATCGCACACTCAATGTCCGTTCTGCCGTAAGACGGTCTGTACTGGCAGGCCAGCGCCGGGATCGGGATTGTGAAGGGCGCGACACCCTCATGCCTGACCAATAAATGGCTTCCATTTTGCCCTACTTGCGCTATTGGTGTGTAATTCGTTAGAATCAAGTCATTGATAGAAGCTTCTAGTAAGGGCGATCAGGCATGTCCGACAACCAACCCACTGACAAATTAACGAAAGAGCCTGAGATTAAGGGCGGCTGGCGCAAACCGGATAGCGGTGGCTGGCGTTCTGTTGCACCGCGTCCGGTTGCGGAAGAGCCGGAGCGCGTCCCGGCGATGCCTACTGACCTGGAAGTCGTCCCAATTGAAGAAGGTGCCTGGCATCTGCCCAGACCAGAAGACACCCCATTTACGCCAGACGATGAGATCGAAATCCCAACCACGCGAATTGAACCGGTGCAGTTGCAGCGGCCTGAAGACAGCTTGCCGGATGTCAAACCCAGTGCGGCAGCGGTTAAAGAAGCCCCGCCGGAAGATGACGATGATTTCGAGTCCTTCAGCGGTTTGGGTGAGCTGGTCATGCTCGTCAGCCAGGTCGAGCAGCAACCGCCTGCCAGTATTGTACTGACTTCTGAAACGCCAGCCGAAACTGAAGATGTTGAAGATGCCGAAGAACCCGCGCCCGATTTTACTGGCCCTGCCTCGGCGGAACGCGAAGCACTGGCTTCCGGCGCACCCTTAACAGAAACATTGCCCACAGGCGTTATTGACCCTGCTGAAATGGCACGACTGCAAATTGAACAGCTTTCTAAAGAGGCTGCCACTGAAGCCGACGATGCCGCTGCAATCGCCCGCCGTCAGGTCGAACAGCTTTCTGGCGCGGCTCCTGCTCTAACGACTCCAGCCGATGCCGGAATGGATGACGCTGCCGCAATCGCTCGCCGTCAGGTCGAAGAATTGATGGGTGGTACGCAGGCGACCTCGGTCATGGGTGATTTCACACCTATTCAACCTGCCGCGCCCACCGTTGACCCCGAACAGGAAGCGCTTGCACAAAAATTTGTCGAAACCGAAGCCCAGGTGCGTGCGCTCCGACAGCAATATAAAGCCGGGCAGATGACCCGTGACCAATTACAGGAAAAACTGCGCCAGCTTTTGATCCTGGATAATGACGATACCTGGTGGATGATGGGTGTTGATACCGACACCTGGTATCGTTTCGATAGTCAGGTCAATGATTGGGTTGTGGCGACACCACCACGTCCGTCTGCGCCGCTGCCCGGCCCGCCACGAACGGCGACATCAGAATTTACCGCGCCCGAAGTGATGCGGGGTGCGCTGCCCTATTTGCCGGACGACGAGGTGACTTCACCCTCATATCACGAAACAGGCGTAAGCGGCGTTTATCCGGGCGAAGAAGATGACATGGTTATGCCCCGGTCAGTGCCGGTGAACGACCCGAATTTCACTGTTCCCAGCATGTCCGGCGTGAACCTGGAAAATATACGCCAGTCTGAAGCTGCCACGCTGAACAACACGCAGCCCTATAACTACGGCGAAACTCAACTCACACAACCTGTTGTTTCCGATGCCACCACATTTGCGCCCGCAGCGGGTTATGACGCTGCCGAACGCCCGCCGGATTACAACATTGGCGAAACAGGCGTTCAATATCAGCAGGCCGTCGAAATCCAGCGCCAATCGACAGCGCGAACGGCGCTTCTCATCGGCTCGCTGGTCATCGGTGGCATCTTTATTCTGGGCGCGATTATCGTCGGCTACATGATTATTTCGTATAACAATCTGGCTTCAGAATATACCGCCCAGGTAGCAGCGCTGGCGGATTATCAGCCTGCTTTCCAGACCGCGCGAATCCTGGATGCGCAAGGCAATTTGCTTGCCGAACTCAACAGCCAGCAGGGTGGCGCACGTAAAACGGTTGATCTGTCCGAAATTTCGCCGGAGATGATCTACGCAGTCGTAGCATCCGAAAATGAGCGCTTCTTCGAAGACCCTGGCTATGACCCCATCGCGATTGGGCGTGCCTTCCTGCAAAATATCAGCGCGGGTGGTGTGGTTTCCGGCGCAAGCACGATCACTCAGCAAATCGCCAGCCGCTTGATCCTGCAAGATCAGGGTACGCCAACCGCCGACCAAAAACTGCGCGAAATTGTTATCGCCTCGGAAATCGCACGTAAATACGACAAAAACTTCATCCTGCAACTGTATATGAATGAAGTATTCTTCGGCAATCAATCTTATGGTGTCGAGGCAGCAGCAGAGTTCTACTTCAATAAAACAGCAGCCGATCTTGATCTGGGCGAATCAGCCTTGTTAGCAGGTTTGCTGAACTCCCCGGCGGCGAATGACCCGGTGACAAATCCGGCGCAGGCTTTCAACGGCATGGACGAGGCGCTGCGTAAAATTGCCACTGTTCCTTGCCTCAATTTCCAGCACGCGCCCTATGTTGGCAGACCATTCTGCATCACCGAGGGCTATAATCAGATTGTCAATAACAATAACCAATTCGCGGGTCAGATTTTGGTCGAACGCGCCCAGGTAGAAGCGCGTGATTATTTGCCCCGCGCAGCGACAGTTCGTTACCCGCACTTTGTTTACTTTGTGCTGGCGCAGCTTGAGCGACAGTTTGGATCGGACGAAATTTTCCGGCGCGGCTTTGAAGTCCAGACGACGCTGATGCCAAATGTCCAGGATGCGGCGCAAAAAGCGCTCACCGACATGCTCGGACAGATCACGTTTACGGGTGTCAACAGTGGCTCGGTCATGGTGACTGACCCACGTGATGGTGCGATCCGCGCGATGATCGGCAGCCCCGATTTCAATAATGCGGAAATTGACGGCCAGGTGAATCTGGCGCTCTCCTGGCAGCAGCCCGGCTCGTCCATTAAACCCATCGTCTATACCGCAGCGTTGGAAGGTGTCGGAGACCGTAATAACAACGGCATACTGGATAACAGCGAATACTTCACCCCCGCCACGATCCTCTGGGATGTGCCAACCGCTTTCCAGAATCCAGCCTATACACCTGTTAATTTCGATGGTCAGTTCCGGGGGCCGATCTCGGTACGCTATGCCCTTGCGAACAGCATCAACGTGGCAGCCGTAAAAGCCTTCACGTTCATCGGCGCAGACAAATTCATCGACACGGCGCTGCGGGTTGGCCTCACCTTCCTGCAAGACCCGCCGCAAGTCACGCTGGCATCAGCCGTTGGTGCAAGCGAAGTCCGGCTGTATGACATGATGGCAGCCTACGGCACACTTGCCAACACCGGACGTTATGTGCCGCTGTACGCGATTATCAGTGTCAAGGACGCGGACGGCAATCCAATCACGATTGAACCCCATGCTGATCCCACAGTTAGAGTCCAGCCGGAGGTCGCCTTCCTGATGCAAAACATCATGAGCGACAACACAGCACGTGGTGATGAGTTTGGATTGAACAGCCCGCTCTTTATACCGGAATATGGCGACAGAGTAGCCGCGAAAACCGGAACCAGCAATGACGCGCGTGATCTGTGGACGATGGGGTTCTCCCGCAACGCGGTTGTCGGCGTGTGGCTGGGGCGACCTGATAATGCGCCAACACGTGGTGGCAGCCTGGAACACGCCGCCCCGGTATGGAATGCCACAATGCGCGCGATTCTCGCAACCATGACCGCGCCTGATCCATTTGGCAACCCTGGCAATATTTTCCAGGACGACATTTGCGTGGTTACGGGTGCGAAGCCCGGTGAAAACTGCCCCGGCATTCGCAGCGAGTTGTTTATCGTCAGCCAGCCGCCACCACCCGCCGACCAGGGTGTGGTCGTATCCATCCCCATTGATACCTGGACGGGATTACGCGCGAACGATTCGTGTAACGAAAATGTCGAAGTGCGGACATTTGCCAATATCAGCGATCCGTTCGCCGTTCAATGGTTGGGGACTGCTGCGGGACAACCGATTGCCCGCCAGCTTGGTCTGCCGATCCCGCCGCTGTCGCCGCCAACAGGTGCTTGCGACATCAACACGGTGCGCCCAGTCGCGCGGATCGCCTCGCCCATCGGTGGTGAACTTTTGCAAGGTGTCGTGCCGATCACCGGAGCGGTGTCTGTGCCGCAGAACTTCGCCCGTTACCAGATTGATATTCTTTCGGCGAATAATCCTACTGCCGTCATCGCGACTATCGGGCCGTTTAACAATCAGGTTCCCAATCAGGCAGAATTGGCACAATGGGATACCCGGCTGGTGCCAAACGGCGTGTATATCATCCGGCTCTCGGTATTCGGGACATCGCAAGCTGGCGGCGGTTATCTCTATCGTCCGGTGCAGGTCACGGTGCAGAATATCCTGCCGACATCAACACCCGTCATTCTACCGACGGTTGCGATACCGACAGCGACGACGATCCCGATTGATTTGGGCGGGTCTTCTTCTCAATCGCTCGGTGCGCCCACGCCAACGGCGACCATCAACCCCGGTGGGTAAAATCGAGGCGTTTACGAACCAATTGTAGAGGCGACTCGGCGAGTCGCCCCTACGGAACGCGCGTTTGGACATAGAGAAACGTGAGAATCCATCTGAATATTCAGGGAATGTGCCTTGTAGGGGCGGGTCTGAGACCCGTCCTGATGACATGATGTAAGGCGGGCAGGTCTCAGACCTGCCCCTACAAATTCTGTATTGGCACGTAATCTCGAATTTTCAGACAGGCTCTGAACGATCCTGAATCGAAAAACGCCACGACGAGTTATCATGTCGTGGCGTTTTTTGATTCTCATCTCTGGAGGCCGATAACCAGTTCACAAACCCGCAGCGCTCAACAGGGTACAGCCATGAGGTATCAGAATTCCAACACCTCTATTCGAGCTTATTCACAATGAAAAGAGGTCGAGCCACAGACTCGTCCTCTTTCGTTATATGTCGTTGAAATCTACTTGTTGATCGACGAACGCATCCGGCGCGACATAAAAATCACACCGAGCAGGCCGACAATCACCAGCGCGATCATGCTGATGCCATTCGTACCGCCAGCGGCGATGTCGTCAAATAAACCCGTATCCGGCAGCGCCGTCGGCAGCGGGCCAAATCCACCTTCAGCCGTTGGGCTGGCAATGATACCGCCACCAGCGCCGTCAACAGTTGGTGAAACCTGAAGGATTTCCGCCAGACGGGTCGCTGTTTGCTGGACTGCATCAATCGTAATACCTTCGGCAGTCGGCGTTTCTGTCGGGATTGTAGGCTGCGCCTGCGCCGTCAATGTGAGCGATGTTTCGGTCTGGAAAGCCATCGCTGCCAAATCAGTTGCATCCAACGTGGGAGTCGGCGTTTCGGTTGGGACAGGTGGCGAAACGCTTGCTATTGAACTCGTATCGCCAGAAATCGTGACATCCGCCCCATTCACCCAACCCGTAGTGCCACTCGGCAGCTCCACAAGATACCAGCCTGACCCTGTATCGCTGACACCGATCACAGTTGCTGCCTCGCCCTGATTCAGGCTGCCAACTGGCGCGAAAGTGGTGCTGTCGCCATCGTGGGCGGTTGCACTTGCCCCATTTGGTCTGGCACGTGGTGTAGTGTCGGCGGCAGCCGTCGCGGTTAAGTTCGCCTCTACTGTCTGAGTCCCGGCGAACAAGAGCGCGGCTTCCGCCGTCAGCGTGGTATCGGCAACGGTGGTCAAATTCATCGCAATAATCGTGCCACTCTCAGCCGTCGCAGTGAGTGCTGCTGGTGATGGCCCCTGGCCTCTGAGAAAGAAGAAGCCCAGCGCCCCCAGCCCGATGACGAAAAGCAGGATCATCAGCGCGGCAATGACGATAAACGTGCGGCTTGGCCCGCGTCCACCCCCATCATCGCCATCCTCGTCCAGCGGCGGGAGGTCATCGCCCGAAAGGTCGTCGCCTAGCCCTCGTCCGAAAGCATCATCATCTTCGCCAAAATCAAAATCATCATTATCATCAAAACGAAAGTCGTCATCATCAAAATCAGACTGGTTGGGTCTGTTGCTCATGCTGGTTCCTCCTGTGGTGGACGCGCTGCCTATTATTTACCGAAAATCTCTAAATTTGCCAATGGAATCATAACTTTCCCCCCGGTAATCAGATCGACCTGCGCGCAGGGTACACGCAATCCATTGTCTAACAACTGGGGGGTTTTTGGCAAGCCGATAACTTGCCCGATCAATCCCGCATAAGGCGCGCGCGTCAGGCGCACCGTCATACCTGTTTGCAGGGTGAGATCCATCCGGGGTTCTGGCGGGCGTTCCCCGGCTTTGGGCGGCAGGTTAATAAACACTTCTGGACGACCTGCATCCCAACGGGTCGGGAGAACGGCATCAAGTGTCGTTTGCCGACCATTAAAACCTTCGAGTAAGCTGAACAGATAACTGCTCATGCGAATATCGCCAAAACCTTCGGTCAGCATAATCGCGACATCCATATCGAGCGCACGCTCATAGAGTGCCGCGTCCATGCTGGGGGCGACCACGCCGCCGATATTTTGCGTTTCCAGTGCATCGAGGCTGACCGCTTTCAACGAGCGCCGGGTGATGACAATCGAACCCGCGTAAGGTCGATCAATCGTATCATCAAAAATCGCTTCAAGTCCATCTTCTGGCTCGATGCGCAGCGGCCCGATCAATCGCCGCCCATTTCCCCAGACTCCCTGTGCCAGTGCGCCGAATGCCTCGACCACCACACCTTGATTAGGGCGAATGCCGACCACCTGCCCGGTCAACCCCGCCTCGACTTCAATTTCTTCGGGCGTTTCCTGGATGATGATGCGCCCCTGACCGACGTAAACGATCACACCGGTGACGGGTGAAACGAGACGTTTGCCTTTGGTGGCTTGTTTTCCTGCCAGCACCTGTCCTGCTGCGACCTGCTCTCCGATTTCGACCAGCATCAGATCGACCAGTTCGGTCTCGTTCCTGAGCCGGAAAAACCCGGTGGCCTCGACAAAAATATAACGCGCCGGGACTCTGCCACGCGCCACAACGTCACGCAAATTCAAATATTGCCCGTTGCGTGCTTCAACCGTACCGATGGATTGATCGGGCAGCAGCCTTTCCCGCCGGACGGTTGCCCATGCCAGTGTGTGTCTCTGTTCAGGATAATACATTGCGCAAATCGTCCAATTCGTTTACTTCTTTATCGTTTTTGGTCTCTTGTTCGGCTTCTTCGTTTTTGCCGCGTCTGCCACGTCGCGCCCTCTTTTCAGGTTTTGGTGCTGGCTTTTTCTCTGGTTCAGCTTCTTTTTCCGGCTTCGCGGGTGGCGCAAACCAGCGTTCGTCCAGTTCCTTCAGTGGCTCGCCTGTCGCCTGGGATACCCACAACGGAAGCTGGCCTGCCCGTCCACGCGCATCTTTCGCCAGTGTGAGTGGGCGACCACGTGCATCAAAAATCAAGCCTGCCGTGCCGCCTTCGAAGGTCTGTTTGATTCGTCCCTTGCCGCCGATGCTTGTGCCACGACTCAGCACACGGATTTCAACTTCCGCTTTCTCACCGCTGTCCAACGGATAAATCCACACATTCCCGCCATCAACCTGCTGTTCGACAACTTCGCCATTTTCGGTTTTGATTTTCACCTTCAGGGCTGCTTTGCCTGTGCGCGGCTGTCCCGAAACACTAAAGCTCGTCCCAAGGGATTCCAGGCTGGTGCTGTCGAGTACCTGGACAACGGCCTCTGGCTGAACCGAAGCCAGAGCGCCCAACACGGGAATCAGACCATGCGGGTCAACTTGAAGATTGGCAATACCTTCCGGTTGAAGGCTGTCCAGCATCAGGAGCGCTGTAAAACCAGGGCTGCCCGTGCGTGTCAATCCTGCTCCTGCACCAATGATCGGGCTAAAAGATGGCAGCGGTACATTCAACGGGGGCTGTGCGGTGTTATACCAGATCGGCTGCGAAGCTTCGACGAGTAATTGAATACCTGTTCGCAGCAGCGCATGTTCAATATACATCTCCCGCAGCGATTCAGGGATGCTTTCCGGGTGAAGCGCTTTGTTGCGCGTATAAGTTTCGATTTCGTCATGCGATACCGGGAAGGGCAGCCAACGTTCAAGCGCCGCGAGGCTGGTGGTTTCAAATAAATTATGAGCGCTGTGTCCCAGACCAATATCAGTACGGATGATGGTATTCACATCACCATTGACGAACGCCGACAAGCTGCTGACCGCGCTGCCAACATCCACCGCCAGAACGCCGTGATCGGTCTGCGCACGTCCCAGATACTCCACGATCAGGTTATAACTCTGGGCAGTGGGCAGTACGCCGCGTTCGCTCATCTGACCGATGGTATCAAAACCGCCGCCGCGTGTCGCTTTGTAGGCATCAAAAGCCTGACCAAGCTGTAACTGTGCGCCATCCAGATATTCTTCTTCGAGCGAAGGCCGCACATTGGGCGCCACAAACAGCGCGGTCATGCTGTCAAACATCGTGCGTATTTGCGGCACGATTGCGCTGTTCCCGGCGTATAAGATCACCGGACGGCGTGCGCGATCCATCAAGAGCAAGGCTAACTGCACTGAACGTGCCAATTGCAAAATCGGCTCCATCGCGCCGTATTCCGTGCCACCTGTAATCAGAACGAGGTCGGGACTGGATTTCACCAGTGCGTTAACCTGTTGTTCTTCTGAACGCGTATCGTCCAGGCTGAATGTGCCGACGATTTCGACATATGTCCCGGCGGCAGCGCGTAATCCGCTGGCAATACTGATCTCCGGCACCAGACCCAGCATCACCGTTCGCAGAGGCCGTCCGGTGCTGGCTGTTGCGACAAAATAATCGACACCGGAGCGATCTGGCTGCTCTGGGATAATAATACGTTGAGTCGGGTTTAAGAGTACGCGGTCTGTGACCTCGCTGATCGTTTTGACGGCGCGTACCAGTCCAACATTCACATCATAAAAGGGAAAGCCGCTGGTAGTACGTCCCTCTGCCCGCGCGATCAGGCGATAGCTGCCATCTACAAGATCGAAAAGTACCAACCGGGTATGCACACTGCCCAGATCAGCCGCCAGAATTGAGCCAGAACGGTTCGCAAACATGCCCTAGCCTCCACTGATACGTGTCAAAAGAAAGCTGACACGTTCGCTGAAAATCGTTAAGCTGGTCAGAATAGCGGCGGCATAAACCGCGCCTAATGTGACGACGATAACGCCCTGCCCGACAAAGCCCATCGCCCGCACATGCAGGCCGCGCTGGATTTTGCCGCTGGAAGTGCGCCGCGCCAGATATTGAAAATAGACAAGCGTACAAACCACACCGATCACGAGCAAAATGCCGTTGACTCGATTGACCGCAATAGAACTGCCTGTTGAGCTGACCAGCGGAAGCAGCGTGCCTGTGATCGCACCGACCAGCGCGACAGCCGTGCCAACGCCGATAATGAACGCCAGAGCGATATTACCGAGGCGACCAAAGCGCGGTGAAAATTTGAGCAGCAGCAGTGCGCCGATGACCAGTGGGATCGCACCCAGAATAATACCGCCGATGCCTGCCCCTGGCGATAAAATCGTACCGTTAATCCAGGGACGCAGCACACTGTCCCAGGTAACAATGGCAATATAACCCGCCGAAAGCCCGGCAAAAATGTACACGGCCAAGCGATACAGGACGTTATCGCCCAGAATGTAGCTAAAGATCATCAATGTGAGGATGAAGCCCGCCCACAGGCCAATCTGCTCCAAAATGCCTACTTCCTTCTCAAAAGGCCGCGCACAATATTCACCAACGCACCCAGCGCAATCACCACGATAATGACGGCTAATCCGAGTGTCATACTGTACCAGCGCTGCTCACCGTAATGGATAGACTGCGCGGTTTCTACGGTTTCGGATTGAGCAACCACTGTTGGTTCTTCCGTCGTCTCGACGGGTGCTGCTTCTAACGTCGCTTCTGATTCTTCGGTTACTTCAGGAGTCGCTTCCGGCGTTGCTTCAACACTCGCTTCGGAAGTTGCTTCTTCTGTTTCTTCCTGTTGCAGCGCACGTGGCATCAACCCACTGATGCCAAAATCGCCATCAGCCATCACGACAATCAATTCGCCCGATTCTTCGGGTACGGTAGGCACTTCGGCCTCTGACACGCTGACATCGACCAGCGATGCGCTGACCCAGCCTTCGCGTCCATCCGCCAACTCCACTTGGATCCAGCTTCCATCCCCATTACGCCCGATCACGACCAACTCTGTGCCGGGGTCTACCGATACAACTGGCTGGAAACTTGTCCCTGGCCCGGAGCGTACATTGATACGATTATCCGCGATCACCCGTGCCGTAATAACCGTCGGGATGGTCGTCGGTGTGATGCTGGGGGCATTCGTCGGCGTAGGCGTGTTGCTCGGCGCAGGCGTATTGCTCGGTGCAGGTGTATTCGTCGCTCTGGGTGTATTGGTTGGTTCTACGCGCGTTGCCGTTGGCGCTGCAACCGTATTAGTTGGTCGCGGCGTATTCGTCGGTTCGGACGTTGCCGTTGGCTCAACTTCCGGCGGAATAGCTGTTGCCTGTGGCGCACCACTCACGCGCACCAAATTCGCAGATACCCAGCCTTCAACGCCACTTGTCAAACGAATATTTGTCCACTCACCATCATCGCTGGAACCGAGTATCTCAACCAGTTCGCCGGAAGCAACTGTGCTGATTGTCGCAAAAGTCGTACCCGGCCCGGAGCGCAGATTGGCGTTGTTGTCAGATTGGATCGTGCCGATTTGCGTCGTTATCGAACTGGTAGCCGCCGCAGTGAGTTCTATTTCCGATGTTGCTTCAACCGACTCTGCTGTCGCTTCGGTCAAATCTTGTGTCGCCTCGGCTGTAACTTCTGCTGTCGCTTCGATCCCTGGCACAGTGGTCGGTTCAATCACGGACTGCGGAGTCGGCGGGATAAAGCCGGATACCAGCATCTTGTCGTAGGTGAAGGCATCGCGATAGCCGACTAGCAAGCCATCAATGCCTGTTCCGAGATACGGCTGCGAAAGCGGCTCGGCTGCAAAACCAACTGCTGCGAGAACAGGCGCGTCGGTCAGCGGCGAAATTTGTTCCGCCCAGGCTCGCAGGTCTTCGGCACGTTCGGCGATGATGACAACCGCCGCGAAATCATTAAGTGAAGTGAGGTTCAGATCAGTGGCCTGACCGCGAAAATCGACTGCCAGCATTGAGGCCATATTTCCGCCCAATGCCCGCAGACCGACCAGATTACCCGCCAGATAGCGCGTGACAAAATAATCGTCATTGGCTTGCAGAGGTGTGCTACGTCCGATTTCCAGCAGCAGCGGCGAACCGACTTGATTCAAGCTGTCGAGGATATTGTTCGCTCGCAGCAGCGCCACTGGATTACCACTCACGATGACGGGACGCGCACCCTGCGCCAGGATATGACGTAGCAAAACGCTGGTCGTCGTATCCAGTTCTGAGGCGGCGGTTGGGCCATATTCGACTCCGACCAGGACAAATTGACCTTGATTCAAGGTATCCAGAGAGTCGAAAACATTTTGTTGACTGCTTCCAGCGGCAAATTGGCTCGGCGGTAGATTGCCGATACGAGTCGCGCCGACAAAGAACGGCAGGATTACACCCACAGCCACCAGCAAGCTGATGATAATCCGATCCATTTTGACGCGGATACGCTGGCGCGGCGGAGCAGGCACGACATCCTCAGCCTTCTTTTCGGTTGAGGTCATTTCAAGATCAGGGAAATCGTCTTCATCGCTCAGGAACGGCGTATCATACGTCCTGTCAATCGCCGATGGTCGGGCGGAACGGGGCATGTCTTCATCGGTTGCCGCGAGTGACTTGAGCAGGTCAATTTTGCTGCGCTGTTCGGGCGTGATTGTTACCGTACCCGCGATACCTGGGCTATCGACTTCAATGATGGATGGGACAAGCGTTCCGCTAACCCCAGGCAGCAGGTCAGATAGCGGGCCAGTATTACCTTTTGGTGGTGGCCTAAGCGATTCATCGCCGCGATCATGCAATTTTTTGAGACGATCTGATAGTTCATCCAGAGGTCGATCTTTGCGCTGTCGGACAATCGCAGCCGCCGAATTTGCACTCACTGATGCGCCCAGTTCTGTCAGGAAATCCAGGCCATCGCCGGGAAGAATATCTGTCTCTGGCTGGAATTTCGCCTGTGGCGCTTCGATACCGCTAAAGGCAGGATCGGACAACAGCGAGTCAAAATCAACTTCCTGATCCATTAGCTCGCCAGTGTCGGGCAGTTCCGCCCCACCAGCCTCCAATGAAGCCAGAATATTATCAATCGCAGAGGGTTCTGGCCGATCAATGACTGATGCCAAAGCAGCCCCGAAATCATCGGATATGTTGGCGAATTCAGGAGGCTGTTCGTCCATATCGCCGAGCTGGTCAAGCCAATTCATCTCAGTGGCTTGCTCCGGCTCATCTTCAGCACCGAACCAGTCCATAGAATCGGTTGGGGCTTCTGCACTGCTCAAAGAAGCGATGTAATCATCAACAGACTGTTCTTCAGGCGTGCCTTTTTTCTGTTTGTCGAAATCGCCAAAAAATCCGATGTCGATGTCATCGCCCAGCATGGCGCTCAGTTCGCCTGTCGTCATATTCGGCAGCGGCGTTTCATCGCTCAGCCCCAGGTTGCTGAAGAAATCATCATCCAGCGGGGCGGCTGTTTCCGGCAGTTCATCTTCGATGTCATCGCCAAACATCGCGTTGAGTTCGCCCGTATTGAAGTTTGGCATGGGTTCTGCGGCTTGCGACTGATCGTTCAGCCCCAGACTACTGAAGAAATCATCATCCAGCGTGGCGGCTGTTTCAGGCAGCTCGTCTTCGACATCATCGCCGAACATCGCATTCAGTTCGCCTGTACCGAAGTTTGGCAGCGGTTCTGGCTCTTGCTCATCTAGCCCTAACATGCTCAGGAAATCGTCATCAACCACATCCGGCGTTTGCGGTAATTCATCCTCAGTATCACTGCCGAATATCGCATTCAGTTCGCCGGTGCCGAAGTTTGGTATCGGCTCTGGCGTTTGCGGCAGATCATCCTCGATGTCGTCGCCAAACATAGATCGAAGTTCGCCGGTATTGAAATTCGGCATCTGTGCTGACGTTTTTGATTGGTCGCTCAAACCCAGATTGCTTAGGAAATCGTCGCCAAGCGCGGCGGCTGTTTCAGGCAAATCATCGTCGTCTGACATCCAATCCGGGAATTCATCATCAGCCACCGCGCTGACAGGTTCAGCTTCAGCAGGTTGATCGCTTCCTGTTAACCAATCTGGCAGGAGATCATCCAACTCACTGGCGGCAACTGGCGTTGGGGCAGTCTCTTCACCTGTGAACCATGAAGGCGCGTTGGAGGTATCTAACTCCTCCATACCGAGGAACCAATCGGGCAGTTCACCCGTACCCATGTCGGCAGGTGTCACTTCGTCAGTGAGTTCACCCAGATCGGGCATTTGCTCATCGAGATCAGGAACTCGTTCGGCGGCGGCCTGTTTCACGACCCATTGGTCAAACGTCAGTTCAGAGTCCGATGTTTCCGGCAGGGATTCACCTTGTGCCAACCATTCCGCCGACAATTTGCCGCCGGGGGCGAAGCTGGTTTCTTCTTCAGGCGGTATTTCGTCCGCGCCCATCAACCAATCAGGAACATCCATGATCGGTTCCGGGACGGGTCGTGGGACAGTGGTTTTCAGCCAATCGGGTGCATCGTCAATGTCAGGTTCTGGTGTCCGCGCGGCGGGTTCTTGTGGGATAAACCCGCTTGTATCCGTACCCTTGAGCCAATCTGGAAGGTCAGGATCAGGTTGAGGAGCAGGTACCGCTGCCACCTCGAAATCCCCATCATCGGCGCTGATCCAATCCAGCGCTTCTTCATCGCTGATTTCGTCAGTTTCAACCTCTCCATATTCAATAAGTTCATCGCCGCCGCTTAGCCAGGAAAGATCATCTTCCTCGGCAGTGGCCTGCTCATCGCCTTGCATCCAGGGCAATTCCCCGGTCAGGCCAGACTTTTCACCGCCAGGGCCGCCAGTTTCCGAGTCCTGCATCCAGGGGAGTTCACCCGTCATCCCCAGATGTCCGGGGCGGTTTCCGGCATCTGGCGCGGATTCATCATCCTGCAACCAGGGAAGTTCGCCCGTAAAGCCCAGGTTTTTTTCACCCTTCTTGGACTTTCCGGCATCAGACCCCTTCTGCCAGTCAAATTTTTCGTCGTCTTCGGGCTGTTTATCGTCGTCTCGCAGCCACGAGAGATCGTCGTCTTTGTCGAAATCGTCGCTCATATGCTTTATTCCCGATACGAACGGTCTTGCCCGGTCAGCACGCGCACGCCCGCGACCACTGTCGCCAGCGCAATGCCCAATAAAATGCCGCGCGCCCCGGCGCTCACTGGCACATCCATCAGCCAGTCGCGCACATTAGAAATCAGTTGAAAACCCGGCAGCGGGAGTGCCGCTATCAGGACAATCAGTAAAGCCAGTGTGAACAGCACGCCCCACCCTGTGAAGCGGTTACGCAATGTTCGAAATGCGCCATATACCAATGAAAATAATAACAATCCCGCCAGCGCGGACTCAATCGACACCTGCACATTTTCTAATAAAATTGTTGTGATTGATGGACTGCCGCTTAAAATATTCGCGCGTTCCAGAATCGTCAGAATAATCACAGCCAAGGTGCTAATCATCAACACCACGCTGTAACCCCAGCCGCCTTTGCGCTGCCGGATACGCCCAAAATGAACGGTAATCAAATTGGCGATACCGATCAATACGGTCACTGCGACGGTAATCACCACCAGTTGCAGTAGAATATCGGTCATCGGACGCACGCCAAATAAACTCACCAGCGTACTTAGAAATCCCAGGTCATTACCGACGACCAGCCCAGCTAATGTAATGAGGCCAAAGCCAATCGCGATGGCCGCAGCCGGAATTGTCAGTAAACGTCTGCCCATCGTTTAGCCCCCATTCGCAAATGACAGTGCTGCTGTGATGATGATCGCCCCAATGACTAACCAGCGTAACACATCTTGCGTGATGACGCTTCCTAACTGCGAGGATTCGCTGCCCAGATAAGCACCTGCGACGAAAATCTCTTCGCCGATCAATGGCTTATCAGAGACTGCAAAAGCGACGGCCTGACCTTCAAGCTGATCACTGGCAGCGATCAGGGATTGGTTCCGGCGGTAAGCGGCATCGGCAATGAGCGCAAGTTCTGGCCCAAAACTGCCGACCATAAAATTTGCTCCGACATTGTCATCAGCCATCGTCGCCGTCAGCGCGGCGGCAAAAGCCAGTGAGCGTGTGCCGGAGGGAAACCAACGCACATTACCGCGACGATAGCGATCTACAAGATTGCGCGATTGATAAGCACGACGAAGCGTATCATGACCAAGCGCGATAGCCGTCGTGTCGCTGACAGTCAATATCGGCGAAACGTTGCTGATCGCGGATCGCTGAGAGACCTGATAAAACAATTCCGCGCTTGCCAATGCCAGCAGCGTGCTGTTCCCGGCCAGCCCCGCGCTCCCTGGTGAGAGATGCAGCGGACGGTTGGCTTCAATCGCCGCGCCAACCATCATCGGCATGGAGGTGTAGGCTGGAATATCACGCAAATCAAAGGCCGTCCGGCGGCGGCGAACAAATTGAGTCGCAATAACGCCAACCACCAGCGCCAGCAGCAAGATCATAATCGTCAACAGTTGAGTCGAACTGTCCATGTGTTATTCCCGCGCATCGTCGTTTATATCGTTTGCGTCGTTTGTGACATCTACGTCGTTTAATAAGCTGCGGATTCTCTCGATACCGCCCGGTTCTTCCAGCGCTTGCGCCATGTGACCGAGTGTTTCGCCTGCGCCAAACACCCGCATCGTAGGCTGCGCGACCCATAAAATCTGCGCACCTAACGGCCCCAACGGCTCGATAATGTCCAACAGGACACCAAACGCGCCGCCCAAACCTCGCGCTTTGATCTGCTTGATCCAATCCGATTCGGTCATAATCGCCAGTATAACACAGGGCTGGAATGCACGAAACTCAAGTAGTCCCAAATCGCTATCGGAGCAAAACCAGTCGTTAAGTGGCCTGTTGGCTTTGTAGGGGCATAGTGCGCTGCGCCCCTACGGGAAAATATATACCGGAATGTTGCTAAACCTTTTCAATATTTGACTTAACAACTTCATCAGAAAATAATAAGGACAAGGTCGTTACCTTGTCCCTACTATATCGCGTTTGTATCGGCCTGATTCTATAAGATCAGGTTTGTATCAGGATAGTTCTATAAGACTTTCGTCACCTGCAACCAATTACCGCGCTCGGTATTGGCGGTTTCAACCGCGTCCTGCCCTCCCAGCGCAACGACAATCCCGTTCTTGTTCACGGCTTGCAGCGCATCACCGAAGGCTTTGAAATGGGCGGCGGTGGTCGAAAGCACTTCCTCGCGTATCCTTTGGCGACGTTCATCATTTTCGCCGATGAGATAGCGCACCATTGACGTATAGCCCTTCGCATCCGGCAGTTGATAATCATCAATATCGCCAATCGCGCCGATGATGCCTTTGGTCAATTCTTCGCGGCTGATGTCCAGGTCACTCAGATATTGAGCAGCGCGGTCATAATTATCGACGGTAGCCAGCAGATTCGGGTCGCGATAGGAGAGATAATCGAACAGTCCTGATTGGCGATCAAACACGGCGAACCCGCCATAAGCGCCACCCTGAACGCGAATTTTCTCCCACATATAGGTCGCACCCAGGTATTTGACCACGACCTGCGCCGAACCGTGCAGCACATAACCATTGTCATAGAGGTTCGCGCCTTTCGCGACGTAATTCACCTGTGACGGGGCGGTAAAAGCCTCATTGATTGGGTTGAACTGCGGTGTCCAGATTGCCAGATCGCCGGAACCAGTGGGCAGCGTCACCAAGAAAGCGTCAAGCTGCGGCTGGAATTTGCTCCAGTTTTCGGCATCCAGCGTAATATTGCAGATCATCGTGTTGCGATTCAGCAAAAGCTGGCGAATCGCTTCCAGATTTTCAATGACCGAGTTCCAGTCATTTTCGACGCGGTTGACCAGATCGCGCAGGAAAAACAGATAGTTGATCCCGCCCATTTCCTCATCGACCCAGCCCGCTTCAGTAAAGCGCGATTTCAGGCGGGTGTGGGCAACGCGATGACCGCCGGGGACAAGGCTCGATTCAACATCGGCTTTTTCTTCCAACACCATCTGCTGGAAACGCTCCGGGTTATCGAGTTTGACCGTCAGCAGGACATCGCGCAGAATATCGAGCAGGTCGCCCGTCTGTGACATTGTGCCTTTGCCGCGCAGGAACAGCCATGCCGCACTTTCCTTACTGTTAACAACCGATGAGGTGAAGGTCGTTGGCGTGATCCCACCCGTTTTCCGCCCGATACGCTGCGAGAGCCGCACAAAATCTTCGGTTTCTGTGCCAATCTCGACCAGCGCACGGCTGAAAAGGCTGATATAGGGCAGGTATTCCTGCGGCAGCGTATGCAAGTTAAAACCAATGTCCAGATAGGCAATGCCATTGGTGAACAGATCGTGATACAGAACTTTTGCGCCGTGCGATTGACTGATCGCCAGCGGAATCGGTTTATTCTGCTTATCCAGGTCTTCCAGCTTGAGCATGGGGATCGTCGCCAGCGCTTCCGGCGAATCGGGCGTTTCCTGCATCAGCTTGAGCTTATGCGTGCCATCGACCACCGCCAGCACATCCTCGTAGCTCATCGACAGACGCGCCTGATCGAGACGCTCTTTTTCAGCAGCCTCCTCACGTTGGCGAATTTCGGCATCCGGTTGCAGCAGTACCGTCGTCCGATGATTGTTATCCAGCAGATAGCGCTGAATCAAATCTTCAAAATAACGCTCACCACCCGCCAAACGTGCCTTGAGTGATGTCAGCGGCGCTTCAAAAGCCAGCGGTGCAAGTGGGTCGTCGTCATAACGCCATGTCGTCAGCGAGGTCAGCATCATCGCCAGCCCACGCGGGAAACCGCCCGTATTGTATTCGCGCAGACGGAACTCATTCGTATTCACTGCCGCTTCAATCATGTCCGCTTCGATGCCATCACGCACCAACTGCGCCAGTGTGTCCAGAATCAGCGTTTCCACTTGATTCGCATCGTCAGGGTTAATCCCCTTCAGCCCGGTGGAGAAGAACATCTCGCGCACTTGCGTTTCGATACCGCCACCTGCCAAATCCTCACCCAGGCCGGAGTCGATCAATGCCTTGCGCAGTGGTGAGGCAGGCGTACCGATCAGAATATGTTCGAGAATCCCTAACCCCAGGCTGGTTTCAGGATTGGTTTTTTCGATCAACAGCCAGTTAACTGTCACCAACCCTTTATTGTCCTCGGCATCTTCGCCAGCATCATAGCCCTTTGTGACATAGCGCGGTTCGCTAAAACGCGGCTGGCGTTCGACTTCGGCCTCGACTTCAATCGGGTTGAAATCCTTGATAAATTCGTCGATCAAACGCAGGCGCTCATCGGGATCATCGTCCCCATAAAACCAGATGCGCGAATTGGACGGGTGATAATAGGTATCGTGAAATTCCTTGAACTGCTCATACGTCAGATCAGGGATCGCTTTCGGGTCGCCGCCACCATCCACACCGTAAGCGTTATCCGGGAAAATTGAGGTCTGGGTATATTGCTGAAGCAGATAATCCGGGTCGGAGTAGTAACCCTTCATTTCGTTGAACACGACACCCTTAAAAATCATCGGTTCTTCGACATCTTCCAGCTCATAATGCCAGCCTTCCTGCTGCAAAATTTCCGGCGTGATGCGCGGATATAAAACAGCATCCAGGTAAACATCAATCAGGTTATAGAAATCCTGCAAATTCTGGCTAGCGATAGGGTAAGTCGTTTTGTCTGGAAACGTCATCGCGTTCAAGAACGTGTTCAGCGAACCCTTGATAAGCTCAACAAACGGCTCTTTAAGCGGATATTTGCGCGATCCGCACAGCACCGAGTGTTCCAGAATATGCGGCAGTCCGGTGGAGTCTGTCGGCGGTGTATCAAAGGTAATGCCAAAGACTTTATTTTCATCTTTGTTTTCCATCGAGATCAATTCCGCGCCGGTACGCGCGTGCCGGAAAATACGCGCACGGGTGTTGATCTCCGGGATTTCCTGCTCGCGAATCAACTCGAATCCATGAATGAGTGTCATAGAGATTTTCCTCTTGTATCTGCTTGTATCGGTATGTCGATTACAGTCAACTCATCAAAATCGTTCAAATTTTTTACAATGGTTTTATTTTACCATTTAATTGGATCATTTGTAGTAGTCATTCACTGCTCTCTTATACTGAGGCGCGATGTGTTGAACCGTTGTAGTGGTCATTCTGCGCACACCTCTAGCGAATGCACTATCCTGAATACCCCCAACTATTGAGGTTTCACGTCAAATGTCACTTCTAGCGCCTGAAATGCGATGCGCTTTCCTTTACATCAGGGGGGATGGAGATTATAGTATGAGGGAAAGTGTAAGAACAATCATGTGAGTTGGAGGGAAAAATGTCTCAATTTGGTTTTTCTGGTGAACGATCACTGGGGATACCGCGCATAGAAATTCGTCCGTTGATGCGTGGTGTTTATATGTGGATGGCATTAGGCTTGCTGACGACAGCCGCCGTCGCTGGCTTTACCTATAGCACCCCGGCACTTCTGGAAATCGCCTCCAATCCGGCAGTCTTTATCGGTGCGATTATTGGCGAATTGGTGCTGGTCCTGGCCTTAAGTTGGGGCATACGGCGCATGTCGCCGACAGTCGCGGGATTGATGTTTTTCGTCTATGCCGCTGTTAATGGCTTCACGCTGTCGCTCATTTTCCTGGCCTATGATCTGGGCGCGATTGGCGCGGCCTTCCTGACGACGGCGGGGTTATTCGGCGCGATGACGATTGTCGGCCTGGTGACACAAGTTGACCTGACCAAATATAGCACCTATTTCATGATGGCGATCATCGGCCTCGTGATCGCGATGGTGGTCAATATTTTCCTCCAGAGCAGCGGTTTTGACCTGCTCATCAGCTTTGCGGGTGTCATCATCTTCACTGCGCTGACAGCCTATGATACGCAAAAAATCAAGAACATGGCCTCTGATCCGACGATTGATGCAGGAAGCGACACAGCCATGAAACTCAGCATTCTGGGCGCATTGACCCTCTATCTGGATTTCATCAACCTGTTCCTGTTCCTGCTGCGCCTCTTTGGTGGCCGCCGCGACTAAGAGAACAAATCAATAACCCACAGAGACACAAAGAACACAGAGATTTTTTAAATTTCTCTGTGAACTCCGTGTCTCTGTGGTTAAATCTTCTATTGCCCCGTCAAAAGTGGCTGCACATCCGGCCCGGCGATCACCGCGACACCTTGCGCCAGTAGCCCATCCGCCCCTGGCTGTACGCGGTCTGCGGGCAAGCCCATCAACTCCGCCAGATAACGCGCCGTCCACACATTACCGCTGTAATCGCGAATAATCGTATCGGCGTTAGTCGGCGCAGATGTGTTCCCAACCTGTGAAATCGTCAAACCCTGGCTCGTCAGCCAATCGCGAGTCTGCCCCGCGAGGCCAGCGATGTCCGTGTTATTGAAAACGGCAATCGTCGCGCTTTCGGACATGGCGCGTGTGCGCAGTTCCGATAAATCTACGGCTTCCTGTGGGCTGAAAACCTGCTGCACCAACAGGCGAATCGCGTTGTAATTCGGGATGAGAATCTCATCCCCCTGCGCAGTCTTGGCGAACTGGACGTACAGATTGTCGATCACGCCTGTGCGGATGTTTTCGCGCGGGATGCTCTGCACCAACGTTCCCAGGCTGATAATCTGTTCCAGTGTCAGATTGGTTTTAAAACTGTCCGTAAGCTCATTCCAGAGTGCCGGCGCTTGCGTAATAAAATTGCCGATCCCACCCAGGCTGACAAGCTGTGCCTGCATCGCCTTCAGAACTTCCTGTTGGCGGCGAGCGCGATCAAAATCTGAGCCTTCAGTGTGGCGTGTGCGGGCATATTGCAGCAGCCTTTCCGCATCGAGCGACTGGCATCCCGCCTCAAAATGAACATGGATAATGCCGTAGCCCGAATCGGGATAATTAGGATCGTCAATCACTTGATTGGGGCAAACTTCAACGCCGCCGGGTGCAAGCGTATTCACAACAGTCGTAAATACGTCAAAATTCACCAGCAAGTAATTATCGACGCGCAAGCCGAGATTGCTTTGTACGGTCTCCACCGCTAATGCAGGCCCGCCGCCTGGATAGCCGCCGCTGTCGCCTCGACTGTTGGCGGTATTGATGCGTGCGGGCTGCCCACCATCGGGAATATCCACCCACAGGTCGCGCGGAATCGACAGAATGCCAACGGTTTTACGCACCGGGTCGATATTGACGACCATCATCGTATCGGTGCGGAAATATTTATCATCTTCTTCGTTAAAGCCTCGGCGCTGGTCAATACCCAGAAGCAAAATTCGTATCTGGCGTGGATCATCCCAGGTGTAACCCGCTAATGGATCAAGCGTCGGCGCGGGACCAACCTCGGTAGGCGCGACAGTTACAGTAACACCGGGCATGGGTGTGGGCGTCGGCAGTGCAGCAGTTGGAGAGGGCGCAACTGTCGGCTGGGCACGTAGCCATTCGGTAAATCCGACATTGATGCCGATGCCGCTTTCCCCCGCATCAATCGCGAATTGACGCGCACCAGCAAATGATACCACCGAACACAGCGCCGTCATCCCCACAAAGAACAGCACACCAACGATAAATAACCAGCCTGGAATTCGCAATTCAAACCCTTTCAAGCCGTCGTATCGAGCAGCTTAAGCCATCATTCGGGAGGCATTATAGCGAAATCTGAGTGGTTTTGTAGACTACGGCTGGTCTACGGTTGAGCGACTCAGCCAATGAGCTAGTCAGCCAGTCAGCTAAAGACAAAGGATTGAGTGCTCAGGACTAAGGGCTGAGATTTCACTCAGCGCAAAAGCTGACAAGCTGACCTGCTGAGACGCTAACTTGCTGAAACGCTCTCCCACTACTTCGGGAAGGCCAGAATCGAGTTGCCGGACAGCGCGTACACCACCTGACGGCTTTCGTCGGCGACCACGTTGGTCAGGCTGGCGAAGCGCTCCTCGTCAAATGCGCGATAGCTGTTGACGAATGTCCCGGCCAGCGTTGTCTCGTAGATCGTCTTGTTGATCCGGCTCACCATGTAGATACCCGGTGAAATCGGATTCGAGTTCAAGAACATTGAATCGACGGTGTTGAGGGGCTGGTTTTCCGGGAAATCGGCAAAACCAAACGGCTGCACTTCGCCCGTGCGGAACACGCTTAACACCGCGTCGGCAAATAAGAGGTAGACGCGACCATTCGAATCAATGCCAAAATCGACGGCGTTGATGATGTTCGGGCGGCTTTGCCCGGTGAAATATTCCAGTGGTGCGCTGGGGTAGGCGCTGCCGGAGGGGTCGTAACGCCAGATTTGGTTCGCGCCGGGGTCGAGAATATAGAGCCGTCCCTGCCACATCACCGCTTTAACGGGATTGACCCAATTCTCCGTGCCAAGCAGCTTTTGCACACCACGCGCCAAAAATGTCGGCGAATACTCGACAATCACGCCGCTTTTATCCAGCGCGATCAGAACATTGCCCTGGCTGAGTCCGCTACCGTCCTCTGCCCAGGTGATGTCGAACAGATCGCCCACCGTGAACTGACCGACACTCGCGCCGCGCCGCATGGAAGGAATCGGCTGTTTGGAATTGGGAACAACACTCAGGCCATCATCGCGAATCGTCACGCGATAGACCAGATCGTTGTTATCGTCCATGACATATAAATCTTCGCCACGCTGGACGATACGGGTCAGGGTCGCGTTCGGGAAAGCCTCAATCGGGGTCATTTCGCGCCGTTCGATCTCATACAGGCGGTCAATAATCGTCTGGCCTTCGCGCGTGAGCAGCGCCAACTGCTGGTCGCCCGCCCGAATCTCATTGCAGCGCTCGACACTCAGCAGAACGGCATTCCAGGCTGCCAGCGTCCCGTTCACATCGCTGGAAATAATGCCACGAGCCATACTTGCGGTGTCGAGCGTATCGCTGACGCACAATTCGAATTCGCTCTCGCCCGTTCCACCAAGCCACATCAGCACGACCAACACGACAATCGCGATGGGAATGAGCAAAATAACGGCGTTCGCCCCTGGCATGGAAAGCAACCCTCGTTTGCCTTCGTCATTAGCCTGCGCTCGTTCGATTTTTTTACTGATATTATCGAGACTCTTTGCCACATTCGAAGCTGCTTTGCCTGCTCCACGCTGCGCCCGGATACGTGCTTCTTCGGTAGCGTCGCTTAAACGGCTGACTGGGGCTTCTTCGACAACGGCTGTTTCAGTCGTTTCGGTTTTGGCTGGCGCATTCCCGGACATCAGAACTTTCGTCGATTCGCCCTCACGTGCCAGCAGCGGAGTCGGCGTTTCCGGGGAAACGAGTTCGATAGCCAATAGCGAAATATGCGTACTGACAAGCTCTTTATAGCCAACCAATACCTCGCCAATCTCTGTCACGCTCAAGGCTGCTGTCATTTTTTCCATCGACAGTTCAGCCATGCTCACATCGGCGATAATCAAGCGAGTACCGTTTGTTACCCGATAGCGCGTCATTTTAATATCCGGCACCGGCTGGACTCCCAGCGGAGGGCCAAACAGCGCATCATCATTTTCAAAACTGGTCGGGAAGGGCAGTAATTCGCCCTGGTTATAGAGGATCGCTACACCAGAGCCAACCCGCGCGACAAAAAGGTCATCACCGTGCAGTACCGCGCACAACATATTGGCTTCATAAGATCGGCGACCACTGGCATTATGGTCAATGAGATTCTGGTTAAGGCTGCTAAAAACGGTGCGAACGCCTGAAGTAACACTGCCTGTGCTGCCGAAGTAGCGCTCGGCGGCGTGCTGCGCCATCTGCTCGTAGAATGTCCCCGGCGCGGCGCTATCACCGGAGGGCAGTACCAGCACAAAAACCGTGTCCATTTCACGCCCACGTGCAGCTTTTTTCGGCGCGGTTTCAACCAGCATCCCCGGCGGTGGTGCGCTGATCGTGCGTCCGCCGACAATATACAAATGCCCTACCAGTGAATCAAAATCAGCCGCCATATTCATCCCATGTGTTTTGAGAACTGATCGAATTGTACACGATGTGGCAGCAGCATTCCAAAGATCGAGAGGTTACATTTTAGCGGTGAGGCGCTGCGCGGCGTTTCGCAAATCTTTTGGATGAATAGGTTTGAGTAAAAACTCATCCTGTGATCGCAGCAAACCCGCTTGGCCGAATCGACTGTGAGCAGTCACAACAACAACACGTGTATTGTTAAAACGGGATGCTGTATAGATGTAATCCAGAACGGCACTACCGTTAACTCGCGGCAGAAGCATATCTAAAAAAACAATGTCGGGAGTGGTATTTTCCAGAACTTCAATGGCTTGTTGCCCATCAACCGCATGAATGATCTTAAAACCGATACCTGTTAAAACCATATCATAAATCAATCGTAGAGATTTCTCGTCCTCTACCACGAGCGCTAGATGTTCCATAACTTGCGTGGAGACCTCTCGGCTTGATACGTGCTTTCATAACAATTTATATTATCAGGGTGATAATAACAAAATGCAAACCTGCACTGTTATAAAACCGCTAATTTTCGGTACGAATTTGAAAAATTTACGCCTTATTGGGTTTTAAATTGATAAATTTGTGCGCCATCTACATCCAGCACCAATTCCAGATAGGGCGCGTCTGCGGGTAACGAGCGCATCTCAATCCAACTATCAAACGGCGCGCGCCAACGAAACATCGTCTCCAGGCTGTCCGGGTTCGTCACAAGCTGCGGCACAATGACGTAATCTATGCTCGCGTCTGTCAGGATTTGCGCATTGGTTGGATCTGCCGGGTCTTCCCAGAAAGCCCGCAGACGATCCTGCTCGGCGATGCTAGCTTCGTTATTCCTGAAAAACGGCTGCCAGCGATAATAAACGCTGTCCCGTTCGCTGATAACTGGCACCCAATCGCTTTCGTGCGAATTATCAAAGGCGCTGCCGGGGAAATTGAGGATGCGCGAGTCAGTCGGTGTATTTTGTTTGAGCCATTCCATCGCCTGCACATCCGCCGCCGATGAGAATGCCCCGAAAAAGCCTACACGCCCTTTGCTGATTTGCAGAATTTGCTGATTAAAAACGAGAACGCCCAATAATATTGCTACCGTCATGCCCATAATCTCATAGGCATGACGATGCAAAGCGGCTCCCCAACGCACTTCAAAAAAACGATCCCACAGCCAAAGCAAGCCGCTGCCTGCTAAAATCGTGTACGGGATAATCGGCCCATGCCACGCGATACTGAAGGGGTAATCGTAGCGTAAAATTGGCGCGACCAGCCAGGGAAACAATCCTTCGAGCACACCCAGTGTCGAGAAATCCACTACCAAAACCAGCCAACCGATTGCCAGAATGGTTGCCTGATCGCGCTTGCGCAGGCCGAGCCAAGCACCCAAAATCGCAACGGGGATTGTCCAGATGCCGTGATAGAAAACCAGAATGCGCCAATAATCCAGACTGCGTGTGAACGGTGAAACGATGTCCGAGCCAAGCAAGGTGCTGACGCGGAATAACCAGGGCAGGATGCCGAGCAGCGCCACCAACGGCACGCCAAAGGCCAATACCAACCAGCGCCGTAACGTGGGTCGCGGTTTGCCCAGCCACATCGTCAGCAGCCAGGGAATATAGCCCAGACCGAGAATAATCGTTGTGTCCGGGTGTGACAGCACCGCCGCCCCCAGCATCAATCCAGCGGCGATGGCATCCGCAAGCAGGCCAGCGCGCACATAACGCAGCGTAAAAATCACAAAGGCCAGCGCAAACACCATCGCCAGCACGGTTGTATAGTGCGAATCCATGTAAGCCGTAAACAGTCCCATACCTGCCAGCATCGCGATTGCCATTGCTCGGCCCAGCCGTTTATCGCGAATTTCCGAACCCAGATCAAAGGCCAGCAAAACACAGACGAATGACAGCACTGCGCCAATGCCAAGCTGGACATGATGCAAACCTTGTCCAAGCTGCTGGCTAAGATAAGCAGCGATCAGCGTAAAACCGGGGGCGTAGAGATAGGTGATTTCCGGGTGAAACGGGGCGAGGGTATCGAAACTCCCCCCTAAACGCGCCGACAATGCCAGATAGCCAAAGCCTTGCGCATCGGTGTCAAGCGGGACAGGCACGATCAAGGCAGGAATTACAAAAATCAGCGCCGCCACACCGAAAAACAGCATATCGCGTCGATCCGGCCAGCCCTGCGCCAAATCAGACAGTTCTTCGCCACGTTTTTCGGCGCGGGTTTGCCCATATGACAGTGTGCCACCCAAAAAAATGATGGTAATCAGCGCGAATAACAGATAGTCGATAACCAGCGTGTTCCAGCCGAAAAGCATGGCAACGAATAAACCGCCACCAACAATCAACGCTAAGGACAGCGCGGCAGAGAGGCCGATACGTGGCTGCGCTGTCGGCCAGGCAGGAGCCAGCATTGCCCCCGTGCCTATAACGACTGCGCCAAATATGAAGATGACGAATAAGGGCATAAGGGCGTAAATATCCTGTTTTACTACTTAACGAGCGCCAGGCATCAAGTTTAACGAGCGCCCAGTATAAAAGTTTTAAGGGCGATTGGATATGCCAAAAGTCCCATAGAACAAACCGGATTCCAATGATATAAAGAGGGGTAGAAAATCGAAAGATGTTCCGTAATTTTTGTAATGTGGAGGCTAAGTTCATGCCTGTATCTCGCTCTTTGCTAAAAATTACCAATCCTTTAGCAGAAATCGCGCCTGTTAAACCTGAAAATGCTGCCCATACTCGTGAGTTAGCAGTTTTGCAGGATGGGGCATTTCAGCCTCCGCGCATGTTGGCTTTTAGCCCGGATAGCAAAACCCTCGCCTGTTCAACACTGGATTCGTTGACAATGTGGGACATGGAAACCCAGCGCAAACGATTCGAGCGTAAAACAGCGGCGCTCAGTATGGCTTTCAGCCCGGATGGGCGAACACTCGTGGCGAGTGGACGAGAGCTGGCATTTCTGGATGCACGAACAGGGGAACAGACTGCCACACTCAAAGGACATCGTGACGGTACAACAGGCATCGCTTTTAGCCCGGATGGCAGATTGTTGGCAACCGGTGGCATGGATGGCATGGTGCGCGTGGGCGACCTGACCACTAAAAAGCTGGTACGTACTCTGGAACATCAGGCACAGGTACGCGGTGTCGCCTTCAGCCCAGATGGCGAAACAATTGCCACCGTTGCCTGGGGCGAATTGCAAGCGCCGCGCGGTATCTACCTTTGGAATCTGCGTACTGGCGAAAAAACCAATATGACAAAATGCCAGACCGAGAAAAATCTGGCCTTCAGCCCCGATGGTCGGATTTTAGCTGTCGATGGCATACTCTACAGTGTTGATACCCTGCAAATCCTGCATGATTTTAAAGAACGTTTCGTCGCCTTCAGCCCGGATAGCAAGCTCATCGCCTCCTGCCGCAGCGATTTTACGACGGTAGGCCTGTGGGAAATTGCGACAGGCAATAAATTAGCCGTTCTCAAAGGCCACACCGAAGGTATCTGGTGCGTGGCATTCAGTGGAGATGGCAAATTGCTGGCATCCGGCAGCGGAAAAATTGATATGAAGGCTCTGTTGCAGGCGGACGAAAGCGCAGCCAACGGTGACAAATCCGTGCGCCTGTGGGGTATCCCGCTGGACGACCCGGATGAAACCAAACCGCTGCAAACGACCACTAAACATCTCAAACGGCTGTATCCGCAGTAGATGAGAGACAAGAAGCCCTCGTTGGCAACTTGATTTTTTATAACTTCGACACAGTATCCAGAATCAATTGCAGCGCCGCGTCTGCGCTGGCGGCCTTAACAGCCTCGCGATCCCCCGGCCAGACGTGCCGCTGCACGATCAGAATGTCCTCTCCCGCTGAGATTCCAATATAGGTCAGGCCGACTGGTTTTTCAGCGGTACCGCCATCCGGCCCGGCGATCCCTGTGATGCTCACCGCAATATCGGTTTTTAATAACGCCCGTGCGCCCAAAGCCATTTCGCTGGCGGTTTGCTCACTGACCGCACCATAGGCCATCAGCGTTCCCTGTTTGACGTTTAACAGCGCTTGTTTAACTTGATTCGAATACGCCACGATACCGCCGATGACATAGGCCGAGCTACCAGCGATATTGGTCAAACGGTGCATCACCAATCCTCCGGTGCAGGACTCGGCGGAACAAACCGTCAGACTTTTACTGCGCAAAGCCTCACCAACGCGCACTTCCAGACTTGTATCCATCGACTCATCCCCTTAAAAACTTACTGAACAAAACGTTTACAATTAGCCCTTTTTGACTAATGTTATTCGCGCTCGTTAAGGCTATAATGCGGGATATTGCCCTGAGGATATGGGATAATGAGGGATAATCTGAAAAGATGAGCTACTGGGGGTGGCGTCCGCTGATATTCGCCATGTTTATCAGCGTGTGGGTGGCAGGTTGCAGCCTCACAGCCGAGTCCGCGCCTACACTTTCCCCCACTTTTACGCCCCAGATTACCCTGACAGTACGTCTTCGAGAGCATACCACCCCAAGTGTTACCCCACAAATCCCTTTAACCGCCACTCCACAACCTGATGCCCCTGATGAAACGACAATTTCCTACACCATACGCCCTGCCGACACATTATTGGGCATCGCGCTGGATTTTGGCGTGAGCATCGAATCGCTGCAAGCTGCCAATGGTCATATTGACCCTCGAAATTTACAGGTCGGACAACAGATCGTCATTCCTTCAGAGGATACACCGCCTGCCGTCGCGACGATGATCCCATTACAAGTCGCACAGCCCGTCTGTTATGAAACCTCTACCGACAGCATTGTCTGTATGGGTCAGATTTATAATACTCAGAAATATACCGTTCGGCGTGTCGATATTCGGGTACAGCTTATAGGGACTGACGGTTTGCTTCTCGCCGAACGGGATACGATTATTGACCAGAATATGATCCCGCCTGGGGGTTCTGCGCCTTACAGCGCACGCTTCAAAGCGGACTGGCAGAATTACACCACGACAGCATCACTCCGTCGAGCCGATATGATGCCCGAAATCCATTTTGTTCCACTGGTGGTCGAGGATGAAATTATCCAGCAGGCCGATGGGCGTTATAGTGTTTCGGCAACACTTTATAACCCGTCCTCATACACCACTGAGCCGCCCCGCCTGATTTTGACTTTACTCGATGACAGTGGGCAGGTGGTTGGCTATCGGGCTATTGGGGCGAGCAGTGGCCTCGATCCTGATGAGCGTCTCGTCATACAAATCGAAGCCATCTCCCAGGTGCGCGATGTGAAGCTTTCGCATACGCTGTACGCTGAAGCTCGCCTTCAAGGTTAAAGAGCTAAGAAATCAACGTGCCAACCGCGTGATCGCCCTGAACAGCCTTGTAGAGATCACCCTCTGTCCAAAAATTGACGACCAGGATCGGCATATGATTTTCCTGGCACAGGGTAAAGGCCGTCATATCCATAATCTCAAATTTATTATCGAGCGCTTCTTTGTAGGTAAGCGTTTCAAAACGGGTCGCTGTCGGGTCTTTCTTGGGATCAGCCGAGTAGACGCCGTTCACTTTGGTGGCCTTGATGACAATATCGGCGTTGATTTCCATCGCCCGCAGCGCCGCCGCCGTATCCGTCGTGAAATAAGGGTTGCCCGTGCCGCCAGCGATAATCACCACGCGGCCTTTTTCCATATGGCGGATCGCCCGCAGCCGGATATAAGGTTCAGCAACTGCGTTCATCTGGATAGCGGTTTGGACGCGCGTTTCGACACCCAAACGCTCCAACGCATCTTGCAGCGCCAGCCCATTCATGACGGTTGCGATCATTCCCATATGGTCGGCGGTGCTTTGCTCCATACCCCGCTGAACGCCGATTTGCCCGCGCCACAGATTGCCCGCACCGATGACAACTGCGACCTGAATGCCATGCTCATGAATTTGTTTGATTCTCGTGGCAATTTCTTCGGCACGATCCGGGTCGATTCCTGCCCCGCCTGACGCCGCCATCGCCTCACCACTGAGTTTGAGTACGATCCGCTTATAGACCAGATCATTTCCGTTTGTTGAGGGCATCGTGTCTCCTTTTCAATAAAAAAGGGATTAGCAAATGCTAATCCCTCTGTATCACCAGGTCATAAAATTCACGGGCTTAGAGTTTCGCCCGCGATCAGGCATTGTCATCAGCGCTGTCGCTTTCGCCCAGGGCGAAACGAGCGAAACGGCGGATCTGAATGCTTTCACCAACACCAGCAACGGTCTCAGCTAGAAGCTGGGCGATTGTCTTGGAGTCATCCATGATAAAGGGCTGTTCCAGGAGGACAATTTCCTCGAAGAATTTGTTCATGCGGCCTTCAACAATCTTTTCAGCAACGGCTTCCGGCTTGCCTTCATCGATGGCGCGGCGCTTTTGCAAGGCGCGTTCGGCCTGGACAACTGCTTCCGGCACATCTTCGCGCTGAACATATTCCGGCGCGAGATTAGCAATATGCAGGGCAACATTGCGCGAGAAAGCCTGGAATTGATCCGTATTGGCGACAAAATCGGTTTCGCAGTTCACTTCTACAATCACACCCAGCCGTTTGTTGTGGTGGGAGTAGGTGTAGATCAAACCTTCGTTCATCGCGCGGCCTGCACCGAGTTTCTTCGCGGCGCGGGCCAGGCCCTTTTCGCGGAGATATTCAATCGCCTTGTTGACATCACCATCATTCTGTTCCAGCGCCTTTTTGCAATCCAGCGGGCCAGCGCCCGTTGCATCACGCAGGTCTTTTACCATTTGAGCAGTTATTGCTGCCATTCTTATACGTCCTCGTCTTCAAGTTCTTCGTCAGCAAACAACTTGGAGTCGCGCAGTTTTGCCAGTGTTGAAGCACCAAGGTATTGTTCGTCGCCTTCTTCTTCGTCCGCATAGGCCGAGAAATCGATTCCTTCTTCACCTGATTCATCACCGTCATCGCTCTTGCGCATGGCCTGGCCTTCAATTACGGCATCCGCCATTGCTGCGATGATGAGCTTGATCGCGCGTACAGCATCATCATTAGCTGGGATAATAAAATCAATGTCATCCGGGTTGCTGTTCGTATCGGCCAACGCCATCAACGGGATTTCGAGGATATTGGCTTCTTTAACGGCTGTCGCCTCGCGGATGGTATCGACGATCAGCAAAATATTGGGTAAACGCTTCATTTCGCGGATACCGCCCAGGCGCAGATTCAATTTGACGATCTCGCGCTCCAGGATCAGACCTTCTTTTTTGGTCAACAGTTCAAATTCACCCGCATCGCGGCGGCGTTCGAGCTTCTTCAGCGTTTCGATACGTTCGCGAATGGTGCGCCAGTTTGTGAGCGTACCACCCAACCAGCGATGATTCACGTAGGGCATCCGGCAGCGTGCAGCTTCGGTAGCAATCGTTTCCTGCGCCTGACGCTTCGTGCCGACAAACAGAACCGTGCCACCACCCGCAACAATATCGCGGATCATGTCATAGTAGCTGTTCAGGTTAACGATGGTCTGTTGCAGGTCGATGATGTGAATGCCGTTACGTTCGGCAAAGATATAGGGCTTCATTTTGGGATTCCACTTGGGCGTGCGGTGGCCGAAGTGGACGCCTGTTTCCAGAAGCGCCTTCATAGAAACTGATGAGGGCATGTGCTGTATTCTCCAACTGTGTGTTTAAACGATCACGACCTTCATCCCCAAACGCTCATCACGTTGCTGTGACAACACTCGCCTGAGTCGGGACGTGTGGATTTTACCTGGCGATGTTCGCCAAGCCGGATGGATTTTAGCAAAATATAGGAGACTTTTCAAGATCACGAATGGCGAAACCCAAAGGTGCATAGCATCAAAACTGGCATTATTTCGAATCGCGCAGGTATCTACGAGGAAAAATATCGGGGCGACCTTGAAGCCGCCCCAACATTTAAGAGGCTTTATCCAACAGAATCGGTAGCGCCCCAGAAGCGAATGCTGTGATCTTCGCTGACCGAAACCAGCACATTACCATCAGGCGTGAAGTCCAGACCACCAACAGCGCCGGTATGCCCTTCTAACGTTGCGATCACTTCACCGGATGCGACATCCCAGATACGAATGCGGTAATCGGGTGATGTGACATTTGGATCGCCGCCCGCCGTTGCCAACAACGTGCCATCCGGGCTAAAGGCCAGCGCGATAATCGGCGCACCAGATGCTTGCAACTCGATTGTCTGTTCACGGGTAGCCGCATCCCAGAGAATCAGTTGACCATCGAGGCTGGCTGAGGCAATCAATGTTCCGTCCGGGCTAAATTTGGCGGCACGTACAGGAGCGCTGTGGCTTTCCAGAATCGCAGCCTGCGTCCCGGCAGCGACATCCCATAAACGAACGCTGTTATCAATTGTTTGGGCGTTGCCTTCACCGCTGGCGGAGAGCAGAAGCGTGTTATCGGGGCTGAAATCGAGCGCGTTCACCCGCGCGGTGTGACCGCCAAGCGCTGTCTGCTGTTCCACCGTCGCGACATCCCACAGCAAAATCGCGTTGTTATGATCCACTTCGGCAGTTGTGTTCGCAACCGAGCCAACTGACGCGATCAACGTTCCATCCGGGCTGAAATCCACCGCGCTGGTATTGGACTGATGCCCACCGAGATAGGTTGTTTCCAGGAGCGCCGCCTGGGGATCGGTATCCCATATGCGGATACCGCCGTCCACATCTCCCAGCAAGAGCAGTGTACCATCAGCGTTAAAATCCAGACTCATAAGCTGGACGGTTCCACGTAATAGTCTTGGTGCTGCCGCGAGTTCAGCCAGATCGTACAACCAAACCCCATTTGTGCCACGTCCGCCTAGAACAGCGACCAGATCGCCAGCAGGAGAAGCCATCAGTTCGGAAACGACATTATTTTCGGTTCGCGAAATTTCGACCAGCGATGCCGCATTTTCGCCCGTAATCGCGGGGAGATTTTCTGGCAGCGGAATGCCGGGGATGGTTTCCAGCCAATAGGTGCCATCGCGCCCTTCGACGGTCCAGCCTACGCGCCCGTCATAATCCACTTGCCACCACAGCAGACCCTCTGTACATTCCGGCCCAGCAACGATGTTGATAACCGAACCGCCCGGAATATCTCCCAGGAAAGGCGCATCAATCCCCGGAGCGCTGCGCTGATTATTCGGCGGGCCAGTTGCCACTCGCGCCTGAATACCTGTTGTTAACCGGGTCGGCATATAAACAACACCTGGCTCAGGCGCTGCACAGGGGACGCTGGAGTCGATGGTATCCGGGGTAATTGGCGTAGCAGTCGCTGATGCGTCTTCCGTTTCGCCTGTCGTGCTGCAAAGGATGACGGTTCGACTATCGCCCGAAACGCGGTAATCGTAAGTCTTTCCCCGGTAGGTGAGCAAAAATTTGTAGCCCAACGTAACCACCTGGGCATAAGCTGCGCCCTCACGCGGGCATCCCAGGCTGGTATCGGGATAGTTATCCTGCGCCCAACGCCAATTTTCGAGGTCATTGAGGCCGATGGTCAGTCCCGAACCCTGGCTGAGGCTATCAAGGGCAGCATTCACCTGCTCTGGTACGCCCTGCGCATAGAGCGCTGCTGGGAACACGCCCAAAATCATGAATAATAGTAAAACTGGAAATCGCCTGAGCATATTGATGATCCTTTCGCAACTCTCTCAATGATAACGTCTAAACGGATACTCAGGCAACCGAATCCGTTAATGGATTAAAGAGGTCAATAATTTTCCAATCTCATGATAATAATTATTGCTAATCCCTTTGGTGGCGGGGTGTTTAACGATCAAGAATTTTGTGCCATCCCGGTCAGCAGAATAATATGAGTTATCTCCAACGTTATTGTCTCTGAAACTCGTGCCAGCAATCTTCTCCCACCATTCCATGTATGACGGGTTAACACTGTAGAACACGACGGCAGAGGGGCGATGCTTTTCAATTTTCTTTTTGATGCCATCTGCACGTCGCTCGGCATAGGAAGAAAAATAGGTTTCACGAGATTTTAGTTCTACAAGTGCTGAATATTCGCTGTATATCCATGATTTAGTGGAATATGAGGGCAAAGGCATTAATTCGAGCAAGCATGTTTCACCATCAAGTCTGCCAAGTTTTTCAAGCTGATATTTTCTGACGGTATCCACTTCTGTTGCTGCTGTCTGAGCACTGAGAACAATACGAATTAATTTATTCCATGTCGTTTGTAAAGCATATTTCCCTGTAAAAAATCTGTTTTTCGCATCCAATTTAATGCTGTAATCGGCAATATCTTCTAACTCTCTTTTGCCACGATCCTCCCAGAGAGACAAACGCTTTTGGATTTCTTTTAAATCCTTGCCTCCACCTTCTTCCATTCCGATAAACCAGTAACGCCCACCGTAGTTTCCATAGCCATAAAAACTGTCTATAAACTCAGAAAGTAGCTCGTCGTCCAATTTATTTGTATCCATGCACGCTCATTAATTAAATAATTTGTTGATGTCGCCTATCTCACAGCCGTCGCTGGCGGGTCAATTTACGATTGGCTCGCACACCCATCACCAGCGAGACAGTTGGCAGCCATACCAGACCAAACGCCGTGAATAACCCAACGATGAACGCAAGCTGCTCCCCATCGGCATTAAAAGGCAGGCTGTAGCCGACAATGCCCACGCCCAAAAACAGCAGGGGTGCCACAATCGGAAGGTGTTCAAAAATCCGTTTATCAAGCAGCATCGTTCCTTTTTCGCGCTTTTGAAACCACAGCATCATGACACAAAACGCGATCAGAATAACAATGATGACCAGCGATAGTGAATCAATGTTGCCAGCACTAAGGCGCATCAACAAAATTGCTATCAGGGCAGCGGCTGTGACAATCCATTCAAAAAGGGAAAGCTGGAGATTATTGGGTGAAAATCCAGACCTATATAGGAGAGCAATTATCAGCAATATCCCAACAGCGCCGTAGACCAACATCGTCGTGAGCGAAGTTTCAGGCGCGATACTGTCTGCAAGAGTCGGCAACCAGCGCACCCACATGCCCCAGGCTAAACCCGCAACCGCAACCACAATCAGAGATGTACGACGCAAATTTCCGACTTTCAGGAAAAGCGCGAGCATCGCTAATCCCATCAACGTGTGTGCGCCCATCACGCGCGTTATCAGTGTGCGTGGTACATCTACCAGCGCCGTTTGCGGATTGAGCAGCAGCCCTGCGGCCAATCCATAAACACCCGCCAGCGCCATTAATCCAAACAGATCGCGAATGCGGTAGCGAACAACCAGATCGAGTAAAATAGCGCTTAGTGCCAGGTATCCCACCGCCAGAATCAGCCAATCCAGCGCTGTGCGGCCCGGCGGATTCGTCCACAGCATAATTTCTGAACCGAAGGTCAGCATTACCGCCAATAGCGCACGTGTTCGCCAGGAGGAAAATAGCACGCTGCTCACCCTGGCTTGATAGCGACCAGACGCGAGAGATGTTTGACTTCGGCGTTATGGACGATCTTCCAGTCTGCAAAATAACCTGCCAGTTCACCCGGTTCTAAAAGAAAAATGGGGTTAAACTGCGGCACAATTTCCAGGTAGTGGATATTAAATGTCTCGTAAATGATGCGTCCGCCGGGGGGAATTGTGGAGCGAATCTGAGGAAAAAGGTCTCGCTTGAGATAACGAAAAACGCAGATCAGATGATATTTGTTCAATTTGAGGTCAATATTATCCAGATCAACTTGCAGAAAATTGAGGTTACGGAGGTCTTGCGAAATCATCTCGGCGCGACCCCGTATCAACGCCATGCGGCTGATGTCCATCACGTCAACGGTATAACCCTGCTGCGCCAGCCATAAGCCATTTTGTCCGACCCCACCGGCCAGATCAAGCGCACGTTTTTCAGAAGACCCGTTCAACGGCGGCGTATATTCAAACAAAAACGGATCCGGGTCAGGATAAGGGGTTTGATTGCGCTGACGGTAGATAGCGTCCCAACGTGCGCGATCTTCCACAGTCATCGCTAAACCTTTCGACCTGCGTAAACGGGTGTATAGTTCAAAGCGTCCGGCAGCTTTTCCATTGTTTCGGCATCTCCCGGATAGAGCATCGCATTTGGATTGCGACGACGGCGGGCGTGGAGTTGGTAGGCATCGCGCAGAGTCGTGAAATCCGGCTCACGCCAATTTGCAGGCACGGTCAGACATCCCATTAAGGCACGGATTCGCTGTCCACCAGAACTGTTCCAATCCGGCGCGCTCATCAGGTCGCGGGCGGCATTGGACATTTTTTCCGAATCGTTTCCAGCGGCCTTTTTCATCAGATTTCCACTCAGGCGGTCAAACATCTTTTGCGCTTGCCTCTTATCCACACGATCTGCCAGTGATTGTACGTCATCGGGCAGCGTATCAAAAATGGAATCGCCAGTTTCCTCCGCTGGAAGAATGATCGGGCCGTTCAGATTGCGTTCCAGATCGCGACCAGGACGCACATAGGATTTTAGCGCGTTTTGCAGCTCAACCTGCGCACCATCAATGTAAGTTTCGATAATCGCTTCATCATCGTTCAGACTCAGGCGGAGGCACAGCGACACATTCGAAAGCTGCGGTAAAAGCTGAGGGTCGAGAGAGCCGAATATGCGTGTCCACCCTTCAACAGGCGGCGCGATAAACAACCGTGTCGTCTGCGGGTAGGATTTGCCGGGGATCAACCCAAAGGGGTCATAAAGTTCATAGCCCAATGCAATCAGTGATTCTTGCAGCGTTTTGAGAATTGCTTCAGCCTCAACGGAGGGCAAGTATAGGCTGTCCCAGGATGTGGTCATCTTTTTCCTCGTCGGCTTCAAGAGGATCAGTGGAATAACGAATGATACTGCCAAAATCGAGAAAGCCCATTTCCCGGCACAAGCGACGATCTGCCTCCGTTTCACCCGGCGCGTAAATCAGCGTGCAATTACGCTCCAGCGCGGCTTTCATCACGGCGGATTGCAGCGCTCGTGTCATCTCCGGTGTGCGTTCTTCTTTCATCAATGCCAACCCCAGGATATGCGCGGTTTTTTCGTGAATGCTCACCCGTGCCACGCCCAATGGGAAACTGCCCCGATAGGCCAGAATGTCGATCTGGTAGCCCATTTTGAGCGCAGCCATGTCGCGCCCCACGAACAGCGGCTCGACCCCCAGCGTCATCACGTCATAAAAGGCATTGCGCCAAACATACCACCATAATTCGATTCCGCGTTGGTCGTTAACAGACTCAATGCGAAGGCCATCGGGTAGTGATACTTCATCTACAGGCGGGGGTATGACACCGTTAAAACCGCCGGGTATATAAACCATCAATGGCAGTTCCCATTCGACGCCCAATCCCAAGCCTATCAGCGTTTTTGAAAATATGGGCGGGAATAGCCCTTCAATATATTGAACACGAGGGGTTCGTTCAATCTTGCGCATCTGATCAATACCCTGCTGGATATTGTCGGCTGAAATCCAGGCCGTACTCCGACGTGGCGTGATGTAATTCAGACTGGCAAGCGTACTGGTAGGGTGATGCAGGACATCCACCAATCCCGCTGATTTTTCTATGCCACCCAGGTTGAGATGCGCGTGATATAAGTGATCCTGTATACGTCTCAGTATCTGCCGAGATGCCTTAACCGCTTCACTATCCATCCCACCCTCATCCATCTTCACAGAACTATAATCAACAGTCTAACAGTATATGAGAATCGTGTCGAGATAGGTACAGGATTGGTTAGCATAATCTAACTTTCCCGATGCATCGGCAGACAAATTCGGAAGGTACTCCCCTGACCCATTGCACTTTCGACCTCAATACGCCCACCATGCTTGTCGATCACCCGCTTGGCAATTGTTAGCCCCAACCCCTGGCCTCCGGTTGGACGATGTTTTTCAGCACGATAAAGCGGATCAAAAATATACTGTAAACTCTCCTGACTGATACCGATGCCTGTATCGGTAATTTCGAAGATAAACATATCTTCTCGCCCGCATGTCTCAATCGTGATCGCTCCACCATCCGGTGTATACAGAATCGCGTTTTCAAGCAGATTTAAAAAGCTGCGATACATCCACTCCTGATTAACCTGGATGCGTGGAAGCCTGCGATCCAATTGAAACGTGACCGACAACTCCTTGGCTTTATAGTCTTTCTGCTTGTGAATATCCGCATAAATAATCAATTCATTCAGATCGGTCTGTTGCAAATTGACTTCAATATCATGATCCAGACGCGACATAGTAACGATGCCATCGACTAATTTTTCGATATGCGCAACCTGCTGCTGCAATTTTTCAAATTGATCGGCCTGATATTCCGGGTCTGTCGATTTCCTTAACAGGTGAATACTGGTGGTGATAATCGTCAAGGGTGTGCGAAAATCATGAGAAAGCGCGGTGATAAATTCGCTCAACAAGCGCACCTTTTCACGCTCAATATTTAATTCGAGTGCTTGCCGTTCAGCCTGCTTACGTTGAGTAATGTCGCTGATCGCACCAATGATACGCAATGCGGTTCCTGTTTCACTGCGCATGATATAACGTTTATCGACAATATCAATGTATTTACCCTCATAATCCTTAAAGCGATATTCTCGCTCCCAGGTTTGGCTATCACCGTCAATCGCCTTATAACCACTCTCAAGAACATCAATCCGGTCATCGGGGTGAATCCCGTCCGTCCACCAACTCAATTCTTGCGTGGTGGTATGTGGAAAACCGAACAGCTTCTGATAACCTTCGTTGCGCCAGATTGTTTTCGTGACCAAATCCAGATCATAGAGTGCGTCGCTCGTCACCTGTGCGACTAATCGAAAGCGTTCTTCGCTTTTACGATGAGCTTCTTCAGTAATTTTGCGATTTGTAATGTCCTGCGAGACGGCGTGGAAACGCACAACACGATTTTGTTTCTCATCCCAGATGGGGCGGCGGTAAGCATGAATCCAGATTACGTCACCGTTTTTTGTAAATATGCGATATTCACCGGTAACCGCTTCGCCTTTTAGAAGCTTCTGCCGATCCTCCGCGAGCTTTAGGCGATCATCAGGATGGTAAATATCCCATTTCGTTTTCTCCTCCAACTCCTCAACTGTGAATCCAGTAAGACGAATCAGGGGGTCAAACGTCACCCATTCGTATTCCATTGAACCATCAACGCCAACTGCAACCGAATACGCAAAATCCGAAATGAGTTCAGAAATGATGCGATGGCGCTCTTCGCTCATGCGCAAAGCCGTTTCAGCCTGTTTGCGTTGGGTAATATCGCGCACGACGGCCTGTATATGAAGCAAATCTCCGCTGTCGTCAACCATAAGGGTAATATTTACTTCTGTTATTATCTTCGCACCATCTTTTTTTATCAGGGTGCGTTCGTAAACGGGGGATACCTGCCCCACTTTAAAAGCTGCCAGAAGACTCTGGCTCTCGTCATGTTCAGCCGGAGCGATAATTTGCTGAATTTCTACGCCGACCAACTCATCAATCCCATACCCCAACATAGTCGCTGCTTTTTGATTCACCTTTAAGAATCGCCCATCCGGGTTGATGATAAAAACGGCATCATTGAACTGCTCAAAAAGCGCCCGATAACGCTTTTGGCTGTCTCGCAGGTCATTTTCGATTTTTGTCTGTTCAGTAATGTCCTGTACAACGGACATCGCCGCGCTAATCTCGTCCAGATGATTTCGGATTGGCACAACTTTTACGTTATATACCCGATGGTTAAATTCGATTGTGAATTGCCCTTCAACGCCTTTCAGAGCCGCTATATAGTGAGGCACAATGACTTCGACAATTTCTGAAGGTGCTACTTCATGAATAATTCTGCCTTCAAGCTTTTCAGGTATCATACCCAGCGTGGCTACCACCGCCCCTTCGGCAACCAGATAACGCATCGAATGATCGAACATAAAAACTGCCATGTCTGGCAGATTCCTAGCCAAAATACGATAGAGGTTGGAGTCAAATTCTTGGTTATTCATGGGGCAAAGGTCACTTACTGCTGATAATAATCTTATATATTGTATGATAACAATTCAAAATTTTGCGTAATGATCGTTAAAAGGGGAAAATGAGGATTGGTTGAACCAAATGAGATGTTACGCCATAATGTGAATAGCAGATTTCGTTTATTGGATGAAGTTTATGCAAAAACCCGGGTTAATGCGACTTTTATTGTTAGGTCTTTTTCTTTCACTTATGGGATTCTCCCCACCCCGTCAGGACACACAATCGCTGGTCGATTTGTCCATTAGCAATGTTGGTTTTGACGGCCTCTTTCGTGAAAATTACTGGTTCCCGCTCAGGATTGAAGTCGGCAATAACGGTGATGACATTATAGGTCGGCTTGTGGTGCGTCCAGAGACTTCAGGAAACGCTTTTACCAACACCTGGAGCGTACCGATTGAATTACCTTCTGGATCACGCAAAGCCGTATTTCTCTATCTGACCGCCCGAAGTTTTGCCAATCAGGTTCGCGTCGAGTTGATTAATGATGACGGATTGGTTATCACCTCGCAGGAAGCCCCCATGCAGGGTGTCCTGACACAAGACCAGCTTTATGTGGTCGTCACCGAATCCAGCGTTGGGTCGGTGGATTTGACGGGTGTTCGAGTCGGCGGATACAACGCTTTCCAGGGTAACTGGCTAATCGAAAATATTCCGGATCGCGTGGTCGCTCTCAATGCCGCTGACATGATCCTGTTTAGTGATGTCGATACAGGCACATTGACCAGCGATCAAACACAAGCAATTGAAGATTGGGTGACGCAGGGTGGGCACTTAGTGGTAACAGGCGGAGCAAATTGGCAGGCAACCGCTGCCGGGTTAAACGACCTGCTGCCAATAACACCGGGCAACAGCGAAACAACTGAGGATTTAAGCGCCTTAGGGACGCTGACACAAAATCGAAATGTTGACCTCAGTGGCGAAACGATCGTCGTCACGGGGGTATTGAAGCCAGATGCGGAAGTGTTAGCTGCGACCACGGATGGCCTTCCGTTGGTTGCGCGACGCTACATGGGTTTGGGCGTGGTCGATTATCTGACCATCGACCCAATCACACAATCCTTGCGCACATGGCCGGGGTTAACCGAATTGTGGTTCACGCTGGCATCGAGTGTGCCGCCGCGCCCAAGCTGGACGCACGGCCTGACCAACACAGATCGCGCGGTCACGGCTGCTGAAATTTTACCCGGCTTTAATTTACTGCCGGATGTCCTGCCTCTGTGCGGTTTTCTGGCAATTTATGTCGCGCTCATCGGGCCACTCAATTATGCCGTCCTCAACCGCATCAACCGCCGGGAATACGCCTGGCTGACCATTCCACTCTTTATTCTCGGCTTCACAGTTCTGGCGTGGGCAGTGGGCTTTAATCTGCGCGGCAATATCGCGACAGTCAGCCGTCTGGCGGTTGTCCAATCGTGGCCCGACAGCGAACGTGCTCAGGTTGATGGGCTGGTGGGGCTGCTTTCCCCTCGGCGCTCAACTTATACGCTGGCAATGGAAGATAATAGCTTCCTGCGACCTCTTGCACGTATCATCCAGACCAATCCTTTTGCCAGCAATATTCAAACGGCGACAGATATTCGACAAACCGATACTTTCCAGGCCGAGAATTTCTCGGTTGATGCCAGTTTTATCGCGACGTTCAACACCTCTACGCTTATCGACAAGCCAGCCGTCAGCGGTCAGGTTTCGGTGCTTCCTGGCGACCTGCCCGGTCAGCAAGTCGTGCGTGGATCGGTGCGTAATGACAGCGATCAAGCCCTGACTGATCCGGTGATTCTGGCACGAGGGGTTGTGCTGCGGTTAGGCGGAGACCTCCAGCCCGGTGATGTCGAGACATTCGATTTGATTTTATCGAACGAGAATGAACCACCCGCGCCATCCCCGCTGGAACGCAACAGTGGAGAAGTAACACCGCGCCTGAGTTTTCAACGTTTTTCGCAGGATAGCCGGACGCTTGAGCAGACGGTGATTGATATTCTGGGCGACGAAAATTATGAGGGGCGAGCTTATACTTCAGCACCCGGCACGACAACCGAAGAACAGGAACTCCGCCGCCGCCAGTTTTTCCTGTCCTCCTTCAGCAGCGATCCCTATCTTTCCAGTGGGCGCGGTGATCGCGTTTACCTGGTCGGCTGGTCGAATGTCACCCCACTCCAAACCGAATTGACGGGTGCGACATGGGACTCCATTGATACAACCTTCCATATTATTGAACTCGCCGTCGATTCGACTCCCCCGGTGGGCAATGTGGTGATTCCGGGTGATCGGTTTACATGGGTCGCGTTGGAGCGAACTGGTATAACAGCAGACCTGGCTCCGGTAAACACGGTCTTACAACCGGGCGATGAGGCTGTTTTCCGATTCACGCCGATACGCGGCGCTGTCCTGGACGATGTGCGCGAACTGCGGCTGAGGCTGGATAGTACAGGCGCAGTTCGATCTGAAGTTCCTCTAGAGCTATGGGACTGGGATGCGGGCGAATGGACACCCGTTGAGATGCAGCAAACCGAAAACAGCACCACCATAAGCCTGTACACGTTGAGCGATCCGGCGCGATTCCTGGGGCCTCTCAACGCTGTGGAAGTCCGGCTTACCGCGAATGAATCGGGCGGCTACATGCGAATCGGAAGGCTATCTGTCGAGCAGGAGGGGACATTTGAGGCATCATAGGTTCTCGCTCGATAATTTGTGCTGGTCTATTTGACTGGATTTTGATTTATACTATGAGTCGTTAGGCCATAGTCTTTAGTCGATAGCTAAAGATCAAAACGTAACAACCAGAAACTAACGACTGGAAGCTAATGACTAGAGACTAACGACTAAAAGCTTATCGGAAACAGCGGAAGCGAGTTTAACGGATATGAGTCTGATTATCGAAACCAAAGAACTTGTTAAGCGCTACGGCAAATTTTCGGCGGTCAACGGCCTGTCACTGGAAGTGCCACTGGGGTCGATTTATGGCTTTGTCGGGCCAAATGGCGCGGGCAAAACCACGACGATGCGGATGCTGACCACGCTTACACGTCCAACAAATGGCAAGGCCTGGATCGCGGGACATTCTGTGACCGATGAACCACGTGCCGTGCGCCGCGCGATTGGCTATATGCCCGATGAATTCGGCGTTTACGACGACATGCGCGTCTGGGAATATCTCGATTTTTTCGCCGCCTGTTACGATATTGCCGAAAGTGAACGCAAACGCCTGATCGAAGATTTGCTGGAATTGGTCGATCTTTCGCACCGCCGCGAAGATATGGTCGATAAGCTCAGTCGTGGTATGAAGCAGCGTCTTTCACTGGCACGCACCCTGGCGCATGACCCCGCCGTCCTGATTCTCGATGAACCTGCCTCCGGTTTAGACCCACGTGCGCGTGTAGAAATCCGTGAACTGCTGGTGCAGTTAGCAAAAATGGGCAAGACGATATTTTTTTCCTCGCATATTCTGGCGGATGTCGCTGAAATTTGTACGCATATCGGTATTGTCGAAGCAGGCCAGATGGTCGTGCAGGGCAGCATGGACGAGATGCGCGCTCAATTGATGCCGCACCGCGAGATCATGGTCACGGTACGCGACAACGAAGCTGCCGAAGCGGTGAAATCGTTGGTCGCTGAGATGGAAAATGTCGTCAACGTGACGATTTTGGAGCCAAAAGCCGGACGTTCCCGCGTGAGAATCGATTTCACAGGGGATGATGATGGCGTGGCAGCAGTCAACCAGAAATTACACGGCGCAGCAATTGCGATTCTCGGCTTCAGCGAAGAAACCAAAGACCTGGAGTCGATGTTCATGCGCGTGACAAAGGGCATCGTGACATAAGCCCAATTCCATGAGCAAAGCTATTCGCTTTACCAAACACGCTGAGCAAAAGTTTGGAGATTTGGCAGAGATGGGTTTTGTAGTCACAAAAGAACAGGTTATTGATGCTGTGACGAATCCTGAGTCCGTAGATCAGACAACCCATCCACCAATTGCACAAAAAATTGTGAGTAAAAATCATCTTTTGAGAGCAGTCTTTGTTGAGGATTCTGAAGGAATATTGGTAATCACGTTTTACCCGGCTAGGAGAAATCGTTATGAAGTACAAGATGAGATATGACCGGGAAGATGACATTTTGATGATCTGGTTCGATCAAAAAGGTCAAGTCGATCATGCGGAGCAAGTTGGTCAAACCATTTTACATATGACCGATCAAGGCTCGCCCATCCTATTGGAAATTTTAGATGCACAAGATTTCGTCATGGAAGTTGTGCGGGCTGCTATTGTCGTTGAGCCAGCAGAAGCTCCAGCCCCTTAAAAATGTCGGATGACTCATTCTGGAACGCCATCGACCAGCTTGTCACCAATGCATCAATCATCATTGACCGCCCCAAAAATTCGGCACATCCCCGTTATTCGGATATGATATACCCATTGGATTACGGCTATCTGGATGGCACAACGGCAAGTGATGGCGGCGGGATTGATGTCTGGCTTGGCTCAAATACCCTGAAAAGCGCCAATGCTGTTGTATGTACTATTGATCTTATGAAGCACGACGCGGAAGTAAAAATTCTGCTCGGTTGTTCAGAGTCCGAAATCCAGGCCGTCGTCAATTTTCTGCAAGCCAATTCAATGGGATGTTCGGTAATACGGCGCACGGCATAGCCCGATTTTTTGAATATTCGGTGATACGGCGCACGACATAGCCTGATTTTATCGTTATGGCTGAAAGGTTTATCGGTATGGCACAGGATGTAACGCCAGTGGAGTGGATCGATCTACCGGAAGAATCGCTGACTCCGCGCGAACAGCGGCTCGAACGTGCTGCGACGGTGCTGCGCTGGGGCGCTATCGCCAATGGCGCACTCGCTATCATCCTGATCGTGCTGGCATTCCTCGGCGGCTTAAAAATCATCCCCAATCTATTTACAACGTTACACACACTCCTGCTTGGACGTTTTTCCAGCGCTGATGACGCGGCATTAGCAACCGTCATCCTGCTGATTCTGGTGGACATCAGCCTGGTTCTGGTACTCATGATCGGCATCCTGGCACGTGAAATCTGGGCGCTGCCTGCGATCTGGCTTGTGGTCGCTGTCAATATCGTCGGGGTTGTTTTATTAGGTTTCACGCCAGCGATCTTCTCGATTATCGCGGCAGTGTGGAGTGGTATCATCATTAGTCGGGATGTTCGCGCCTTTCGCATTAATCCGGTCATGCTCAAGGAACTGCGCGGGCGGATGCGTGGGGTTCGCGCTTTTATCGTCCTGACGATATATCTCGGCCTGATGAGTGGCTTCACGGCGCTGCTGTACCTGATTTACACCCCATTGGCACAGGCAGGTGGCTCGGCCTCTGCGGGATCAATCGGGCGCGTGTTATTCGTTGGGCTGGTGGCTGTCGAACTTCTATTGATTATTTTTATCGCTCCAGCATTTACCGCAGGCGCGATCACGGGTGAACGCGAACGGCAGACGTATGATTTGCTGCGCACAACGCTTCTTGCCAGCCCGTCGTTTGTCATTGGCAAGCTCGAATCGGCGCTCAGTTACATTCTTTTACTGCTGTTTTCCGCCATTCCGCTGCAAAGTATCGCGTTTCTATTCGGCGGTGTGACCGAACTCGAACTCATCTTTTCGTTTGTCATCCTGGCTGTCACCGCGATTGCGTTGGGAACAGTCGGCATCTATTTTTCGGCGATCACGCCGCGCACCCTCTCCGCCAGCATTCGCTCGTATACGATTGCGCTGGCGGTTACATTTGGCATCCCCATCATTCTCAGCCTCCCCTTTCTGAACGCTTTCGTCAATGCGGTAGCGGGTTATGGGTCAGGCGTTAGCAGCTCCCCGGTTGTCGAATCCATTTTAATTTACATTGGTCTGATACTGGTCAGCCTGAATCCTGTCGCAACCGCGCTAACGGCGCAGCAATTGTTGACGGATCGGCAGGTCATCGGCTTTTGGTCGGTCACACTCAGCAGCGATGGCAGCACCATTCCGCTGGTTTCGCCCTGGATCAGCTTTTCGATTGCCTATCTGGTCATTTCAACCGTCCTGATCGTTTTAGCGGTGCGCCAGATGCGCAAGGTCGAAGCATGAGGAAAACATTGGCGAACGGTGTAACAGGATCAGCGCCAACTCTGAACATTCCTCCTGAACGCCGTGTAATGATAACGAATACCGTATCATGATAACGAACGTCCGTCTCCACTTGATAAGATGTGAGGCAAATGATGGCAACACAAACTGCATTCCAGGAACAACATGACGCTTTAAATGGCATTGTTCGCGCGTGGGATCGCCGTTTGCGGGCGCAAAAAACGCTCGTCTGGCTGCCGCGCAGTGTCATCCCAGGCCTGATTCTGGGTCTTGTGATGCTTTTGATTGCCCGCACTCGCCCCTTTCTGGCGAATGAACAGATCGTGATGATTACGGCTGTGGCTGTTCTGCTTGGTATCGCGACAATGCTCTTGGTGGTGTGGTTAAGGCCGCGTTCCAATCTGGAAGCCGCTCGCAGTTTTGACGTGATGTTCAACCTGGGCGAGCGCACTTCTACCGCTCTTGAACTGATCGCGGGGCAGATTCGCAGTAACGACGAATTGACCAGTTTTCAGCTTCAGGATGCCTGGGAAAAAGCGCGGGTTGTCAATGCGAACGACCAAATTCCGTTTATCTGGGATTGGCGATCATGGCTGGGAGCATTGGGGATTCTAGGAATTTTTCTTTTGCTTCTAGTGCTTCCCAATTCTCAAACAGAAGCGGCAAATCAGGGTAAAGAAGGCGAGATCGCGATCACCGATGCCGGAACTGCCGTAAACGAAATCACTCAAAATATCGCTTCCGATCCTGCTTTGACGGACGAAGAACGCGCCCAACTGCTCCAGGAGCTTGAAAAAACAAGTGAAAAGCTTGCGGAACCGGAAGTCAAGCCGGAGGAAGCTTTCGCCGCGCTATCCGATGCCGAGTCTGAACTCCGTGAACAAGCGCAAAATATGGATCAAGCGGCTCAAGACCAGCGTGCGGGTATGGAGCAGGCTGCCGAGGCGCTGCGTGAACTTTCCGAGATGGCGGATGCACCACAGCAGTCTCAACAGGGACAGCAGGGTCAGGATGCGATTCAGACCTTAGAACAATTGCAGCAAAATATGGAAGGCATGAGCGAGGCCGAGCGCATGGAGACTGCTGACGCGCTCGACCAGGCCGCTGAAGCCCTTCAGGACGCAAACCCACAGGCCGCACAATCCTTACGCGAAGCGGCTGATGCACTCCGTAATGGCGATATGCAGGCTGCGCAAAACGCGATGCAGCAGGCTGCCGAGAATATGCAGCAGGGTCAGCAGGAAATGCAGCAGCAATCATCATCGGCGCAGCAAATGAACGAGGCCGCCCAGCAGTTAAATAACGCCGCCCAGCAGATTTCACAATCCAGCCAGCCCAACGCGCAAAATCAGCAAAGTTCGTCGGAAAGTCAGCCCAGCGACAGTCAAACAGGCGAACAGCAGTCTGGCGAGCAGCAGGGCAGCGAAGGTGTACAGGAAATTCAGCAGCAAAGCGAACAGCCAGGCCAACAAGGACAACAACCGGGCGAGGGTCAGCAGCCGGGCGATTCCCAGAGTCAGTCCGGTCAGTCTGGTCAGCAGCCCGGCGACCAGGGGCAACCAGGAAGTCAATCCAGCCAGATGCAAGCCGATTCTTCTGGCGAAGGTCAGGAAGGCAACAATAGCAGTGAGAGCCAGCCATCTGGCAGTCAGCAACCCGGTGAGGGCAGCGGCGCAGGTGATACCCAGGGTGACGCTGGCAGTGATCAAAACAGTACACAGGGCAGCACAAATACAGGTGTACAGGATAACGAACCAGATGGCACAGGCGAAGGCGAAATGCCGCTGGTCTATACGCCACAGCGTGTCGGTGGTGAAGGCGATGAGCAGATATTCTTAGAGCCGGATGCCAGTGATATTCCAGCAACAGAAGGTGAATTTTCTCAAAATCCTGATGGACAATCGCTCGTACCCTACAATCAGGTTTACGGTGAATATCTCACAGAGGCGAATCGCTCCCTGGAAAGTGATTACATCCCACTGGGTCTGCGCGATGTGGTGCGCGATTATTTCACATCGCTGGAGCCGGGACAGAGCCAACCAAGATAGAATGTCGCCAAAACTCTTTCCTGAACTGAAAAATCGACATGGCTTAGTTGTAATTATGTTTCCAAACGATCATTTGCCTGCACATGTTCACGTTTATCAAAGTGATAATATCGCGCGTATCAATTTTGAGCCGGAAGAACTGGCTGTTATGGATAGCTCAGGTTTTCGTGATCGTGAGTTGAATGACGTTCGTAACCTTTTGAAACCTTACCGAGCGAAACTAATCGAGTTATGGAATGCTATGCACCCAGACATCCCTTACAATCCAAGTAAGGAGGAGAAGTAAAATGGTTGAGCACAAACGATATAAGTTTATTCGCCCTATCGGTGTCGATATACACGATAAAAAACTGTGGGTAACTTTGGAAGATGAACGTGTTATTTCAACCCCTATATCCTGGTATCCCTGGCTTGCTGAGGCAAATATCGAACAACAAAAGTCGATTGAACTACTGCCAGATGCCGTTTACTGGACAGAGTTAGACGAAGGGCTAGAAATCGAAGGCATGTTAAGAGGTATTCGCCCAACCATAAAACCACAATTGCAACCCGGTTGACACAAGGAAATCTTATGACAGACGCACCCGTACAGGACATCAAACTCGAAGAATTCAGCAGCATCGCGCAGGCAATTGAGGCCGAGGTCATGCGCGTGATCGTCGGCCAGAATGAGGTTGTGCGCAGTGTGATGATTTGCATTCTCGCCGGACGACACGCGCTCCTTGAAGGTGTCCCCGGCCTGGGCAAAACGATGCTGATCCGCACAATGGCTGACGCGCTCGATCTGAAATTTGCCCGTATCCAATTTACGCCTGACCTGATGCCGTCGGACATCACCGGCACCGATATTATGGAGGAGACCGAAGAAGGGCGGCGCGTCTTTCGCTTCCACGAAGGGCCTGTTTTTGCCAATCTGATCCTGGCAGATGAGATCAACCGCGCCACGCCAAAAACACAGTCCGCCCTGCTGGAAGCCATGCAGGAAAAGACTGTCACGGTTGCCAACCGCAGCTACAAACTTGAACCGCCGTTTTTTGTGCTGGCGACCCAAAATCCGCTTGAAATGGAGGGGACATATCCCCTGCCAGAAGCCCAACTTGACCGTTTTATGTTCAAAGTGAATGTCGAATTCCCGACAGTTGGCGATCTCGTCAATATTCTGGAACGCACGACAGGCGCAGATGTGCCGATGCCGCACAAAGTCGCCGATGGCAAACAGGTTATCAACATGGGCAAGCTGGCGCTGAATACGCCCGTCGCCAGCCATATCAACGATTATGTGGCACGTGTGATTGTAGCGACCCACCCTGACCAGCCTACAGCGACGGACAAAGTACGCCAATTTGTGCGTTATGGTGCAAGCCCACGCGGTGCGCAGGCGCTCATCATCGGCGCAAAAGTGAACGCGCTGCTGGAAGGTCGCTTTAACGTGTCATTTGAAGATATTCAATCCGTTGCGACAGGCGCTTTGCGGCATCGTATCCTGCTCAATTTTGAGGGATTGGCGGAAGGCATCAACCCCGATGACATCATCAAGGACTTGCTGACGACAGTTCGGAAGAATTGAGAGCTGAAATCTAGACATGAATATTACGCTGCGAGAATGAATCACGACAACTGGTTTGCCATCACTCAGTTACAAGTCGCTGACGATCAAAAGCACTTCGTAGCCCCAAATACATTTTCGCTGACACAAGCGCATTATCAGCCGGAGTTGAAGCTTGTGCCGCTAGGGGCTTTTGAGGGTGATACGCCCGTCGGATTCGTGATGTACGGGCAGTACCATTATGAAGGCAAAGATATGCAGCTCATTTTCCGGCTGATGGTGGATAAAAATCACCAGCGCAAAGGCTATGGTCGCGCGATTATGGAGCAAACGATTGAACGCATGAAAATGCTGCCGATGTGCGAGGCTATCTATATTAGCTTTGAGCCGGAAAATATCGCGGCGAAAAATCTGTATATTGGCGTGGGTTTCGAGGACACGGGAACGATAGACGAGGACGAGGTTATATATCGCCTGAAGGTGATATAGACAGCATGGCGACAACCCTTCGAGCAATCACCAAAGATAATTGGGATGAAGTTTCGCGGCTCAGTGTTGCTGACCATCAGAGGCATCTTGTCGCCTCAAATGCTTATTCGATCGTACAAGCGCATTATGAGCCAGAGCATCGGTTTGCGCCGTTCGGCATTTACGATGACGACACCCCCGTCGGTTTTGTCATGTATGGCTTCGTTAATTATCGAGGCTCAACATGGTGGGAAATCGTCCGTTTGATGGTGGATCAAAATTATCAACGACGGGGTTATGCCAGAGCAGGAATGCAGCAGGCTGTTGAGCGCCTTAAAGCAGAGACAAATTGCGATGCTGTTTACGTCTGTTTTGCGCTCGACAATGCGGACGCAAAAGCGCTTTATGTGAATTTAGGGTTCGAAGACACAGGTATCGGGCAAGGCGAAATGGTTTATCGCCTGAAGGTGAACTGAAATGGCCGACGACAAAGTATTTGACGAGAAAACGCGACGCAAACTCGAACAGGTGATGCTGTGGTCGTCACGGGTACGCGCCGGGGCGATGAAAGGCGAACGCCGTTCTACGAAGCGCGGCACGAGCATCGAGTTTGCCGATTATCGCAATTATACGCGCGGCGATGACCTGCGGCGGCTGGATTGGAATGTCTTTGCCCGTTTGCAGCGTCCGTACATCAAACTGCTCGAAGACGAAGAAGATTTAGCCGTCCATATCATCCTCGACACGTCCGCCAGCATGGATTGGCCGAAGGACGAGAGCGCGGAGCATAACAAATTCACTTTTGCGCGGCGGCTGGCGGCGGGTTTGGCCTACACCTCGCTCACAAGCAATGACCGTATGATGGTGACGGCGGTCAGCGACTCCGGCGCAGATAGCTTTGGCCCGGCGCGTGGGCAGGTGCAAGGCATCCCCATGCTCAAATTTATGAGCGGATTAAAAGCCCAGGGTGTCACCGACCTCAATCCGGTTCTCATTAATTATGCGCTGCGGGCGCGGCGACCTGGGTTGTGCTTTATCATCAGCGATATGTTTTCGCCGTCCGGCTATCTGGACGGAATCAACGCACTGATGGGACGTGGCTACGAGGTGGTCATGATCCATGTTCTCGCGCCGGAAGAATTGGAACCCCCAATGGCAGGAGATTTGCGACTCATTGATGCCGAAACCGGACAACCACAGGAAGTCACTATTGATGCCTCCATGCGCGAAATGTACATGCGGCGTTTGGAAGCCTGGCGTGAAGAAATCCGCGCAGACTGTCGCAAACGTGGCGCACATTACCTGATGGTGGATACCAGCGTCACCTGGGAAAAGCTGATTTTGCAGGATATGCGGCGGCTGGGATTGTTGAAGTAAGGCAAGAAGAAAAACGCAAAATTAAAAACTCAACGCAGAGATGCAGAGGAGCAAAGACGCAGAGAAATTTTTATGAAAGAAAATGAGATCAGTGGTCAAATTGTGGTAGCTGCGATTGAAGTTCACCGAACATTGGGTGGGCCGGGACTATTGGAAAGTGTGTACGAAGAAGCATTGGTTTATGAACTCAGACAGCAGGGTTTCACAGTCGAGAGACAAAAAATTCTATCGATAGACTACAAAGGCATCGTTCTCGCTACGCCTTTGAGAATTGATGTAACGGTGAATAATTTGGTTATCGTTGAGTGCAAAGCAACAATTGAATACAATCCAATATTTGAGGCTCAAACCTTGACTTATCTTCGGCTGACGCAAATGAAACTCGGATTAGTGATTAATTTCGGTGAAAAGCTCGTTAAGAATGGTATACGTCGAGTGGTCAATGGATTATGATATTAAACGCTCCCTGCGCCTTTGCTTCCCTGCGCCTTTGCGTTAAGTTTTTAATGGACTCTGACTCATGTCATTCTTAACGCCCCTGGCCTTCATCGGCGCTGCACTCGCCATCCCCATCATCCTCATGTATATGCTGCGCTTGCGCCGTCGTGAGGTGCTGGTATCCAGCACATTTCTGTGGCAGCAGCTTCTCAAGGACAATGAGGCCAACACACCCTGGCAGCGTCTCAAGCGAAATCTGCTCCTGCTTTTACAATTGCTTATTTTATTGGCCTTGATCTTTGCACTGGCACGTCCATTTATCACCGTTCCCGCCGCTGGGACGGGTCAAATCGTGCTGCTGCTGGATGCTTCTGCCAGCATGAACGCCACAGATATTAACGGCACATCACGCTTTGAAGATGCCAAACGTCAGGCGCTCGGTGAGGTGGATACGATGTCCGCTTCCAATACGATGACCGTCATCCGCGTAACAGATGTGCCAGAAGTTATCGCTACATCGACCAATGATCCCCTCGCGCTGCGCACAGCCATCAGCAGCGCACAGCCGAGTCAGGCTCGCGCGGATTGGAGTGGCGCACTGACATTGGCGATTGGTAGCTCGGTAGGCGCGACAGACTTCAACGTGGTCATCATCAGCGACGGCGGATTGGGCGATCCCGCACTGCTGCCCAATGTGCCTGGAAAAGTGACCTATTTGCCTGTCGGTCAGTCCAGCAGCAATATCGCGATTACGGCGTTGGCGACCAGCGTACTGCCCAACCAGAGTCCCCAGCTATTCGCGCAAATCACGAATTACGGTGATGAAGAGGCCGAAGTCGTATTCAGCATGAGCATCGATTCGACACTGACCGCATCGGATTTTTATACAATTCCAGCGCATAATAATGTCTCGCTGGTCTATGAAGACCTGCAAGATAATTTTGCGGTCATTGAAGCGAGTGTGATTCCCTCAAGCAGTACACAAGTTTCGGATTATCTCGCGGAAGATAACACGGCGTGGGCAATTTCCAGCGGAGCAGCCAACCGCCGCGTATTGCTGATGACACCGGGTAATCTATTCATCGAGCAGGTCTTGAACAGCTTGCCGTCAATCCAGGGTTTTAAAGGCGATCTGGCGCGGGGTTTGCCCTCGCAGGAAACCTATGACCTCTATATTCTGGATGGATGGCTGCCTGCCACGCTGCCTGAAGGCGATCTTTTGATTATCAACCCGCCGCGCAGTACCGATTTATTTACTGTAGGCGCGGAAAACGAGACAATGACCAATCCGCTCGTTCAGACCAATGATCCGCGCATGGCGTTTGTCGATTTTCAGGATGTGCATGTGCTGTCGTTCCGCGAAATCAGCGGCGCAGATTGGGCGAATCCTCTCATTAATGCGGATGAAGGCCCGCTGCTGCTGGCGGGTGAGATTGATGGACGACAGGTTGCGATTTTGACATTTGACCTTCACAATTCTGACCTGCCATTACAAATCACCTGGCCGGTGCTGATGTCGAATCTGATGAATTGGTACTCGCCGCAAAACATCATTTCCGTACCCAACGGCTTGAACGTGGGCGAATCATTGATGATCTACCCGCCGCTGACGGCAGACAGCCTGCAAATCAGTTTACCGAATGGCTCGGAGCGCACGATAGCGATTGATCGCCAGTCGATTATCTATGCCGAAACGAGTCTGACAGGCATCTATGCACTTGATGTGATAAAAGATGAAGTTGTCGAACAAAATCAGCCATTCGTGGTTAATTTGTTCGAACCCCAGGAAAGCGACATCACACCACACGACACCATCACCCTGGGCAGCGCGACGATTACCCCCGGCGAGCGCGAGGACGTGGGTCAGCTAGAGTTCTGGCCGCTGGCGGCGTTGTTAGGGCTGCTCATTTTACTGATCGAGTGGTACGTTTATCATCAGCGTTTGCGCACACCGACGATCATGCGTCCCGTGACGCGACGCGCTAATGTTTAGCAAAATACTGGTGACACGACGCGCCAATGTTTAGCAGAATATTCGTAGGGGCAGTCGCCCCTACAACCAACCTGATATAGATAGAAGATCGAGATTTGCGATCATGTCATTTACAAATCCGTTGGCTCTGGTTTTATTGTTAGCGATCCCGATTGTGTTGTATATCGGCTGGCCGCGTCATGCCTATCGTCGTCGCCGTGACGGGATCAGCCTCACGCTGCGAGTCGCGATCATGGCGCTGACAGTGTTGGCGCTTGCGGGGACACAAATCAGCCGTGCCGCTGATAAATTAGCCGTGATTTTTCTGGTGGATGTCTCCGACAGTATCGGCCCGGAAATTCAGGATGCTCAACTGGAATATGTGCGCGAATCGCTGCAAAGCATGGGACCGGATGATGTCTCTGGCGTGATTGTATTCGGCGCGAATTCTGTGCCGGAACATCCCGTTAATGCCGTGCGCGAACTGCCAGCGATCCAATCCGCGCCGACCAAAAGCAATACCGATATTGCCGAGGCGATCCGTCTGGGATTGGCACTTTTCCCAAATGACGCGGCAAAACGCATGGTAATCCTGACCGATGGTCGTCCAACTGTGGGCGATACCGACGCGGCAGTGCGGTTGGCAGCAGCGGCAGGTGTAGAGATCAGCTATGCCGCGTTTTCCCAGGCACCGGGGCCAGAGGTGCAGGTGACGGAGTTGAACGTGCCGACAGGTGTGACCGCCGGACAGCCTTTTGATCTGAGCTGGACGATTGATGCCGAAGAAGACACTTCCGCACGTATTACGATACAGGCATCCGGGCAGATCATTCATCAGGAAATCGCCAATCTACGCGCCGGGTCAAATAGCAAAACACTGACGTTGGCAGGCGCGGAGACCGGCTTCAAAGATTTTCGTATTCAGGTCGAGCCTGTCAGCGGCGATAATTTTTACCAGAACAATGAGCTTTCGGCATTTAGCCAGGTGATCGGTCCACCGCGCGTCCTGGTGGTGGGTACATCCGATGATGAAACGCAGTATCTTATCCCCGCGCTGGAAGAAGCAGGAGTAACCGTTGACCGAACTGGCCCGAATGACATACCTATTGGGCTGGCACCACTGCTCGAATACGACAGCGTAATACTGGCGAATGTTCCGGCAACGACCCTTTCCCCGGAGCGTATGGAAACGCTGCAAACTTATGTCAGAGACCTGGGTGGCGGTTTGATTGTCATTGGCGGGCCGGATTCTTATGGCGCGGGAGGCTATTTCCAAACGCCGCTGGAAGAGACACTGCCTGTCGAAATGCAGATTCGCGATCAACAGCGCTTGCCACAGTTGACCATCGCTTATCTGATTGACCGTTCTGGCAGCATGGGCGTTCCGGGCGATGGCGACATCCCCAATATCGAACTGGCGAAAGAAGCCATTATCCGCTCGATTGATTTTCTTCAGCCCTCAGACCGCGCCGGAGTAGTGTCGTTCGACTCGGTGGGTTACTGGATTGCCGACATCCAGCCCGTTTATGATCGTGTTGCCCTGCAACGTCAGGTTGCTTCGCTGCGTGCCAGCGGTGGGACGGATATTCTGGCCGGGATGACACTGGTCGCGCGTGATCTCATCAACGACCCTTCGGAACGCAAGCATATTATTCTGCTCACAGACGGCGGCGCGAATCCACGTAATCTGGTTGAACTCACCCAACAGCTTTATGACGAAGCGGGCATCACAACGTCGGTGATCTCGATTGGCGGCGGTGCGCCACCTTTTCTCGGTGAAATGGCGGAAGTCGGTCAGGGGAATTTTCATGCCGTGACCAATGTCGAAAGTATTCCAACGATTTTTACGCTGGAAACCGTTCTGGCTACGCGCTCCTACATTCTGGAAGACGCTTTTGTTCCCTCGCTTTCGAACAGCAGTCCGATTATGGAGGGTATCAATTCTGCGCCGCAGCTTCTCGGTTATATAGCGACCACACCCAAACGCACGGCACAAGTCATTTTGCGCGGGCCAGCGCCCTATAACGACCCCATTCTGGCTTCCTGGCAATATGGTTTAGGACGCGCGGTAGCTTTTACCAGCGATGCAACGGCACGCTGGGGAGCGCAATGGGTAACATGGGACAATTATATTCGCTTCTGGAGTCAGGCAATCCGCTGGACGATCACTGAAGGCGGGTCAAATAATCTGGAAATGCGCGTGGTGCTGGAGGGCGAACAGGCGCGTGTGGTAATTGATGCACGAGACGATGCTGGACAATTTATGAATGGGCTGAATATGGGGCTTACTGTCACCGATTCAGCGCGATTATCGCCCAACGACCCTCCTAGAGAACCGCTGCTGCTGCGACAGGTCGCGCCGGGGCGTTACGAAGCCGTTTTCACACCTCAGCAGGAAGGCGCTTATTTTCTGGGTGTGAACGGGCAAGGGATCGTTAACGACCAGTCGATTGAGGTCAGCCAACGCGCAGGTTGGGTGATGAGTTATTCGTCGGAATACAATATTCTGAATCGCGGTGTCGATTTGAATCTCTTGCGCGATATGGCGGGGCTGACCAACGGGCGCGATATGCTCGAAGACCCGATGCTGCCGTTTGAACATAATCTCATCGCGCAAAATGCCCGTACTCCGCTCTGGCCCTGGTTTTTGCTGATCGTTTTGCTGCTGCTGCCGTTTGACATCGCCGTTCGCCGCCTGATTATCACCCTCAGCGATCTGCGTCGGGCGCGGATGGCGATTTTTGGCCGTGTCCCAGTCATGGCAGAGGGGCCGTCGGAGCGTTTATCATCCTTAATCGGCGCGAAGGAACGAGGCCGCCAACGTGCTGAAGATATTGGCGCACCCGCCGAGAGCAGCATCAGCGCCCTGCGCATCAATCGTGACAAATCGCGCACGGAACGTGAAACGCCAACGCTTGAGCCGGCACCCCCCGGTGAAAAGCCACGTTTTGATCCGATCAACCCACTACAACGCGAAGAAGGTGCGAACGTCGCCAGTGAACTGTTGAAGCGGCGTAAAGAGCGCAAGTAATTTCTGGAAAGGGCACTGTTTTGGCGCAAGGTGTCTTTTGTCCAGTATCCTTTACAATTTTCACGCCAATTTCATCCGAATCTTTTCGCCGATTATTTTCGCTTTGCATATAATTGAAAGTAGAAGTGTGCGCAAATAAAGGGTATTGGCAATGAACGAGGCACAGTCGCTTTTTCGCGAGGGTGTTCTGGCTTTACGTGAACGCAAGGATGCAGGAGAAGCACGGCGATTATTGACCGAATCCCTGCGACTCGATCCACAGAACGAAATGGCCTGGCTGTGGCTGGCACGCACGATCTCCGATCCTCAAAAACGCTTACAATGCGTTGACCGCGCGTTAGCCATCAATCCCGCCAACGAGCTGGCGCTATCGCTCAAGCGCCAGCTTAACGGTGGCAGCGCATCGGTATCAACGGGTGATGAGAAAAAGCCGGACACGCGGGCAAATCGTAAACTCTCGCTCACTGAAGAAAAACGTCTCCGAGCCATGCTCAAAGAGGCCGATGATCTGGTCGAGGCTGGCAATGTCGAGGGTGCGATTGAAAAGTGGGTGGGCGTGCTGGATGTTCAGGTCGATCATGAAATCGCGATGCGCAACGCCGTCGGCTACCTCTCCCGCCTGAAATATATTGACGATGCGCGTGAGTTGGTCTGGCGGGCGATGGACGCTGGCACACATCACCCTTCGATTTACCTGACAGCGATGGATATTGCCAAACATAAAGGTGAGTTTGCTGAGATGGAAGCCGTCGGCGAACGGCTGGTGCGGCTGCCAGAAGCTGATGACACGATGATTGCATCCATCGTTGATCGCTTCATCCATCAGGAACAGCATATGCGCGCCCTCGAAATGCTGTCCGGGGTCATCGAGGAGCATCCCAGAAGTCAAAAACTGCTCACGCGCATGGGCGATCTGAATAAAGCAGCAGGTCGTGATGCCGAGGCGCTGAAATATTATGATCGCGCGGCGCGGCTCGGCACGACGACCAAAGAAGGCCGCGAAGCCGACAAAAAATTACTCGAACATGTGCCGATGCTTAGTGATCGGGAACGTGGCAGTCTGGCATTGGCGCTGCGTGAAGCAGCAGGAATCACCGTGATTTTTATCGTGCTGGCGTGGCACGACGCGGGGCTGGATTTGCTTAATCTTGGCCTGCAACGCTGGCTCGGTATCCTGCTGGCTTTTATCGGTGGCTATTTGCTCGTCACCGCCACGTCATCGCCGCAGCAGAAACCGCTGGCGAAGATATTGGGCGGCGCTGTGCCGGACAAAGCCAAACGATCCGAAGAAGATGAAGACGCGGAAGACCCGATTATCAAGGATAGTGAACTCCCGATTATCCCCGATGGGCTGCGATTCGTGATCGGCATCGGTGGCGCGGGCTTGTTAGTGGCGGCGTTCGTGCTGGTCTTTGGCGTGGCAATTAATTTGCTCATGAATCCCGTCCCGCCAACGGACATCCCTTCGATAGAAGAGTTACTTATGGGCCGTTGATGGTAGAGGAAAAACGAAATGGCGGTAGAGGAAAAACAATCATGATTGGCGCAATGTTTTTGTTCCTGTCTTTTATCCTCCAAATTCTCTTATGGCTCGTTATCAGCTCGTTTATCCTGCCAATGCCTTTCAGTGATACCGGAACCGTGCGCTACCGCACGCTGCCCTATATCACCATTTCGCTGATTATCCTCAATTCGCTGATTTTCATCGTCCTGCAAGCGCCCGATCTTTATCAGGGATTCGCAGCAATGGAAGAGGGCGATCCGGCTGGTTATGATATGCTCAATAACTTTGTCCAGCAGGTGTGGACGTTCGGCTTTCGCACATCCTACATGCGCGAAGGGATCAGCATCGGTGGTTTTACGACGTTCACCAGCATGTTCATGCACGCTGACTTGTTTCATTTGCTTGGCAACATGATTTTTCTGTGGACTTTTGGACGACGAGTAGAGGATGCCTGCGGCCCCTGGCGCTTTCTGATGTTTTATCTGCTGGCAGGCATGGTTGCAAACCTGGGCAGCGGTGTCCTGAATCCGGCAGATTTTGATCGTCCCAGTGTGGGCGCAAGCGGCGCGATTGCAGGCCTGATGGGGGCATATTTGCTGCTGTTCCCCGGTGCGCAGGTCAACTGCCTGTGGGGATTGGGGTCGATTATCCGCTGGCCGATTGTCGTCGTCGCACACGCGATTGGTTCCCCTAAAAGCCTGAGTGTGGCACCGATGTGGCGCTGGACGGTTCGGATTCCTGCCTGGCCGTTCCTGTTTTATTTCCTCATCCGCGAACTCTTGCCTTCATTCGAGGTTATGCAGCAAGGCGCGGAGTTATCTGGCGTGAATAATCTCGCGCATCTGGTCGGCTTTCTCGCCGCGCTGACCATTATCTTCTTCGCGCGTAAAGATTTGGTGATGCGATTTTTCAGTGGGCGGAGTGTGTGAGAAATTTATATCCTCACCATTTATCCTACTCTAGGCGTAGATTTTTAATGCAACCCCTCCCCCGGCCCCTCCCCATTTCGCAAGCTCATGGAGAGGGGAGCAAAAGGCTGCGTAGGGGTAAAAATAAATGAGCACCAAGAGCAAAACTTTTACATCTCCTTCTCGAATAGTTCTCATTCTCCCCTGCTGCATTGGCGATGTGATCCTGGCGACGGCGACGCTCAAGGCACTGCGGCGCGGCTATCCTGACGCGCATATCACCTGGGCGGTGGGCAGTTGGTCGCGCGGAGCCATCGAGAAGCACGACCTGCTCGACGCGGTTCTGGACACCGGGCCAAGCGCCCTGCCCGTCAAATCGGCATCAGGATTTTTGCGATTCGTGCGCCAACTAGGCGCCGGAAATTTTGACATGGCGGTATCGTTGGTGCGCTCACCGCTGATGAGTTTGGCGATGCTGCTTTCGGGGATCCCGCTTCGTGCTGGCCTGGACAGTGGCGGACGCGGCTTCGGCTACCAAATACGCGCGAAAATTGACCCCGATCAAGTACGCCACGAGGCCGAAATTTACCTGGATGTGACCCGCGCTCTGGGGCTGGATACGACAGATTGTTATGTCAATGTCCCGGTAAACGCTGAAAATCGAGACACTGTTCGCGACCTGCTGGCGGCACGTGGTTTCCACAGCTCATACCTGGTGATGAATCCGGCGGGTGGGCGCAACCCTGGCATGGTGATGGACAGTAAACGCTGGCCTTTCGAAAATTTCGCGAGTCTGGCAAATCGTTTATCGGCAAAAATTGGCGTTCATCATGCCGTTTTGGTCGCCGGGCCGGGCGACGAATCGCTCATATCAGCGGTACAATCACGGTTGCAAATGCCATCGACGGCGTTTGTGGGCGAATTATCATTCGGGCAGATCGCGGCGCTGGCGAATATGGCGCAAGTTTATATCGGCAACGACACGGGTTTAACCCATCTCGCAGCGGCAGCAGGCGCAAAAACGGCGATGATTCTTGGCCCATCCGACCCGGCACGTTACGCTCCGTTTACACCGGATTCGATTGCGCTGTGGAAGCCTGCCGCAATCCAGCAGCGCGGTGTGGCAGCAGGAACACCGCAGGATTGGGATTGGTCGCGGGATGGCATCAGCGTTGACGAAGCAGAGGATAAAATTTTGAACTTTTTAAATCGCGAGACGCATTGATGAGACGCATTTTTGCGCTGACCACGCGCGGGCTGGAAGGCATCAGCGCCGACGAAATGGCAGCAATGCCGGACATAACCATTACGCAAACAGCCTATCGCCGCGTCATGGCTACCTGTGAAGGATCGTTAGCGGCACTGCTCGGCCTGCGCACGGTGGACGATGTATTTATCGATGTGGGAACATGGTCGGATATTGGGCATACCCGCGATGTGCTGAAAAAAATAACGCGCTACAGCAGCGATATTGATTTGCAATCGGCTTATGAAGCCTGCGCCGAACTCCGCCCCGTGCCTGAACGTCCGACATTTTCGGTCACAGCTAATTTTGTCGGCAAGCGCAATTACAGCGCCGACGAGATCAAACTCGCTGTCGCCGATGGAGTCTACAACACTTACGATTGGATTTACTCGGCAGACGATTCAATCGCTGAACTCAATTTGCGTGTTTTTATTGATCATGAGACAGCGTTAGTGGGTGTCCGTTTGGGACAGGAAGCGCTGAACAAACGCCCCTATAAACTGGCGCACCTTCCCGGTTCGCTGAAGCCGCCTGTTGCCGCCGCGCTGGTGAAATTGGCGAAAACCGCGCCAGGGCAATCCCTGCTCGACCCATTTTGTGGTAGCGGGACGATTCTGGTGGAAGCGGCGTTGATGGGCGCGGCGGCTCAGGGCGGCGATGCGGATGCTGCGGCTGTCGAACATGCCCGAACGAATCTCCAACAAGCGGGCGTAACCGTGCCTGTGCAGCAGTGTGATGCTCGAACCTTGCCACTGGCGGATGCGTCAATGGATTGCATCGTCTCGAATCTGCCCTGGGGGCGGCAGGTACAAGTCGATTCTGAGTTGGCAAGTCTCTATCGCGATGCGCTGGCCGAAATGCGGCGCGTCCTCGTCCCCGGCGGGCGCATCGTGATTCTGACAGGGACACCGGAGCTTGTTGTTTTGCCCAGACTGGAATGCACTCAAGAGATCGAGATAAGCCTGTTCGGTCAGAATCCGACGATTGTGGTGCTGGATAAGCAGTAGGAAATTCAACCCCTCCCCCTGACCCCTCCCCATTTCGCAGGCTCATGGAGAGGGGAGAAAAATACGCCTTACCAACCTATCGAAATTGAAACGCCTTGTGACACAGCGGGGCAGGATAAAAACAGCGTTTTTGAGGCTGCATCCCATTGCGAGTCTGGAACGGAAACACTTTGCGGTGCTTCGGGCAGCAAAACCCGCGCTACAGCCGTTGTGCCTTCCGCGCCGGAAAGGTTAAACGTGATCTGGTGATCCTTTACGCTCTCGTCGCTCACCAATCCGCTTGCAGCGATCACCCACGCCTGCTCTTTGACACGATTCACGTCATACAGCAGCCAACGACTATTGGGGACGATCTCAACATCCGTCAGTATTTCCAATTGGCTGTCAAATAAATTGACAAAATTCCCGTGCAGCACCGTGTTCGTTTCGATGTTCGACTCGTCCATTCCGACGGCGATGACATACGGCCCGCGATAGAGAACAAAGCTGTTCTGCTCCGTCCAGGTTAATTTCAGATGATTCAGCGCCCGGTGAACGTAAGCCCTGACGACATTTGCGCCTTCGGGATCATGGGCAAGCGCGGTTGGGCTTTCGCTGGCGATGATAACCGCGCCGCTGCCGCAGGGATAAGTGCCTGGCAGTTCTGGAATCGCAAGCTGCTTATAGAGATGCGCCTGCGGGCTGGGATAATCATTGCCTTCCTGATTCCACCACGAGCGCACGCTGTTGTAGCTATCACCATCACCGAACAGGATGAGAATGCCGCCTTGATTGACCCATTCCACCAGGAGGGTATGGGTCTGCTCGGTGGCGGGCTTCATGCCTTCGTAGGTGAGCAAAAGCACACGCATCCCGACCAGACTTCCGCGCAGCATTTCCAACTGTACAATTTGCAGCGGCAGGCCGTGTTTAATCAGCGGCAAGCTCAGGCCGTAGAGCGAGGACATATCCTTGTCGCTGGGATCGGGATCGCCGCGCTGGAACATAAGCGTATCGGACAAGCACAGGCCGACACCAGGTTGGCTGTTCATCCAGACGATTTCTTCCTGCTTCCAGTCCATGTCCGCCAATGCGTTAAACACGACTTGCAGTTCGGTGGCATAGGTACTGGGGATGCCTATGCGCTCCTCGGTGGGGTCAAGATAAAATTTGCCGATAGCATCGCGCAGGCGTTCGGCTTTGCTCTGCTCCAACGTCTCGTTGAGATGTTTGTAAAACGAGAAAATATAGGCCAGCACATCGCCAAAGCGGATTTCACCTTCGATCTTCCGGGGCTGTGACGAAAAGCCGAGTGTCTCCGAGCTGACACCCTGCGCACGGGCGTACTGCTCAAAATAATCGACGGCTTCGCGCAAATCGACTTTCGAATTTTCATCTTTCAGACGCGCGACATACGACTCGACAATTGGGTACAAAGGCTGCTCTTTGATATTGTCGAGTTTGGGATAGGTGCCTAAAAACACGCGCCGAGGCCAGGGAACGACTTCAAAACGCGCATTTTCGGGGAACAACAGCGAGGCCGCAACCGTACATTCCCAGTTATAGCGATAATCGGCCCACGAAAAATTGGGGTCATCTTCAATCGGGTCAGCCAGCAGCCAGAGATGTTTGCCTGTGCCGCGCATCATGGCGACAGACGAGCCATATTCACAATATGCGGCCTCAAAGGTGCGCTCTTTCAGCCGATTCTGATAGACCGTCGCCGTGCGTGATGTGCCTGTCCAGACCTGAGCGATGATTCCATCGCAATCGGGGATATGCAGCAGCGCCGCTTCCGGGCTGACGATGCGCCAATGGGCATAATTGACCAACGAGTGAGTCGGTACATAGCAGCGAAAATCGCGGATGCCTTTTTCGTTCGCGTAGGCTTTCAATTCGCGGCACAGGGTATCAATCGCGCGGGTGTACAAATATTGCATCAAACGCGAGGTTCGGTAGCGGGCATCCGGTGATGATTCGGGTTCTTGCCAGGGTTCGCCGTAAAAATCCTGCCATTCACGCTTAAAGCTTTCGGCATAACCACCGCGCACCCAGAATTCTGGTTCTTCCAGGTGGATGGCTCGTGCGCCTGAATCAACAACGGCCTTCAGTTTTTCGGCAAGATAAGCGGTATATGGTTTGGTCGGCACCATATAATAGACATCATGCCCCTGGTTAATGCCGTGTTCGAGTTTGAAGCCGCCTGTCGCGGCCTGTGCGTCATCGTAATGCTGTTCGCCGTCCCATTCACCGCGCACGTAATCCTGATAATCACCCCAGGACACGCCCGTCATGACATGCGGGATATATCCGGCTTTCTCCCAACTCGTGACTCGCTCCGACAAATCCGCCCGCAAGCCGTAAACCATCGCGACATCGGTTTTAATATCCAGTTTTGGGTTAAAAGCAGGTACATCCTGAAATGAAGTATGTTCCTCAGCCTGTCGTCGTGGGCGCATTATTATTTTCCTTTTGCAGCAATTTTATGCGGAGATTATCCGCAATTTCGCGCATAAGGCACGAATCAAAAAGGCAACCGTATGGTCGCCTTTGAAATTTTCGCACATGCGTAATCTTTGTAGGGCGACACATGTGTCGCCCTACGAGAAACATCTAATCCAGAAAACTCGGCAGATAGAAGCTCATAAAATGCAGCGTTTCGCCGGGGGCGGGCTGGATCGTCACGGGAGCGACATCCGGCTTGGCGAGAATTACGTCATACTGCGCCAGCGCAATATTCTCGTCGTTATGCTGGGCTGTGCCTGCGCCGTCGGTAACATAGACGAATAAATCTTCGCCTTCGCGCGGGGCTTCCAGATGCGTTTTACCGTTGGAAATGGATGCCGCCGAGAGCCGTCCGGTCATATGCTGATCCATCGGCGAATCATCACCAATCAGGCTGTAGACGGTTGCGTCACCTACACTTCGGGCTACCAATAAATCACGTCCGGCCTGTTGATAATGGGGTTCAATACCGCGATGATGGCGATCCGCGATAAACCAGATTTGAATCACGCGCACCGGATCATCGGTATTATTCATTTCCATATGTTCGATGTAATCACCGGAAAACATGCGCTGAATCTCACCGGGGCGGATTTCGCCTTTGCCGCCTGTGGTATCTTCGTGATAGATCGTGCCTTCCAGCACCCAGGTGTAAATTTCCAGGCCGCGATGAGGATGCCAGGTGAAGCCGTTATGCGGGGCAATGCGCGTCATATGCGCCGTGAGCATCCCGCTAAGACGCTGCAAGGGACTCCAGCCACCAACCGCAAAATGCGAATTCAGCCAATGCACCGGATGAATGACTGGAAAGGCCTTTGCTGGAAAATGCTGAAATGACGCAGACCGAGTAAAACCCGGCTCAATGAGTGTTTCTTGCAGCGAAAATGTCGCCATACCGTTTTATACCTCGTGTGTTCATGGTTATAGGGGTGTAGCGCACTACGCCCCTACGGTTAGGATTTAGACCGTTACTTTTTCGCTGCGCTGGGATTGGCGGGTTATCACGGCCAATTCGCCCAAAAGGTCTTTGAGAAATTTGATCGTTTGCGGGTCAACCAGATCACCTTCGTGGTCAAAAGCTTTGGTCGGCGCATTGCTGACAAAAACTTCTGGTTTTTTGACGGTCTGCAAATTCATGTGATCGGCGATCTGGCGCAAATGAATCTGCGAACGGAGGCCGCCAAATCTGCCGCCGACGCTTGCCATTGCCATCGGCTTTCGGCTGATCGGCGAAGGTGTCCCCGGAGCAGCATTGTGCGGCGCACGTGAAGCCCAGTCCAGCGCATTTTTGAGTGCGCCTGTGACTGAGCCATTATATTCAGGAGTCGTGATGAGCAGAGCATCGGCACGGGCAACGCGGGTGCGAAATTCTTCGACGGCTGCGGGAAAGCCCTGCTCATGAATATCAGAGTTATACATAGGAAGCTGCGACAGATCACAAATTTCGAGCGTCATGCCATGCTCTGGCATCATCTTACTAGCGGCTCGGAGCAGTTGGGTGTTCAGTGAAGCTTTGCGTAAACTGCCCGAAATACCGAGTACACGAATAGGTGATGACATGGCGCTCCCCTTAGCAGATATGATGACTTTATTATAGCGAGAAATCGCTAGACCGCAGCGGGTTCTGTCACCAAAACAGCTTCAACATCGAGCGTAATGCTGATTTCTTTGCCAACCAGCCAGCCACCGGATTCCAGCGCCATGTTCCAGGTCAGGCCGAAATCTTCGCGATTGATCTTGGTCGTGCCGGTAAAGCCGATGTTGGTCGTACCAAAGGGCGATTTTTCCTGTCCCAGAAACTCGGCTTTCAGCGTCACCGGGCGGGTCACACCGCGAATGGTCAGATCACCTGTGATTTTGGCTTCTGTGCCATCACCGGTGGGTTCAACCTTGGTGCTTTTGAAGGTAATGGTCGGGTAATTTTCGATGTCCAGAAAATCACCGCTTTTCAGATGGTTGTCGCGCTGTTCGAGTCCGGTCGAGGTGATCGAAGCAGTCTCAATGACGGCCTCAACCGAGGCTGCCGCTGGATTTGCCGGGTCATATTCAATCGTGCCGCTAATGCTGCGGAAGCCGCCGCGCACGGTTGTAATCATCATGTGACGAGCCGAAAAGTCAGCCGAAGCGTGGGCGGTGTCGATATTCCATAGAGCCATTGTGATTTCTCCTATTGTTTAGCTGCTGAGTTAAACGGACTCAAGTCCGTTTGTTAATGTGCTTAGAATACATCACAATGGTGGCGTTGTCTATAAGAATTTGATTAGAAATGGACTCAAGTCCGTTTACCGGGTGAGAGAGATCGTGGTCGAGATGAGGCCGTCAATGATGCGGCTGGTATCGTAGCCGAGTTTCTCGCGCTGGAAGTAGAGGGTATGAACGTCCAGCATCACATAGAGAACATCTGCCATATAGTCGAGGTCACCGGATGGCTGGATACGCTGCAAGAGGCCACGAATAGTGATGCGCCACCAGAAATGCGCAGGATGTTCGAGTATCAACATCGGAGTTTCGCCTTCGTTATCCGTGCGCGAGTTCGCCCCGACGCACAACAGACGCGAGTTCCGAATCACAAACAGAGCGACCTGCTCTAAAAACCAGCTTAAATCATCATGTGGATCGCCATAATTTTGCAGGCGGCGTAAAGATCGTTCCTGCAAATCGCGCGTTTCATGATCGAGCAGCGCGTGGCACAATTCCGACTTGCTTTTAAAATGCCGATAGAGCGTACCTTTACCGACTTCGGCAGCATCGGCAATCGCTGTCATCGAAACATTTTCGACACCTTGCTCGGCAAACAATCGCTGTGCGGTTTCCAGAAGCAGCGCCCGGTTTTTGAGCGCATCGGCTCGGCTCGGTTGAGGATCAGAAATGAGGAGGTTCGGGTTGATGTTCATAGGCAATAATACGTTCACTTCCCAGCTTTCAGATTTGCAAAAAAAGACACGGCTTCCCGTGTCCGTTAATCGTCAATCGTTGGTCAGTGGGAAACCAGAACTTTCGTTGGTTGTATCTTATACATTATACGTGTTTCTTGAGATTGGCGTTCCGCAGGCGCAAAATCGCCATAATAACGCTTGCCCGTATATTTCATCGACAGTTTGTGGATGTGATCGACAGCGCCGTCTTCAGTGGGTTCACCCACAATACCACGAATCTCCATCCAGCGGAATGGGTTTTGCGGATCGACAAACATCACGCTCACTCGCTTATCTCTGGCGAGATTTTTTTCTTTTTGTCGCCCACGTGCGGTGTTGAGGCGCAGGTATTCGCCCTCATAATCGAACCAGACAACGGTAGACTGTGGCTGGCCGTCAGCCATCAGCGTCGTCACGACTACATAGACGGGTTTATCCAATAAATCCTTGTGTGAGTCAGGGATCAAAGCTGACAACATGCACTCCTTAAGTCAAAAATCAAAAGCCCAAGTCAACAATCAATCGGCTAAAATTCCAGCAGCGCGAGCGCGGAACAGGACAAGCTCGGCGGCGCGCACCATTGGCATATCAATCATTTTACCGTCCAGAACAAAGACACCCTCGCCAGCGGCCTGATGGCTATGATGCTCATGGATTAGACGTTTTGCGCGCTCGATTTCTTCCGGTTTCGGGGTAAATACAGCCTGTATCGGCGCAACCTGACGCGGGTGAATCGCCAGCTTCCCCGTATAGCCCATATAGTGTGCCTGCTCTGTTTCCGCCGCCAGACCTGTCAGATTTTCGACATGCACGTAGGGTGTATCAATGGCCTGAATTCCCATCGCTTTGGCATGGATAACAACGGCGCTGCGGGCATAAAACACCTCCCAACCGTCCGGTGTGCGCACCGCGCCAATGTCGCTTGCCAGGTCTTCCGCGCCAAAAATCAGCGCAACCAGACGCGGATCATGCTCCAGGCCAAATTCGCGCAGGTTGACGATGCCACGCGCCGTTTCGATAATCGCCAGCAATTTAATCGCCCCACTCGGTAAATTATGGTCGTATTCGGCGTTCGTCAGGCGCAGCGACACATCTTCAATCTGACGCAGCGATTCGACTTTTGGCAGGACATAGCCATCAGGCCGTGCGCCAATCGTCTGCTCAATATCATCCACATACAAACCCGCGCCAACGGCTGGATTGATGCGGATCAATTTTTCAGTCTGACCGAAATCGACATCTTGCAGTGCCGCAGCAATGACTTCACGCGCCTCGTGCTTGCGGCTAAAGGCTACGCCATCCTCCAAGTCCATGATGATCGAATCCGTGCCGAGGGCAGCGCCTTTTTCGATTTTGTGGCGGTCATCACCGGGCATGAATAATAAAGAACGTCTGATTCTCATGATTTTGATCGCGCAATCTGTTTTATCGGTTCGTTATTAGGAATTATAGGAGCGCAAGGCAAATTAGCCTAATGTCACTCCGCAGCGAAAATCAGTGATATTGATACATTACCAGGGAAGGGGTTCTCCGTCCCATCGCAGATAAGTACCGTTATCTTCTTCCGTCAGGCCATCCACGATTTTGAGCATGGCTTGTACCGACTCTGAAGCTGGAAGGTCGGCCTCCGGGCTGCCCATATCAGTTTGTACCCAACCGGGGTGCAGCGAAATCGTCGTGATACCAAAGGGTTTGAGGTCTGCGGCTAGCCCGCGTGTCACCATATTGAGCGCGGCTTTGCTGGGGCTGTAGCCATAGAGTCCACCTGTCAATTTTCGGGTCATTGACCCCAGGCCTGACGAGATATTGATGATTTTCGCCTGCACTCCAGCTTTGAGCAGCGGCGCAAAAGCCTGCACCACCATCAGGGGCGCGACGGCATTGACGTGCAGCGTCGAGAGCATCATCTCAGCAGTCATTTCACCAAATAGCTGCTTGGGGCGCGATGGATTGACTGCGGCGTTATTGATGAGCAGTTCGAGGCCATCCACCTGTGCGGCTACTTTTTCGGCTGACGCATTGATCGAATTCTGATCGGTGGTTTCCAGAGGGATGATGGTGATGCTGTTCGGGTGCTGGGCGGCAAGCGCCTGGAGTTCGACAGCATCGGCTGGCTTGCGGCAGGCGGCGAAAACATGCGTATCGGCGCGTTGCGAAAATTGGCGCACCATTTCGAGACCGATTCCCCGATTCGTACCCGTGATGAAAATACGCTGCAAAATGATGCTCCTTACGATTGGATCGTCAGTAGTTCGATTTCGAAAATGAGTGTGGCAAAGGGTGGAATCGCGCCGGGATAACCCTCTTCCCCATAGGCCAGATTATAAGGGACATAAAATTTGTAGATTGAGCCAACCGGCATCAACTGTAAGCCTTCCGTCCAGCCCGCGATGACATCCTCCAGTGGAAATATCGCGGGGTCGCCACTGTAGGTGCTGTCAAAAGCCTTGTTGTTGATGAACGTGCCATGATAATTGACCTCAACCGTATCGTTGGGGCCGGGCTTTGGGCCGTTACCCTGCTTTTTGACCGTGTATTGGAGGCCACTGGGTGTGACTTTTACGTCATCATATTTGGCGTTCTGGGCGAGATATTTTTCGCCTTCTTCTTTATGATTCAAGTGATTTTCCTTTTTTATGTAGGCGGTTTGTCGGTCATTATCCGCTCGATAATCAACGCAATATCGCCCATTGTCCCGAATGCAGCTATCGAAAATATACCCGTGATGACCAGACGCAGCACGGAGTGAGCAATATCCGGCGCTTCCAGAAAAGCGATGAAGCTGATAAGCGCTGCACCGCCGAAAATCAGCGCGGGCAGCCCAGCGACAAACACATACTGCCGCGTCGAAAGATCAGCGGGAATATCGACATGGGTTCGGTTCACGCTTTCGGGCCGCCGCCCGATGAGCAGCAGCGCCAGGACATGCAGCAGTTCGTGCGGCCAGCCGAAAATCCGCAGAAAGTTTTCCATACCTTATTTCGGGCGTGGATAGCCGAGCGCTTCGACCTTCGCCGCTGCATCAAGATCATTCTGGCTGATCTTATTTCCCGCGTCATGGGTGCTGAAGCCCACTTCGACGCGCTTCCAGCCGATGAATAAATCCGGGTGATGATCCATCGCCTCGCAGACCGTGCCGACAGCACAGGCGAACGCTAACCCCGCCATGTAGGTATCCAGCTTGTAGGTCTTCTTGATTTTATCGCCCTCGCGTTCCCACCCAGGGAGTTTGCTCAGGCCATCGCTCACTTGTTTATCGGTTAATGCAGTAATCGCCATCTCAATTTACTCCTCATCTAAGCTCACTATAAATTATAGCCTGTTCAGCAGTGGCTTGCAGATGGTCTAATTGAAACTAAGGTGATTTACAGATGATCTAATTGAATCTACAGTGATTTATAGATGGTCTAATTGAAACTAAGGTGATTTACAGGTGGTCTAATTGAAACCAAATCCTTGATCTTGTAGTATTAACTGAAACACGAATACAACGAACGCTGCTAGACAAAGAAAGAGTCAAAACAATATGGTTGCTCCGAGTGTAGAAAAAGCAACAGGCGCGGAAAACGTCATCTGGGATTTGTCGGTTTTTTATTCCGGCATTGATGACCCCGCTTTTGAGCGTGATATGAAAGCGTTGGACACGCGCGTCGAAAGCTTCGCTAGCACCTATCGCGGGCGGGTGGCGCAGCTTGACAGCGAAGAAATGATGGATGCGATGGTCGAGCTGGAAGCAATTTACGATCAGCGCGGGCGGATCGGCTCGTTCTCATCGCTGCTGTTTTCCACCGACACCAACAATCCCCAATATGGCGCACTGGTGCAGAAAACAACCGAATATTCCTCGCAGGTCACTCAAAAGCTGCTATTTTTTGAGCTGGAATGGGGTAAAGCTGAAGAAAGCGCTGTCAAAAATCTGCTGGCTGACCCAACCCTTGCAAAATTTCAGCATTATCTTGAAGCCGAACGCCGCTACCAGCCCTATCAATTGAGCGAAATCGAGGAACAACTGCTGGTCGAAAAATCGGTTACGGGACGGAGCGCCTGGACACGCTTTTTCACGCAGTTGATCGGCGCGATGCGGCTGGATTATGACGGCGAGAAGCTGACCCTCACGCAGGTTTTGACCAAACTGCACGATGAGGATCGCGAAATCCGTGCCAAAGCCAACGACGCGATTACAAAAGCCCTGCGCGATAAGTCGATGGAATTCACCTATATTTTCAATGTTCTGGCGAATGATAAAGCGTCCGACGACAAACGCCGCAAATTCCCGACCTGGGTATCCGCCCGCAACCTGGATAACAAAGCGCCGGATGCCGTCGTTGATGCGCTCATTCAGTCGGTCACGTCAAATTATGATTTGGTGGCGCGGCACTATAATCTCAAACGTGCGCTGCTCGGCTACGACGAACTCACCGAATATGACCGTTACGCGCCGCTGCCCGTCAAAACCAGCGATGCCTTTTACACCTGGGATGAAGCCCGCGAAATTGTCCTCAAGGCATTTTCGGCATTCAGCCCAACCATAGCCGAGGTCGCGGAAAAATTCTTCGACGGCAATTGGATTCACGCCCCGGTCACACCCGGCAAGCGCGGCGGCGCATTTGCCTCGCCGACTGTCCCATCGGCTCACCCTTACGTGTTTGTCAATTACACGGGCAAGGCCAACGACGTGATGACGCTGGCGCATGAACTGGGTCACGGCATCCATATGTATCTCTCCGGGCAGGAGCATGGCATCTTTGGCCTCTACACGCCGCTGACGACTGCGGAAATGGCTTCTACTTTTGGCGAGATGCTGGTTTTCAGCGACCTGATGAGCAAAGAATCCGATCCCGAAGTTCGGCTAGCGATGCTGGCAGAGAAAATCGAGGGCAACTTCGCCACGATCTACCGCCAGATCGCGATGAACCGCTTTGAGGATAAGCTGCACAATGCCCGCCGCACGGAAGGCGAACTTTCGACAGGGCGCATCAGCGAATTCTGGATGGAAACGCAAAGAGCGATGTTCCAGGGCAGCGTTAATCTGCGCGACGATTACTCGATCTGGTGGAGCTATATCCCTCATTTCCTGAACACGCCGGGATATGTTTACGCCTATTCATTCGGTGAACTGCTGGTGCTGGCGCTCTATCGGAACTATCAGCAGCGCGGCGCGGAATTCGTACCCCAGTTTATCGACGTGCTGACAGCGGGCGATTCCGATTGGCCGGACAAGATTCTGGCGAAGGCAGGCATTGACCTGACCGATCTCAACTTCTGGAACGATGGGCTGGCGATCCTGCGCGAGATGGTTGACGAAGAAGAACGCATCGCGCACGAACTCTATCCCGATAAGTTTTAATGTCTATTCTGCAGGGGCGACCCGGCGGGTCGCCCTCTATGCGCCCCTACGACAAATTTGCCCGAATAATTAAAGTTGAAACCATGCAAATTGAAACTGAACGTCTCATCATCCGGCCATTTCAAGCCGACGACCTGGACGAAAATTATCATCAGATTTACGGCAGCGCCGAGGTGATGCGCTATCTCGGAGACGGGAAAACGCGCACCAAAACGGAAGCCGAACGAAGCATGAACCGCTTTGTTGAGTACGGCATCGAACACGGCTTTAGCATCTGGGCGGTGATCGACAAAGAATCGCAGCAATTCCTGGGACACTGCGGGCTTATCCATCTCCGTAATGAGCCAGAAACCGTCGAGCTTGCTTATGCTTTCGGCAAGCCTTATTGGGGCAAGGGGATTGCTACCGAGGCGGCACGTGCCTGCCTGCGCTACGGTTTCGAGAACACGGAACTCGACAATATCATCGGCCTCACATATCCTGAAAACAAACCTTCGCAGCACGTCCTGGAAAAAATCGGGATGCAGCGTCAAGGCGAGACAGACAAATACTACAATTTGACCCTTTTGCTGTTTACGCAAACCCGCGAGGCCTACCAACCCGATGATTCACTTTATATTGTGCATCCATCATGACACCCACGATTAAAACCAAACGCTTGATTTTGCGGCCTTTCGCGCTGGAAGATGCCGTCGATTATCACCGATTTATTCTGGCTGATGAACAGACAATGCGCTGGCTTCCGATTGGCAAGCCTGTTCCAAGAGCGCGAGTCGAGTCGATTATTAAAGGCATTAACGACGAGTGGGCAGATCATGGTTATGGCCTGTGGGCGGTGATTGAACAGGAATCCGGCAAATTGATCGGACACTGCGGGCTGCAACCGCTGGATAACACGCACGAAATTGAATTGACCTGCGTAATCGCCAAAGCCTATCGACTCAAGGGGTTGGCGACAGAAGCCGCACGTGCCTGTCTGCGTTATGCCTTTGAAACGCAAAATCTTCAGCGCATTGTCGCCGTCACCCAGACCGAGAACCAATCTGCGCACCGACTGATCGCGAAATTGAAGATGAAATACGAGAAAAGAGCGCACGTTTATGAAGCCTATTTGTCGCTGTATGTCAGCATAATTGGCAATTTTAAGCCCGATGAGTCGCCGTATGCGGTGAGCTAAAATTACTCTACTCCGACACTCTCAAATAACCCCACTCATCCCGCGCATTTGCAGTCCATTCGCAAAGCATTTTTCGGCATCCAGCGTTACTATACATCACTAAATAAAGATGGTTTTTGTATAAAGGATGATCCATGAAAGAATTTGTGGTTACAGCCGAAAAAACGATTGAATTTCGCGATTATCAGGAGCCAGCACTCAAGTCAGACGAGGTGCGCGTCAAGGCGATTGTCAGCGGCATCAAACACGGCACAGAACTTACCCTCTACACCGGACAAACTCCATTTATCGAAAAATCATTTGATCCCGAATATCGCCTGTTCATGGAGCGCACGCCTGAAGGACGCGGTTTTTACCCGATTAATCTCGGCTCATGGCTGACAGGCGAGGTCGTCGAAGTCGGCAGCGATGTGAGCGATTTCAAAGTCGGGGATCGGGTGCATGGCGAGATGGCGCATCGCCCAACCAATGTGAAAAAAGCCAAAAATCTTTATCACCTGCCGGAGAACATGAAACCGGAAACGGCATTGTTCACCGACCCAACGATTTATGCACTCACCGCCTGCCACGACGCGGAGATCAAAGTCGGCGATAACGTGGCGGTGTTCGGCCTCGGCGTGTTGGGGTTAATGGCGGTGCAGGTCGCGCGTCTCAGCGGCGCTGAAAAGGTTTTCGCGGTTGACCTGTTCGAAAATCGCCTCAAACTGGCGAAAGATTTTGGTGCGGACGAGGTGTTTAATCCACGCGAGTGTGATGCGGCCTTAGAAATTAAAAAAGCGACGAATAAAAAAGGCGTGGATGTCGCCATCGAAATTTCCGGCTCCTACAGTGCGCTCGACACCGCCGTCAAGAGCATTCATGTTAGCGGCCTGATCGTCGCCGCAAGCTATTACAAAGGCGAACGCACACTCAATCTCGGTGGCGAATGGCATCACAACCGCCCAACGCTCAAATCGAGTATGCCCGTCTGGGGTATGCCGCACCGCTGCTATCCGATGTGGGATTTAGCGCGAATCGAAAAAACCGCGATCCGCCTGCTGGAAACCGGGCGCGTCATCACTGACCCGATCATTTCAAAACGCTATCGCTACGAAGACGCGATTGAAGCTTATCAATTTATTTATGCACATCCCGACCAGACCATCAAAACACTGCTGGACTATACATAACTCTCAGGAGGTTTACCTATGGATGTTTTTCCCTTATCCAAACCCGGTGAAATGACCGAGATGGATCGTTTTATTTTTGACTGCTTCGGATACATCGTCATAGAGGACGTTTTGAGCAAAGAAGAATGCGAAAAAACACTCGAAGCCGCGATGCGTGTTCACGAAGGGCAGCCCAAAAACGACTTGAAGCAGATTGGCAGGGGCTTCGAGAATGAGCCTGCCATCGAACGCCTGATTGACCATCCCGCCGTGCTGCCGAAAATTCGCGCACTGCTGGGTGATAATTTCCTGCTGGGTGGGGCATGGTGTACCATTTTGCCTGCTAAATCGACCTGGCTGCACTGGCATCAGGACGGCTCATCGGCTTACGACTATAAAGAGGTCAGCTACCCTGTTCCGCTGATCCAACTCCGCGCCAGCTTCAACCTGACCGATCAGGACGATCTGAACATGGGCAATATGATGATGATCCCCGGCAGTCACAAAAGTAAATTCAGCCTGCCGAAAGAGAGTCGCGAAGCACTCGATGCCGCGCCGATTCAGCAAATTATCCGTGCAAAAGCAGGCAGCGTCCTGCTGTTTCATAATGGTGTCTGGCACACGCCCATGCCCAACAATCAGGATTATCATCGCTACAATATGCACTATATCTACTGCCCGGTCTGGGTTCGCCGGGGAGATCGGCACTTCACCAGCCCCGAATTTCTGACAAAAACATCCGCGCGGCGGCGCTCGATCATGGGTGATTATGACCGTCCTGAAGGGCCATTCCTCGGCGGTTTCCCGCCCATTCCATTTGACGATGCCTGGGTCGATCCCGGCCTCGAACCGATTAAAAATCCTGTCGCCGTACCCTGATAATCCGATTTAAGAAGGTGATTTAAAAATGTTCATTGACCCACCCCTATCAAAACCCGGCGAAATGACCGAGATGGACTGCTTTTTATTTGAGTGCTTCGGCTACATTCTGATCGAGGATGTCCTGAGTCCCGAAGAATGTGCAGAGGCGCTGGAAGCCACGAAACGTTTACACGCTGGACACCCTAAAGAACGCCTGCTGCAAATCGGCAGAGGCTTTGAAAAAGAGCCTGCTCTGGAACGCCTGATTGACCATCCCGCCGTGCTGCCAAAAATTCGCGCCTTGTATGGAGACCGATTCGTGCTTCAGGCCGCGTGGTGTACGATCCAACCCGCCGGGAGTCAAAGTGTTGGCTGGCATCAGGACGGCTCTGGCGTGACCGAATTCCGCGAAGTTGGCTACCCTGTGCCGCTGCTGCAACTCCGCGCCAGCTATAACTTGACCGACCAATCGCACCTCTACATGGGCAACATGATGATGATCCCCGGCAGCCACAAGAGCAAAGTAGAAATGCCGGAAAGCGCGCGGCATGAAATTTACGCCTCGCCGATCCAGCACATCATCACCTGCAAGCCCGGTGCGGTGCTGATTTTCCACAACGGTGTCTGGCACTCGCCCATGCCCAATAACATGAATTTTGATCGCTACAACATGCACTATATTTACAGTCCGCCCTGGCTGCGGCGCTCAGATCGTGAAGCAACCGACCCGGAATTTCTGGCGCGAACCACGCCTCGCCGCCGTGCGCTGATGGGCGATCACGAAAGACCCGATACGCCCTTTGGCGGTGGCGGTTATCCGGCAATCCCGTTTGACGATCCCTGGGAATAACTGGTTAATCCCTGAAAGTTGCTGACGATCCCTGGGAGTAGTTGAACGAAACATATTAAGCTGATATACTGAAATCAATCAATAAGCAGCAATCAAGGTGTTCTCTGTCCCGGATGGCGAGAACATAATGGCGAAGCCGGTGAAAGTCCGGCGCTGTCCCGCAACGGTAATTCTGGTAAAACGGAAAAGTCCGGTCGCCCGCCTTGATTGCGTTCCAAATGGCCTTCGCGGTAAAAGGTTAGGAGCATCAGGCGTATTTCGCCTTTTGTGGTGTCTTCTAACCCTCAGCAACATTTGTTCTGAGGGTTTTTCTATCCCCGCTGGCCATGTAAGAGATCAAGAGGATTTACGCGCATGGCCTCGTCCGCTACCGTCCAAAAAACATTTTTACTCGCCCGTCAATCACCCGGACAGCGTTTGATATGGGTATCCCTCTCACTGCTGGCGCTGCTCGTGTTGATAACGATCATCGCCATCGGCAGCGGCTCGTCGCAGATCGCTTATGGAGATGTTGCGCGTATTTTGCTGCATGGGTTGGGCTTTCCGCTGGATTCGAGCATCGCGGACAGCCAGGTCACGATTGTGCATCAGGTACGCCTGCCGCGCATCCTGACGGGTATGCTGGTTGGCGCGGCATTGGCGGTAGCAGGCGCGGTCATGCAGGGCATTTTCCGCAATCCGCTGGCTGATCCCGGCATACTGGGAGTCAGCGCGGGCGGCTCGTTTGGCGCGGTTCTGGCTTTTGTCACCGGGCTGGCGCTGACTGGATTGTGGGTTGTGCCGTTCTTTGCTTTCGCGGGCGCGATGATCGCATCCGTGATTGTCTATGTGCTGTCGCTGGAGCGCGGACGAACGAATATCATGTCGCTGCTATTGGCGGGGATCGCCCTCAATGCTTTTTTGAGCGCGTTAATCTCGTTGATGGTACTGTTGGCCGAAGACTACACCGAAACGCTGTCCATCCTGCAATGGCTGGTAGGCGGACTCTCCGGGCGTGGCTGGCGACATTTTTACGTTATCGTTTTGCCGATCACCGTCAGCATCCTTCTGATCTATCGCTACAGTCGTGACCTCAATCTCTTTTTATTGGGCGAGGAAACGGCGCAAGGTTTGGGGACAAACGTCCCGCGTACACGCTTTATCCTGCTGGCGCTGACCTCGCTGATTGCTGGAGTCGCCGTGAGCATGGTCGGGCCGATTGGATTTGTCGGGCTGGTTGTGCCGCACATCCTCCGGCTGGTTATCGGGCCGGATTATCGTGTTTTACTCCCTGCCAGTGCGCTGGGCGGCGCGATTTTTCTGGTTCTGGCGGATACGTTCGCACGCTTGCTCATCGCCAGTCAGGAAATCCCCGTTGGCGTGATTACGGGCGTGATCGGCGGGCCGTTTTTCCTTTACCTGCTGTGGCGCTACCGCAGCAGCTCCCGTTTGTTGTAGTTGAGCTTGTCAGCCGGCTAACAGCATTCAGCTTTTTACTGATTAACTTTTAGCTGGCTGCTATCTATCTTTAGGAGACAAAGATGAATAAGAATCGGATTCTGATATTTTTATCGCTTCTGCTGTTGCTGGCGGTTGTCCCGTTCGCTGCCGCGCAAGAGGGCGAATGGCCGCGCACACTGGTCGATGGCTTGGGTACAGAAGTCACCATTAACGAGCCGCCACAGAAAATTCTGAGTGTCACACTCAGCTCCGATGAAGTGCTGCTGCCGCTCATCGGGCCAGAGCGCTTTGTCGCTGTCACTTCCTTTGCAACCGATCCTGGCATCAGCAACGTCGCCTTGACCGCCGCGCAAGTGCCGAACAGCATCGAAGCGGCTTCTGACACGGAAAAAATCATCAGCCTTGAGCCGGATATTGTGTTCGTTGCCAGCTTCACTGCGCCGGAAGTTATCCAGCAGCTTCGTGACGCTGGTTTAACCGTTTTCGCGACGGGCTTCCCAATTGGCTTACAACAAATTCGCGACAATATCAACCTTCTGGGACAGGCTGTTGGTGCGGAGGAAGCCGCTGAAGCCATGATCGCCGATATGGATGCTCAACTCGCTGAAATTTCCGCAGCGATTGGCACACAGGAAACGGCTGTGAGCGCCCTGTATCTGACACCGGGCAATTACACCAGCGGCATTGATTCAACGATCAGCGAAATTATCATCGCTGCCGGAGGTCTTGATGTGACCGTAGCGGGCGGTGTTACCCAATTCGCGCCGATTACCGATGAATTCATTATCGAACAGAACCCGGCCGTGATTCTGCTTTCTGGCTGGACACCCTGGGATCCGACATTCATCGACACGTTCAAAAATAACCCGGCTTTTGCGAGCTTGAATGCCGTCACAAATAATCGCGTTTATGTCGCCAGCGATGCTCACCTGACGACGGTCAGCCAGTTTATCGTGGAAGGTGTAAAAGACGCTGCGGCTTACCTCTATCCTGAGCAGTATCCGTCATTCCCAATCACAATGACGGACGCGGCAGGAAACGAAGTCACCGTTGAAGGCGAACCTGCGGCTGTTTATGGTGTCGCGCTGACATCAGGCTCGCTTCTGGAGGAGTTTGTCTCAGCGATGGGCAGTGATCTGACCGTTTCATTGGTAGACGATGAAGCTGGGGTCACTTCGTCCGAAAATGCACTCATCTTTACCGAGAGTACCGAGTCAGTTTTGCCGGGAGTGGTCGTGTTATACGACGGTGATACGCCTGCCGAGGTTGTCGCAAACACGGAAATTATCAGTCAGGCATTGGGAGAACGTGTGGTCGCGCTCGATTGGATCGCACAGTACACCGATGAACTCGAAGCACAGGCAGCGGGGTAATCAGGAAATTGCATCGCGTAGGGGCGACTCGGCGAGTCGCCTCTACAAACCGTATTCCCATCAAATACCGCAGATTTAAATGACGATGTTTATTCCGCCATCACCGCCATCGCTACTTCATCAAGATCGACATGGTAGATGACCACGCCGTCCTGATTGTAAACTTCGCTCAGATAGGGGGCATCTGCAGGATCATAATCGCCCAGGCGGCGTTCTTCTTCGCCGAAAAACACATAATCCACGCTGTAGTGACTCAGGATTTGTTCGCGATCCGTATCATCCGTCGCGCTGTTGAAAAATGCGTCTACCATATCCTTCTTGCCAAAAAAGTCGAGCGTTTGCGCCCAATGCCCCAGGAACGAACGCGCCCCTGTCAGAGTCGGCACAAATTCACCTATCGTAAGGCTGGCAAAGACCACATCGTCCGATTTCACCTGTGTTTCAAGATAATCCATACCCGCGACCTGGCTGGTTCGGAGATAATAATGATTTCCGGGATCACGCCCATCAATATCTCGCGATGCAGCCCGTAAATCCTGGAGTCGCCATGCGAAAATATACAGATTGGTCGGCAGCACGATCAATATCAGCGCAATCGAGGCCACACGAATCAACTGCTGGCGTGATCGGTTGGCAAAGCGCTTTTGCAACCAGGGGAGAACACGGGTATAGAGGCCAATGGTCGCCAGTACGCCCGTCACAATCTGCCAACCACTTAACAAGTGAATTTGGAAATTTAAGGGGATGTAGGCTACGATGAAATGTGTAAGAAACCAGGCCATGATGAACAGGTGCGTATCATCGCGGTCACGCCATGCAGTACGAATATCAAGCGCCCAGATCGCCAACAGCCAGCCAAAGCCCATCAGAATGGGCAGCAGATAGGGTGCAGGTGTCCACGCGCCTGCATTATCAAACTGCGAGAGAACGCCTTTCCACACTTCATCAGCAGTCGTGATGTAAAAAGCTTGCAGCGCAGGCCACATGGAAATCAGCACAACGATCAGGCCGAGTTTAAACAGATACATCGGAAATTTGCGATCCCGTATCCAGATGAACAGCGCATACAGGCCGATCACCGGATAAATGATGAACATATCATAGCTGTGCTGGGCGCTCAAAAGCAGCGAAACCACACCCGCTAACCAGGCATAACTCAGCTTTTTCGAGCGCTGACCCAACAGTACCAGCCCGAAAATCACTGCGATCAAGCCTGCCGCTATCGAAAAATGCGGGAAAGCAAGAATATTAAAAAACGTATTCGGCTCAGAGGTGTAGACGGCAAACGGTGAGTTAATATCCGCCGAGCGACGCACGTACTTTTCGACGACCAGCAGCCAGCCAAAGCCCGTACCAAGCGTTCCAACCAGGAAAGCTGTCCAGCGTTTGGCGCGATTTTGGAACACGATACCGCAGAAAAAATAAGTCGCAGCCATCACAAATCCACCCGCTAACCAGCGCGTGATCTGGTACAGCGTGGCGTAATCCAGACCCGTCAACACTTCGATGCGCCCCAGTGTCCACCACAGGAAGTTGAACAACAACGGTGTGCTGTATTCCGGCGTTAACTGATTCGGCACCAGAAATTTAGTCTGCGACTCACGCATCCACGAAAAATACTGAAAATGGTCGGGAACGTTATAAAGAACACCCATAAACTGCATATCATCAGGCGCAGTCCGATAGGCAAAGAAATACGGCACGGCTGTAATCGCCAGTATGACAAGAATGACCGCACCCACCAACACCCATTCGCGCAGTGTGAACATGGCCGCTATCTGAGTTTGATTTTTTGTGGGCTGTGCGCCGATAGGTTGCGCTTGAGTGACCATACCATTACCCTTTTTTGACTACTTCTTCAACGAAATTAAGGAGCTGGCGGCCAATCACCGTCCAGTCATATTCCTGTTCAACGCGCTTACGTCCATTAACCGCAATTTTTGCCCGCAGGTCGGGATTCTCAAATAAATCGCACAATATTTTTGCCATCTCATCCGGGGTATCGGCAAGCAAAATCTCGCTTCCATCCTGGACGTTTAGGCCTTCCGCGCCTTTACGGGTCGAGACAACAGGTGTACCGAGCGCCATTGATTCAAGGATTTTAAGACGTGTGCCACCACCCATTCGCAGCGGGACAACGGTTGCCCAGCTCTGGCGAACGGCATCACTGACCGATGGCAGATAGCCGCTGAAAACGACACCTGGCTGGTTTCGCAAATTGCTCACATCGACATCGCCTGTTTTGCCTGTGACCGTAAATTCTGCTTGTGGTGCTTGCTGGCGGATCAGCGGCAGAACGTCCTGAATAAAGTAGGAAACGGCATCGAGGTTGGCGTTGAAGGTCACTGCGCCGGGGTAAATCATCGTATCAGGCGGCGGCGCGATGTCTGATGGCTGGTGAGTCTGCGTATCAACACCGTTCAAAATAACGTTGGGTTTGGCATCCGGCGATACCCAACGCTGGATATTGACGAGTTCTGACTCGGAAGCGACAGTGAAACGTGTGCCTTGTTGATGCAGCTTCCGCAAAGCTCCTGTCAATTTATTCAGTGTCAACTGTGCGCGGAAACCTGCTGCGCTGCCCACTTCTTCGACCCGATTCAAATAATAGGTTAGCTGCACCTCTTCAAGAATGGTCGGGATGCCGGGGACAGCCTCAAGATAGCGTAAAGTATCGACCTCTGAGGCGATCACTAAATCAATTTCGGTGGACTTGATAATCTGCTGGATTCGCTCGGCGACTGCGGGGCTGTAGTTGTAGACCATCGAGCGCGGCCAGGAAGCTAGATAGCCTTGAAGGGACTCGATTTTGCCCGGTTGCACGTGTGGCTTGGGGAATATCTCGACCTTATGGCAAAATGTGCGCATGTGGGCGATGTCGTCTGGTGTGGCTTCGTCTGACTCGGCAAAAGACAGCAGCGTGACTTCATGAACACAGGCTAACTGACGCAGAAGGTTATAAATGCGAATCTTTGAGCCATTATTGGCGGGATAAGGCCACCACCAGGAGACAAAAATAAGCTGCATCGCGCTAAACCATCATCTGCCCGAAGCGACCCGTCGAAAAATCGCGAATCGCACGCAGCATCGTCCCGCGCAGATGCCGCCGATCCTGCCACTTGGGACGGAGCGACCAGCTTAAGAGGGTGCGCCCCAATTCTACCCCGGTATAACACCAGGTTTGCAGGCTGGCATGAGTGTTACTGAGAAACAGCAGCCGGTTGCGGGTCATATAATAATAGGTGCGGGGCGAGGTGGCACGGGCCTCAAGCGAAATTTTATGCCACATCATCGCCGATGGAACATGCACAATTTTATAGCCCGCCCGCGTCGCCCGCACACACCATTCGGTTTCTTCGTAATACATGAAAAATTTGTCGTCTAATAAACCAACACCTTCCCAGACCGCCCGCCGCGCCAGAATCGCACAGCCTGTGACAAAATCCACTGGGATTGGCTTGAACCCGAACTGCGCCTTATCTTCCTGATTGAGGCCAACCATCGAAGTTATGCCGCGTTTCCAGTCAATCACACCCCCGGCTGACCAGATCGTGTCCGGCGCATCGTAGTAATAAATCGTCGGCCCGCTGACACCAATCGTCGGATCGTTTTCCATCGGTTCGATCATCAGGTCGATCATATCCGGGGCAATAATCGTGTCATTATTGAGCAGCATCACATAATCTGCCCCATGATCGAGCGCATATTTGATGCCGACATTGTTACCGCCTGTGAAGCCCAGGTTCTTGCCCGTGTCAATCAGGGTAATGTTGGGATAGGCAGCACGGATGGCAGGCACTGAGCCATCAGTGGAACCATTATCGACGGCGATAATCTGAACCGAGGGATACGTCAGGTGTTCCAGCGAGCGCAGACAGTCGAGCGTGTCTTCGCGGCTGTTGTAATTCAGAACGATGATACTTACGGTAGGGTTGGTCATCATAAAATCTACTTTAGATCGCTATACTTTCAAAAGATGAACTTGTTTTCATGCTAAAGTTTCATCCTTGCGTAAGGCTAAAGCAAATGAAACCGCAACCTTAAATGATTCGACCCGTATAAATTTTTGACATACGTTGCGCACAATAAAGGGGGCCATCATGCGTACACTGATCCTAATCCTGCTGCTAGCGCTGGTTTATAAGCCAATAGATGCCCAGGAAGAACCACGTCCGTTCTACCTGGGTTTTACGCCTTTTCCTTATGACATCAGTTTTGATGCCATCGATTTCACGTATGAAAGGATTGCCGAGGATGCCGATTTGATCGTTCATCATTTTGATAACGGGGTACCCTGGGTTGAAGCGCTGAAAGGTGATCCTTACAGCGACAATATCATGAATGATTGGGAACTGCGCCGTTCACGCACGCCGGAAGGACATCAGGTGCTGATTACGGTTACGCCGATCAATTTTTGGCGCTCGGGACTGGCGGCATATCGCGGCGAACAGGATGATATGCCCCTACCCGCGCCATTTGATGGATATAGCTTTGATCATCCCGACGTGGAGACCGCGTTTTATCATTGGGCGGAATCCGCCATCAATTTTTTCGATCCGGATTATTTGCTGATTGGCATCGAAGTTAATTTATTGATGAAAAATCAGCCGGAAATCTGGGATAGCTATATGACGCTGCACAGCCACCTATATGCGCGCCTCAAAGAAGCTCATCCCAATTTACCAGTCATGGTATCGATGACGGGGGTTGATCTGCTGGAAGGCTATACCGACGCAGATCACGAAATGCAATTGCAAGCGCTCAACGATATCATCGATTATACCGATTTCCTCGCGCTGTCCGTCTATCCTTACCTGACCGCCTATATGACCAACAGCATCCCACAAAATATTTTTGACCAGCTTGCCGGGTTGACCGATAAACCGTTGGCGATCAGTGAAACAGGCTACGCAGCTCAGGATTTCACAATCCAAGTGGAGGACATGCGGTTGGAATTTGATTCAGATGAGGACAAGCAGGCTCAATACATGACGCTGCTTCTGGAGGCGGCTCAAAAATACCAATTTCGCTTTATCGTGAATTTTGTACTGCGCGATTACGATGCACTGTGGCAGCAAATGGGAGCAAGCGAAGATTTCATAATTGCCTGGCGCGATACCGGATTGTATGACGAAAATGGCATCGAGCGTCCGGCGTTAGCGCTCTGGCGCACAGCTTTGGAACGTGAGTTTGTTTCCTCGGGGCAGTGAGGCAAGGGCAGGTCTCAGACCCGCCCCTACAACAAATACAATCAATATTTACACGCGCTGCAATTTGGTGACGCGCCCGTCCGAAACCCACTCGGCGACGTAAATATTGCCGCTGCCGTCAACATGGAGATCGTGGGGTGAGGTGAAATTGCCAACCTGACGCAGATCGTGCGCGATATTCGGCCAGCCTGGAATATGCCAGCCATTTTCCCGTTCGCCCAGGTGCGTGATGAGATTGTCGTTTTTGTCGAGAACTGTCAGGCGTGAGTGCAGATCGGGAATATAAATCTCGTCCTGCCACTGATCAGTCGTGCAAGGCAGCCGGATCATCCCTTTGGTCACTCTCACAGGTTTATCGTCAAGGGTGAAATATTGCAGGCGATTGTTGCCTCGGTCAGATACTAGTACCAGCGGCTCACTGCCACGTGTGTCAATTTTGATGCCGTGTGGATTGTTTAATTTGCCGAGTTCATCTCCTTTACCGCCAAATGACCGGAGATATTCAGCCTTCGCATTATAGATGTGAACCCAGGACTGACCATAGCCGTCGGTGATATAGACATCACCATTGGGGGCGACAGCGGTTTCAGTCGGCGAAAATTTCTTCTCGGCATCATAGATATTGGGCAAATCTGGCGTACCGATGCGGTAAATTTCGTGTCCATCGAGCGTCGTCTTGGCGACGAATCCCATACTCGTTGTGGAAAGATAGAGGTATTCGCCATCGGCCTCGGCGTTGAGATAGAGGCCATGTGCGCCCGCCGAATATTCGTTACCCCAGGCGCTTACAAACGTCCCATCCGGCTCAAAAATGGCTACCGATGGTGTGCCTGTATGATGAATATAAATTCGCCCCTTGCTGTCCTCGACCACACCGTGTGTGTAGCCCAGCGTGACACTGGCAGGAACTTTTGCCCAGCCTTCAATCCATTCGTAAGTATGTGAACCTGAACCGATTTTCATTTAATTCCTCCGTAAAAAAAGCTTTTAGCTCGTCAGCTTATCAGCGTCTCAGCATTTCAGCAAAAAGCTGACTCACTCAATAACTAAAGTGCTGACCGCCTCTAGTAGTTTACAGATGATAATGAAGATTACAAATCGGCTCGGCATTATAAGGTGACAAATAAAAAGCCCGACAAGGCTGCCGGGCAAAAAGAATAAGTATGCTGCAAGTTACAAAAAATTCTAACTGACTCTGGCGCTGGCTATCGGGTCGTCTTCAGCGTCTTTGGCTGCATCAACGCCTTCGGGTCGCAGGATAATCATGCCTGTTACCCCTTCATCGAAATCCATCTCCGGCAGTGTTGGCGGCTGCGGTGATTCCAGGTGCATTTCTATTGGATCCACAAAACGGGGAACTGCCCCAGTTTTGCTTCCAGGTCGTTCAACTTTCTTCGGTATCATAATGATTGTCACGTTCCTCTGTGTTCACCCAACAATTAACATACTACAAATTAACCATTGCAGGCTATATTACGGTATTCCTATTTATGACATTATGACCCAAGTGTAACTGTACCGTTTATCTCACCAGCGATCCAGCCACTGATGCCCGGAGTCGCGCTTTGCACCTGCCACCACACGATATTTTCAGCATTGGTGGGAGTATTTGAAAGGACTGTTACGACCTCACCCGGCGCAAGGCAGGATATGATCGGTGCGTTCGTGTTAGGTTCGGTGCGGAGATTAAGGCAATCGGCGGAAATCACGCGCATTTGTGTAATGGTTGTGCCAGAGGATGTATCAGGCGATGTACCCGAAGAAGGTTGTTCGCCAATAGGTGTAAAACCTGACGAATCGATTTGCGGACTATCGGAAACGGGCAAATCGCCATTGACCCAGTTAATCGCCTGTGCCCCGGCTACTTCGTCGGTGATGTCCGTCACGCTGCCTGTGATCGTCGCCAGATAGACTCGTCCGCTGACGATGACGATTGCAGCGCTGTGGTCGGGACTCCATTCGACGCGCTGCGGCGGGCCGTTACCGATTGTGCCAGTGAGCGCCTGCCCGAATTGATCGTAAATCCGCATCGTTCCGCCGGGGCCGCCTTCACTGTACGGCGCACCGAGTGTAAAAATCGAGCCATCGGCACGCTGGACGGCATTTTGTACCCATAGCCCTGCCGCATCTCTGGCCTGAAAGACCATTTCGCTGAATGAGCCGTCGCGATTGACCCAGGCTACATAGACATTGCCATCGGGTGCGCTGCCACTGACGAGAATTCGATTGCCGTTATTTTCCCAACTGCCATATTCGTAGCGCATCACCGGAGGACGCGCGTCGCGTACTTGCAAATTCCGGCTGATCGGCACAATCGTCAGGCCAATACGGTTTTCAGTCGGAAGCTGCGTCCTGACGAGAATGGCATCACTCAGCGGCGACCAATCGAGCGAGAGGCTTTCCCAAAGCTCAGGCCCGGTGGGGCTGGTGACGATCAGACAGCCAGGATGTCCGGACTGGTGACAATCGACCAGCAGTTGAATCGGATCAAACGCCCCTGGCTGGAAAAACCAGATGCCATCATCGGCCACTTTATCGCCATCGACCAGAAACGCGAGATATTGACCATCCGGTGACCAGGCAATATCGGCCACGAACACGTTATTTTCATCGCGCGAGAGGGGAATAAAGCGTGAAAACGGCGACATGTCCGGGCGAATCGCATTTTGTCCATCCACGCCCGTGAAATACAGAATGCCGGAGCCATCGGTCACGGCGTATTGGGCTGTGTTGACCGGATTGCGCTCAAACAAGGTCACGTTATTGAGCAGGCCGAAGCCACCGCGCGGCACTATACCTGTCGTGCTGAGGCCGAAAACTAGCCGCTCGATATTCACTGGAACGAGGGTCGGTGGGCCGGATATATCGGGTGTAAATTGCAAGGTTGGCGGCGCTGATTGGGGTGTCTCGGTGATTGGCGGCGCGGCAGGTGTCGTCGTTTCCAGCAGAGGCGGGACATTCGCCGGCGGCGTGTTGGCTTCGGCGGTAATAAAAGTCGGCGTTACGTCCAGAGTCGGCGGCGCAAGTGTTCGCGTGGGCGTACCTGTGGGATTCGGCGTAAAAGTTGCCGCAAATGTGCCGAGTGCTTCAGCCATTTCCGTCGGTGACAAAGTGCGCGTAAAAGTCGCTCTCGGCGGCGTATTCGTCAGCGTCGGCAGCGGTGTCAAGGTGGCTGGAATCGTCACGGTGGGAATCGTCGGTGTCAAACTTGGCGTATTGCTAGGCTGGATAACCGGCAGTGGTGTTGGCGACGGAATCGACGTACTCGTTGGCGGCGGGAGCGGCGTTGCAGTCGGCAGCGGTGTGGCGGTCAGTGTTGGCGTTCGCGTGAGAGTCGACGTCGAAGTGGGTGTCGAAGTCGCTGTAGGCGTTACCGTCGCGGTTGGCGTGGCTGTATTTGTCACGGTGATGCTGGCTGTCGCCGTCGTGGTTTCAGTAGGAGTCGGCGTATTCGTCGCCGTTGAAGTTGTGGTGGCTGTCGGCGTGTCGGTTTCTGTTGATGTCGGTGTATCGGTTGGCGTCAATGTCAGCGTGAGAGTCGGCGTATTTGTTGCAAGAAGCTGCGCAATCAAAGTCGGATTAGGCGTATCACTGGGTGTAATAGTGGGCGTAGTAGTGAACGGCGCGTCGGGTGTATTGCTGGGTGTGCGCGAAGGGGCAACTGTCGGCGTGACTTCTGGTACACCCAGATTGCAAGCCGATAGCAGCAAAATTGCCAGAGTCGTGATGAGCAGCCGTCGCGCGTGCATAATTTTGCTCCGATCATAACTTCTTCTCATTATAAAGGGAGCCGCAAGCAGTTGCGACATACGGTTAGCGAATGGTTGCCCTACGTAAACCCATATTACGTTATTTAGTTTTTCAACGACTTATGCGCGTAATCATAGAGATTGATAAAATTATGGCACAGTTGAATCTAGGGACGAATTTTAACTGCATTTGCAAAGAATTGTAGTAAGCAAAATGACACTCATCATCACGGAATTAAGCGAATATGGTATAGCAATGGTCGCGGACAGCGCAATGAGATATGCAGGGCGGCCTCCATATGTAAAAAATGATTGTGAGAAACTTCAACAGATTCCCTACTTGAAAGCAGGCATTTCGATGTGGGGTCTGGGAGGTATTCGTGGTACTCGGACTGATTTATGGATTAAAAAATTCATCATTAATCATGCTCACATAAAATCACTGGATGAGTTTGCCAATGAGCTTGCAAACACGTTGCAGCAAGCCGTTGGTAGTACAAAAATAGAGTCGGGATTTCATCTGGCGGGGTACATAGAAAAAGATGGGGTCAAATTGCCAACCCTTTATCACATCCGCAACGTTGAGGGGAATTTTCTACACTATGATTTTCACAATTTTATCGCGGGCCATGATTTTCCACCCCAAGAAATAACTACTGCTCCTTACCCTAAATTGCGCAACGGTGACTACGGCCCTTATGCTTGGATCTCAGACGCTATAGAAATCCGCCTGGACGAAATCATGGAATTTATGCTTCCTGCAATAGATGCTTCCCTAGCTGGGAAAAAGATTCCTAGCCCTACACTTGAGGGGCGACTTAGATATTTAGATGCACATGTATCATTTATCTCGGGTCTTTATGCAAGTTCGGAATTGTTACCCTCAATTGGAGGCAATATCCTGTCACTTGGAATTACTCCCATAGGAAGCTACCTCCGTCCTCTGAGGTAAATCCGAAGTCTAAACTATTTCAACTAACAAGTAAGCCTACTCTTACAAAACGAACAGATTTGCGGTATAATGAAACCAGATTCAAACAAGTTATTAGAGGTTTGAATGATGAACAGCAGCACGGTTTTTCAATATATCGACAAGCAATCGGTGTATATCGCTGAGTCGTCGCTGGGCTACCACAAAATCGGCATCTCCAAACACCCAACAAAACGTGCCGAACAACTCAGTATCCCCGGCGTGCTCGATATGCACATCGTCCACACGATCCCCAGCATGTTCGCCCGCAAATCCGAGCGAATCCTGCATGACACCCTGCGCGAATACAAAGTCAGCCCTGAATGGTTCAAGCTGCCCGATGAACTACTGCATACGTTATGTGAATTTGAAGGTGAACACGATTTGCTGACGTTTTGTGGGGCATTTGCGGGGTAAAAAAGGACAGGTCTGAGACCTGCCCCTACGAGAAATCTTCGATTTAGAAAAATCCACGCCGTCCGTAGCGTTCCTCTTTCCAGGGGTCGCCATCGTTATGATACCCGGATTGCTCCCAGAAGCCCGGCTTATCGACGGTGCTGAATTCCAGGCCGCGCAAAAATTTCGCACTTTTCCAGAAGTAACGCTTCGGTACGAGCGTCCGCACCGGAAAACCGTGATCGGGTTCCAGGAATTTGCCGTCATATTTGTAGGCCAGCAGCACATCATCTTCCATCATGGCTTCAATCGGCAGATTGGTCGTGTAACCATGATCGCAGTGAGCGATGACGTAGCGGGTCGTCGGCTTGACTCCGAACAACTTGATAAAGTCGGTAAATTTGACACCTTCCCAGAGCGTATCAAACTTGCTCCAGCGCGTCACACAGTGAATGTCGCAAGTGATCGTCACGGTTGGCAAGGCAAGAAATTCATCCCATGACCAGCGCATCTCTTTATCGACTTCGCCAAAAACGCGCATATCCCAGATTGCGGGGTCAAAACGAGCGTTGGGGCCATAGGTCAGTACGGGGAATTTTTGGGTCAGCGATTGGCCGGGTGGCAGCCGTCCTTCGCTTTTAACTTTATCTTCCTCTTTACGCCGTCTCAGAAAATCCATCGTCGGTTCCTTTTATCTCTCGCTCAGATTTAGTCACATTATAGTCACGATTGAGCGCTAAATGTTACAAGAGGATGTGTGTTTTATCAGAACAGCGCAAGAAGAGGCCGCATCAGCTAAAAGGATTCATCAGCAGTTCGATTTTGACTTTCATCAGCCCCAGGCTCATTTCGTCACCATCGCGCACCGGATAGGCAACCAAGGGTTTCAGGCGTTCGTTATTCAGGAGCGTTCCGTTAGCGCTGCCATTATCGACTGCGACTATTCGATCTCCGTCGAGTTTCAGTGTCAGATGGGTACGGGATACACCCATATCTTCGGCGTTATATGGCCCCAGATCAATATCGGGAAAGCTGTTGCCTTCCGGGACTTTACGGCCAATGACCATTGGGCCAGCCAGGTCAAAAATAACACGATTTTCCTTCTGCAAGATTCTCAGAGCGATCTTCCAGGGACGAGGCATCCCCATATCAATAGCGGTGATTTCCTGAGAAGCTAAGGCACTGTCGTCGTCTAGATTGAGTTTGCGGGTATCGCCAGGCACTTTATTCGATCTCCTCAACTCGGTATAATGATACAATGTATGATAGATTTGGGATTATACCTCAAGTATATCATGACATAATCCAAGTTGAAATTATTTAACGATTCTGCTTAATAAAGATAATAAGTTTCTTATTGGTTTTTTACTGTTTAGAAAACCGTTTTGAATGACGACCCATTTGAATACTATAATCCGAATATGCCAATCCTTCAACAGTGAGCAGGTGTGTAAATGGTTATGATCGCTCAACCTTCCGAAATGCTGCTGGTCAGTGCAAATACGCCGAACCTGACGACAATGCTCAATCCCGAAGCTTATAACGTGCTGATCGTCAGCGACCCTGGACAGGCCATGCAAACCCTGCGCGATGGTGAGTACGATTTAGTTGTGCTGGATGACATCCTGTTTCAGGCTGAAATTGCCCGTGTCGTGCGGGAAATCAAGCGCCGCTTTCCACTTATCCCGGTGCTGGTATTATCGGATAACACCGACAGCACCTATCAATCGGATCTGGTCAAGGCGGGTGTCACCGATTTTTTAACTAATAATCTGGTTAAAGACGAACTGCATCGTCGGCTGCGATTGGTGTTGCAACAGCGTCGTCAAAATCGCGCACTGGCGAAACGCAATAATAATTTACAGGCGCTTACTTCGTTGGCACGTCGCCTGCATACAGCCACAGACCCCAAATCCCTTATCGCCGATACCATTGATATGACCTGCCGAACCTTTAAGCTCTACGGCATGGCGATTATCATCCGCGAAGGGGATGTGCTGCATGTTTACGCCGGACGCGATGGCGTGAGCAAAACCGCGCTGCATGACAGCCTGATCCACGCCCACGAGTATGATCCGTTTCGACGGGTTATTGATACGGGTTTTGTCCAGACATTTCTCGACATCAAAACGGATGGCTATTTTACGCCCATTCCAGCGCTGCCAAAAATCGAGTCAGCCATTATCGTCCCGCTGACATACCCTGAATACACCTATGGGGCGCTGGCAGTTTTTGGAACCATCAATCGTCCATTGGATCAGGAAGACCTGATAATCTACGAGCTGTTCGCGGCTCAATTTACAACCGCGCTTCAGAACGCCCAGCATTATGAGGAGCAGGAACGCCGTGTGCTGGTGAGTTCGCATTTGTTGAAAGCCTGGCAGCGCTTTGTCGTCCTTGATAATGCCCAGGATGTTGTTACGAATTTGCGCGAACTGGTGGAAGATATTCCCGGTGTCAATCAGGCGCTGACATGGTTGTATTCGGGCGAAAATTCCGAAAGTGTAATTGTGGATGCTGCCCAGCGCGAAGTGGTCGAAATTTTTACCGAGCTTCACGACAAAGGCATGGTCGATAAGCTGTTTGAGGAGCTAGACGACGGTCTTCAAATATCCCTGCAACTCCTGCGGGGGCAAAAAGACCCGCTGGGGCCACTCTATCGCGGGTTACGCGGTCAGCAGTTGATGCTTTTTCCGATTATCGACTCGGCTCGTGTCGCGGGTGGTGTCATCGCCAGCCCTACCGGCAATGTTCAGTTCGGCCTGGAAGACGCGAACCTGATGAAAAGTCTGGCTCACGCCGCCGGACAAGCGCTGGTGCGTAATACCCTGACCACCGCGATGGGCGAAAAAGGCGGACGGCTGGAAGCGATCTTACGCAGCATTTACGAAGGTATTTTCTTTGTCGATAACACGGGCAGCGTGGCGTTCGTCAACACACAGTTTGCTGAGTTGACGACCATCAACCCATCGGACGTGCTCTATCAGGAACCCGATGTGCTGCTCAATAATCTGTCGCAAAAATCGGACGAGCCAGAAAAAGTCTTTGCGCAGCTTCATAAAGCCGTGACCAGCGTTCTCAGTGATGACGATCATGGTGAAAATTACACCATCCTTGAAATCAAACTTGACCCGGATCGAACGATCAACGTCGAGTTTACGCGTATTATCGGCACACTGAACAGCGAATACCTGGGCTGGATCGGCATTATCCGCGACAACACGCGCTTCCAGAGCATGTTCAGTAAGCAGATGTCGCTTTTGGATCTGATGTCGGAGCAAATTCGCATCCCACACGCTGAACTGCGCGGATTAGTGACCACACTGATTGAGCAGCAAGCCCGCTTAAGCCCACGTGAGCGGACTCGTTTCCTGCGCCAGATTGAGAAAAATATCGAAAATGTCGGTCAACTCTGGGAGAATTTCCTCGATATTTATAACCTGGAAGTGACCGGGTTGGTGCTGGAGCGTGAAGAAACCGACCTCTACGATGTTCTCCAGAATGTCCTCGACAGCCGCATCTTTGCCGATTATCGTCGGCAAGCCCGTGTCGATGCTCCGGCGCGTCTGCCGATGGTTAAAATCGACGAGATGCGTATGGAAAAGGTGATTAGTACGGTACTTCAGCACGCCTTCGAAGCCACCCCTAAAGGCACTTCAGTTAATGTCAAAATGGAAAGCCGCGCCTCGGAAGTCCGCTTAATCGTACAGGATCAGGGGCCGGGCATCGCACCGGATAAACTCGATCTTATTTTTGAACCTTTCGCGCAATCGGACGACGAGAGCGACGAAGCTATCGGTGGCCTGAGCCTCTATCTCAGCCGCGAATTAGTGCAGCGGCATGGTGGGCGCATCTGGGCGGAAAGTACACTGGGCAAAGGCACGATCATCACAATTTCTCTGCCCACCGGACAATCGGATGGCGTGGTTATCGCTCCACCGCCCCGCCCCGACATCATCGAGCTGCTACCGGAACCAGTTATCCGCGACGATCAGCGAAGCAGCGGTTACAGCGTCCAGAAGCGTCAACCCAAAACGATTATGGTCGTGGAGGGTAAATCCAACCTGGTATCTGTCCTGCGCAACAAACTCAAGGGACAGGGCTATGAGATGCTGCCGTATAAATCCGGTGAGGACGCGCTGCGCGATGTGAACGCCACACGCCTCGATCTGGTAGTGCTGGACGTGAATTTGACGGACACCAACAGCCTGGACATCTGCGAACGGATGCGCAAGCGTACCCAGGTGCCGATCATCATGCTGGCGGACGAAGCTTCTGTCGCTGAAGAACTGCGGGCGCTCAAATATGCCGATGCCTTCATCACCAAACCCATCAGCGAGGATCAACTGATGGCACGTGTCGATGTCATTCTTAAGCGCGTGGTCGATCTGCCGACCCGCACCCGCGAACCGCTTGACCTGGGCGATCTGTATATCGACTTTGCGCGGCGCGAGGTGTTCCTGACGAATAAGCCCATTGAATTAACGCGAATTGAGTATGATCTACTGAACACGCTGGCGATCAATGAAAATCAGGTATTGACGCACAAGCAGCTTCTCGACAAGGTGTGGGGGCCGGAGTATCAGGCGGAGACTCAATATTTGTGGGTCAATGTCAGCCGCCTTCGTAAGAAGTTAGAGCCAACAGTTGACAGCCCGCGCTATATTCACACCCAGCAGGGAGTCGGCTACGTGTTCCGTAGGCCATAGGCTGTAAATTGGAACCGCAGAATCGCGAACGAAGTAAACGGCGGATTTTCCGTATTTTGGGGATTTTCGCCGTCATTTTAGTCACACTCCTCGCTGGAATACCGACTGCATTTGGGTTTTTGCAAATCTGGGCAATCACACATATGGCTTGCGGCGGTCAATGGGAGCCGGACGGGCAGGGCATGACGGACTATGAAATCATTTCATTCCCTGGCAAGACCGTTAACCATGAAATCCGTGGGTATTTCGTGCATGGTTCCAATGGCGCAACGATTATTATCCCGCCTA
>JALHNB010000013.1 GCA_022843745.1 Anaerolineae bacterium | reverse complement strand
ATTCCGACACCATCGGCACGCGTTCTTTGACATGCGCCAGTGCCAATTCCTGCTGCGAAGCCCCCACATATGGCAAGCGGCCCGACAACATTTCAAACATCACGATACCAATTGCGTAGACATCGGCTGCCGGACTCGGTTTCTCACCACGTGCCTGTTCCGGCGCGAAATAATGCGGGCTGCCCCATACCACTTCCTGCCGGGTCATCGGCTGTGTGTCCGTCAGCGCCTGTGCGATGCCAAAATCGGTCACTTTGACGCGATCATCTGGCGTAACCAGGATATTTTGTGGCTTTACATCGGCATGAACCAGCGCCGCGCGGTGCGCAAAGCCAATGCCCGCGCAAATCTGAATCGCCAGGTTGAGAGAACGCTTGACGCTTAATACGCCCTCGGTGCGAATGATTTTTTTGAGGTCCTGGCCTTCGACGTATTCCATCACGATATAGTGCGTCGGGCCATCGTTGCCGACATCATGTACGGTCACGATATTCGGATGAGACAGGTTGGCGACAGCGCGGGCTTCATTGCGAAAACGCGCCAGGAAGGTGGGATCAGTTGTCAGGCTGGGACGCAGGATTTTGACCGCTACTGTCCGGCCAAGTTCACGATCAATCGCCCGGTAAATCACCGCCATACCGCCCGAACCCTGCTGGGCTTTCAGGATATAACGGTTATTCAGGATTGTTTCGCCACTGCTCATAACTTTTCTCGCAATCGCTACAGCTTCAGGGTCGCATCAATGGATCAAACAAACGTCGATATTCTAGCAGAGCGCTCCGGTCTGTCATACACGCAATGTAATCCGCCACTACCCGGTAACTATCACTGTTCGCCAATTGAGATTGATATTCCGGCGGGAGTTGGCGTGGTTCGGCGATATAGCTTTCAAAAATTTGCTGGATGAACTGTTCGGCACGTTTCTGCATCCGAATCACACGAAAATGATAATACATATTTTCGTACAGAAACCGCTTGAGCGCACGGTTCATCTGGATAAAGTGATCGCTGTGTGCAACGATATTTGCCGAATAATTCTGGACATCCTGGGGTGACTGCGGATTCAACTGCGTCAGGTTTTTCATGGTTTGGGTCAGCACATCATCTACCTGCATCCCAATCAATTCACGCACGAAAAGATGGCGCGTGATTTCATCCAGGCTTGAGCCTGACCAATGTAACTGATCGCAGAGCATCCGCCAGATTTCGAGGGCTTTTAATTGATCGGGGACAATTAAGCCCGACAGCAAACCATCGTCCAGATCATGTGCGTTATAAGCTAGTTCGTCCGAAACATTCGCGATCTGCGCTTCCATGCTGCCGCGTGTTGCTTCGTCCAGTCCGGCATACTGGCTGATGTCATATTCGGACTCATGTTTGGCAATAGCATCCAGTGTTTCATAGGTTAAATTCAAACCCGGCCAACCCGGATAGCGCTGTTCCAGATTTGTGACGATCCGATAACTCTGATGATTATGGTTGAATCCGCCGTGTTCCTGTGTCAGGCGGTTGAGGACGCTTTCGCCCGCGTGTCCGAAAGGCGGGTGTCCTAGATCGTGCGCCAGACACACCGCCTCGACCAAATCCTCATTGAGTGCTAATGCGCGTGCCAGTGTGCGCCCGATTTGCGCGACTTCAAGCGTATGAGTCAGCCGTGTGCGGTAATAATCGCCCTCGTCATTGACGAATACCTGCGTTTTATATTCGAGCCGCCGAAAGGCCGCCGCGTGAATAATGCGATCCCGATCCCTTTGAAAAGCGGTTCGATACGAGGGTTCATGTTCATGATGCCGCCGCCCTCGGCTGGCATCGCTGCGCAGGGCATAGGGCGCGAGGGTGACTGCCTCAATTTGTTCCAATCGTTGTCGATTAACTAACATAGTTGCCTCCGGCATGATGCCGCGTGATGCAGCATCTTCGTATTGTACGCATAAATGAAACTTTGTGAAAACATTTTTTTAAGGTTGACGAACCGTTGTGTTATAATAAAGCTAATTTGCGATATTTGGGTAAAGTTTTGGAGAGTTAAACGATGGACATTAATCAAGCCGCGCGTATGATCGAGTGGTTAGATGAGGAGCGCCGTCGCGATAAAGCAACCATCGCCACGCTGGAAGAACGGCTTGCGCAGCAGCAGGATAACCATGATGCACTCATGCGCCGTCTCAACAGTGTCGAATCCGATCAGACAACCATGCGTAACCAGTTCATTCCTTCCGGGCGTGATAGCGAGTTAATGGATCAACTTCGTAAAGAGATGCAGCAGCTCATCGAATCAACAGAAGCCAAGCGCCTGACCGCCGAGCGTGAGACCGAACGCCGCACCGAACTCGCGCGTGAGGGCATCAGCCGCCCGATGCGTGAATTAACGGATAAGGTCAACAAACTCGAACGGCAACAAACCGAAATTCCCGCGATCCACATCGAGCGAGATCGTGTTGCCGCTGCCGTCGCTGCCCTTCAACAACGTGTTGATGATCTGTTTAAGAAGCTTGACGAACCAGATCGCCGCCTGGCATTTCTGGAAGAACAACGCCGCCAGGATGCCCGCCGTCTTTCCGAAGTTCAGTCCGAAATGCCCGAACTTCAGAAGCAAATCGACGGCATCAAGCCCAAACTTACGTTACTGGAAGACCTGGCGCTGCGCACTGACCGCCGGATGCAGGAAGTCCAAAATGGGGATCGCGAACGCCGCGACCAGATTCAGCAGTTTATCGACCAGCAAACGCTGATTTTACAGCAGCGCGACCAGCAGATTAAAGAACTGACCGAGAAATTTGGCGAACAAGACAGCCAGATGCAGCGCAATATTGAGCGCTTCGAAACCTGGTCAGAAGCCTACCGCGAGATGAAGAAAATTATTGACGATTTCCAGCGCATCGGGGATCGTTTGGAACGGCGCATCAACGAAGTCGCCGAAATGCAACGTCTGAGCGAGGAACGCTTCCGTCAGGAATGGAATGACTGGACATCAGACGATCAAAAACGCTGGAAGCAGTTTACGCTCTCCAACGATGAAGTCTGGCGCAGCCATGATAAGGAATTTGAGCGTTTTGTGACGCGGCTTTCGGAAATGCAGGCGCTTTTCGCCCCGCTGCAAGACGGCATTGATCGCATCTGGAAACTGGAACGTGAACGCGCCCAGCTTTATCGTGAAACATATCAAGCCATGCTGCTCGAACACGACACCGGAACAACATTAGCGCCTGTGACACGCACAACCACCAACGGCAACGGCACCAACGGCGGCGGCAAGTAAGTCGTTATGCGTGTCATCGGTACGGCGGGTCATGTCGATCATGGCAAATCGACGCTCGTCAAACGCCTGACGGGGATCGACCCTGACCGTCTCGCAGAGGAAAAAGCCCGCGAAATGACCATCGACCTGGGGTTCGCGTGGCTGACGCTGCCCAATGGCGAAACACTCGGTATCGTGGATGTCCCCGGACATCGCGATTTTATCGAGAACATGCTAGCGGGTGTTGGCGGGATTGACGCGGTGCTGCTGGTGATTGCTGCTGACGAGGGCATCATGCCGCAGACGCGCGAACATCTCGCGATTATCGACCTGCTTGGCATCCACAACGGCTTGATCGTCCTCACCAAAATCGACACGATTGACGATCCTGATTGGCTTGATCTGGTCGAAAATGAAATTCGCGATGCCGTTTCCAACACGACACTGGCGAATGCTGAAATCGTGCATGTTTCGGCACATTCCGGCGCGGGCATCCCCGAATTGATCGAAAAAATCAGCGCCGTTTTAGCCGATTTACCACTCAACACACATTACAATGCACCACGTCTGCCGATTGATCGCGTTTTTACGATCAGCGGATTTGGCACGGTTGTGACCGGAACGCTGCTCGGCGGAACGCTGCGGGTGGGCGATGAAATCGAGATTCAGCCTTTCAGCGTGCGCGGACGCATTCGCGGCCTGCAAAGTTATAAGCAGCCCGTCGAAATCGCACAACCGGGCAGCCGAGTCGCCGTCAATGTGGCAGGGATCGAAAAAAGCGCACTCGAACGCGGCTTTGTCCTCACCCATCCCCGCCAATTGCAGCCAACGCTTCTGGTGGATGTCAATTTCCGACATCTGAAAGACACATCCCGCCCACTCAAGCATCACTCAGAGGCAAAATTATTTGCCGGCGCGGCGGAATCAACCGTGCGCGTCCGCCTGCTCAACGACGAAACTTTGCCACCCGGCGCGGAGGGCTGGTTGCAACTGCGGCTAGAAAAACCGCTGGCGCTGTCGCAGGGGGATCGCTTTATTTTGCGCTACCCCTCCCCCGCCGAGACGATTGGCGGCGGCATCGTGGTTAACCCGCAGCCGGGGCGACGCTGGAAACGCTTTCAGCCGAGTGTCATCGAGCAGCTTGAAACACGGATGCGCGGAACTCCTGCCGAACGAATCGCGCAGGCATGTCACACGCCGATCAAACGCGCCGCGCTGCAAAAAGCCGTCGGCTATAGCGATAACGAACTCGATGCCGCGATTCAGGATGCGCTCGCACAAGGAATTTTGCGGCAACTACCGGATGATAGCTATGTCGCAGAATGGGCGTGGCAGGGAATTTTGCGACGCATCGAAAACGAACTACTGACATTTCATCACGCCGAACCGCTGCGACGTGGGATGCCACGCGAAGAACTGCGCAGCCGCTTAGGATTAAAACAAGCGCTTCTGACGATGCTGCTTGACGGGCAAAACACGGTTGTCGCCGAAAATAACGCTCTGCGAATGGCTGACCACGAAATTCGATTTAGTGACACGCAGCAACATGCAATTCACGACCTTTATGAGCAGATGAACGCTGCGCCGTATACACCGCCTTCGTATGCCGACGCTACGGAAATCGTTGGTGAAAATGTGCTGCGGGCGCTGATCGAACTCGGCGAAATCGTGCAGGTGCAGCCGGATGTGATTTTTTCGCGACAAGCCTATGAGGAAATGGTTGCCGAATTATTGAACCTGATTGACCAGAATGGACAAGTCACCGCCGCTGAACTGCGCAATCGTTTTAACACCACCCGCAAATATGCGATTGGCCTGCTGGAACACCTCGACAGCGCTGGGATCACCAAACGCGCAGGCGATGCCCGTGTGCGTGGTCGCCAGTAAAACCGGAGGGTTTTATGCCCAACATCACGCTTAACCAACAAAAAATCAACTACAGCGTCCAAAAAAGCCTGCGGGCGCGTTACGCTCGGCTCAAAATAAGCCCCAAAGATGGCTTGCAAATCATCATCCCGGCTGGCGCAGAAGTGGATATTGAAGAATTTATCCGCAAAAATACCAGTTGGATTCTCAAACATCATCGCCGTATTGAGGAGATCAAAGAGGAAACGCCTCAGCGAGGCTATGTGTCCGGTGAGAAAATCCCCTTCATGGGTGAACAGCGACTTCTGAATATTGAAGCCAAAACGCGCGGCAAGCTGACGACGATCATGCTCGATCACGACGCGCTTCAAATCCGTGTAGGCACGGACGGCAGCATCAATGATTCTGATTTTATACGCGATGCGCTGGAAAATTGGTATCGCCACAAGGCGAAAACGTATATTGGCAAGCGAGTCGCCGAATTAGCCAGTCAGCATGGATTCGAATATGAGAAAGTAACGATCAAAGGCCAGAGTACACGTTGGGGAAGCTGTTCAACCAAGCGCAACCTCAATTTCAACTGGAAGCTGATGATGACCCCGCCAGCCGCCATCGACTACGTGATTATTCATGAGTTATGTCATCTGCGGGAAATGAATCACTCGAAAAAGTTCTGGAAGCTGGTGGCGCGGTATTGCCCGGATTACAAAACATGGGTCAAATGGTTTAAACTCAACAGCACAAATTTGATTTTATGACAGGAGAAAATTATGCCATTTGGACAGGATTTAATTAACCATATCCAGAACACGCCGATCATCCCCGGCAGCCTGGGAATCTGGGGCTTGGGACAGGTCGGATTTGCGATTAAAGGGCCGGACGCGGTGATTTATATTGACCCGTGCCTGAGCGATGTCGTGCGCGAACAATTTGGCGACGTGTGGAAGCGCGGATACGAGCCGCCGTGCCTGCCCACACAGGTGACAAATGCAACGTATTACATGATTTCGCACGAGCATATGGATCATCTCGATCCGGTCACGACGGGTGGAGTCGCTAAAGCTTCACCGCAATCCAAATTCGTGACAACAGCCTGGTGTCGCGATCTGCTGAATGAAATTGATATTGCCGAAGATCGCCAGCTTTTTCCGCAAGCGCTCACACCGATCACGCTGCCCGGCACGAGTCTCAAGTTGACGATTGTGCCATCAGCGCATTACGCCAAAGAATATGACGAGGCCAAAGGTTATCGCTGGATTGGCTTTTTGATCGAGTGGAACGGTGTCACCCTGTATCACGCCGGGGATACGATCATTTATCCCGATTATCTCGATATTCTGCGCAGCCTGCCCAAGCCCGATATTGTGATTCTCCCCGTCAATGGGCGGGATTGGTATCGCGAGGAAATTGTGAAAGCAACAGGCAACTTACTGCCGTATGAGGCCGCTTGGCTGGCGAAAGAATTGGGCTGGGATACGGTTATTCCGGGGCATAATGACCTGTATCCCACGAACGCCATTCCGCAGGAACATATCGCCGAGGCATTCGCGCGGGTTGACCCCCGCCAGAAATATAAGAGCGTGCAGCCGGGTGAATTGTATTATTACGTGAAGTAAACGCTGACATTAGGGGCGGCGTGGTGCGTCGCCCCTACAATAGACTCGCTTGATTCCTCACAACCTCAACCCGCCGTTTTGCCATGCGATTAGCATAGTAGGTCATCGCCGCTGCCAGTCCCGCGAACACCAGAATGATGCCATAGGCATTTTGGATGCCAATCTGATCGGCGGCTGAACCCAAAACTTGCGGTACGATCAAAATCGCCGTTCCAGAGCCGAGCGAAATTCGCGCACTGGCCGTATTCGCGAGGCTTGATGGCGCGATGCCCGCTGCCGTCGAAAGCGTCAGTGGGAACAGATTCGCCGTACCCAAGCCGCAGATAAACAGACCGACGATGATGAATACGGGTGTACGTGACAGCCAAAACACCGGAAACCCGACCAATACGATCACAGTAGCAATGAGAAGCAGCGTACCGCTGTCTACTTTGCGCGCCAATACGCTTCCGGCGGCTCGCCCGATTACAACGGCCAGGAAAAAGATGCTCAAGGCGCTCGCCGATGCTTCTTTGCTCAGGCCGCCGACTTTTTCCATAAAATCCGCCGCCCAGAAAATCATGCACCACTCGATGGCGACGGATAAAAAGACAACGATCCAATAAGCCCAAAACACACGCGGCAGAGACTCCTGCGATGACGATTCCGATGTGGTGGAAACGTCTGCTGTCGGGCGCGAACCTGGCAAAGGCACACGCCCGAACAGCAGCGCTAGAATTCCCCATACCAGCACACAGATATAGAGTGATGCCTGCCATCCGATGCCGATGCTTACGCCCACGCCAACCAGTATGGGTGAGAGCGTGGCGGCAACAGCGGCGGCAATATTGGCTTCCGTGAGGGCAATCGCCCGCTGGATGCCGTAATGCTCGGAAAGAGTCGCCTGAATCATCACCAACAGCAACGAACCAATAAAACCCATGATAAATGAACTGGCAATCGTCACGAATACGTTCTGCCCCAATCCCAGCAAAACCGCACCAACCGCTAACCCTGCGCCGCCTCCCCAAAACACGATGCGCCTTCCCCAACGATGGGCGAAACGATCAGCAGTCAGCCCAGAAAGCATCATGCCAATAGCAAATGCGCTGAGATGAAAGGCGGAAACCGTGTAATTCAGCCGGAGTTCATCACGCAAAAAAGGGACAATCGGCCCCAGGATGGACTGCCCATAAGCGTAATAGGCCAGCATGAGATATGCCAGCCACGTGAAACGATCCCGCACAAACGTTTTCATCAAGCTTGGATTTCATCCAATCGCACAGGCCGGTTTTCTTTGTAGGATTTGAGCGCAGCCATGCCCATGACGACGGGAATATGCCCGTCGAGTCCGGTCACAGGGACGGGTTTATCCTCGACGACAGCGGTGATAAACGCCTGCATTTCGGCACGGTAGCTCTCGGTGTATCGTTCCATGAAGAAGTTGAGGGGCAAATCGCGACGAATGTTATCGACGGTGCTGACAACAGCGCTGTTCGGGTACTGATTTCCTGTATTGACCGCACCTCTGCTACCAAACACCTCCACACGCTGATCGTAACCGTAGACGGCCTTGCGGCTATTGTCAATCGTGCCGATCACGCCGTTCGCAAATTTCAACATAATCACTGCGGTATCCAGATCACCCGCTTCGCCAATCGCTGGATCGACCATCACGCCTGCCGCTGTGTAAATTTCGGTCACTTCGCTGCCAATGAGAAAACGCGCCATATCGAAATCGTGAATGGTCATATCGAAAAATATGCCGCCGGAGACTTTGATATAAGAAATGGGCGGCGGCGCGGGATCACGGCTGATGATGTGGAGCATGTGCGGCTGACCGATTTCGCCATTTTGCACGGCCTGACGTACACGCGCAAAATTGGGGTCGAAACGGCGGTTGAAGCCAATTTGCAGCTTAACGCCGGCTTTTTCAGCAGCTTGCAGCGCGGAGTCGATCTTTTTCAGGTCAAACGCAATCGGTTTTTCGCAGAAAATGTGCTTCCCGGCTTCGGCAGATTCTACGATCATCTGCGCGTGGGTATCTGTCGCCGAGCAGATAATGACGGCCTGTATGTCTGGATTATCGAGCAGTTGGCGGTAATCGGCGGTGGCGGTAGGGATATTCAAACGTGCGGCGGTTTCCTGCGCGGCGGGCAGCGCGACATCCGCAATCGCCAGCACTTTGACACCCTTCACACTCGTGACAAGTGTTTCGGCGTGGACTTTGCCGATGCGACCCGCGCCGATGATTCCTATGTTGATGGTCATGAAATTGCCTTTCGAGAAAAATTCAAAAACTTAACGCAGCGGCGCAAAGGAGCAAGAGACGCACGCCAAAACATTTTAAGCCTTCTTTGCGTTTCTCTGCGTTCTCCGCGTCTTTGCGTTGAAAATTACAAACCCAATGAACGTAAATAATCGCGGTTGCGTTGTGAACTTTGTTTCGGCGCGTCCAGGTCATCAACCAGCACATCCTGTTCGACAATCGCCCAGCCATCGTAGCCCAGTTTTTCCATCTCGGCGATGATCGCCGGAAAATTGACAGAGCCTTTGCCAAGTTCGCAGAACACACTTGCTTTGGTCGCGTCAAAATAGCCGAGTTTTTGGTCGATGCACTGCTGGCGGATTTTGGGGTCGCAGTCCTTGAGGTGCAGATAACGCACACGCTCACCATATTCGCGAACACATTGCAAAGCATCGCCACCTGCGTACTGCCAATGTCCGGTGTCCAGGCAGAGGCCGACAAGATCGTGATCGGCGCGATCCAATAAATTTTTGGCTTCTTCCGGCGTTTCGACATATCCCCCGCAGTGATGGTGAAAGACGACTTTCAGACCAAGTTCGTCATGGACGCGGCGGGCGATGCGGTTCACACCTTTGGCGAACACGTCCCATTGGTCTGATGTAAGCATTGAGCCTGTGCGCTGTCCGGCTCTCGCCACCAGTTCGGGAACAGTGCCGTTGTCATCGGCGAGAACGATATTGCCCGCGCCCATCGTCGCTAGCAGTTTGCCAACTTTGAGCGCATGTGCCTCGCCTTCTTCGTGCGCGCTGGCATCAACCAATTTGACAGGCACGTAAGACGAGAGCAGTTGCAAGCCGCGTTTTTCGAGTTCCGGGCGCAGTTTATCGGGATCGGTGGGCAGATAACCCCAGGGGCCGAGTTCCAGCCCGGTATAACCTGTCTCGACAATTTCGTCCAGAACGCGGGCAAATGGATATTTCGGCTCGATGTCTTTAAATTCGTAGATGCCCCAGGAAACCGGGGCAGAAGCGATTCGGATAGGCATGATTGACCTCATCAAAGATAAAGATTTTTAACCACAAAGGCACAGAGAACACAGAGTTTTTTATAGATTCTCCGTGTCCTCTGTGGCTCTGTGGTTCAAATTTAAATTAAAGCAAATGGCGTTCGCGGGCTTTGGCGGCTTCATATTTTTCGCGTGCCTGCTGCACAGCGGGATTATCCGACACCTCGGCGACAGCGACATCCCACCACGATTCGTAGCCAGAGACGCGCTGGCGGCGATCCGTCTCGATGACGATACATACGGTTTCATCGATTTTTTGTGCCTGCTCAATTGCGCTTACCAATTCGTCTTTGTTATTCGCGCGGATCAGGTACGCACCCAGGCTGGCAGCATTCGCACCATAATCAACGGGCAGAACCTCACCGTCAAGCTGACCGGATTCGCTGCGATAGCGGTATTTCGTGCCAAAGCCGTCGCTGCCGACTGATTTCGACAAACCACCGATGCTGGCGTAGCCGTGATTATCCAGCAGCACAATATTGAGCTTGATGCCCTCCTGCACCGCCGTAACGATCTCCGACGACATCATCAAATAAGAGGCATCGCCGACCATGATATAAACTTCGCGCGAGGGGTCAGCCATTTTCACGCCCAGGCCGCCCGCGATTTCGTAGCCCATTGTCGAAAAGCCGTATTCGAGATGATAGCCCTTCGGATTGCGCGTCCGCCAGAGCTTATGCAGATCACCCGGCAGACTACCCGCCGCACAAACCATCACATCCTCATCTTTTGAGAGCGTATTGACGACGCCGATCACCTCGCCCTGACTAATCAGCGGGCCGTGTTCCAGGTTATAGATGCGGTCAACTTCCGCGTCCCATTCACGATTGTATTGCGTGGCACGGGCGCGATATGACGAATCGACCTGCCAGCCTTGCAATGCGGCGATCAATTCTTCGAGTGTGGCTTTGGCATCGCCGATCAGCGGGAGCGCATTGTGCTTGTGAGCGTCAAATTCGGTCACGTTGATGTTGATGAAGCGCACATCGGGATGCTGGAAGGCGGTTTTTGAAGCGGTTGTGAAATCGCTGTAGCGTGTACCGATGCCGATCACCAGATCAGCTTCACGCGCCATGACGTTCGCGCCCAATGTCCCCGTCACGCCCACCGCGCCCAGATTGAGCGAATTGTTGTAGAGCAGCGAACCTTTGCCTGCCATCGTCTCGCCAACCGGAATGCCCGTTTTTTCGACAAATTCAGCCAGCGTGTCTGTCGCGCCGCTGTAAATAACACCTCCACCAGCGATGATAACGGGGTTTTTGCTGGCGCGAATCCACTCGACAGCTTTGCGAAGCTGTGAAGAATCCGGGCGATTGCGCGGGATGTGCCAGACGCGCTTTTCGAAAAGTGCCGCCGGATAATCGTAAATCATCGTCTGCACATCTTGCGGTAGCGCCAATGTGACCGCGCCTGTTTCCGCTGGGGAGGTCAGGACGCGCAGGGCTTCCGGCAGCGCCGTGATGATCTGCTCGGCACGATTGATGCGATCCCAATAACGTGAGACGGGCTTGAAGCAGTCGTTGACCGATATATCCTGCGAATTCAGCGCTTCCAACTGCTGCAACACAGGCGCTTGAATGCGTTCGGCGAAAATATCGCCGGGGAGCAGCAGCACAGGCAGGCGATTAACGGTGGCAACGGCTGCACCCGTAATCATGTTGGTCGCGCCGGGGCCGATGGACGAGGTACAGGCGAAGGCTTGCAGGCGATTTTTCATCTTGGCGTAGGCGGCGGCGCTGTGTACCATCGCCTGCTCATTGCGGCACTGGTAGTAGCGGAAGGTATCGGCATACTGCTGCAACGCCTGCCCTATCCCGGCGACGTTGCCATGCCCAAAGATACCCCAGCATCCGGCGAAAAATTTTTGCTCCTCGCCGTCACGCTCGACATATTGATTTTGCAGAAATAAGATGATGGCCTGCGCCACCGTGAGTTGTTTATTCATTACATTCCTCATGCGGTTAAACCGATAAGACTTTATATGGAATATTTGCTTGTTCCCATTTTTGAATAGAGGCAAAAAGTTGCGTTGATTGGAAAAAGGCAAACTCATAAGCAAGGCGAAGGCTGCGAGCTAACTCGTTCGACTGAGTCTGAGCTTTTAATCTATCACTAATTACAATACCTAACTCATCTTGCATAATTCTCGGAAGAACTACAGCTAAAATATTGACCAAAGTATGCCCATTACATATTAGCCAGGGGTCATGAGTATCATTCTTCAGATTTTCTAATTCTTGTTGAAGCTGTTGCGCCGAAACAGTTTTTGCAGAATCGAGAATTATATTTATTAACCTTGCCTCATCAATTTGAAAGCCCTTTTTTGAGATTTCTTCTGAAAAAGAGATATGCTTAAAACTAAGATTTAGATTCAGTTTTTTACTAACCCAACGTAAATATCCTTCTGAGAGGCCTATTTTGAGCAGTATTTCGCGAATCTGAACACCTGAGTAATTTGTATTGGCCTTTCGCACTCTTGGGTTAAATTCATTTAGAACCTTTTCAAGAGCCGGTGAATTTAGAATCATAGTTTCCATATCATGTGTGTCTGTTAGCAACAAATTCTCACAGAATGGCTCATTTTCTTCAATATTGTCGAAATCAGCATCTAAGATCGCAAGAACCCCTCTAGAGTCACTTTCATTTTGAGTAAGAATTTTTAATGTTTGGACGGCTTTCTCTCTGCCATCTGTAACAATTATTTCAGATTTAGGATGAGTATAGTTAGGATATATCTTTAATTCTGTAGGGCCTTCTAGAATAATGAAAGTATGTTTTGGGTACTGAAGACGCATCATACGAACCAAGTTTGCATACTCGTTAGGAGTATTTAGCTTCTGAAGATTGAGGCTATTCATCTACTGGCCCACCCAACCCAACCGTTAAATCCCAACTATCATGAATAATTTGAGGAGAATGTGTCGCAATCAAAACGTCGATATTAGCTAAATCAGTAACTCGCTGAAGATCTTCTAAGAACTTCAACTGCCATGCTACATGAAGAGATAATTCTGGTTCATCAATAAGGATAAACGAGCTTTCATGTATGTTAAACAGTAACTCATAAAATAGAATCAGCTCATGTTGTTCACCTGAGGACAAATCTTCAGTTGATAATGAACTACCTTTTGGTGTCTCAAATATAAACCCCTCTTCTTTATTTTCAATAACTATATGTTTATATAGAAACCTCTCATCAATAATTCTTTTAAAAAGCTCTATTTTAGATAGGATGTCGTTAAAGACATCAAGTTTTTCACTCACATCAGCAACATAAATAGTCAATACATCTTGAGAACGCTCATCTATTGCTGGGATTTGTACCCTATCTTCCTTATCCAATAATCCAGCAGTCATCAGTCTATAGCGTTTCTCCTCTAGCTGAGCTAATTCAACACGAATCTGCTCGTAACTTTTACTTGGCTGATGTCTTTGAGTGATATGTTCAACCAATCTATAAGGAAATGTTCTATCTAGAGACTGTGATCTTTCTGCATAGACAGCAAGATTAAAGCGTATTTTGCTGGCTAGATCACGAGAGTATCTAGCAACAGTTGGCATATTCTCTTGTCTTGACTCAACTTTTTCAATGTTACTTCTAGAACGTCGATCAGGTTGACTCAATAAACGTTGTGTACGTATAAAGTGGGTTTTAACCACGGTTCTTAGCTCAAAAAACCACGAAGGTATTTCTAATTCTTTTGAGAGGATGTTTTGTATTTCTTTTGGGAGTGCATTGCCAAAACGCTCCAGAATATCACGGATGAAGAGATTTTCTTCTGTAGGTAAATAACGCCAGGTAATTTCATCTATCCTTCTTAATTCTGGTATAAAGTCGCTCAAGTATCTGTCAGCTCGTAAAGACTGACGTATGCCAAACTCAGACGAACTTTTCATTAACCCAAGTGGGAAGCTTTCCTTTTGCGCATATTGTTCCTGACGAAAAACTCGCAACTCATTTGAATTTTTCGTTTCTTTTTCGGTCCTTATGACTACTTCAACACCGAATCCAACACCATTAGTAAAATCAATTCGGAATTCATCAAACGGAATAGTGCGGAACACACTAAAATCTGACTTAAATATCCCGTCAATCATTCGTAATAATACGGTTTTTCCTGAACCATTGGGGCCGTGAATAACTGTTATTCTTTCCTCAGTATTCAAGGGAATCACATGGTTGAATAAACCGAAAAGATTACTAACTGAAATTTGCTTAATTTTCATAATCTCACCTACCTGTTTCCAAATCTGCATAACACAATCAGAATTATGTCGAGTTATTCCAATCGTCTTTTTAAAGACATTTTATGAACTTACCTTCGGCAAAATATCTTCCAGCAGCATCCCCAGAATATCTTTATCTGGCAATCCCAAAATGTCGATCATAAAGTAGCTTGCACCTGCATCGACAAATTCGGACATTTGCTCGACAATTTCACTGGGTGTACCGACGAATGCGTTATCGGTTGTGTAGTTGCGCCCCGGAACAGAGGTCGCCAACGCACGGATTTCCGCCTGCGATCTGCCTGTCACGACGCGCCCGAACCACGTTTTGCGGATGCTGGTCGGGTCACGTCCAATCGTCTCACAATGACGGTTCAAAATAGCCGAACGCTCTTTAAACTTGCCGATACTCGCATCCGATAGATTCCACCAGTCGCAGTGACGTGCCGCCAGCATCATCGTTTTTTCGCCGCCACCGCCGTACAGCAGAGTCGGCAGCGGGTCGGGCTTCGGCTCCAGAATCGCATCGGTGATGCTGTAATGCTTGCCGTGATAGGTCACTTTACCGGGCTGAGTCCACAAGCGTTTCAAAATTTCATAGGTGTCGTCCAACTGCTCGATGCGAACGGGTGTAGATGGCATATCGTAACCATAGCCGCGATATTCGTCCTCTTTCCAGCCTATGCCGACACCGAGGTGCAGCCGTCCCTGCGAAAACACCTGAAGCGTCGCCGCCATCTTCGCCAGCAGCGCCGGATTGCGGTAATTCTGGCCGAGAACCATCGAGCCAACGTCAAAATTCGGCCATTTTGCCGCGAGGTAAGTCATCACCGTCCAGCATTCATAGGCGTACTGTTCACCCCAGAAAAAATGATCAGTCATCCACAGGCTCTTAAAGTGTCCTTCAAGCTGTGGCAGCAAAAAATCGAGATCATCCATCCATTTGGTGAGATGGCTTTTCGGGTGCGCTTCAACTAAAGCGAGTCCAAAATCTACGGTCATAAGTGTGATTCTCCATCCTGCAAAAGAAAAGCTTCAAGCAAAGCTTGTATTTTTAATCCTTCAAAAATTCAGTATACTCCGCCGAATATTGTAACAAGTAACTTCGAATAAAAAACGATCCATGCTATTCAAAAGGATTTTATCTTGAGTAAAACTTATGACAGCCTTCATATGGGGCGAAGTTCAATTGATCTCTACTCCAACGATGTTGGCTCACCGTTCGTCAATATCACCAGTTTCGCGGCCTATGTGGGCGGCTCACCCACCAATATCAGCGTTGGCGCGCATCGTTTGGGGTTAAATACGGCGCTGCTGACCGGGCTAGGCGTTGATCCGGTGGGCGATTTCATCCTGAATTTTCTCAACAACGAGGGTGTCGAAACCAAATACAGCCCACGCAAACCCGGTCATCGTACCAGCGCCGTCGTCCTGGGGATCGAGCCGCCGGATAAATTTCCGCTGGTGTATTATCGCGACAACTGCGCCGACATCGAAATGACGATTGACGATGTACTGGCCTCGCCTGTAAGGGATTGTGAAGTGTTTCAGTTCGCCGGAACGAATCTTTGCAAAGAGCCGAGCCGGAGCGCAACGATGTTCGCGGCGGAAGTGGCACGGCAGGCAGGCGCAAAAGTCGTCCTCGACATCGACTTCCGGCCTGACCAATGGCATGATGCGCGGGCATTCGGCGTGACGGTTCGTTCGGCGGCGCGGCTGGTCGATCTGGTAATCGGCACAGTAGACGAGATCAACGCGGCGATGCTGACGGATACGAGCCAGATGAGCCTGACGCATTCGCAGGTTTCCGATACCAAAGTGGCAGGCGATACCGCCAGCGCGATCCAGCAATTTTTGAGCATGGGGCCGGAAATCGTCATCGAAAAACGAGGCCAGCACGGTGCGCGGATTCACGAGAAAAACGGCACTGTAACTGAAGTTCCCGGCTTCCCCGTCGAAATTTACAATATCCTCGGCGCGGGCGATGCGTTTGGCGCGGGCTTCATTTATGGCTATGTCAAAGGCTGGAGTCTGTATCGTTCGGCGCGGCTGGGGAATGCTTGCGGCGCAATTGTCGTCACCAAGCACGGCTGCGCGAATTTCATGCCAACGATGCCGGAGATCGAGGCGTTCGTTGAGTCATATGGTGGGTTGGATTGAAGAAAATAGTTTTAACGCAAAGGCGCAGAGGGGCGCAAAGTTAGCAAAGAAATAAATTGAAAATAATCCTTTGCGTTTCTTAGCGTTCTTTGCGCCTTTGCGTCAAATCTTTGGCATTAAAAGAGGACAACATGAACTATACAGCAGAAACAATGCTCGTCCGTTCCAAAGACGAGGGGAAAAGCGGGATTTTCGCCAGTGTGAGCGTGGAGCAAGCTGGATGGGAACATCTCAACATGGCGGCGCTGCGGCTGAACAAGGGCGAAACCTACAGTGGCAATACCGAAGAATCCGAACATGCGTCAGTGATTTTAGGCGGGGTCGCGAATTTCCGCACCAGCGCGGGAAATTTTGAGAACGTTGGTCGCCGTCCGAATGTTTTTAGCGGGATGCCCTACGCTGTTTATCTGCCGCGCCGCACCGAATTTACGATTGAGGCGCTGACGGATAATTTTGAGGTCGCGTCGTGCTGGGTGGCGACAGATCGCGATTATCCGGCGCAGTTGGTCACGCCTGCGCAGAGTCCGGTTGAGCTGCGCGGCGGCGGTAATGCTTCACGCCAGATCAACGGCATCCTTCCGCCGGGATTCAACTGCCACAAAATTGTCGCCGTCGAGGTTTACACACCCAGCGGCAACTGGTCGAGCTACCCGCCCCACAAGCACGATATTCACCGTGTCGATGAAAATGGGACGCTGCTCGAAGCTGACCTCGAAGAAATTTACTTCTACAAATTTGACCGTCCCGGCGGCTACGCTTACCAGCGCGTGTATACCGATGACCGCCACATCGACGCTGTGATGATGACGCAGCAGCATGACGCGGTACTTGTGCCGGAGGGCTATCACCCGGTTGTCAGCGCACACGGTTACACCAGCTATTATCTCAATTTCCTGGCGGGTTCGGCGCAGTCCCTCGCCAACAGCGATGACCCGGATTACGCCTGGGTGAAAAATACCTGGACGTTCAAAGACCCACGCGTGCCGATTGTCGACCATGGGATGGAGCCGAGACGGTAATTTCTACCGCCGGAAAATACTCACCTTTGGCTCAAACGTCACATCGTTATCCAGCGGGAAAATCGGTCTGGGGCAGTGAGTGTGTCCCAGATAGGGCAGATTGGCGCTGGTCGAGCCGGGTGCGTCGATATTGACAATTTGCGCTGCCCAATCCTTGAAGAATCGCGGCTGACAGTGCGGCGACTTGACGACAATCGCGTCGAAATTGTGCGGATCTTGCCCATGCGCCAGAAAAATCGAACGGTCATAAAGGCTGACCGCGCGGGTGGTCACGACCATCGTGTAATTGCCCATTTCCAGCACCGCCGTATTGCCCCCATTCCAGATTGTCCCGTGCGACTCGTTGACAAATGAGCCATCGGACAACATTCTGACACGCGCTTCGATGGGCAGCGGTCTAAAACGTTTTGAATCCAGTGCGCCACCGACGGTTGTTTTTACAATGCCGCCAATCCCGGCTTTAAAAGCCGCCTCAACAGCGGGCGGATCGACAATCGGCAGCAGCGCCTTGCCCTGATAGCCAGCCTCTACCAGCGCACGTAAAATCGCGTTGCTGTCGCCGGAAGCGCCGGAACTGGTCGCGTCGGCGGCATCGGTCAGAATCACCGTGCCTTTGGTTTCCATCGCGACTTTCACGGCTTCGTCCAGGCTAACAAGCGGCTGCTGCAATTTTTCGCGCACCACCCAGAAATCGTTGGCGATTTTCAATGCCTCGCGTTCAGCACGCGCCTGGTCGTCGTTGGTGACCACAAAACTGCTCGAACCCAATTTGGAAACGTCGGTAAACGGGTTGCCAATGAACATCCCCGCCGAGAGTCCGCCTTCGCTATTTTCGATAGCCTGCGCCGCGCGGATCGAACGCCCAAATAAGCCTGTTTCGGTAATCAACTCATTGCCGCGTACCAGCGCCGGGATAAACACCCGCGCGGTCACGGGTTTGGCCTCGCCTGCCAGAATTTTGAGCAGCAAATTCGCTGAACGCACACCCGTTTCGATAAAATCGACGTGTGGATAGGTGTGATAAGCGACAATCGCGTCGCTGTGTTGCAGCATACGATCCGTCAGAATGCCGTGCAAGTCGAGCGAGACGACAATCGGAATCGACTCGCCGAGAATTTTGCGCGTCTCGGCCAGGAGATAGCCTTCAGGATCGTCTTCATCTTCAGAAGCCATCGCGCCATGCAGCGAAAAATAGACACCATCGACGGGCGGCGCAGAGCGGATCGCACTCAAAAATTCGTCGGCAATACGCCGAAAATCCGCAGCCCTCAGCGTCCCACCGGATGTGATCGACAGTGCGCTGTAGGTCGGCACAAGCTGCACATCGTCTCGCGCATCAAACACCGACAGCGCACCGGCGATTTCAAACCGTACACCGCGATGCAAATTTAAAACGTCCTCGCCATAGGTAATCGTAAAATCGGCGTAGCTGCTCAGGACAGGGTTAAAGGTCGAAACTTCCTGTCTGCATTCGGCAATCAAAATTTTGGGCATGAGTGTTCCTTATCGAGAAGTGAGGTTAGTTATCAACAAAATGCGGCAGGATTCGGTTTGAGGATATGTTTAAACCCCTCCCTAAATCCCTCCCCATTTCGCAAGCTCATGGAGAGGGACTTTTCTCGCCCCTACAGCCAGCGCTTCATTTGGTCATAAGTGGGCGCGGCTGTCGCACCGCCCACGCCTGTCACCGAAAGGCCACCGCAGATATTACCGTAATGTCCGCAGGTTGCCAGCGGGGCGTTTTCGCAAACCCAGCCGCGCAAAAATCCGGCGCTGAAACAGTCACCCGCGCCTGTTGTGTCGATGACCGTGCCGGGATCGATTCCGGGGATATGAATCACATCATCACCCTGCCCGATCCAGCAGCCATTCGCGCCATCTTTGACGGCGACGAGTTTCACCAACTGTGTCAGCACTTTCATAGCACTCGCAAGATCGCGTTTTTCGGTCACGATCAGCGCTTCACGGGCATTGGGCATAAAAATATCGGCTAATGCCAGCGTTTCGCGGCAGTCACATGGCTTATCAAGGTGCGTTCCATCTGAGCAATCGAGCGAAACCGTCGCGCCAAGTTCTTTCGCCCGGCGGATAACAGCGCGTGTGAAAGCCGTTTTTTCCATGCCGCCGAGATGCAAATGCTTAAACTGGCAGCGATCCAGACTGGAAAGCCAGTGATCGTGCAGATCGGGCGGCTCAGGATCGACAAACGTCACAAAAGCGCGTTCACCTTGAAACGGCAGCGAAGTCGTGACCAGACGGTAACATTCATCAGTGCGTTTCGCGAGTGAGAGATCAACACCCTCATGCAGCGCCAAGTCGTGGACAAAGTGGCTGTAATAATCGCTGCCAAAATACGCCGCCCAACCGACATTCACGCCCAGCCGTGTCAGCGCCGCCGCTGTGGTGTACATCGCGCCGCCCGTCGTGGTGAGGCGCGGCGCGCAAATTTCGCGTCCCAGTTCCGGGAATTGAGGCAGCCCCGTGTAAATCTGGTCGAAGAAATAATCGCCAATGAGCAAAATGTCGTAGGTCAGCACGTTCAACTCCTGGATACAAGTCATGTCAATGATACACCGAAAATGTGTCAAATTCGCCGATCCGCGCCATAGTCATTCCTATTTTCGTGAACCTTTGGTCGATGATCTCGTAACAGGCAGCAAGAAGGTGGAAGTCAGGCAATAAGAAGGCATCAACGCAGGGGGTACAGGCGTTGCCAACGGAAGAAGAATTAGCCCTGAATTTACAGCGCGGGGATTTCGGCGCTCTGTCGATACTGGTTGAGAAACATCACAGCCCGCTGCTGGGTTTTCTCTATCGGATGACGGGCGGAGATCGCACGTTGGCTGAAGACCTGGTGCAGGAGAGTTTTTTGCGTGTGATTCGCTCGATTGCGCATTACCAGTATCCGCGTCCGTTCAAACCCTGGCTGTATGCTATCGCGACCAACATCGTTCGCGATCATTATAAACGTGCCGATTCGCGCCACACCGTTGATATGCCGGACGATGCCGAGCAAATGACACCCGAACATTCCGATCTGCCGGAGGACGCGCTGCTCAATCACGATGAAGAACATCGAGTCGCCGCTGCGATTTCGGATTTGCCGGATCACCAGCGCGAAGCTGTGATTTTGCGTTATTACCAGGAACTTTCGCTGGGTGAGATCGCTGACGCGCTCAATATCCCAGTTGGGACAGTCAAGTCGCGGCTGTCGTTGGGGCTGCGACGGCTAAAGACGCTATTGGAGAAAGAATTATCATGACGAACCCCGACGACAAATTACGCGCCATGCTGCGCGAGGACACCGAATCGCCCGAAGAAGCCGATTCACTGCTGGCAACGGTCAAGCAGATACGACGCTGGCAAGCGCCAGAAGCCTCACCACAGGCCAGCGCGGAACTGCTCAAGCTGCTGGCTGCCGAAATGCCCGCCGCGAAAAAGTCCTGGCGTTTACGTCTGTTCGAAAACTGGCCGCTGCTGATTATCCGCAGCCAGATGCGCGTTGTACGCAGCGAAATCTGGTTGGCATCGGCGCTAGTGATGGTGCTGGGGACAGTGGTCACGCTGACAACACACAGCACATCTGGCGGCACGATTCCGCTGGCGATCCTCGCGCCGCTGGTAGCCGCTGTCGGCGTGGCGATGCTTTACGACTCGGACACCGAGCCGATGCTGGAACTCGAAGATACCACGCCCGTTTCCATTCGGCTGCTGCTGCTGGCCCGGCTGACGCTGGTTTTTGGCTTCGATCTGCTGCTCGGTTTAGCTGGGAGCATCGTATTGGCGGCTCTTAATACCGAAATTTCGCTGTGGCCGCTGGTAATGTCCTGGCTTGCACCGATGGCTTTTCTCTCCGGTCTGGCCTTCCTGTTGAGCGTTGTATTTATCGACTCGATGGCTGGCGCACTCCTGAGTCTGGGTCTATGGGGGTTGCATATCATGATGCGCTCCGCCGAGCCGATCAACACCATCATTTTAGCTCTCTCGCTGCCTGGGCTAGCCGCGCCGGAAACGCGCCCGGTTTTATTCGGGCTGGCAGCGATGCTCACAGGCCTCGCGCTGTGGCTGCTTGGCCGTACTGAACGTCATATAGGAGAAATCGCGTGAAAAATATCGCAAAATGGGCGCACAGCCGTGCGCCCCTACGCAACACGATTATCATTTTGTCATTATTTTTTGCCCTGAGTGTGGGAGCAACGGCTGTGCTTGCCGATGAGCATTTCCCGCGCTTCGAGCCGGATGCCTGCTCATTCGGCGAAGTCGCCCGCATTGAATGCGGCTGGGTGGTTGTGCCGGAAGATTACGCGGAGCCGGACGGGAAAACGATTCGCCTCGCTGTCGCCATCCTCAAAACCAACAATCGCAATCCCGCGCCTGACCCGATTGTCTACCTTTCCGGCGGGCCGGGTGGCGGAGTGGTCGAGTTCGCGCCCCTGCAATCAACGTTTATGGTCGATATGTTGCTCAATCGCGATCTGATCCTGTTCGACCAACGCGGTTCTGGCCTCTCGCAGCCTGCGCTCGACTGCCCGGAACTGCTAGAAATGGTATTCCAGCAAACAGAATTGAGCGCCGAAGAAAAACTTCAACCTGTATCAGAGTGTTATGAACGGTTAGAAAAAGAAGGAGTCAATCTACCGGCCTACAATACCCTCAACAACGCTGCTGATGTCGATTCGCTGCGAACCGCACTCGGCTATGAGCAGATCAACCTTTTGGGGGGTTCTTATGGAACGCGGCTGGCACTGACCATCATGCGCAATCACCCGGATGGAATCCGCAGCGTCATTCTCGATTCCTCAGTACCCGCGCAGCAGAACACTTTCGTCTCGATTGGTGAAAATTTCGATCATGCCTTACAAACGCTGCAAGACGGCTGCAACGCAGATTTGTTGTGCCGTGCATTTTATCCCGACATTCGCGGCACCTATTACCAGTTATTTGACCAGCTCAATGAGTCACCCATCAGTTTTGAGATCAAAAATCCGCTGACACAACAGTTTCAAACAGTCTATGTTGATGGATACGGGCTGGCAGACATGGTGTTCATGGGGTTATACAGCCGTGATAGCATTCAAAGAGTGCCTGCTACCTTGTACAGCACCTTAAACGGCGATTACACAATTTTAGAAAGTGTCGCGCAGCCCCCAATCCAAACAAGTTCGATGTTGAGCTACGGCATGTTTTTCTCGATGATGTGTGCCGACAGCACCGCGAATATCAGCCAGGAGCAGATCATCGATGCGGCAGACCAATATCCCGAAGCTATCGCCATGCGCCAAAGTATCCTGGGTGAATATGGTTTTGGCGCGTGTGCATTATGGAATGTGCCGCCTGTTACCAATAACAGCGCACCTGTCATCAGCGATATTCCAACATTGGTACTTGCCGGACAATACGATCCCATCACACCGCCAGCGTGGGGGCAGCAGGTCGCCGAAAATTTGAGCAACAGTTTTTTCATCGAGTTTCCCGGCGTTGGGCATGGCGTTACCAACAACCCCTGTCCAATGAACTTCGCGGCGGCTTTTATTGATGACCCGACTCGCCAACCAACATCAGGCTGCGTGGAGAATATGCGCAGCCTACAATTTGTCATCGGCTCGGATCGCATACGGCCTGTGGCGCTGATCGCCCTAATCCTTATCGGCGGCGTGGCATTATGGATCATCGGCACTGGTGCGGCAGCGATACGGCGACAGCCAGGGCAAATTGCGTGGCGGGCGGCAAGGCGTTCGATGGGCTGGATTCCTGTAATCGTCACTGGATTGGCGGTTGTGGCCTTTCTTCTGCCGGAGCAAACACCCGGCGCGATGCCCTGGTCAGAACGTGTGCGGGTCATCGAAACACTGATCCCCCTGGCGATTGGCATCCAGGCCGCGCTGCTATTTTCGCCGGATGACGAACCCGCGCTCGAAGTGCTGCTGGCATGTCCGCGAAAAATTTCGTGGGTGTTGCTGGAACGCCTTGCCGTTGTTTTGATCGCGCAGACGGGCATCGCGCTCGTCGGCATCGCGCTAACGTTAGCACTCGTCAATGATGCCGATGTATCACTGACTCTGGTGCGCTGGATTCCGCCCGCACTTTTCCTCAGTGGGGTTGCCGTTTATGCCACATTGAAATCGCGCGTGATGGCTTTCGGGATGGTCATCGCAGGGCTGACATGGTTCGCCTTTAGTATTTTTGGCGAGGCCCTGCTGCCCGGTCAGCCTACCCTATGGCCGCTGAATTACGTCCTTCCATTTTTATGGCCGATCCATCCTTACCTACAGCCGGACAGCCTGACGATTGGTGATTACTGGCTGAACCGCGCATTCGTGACCGTGGTCGGGATCGGCTTGCTCATTCTGGGAATTTATCAACTGCGCGACGAGGAATATGTCCTGCTCGGCGCACGCGGCATCAAAAAGCAAAAAGAGGCTTAAACATGAACACTTCACTCGTTCAACTTGGAAAAATGACGTACTACGAATTTCGGATGCACTGGCGCGGACGGGCGCTGCTGGTCGTTATGCTGGCTATCGCCGTGATGAACATCTTTTCGATCTGGATTTTCAGCAGCAACACACTACCCATTGAACTGGATATGACTTACGCCGCCGTCGGTTTGATCTCTGCACCATTGACGTTGACGCTGGCAGTTCTGTTGCCGATTATCATCTCCGACACGATCCCCAAAGATCAGCAGTATGGGGTGCGCGAACTGCTCGACACGCTGCCTGTGCCACATTGGGTCTACCTCGGCGGGAAATTGTTGGGCATGTGGGCAGGCGTACTGCTTGGCCTTTTCGCTGTCATGGTCGTTAACGGGATTTTTTACCACTTCACCATCGGCGCGTTGGATTTGCGGCTGTATATCGAAATGTGGCTGGTTGCCGGAGCTGCACTGCTAGTCATCAACGGCTCGCTCGGCGTACTCATTCCGGTGGGGCAGCCAAGTCGCCGCCGTGCAGTCATTCTGATGGTGGCTCTGTTCGTTTTACCCTTCGCGTTCGCAGGCCAGATTTTCGATACTGCGTCACTACTAGCCTATATCAACCCAATTCGTCCCGCGATTGTGCTGTATTACATCGCCAATATGGGCGAACAGGTTAGCGGAAACCTGACCGCATTCACCTCAAACGATGTCCTGCTGACAATTATTGCCGGGCTTATTGAGCTTACATTGGTCGGGGTGCTGGCCTGGGGCTGGCTGCGATGGAAAGAGAATCGCGCCTGATGAACGCAAATCTTTCTTTCATGCAGATACGCGGGATGATCTACTACGAAATGCTCATCCACTGGCGACGCGGCTGGTTGCGCGTCGCCACCGTGACCTTTATCGTCGTGCCATCGCTGCTCCTGCTGGCGATCAAAGATGGTTTGCCTGGAGTCGCCAACACGGGCTTAAGCCGAGGATACTCCATAAGAGCCGCCACCGATCTGGCGATTTTTGTCACCTTCGGCGTACTGCCCATGATCCTGATTACGCTCCCCCCACTGTTGGCCGAAACGATCCCTATCGATCAATTTCACGGTGTTCGCGATCTGCTCCACGCGCTGCCACTTCGACATACCACCTATTTAACCGGAAAAGTCTTAGGCGTTTGGGTAGCCATCATCCTTTCGATGGCTGTGAGCGCCCTGGTGATCGGGGCAGCTTTTCGAGTCGTCGTCAGCACCTTCGACATCATGGAATGGCTGGCGGTTTGGGTCGCGGGGCTGCTGTTGTTCGCATTTTTCACCTCAGCACTCAGCGTATTATTGGCGGTCAGCGTGGCTACTCGCCGACGCGCTGTACTGGTGGGATTCGCCATGACTCCGCTTTTTTTAGCCGCGTTTTTTCAATCGCCGCTTGGCATTTATTATGTCTGGGTGATGACTCGCTCGTCGGCAGGCGCACCGGGCAGCGAAATTTTAGCCGAACTGCCGCCTATCCAAACCATATCGTCACTTGGGATGGGCATCGGGATATTGGCGCTGGTGTGGGTCGTCGCGTGGTTGTCGATGCGCAGCCAGGAGACTAACGGATGAACCCAATCCATCTGACACAATTATGGGCCATCACCCGTTACGAAATGCTGATGCACTGGCGGCGGCGCGGGCTGTCGATCACGATGCTCACCGCATTGGCTGTGCTGGTCGTCACGATTTTGATTTCGCGGTCACAAGTTGATATGCAAATGGTCGAAAATCACCAGGAAGCGGCGACATTATTTGTCATCCTGATTACGTGGTCGCCCTGTATCGTATTAGGGCTTTTGCTGCCACTGTCGTTGTGCGATGCCATCCCGCTGGATCGCTATTACCACGTCGATGATCTGCTCGGCAGCGTACCATTGGCGCAATCTATTTACCTGACGGGCAAGCTCTTAGGTGGCATCGTGGCGGGGTGGCTGGCGCTGCTGATTGCTATGTTTATTAGCGCCATCTTCTGGCGGCTAATTATCGGCGCGTATGATCTGGGCGTTTATGCCGAACTGTGGCTGGTCGGCGCGGGAATGCTGGTGGTTTTGAACGGCGGCCTGGGAATTCTGGCGGCTGTTGGGCAATCCACGCAGCGGCGGGCAATCGGCTTTACGCTGCTGTCGGGGTTGGCCTTCATATATCTCTTGAGCCTGGATAAAAGCGGCACACTGCTGGAATATTTCGGCCTGTTTCGCCCACATATTATCAGTTTCCCCAGTTTAGACGACAACACGATTGACCTGATTACCGAACAAACGGTGGTCGCATTTGCGCTTGGCCTGATCGAATTGTTCGTGATATGGCTGGCGGCACTCGGATGGCTGAAATGGCGCGATCACCGCGCGTGAACCAAAGTGGATTCGACCTCGTAACAGGGTTATGAATTTACAGCGTGATGAGACGAAAGCCGATCACAATGACAGAGATTGAACGGAGATAAACAGAATGATTGAAATCAACAACTTGACCAAAACCTACAGCGGCAACGTCCATGCCCTGCGCGGCGTGACCATGACCATCGGTTCAGGCATGTTCGGGCTGGTGGGGCCAAACGGCGCGGGTAAGACTTCGCTCATGCGTATCCTGGCAGGCTTACTGCGCCCTAGCAGCGGCAGTGTCAACGTTTTCGGCCACGACATGACCACATCACAGGGCAAGCAAGCCACCAAAGCGCTGCTCGGCTATCTGCCACAGGAATTAGGTTTGTATCCCAATCTGACAGCACGCGAATTTCTGGATTACATCGCGATTCTGAAAGGCGTTACCGACAGCAGCACCCGCAAACGCCAGGTCGAGGAACTGGTCGAAATGGTACGCCTGAGCGATGCTGCTAACCGCCGCTTAAAGACCTATTCCGGCGGTATGAAACGGCGTATCGGTATCGCACAGGCACTCCTCGGAACTCCCAAATTATTGATTGTCGATGAGCCGACGGTGGGACTTGACCCTGAAGAACGTGTCCGCATCCGCAATCTGCTTTCAGATATGGCTTCGCGTTGTACGGTGATTCTCTCGACACATATCATCGAGGATATCAGCCATAGTTGCAACGATCTGGCGATCATCAACAAAGGTGGTGTGCTGTTTCGCGGCAATCCCAGCGATCTGATTACGCGGGCGCGGGGCAAAGTGTGGACGATTCTCACATCCGGCGAACGTCCCAATAACGGGCTGGCTGTCGTCTCAACGCTGCAACTGCATAATGGCGTTCAGTATCGCGTGTTGGGAACACCTGATGCCCATTACAACGCCACGCCCGTTGAGCCAAGTCTGGAGGACAGCTACATCTGGACGATGAGCCAATCGCAGCTACCGCATCAGGAAATGCCCATCCCTGTTCCGTAGAATAATTTTCGAACCCAAAGGCACAAAGAAATTTTTCATTCTTTGTGTCTTTGTAACTTTGTAATTCGTTAAATAGTTAGCAGGATTCCCCTATCAAACATCAAAAACCAAGCGCATAATGATAAGCAGACGATTTTAAATCAAGTTGATAGGTGCGCCATTGATGGGACTTCTCTTACTGGCATTTGGCGGCTTTTTCGCGCTTCTTTTTGTCCTCAACAATATTTTTCAGACTATCAGGGGCAAAACACGGTTAGGGTTTATCGGCACAACGCTGGCGTTCGTGACGATGGGCGTTTCACTGTGGGGGTTGATCGAAAATCATTCGGGCGAGACTCCGCAGCCTCTCATCAATCGCATCGTTATTGGCATCGCGGCGACGGTCATCGTAACCGGGCTTCTGATTTTCATCGCCGAATTATATCGCACACCGCGCAACCTCACACAATCGCGCGGGATTCTTGGCATCGGCATGGGCATTCTGCTCATCGTATCAACATTCACTGTGCCGTTTATAGGTGCCTATTTTTATATCGCGCCAGATATTCCTGCTGTAAGCGCGGTTTCGTCACCAATACCCCAAACGCCCCAGGGCGATGCCACTGAAACGGAAAATTCGGCGATTCAGGAGCAGTTCACGCGCTTTTTTCGCAATATTTTTGTGATCGTGGGCGAGACAACCGGCCTTGATAACGCGGCGATGGTCGATCAACTAAACAAGGATGGCATGACCGTCGCCAAATTGATCGAAAATAATGATGGCGATCTGGACGAAGTGGTCAAAGATGTGGTTGATCTGACGCGCACACAGATTCAAACGCTGATGAGCGAAGGTCAGGTCAACCGACTTCAGGGTGCGCTCGTTTTGAGCAATCTCGAATTTTTCATCCGCACCGCCATTAACAGCCCGGTTGAGACGGATCGCCTGGACGATTTATCGGCGTTATTGATGGCGACGGAAGCACCGACATTGACACCAACACAGGCTTTTACAGCCACTGCCGCACCAACCTTGACCGCTACCCGCACCCCAACATTAACGCGCACGCCTCGCCCTTCCCCCAGCGCGACAGCGACCCGCCAGCGCTTCGCCACACCAACGGCAACGATGACACCCACGCTGCCGAATCCATGTCTGGCACTGGTCGATTACAACCTGAATATCCGCGCTGCGCCCAATTTCGATGCCGAAGTCTTGGTCGTCGTTCCCTTCAACTCGACAATCACGCTTTTCGCGCGGAGCGAAGATTCGACCTGGTGGTTGACGATTTATGAAGATCAGGAAGGTTGGGTCAGTGGTGAATTTATACGAGTCAGTGATTCGTGCATGGAATTACCTGTACGATAATCCGTCATTTGTAGGGGCTGGTCTGAGACCTGCCCCTGTACCACCACCACAAACCAAATGAGGCAAACCGCATGGCTTGCCTCACTGGTAGATAGCTGTGTGTATTCTCAGCCGATTTCGGTTGTTATATAGCCTCTGGTTTCAGGTCGGTTGTTCCGCCGGAACGCGCAACCATGAATTGACCAGCGGCGATGAGAAGTTTGCCAGTATAAACGCGGACGGTACGATAGATGCCGCTGTGTACAACGCGACCCTGTTGTTCTGCTTCCTGGACGAGACGATGATTTTCAGCTTGTCGGTTCAATTCATCGATTCGTTCCTGGCCGAGGTTCAGATAGTCCCACATGGTTCGCTCCTTTGCGTAAGCACATCTGTTCTCATATAGTAGCACGAAATGACTGACACCTACTGTCAGTGTTTCTTGTGATACAATATGAAAAGCGAAAATTTGATCTAGGGGGACAAATCATGCGCGCTGACCGTTTGCTTTCGTTGATGCTTCTTTTGCAAACTCGTGGACGCATGACCGCACGTGAACTGGCCGAAAAACTCGAAGTCTCCGAGCGAACGATATATCGTGACTTTGATGCACTGGGCGCGGCGGGAATCCCGGTTTATGGGGATCACGGGCCGGGCGGGGGATATGCCCTGCTAGACAGCTACCGGACGAACCTGACCGGATTGACCGAAGATGAAGTTCGCACGTTATTTATGTCCGGCGCAGCGCAAAAGCCGTTAGCTGATCTGGGTTTGACGCAGGCATCGGAAATCGCCCAGCTCAAACTTTCAGCCTCCCTGCCCACCTCTCAACTTCGTGATGCGGAACACATGCGCCAGCGTATCTATTTTGATTCGGGCAGTTGGTTTCAGCCTCAAGAATCCGTCCCTCATCTCCAAACATTGCAGGAGGCCATCTGGCATGATCGACAGGTCTACATTGCCTATCAACGCGGTGATGGCTCGTATGGCGAACGACTCATTAATCCTTACGGGCTGGTTGCCAAAGCGACGGTCTGGTATCTGGTGGCATCCATTGGCGACGATATGCGCGTTTACCGCGTCTCGCGCATCAATGCCGTCGCGATTTGCGAAGCCTGTTTCACGCGCGAGACACATTTCGATCTCGCGGCGTATTGGTCGGATTGGTGTGCCGAATTTGAAGCCAATCGCCCGCAGTACCCTGTGAAACTGCGCATCACACCGGAAATCGCCGTCTTGCTACCGCTTCTTTGGGGCGAGGGTATCCGCAAACGTCTTGACGAGGCCGCGAAATCGCCGATTAATGGCTGGCTGGAGGCCATGTTCACGTTTGAGAGCATTGAATCCGCGCGAACGAATATTATGGGGCTGGGTACGCAGGCCGAGGTGATCGAGCCGTTGGAATTACGCGAAGCAATTGCGGAGATGGCGCAGGCGATTGCGGGATTTTATGATAGGCCAGTGGCATAAGCATGATAGAAAGCATCAGGTTAATAAATTCCTACCATATTCACTAAACATTCGAGAATTATTTACTATAATTAAGCGGATGCACATTATGTAGTAACGAAAGCATGAATCCAGATGACCGGTCAACTTACCCAGCCACAACGTGCTATAGCACTAATCATATACATAGTCATATTGTTGTTTGCCAACTCCCTCCTTTTTACACAACTAATTCCAACTCACTTGTGGTTTTGGGCAGCATTCATAGCATTCTTCCTTGCCGCATTTTTATCTGCACCCTATTTCACTGCGCCGAAAGATGCCATACAAAACAGTTTTGCGGCATTTTCAACATCAATTGTCGTATTCCTAACTGAAACTAAAGTAGATACTACAGTCCAGAATTTGTGGTTGATTTACTCAATCTTTGCTATAGCTGTTTCTATTATCGCTATTTTTGCAATGTTTCAGCTTGACACCACCAAGCCAAACCGAAAAAAGCTAGGTGAGATCTTCACGCGTGTTGCTGGTGCTCTGGGTGATCCAAAATTCTTGTTTACAGGGATATTTTTTCTGTCGTTAGTTACATATCATGCGTCAAATGTCCATCAGATATTCTGGCTATCGGTATTTTGGGTTGTCATTGTCAACGGCAGTATCCTCGAACGATCTTGGCTAGTATATAAACGCATCCGTGAAAAGAATCAGAATCTTTCAAAATTGCCTCAATACGTTGGCAAGATAATTTCGTGGCGCGAACCCAATATTATTAGAATCGAAGTTGAGCCAAATACATTCTTTTCCTTTGGTGATTTAGTAGTTACATATAGTCTGCGCGATACATGTCAGCTTGCGATAATTACTAATCGCTACACACTAACAGATCAAAGTTGGGTATCCGCATTGATCTTTGCATCTGAAGTGCCTAAAGATAATATTAAATTCAGCCTATTACCAGAAGCGGGTCTAATTGCGAAGTGCGATGAACAATCAATCGAAGGGGCTTGGCTGGACTGTGACCTGTATAAGAATAAAAATAGGTTAGCGGGATTCATCACCGAGGGCAGCAACATTAACGTAGTGAGAATCGAATTAGTTAACAATGGGGTTCACATTTTCGAGGGTCAATTAATATCTCTCCAAATTCAAAATGATGAAGTGCTTTTTCAAATAATTAACGGAATAACACGCAGCGAAAACCTTGAACAAGCTGACCTACACGGCTACTTACAGGTTGAGGCACGCAAAATCGGAAAATGGAACTCTCAAACAAAGCAAATGGAATATGTCCCTTGGGTGCCTCAGCCATACACTCCGGCGTATTTCTTTGATCCTATAGCATATAATTTCACAGAACATTGTATTGGACACATTCCTCAAACAGATTATGGACTTACAGTTGATTGGGACAAACTTGTAACCCATAATACAGCGATTTTAGGGGTTCTAGGAACAGGAAAAACGCATCTGGCTGTTGAGCTTATTATTAGAATGTTAAATCAGGGGATTCGGGTATTTGTATTTGACATCACTGGTGAATATGCCTCAAAATTGGGCGTTTATGTGAATCAGGAAAAGCAGAATTCGTCAGACGAAACAATCTCAGTATCTATTGATTCCTACATAGAAAAAGTCGATGACAATCAGGGAACGGGAGGAAATCATCCTGAATTCGGAAATGAAATCGCCAACCATATTAAGGAATTCATGACAGATCCCGAATGGGGGCTAAGAATATTCAATCCGTTCAAGTTTGATGTTACCGAACAATCGCGAGGTGCCTACAATAACAAGGCAGCCTTTTCAAAATTGACACCAGCTCAAATCACGCGAATAGTAACGGAGGAAATCCTCAGATATATTCAGCATAGCACTACCGCAAAAGCGAAGTTATGTATCGTGCTTGAAGAAGCCCATGCCCTAGTACCGGAACACAATGCTGTGTCATTTGAAGGGGATCGGAATGCCTCTAATGCCACCGCTAAAGCCATTTTACAGGGAAGGAAGTATGGGCTTGGGTGTCTATTAATAACTCAAAGAACCGCGCATGTGACCAAATCTATCTTAAATCAGTGCAATACAATTTTCGCACTTCAAACTTTTGATAAAACTGGAATGGAATTTTTGAGCAATTATCTTGGAGAAAGCTACACTGAATTATTATCATCATTGCCACCGAGGCAATGTGTCGCTTATGGAAAAGCGCTAAACACTCAGAATCCACTTATTATCAAACTAAATGAATATTCGGATTTTGAAAAAGTGTTTCCAAAACCCAATCTTGTTTTTAGCGTTGATACGCAACCTGGGAACTCATATGAAGATTTTCCACCTCCTCCTGATGATGCAGACGACGTTCCATTTTAGCAAAGCAGAGATTTACATTAAGGGCGAGTATGAAACCCGCCCTTAGCATATTCGATTTACCCCGGATACCCGCCGCTAGCGTCGATTGTGCCGCGTTCTTCGGCGACGCGCTTGGCGTAATTATCGGCGCGGTAGGCAGCCATCGGATCAGGATCACGCCCGATTTCGATACGCGCCTGTGCCAATAGCGGACGCACATCCGTCTCGTAGGCATCAACCAGAACGCGGTGCGCGCCTAAAACATCACCTTCAAGCTGCCGCTGATTCAGCAGTTTGCGATCCACAATCAGCGCTTTGGCGTAGGCCGTCTGGCAGTTGAGAATACTCACGAGCATGGCTTCCAATTTTGGCTCGATGTTATGGCTCTGGTCGATCATGTAAGCCACATCTTTCGCCAGATCACCCGCGGACACCAATTCGTGATAAATCTCGAACAGTTCGAAGGGGTTATTCGTCCCAACGATCAGGTCGTCATCGGCGTAGCGGCGTGCATTGAAGTGGAAACCGCCGAGTCGCCCCTCGTCCAGCAAAAAGGCGACAATGTGCGCGATATTCGTTCCCTGCGCATGATGTCCGGTATCGACCAATACCTGAGCCTGCGGCCCCAATTTCAGGCAGCAGGCATACGACATGCCCCAGTCGGCGAGATCGGTGTGATAAAACGCGGGTTCGAAAAATTTGTATTCGATCACCATGCGTCCACCCGCTGGCAGATGCTTATAGGTTTCGGCGAAAGCTTCTTCCATGCGGTGCTTGCGTTCGCGGATATTGTCCTGTCCGGCGTAGTTCGTACCGTCGGCGAACCACAGGCTCAGAATTTCGCTGCCTGTTTTCCCCATGATTTCGCAGCATTCGACCATATGCGCCAGCGCTTCCTCACGCACCGCGCCGGAGGGATTGGTAATGCTGCCGAGTTTATACTGGTCATCCTGGAAAACGTTTGGGTTCACCGCGCCGATGCCGACTCCCTGCGATTTAGCATATTCAGCCATGCCTGCCCAATCGTCAGTTTTGTCCCAGGGGATATGGATCGCAACGGTTGGAGCGACACCCGTCAGCTTGTGGATATAGCCCGCGTCCGCCAGTTTTTCGTTGATATTCCGGGCAGCGCCCTGCCACGAAAATACTTTGAAGCGCGTGCCACTGTTGCCATAACCCCATGACGGCGTTTCGATGTGCTGCGTCTTGAGCTTCTCCTTGACCGCCTCGACATCAATACCTTGTTGTGTCAGACGTTCGGCTAAACGGCTATAATCTGCTTGAACATTCATTTTATTTTATCCTTGAGCAAAAACGGGTAAAATTACTTGTGTTTTGTTTCATTCCTTTTCAGATTATCGCTTCGAGAAAACGATGTCAAATATACCTGAACCTTTATTCGTTGCGGAACGGCGACGCGCCATCATCGACCAGCTTCGACAGAACGGGCGCGTGTCGGTCAAAGAACTCAGTGATTCGATGAATGTCAGCACCGTGACCATTCGCCATGATCTGCGGGCGCTGGAGGATGACGGGCTGCTCGAACGCACATATGGCGGCGCTGTCCGCAAACAGGTTGACGGCAATTTTCCGGCGGAACTCTCATTTGACGTGCGCAATACCCGCAATGCCGACGCTAAAAATGCGATTGGTGCGGCGGCGGCGCGTCTCGTGCGGGAAGGCGACAGCATCGCCCTGGATGCCAGCACGACAGCTTACGCGCTTGTCCCCTTTCTCAAAAGTGTCACCCGCCTGACCATCGTCACCAATAACCTGATTATCGCGCAAAGTTTTCTCGATCATCCCGGCATCGAAGTGCTGATCCCCGGTGGTAGGCTGCGAAAAGATTCGGTGTCGATTGTCGGGCATCCTGATGGTTTGCCGGACATCAACATGAATCTGGGCTTTTTTGGCGCACGGGGTGTCTCGATTCTCGGTGGCATCAGCGATATTGACCCCGACGAGGTAGCCATGAAGCAAGCAATGATCGCCCGCTGTGTCTCGACGGTCATCATCGTGGACAGCAGCAAATGGGGACAAGTCGCGCCATACACCGTGATTCCCGGCCACCACGCCAACCGAATCATCACGAGTGGCGATGTACCGCTTGAACTGGTCGAAGATTACCGCCAGCAAGGGGTTCAGGTCGATATTGTCCCGCTTACGAACCGAACCTATTAATCCGCTATAGAAAAGAGATTTTTTGATGAGTCAAAAAAATGTGATCGCCGTCGATCTGGGCGCAGAATCCGGACGCGTCATCCAGGTCGGATTTGATGGCGAACAACTGACGCTCGAAGATATTCACCGTTTCCCGAATATTCCGGTACTGACACGCGGGACGCTCCATTGGGATGTGCTTCGGCTGTGGCACGAGATCACCAGCGGCATTCACATGGCAACTGCGGACATATCGAGCATTGGTGTCGACACCTGGGGTGTCGATTTCGCGCTGCTGGATCGCGACGGTAAGCTACTAGGCAATCCGGTGCATTACCGCGACCAGCGCACCGAAGGCATGATGGAATGGGTATTTGAACGAGTGCCGCGCCGCACGGTTTTCGAGCGTACAGGCATCCAATTTATCATCCTGAACACACTTTATCAGATTGCCAGCCTCTCCCATGCCAAAAGTCATCAATTGGAAGTAGCCTCCACGTTTCTGACAATGCCCGATCTGATTAATTACTGGCTCACCGGGGCGCGTGTGTGCGAATTCAGCAATGCGACGACAACCCAATTTTACAATCCGCGCACCGCCAACTGGGATTTTGAAACGCTGACTGCGCTGGGTGTGCCAACCCATATTTTCCCGGAAATAGTGCAACCGGGGACGCAGATTGGCAATTACAACGGCATCCCGGTGATCGCACCCGCCGCGCACGATACGGGCAGCGCTGTGGTCGGTGTCCCGGCGACGACTTCGAATTTTGCCTATCTCAGCAGCGGCACGTGGAGTCTGATCGGTCTGGAAATCGACAAGCCGGTGATTAACGACGCGATTTATGCCGCAAATCTGACCAACGAAGGCGGTGCTTATAACACCACGCGCTTTTTGAAAAATGTAGCGGGTTTGTGGCTGGCGCAGCAGTCACGGGCAGCATGGCGCGAACAAGGTAGCGATTACAATTATGAGCAGTTAGCCACCGAAGCCGCCCACGCCGAGCCTTTCCGCAGTCTGATCGACCCCGACGACCCGGCGTTTTTGCCCCCAGGCGATATGCCCGCGCGAATCCGCGAATTTTGCCGCCGGACAGGTCAACCGATACCGGAGTCGGTGGGACAGGTGATGCGAACGATCTACGAAAGCCTCGCGCTCAAATATCACCTCGTACTGGAAAATCTCATCACGCTCAGTGGTCGCACAGTTGACCATCTGCATATCATCGGCGGCGGTACGCAAAATAAGCTGCTTTGCCAGATGACGGCGGATGCCACTGGGCGGGTTGTGCTGGCAGGGCCGATTGAAGCGACGGCGATTGGCAACGCGATTGTCCAGCTCATCAGCCTGGGCGAACTGGCGAATATCAGTCAGGCGCGTGAAGTCCTCAGCCGCACGGTCAATCTCGTCCGCTATGAGCCGCAACAGTCGTCCTCATGGGCGGAAAATTTTGAACGTTTCAAAGCATTGGTGGGCGCATAATGACTGACTCCCTTGACCAATTTGTCGAAATGACACGCACCCTCGGCCAACCGCATATGGATTATGTGATTATCGGCGAGGGCAACACGTCGTATCGCATTGATGACGACACCTTCTGGATTAAAGCCAGCGGTCAGCAGATGAACGGCATCGGACGCGAGGGTTTTGTCGCCGTCCGCTTCGCGCCGATTCTCGACTTGTTCGAACATCCCGTCGATGATCGCGAGTTTATCCAGCAGGCGATGATGGCAGCGCGGGTCAACGCTGACTCACCTGCCCGTCCGTCGGTAGAAGTCACCTTTCACGCGATGCTGCTGGCGGAATGCGGTGTCCGCTACATCGCGCACACCCATCCGACAGCCGTCAACCGAATCCTGTGCAGCACCCGCGCGGAACAATTTGCTGCCAACCGCCTATTCCCGGATGAGTGCGTCCTGTGTGGGCCGTCTTCGGTTTTCGTGCCTTATGCTGACCCCGGCTTACCGCTGGCGCAAGCGATCCGCACTCACACGCGAATATACATGGACGAAAACGGCGAAGCGCCAAAGGTCATTCTGCTCAAAAATCACGGCCTGATCGCTCTAGCGCAAACGCCAACCGAAGCAGTGAACATCACAGCGATGTGCGTCAAGGCGGCGCATATTTTCGCGGGAGCGTGTACGGTTGGCGAACCTGTGTTTATGTCGCAGGCCGACATCCGGCACATCTATAAACGACCCGATGAGATTTACCGTCGCGGCCTGTTCGTTGGCAAAAAGGATTAAACGTGCGTTATCGAATCGCGACGCTGTCGGATATTCCGCTGCTGGCGCGGATGAATGAGCATCTCCGTGAGGATGAGCAAAGTCGCTGGAATTTGACGATGGAACAGCTCGAAAGCCGGATGCGTGGGCTTTTGGAAGATGATTACACAGCGGCCATCTTCGAAAATGGCGACCAGGTTGTCGCTTATGCGCTCTATCGTCCTGTTGAAGGTGGCGTTTATTTGCGCCAATTTTTTGTCAGTCGTGACCATCGGCGGCAAGGCATTGGCAGGGACGCGATTCAAATCCTGATGGCTGAAACCTGGCCGCCGGACGCGCGGATCACGCTCGATGTTCTGGTGCATAACCAACGCGGGGCTGATTTCTGGAAGGCTCTAGGATTTTCGGAATATGCGATTACACTTGAGCGAATAAATAACTGACCGTATCACGAGGCAAAATCACATGCAAAATCTCCCATTTGATAAACCCGGCAAATTTTACCGGGGCAATCTCCACACGCATTCCACCCTCTCCGATGGGCATCTCGCGCCCGACAAAGTGTGTGAGTTTTACCGCAACTGCGGCTATGATTTCATCGCGCTCACCGACCATTTTCTCAAAGCCTATAATTTCCCGATCTCCGATACGCGCCCCTATCGGACGGATGATTTTACAACCATCATCGGCGCGGAGCTGCATTCGGGGCAAACCGAGCTTGGGCGCTTATGGCATATTCTCTCCGTCGGCCTGCCGTTCAATTTCGCGCAGCCAACCGAGGGCGAAACTGGCCCACAGATCGCAGCGCGGGCGATGGCAGCGGGCGCTTATGTCGCTGTCGCTCATCCCTATTGGTACAACCTGACCGAAACCGATGCCCTCTCACTTGGGCCTGCTCACGCCATTGAAATTTATAATGGCACGTCGGAAGATCACAACGATCGTGCAGATAGCTGGTACATGCTGGAAATGCTGCTCGAACGCGGTCATCGTTATTTCGCCTGCGCCACCGACGACGCGCATTTCAACCCGGATCGTTATGACGCGGCTATCGGCTGGGTCTACGTGAAAAGCGAGGCGCTTGAGCCGGATGCGCTATTGGAAGCCTTGAAAGATGGTCACTCTTATTCCAGCACAGGGCCACAGATTTTTGATGTTCAGCTTGAACCCGGCAACAAAGTCACCGTGAAATGTTCACCCGCCAGCCGGATTTTCGTCACTGGAACGGCCTACACATCACGAACCGCCTGGGGTAACGGCATCCGCGAGGCTACGCTGGACATCAGCAATTTTGACAGCCCATATTGCCGTGTCACCGTGCGTGATGCGAATGGCAAACGCGCCTGGTCAAATCCGATCTGGTTTTAAATTGGAACCACAGTCCCACAGGGAGGCTGCGCTCAGACACAGAGGGCACAGAGAACGATAAAAACTTCGCGTTTCTTAGCGTTCTCTGCGCCTTTGCGTCAAAGTTATACGCGCCCTACTAAGAGTGCTTTGAGCTGTGGCAGGCAGCGCTCGGCTTCGGCGATACCAGCGGCAAGAGGCGATTTGAAATCCTTAAAATCGAGCGAGCCGTATTTGCCGACATCCGGGCGCAGCAGCACATCCGGTGGGTGCGCGGAGATGCGCGTGGCGTGCAGATTCCAGGTCATGATGCGGATTGAGCGCCACAGCGATGACACCATACTCGGCGATTTTGAAATGGGGTTGGAAGCCAGCAAGTTAAATGGCAGTTCAACCCCCATAATCGCCCCAAGTGGATCTGACCAGCCGTTCTGCTCAAGCTGCGGGTAAATATCAACGGCGATCACTTTTTCCGCACCCTGGGCAAATGCGACATGGGTTGAGAGACTGTCGATCACGCCGCCATCGGCAAGCTGCATTCCGTCAATCTCGACGGTGGGAAAAACAGCGGGAACGGCGCTGCTAGCCAGTAAAGCAGGCGTAATTAGCCCTTCGCTTAAAGCTACTTCGCGTCCGGTGAGCATATCGACAGCCATCACCGCCGTCGGAATTTTGAGATCGGCAAAGGTTTTGCCCTTCAGGACGGTTTCAAGCTGTTCCTCAACCACGCGCTGTCGGGCGCGGGCACTGAACAAATTCATGCTAAAAAGCGTGTTGCCCTGCCACTTCGAGAAGTAACCTTCGAGATCTGCCGGGGAGATGCCGAACGCGAACAACGCGCCAACAATCGCGCCCATGCTCGTCCCAATAATGAGGTCTATCGGTATTTGTTCGCGGACGAGGACTTGCAGCACGCCGATATGAGCAACACCTCGACTTCCCCCACCGCCTAATACAAGGCCAATTTTAGGTGGCATTCTTCGATCTCCTTCAATCTGTCAAGATATACAACAGTTGGCGACCCGCCGGATCATCCCTACAATAATTACACCCTATTCCGGCTTTGGCTCCTCGATCAGCAGGCGGCGCAACACTTTGCCAACAAATGACTTAGGCAAGCTCTCGCGAAATTCGATGTCCCAGGGTACGGCATAGGCTTCCAGACGGCGGCGGCAGAGATCGAGCAGCTCTTCTTTCGAAAGCGTTGTCCCTGGACGCGGCACGACAAACGCCTTGACCTTTTGACCGCTTTCCGCAGTGGCAATGCCAACAACGGCGACTTCCATCACTTTGCTGTTTTCGTACAACACTTCTTCGATGTCACGCGGGTAAACGCTGTAATTCCCGGCCATGATCGTGTCACGCTTGCGGCTGATGATCTGAAAATAGCCATCGTCATCCATGACCGCCACATCGCCCGTATACAACCATCCATCTTTCAACACGGATTCCATTTCATCCGAATTAGTCTGTCCCCAGTAGCCCTGCATCACCTGCGGCCCGCGCACCAACAGTTCGCCAATTTGTCCGATGGGCATATCTTCGCCCGTCGCCAGATCGACAATTTTGGCATCGGTATTCGGCAGCGGAACGCCGATTGAGCCGACTTTGCGCACACCATACAGCGGATTCGCGTGAGTCACGGGTGAACTTTCGGTCAAACCATAGCCCTCGACCAGCCGTCCGCGCGTCAATTTCTCGAATTTTTCCTGAACTTCAACAGGCAAAGGCGCTGCCCCGCTAATACAGGCTTTGATCGTCGCCAGCCCATAGGAGCGCACATCCGGCGCATTGTTGATGGCGTTATAAATCGAAGGAACGCCGGGAAACACGGTTGGCTTATATTTTTTGATATGCTCCAACACCTGTTGCAACTCAAACACCGGCAGCAGGACAATGGTTGCGGCCATCGCAATTGGCACGTTCATCGCGCCTGTCATGCCGTAGCTGTGCATGAACGGCAGCACCGAGAGGAAAGTTTCCTGCCCATAAAGTAAATCGGGAATCCAGTGCCGAGTTTGGAGCGCGTTGGCGACCAGATTCGCGTGAGTCAGGCAAACACCTTTTGGCTCGTCGGTTGTGCCGCTGGTAAAGACAATCGCCGCCAGATCGCGGCTGGAAACATCCACACCCGGCGGAGTGACAGGCTGATCGCGCATCAAATCCGGCATAAGGCGGCCTGATTTTTCAGAATCGTCGGCGCTGGCAACGTCTTTTCCCGTAAGCCGCTTATGGATAGCAGGCGAGACGACATTTGCAATATCGGCAAAAATGATTGTTTCGACTGAGGTATGAGCGCGGACAGTGTGCGCCAATTCAACATAGGGGCGCAGCATGACGACGGCTTTCGCCTCCGTATTCCGAATCTGCCCGATAATTCCGGCGGCATCGGCATCCGGGTTAGGCAGCACGACGACAGCGCCGATTTTCAATACACCGTAATAGGCGATCACCATCTGCGGCGTGTTGGGCAACACCAGCATCACCCGTTCGCCCTGTTGAATGCCTAAATTTTTCAAGGCGTGAGCAAATTGGTTGCTCTGCTCGTTCAACTGCTGATAGCTCAATTCGCTGCCGTAGAAAATCACAGCGGTTCGCTTCGGCAGATTATCCGCCGCGCTTTCGAGAAATTTATATAGCGGTTGTCGCGGAATGGGAATCGTCTGCGGAGTCTCTTTGCTATAACTCGCCAACCAGGGGCGGGGATTTGTGAGATGAACACTTTTCATGCGCCATGAGCTGCCCTGCCCGTCACCTACGAAGCGTTCAATAGCGCGGTTCACGGCCTCATGTCGTTCCAATTGGACTTTATGCTTGGCGGAACCCACATCATATAACTCGGCGTTCGGTACCATCTTGCCGACATCATCAAATACATAACGCGGAAAATAGTTGTCACGCTCACCGGTAATCACCAATGAGGGCATCGTGATATTGCGCAGCAGTGACCAACCCTGCCATTTTTGCAGATTGTTCATCATCATCCGCTTCATGACGTGGATTTCGGCGTTCCAACGCGGGCGATACGGCCAGAATGGGCGAAAAAAAGCCGTCGGAATTCGAAACACCCAATTCATGATTTTCGGAAGCGGATATTCACCCGCTGTCGCGATCAAAACCAGACGTTCCAGACGCTCGGGGTGGGCGTTGGCATATTCTACGCAGATCGCGCCGCCGAACGAGTGACCGACCAGGATGAATTTTTCGGGCAATTTAAGCGTGTCAACGATGGATTGCAAATCTTCGACCATCTCGGACATGGTGTATTTCGTATAGGGAGCATCGCTTTGCCCATGCCCGCGCAAATCTGGCACGACAACCCGGTATTTATTGGCGAAATGATTGATCTGATATTCCCACGTTTCAGCACATCCCGCATAACCATGCACGAACACGATGGTTCGATCAACCGCTTCCGGCCAGAGGTCGATGACACTCAAGGAGGCATCCGGCAGGCCGCGAATAGGCACATCGACCCGGTAGAGGCTGAAATCTAGCTGGATAAAATCGCGCTTGATGCCACGTAATTTTTTCTTCATCAAATAAGCTTTTTCTATGACGACCTGAACAATATTTATTTCATCTTCAATGATGACCTGACAATATTTATCTGTCTTCTAGCGATGATCTGAACAATATTTATCCGTCTTCTAGTGATGATCTGAACAATATTCATTCATCATCATAACCAGCCTGACGAGGAATTCCAAGTTAAAGGCTCATTTGTTCGGGAGAACCCCGCTTATATGGGGGCTTACATATAGACTGACCGATGCTAACCTTCATAACAACTCATTAACATTTGGGATGGATGTTGACCGTATGAAAAGATGCTAGTACCGAGTGCGCATTTACAATTCCCGAACAATTTCCATAAGATATATGTACAGTTACACATGAATCGGGCTATTGGTGCGCTATAATAAGTTACGACAGCAGCAACTAGACATAGGATAAAGAACTATGGTTGACCAGAAGCAAGCTGTTCATTTCGATATTGTCAAAACACTGGGTATTCAGGGATGGGGACATCTCGATCCAATCATTCTCGCCGCACTCGCCACCGAAGCGCCTCTGCTGCTGGTTGGCCCGCACGGCACTGCCAAATCGCTCCTCGTCGAGCGCATCTCCGCCGCGCTCGCAATGTCCATGCGTCACTACAACGCCTCACTCATTAATTATGATGATCTGGTAGGTATCCCGTTGCCAGACGAAGCAGGCGAAAAGCTGCGCTTTGTAGCGACACCCGGCTCGATCTGGGATGCAGAATTTGTCTTTTTTGACGAAATCTCGCGCTGCCGATCCGATCTGCAAAATAAGCTCTTTCCAATTGTCCATGAAAAGCGGGTCAGCGGCATCTTTCTCGATAAGCTGCGCTATCGATGGGCAGCAATGAATCCACCCGCCCCAGATGATACCAATGGCACCTCTGGGAAATACTATGTCGGCTCTGAGCCATTAGACCCAGCGCTGGCGGATCGTTTTCCATTTGTCGTGTCTGTTCCTAACTGGAATAACCTTAGCAAACAAGATCGGCGCAGCCTGATCGCATGGAAAGACGCGGGCGGCCTTTCGGACGAAGACCTCGCAACCGTGCTGGCGGATTATCCGCTGATGGAGTATGTCGAGCGCTGCGCAAAGCTCATCCCCTCACTTGAGGCCGAGATGGAATCCTGGTTAGGCGATTATGTCATTTATGTAGTCGATCTGCTCGAACAGGCCAAGCTGCCACAAAGTCCACGTCGAGCGCGCATGTTAGCCCGTTCGATTGTCGCGGTTCACGCGGCGCGGTTGGTACTCGAAGGTGAGGATGCTGACCTGGAATACAGCGCCGAAATCGCGCTGACGTACTGCCTTCCAGAAAATGCCGCTGAAGTCCCACCCTCATTGGCGACAGTCGTCGCGACTCATAAACAGGCGTGGGAAATTTCCGTCCTCGACGACGATGACGAACTCCGACAGGTCTTTGGTGAGCCTGACCTTATACAGCGCGTTATCCTAGCTGACCAATTGAATATTGATGATGCAAAAATTTCGCAACTTATCACCCAGGCACTCGGCAACGAAACATCGGATGCGCGTCGGGTGGGATTGGCAACGGCGATTTTTCTCTCTTTCCGTGAGCGCCGCAACCTGACATCTGCCGCATGGGAGCCGTTAGCACAGTTCGCAGGCCGTGTACTGGAACCGCGCGTCATGTCAGTAGCTATTCAGGCTGGCCCCGGTCAGGAAGCATGGCAAGAGATTAATACCTGGCTCAACACGCTGGATGATAAACCGAATATGCGCATCCGCCTGGAACGCAATTACATCCTCAGCGGCTATCCCGATTTTTGGCTGAACGAAAATTGGGAAGACGCGCTCAAACGCTTCCGTACCGATCTCAATCAATTTGGAATCAAGGATGCGCAATAATGACTCAAAAACCGAATACGCCTTCCAGTCCTTTTGGTACTCAATCCGGTTCGCGGCCTCCGGGGACATTACCCGGCGCTAGTCGCCCTGGCGGATTGTCAGCACCGCCCACACGCCCGACACCGCCACCCCGCCCGCCCTACACACCCGGCTCAACTCTGGCATCACGTTTTGGGCCAGCACGTACCACATGGGAGATTCTGCCATATAACATGACGGTTGTTCGCTTTTCGTTGGAAGGACTTGGCGGCTCATTACAGCGTATTCTCGGCAGTGATCTGGCTGAAAACACTGGCACCTATGAAGCTATTATTCACTCGATTGAGAAAAACAAGGACGCGATGAACACCTTAGTCGCCAGCCTTGAGACAACCTGGGCAAGCTATGATCTCAAAGGCGCGATTCTGGTTTCGCCCTGGGTCCAGGATAGCCGGCAGGTTATTCAGACACATGCGAAGATCGCGAATGTGAAACCCCTATGCCTGCGGGCGCTTGATCCCCTACTGGTTCTGAATGTTCTGGGGCGTTCGCGAACGAATCTCCTGCAACCACGCGCACCTTTAGCGCTTGAGCAGGCCTATCTCGAACGCGCACTGATTACTGACGATGTGCGCCTGGTCAAACTTGTTCAAAGCAGTGGCTATTTTGAGGAACTGATCCCTGAAGAAGCCAAGCCAGATGAGGATATTGAGGAATGAACCAGGCCCGCATGAACATCAACCGCAACGACGACGGTCAAAAACTTATCGCGCGGTTGGTCGGCTGCCTGCCCGCCGCCACATTTGAAATGGAAACACTTTGCCGTCTGGCAGGAGTCAAAGCCAGTCGCGAAATCCGCACGGCAGCAGTAGAGTGCTTGCAGCGCCCACGTATGCTGATTAATCCTGATTTTGTGGCGCAGTTTTGCAAGCGCGATGAGCATTTATTCCTGCTGGTGATGCACGAAATCTGGCATATCATACTCGCGCACACCCGGCTCTATCCCCGCGTGACGGAAATTCACAATATCGCCTTCGACGCGATCATCAATGCCGGGTTATCCCGACAATTCAGCGCACCGGAATATCGGGGATTTTTTGATGCCATTAATTCCGCCGATTCGTTCCCGTCGCTGCTGCTGCGACCTCCAGTGGGTTGGCCGGAAAATCCAGAATACCCCACTGAGGAGATGGGGCCGCCGGGAACACGCGAAATTATGGAGCGCCTCTATCCTCAAGGTAATCGAAATGTGAGCGCTGATCCGCTATATGAAGAAATTCTCGACTTGCTGCGTCAGGCAGGCATGGGCCAGGAAATGGTCGTCTACGTTCAGCCAGTGCTTTTAGGCGATCATGAGGATGCCGAGCGCGAAGGCCAGGCCGTCGCAAATCCTCTGTTCACCGACGCGATGAAAAGTCTGGTGGGTAAATGGCCGAAATTCCCGATTATGATTGGCAGAGGCACGGGCGGCCCACCATCCGATTGGTACAGCAAAATTGGTACGTCGAGCGAGGAAGCCCGCCGAGCCTTCGCCAGAACGCTGCGCCGCTGCCTGGGGCCGCAGGAAGGACGCTATCTTCGCCAGATGCGTTCGCTCGTGCCGGGAATCGGCGGTATGGGCGTTGTGCCGAATGCGCGTGATCGCATGGTTTCGGCGCGTAAATCTTTGGGTGTACAGGGCTTATTGTGGAGTCAACCGGGGTTGGTGCGAGCGCGTGTCCATGAAACACCCAGCAAGGCGCATGTCTATCTGGACGTTTCTGGCTCGATGATTCATCTCATTCCACATTTATTGAGCCTGATTTTGCCTTACGTCAACAGTGGGCAGGCTGATGTGTTTCAGTTTTCGACTTACGTGGAATATATGCCGTTAGAAGAACTGCGGAAAGCCCGTCTGCACACCAGCGGTGGCACGGATATTAACTGCGTTCTCATTCATGCACTGGAGGCCAAGCCTCATCTGCGTCGAGCGCTGATTCTCACCGACGGTTACACAGGTATTCCGCATCCCGATCTCGCAAGCCGTACCGCCGAGCAAAATCTGCACATTTATGCGGTGCTACCTGCCGAGTCCGCTTCGGTTGCACAGCTAAAAGGGTTAGCGAAAACGATTATCATTTTGCCGCCGTTGGGCAGGTCGCGTTCTCCCTGGAATATCGGGCAATAAAGGCGATTTTGAACCACAGAGTCACAGAGAACACAGAGGAATTTCGATAATTTTTCCACAAAAGCGCATCATCATAGGGGCGCACATCCGCAGGGATTTTCTTCGGTCACTGTGCGCTCAATAGCCCGTTTTTATCTACTAATTTACGCCAATGCCTTCGTCAGCCGTTCCACAACCTCCGGCGGGTCGCTCACCCGCACGATGACCTCCGGCGTTTGATGCCAGGACGCGCAGTCCTGGAGCATCTTCGCGAGATCAGCGATCATTTCGTCGGTCACAACCACACCGGGTTCAAGATGCAGCGCTTTGATCTCAAAAACTTTGTCTTTGCGATGCGCTTTCGGGTCAAGCCGCCCGATAAGCTGTCCACGCCACAAAATCGGCAGCGTGAAATAGCCGTAGCGCCGCTTGGGTGCAGGCGTGTAACATTCGATTCGGTAGTCGAAATTGAACAAATCTAAAGCGCGTTTACGATCTGAAGTTAGCGGATCGAACGGCGAGAGCAAAGCAGTCAGCGACGGCTTTAAAGATTCGGCTTTTTTGAGGCTCTTTTGAGAATCCGGATGGATATAAAACGGCTCAACCTGCCCTTCCACCTCAACACGAATCAGCGCACCTTCGTCAGCCAGTTTTTCCATATAGGGCTTGATACCCTGTTTCGGCATATAGAAATATTCCGCAATCCACAGCGCGGTGGCAATACCGAGCGCTTTGACGGCTTTTAATGTCATCGTTCGCCGGACTTCCTCATAAGAAGGTGCGTGAGCATCCTCCCATGTGGGCAGGACACGTTGGCGCAGATCATAAAGCCGCTGGAAATTATGACGCTTGGAAATCATCAAATCGCCAGTATTAAACAGGGCTTCGAGCGCTAACTTTTCCTCTTTCCAATTCCACCACGCGCCTTTTTGACCATCGGTACGCTCAAAATCGGAGGAGCGCACCGGGCCGCGTTCGTGTACCCGCGACATCACCTGCTCGACCACTGCGGCATGTTCTTCCAGCCACTTTTTTGCGCTTGTCCATCCTTTTTGACCGTCCAGCATAAGGCGACGATACATCGGATAATCTTCAATCGGCAAAAAGCAGGCCGCGTGTGACCAATATTCGAACAGGTTGCCTTCAGCCAGCAGTTCATCCAGCCATTTCATATTGTAATCGCCGAGTCGACTCCACAGAACGAGGTAGGGGCTGCGGTTGACAACGCTGATAGTGTCGATTTGCAGCAGCCCCATCAGGCGAATCGATTCTAGAACGTCAGCTTTTTTGGCGGCTTTGGAGCGTGGTTGTAGTAATCCCTGCGCATCGAGCATCAATGCTCGTGCGGCAGAAAGTGATATTTGCGGCATATTTTCCTCCGATTGGTCAGAAGGAAATTTTAGCTCATCTGTTCAGGATTCGCAATTTTTGAGGATACGACATTTGTAGGGGCGACTCACCGAGTCGCTCCTACAAATGTCGATTTTGATATTACGCGGGGACGAGGCGGAGCGTCACGATTTCATACGGCTTGATGTACAAATCAATGCTGTTACCATCAACCGCAACGGCTTCCTGATCGTCTTCAAGCAGGTTCGTCCGCGAGGCGCTTTTGAGGCCAAAGCTGGTCGTCAATTTCACATTACCACGCCGACGCTGGCTCTCGTAGAGACGCACAATGATGCCGTTTCCGTCTTCAGCGCGTTTAATCGTCTCGATAACAATATTTGTGTGATCGGCTGTGATGAGGCCGGACGCAATCGGCTGCGGGTCACTCGCTGAATGACCACCCTCCCAGACAATCAACGCATCATTCAGCCCATAAGCTGCTGCCATCGTAGACACATCCCAACCGCCTGTATGAGGCAGGAGGCTGTAGGCAAAACGATGTTCACCCTGGTCGGCCTCAGGATCGGGCATGGTCGGTGCGCGCAGCAGGCTGATTCGCATCACCTTGCCGTGAATATCATGGCCGTATTTACAGTCGTTCAACAGGCTGACACCGTAATCGCCTTCGCTAAGGTCAACCCATTTTTGTGCGCAGGTCTCAAAACGCGCCCAGTCCCAACTGGTGTTATGGTGCGTCGGGCGCTGGACGTTGCCCCACTGGATGTCGTAGGTCGCGACAGGCGAGAGAATTTCTACCGGGAAAGCCACTTTCAGCAGGATATGGCGTTCGCGCCAGTCTATGCTCGTGTCGAAATCAAGCTGTGGGCTGTTATAGGCCAGCGAAATGCGCTGTACATAATCGCTGTGCAGCACACGGCGGTGAATTTCCAGCGTCGCCCTCAGCGGGCCAGCCTCGACCACTTTAACCTGTGAGGCGGGATCGCTCAACCACATTTTGTCGTCATAGAAAATATCGACATCCCAGGCATCCCAATTCATGGGGCGATCTTCAAACGCCTGGAACTGGTTGGCGATTCCACTCAAAACTTCGCGCTCGTTGGCTTTGTCATAAATGCGCGTGATGTCGCCAGCGTCGTTCAGTTCAACGCGAACATAGTCGTTTTCCAGCAGCGTCGGTGTCACGATCAGTCCGGTTTCCGGCATCGTCGCGCTGTCATCAGCCATCGTCAGCGGTGTCACGCTGAGAGGCGCAATGTCGCCAATCGCGATCCACGTTCCCTGGCTGGTCGATTGTGTCAGGACGGGCGTTCCGTCAGGACGGCGCAAAATTTTCGATGCACTAACTTTGCCCTGCCAGAAAGCCAGGTCGCGCCGCGTGAATGAGGTTGGGTTCACGATGAGCAAATCCGCGCCGAGTTTGGCGGCAATCGGCAGCAGCGCACAGTCGCGCACTGTCGTACCCATCGCCGTGATTTCAGCGTACTGCTGCTGCGACTCAATATAAACATCGTGAATACTGCTACCAGGGATGATGTCGTGGAATTGATTCAGGCAGATGAGTTCCCAGGCTTTGTTAATCATCTCTGCTGGGTATTCATAAGTCGGATCAAGCAGGCTGGCGAGTGTCGCGGCAAATTCGGCATCGTGTAGCAAAAATTCGGCTTTACGATTGGCACGTTTATTGCGGCTCTGCGTGGTGTAAGTCCCGCGATGGAATTCGAGATAGAGTTCGCCATTCCAGGTAGGCAGATCGTCGCCGTATTTTTCTTCCATATCTTTGAAGAAATCACCCACATCGCGCTGCTGCATTCTTGGCGTGGCCGGGAAATTCGCCATCTCGCGGATATTTTCCAGCATTTCGCGGGTCGGACCGCCGCCGCCATCACCATATCCGAAGGCCATTAGCAAGTCCTGCTGCGTCTCTTTTTGCTGGAAGTTAATCCAGGTACCTATCGTTTCTTCGGCATTCGCCATCGCGTTGTAGGTCGCGGCGTATGGGCTGCTCGGCTCTTTGGTCGTGCTGAAGTGAGTCAGTACGCGCGTGCCATCCACACCCTGCCACCAGAAGCTGTCATACGGCAGGCGGTTATATTGACTCCAGCCAATCTTGATGGTGAAGAAATATTCCAGTCCAGCCTGTTTAATCAACTGCGGCAGCGCCCAGGCGTAACCGAACACGTCCGGCAGCCACAGCACGGGCGATTCGACACCTTCGCCGAAAAGCTTGCGGAAAAATGTACGCCCAAGCAAAAATTGCCGCGCCAATGATTCTGCGCCGCTGAGGTTGCAATCGGCTTCGATCCACATGCCGCCAATCGGCTCCCAACGTCCTTCAGCAACGCGCTCTTTGATCGCCTCAAGCAATTCGGGATAGTCCTGGCGGACGTAATCGTAAAGCTGCGGTTGGCTCTGTGAAAAATGATAATCCGGGAATTGTTCCATCAGGCGCAGAACCGTGTGGAATGTGCGTCCGGCTTTGCGGCGGGTCTGCCCCAATGTCCACAGCCACGCCACATCAATGTGCGCATGACCGGATGCGGTAATCGACACATCCATCGCCGGGCCAGCTTTGGCGATGCCATTTTTGAGCGCTTCATGCGCAGCGGGAACACTCTCATAAAACGCATCACCAAATGGTTCGCGCGTATCGAGAATTTTGAAGGCATCATCCAGCGCGGTCAATAAGTGACCTTTGGCGGGTTCATTTTCGTCCAGAACTTTGGCGATCCCCAACGCGATTCGCGCGGTTGCAAGGAAATCGCGCGTGGGCTGGTCGATCTGGACGACTTCACATTGGCGAATTTGCTGCTGACGCGAATCGGGGGCGACACCTGTCCAGCCGTGCAGTGCCAGCGCGTGGGGTTGACCATCGCGCCATTGGTCAGCCAGTTGAATTTCCTGGTGATGACGATCCGCAGCGGCATAAGATATACCGTCGATGTAGGCCAGCGATTCGGGGTGGCTGAATCCGCCGAGTTCGCCTAACGGTAAATAGAGCGCGACGGCACGATCTGCTTCCCACTCTGACGGCACCTGGAAGCTCGTCCGCAATACAAAATTGACGTTTACCCACGACCAATAGGTACCTGGCTCGATGACCTGCCATGCGCTGTCATCCACATCGGGCGCAATCGGTGGTGAATCCATCGGGTCAGGCAGAGTCGCAAAGTGAAATGACGGCAGCGGATGACGTTTGCGATAGACCAACGGCTCGATGAGAGCGATGCGTTGGCCGATTTTCTGGGCAGTCCAGCGAACTTTGTGAATCAAAAGTGAGTCTCCTTCAAGATAAGCAATGAGCTTGTCAGTATTTCAGCGAGGCAGCCAAAGCAAATCGGCCAATGAATGTGGTAACGGTTTTCGTAGGGGCATGATATATCATGCCCCATGCGATTTACCAACTTCAAAAATCAAATCACATAAAGCTGACGGCTGACCGCTGAGGCTAACAGCTATTTATGTTGATAAACTGACCAACCCAGGTATTTCGACATCGCTTCGTTGAGTGCGCCGCCGACTCGTGCCTGGTTGATCGAAACATGATGCTCAAATCCGTTGTCGCAGATATAGGCCAGCAATTCCTGGAAGCGCGGCACCTGCACCACACCATAGCCACCGAATGTGTCAATCGGGTCGTTTGTGAATTCACCTTCGCCCACATAGGCTGTCATTTTGCCCGAAAAATCGTCGGTGGAAATACGCAGATAGGTGAAAGGACTTTCTTTCACACGACCATAGATCGTGCCGTAGGTGTTTTCGCGTCCGACAGTACCAGCGATGATTTCCTGAAAATCCATGACGGGAATGTCGTCAATGAACACGTCTTTGGGCAGGTTTGAGCAATGGAAAACAACGGCTTTATCCGGGTCTTCACCGTAGTTGTTGTTCCAATCGACCAGTGCTGACGGCTTGCCGGATGCCAATTGCAGCCCCAGCATCGCCAGCGCACCGACAATATCGGTTTCGCAGGCCGAGGGATTCAGCTTATTACTGCTCATGCTCATCAGCGTGCAGGGGACAACACCGAAATATTCTTCCATCGAAGTCCAGCATTGAATCGCCGTCGCGTCAAGCTGATTCTCATCCATCCAGCGATCCAGCACGACACCGAATTTCGCCATGCGGTTGAGCGAAAGCTGCGGCACACTGGCGGTACGCGCGTAATTCTTGATGTCGTTCAATTTGCTGACGACAATCTCGTTATCGTCCTCCAGGCGATCAATCTGACCAAACACTTCCGAGAGATCGAGCGTTTCGACAGTGATCCCGGCGTGGTCGAGCAGTTTTTCGCTGAAACGCACGGTCTTGAATTCTTTCGGACGTGCGCCCATCATGCCCAAACGCGCGGTTCGCAGACCACGCACGACACGGCACACGGCAGCGAACTGCTTCAAATCAGCCATGAATTCGGGAGTGGTCGGATCCATTGTATGGTTGCTGGTCAGCGAATATTTGATGTTGTACTGGCGCAGATTATTGCAGGCGCTCATCTTGCCGCAAAAGCTGTCACGGCGATTCTTGATGTCCATGCGGGTCGCATCGTCGGGGAAAGCGTGGATCAGCACCGGCACGTCGAGGTCAGCAAAACGCAGCGTATTGGCAATCGCACGTTCGTCGCCAAAGTTTGGGAGCGTTACCAGAACGCCGTCGATTTCGTCGCGGTGCTGGCGGAACAATTCACCACACAGCCGCGCTTCATTCAGCGATTCAATCGCGCCGACGTTGGTGTCGTTTTCTGGCGTGATGATGGCTTTGATGCCTGCTTTTTCCAGAATTTCGAGGATTGTATTGCGCCCCTTGAGTGCCAGATGATGCGGGAAAAAACCGCGATTGCCCACAATCACCGCCAGTGTGACCGGGCGTTGATTCAATGAGGATGCGGGGATTCGTTGAGGTTGTGCTAAAGCCATTGTTTTTCTCCTAGTTTCAACAAAAATTTTGAATATCCAAAATGGGCAAACTTGAGCTATGCAGCTACAAATGTTTACATCGCTGCCAGTTCTGCAAAACCAGCGGCTTCGAGTTCATCTCGTAAAGCTGCAAGTTTTTCGGGTGCAAGTGGCGAATGCGGCAAACGCGGCAGGCCACAGTCGAAGCCGAGCATGGGCAGCACGACCTGTTTGATCGCGCCCATAAATCCGGCATTAATCATGACCGTCGTCACACGATTCGCGCGTATCTGAAGCGACTGCCCTTCCGCCAGATTTCCACTGCGCACAGATTCGTGAATAGCGCGATAGACACCCGGCATAAAATTCAGCGTCGAGCCGATGTTGCCGTGAGCGCCCTGCATCGCGGCGTATAAACAGACTTCATCCATGCCGGAAAGCATTGTCCAGTTTTCGTCGCGCAGCCGGACGACCTCTCCAAATTCGTAGACATCCGGCCCGGTGTATTTCGCGCCCATCAGATTCGGGATTTGCATCAAACGGCACATCAAATCGACGTTGTTGTAGCTGCTGTTCAGCATATAAGCCAGGACAGGCAAATCAGGTACAGCCGCCGCGAGATTTTCAAAATAGGCATACAGGCTGTCAATGCCGCTATATTGTGGTAAAAGAATGCTGCTCACGCCCGCCGCGCCATGATCGCAAGCGTGCCACGCCAGGTCACGCGCATCCACCAGCGCCATCGCGCCGATATGCGCAATAACTGGCACACGACCATTGGCTTGCGACAGTACCGTTTCCACGACCAATTTGCGCTCGGCGACGGACATTAGAACGCCTTCGCCCGTCGAGCCACACACGTAAAAACCATCGACTTTTTTGGCGATCAGATCATCGACTAACGCCCGCAAAACCGGGACATTGACTGTGTTATCGTCCGTAAATGGCGTGACCAGCGCGGGCCAGATACCGTGAAAATGAGACATACATATATCCTATTTGTAGGGGCGCAGCGCGCTGCGCCCCTACGCGACAAATCTCTAATGTGCTTCGGGTTCTTTTGTCATTTTGCCTTTATCGGCGGCAGCAGCGCTGGCACGCGATTCAGCTTTGTTCTTCGCCATCTCTTCGACGGACTTGATTTGCAACCGCGCCGCACCTTTGGTTTCGGTCAATTTGACGCGCGTACCGTTGATAACGGCGTTATTGAGGCGCTGTTGTGCAGCGGAGGTTTCATGCGCGTAATTGGGCAGCCATTTGGCCTGCGCGACCAGCATTTCGTCGGTCATCTGCCAGACTTCTTCGGGGTTGCAGACCGCGCCGACCAGCGGATCATGCAGCATGGATTGTTTGAGCAGGGTCACATCGCCATGTACTGCCGCCTCCATACCCATTTCCTGAACGCGGACGCTGGCAGAGCAAGTCGCCGCACACGCCATCGGCAGATCACCAACCACAGGCATATTGATGCCATTTTTGTCCACATAGCCGGGGATTTCGATGATACAGCCATTGGGCAGATTCGTGATGTGATTCTGGTTGGGGATATTGAAATGCCCGCGATAGGTGCGCCCGGTTTCCAGCGATTCGATGATATACGAACCATGTTCTTCGCTGCGACGATCCGGCGAGATTGTGGGCGGTTCTTCCTTCATCCAGTTAGGGAAATCCGTCTCAAACCAGTTGCGACCTTCGGTACAAACGCGCAGGTAGCCGCCCGTTTCGCCGTTAATCCAGCTTGAGAGGTCGATCCATTGGTTGATTTCGTCCACGCGCTTCCGATACCAGGGCAGGTATTCACTCAAATGACCGTTCGATTCGGTGCTGTAGTAGCCGAAGCGCCGCAGCACGTCGATACGCACTTTTTCAGTTTCCGGGTATTTGGGATGATTTTCGAACAATTCGAGCAAACGCGGGATCATGTCCATGCCGCGCCAGTGGACTTTCACAAACCACGTCTGGTGATTGATGCCTGCTGCGATCACATCGACATCGCGGCGGTGCAGTTTTTCGTCCTCGCCGATTAATCCTTCGGCCTTCGCCCAATGTTCGATGCAGTTTACGATCTGCCAGTGTGCGCCCTGGACACCGTGACACAGGCCTATCGTCTGGACACCGCCGTATTTGTTGCAGGCCCAGGTGTTCATCGCCATCGGATTCGAGTAATTCAAAAACAGTGCATCCGACGCGCCGACTTCGCGAATATCCTTGCAGATATTCAGCAGTACGGGGATGGTGCGTTGGGCATACATGATGCCGCCTGCGCAGATGGTATCGCCGACACATTGGTCGATGCCATATTTCAGCGGAATGTCGATATCTGTCGCGAATGCTTCCAGCCCACCCTGCCGGATCGTGGAAATCACGTAATCCGCACCTTCGATTGCCTCACGCTGGCTGGTCGTACCGACCACTTTTGCAGGCAAATTGTTGAATTTGATGTCGCGTTCGCAAAGCTGTGAGACCATATCCAGGTTTTCCTGGGATATATCCATAAACACGAAGGTCGTGTCTTGCAGTTCCGGCACCGCCAGAATATCCTGCATCAAACGTCGGGTAAAGCCGATTGACCCCGCCCCGATCATTGCAATTTTTATTGGCATAACGATTTTCTCTCCTTAAAAATTCAGATGTTCTAGTTTATTGTCCGTATACATGCGTGTAACGGTGATGCAATTTGGCGATGTCCTCATCAGAAATCGTCAAAGGAGTGCCGATTTGCAGCGCCGTCCAGACAATGGCCGCGTTGTCTTCGGTCATGACCGCCGCCTGTACTGCTTTTTCTGCCGTCGCGCCTGTGGCGAAAACGCCGTGACTCTGCAAAATACAGGCCGGGCTGTGTGAGCCTTCCAGCGCTTTGACGACCTGCTGGCCGATCTCCTCTCCACCAATGAGCGCGAATCCGCCACAGGGAATCGACCCGCCAAATTCGTCAGCCATCGCCGTCGTCACACACGGGATTTCGCGTCCCAGCGTGGCAAAGGCCGTCGCATAACGCGAATGGGTATGCACGATTCCGTTGACATCAGGGCGCTGGCGATAGATATAGCAGTGTGAAGCGGTATCGGATGACGCTTTATAATCACCTTCAACAATTTTACCGTCAACATCCACAATCACCATATTTTCCGGCGTGAGGTCACGGAATTTGATGCCGCTGGGCTTAATCACCACGAGACCGGATTCGGGGTCACGTGCGCTCACATTACCGCTTGTCCAGGCGACGAGGTGATTGTTCGGTAACTCGGTGTGCAATGCGCAGACTTCAGCCCGCAATTTAGCTAATTTCAACCTTCGATCCCTCCTCGCGCCTCGCGTCGAATTTTCTTCAGGCGCTTCATCACGTCGTTTTGTCCACGCCCGAAATAATCATACAAAGTTTTGTAATCCGCATAAAGCTGGTCATAGATGGCCTTATTCTCGGCAATCGGATGCACCACTTCGTCCTTGATTTTGCCCATCTTTTCGGCTGCGGCGTGAATATCGGGATAAACCCCGGCGGCAACGGCGGCGTGCATCGCCGAACCGAGCGCGGGTGATTGCCCCGACCCCGCCAGCTTCATCGGCTTGCCAGTCACATCGGCATAAATCTGGACGAGCAGCTTATTTTTCTCCGGCAGGCCGCCCGCCGCGACCAGTTCATTGACCGGAATGCCGCGTCCTTCAAATGATTCGATAATCGTGCGTGTGCCGTAAGCTGTCGATTCGATCAAAGCGCGATAAATTTCCGGAGCACGAGTCGCCAACGTCGCGCCAACCAGCAGCCCGGTGAGATCTGCATCGACCAGCGTCGAGCGATTACCATTCCACCAATCGAGTGCGATCAAGCCATGCTCACCGGGTTTTTGCTTGGCGGCTTCGGTTTCAAGATACTGGTGCAAATCCATACCCGCCGCTTGTGCAGCCTCATGATATTCTGGTGGCACAGCGTTGTTCACGAACCACGCAAAAATATCGCCCACGCCACTTTGTCCAGCCTCATAGCCGTAATAGCCGGGGATGATGCCATCGCGCACGACGCCGCACATACCCTCGACGGTTTGTTGATCGCTGTCGATAATCATGTGACAGGTCGATGTCCCCATAATCATGACCATCGTGCCGGGTTTGGTAACTTTTACGGCGGGAACTGCGACATGCGCATCCACATTAGCGACGGCGACGGCTGTTCCGGGGCGCAAACCTGTCCACTGCGCGGCCTGCTCCGTCAACCCACCGACATTCGCGCCAAGCGTTGCAAATTCGCGGCTCATTTTGGTATCCACGACATCCGCAAAACGCGGGTCAAGCGCGGCAAAATATTCGCGCGACGGGAAGTTACCATTCTGCACCATCGCTTTGTAGCCAGCGGTGCAGGCATTGCGCGATTCGACTCCGGTCAACTGCCAGATCACCCAATCAGCCGCTTCGATCAGCCTGTCAGCAGCGGCATAAACATCGGGCGCTTCCTTCAGAATTTGTAACGCCTTGCTGAAAAACCACTCAGACGAAATTTTGCCGCCGTAATTTTGCAGCCAACTTTCACCCATGCGCCGTGCCGTCTCGTTGATCTGGTCGGCCTGCGGTTGTGCGGCGTGATGCTTCCACAATTTGATCCAAGCATGGGGATTATTGCTCCATTCGGGCAGCACCGAAAGTGGCGTACCATCTCTTTTAACCGGTAGCATCGTGCAGGCGGTGAAATCGGTGGCGATGCCGACGACTTCCTCTGGCTTCACCCCACTCTGCCGCAAAACCGCCGGAATCGTGTGCTTAAAAACTTCGATGTAATCCATTGGGTCTTGAAGCGCCCAATCAGGAGGGAGGGAGCGCGAACTCCCTGGCAGATGTTGGTCAATCACCCCATTCGCATAGGAATGCACCGCCGTAGCAACTTCGCGACCATCGCGCACATCTACCAGAACGGCTCGCCCAGACTCCGTCCCGAAGTCGATACCAATTGTATACATTTTTTGAACAGTCCTTAAAAATAAATTTTCGCCAAACTACTCCTAGTTTAACGCAAATGAAGATAAGTTGTCAGATTTGAATTGCGAGGTTTTCGGTCTGATGCGTAATTATTCGCCTGCCAGCGGATCAGCGAAAATTTACTTCAAGGGCAAAACATAAATCACCTTCATCGCTCAGGAACACACGGTTGAAATTTTTGCAGCTTTTAACTCGTACTCCAGCATAATTTGAGATAAGATTCAACATGGGTTTACCCGCAAACAAGGGGATAAAAACATGGAAATTCTAGGCATTGATATTGGCGGTTCGGGCATCAAGGGCGCACCTGTTGACGTGGATAAAGGCATCATGGTAGCCGAGCGTCATCGCATTGATACGCCCCAACCATCAACACCCGACGCGGTGGGTAACGTCGTGGCGGAACTGGCTCGACACTTTGACTGGACAGGGTTAATTGGCTGCACCTTCCCAGCCATCATCAAAAACGGTGTCACCCTGAGCGCCGCCAATGTCGATCAATCGTGGATCGGCACTCAGGCCGAAAAACTGCTGCGCAAGAAAACAGGTTGTCCGTTGATACTCCTCAACGATGCTGATGCCGCTGGTATGGCCGAAATGGAATTTGGTGCCGGAAAAGGTCACAAAGGTGTCGTCATTATCTTAACGCTGGGAACTGGCATTGGCAGCGCTGTTTTCGTGAATGGCGCACTACTGGCAAACAGCGAACTCGGCCATCTGGAATTTGATGGTCGCGAAGCTGAAAAATGGACATCTGATAAGGTGCGCAAAGATAAAGATTTAAGCTGGAAAAAATGGGGCGAACGTATCGATGCTTATTTGAAGCATGTCGAGTTTTTGCTGTCGCCGGATTTGTTCATCCTCGGCGGTGGGGTGAGCAAAAATTTTGACAAATTCTCCCCCTACCTGCATACACAAACGATGATCGTTCCAGCGCAACTCTTGAACGATGCGGGGATCGTGGGTGCGGCACTGGCAGCCAGGAATATCAAGTAGATTTCTTGACCTGACTCGCAAATAAATCGGCAATTACAAAATCATTCGTAGAGGCGCATGATGTGCGCCTCTATCAACCCATCTCCTGTTTGTCTGTAAGACATACAGCCTATCTTCAGCTTGCCAGCAAGACGCACAGCATATCCTGCAAAAATTTTAAGCTTCGACATTTTCGGTTGATTCCTGAAATGTGAACCCTAATTCAGCCATCTCGTCCAATACAGGGATGTATAAATCTGGCGTGAATGGAATCTGAACGCCAGGGTGGGCGTACCGCTTTTCAGCGATCAGACGGGCGCAGATGGCTGAGGTCAGGCCAACCGTGCTGGACATGGCTGACAGCCCGTTTGATTCGCCGATAGCGACCAATGATGAGGTGATGCGCTCGAATTTTTGTTGAGGATATCCCACGTCAAATGTATGGCGCATGACGATCAGGTCACGTTCACCAGAAGCATAGGCGAGATCGGGCTGAGACTGGAAACGCGAAAGCAGATAGTCATAAGCCGATATTTCTGCATTTTCAACCCGATCTAGCCCCATCCAGTCACAAACCGTTTTTACATCGGTGTGCATTTGCGACGATTCGGCTGTCGTGCGTGATATCTCGGCGGCAGAACGACTTGAAAACCAGCCTAAATCGTGCAAATCTGAAAACACATGACACCACCCTGCATAACGCAGAGTCCCCCGAATAAAAGTATCCGCTTCGGTTAAGCCGTATAGCTGAATATAAGCCTCAGAATCACCATTGGGATAGGCTTCGAGATCGAACGGCACATCGTCAAAATGGAAAATCAGCGGGTCGTTAAAGAGTTGGCGCGGCTCAACCGTGTGAATCGCGCCATCCTGCTTGAAACGCGCGGGGCGATTAGCGGCGGATATGATGCCCGCCGGACTCCAGGATGCCTTAAAACGCAGCGGGTTATTGGCAGAATCGGCATGTGGCAGGCCGCCGCAGTAGGATGTGAAACGCGAAATCTTTCCGCCAGCCGCGTGAATCTGGCCGATAGCTCTCAGTGCCGACATATGATCGAGGCCGGGGTCGAGGCCCACTTCGTTGAGCAGAATCACCCCGGCGGCTTTGGTGCGTTCGTCCAGCTTCCGCATATCCTGGCTCGTGTACGAAGCTGTCACCAAGTGTGTCCGTGTCTCGATACACAATTCCGCTGCTGTTGCGTGAAGTGACGCGGGTAAAAGGCTGATCGCCACATCCACTAGTTTCAATTCTTCAATCAACTGTTCGCGGCTTTCCAAGCTCACAGCAAGCTGAATCGCCCGTACCCGCTCCGGTGGGTAATTTTTCACGCGCATCTCGGCCTGCTCAAGATTGGCATCGGCAACGGTGACATGATAACCGTGCGCGATCAGGTACGAAATGACCGCCGGACTCATCAAGCCTGCGCCCAGGAGCAGAATCCGCCCGGCCAATTTTTCGGATAGATAGGCAAAATCCGGCGCGAGATCGCCCTGATGCAAAATGACGGCGCGTTTCAACTGGCGTGACATATTAAGTGTCTCCAATGGGCGGCTAAAATCGGCTTGCAGTAAATCGGGGATAAATTTTTTCAGCATCCCACTAAAAGCGGTTGACGAATCGCGCGGGAATTCGGCTGGCAAATTGACGACGGCCATCACGACTGGCCCATGACCCGCGAATCCAAAACGTGCAGTTGTATGAAATTGATGATGATTCCAGGGCTGCATCAAATCGTCTTTTTCCGGCTCATAGACGTAAGTTGGCGCGTCGGGATAAGTCGCGTGGGTAATCTCAATCGAACCGTTGGGGTCACAGCTTACATCACCGATGACGCGCAGCCGGGGCTGTTCGGCACTGTAGAGGTCTTTCAAAAATTGGCGTGTGACCAATCGTTCGTGATGGTTTTTCCACTTGATGCAGTTGACCAGCAGCGTCACATGACGCATGTATTGCTCAAAAATGGCATGTTCGCGGTGTTCGCGCCGGAACTGAACGAGATAAATATGATGTTTCGCATCGGGCGGATGAAAATCGAGCAAATCTTCGGGCACAATCTCGACAATCGGCAAATGCTCAAAAACCTGTTTGACCGCGCTGGCAGCATTCCCGCCGCCCGTGATACCCAATACAACCGGTGACAACGAATCCGGCAACCCATCTGCGTGAATTTGGGCGCTCAGTTGGTCAATGGCTTGCATTGCTGCGGCAAATTCGCCAATTTTTCCACTGGCTTGATAATCAACCGACTGCCTGATCGTCTCGAACGGGTTGGCGATGCCTTCGTGCTTTAAGCGCTGCCCCAATGCCCATAAACTGTTGATCGCGCCCGCGTAGCCCGCGTAATGTCCGAAAAAGACCTCACGGCGATGCTGGTCAAGCACGTAGTCGTCGATATTTTCAACAATCAATTCGTAATCAATCAGCGTGCAGTTCAGGTTTTTGAACTTGCGCAGCATCGCCATGTTATACGATTGACCCTTGTAAGTATGGGAGAAGTTCACGTAGACGCGGTTGGGCAGAATATCGTGGATCGGCACTTCTTTGATGCCCAGAATGACCTCTGCGTCATCCAATGCGCCAATGGTCGCGCCAGCCTGCGCGTATTCGTCATCAGTGAACGCGCGTTTATAGACACAGTTCTGGGAGGATTCGACTACAAACGAGGCATCAGGAAATTCTCGGAGAAGTTCGCGAATATCCGCTGGGGTCAGCGGTGCGCGGCGTTCAAATTTTTTCTGCTCGTCCTCTTTGCGGATACCGATGCGATTCAATGCCATTCGTAATGTCTCTCAAGAACGTAAGGGCGGCTGGTGAGGCCGCCTCTTACGATCATAGCATGGACTGGTGTCGTCCGACCTTTAGATGTCGCGATAGATCAGCGCCGAATATTCCAACGCGCCACCGGAGAAGCGAACTACGCGGCTCACAGCCAGGTCGAGCATATCCTGCACCGTGTCTACCGACGTAACGCCACAGCCATCGACCAGCAGCAGCACATCGGTGGTATCCAGTGTGATCTTGGTCGCATCGGCATCGCGATAATTGAAGTCGAGGCAGATCACCTGTTTCTGGTCAGCATAGACCAGTTCGTTCGGCTGAATGGGCAGCGCATCTCCACCGCCAATCGGCACGAGAACTTCACTTGCCTTCGCGAACCGCAGTTCAACTGGAAGGCTCAGATGGGAAGCGTCGTAGGCCGCCATCGGAATCATCGACTCGGCAGAAGCGAGGTTATAGGCATCGACAATGGTGTTGATGGTCGGGAGCGCTTTGTTGCGGATCACCCGCCGCAGCAGTGCTTCGGCGCTTGGATTGCGTGAGCCGGGATCGACACCAAAGGCGCGATAAATTTCACGATAGGCTTTGATGCGCTCCAATGAGCCAAGATTGACACTGGCATATTTTTCGGCCAATTCCGCGCCGATTTTGGACTTAAGCATTTCGAGTTCAGGGTGCGTTTCCGCCGCGCGAACGCCTTTAATCAGCGCAATACCGATTCGTAGTTCGGGAAATTTCTCAAATACATCGCCGTGAATTTTCAGCGCATCGCGGTAAACGGCATCCTGGCGTTTCTCGACCACGCGGAACGAAGCAGCTTCGAGATATTGAATCGTCTCGGCCTGCTGAAGCCGCTTCATGACGAAATCGCGCTCAAGCACCGCCAATAGATCGCCTGCGCGTGGGCCGCTGGTACGCCCCAGAAAGGTGAGATAAATCACCTGAAACGCTTTGCCCGGTTTCATGCCCAAACCAGTGGCGATGTCGTAGATACCTTTGTGAATCTGTTCACCGTTAGCCCCTTCGTTGGCGCGGAACCAGTCAATCAACTGCGCTAAAAATATGCGCTGGTCATCCGCTAATTTGCGGGCGGCGGCAGGCAGATTTGGCTGCACTTCGATCCGGGCATCCTCCGGCGCGAACCGTTCCAGCCAGAGTTTGGCGAAATCAATGCGCCGCTGAACTTCGGTCATTTCTTCGGGTGTAAGCGGAGAACCCTTATGCGCTTCAAAATGGCGGCGGGTATCAATGCCCGGAATCTGCGAAACTGTGACCACATGCAGGAATCGCGGCGTATAGCGGGGTTCGAGCTTCACACCGTGAGAAATCTGCGCCAACTCAAACAGGCGCTTCGTCCAGAGTGCTTCCTCGTCCTCAGTCTCTTTGAAATAATTCTCCGCAGCCGTATCGTACTCATCAAACAGACGCGGGATCGCGTTGTCAGCCAGCTTGAAATTGATCGCCGTGCGCGGGCGAGTGCGCACCAGAATAAAGCGCAGCAGTTCCGGCGGCAGCACTTCAGACACCTCACGCGCGCTGAAGCCGATGCCTTTGGACGAACTCATCTTGCCGCCTTCAAGCAGGAAAAATTCGTAAGGCACATTCGCCGGGGGTTCACGCTTCAACACACGGCGGCAAATGGCCTCGGCGACATCGCGAGAACCGCCATCAACAGAATGATCCATACCTGCGCCTTCGACATTGACATTGAGAACCTGCCAACGTGTCGCCCATTCCAGCTTCCAGGGGAGCTTGCCGTTGCCATCGTAGGGGCTGACCGCACCTTCATGACCACAGCCGCGTGTATAATTCATCGCGTCCGGCTCGCAGCGATAATGGACTTTTTCGCCGTCGAATTTATAGACACGGGTCGTCGCGATTTTGCCGCAGTTCTCGCAAATCGGCGTAAATGGCATCCAACTGTCGTCGCGCACTGAACCGCTGGCCTCAAAATAAATCTCGCGAATCAGCGGCGCATTTTCGAGAACAATCTTAATGACTTCGTTCATTCTGCCGGAACGGTACATCTCGCTCATGCGATAGGTCTGCGGCGTGACACCGAGCATTTTCATCACGCCTAAAAATTCATCGGCAAAATAATCGGCATAACTGCGATCCGTACCATCCGGCGCAGGCACGACGACCAGTGGCTTGCCGAGATACTGCTCATACAGATCACGCGACAGCATCGGCGGTACGGCATCAAAAGCGTCGTAATCGTCGCTGCCATAGGTAAATTTGACTGGCCGACCCGCATCCACCGCCGCGCGGTACAAAATATCGTGAATCACCGGGCCGCGCAGTGAACCCACATGCGCCGCACCGGAGAGGGTTTTCGAATCGTTAATGTTAATTTCCGCTGCGTCCAGTTCAGCGATCATCTGGTCAGCCCAGTATTGCACAGTCTTCCTCCAGTATTGAGAATTTTTAGTTCCGAGTGCTGAGTTTAAAGTGCTGAGTTTTAGACCTAGCGATTGTCCCCGAAATGAGAATCCGTAGGGACGAGGTATGCCTCGTCAAGGTTTAACTTAGGTCATTACCTTAAAATTCGGACTGAGTTTTAGAATTTTTACTCAGCACTTTGAACTTTTCACTTACAAAATCACACCTTCAGCACTTTTGCTACGCGCTCCAGCGCCCAGTCGATTTCTTCGCGGTTGATTGTCAGCGGCGGCGCGAAACGAATCACATCTTCATGAGTCTCTTTGCAAAGAACGCCTTCATCCATCAGCTTTTCGCAGTACGGACGCGCCCCGCCCAGTCCCGGCCTAAGCTGAACGCCGACCAGCAGCCCTTTGCCGCGCACTTCCTGAACCAATGGGCTGTCGATGGCACGTAAGCCGTCCATCAGATATTCGCCCATTTCAGCCGCGCGTTGGGGCAGATTTTCGTCTTGCAACACACATAGAGCCTCGCGGGCAATCGCACACGCCAGTGGATTACCACCAAAGGTGCTGCCATGTTCACCGGGGGTCAGCAGACCGAGAATAGGCGCTTTCGAAAGCACCGCTGATACCGGATAGACTCCCCCACCAAGCGCCTTGCCCAGGATGAGCAAATCCGGCTGAATATTTTCGTGTTGGTAGGCGAACATTTTGCCCGTGCGTCCCAGGCCGACCTGAATCTCATCGAGCATCAGCAAAACATTGTGGCGATCACAAATTTCCCGTACTTGTTTGAGATAGCCATCCGGTGGAACGATCACGCCGCCCTCGCCCTGAATCGGCTCCACGAGAAAGCCGATGGTGTTGGGCGTAATCGCTGCTTCGAGCGCTGCCGCATCACCATAAGGCACAAAACGGAAGCCGGGAGTCAGCGGGCCAAAGTCATGCTTATAGTGTTCTTCTGTCGAAAAGCTGATGACGGTTGTCGTGCGCCCATGAAAATTGCCCTGGCAGACGATAATTTCGGCCTCGTAGCGCGGGACATTTTTGACGCGGTAGCCCCATTTTCGTGCGACCTTGACAGCAGTATCGACACCTTCCGCGCCGGAGTTCATGAGCAGGGACTTGTCCATGCCGCACAGCGCCGTCAATTCTTCGCTGAGATACGCAAGTTCGTCATTGTAAAACGCGCGTGAGGTCAACGTGAGACGATCAAGCTGCTTGTGTGCGGCAGCGATAATGCGCGGGTGGCGATGACCATGACTAACCGCCGAATATGCGCTCAACATATCCAGATAGCGCCTGCCCTCAACGTCAGTGATCCAGCAGCCTTCCGCCGTTTCCGTGACAATCGGCAGCGGGTGGTAATTATTCGCGCCCTGTCGATCCGTCTGGTCGATGAATTGTTGTGTTAACGTCATTTTTTGATCTCTCTCGTCGTGCCGCAATCATAGCGTCATTTGAGCGTTCCCGGTAGGCTCAGTCAGTTCTGTAGGCTTACGTGAACTGCGGCAGATATTCCTCAAACTCAACGATGAAATCATCAAGGATGCGGCGGGCAGTGTCGATGTCCGTCACCATCGGGTCAAGCAAAAGTGCTTGCAACGCCAAATTACGATCTCCCTGCGCTACCGCGTCAATCGTCAGCGAACTGAGCGCCAATTCGCGGCGGCAAAGCTCGGCGATCCCTTCTGGCAGCGGCGGGAAGGTCAAGCCCTGCAAACCCATGCCGGAGACAATCCCCGGCACTTCGATAATCGCGTCCTGCGGCAGATTCGGAATCAGCAAACCCTCGTTGGGAATATTCAACTGCTGGTGATAATAATTGTCGTTGTGGACAATCGCGCCGATCAGTTCCGGGATACCCTCATCCAGCATGTTATGTCGCCACACATCTCGAAGTTCATCTACAGGCATTTCGCCTGACACAATCGCCTCGGCAATCGCTTTGCGGTGGGCGCGGCGGCGGCGGTTGCCATCCCAACTCTGCAATTTGAGATCGTATTTTTCCCAGGGTTTCGTAATCTGGTCGTGGACAACCGGCAAAAATTCGCACATATGGCTGTCGCCCGCCGTCGGCATCATCCCGAAAATCTGGAACATCTCGCGCGAAAGCGGCTCAAAATCCTTGCGGAAACTTTTCAGCCAGCGTTCACACAGCAGCGGGTACAGATCTTCGCCCGTTTCTTTATCGCGGATGTCGTAGACCCACGAAAAATGGTTGATTCCGGCGGCCTTAATATCGAGATGTTGGAGAGCAGCACGCGCCACCGGGATAAAGCGCGGCATATTGTCGGCATCGGTATGAACGTGAAAGCCATCGGGGACTTCGATGTCCCAGCGATCCGCCAGGATTGTCCCGGCCATCGCGTAGCCCCACAGAAGCTGATGGCACAAACCCAGCACTTTTTTGATCTTGGTGTAGCGGCGCACTGCCCATGTCAGGCGAATCAGCGGATTCGTCAGGTTGAAATACCACGCATTTGGGCATAATTCTTCCATGTCGTGAGCGATGTCGAGGATCACAGGCAGGTTGCGGGCGGTATGCGCCAGCGCACCGGGGCCGCCATTTTCGGCATACGGCTGGCGAACGCCATGTCGCAGCGGGATTTTCCAGTCCATTTCCCAGACCGTTTCGCGCGGGCCGACCTGTATCGACACAATCACGAAATCCGCACCGGGAAGCACATCACGGCGATCTGTGGACGATGAAATTTCGATCCCTGCATCCCAGGTATCGTTCATGATCCGCGCCAGTGAGGTCATGGTGCGCAGCGATTTTTCGTCCAGATCGACCAACGCTAATTTTGCGCCGCGCAGCTTGGGCGACTGCATCATCGTCGCCAGCCCGCCGAGGCCAAAAATCGCGCTGCCTGCGCCGATTACTACGATTTTAGGAGGTTTTACCATCATCAAGTTCTCGCTATATATTGAGTCAGAGCGTCCATATGCTTATCACGATACACCATTGTGGCTTCCAGCGCCTCGTCAGCCGAGATGCCCTTGCGAACAATATCATCTAACGCCTGCGCCACCGCCGCCGGATCATCCGTGCCGGGGAAGCTAATGTTGCGCCCGACCATCGCGCCGCGCACATTGCTGCCGCTTGCGATACCCGTTGCGAAATCTTCAAATGTCGAGCGTGGGTCTTCGTTGGACGGCCCACCCAGCAAAATAATTGGCATGGTCGTCGCCAGCGCCACACGACCATAATCGGCGCTATAGGGCAGCTTGAGCCACATATTGCGCGACGAATCGCCCAAACCGGATGCGATTCCTGCCAATCGAATCAAATCATCAGCGTTATTTTTCATCGACCATTTGCCATCGGCTCGGATCATGCGCATCGGCTCGACAAATGATGACAGATTATAACGGTTCAGATCGGTGATCGCCTTCGCGCAGTAATCCATCGTCACCAGGGTGCGCTCATCCTCCGGCACGAAACGCAGGAGCATTTTGCCACCATCCAGCCGGAAACGCGCAATCGAGTCCGCCGTGTACGCCGTGAAGCGATCTTCAATTTCACCCTCAACATTGATCACGCCGCCGCGCTGCATACAGCCGATCAGCACTTTGTTATCGAGAAATGATGGCCCGCCATTCTGCTGCACCATATAGTCGAGAATCAGCAGTTCGTCGATCATGTCCGGCGTACTCATAAAACCGTCGAACGTGGTCGTCATCAGTACGCGCAAAATTCGCCCCAAATATTCGTGGCGGTTGCCCATAATCGTCGCGTCCTTGCCGATATTGGTCACGCCACGCGCGGGGTGATCGGCAGCGAGGATTGTCAGCTTGCCGTCGTGTGTTAATCGCTCACGGCGTTTACGAGTTGCGGCCTGCTGGTCGATGACTTCCGGCTGATTCACGCGAATATCGGTGATCCGCTCGAAAACGCGCAGCGGAAAAAATGCTTCGAGGTCAAACCGATAATCGACGGTAGTGTATTCGACTGCCAAATTAATTCTCCTGAATCTGCCCCAAAATCCAACCTTCGATTTTGCGAATATTTTCGTCGGTGGGGTCACCGGGTGGACGGCGCTTTAAGACGACGTTGAGCATCCCGAACAGGCCGATGACCGCATCAAAGCGATCTTCACTATCGCGGGTCGCGCCGAATCCATCGACAATTTGTGATTTTAGCGCATCGTCCAGCTTGATTTTCGCATCCGCTGCCCACTTCACCAGTAAATCGCCATTGGACTGCCGCGAGAATTGTGAACGCTTGCCGGAACGCCCATCAATGCCTTTCGCCGTGAGGTTGATTCCCAAATGGCGATAACATTCGGCAGGATACGTTTCGGCGGCGACGACACGACCCGGCTGAAAAAGGTCGAATAACGCGCCGGAAAACGGCCAGATCGAAACAGTTCTCGTCCGTACTGCCGGGGCAAGCACATCGCGCCAGCCGATGATCGCCGCTTTGCCTGCCTGCTGTGCGCCCATTGTCCAAAAAAGTGGTGCGGCAGCTTTACGTCCATTTTGAGCGCGGTCACATCGCCGCAGCAAATACGCTTTTTCGAGTCCGAGTCCATCGAGCAGATGCGCCTGACTCGTGCCGCCGGGTCGTGCCGGATAAAATGGCCGCCACACGCCAATATCTTCCGCAATTTCAGCGACTCGGTAAAAATCCGCCCAATCGCCCTGCCCCAAGCCGCGCAAAAATGTCAGAAAATCGCCGACACCCGCACGCCAGGCATATCTCAGCGGTAAGCCTATCGGGAAATCGAAGCCGATGAAAGCACAGCCGCGACTACCGGAATCCTGACGCAATTTCGCGATTAATTTTCCAGGTTCACCCACGAGTTCGGGAACATGGGCGTGATATGTGCCATCGGAACGCAAAATCGCGCGGGTCATCCAGCGCTTTCTCGCATCTGACCCCCAATCGGCATGGACAACGAGATTGGGCTGCATTCAAAATTCCTAAATACTCAACGCAAAGGCGCAGAGGACACAGAGGACGCAAAGATAATTTTAAAAATTCTATTGCGCTCAACTTACTAATATGACAAGTATACGAAAATTTGAACGGTGTTCTAGCCCAGAAAGCGATTTATCACACGCCAACAGTGCAAAAAATGAGAAATCCTTTGCGTTTCTCTGCGTTCTTTGCGCCCTTGTGTTAAAAAAATACCGCGTTACTTCATGCCCGTAGTCGCAATACCTGTCGTGATGTAGCGCTGCAAAATGGCAAACACGATGGTGATGGGCAGCAGGGTCAGCACCGTCATGGCGAGGATGTAATGCCATTGCGTATTAAGATCGCCCTGGAAAGCGTTCAGACCGACTTGCAGCGTAAACAGTTCGCTGCGGTTGAGGACGATCAGCGGCCAGAGGAAATCGTTCCAGCGCCACATGACCGAAAAAATCGCCAGCGTCGCCAGCGCGGGACTCGCCAGCGGCAGAATGACCTGCCAATAAATTCGCCATTCCGTCGCGCCGTCGATTCGCGCCGATTCGATCAATTCGTCGGGGATCGTCAGCATGTATTGTCGCAGCAGGAAAACGCCTGTCGGGGTAGCCGCGCCGGGGATAATCACACCAATCAGGTTATTCACCCAGCCGACTTCGTTAATCACTAGAAATGCCGGGATCAAAACCACCGATACAGGCACCATGAGTGTGCTGAGAATCAGCAAAAAGATAGCATCACGGCCACGAAAACGATATTTGCTGAGGCCAAACGCCGCCATGCTGTTGACCAGCAGCGTTACCACAGTAGCGGCAATTGTGACGATGATGCTGTTGCCAAGATAGGTCAAAAATGGAAACTGCTGAATCGCGCCCGTGTAATTTTCCAGGCTGAAATTGACGTAGCGGACAGGCTGGCGCTGGTTGATATTGACCTGAATCGGTTCTGCCGAGGGATTTTGCGGGTCAATCATCCGTGCCATGATGCCGACACGCGAGACCTGCGCTAAACGCCGCGTTGTGCCATCTTCCAGAGTCACGTCATACAAATCAAGCGGCTTGTCGTAGCCTTCCGGTTGGACTGTTTGCTGCCAATAAGGCAATAAAGTCGGCGGGAATTCAATCAGGCCGCGCTCCGGCTTAAACGATGAGACGACCAGCCACGCTACCGGCCCAAACATCACGAGTGTGCCAACGATCAAATAGACATACGTCAGAATATCAGCCGTTGACAGCCGTTTTTTCCCCTGCCGGCGTGTCAAAAACTGGACGGCATTATCAGCGGATAACGTACTTTGGCTCAAGTCATTTTCCTTATGTCGCGTCTACGCGGCGACCCAGACGTAGCTGCGCAACAGTTAGCAGGAGCAGCACCAGTGCTAATAGGAGCGAAGCCGCCGCCGCCAGCCCAAAATTGCGATTGCTGAAGGCGGTGCGGTAAATATATTGAACAATAAACAGAGTAGCCGTACCCGGCCCACCATTCGTCAGCACGTAGACGTGATCGAAAACCTGCACCGCGCGAATCAGTGACAGCACCAGCACCACAAACATCGTTGGCATCAGCAGCGGCAGCGTGATCGAGCGAAATGTTCTGAAAGCGTTTGCCCCATCAATGGACGAAGCCTCGTACAAATCTGCGGGGATCGACTGTAACCCTGCCAGCAGAATCAGCGTGTAAAAACCCATCTGCGCCCAAACACCGACGATAATAACCCAGAACTGCGACCATCCACCATCGAGCAAAAACGGCGCACGTTCACCGCCCATGCTCACGATAAACGCATTCAGCAGACCATCCTGCTGCAACAGCCATTTCCAGATGAGCGCCACGACTACAGGCGACAATAAAACGGGGTAGAAAAATACACTTCGAAAAAACGCCCGCCCCGCGACATTACTGTTAAGCGCCAGCGCCGTTGTCAAGGCGAAGATAACAAGGAGCGTGACTTCCGATACGACGTACAACCCGGTGTTACTCACTCCGCGCCAGAACAGGTCTTCATCGCAGGTGTTCGGATCGAGATAATTGTCACACTGGAGCAGCTTTTCTAAGTTCTCAGTACCAACAAACGTTCGATTTTCCGGCAAAATCGATTCGCCACTGGTAAAGCCGTAGTAAAAATTCAGAAGCATGGGGAATAAAATAAAAATGCCGAAAATCAATAAGTTGGGCAGCACAAAAACATAGGCCATGCGTACATGACCAACCCGCTTCTGGATCGGCGCGAAAATATAATCGCCTAGCCCCAGAAACCAGGAAACGGCGCGGGTTATTAAACTGATCGGCGAAGTGCCGGGTTTACGAGCGATGATATTTCCTTCGGTTGTGTCCATTGGCGTAATTCAGATAAATAATGTTCTATTTAAAAATTTGGTATAGGGCGCACGATTGTGCGCCCTATACAAGAAACATCGAAATTTTATGACTTACGAAGCCGCGCTGGCCTCATCAACTTCTTCCTGAATGCGGATAATTGCCTCGTCAAGAGTCAGTTCACCCGTAATGACCTGTGTGAGACGCTCACGGATACCTGTGTTCAAGGCGAAGCTGTTCTTAGCGGTTTGCAGCACCCAGGCTTCGGCAGAAATATGCGGAATTTCGGCAGCAAATGTATCGAGTGAGTTCTTCGCAGCCGGGAGATCCGTCTGGAAATCGACACCGTGTTCGCTCAAACGCACATCGTAGTTCGGAAACAGTGTGCGTGAGGCAAATTCGGTCAGGATTTCATCGCTGCTCAGGTATTCCATCAATGCGGTAACTTCTTCAGGGTGTTCAGTCTCGCTGAAGGCCATCAAAGCTGCGCCGCCGGGCATACCCGTGCAACCACCAGCGCCGCAGGGGTTCGGAATGGCTTCCCAATCAAACGCATCGCCGATATTGGTCGCGAATGCGCCGACCTGCCAACTGCCCGACATGAACAGCACGAGTTGACCGTTGACGAAAATATCGCGCCCGGAGGCATAGCTGCCACCCGCACCCACCCAAACTTCAGCCGGGGTGATGCCTTCGGTGTGCCAATCGACGATCATCTGCGCGGTTTCGCGGAAGCCGGGGCTGTCCACTGTATAAACGACGTTGCCGTTATCATCGGTTACAGCGTTACCGTTTTCATCGAATTGGGCAAAGGTCGCGCCGTTGCTCAAAGCTGGCCCCCAGACACGATGGCCTGAGCGATCAATGGAAACCGCATAAACAGTGTTATCGGGCGAACTCACAGCTTCGGCAACCTGTGTGGCTGCGGCAACCCATTCTTCCCATGAAACTTCTGCTTTTTCGTCACTGGGGACAGCAACGCCAGCCTGTTCGAACAGCGTCCGGTTAATGAACGGCCCGGTTACGGTGGCGTTGGTCATGAAGCCGTAAAGTCCGGTATCCTCAGCATCTTTCTGCATCCAGTCGATGATCGCCGACGGCCAGTTGGCTTCCCAGGCATCCGCATCGCTCATATACGGGCGCATATCCAGATAATAGGGTTTGTAGCGAGCGACATCGGTCACACGCGCCATATCCGGCCCATTGCCCGTTTCGACCTGGGGCTGGAGGGTCGTGTCGAGGTCTGCGTAGGGAATGGTATCGACGACAACGGTGATACCTGGATTATCGGCCTGATAACGATCCAGCAAATCGCGCAGGACTTCGCCTTCATTACCATCGTTATACCAGGTGATACGCAGTTCAACCGCGTCCTGAGCAGTCAATGGTATCGCCAACAGCGACAATACAAATACCGTCAATAATATAAAAAGAGCCTTCTGTTTCATTTTCATAGTTCTCCTCAAGATTAGAAACAAAATCCAATATGTTTGGCAGAAATGTTAGGAATATCCGACAACATTCTATCGCATTTTCGAGCAATCACGAAAAAGCGCACGAAATGTTGATATTAGCACATTCCCTTGCGAAGAGCCGGAAGCTTAACAATCCTGCTGGACGAGAGAGCAGTTTACTGTTTCGAGGTCACGCTGGCGGTTATGAAGCAGTCACAATGTGGTCATTCTGGGGATTTGAGCTTATCCAGATATTTGTCGATCATTTGCTCCAGGGCGGCATCATCGAGATCATTAAACAACATCGCCTGAGGATAGAGCATCATATTGGGGCCAATCCCGCACATGCTCATGCAGTTCGCGGTTTCGAGCTTGATCGGCGGCGGATATTGTTCGCCGTTAATCTCCTCGACGCGCTCTTTGAGGCGCTTATAAAAGCGGGCGGCGCGGCGGTCACTATTGCAATACTGACCGAGGCAGATAACCACGCGCGTGCGTTTGGGTGGAGTCGCAGAGTTGTTCATTATTGATCCATATTTATTTTGATATTCTCATCGGTATCGTGAGGCCACTCCAAAAACTTTACATGAGATTGTTGCATATCCACCTCAAACTCAAATTCGATCTCAACCCCTTTTTTAGAATCAGCCTGTTCTAGTTTGCTAATTACTTCATGGCGATTGAGAAATTTCTTAGAATAGAATACACACTGTGTAGTTCCTAATACGAGTGTTTGTCCTAGAAACTCTATATCGGCAGGGCCATTCACGCCTAATTTAATCATTCCATCAGATCGTCTTATCAATTCAAGCGCGTCGGTTGGTGCTTGAATCCAAATTTTTACTTTAGCAGGTTGGCCGTTATAAATAAAACCTAACATTCGCGACGATATACCTGTATTTAGGCCTTCTACAATTGCTTCAGCTATATCTAACATTCGATTATTGTATTTATCTGGCACGACGATGGGCGTTCGTAATTTTGACTTAATTGTAGCAAGAGCTTCTATCAGATGTACTTGTGTATCCTCAATAAAAGAAGAAAACTCTAATGGGCTTTTATCTCCATCTAAAATGATAGGTCGATTAATATCCTCAAGGTTTATCAAAGTTATTTTCTTGATTTTCTTAATAATATTTAGGAAATTACTTTGATCCAATGCTTGAATAGGGTCATCGCTTAGCTCAATATTGAAATTAATTCCGATATGATGAAAGCGGCTATCAAAGGTAAATGTCACAGTGATTAATTCCTTCACTAATTCACCTTTTATGGATACTACCTTCTCTCCTTGTTGGATATACTTCATTCTCACATTAAACTTAGCTTTGTTTTCAACCTCATCAAGAAACTCTATTTGAAAGAATTGATCTTCGCTTATGATGCTTGGTCTTAGTGTAATTTGACCATGGTCACCAACAATATCTTGAAGAAATGTGCCTAACAGTCCTCCAAAATCAAGCGAGCCATTGAAATTTACTTCCTTTCCAGTTTCCCACCCTTCCTGCAATCTCTCTGCTGCTTCTGCATCGCTGGGTAGGATTTTTACTAACCGGGTTTGGTTGTGTTTGGGAACAATAGTATGCATTCCATCAGATGAGTATATGACTCGGAAATCGGGATCATTCTCAGAAAGAAGCTCTGTCATTTCCAGCAAATTACTTTTACTTTGATGCTGATCGACATAAGCCTGGATGTCTTTTATAGTTTTATCGTTGAGCTGGCTGGCAATTGGGATGTGAACAGTGACAGTTTCATTTTGTTTCCAGTTCGAATTAGGATTCTTAATTTCCCATTCTTTAAGCCAAATCCAGTACCCTATATTTGTACCTCGGTGACAAACATGTAGCATAACTGGCAGAGGTATTCCAAGTAGATAGTTGATAGTTCTCACCTCAAGAGATAAAGCTATATGATCGCCTTTGATTTCCCTATCTACAGTTTTACTCTGAACTCCGAACATTGCGCCTGTTACATTTAGGTCTTCATTAATGGGTTGAATAAGCCAATCCAACCCGTACTCAATATGGCCTAATACACTATCTGGTTTCGCAATTATCCAATTCCTAAACACTGATCTCAAATTCGCATAGGCGGTGTCATCATATCCATGTGTAGGATGAAACTGAGGTAGCTTCATAAATAATGCCCTAGCTAGTTAAACTCAATATGCCGCTACCGTGCCATCTTTGCGCGGGTCAGTGCCGCCGAACAACACACCCGTAAAAGGATCACGATTGATGATCTGACCGCTGCCGAACAAACCGCGCCCTCGACCTGTCACAGGGCGAACCGTGTGGCCGAGTTCCGCCAGCCGCGCCATCGTTTTAAGCGGTAAGCCATCTTCGAGCGCCAAAACGCTGCCGCCTGTGCCATCTTCCAGACACCAGCGCGGGCGATCCAGCGCATCCTGCGGGTTCAATTCGTCGTCGAGCATCGCGCTCATGACCTGAAAATGTCCCTGTGGCTGCATGAAACCACCCATCACACCGAAGCTCGACCACAATTCGCCATTGCGCAGCGCCATGCCGGGGATAATGGTGTGATAAGGGCGCTTCCCACCTGCCAACTCGTTGGGGTGTCCCGACTCAAGTGTGAAACATGCGCCGCGATTTTGCAAAAATATGCCTGTGCCTTTAGCGACGATTCCTGTACCAAAGCCCATATACAGGCTGTTGATAAATGAGCAGGCATTCCCCTCGCCATCCACCACGCTGAGATATGTGGTATTTGACCCACCAAATGGCGCACCATAGGACGGCGGCAGCATCGCTTTTTCTCGTGATATGAGGGAAGCGCGTTGGTTAGCATAGCTCTGGCTTAAAAGCCCATCCACCGGGACATGCGTAACGCCCATATCAGCGATATATTGACGCGCATCTGCAAAAGCCAGCCGCATCGCCTCGACCATAATATGAATGCGCTCCGGTGAATCCCAGGACAAGCCTCGCAAATCAAAAACTCCGGCGATATTCATTGCCAGCAGTGCCGCCAAACCCTGTCCATTGGGGGGGCATTCGTAGACGGTAGCACCATGATAATTAGTCAGAATCGGCGTGTCCCAGGTGGAATAGTGCGCCTTAAGATCATCCTGCGTCATCACCCCGCCCAAACCTTGAATCGTAGAGACAATGGCATCGGCGACAGCGCCCGTGTAAAAAGCCTCTGGCCCGCCCTCAGCAATCGCGCGTAATGTTTTCGCTAATCCTGGCAAACGGACAACCTGCCCGACACGTGGGGCAACACCGTTGGGGAGATAGTCTTCGGTATTGGGGCTTCCCTGGAGAAATTTTTCGCTTGCCATATAGCCCGCGCCGAAAACAGGCGTTACGGGGCTGCCATCATCCGCGTAGTGAATGGCATCGACAAGCACATCCGCGAGAGTCATGCGACCATGTTTTTTAAGCAGGTCGTGCCAACCCATCACGGTACCGGGGACGGTAATGGCATCCGCACTGTGAGCCGGAATTTCCGCAAGTCCCTTCGCGCGCAAATCGGCTGACTTGAGCGCGGCGGGAGCGCGTCCGCTGCCGTTCAGCGCTGTAACCTGGCGTGTCTTCGCGTCATAATAGAGCGCGAAACAATCGCCGCCGATGCCTGTATAAGCCGGAGCGGTGACGTTCATGACCGCAGCAGCAGCGATAGCCGCATCCGCCGCATTCCCGCCCTGGCGCAAAATCTGGAGTCCGGCCTGCGACGCTAACGGGTTTTCTGCCGCGACCATACCGCGCCGTGCAACGACCATCGAACGGCGCGACTCAAAATCAAAAGACATCGTTTTCATGTGAATGTTCTCCGATGGAAGCGTATCAAGATTATAACAGCAAAAAACACGCTATACTTTTTGTAATGCCGTTTCGAGAAAAAATGATGAATTCAACAACCCATATTCTGCTCATTGAAGATGATCTCGCTGTCGCCCGCAGCCTGCAAGACGGATTGGAACGCGATGGTTATCTCGTCACCTGGAAAAATTCAGGTGTACAGGGTGTTGTTTTTGCCCGTGACCATGCGCCGCACCTGATTATCCTCGATGTGCGCCTGCCAGATGGCTCTGGCTTCGATTTTTGTCGCCAGATGCGGCAAGGCGGCGTGCGTCAACCCATCATTATGCTGACCGTGCAAAAAGACGAAATGGATAAGGTGCTGGGGTTGGAAATGGGCGCGGATGATTATGTCACCAAGCCCTATGGCCTGCGCGAACTGCTTTCGCGGGTGCGGGCGCAGCTTCGTCGAGCCTATGGCGAATTTTCGAACACAGGCGCTGATCTGCTGTATGCGGGTGAACTAGTCATTGACCGAAGTCGTGGGCAGGTCGCACGTGGCGATCAGGTCTTGAATTTAACGCCAACAGAATTTCGCCTGCTCATCCATCTGGCACGTCATGCCGGACAAGCGCTTACCCGCGAACAGCTTTTAGAGGCGGTCTGGGGTTACGATGCTGAAGTCGAAAGCGAGCGCACGGTGAATGTCCATATCCGGCGACTGCGCGAAAAGGTCGAGATTGACCCCAGCCAACCGACGTTAATTTTGACCGTCCCTGGCATTGGCTATCGGCTGGTCAGTTAGAACCCTACAGAATCCAACGCATCGCTTCTTCCCAGATGTCGGGATTATCCGGGCGGCGTTCTTCCTCAAGCAGGGTGCGAATCCAGTGCCAGGCCTCGTCGGGGTCATGGTCATCGCCAATTTCGACCAGGAAACGCCCCTCTTCCACTTCAAGAATGGCTGTGACACAACTCATTTCTTCTGTACACTGCACGACCCACTCTTCCTCGGTGGTCAGCCAGAAGCCGTAACTGGTGTCCAGCCCAATCGGACGCGGCTCTTCCATTTCGAAAACATCGTCTGTTTCGGGTGCTGGGTTTGTCGCCATCGTTTTATACTCTTTATACTCGTTGTTATTTCACGTCAATATAGCCTATTTTACTCCGGTTTTTCATCAATCTGCACTTTCACGGGCGTTTCTAATTTTAAAATAACAATCGCCAAGGGCGGCAACGTCAGCCGCAAGCGGTGTTGGTATTGATGTGAAGGTATCGCTTCTGATTGGACACTACCCGCATTACCGACATTACTGCCACCATAAAGCGAGGAGTCACTGTTCATCACCTCAAGATAACGGCCTGCTTCCGGCACGCCGACGGTGTAGTCGTAGCGGACAACAGGCGTAAAGTTACAGGCAATTACCAGAAAATCGGAAGGGTCTTCGGCGAATCGAAGGTAGGTGAACACACTCTGATCAGCATCGTTGGCATCAATCCATTGAAAACCCTTCCAGTCAAAATCGCGCTCATATAATGCGGGTTGTGCGCGATAAAAAGTATTCAGATCGCGTGTCCAGGCTTGAACACTGGAATGTGTCGGCAAATCAAGCAGATACCAATCCAGGCTGCGCTCCTCGCTCCATTCCTGCCATTGACCAAATTCCTGCCCCATGAAATTCAGCTTCTTACCGGGATGCGTATATTGATAACCAAACAAGAGGCGGAGCGAAGCAAATTTTTTCCACCAATCGCCGGACATCCTGGTCATTAGCGAACCCTTCAGATGCACCACTTCGTCATGCGAAAGCGCCAGCACGAAATTTTCGTTGAAGGCATACATCATCGAAAATGTCATTTTGTTATGATGGAAGCGACGCATTACGGGGTCGAGCTTCATATAATCGAGTGTGTCGTGCATCCAGCCCATGTCCCATTTAAAAGTGAATCCCAGGCCGCCGATATAGGTCGGGCGCGACACCATCGGCCAGGAAGTCGATTCTTCGGCAATCGTCACCGCGCCGGGACATTCGCCGTGAATGAGCGTGTTCATCTCTTTCAAAAAGGCGATGGCTTCCAGATTTTCGTTGCTACCGTACTTGTTGGCAACCCATTGTCCGGCCTTGCGGGAAAAATCAAGCAGCAGCATGGACGATACAGCATCCACGCGCAGGCCATCCAGGTGATACTCCTTCAGCCAGAACAGCGCGTTGGACAACAGGAAATTTCGGACCTCGTTGAGGCCATAATTGAAAATATAAGTTCCCCAATCAGGTTGTTCACCTTTGCGGGGGTCGGCATGTTCATAGAGATGCGTACCGTCGAAGTAGCTCAGGCCATGACCGTCTTTCGGGAAGTGCGCTGGCACCCAATCCAGAAGCACACCAATACCGTTTTGATGGAAAGTGTCCACCAGAAACATAAAATCGGCGGGCGGGCCAAAACGACTGGTCGGCGCATAATAACCTGTGACCTGATAGCCCCACGAGGCATCCAGCGGATGTTCGCTCACAGGCATCAATTCGACATGGGTGTAATTCATATTTTTGACGTATGCGACCAAAACATCGGCCAACTCGCGGTAGGTCAGCCATTTACCTTGCTCATTAAATCGCCATGATCCCAAATGAACTTCATAAATCAACATTGGCTGATTCAGAGGTTTGGTTTCAGCACGTTTGGTCATCCAGTCGTCGTCACCCCAATCATAGCCTTCAATATTGACGACAATAGACGCATTGGCAGGGCGAAGCTCGGCGAAAAATCCGTAGGGGTCGGTTTTTTCAGCGTGATAGGCATCAAAACGCGAGACGACATCATAACGATAAACCTCGCCCTCGCCCAAACCGGGGATAAATAACTCCCATACGCCAATCGGGTCATGGCGACGCATCGGATGAAGCCGCGCATCCCATGCGTTGAAATTGCCGATGATGCTGACTCGGTGCGCATTGGGTGCCCATACGACGAAGTTAACTCCTTTGACACCATCCGTTTCTCGCAGGTGTGCGCCAAATTTTTCATAGCTGTTGAGAAAACGCCCCTCGCCAAACAAATACAAGTCGTAATCCGTGAGCAGCGGTGGAAAAGCATAGGGATCAGCGAATATCTCCTGCTGACCATCACGCGTGGTCATTTCGTAGCGATATTGCAGACCCGGCCATTCGCCCGGAATCGTCACCTCAAAAAATCCCTCATCATGCAGTCGATTCATCGCGGTGCGTTCGCCTGTGGTCTGGTCAACGACCCACATCGCCTGGGCCGTTGGACGAAAGGCGCGAATGGAGATTGTTCCATCCTCGGCTGGATGAGGGCCAAGCACCTCAAAAGGCGCACCGTGAGCGCCGTACAAAATGGCTGCGATTGCATCGGAATGAATATCTGGAGCCATGATAAAACACCTATTCTTTTTAAGTTGAGTCGTATTTTGCTCGTTGCTTATCAAATATGCAAAAAAAGCCGCGTCGAAAATGTGCATTTTTGCATTACAGAAGGTTATAATATTTGTTCCAATTGTGCCGTTTCCAATCAAATGGCTCACTCAAAAAAAGGATCGACAAATGACGAAAAAACTTTCAGTATTTTTTATGTTGTGTTTGCTTTTAGGTGCGGTTTCCATCACAGCAGCACAGGAAGGCATGATGACAGCCGTCGGTGAAGGGGAAGGCGAAGTCTCCATCGTCTCATGGGCTGGCTATATCGAACGCGGTGAAACGGACGAGAATTTTGACTGGGTGACGGATTTTGAAGCCGCTACTGGCTGCGCAGTCACCAATAAAGTTGCGGCAACTTCCGACGAAATGGTCGCGCTTATGAATGAAGGCAGTTTCGACCTCGTGACCGCTTCCGGCGATGCAAGCCTGCGGTTGATCGCGGGTGGCCGCGTTCAGCCGATCAACATTGATCTGATCCCAAGCTGGAGTACGGTTGACGAGCGCCTGCAAAATGCACCCTGGCACACGGTTGACGGTGTTCATTATGGCGTACCCTATCAATGGGGTTCGAACGTGTTGATGTATAACACCGACGTTTTCCCGGAAGCACCGGAAAGCTGGAGCGTCGTTTTCGAGGAACAAACACTCTCAGATGGCGCATCGAACGCAGGGCGTGTTCAGGCTTACGATGGCCCAATCCACATTGCTGATGCAGCACTCTACCTTAAATATCACAATCCTGATCTGGGCATTACCGATCCCTATGCGTTGGATCGCGATCAGTTTAATGCCGCGCTCGACCTGCTGCGCCAACAGCGTACACTGGTCGCCCGTTACTGGCACGATGCCTTTATTCAGATTGACGACTTCGTAAATGATGGTATCGTCGCGTCTGGTTCATGGCCTTTCCAGGTCAATCTGCTGCAAGCCGAATCACATCCGATTGGCAGCACGATCCCGGTTGAAGGCGCGACTGGCTGGGCGGATACAACTATGATGCACGTGAATTCCCAGCATCCCAACTGTGCATATATGTGGCTGGAACACTCGTTAAACACCAAACTCCAGGGTGATCTGGCGGCGTGGTTCGGCTCGGTGCCATCTGTCCTAGCTGCCTGTGAAGGCAACGAACTCCTCGGTGAAGGTGGCTGCTCAACCAACGGCCTCGATAATTTCGAGAAAATCAGTTTCTGGCGCACGCCTGTTGCCAACTGCGGTGATGATCGCGGTGATGTCTGTGTCCCCTATTACGAGTGGCTCACGAGTTATATTGCGGTAATCGGCGGACGGTAAAGAACACAACCAAACGCCTTGATAATTTTGTAGGGGCAGGTCTGAGACCTGCCCACTTTCGCATAAATTGTCAAATAATTTTGTATTGTAGGAGCAACCCGGCGGGTTGTCATCACAGCAAAGACCATTTTCTGAGGGAACAGGTATGAATTACAAATTATGGATCAACGGTCAGTGGGAAGATACACAGGGCGGCGGAATCACCATCATCGAGAATCCGGCGACAGGCGAGAAAATAGCCGAAGCCATTGATGCCAGCCGCGCCGATGTTGACCGCGCAGTCCAGGCCGCACACACGGCATTTTACGATGGACGTTGGTCAAAACTGACACCAGGAGAGCGTTCACTGGCACTCTGGCGGCTGGCCGATTTGCTACAAGCGCGAATGGAGGACTTTGCGCAGGCCGAGTCCGAAAATACAGGCAAGCCCTACTCAATGGTCAGCCTGGGAGCAGATTTGCCCTTCGCGATTGATAATATTCGCTTTTTCGCGGCTGCCGCGCGGGATACGCATGGCAATTCATCGGGTGAATATGCTAAAGGCTTTACTTCGATTTATCGTCGCGAGCCTGTCGGCGTTGTTGGTCAGATCGCGCCCTGGAATTATCCGCTGATGATGGGAATCTGGAAACTCGGCCCTGCCCTGGCGGCTGGCTGCACGGTGGTTTTAAAGCCCGCGCCGACCACCCCGATCACCACACTCATGCTTGGTGAACTCATCAAAGAAGCCGGGATTCCTGACGGCGTTGTCAATGTCATTTCCGGCGGCAACGAAACCGGGCAAGCACTGGTTGAGCATCCGCTGGTGCGCATGGTCAGCCTGACGGGATCGACAGGCACGGGCAAGAAAATTATGAAAACGGCAGCGGATACGCTCAAGCGCGTTCACCTCGAACTTGGCGGCAAAGCGCCTGTGATCGTTTTTGACGATGCGGATATTGATGCGGCGGCGGCGGCGGCAACTTTAGCATCCACCTTTAATACCGGGCAGGACTGCACGGCGGCAACCCGCGTTTACGTCGAGCAGAGTCAGGCGAATAGGGCTATTGAGGCGATTGTCGAAGCGATGCGTGCGGTCAAAATCGGCCTGCCATTTGAAGATGGCGTGCAGATGGGGCCGTTGATTTCGAATACGCAACGGGAGCGCGTCAAGGGCTTTGTTGATCGCGCACGTTCCCGCGGGGCAACGATCCTCACCGGAGGCAACATTCCTTCTGACTACGCGAATGGTTATTATTTTGAGCCAACCGTGATTACTGATGCTGACCAGAAAGCCGAGATCATACAGAGCGAAGTTTTCGGCCCAGTGTTGACGATCAACACCTTTAAAGCCGAAGAAGAAGCGCTGCGTTATGGCAATGATGTGCTGTATGGGCTGGCGGCCTCGCTGTGGACGAAAGATATTGGCCGCGCCATGCGTTTATCCGCAGCGCTGGAATTTGGCACGGTCTGGATTAACGACCACATCCCGCTGGCATCTGAGACACCGCACGGCGGATTCAAGCAGTCCGGCTTTGGCAAAGACCTCTCCGCCGAAGCAGTCGCCGAATACAAAATCACCAAGCACGTGATGGTGAAAAATACATGACTAGCACCACGCGAACTGTCGCCGTGAAACTCAGTGAGGTATGCCGATTTTTTGGCGATGTGAAAGCCGTTGACCATGTCAATCTTGAGCTTTTTGATGGCGAATTTTTCTCACTGCTGGGGCCGTCTGGTTCAGGCAAGACGACCTGTCTGCGCCTGATCGCTGGCTTTGAGCAGCCAACATCGGGCAGCATCCAGCTTCATGGGGTCGAAGTCAGCGGCGTGCCACCTTATGACCGCGACGTGAATACGGTTTTTCAGGATTACGCGCTGTTCCCACATATGAATGTTGGACAGAACATCGGCTACGGGTTGATGGTCAAAAATGTGCCAAAAGCCGAGCGCGAAACGCGAGTCCAGGATATGCTCGACTTGGTGCGCCTGCCGGGAATGGCGAATCGTAAACCTTCGCAGCTTTCCGGTGGTCAACGCCAACGTGTCGCCCTCGCCCGCGCATTGATTAATCACCCGCGTGTGCTGCTGCTTGACGAACCGTTAGGGGCGCTGGATTTGAAACTGCGCCAGGAAATGCAGATCGAACTCAAGTCGATTCAACAGCGAATCGGCATCACGTTTGTGTTCGTCACACACGACCAGGAAGAAGCGCTGACGATGAGTGACCGAATCGCGGTGTTTAACCTGGGCAAAATCGAGCAAATCGGCACCCCCTCGGAAATTTACGAACGCCCCACAACGCGCTTTGTCGCAGGATTCGTCGGCACTTCAAATATTTTAAGCGGCAAAATCGCGGAAATCCTGACTGGTTCACCGGGCACATTCGCCATTCGCCCCGAAAAAATTCGTATCGTCGATGTGGGTGCGCCTCTTGCAGACGGCATGTGTTCCGCCGAGGGTAAAATTCGCGATGTGATTTACCTGGGGATGCACACGCGCTATCTGGTTGAGCTTGAGGGCGGCGCGGATTTGACTGTCGTGGAACAAAATCTGGAAACGAGCGCGGTAAACGCACGGGGCAGCCGTGTCAAACTGGTATGGCACACGAGCAGCAATCGCCCAATCAGCGCCGGAGCATAACAGAAATGACATCGATTCCTGCCCCGGCATCCCGTCAACAACCCCCGTCAACCTTGCGACGTATCTCGACATTTTTTTTCAAACGGCCTAACCTGTCCCTGCTGGTGATGCTGGCGCTCCCCCTCTTATGGCTGGGCGTGGTCTATATCGGTTCACTCTCGTCGCTGCTCATCCAGAGCTTCTTTTATCTCGACGGCTTCAGCGGCGTTGTCATTCGAGAATTCTCACTTACGACCTACCAAAGCCTGTTCACGCAAGCCAATATGGATATTGTCGTGCGAACCGTTGTCATGGCGGCATTCGTGACCGTCACCTGCGCGGTACTGGCGTTTCCCATCGCCTACTATATGGCGCGTTATGCCTCGTATCGCATCAAAGGGCTGCTCTATCTCGCGGTTTTGCTACCTTTATGGTCAAGCTATCTGGTGCGTGTTTATACATGGAAAATTATCCTGGCGCAGGAAGGCATTATCACCTGGTTTTTTAAACTTTTGGGACTTAATGGGCTGCTTGAAGGCATACTCGGCCTGCCTGTGATCGGCGGATCATCGCTTTCATTTTCGCTGTTGGGCATGTTTATGGTGTTCGTCTACATCTGGCTTCCCTACATGATTTTGCCCATCAATACGGCATTAGAGCGCGTCCCAAAATCTCTGATCGATGCCAGCAGCGATCTGGGGGCGAAACCCGGTTACACGTTTCGCAAAGTGATTTTTCCGCTGGCCTTTCCGGGTGTGGTGGCGGGGTCGATTTTCACGTTCTCGCTGACATTGGGCGACTATATCATTCCTGGCGTGATCGGTAATTCCAGCTTTTTTATCGGGCAGGCGGTATTCGCACAGCAAGGCACGGCGGGGAACATTCCACTGGCGGCAGCTTTCACCGTCGTTCCGATTGTGATTATGGGCATCTATCTGTCAATCGCCAAGAGGCTGGGGGCTTTTGATGCGCTCTGAGACTACCGCACCACTCGGCTTAAAAATCGCTACAGGGATGGTGCTGTTATTCCTGCACTTTCCACTGTTAATCGTCGTTTTGTACGCCTTCACGACGGAAGAAGCCTCGTTTACTTTTCCGCCGCCCGGTTTGACGACTCAATGGTTTGGCGAAATTCTGGATCGTCAGGATTTTTGGGAAGCGCTCGGTCTATCACTGCGCATTGCGGTTGTCGCGACATTGATCGCGCTTATTCTTGGCACGATTACCGCAGCAGCAATTTATCGCAGTAAATTTTTTGGGCGCGAGGCGTTTTCGCTGATGGTGATTCTGCCCATCGCGCTGCCGGGTATCGTCACCGGAATCGCGCTGCGTTCTGCCATTGGATTGAGTGGGCTAACCTTCGGCTATTGGACAATTGTCATCGGTCACGCGACATTTTGCGTCGTCACCGTCTACAACAACGTCATTGCTCGACTGCGGCGCACATCGCAATCGCAAATCGAAGCGTCGATGGACTTGGGTGCTTCGACGTTTCAGACGTTTCGCTACATTATTCTGCCGAATATCGCGACAGCCCTTCTCGCAGGCGGGATGCTGGCTTTCGCGCTCTCATTTGACGAAATTATCGTGACAACGTTCACCGCCGGACAGCAGCAAACGCTACCGATCTGGATTTTCAGCCAGCTTTCGAGGCCTCGTGACCGCCCTGTGACAAATGTCGCTGCCCTCTTCGTCATTGCCGCCACGTTCATTCCAATTCTGATCGCCTATCGCTTTACACGCGATACCGTCGAATAGAGGCCAGATGGATCACAAAGATCACGTTAATTTGCTGCGAGGCGGTATTGCCGAAACAGGCGGCATCTGGGCGGATTTGGGGTCTGGCGGAGGTGCGTTCACGCTGGCACTCGCTGAAATTATTGGCGCAGAGGCCGAAATTTATTCTGTCGATAAAGATCGAGGTGCGCTCAAAGAGCAGGAACGCGCGATGAAAGCTCGTTTCCCGGCTGTGACCGTTCACTATATCAATGCCGATTTCACCGCTCCGCTAAAACTGCCGCCGCTAAATGGCATCGTGATGGCAAATTCGCTGCATTTCTTGCGCCAGAAAGACCCGGTTTTACAGATGGTTCTCGGCTATTTACGGCCTGGAGGACGGTTGATACTGGTCGAATATGGCACAGATTCCGGCAATACCTGGGTACCCTATCCCCTTTCATATCCAACCTGGGAAGCGCTGGCGCGGAAAAATGGCTTTACCCAAACGCGCCAGATCGCGAATCGCCCCAGCCGATTTTTGGGAGCTATTTACAGCGCTGTCAGCATCAAATCTTCGTAAGCGTGCGCCCATACCATATCATTTTGATGTAAACTGGAAGCAGTGACGGTTTGAAAGGTGCGCTGATGACCAACCGCAGACTGAAAAAAAACCCGTATCGCGGAATCAATGCCCATTTGCACAGCATGGCGCAAAACCCCAGAAACAGCCCCACGATCTGGACAAGCATTCATGCCAGTTATATCGCCTATATTATCCAAACCCTGAACATGCAACTGCCTATTAACTATGTCGCACGCGCGGAGCAATCTTTACAAATCTGGACGGAAAATATTGATACGGGTGACGAACGCAAACGACACCCTAGACCGGATGTAGGCGTTTTTCGTTCGGACGATTCTGAAGTACCGATGGTATCAACGGCACAAGCAGCATCTGCCGGAACTATCCATTTGATCCCGATTCGAGCACTATTGATGGAAGATGAAATTACAATTTCGTCTATCGTAATTTACAAGCCTGAAGACATCCGATATATGGGTGAACCGATTACACGAATCGAGTTATTGTCCGACAGTAATAAAATCGGCGGTACAGGTTATAAGGCTTATTTGCATAACCGTGCGGTTGCCCTTGCCAGCGGGACATCGCTCATCGAATTGGATTATCTGCACCAAACGGTGTCATCGCTGCCCGGTGTCCCAGCTTATCCAGATGAGCCAGATTCTCATGCTTATACGCTGACCCTGATTGATCGCCGAGAAGAAGAAAACCCGGAGCAAACTGCGCGTGTACATGGGATCGACGTGGATATGTCATTACCGACTATCCCTATTCCGTTAGCAGGCAGCGAGAACTTATTATTCGATTTTGAGGCCGTTTACCAGCGCACATTTGAGGGAGATCGTTGGGGAACAAGTATTGATTACGATCTTGCTCCGATCAACCTCGAATCCTACAGCCTTACAGATCAGCTACGCATCCGTGATGTGATGCAGCGTGTAGCAGCGGAACAGATGGCTTAAAAGCATTTGTACCAAAATGCCCCAGATCGCAAACCGCCCAGCGATTTTTAGGGTCGATTTACAGCGCGGCCAGCATCAGTCCATGAATATTCGTTAACCAGCCAGATATTCATCCAAAAACGCGACGACTCGGCGCTCATATTCGGCGGGATCAGCCTCGACAATATTGACGTGTTCGGCTTCAGCGACCAGATAGCGATCTTTCGGTTCTGTGGCGGCATCAAAAATACGCTGGCTGTGGCTCACATCGAGCAATTCATCTTTTTCGCCATGAATAATGAGAATGGGGCGCGACGCGAGTTTTGTGACATCCGCCGCCGGGTTAACAGTGCTTACGGGTGCGACTGTTTCCTGATCCATAAACCACAACACTACGCCCGTTGACGGAAATGGAGGCCTGCCTGTGAGCGCGGTCACAACCGGAACAGCCATATCCACAACACTGGAATATGCGCTCTCGGATATGACTACACGCAGTTCGGGCAGTTGCGCTGCTGAAACAATCGCTGCCGCACCGCCGGATGAATGTCCCAGGATGCCAATTTTTTCCGTGTTGACTTCAGATCGGGTAGCCAGATAAGCCAGCGCTCCCCGTACATCATTGACCTCCAATGCACCAAGTGTCGTCGCTGTGCCGTCGCTATTTCCATGAGCGCGTGTGTCGATCAGGAGGGTATGATAGCCATGACGCGACAAAATCGCCCCGCGATTCAGCATTTCACCGCGATTTGCGCTCAGGCCATGCACGAGTATCACCGTCGCCCCATCTTTCATGTCCGTCTGCGCGGGAATAAACCATGCGGCTATTTTTAAGCCGTCTGTAGACTCAAATGTCACGTCTTCCCAATTCTCCAAACCTGCCTGATCGGGCGTTTCATTCGGCTGGCTACGGGACGGATGCACCCAGCTCAATGCTTGCCCACGTGCAATACGCGCTGCATAGAACACAGCACCAATTCCCACGACCAGCACCATGAATAGCGTAATCAAAGCTGCTATTTTTCGAGAGATTTTCATTTAATCGATCTCCAACATTCGCTCGTTCTTTTCACCCATCCCTGATATTCTCACGTTCTCGTAACCTATTTCTAACAATTTCTCATTCTTCATAACCATAGACATTACAAATTTTATTTACATTCTTCAGAAGATTTAGCTACCTGTAAGGTAAGGCCATCTATATTAACATCTAAATCGCGCAACGCCTGTTATAATTATTTTTATCGGTTCTTCTCGTACTTCCTCGTCTGTTTTTGATACCCGGTCTGGAACTACCTCGTCTGATCTATGGAGGTTTCATGAATCAGAAATTCAACTGTTTTATCATTGGCGAAGGAACGCTCCTGGTTCAATGCGCTGAGATTCTCTTGCAAGCCGGACATGAAGTAAACGGCATCATCTCGGCCAACACAAATATCAAGGACTGGGCCGGCCAACATGATATTGCAGTTATTAATCCTAAAGATAATCTGGCTGATATTTTGAGCCAGCAGCCCTTTGATTACCTATTCAGCGTCGCGAATTTGTCGATTATCCCCGGCGAAATTCTAAAACTGCCGCGCAAATTATCCATTAATTTTCACGATGGGCCACTGCCGCGTTATGGTGGCTTGTACACACCCGCATGGGCGTTGATGAACCGCGAACCGACTTATGGCATCACCTGGCACGTTATGGAAGCTGAAGTCGATACGGGTGAAATCCTCAAGCAAGTCGTGTTTGAAGTCGATGAAAATGAAACTTCGTTTACGATTAACGCAAAAAATTATGAGGTCGCCCAGGAATCATTTCGTGAACTCGTGGAAGAACTCGGCAACGACACCCTGACACCTGTTCAACAGATCGGCAACAAGAAGAATTTTTACGGCAGATACCAACGCCCTTCCGCCGCTGCTGCTATCTGGTGGAATCAGGATGCTGAAAATATCGCCGCGCTGGTACACGCGCTGGACTTTGGCATTCCAGACCGTTACACCAATCCGTTGGCGCTGCCAAAATTGGTGATCGGTGAAACTGTTTACCTCGTGCCAGAGATCGAAATACTCAGCTCAACTTCAGTCGATTCTCCGGGGGTGATTACCGAAGTCAATTCAGATTTTATGAAGATCGCGACGACCAGCAGTGAGGTTGGCCTACGCAAACTGCTCACGATTGACGGTCAACCGATCACAATTGCTCAATTTGTCGCGCAAACAGGCGTACAAGTTGGCTACCAGATCGAAGAACTCGACTCAGACACAGTTGAGCGCCTGAGCAATATCAATAAATCGCTGGCGCGTCATGAAGATTTCTGGTTAGGCGAACTGGCAAGAATCGAGCCTGCCGAACCGCCCTACACCAATCGCGTCTATGAACCTGCGGCTGAACCTCAATATGCGACTGCCGCCATGAACATCCCATCTGGGCTTCAGGTTGGGGGCCAATCAGCAGCCGATCTCGTCACGGCAGTTTTCGGCGATTATCTGTCACGTATCAATAACTGCAGTTCGTTGACACTCGGATTCCGCGATGTCGCTTTACAAAGTGAAATTGACGGCTTTGAAAATATTTTTGCTGCCTACGTGCCGCTGCGTGTGAATCTGGACGCAGGTCAGGATGGCGTACAGACTCTCCTCAAACAAATCGCGAATATCCGCAATCACAAAAGTTATGCCCGCGATGTGATCGCCCGTTACCCGGAGATGAAAGCACTGCGCGATCATGGTGCGCCGAAATACGCTGTCACCGTTGAGCAGGTCGCGAATTTTGAAAATTACACACCTGCTCTTGGGAGCGAATTAACACTGCTGATCGCGGAGGATGGCACACAAGCACAGTGGGTTTACCAGACTCCCCTGCTCAGTGCGGAAGCCATCGCACGCATTCAACACCAATTTACGAGCTATTTGCGGAATATTATCGCTAACATGGGACGTTCTGCTGCCGAAATTTCGCTGCTTTCCGACGACGAATATCGCCAGATCGTGCTAGCGTGGAACGCGACACAGATGGATTATCCGCGCCATGCCTGCATCCATCATCTGTTCGAAAAGCAGGTCGAACGCACGCCGGATTCGGTGGCAGTCGTGTTCGAAGATCAGGAAATCACGTACTACGAACTCAACCGACGCGCCAACCAGCTTGCCCATTATTTGCGCAAACTTGGCGTTGGGCCGGATACCATCGTCGGCATCTGCATGGAACGTTCGCTCAATCTGATCGTCGGATTGATGGGCATCCACAAAGCAGGTGGCGCATATTTGCCGCTTGACCCCTCCTACCCGGCGGATCGCATCGCCTTCATGGTCCAGGACGCGGGGATTCCGGTTCTGCTCACGCAGCAAAAGCTGGTTGCCGATCTGCCACAGCACAATGCACAGGTCGTGAGCATTGATACCGACTGGCCGATGATCGCCCGTGAGAGCAAGGATAATCCGCAGGTTAACGTCGCACCCCACCATATGAGCTATCTGATTTACACATCCGGCTCGACGGGCAAGCCCAAAGGCGTGATGCTCGAACATCGCAATGTCGTCAATTTCTTCGCAGGCATGGACGAACGTCTCGGTACAACGCCGGGTGTCTGGCTGGCAGTTACGAGCTTATCGTTTGATATTTCAGTGCTGGAACTATTCTGGACACTGACACGCGGCTTCAAAGTGGTGCTGTACGCCGAAGATCGCTCGATGTCCGCAGCCGCCATCAACAACGCTTACAGCGACCAGGAAATTGACTTTAGCCTGTTCTACTTCGCCAGCGACGAAGGTGAAAATGTTGCCGATAAATATGAACTGCTGCTGGAAGGCGCGAAATTTGGTGATCGTCACGGTTTCGAAGCCATCTGGACACCGGAGCGCCATTTCTATGCTTTCGGCGGTTTGTATCCCAACCCATCGGTTGCCAGCGCCGCCATTGCCGCGATCACTGAGCGCATCAAAATCCGTGCCGGAAGCTGCGTGATCCCACTGCACAACCCGATTCGCATCACCGAGGAATGGGCGCTGGTCGATAATATTTCGAAAGGCCGTGTTGGGATTTCGTTCGCGGCTGGCTGGCAGCCCAACGACTTCGTACTGATGCCGGAAAATTTCGCAGATCGCAAAAATATCATGTTCCAGAATATCGAAGTGGTGCGCAAATTATGGCGCGGCGAAACCGTTGCCCTCCCCGGCCCGAACGGTAAAGAGGTCAACGTGCGCACCCTGCCGCGTCCGATTCAGCCAGAACTGCCGTCATGGATTACGATTGCGGGCAACCCGGAGACGTTCCAGATGGCGGGGACAAAAGGCTTCCCGATCTTGACTCACCTGCTGGGGCAAAATATTCAGGAACTCGGCGAAAAGCTGGAAATTTACCGCAATGCGTGGCGCGAGGCGGGACATCCCGGCAAAGGGTATGTGACGCTGATGCTGCACACGTTTGTCGGTGATGACGACGACGAAGTACGCGAGATCGTGCGCCAGCCCATGAAAAATTACCTCCGTGACGCACTCGACCTCACCGAAAAAGCGGCCTGGTCATTCCCGGCATTCAAGCAGCGTGCCGAAAGCACAGGCAAGAGCTTGCGCCAGATGTTTGAAGGCCAGACACTCTCTGATGAAGAAAAAGACGCGGTTCTCAACTTCGCTTTCGAGCGCTATTTCGAAACCAGCGGCTTGTTCGGCACACTGGAAACCTGTCTCGAACTGGTGAACAAGCTCAAGTCGATTAACATTAACGAAATCGCCTGCCTGATCGACTTCGGTGTGGATTCAAAAACGGTTTTGAACAGCCTCGACCCGTTGAACCGCCTGCGCGAACTTTCCAACCAGAAACTTCGCAGCGCAGGAGACGATTACTCTATCCCGACGCAGATCGCCCGCCACAACGTCACACATATGCAATGCACACCGTCGATGGCGAGTATGCTTCTCATCAATGACGACACACGAGGGGCATTCAAATCGCTGCAAAAACTGATGATCGGCGGCGAGGCGTTCCCAGTGTCACTGGCGGATGAGCTGCGGCAGCTTGTACCGGGCGAAATTATCAATATGTATGGCCCGACAGAAACCTGTATCTGGTCATCGACTTTCCCGGTTGAAAGCGATCAGAGGATGATCCCTATCGGTACGCCTATCGCCAACACCCAGATGGTTATTTTAGACCGCTGCCTGCAACCTGTTCCGGTTGGCGTGGCAGGCGAATTATTCATCGGCGGAGACGGCGTGGCACGTGGCTATCTCAACCGCGCGGAGCTGACCGCAGAGCGATTCGTCGCCAATCCCTTCAGCGATAATCCCAATGCGCGGATGTACCGCACGGGCGATCTGGCTCGCTATTTACCAGATGGTAATATCGAGTTTTTGGGACGCAACGATTTCCAGGTCAAGATTCGCGGCTATCGGATCGAACTCGGCGAGATCGAAAAATTGCTCGACAAGCACCCAGCGATCAACAAGTCGGTGGTCATCGCCCGCGAGGATGTACCCGGCGACAAACGATTAGTCGCTTATTTCGTCCCGTATCCGAATCAAAACCTGACTACGAGTGATTTGCGCGATTATCTGAAAGACGACCTGCCAGAATTCATGATCCCGGCGCACTTCGTCTCGATGAAAGAATTCCCGCTGACACCCAATCTCAAGACAGATCGCAAGATGCTGCCCGCGCCCGATCAGGCTGCGCTGACCAGCGAAACGGTTTATATCGCGCCGGAAAGCGATATTGAAGAAAAGATCGCCGCGATCTGGCGCGAAGTGTTGAACGTCTCCAGTGTCGGCATGAATGACAATTTCTTCGACCTGGGCGGACATTCGCTGCTGACGGTTGAGGCTCACCGTCGATTGAAGCAAGTCATTGAAAGCGATTTGACCGTCACCGATCTGTTCCGCTTCACGACAATCCGTTCACTCGTCGATCATCTGAGCAAGCAAGATGATGGCGGCGACTCGCGCCTGCAAAAGAGCCTGAGCCGTGCAGAGAAACGTAAGCAGCGTCTTGGTCGCCGATAAATTCGACGGGCAAACTTGACAATTACAAGTAAAATAAAAACTGGAGTGTAGACTATGATCGCTACAAAACGTAGTCGATCATCAGATTTATAGTGTATTCAAGCATCAGACTATAGCGTATTCAGGCAACAGATTATTAGGTAATGATGACCAATAAAGATATTCTTGAGACATTAAACGGCTCCGAAATTGCTATCATTGGCATGGCGGGCCGTTTCCCGAATGCCAAAAACCCCGATGAATTCTGGCAGAATATACGCAACGGTGTGGAATCCATCTCACGCTTTACCAATGACGAGTTGCGCACCGCAGGCGTGGACGATGCTACCCTGAGCAACCCCAATTATGTCCCGGCGGGCGGCGCGTTGGAAGATATGGAAATGTTCGATGGCGCGTTTTTTGGCCTCGGCCCGCGCGATTCGTCGATCATGGATCCGCAGCACCGTCATTTTATCGAGACGTGTTGGGAAGCACTGGAACATGCCGGCTATGACCCCGCCCGTTTTGACGGCGCAATTGGTGTTTACGGTGGCTCCGGCATGAACGCCTATATGCCGCTGAACCTGATGACCAACCCGGAAATCATGAATTCGGTGGGTTTTTTCCTGGTGCGGCATACCGGCAATGACAAAGATTTTATGACGACGCGCGTGTCGTATCTGCTTAATCTCAAAGGCCCAAGTGTCAATGTCCAGACGGCCTGTTCGACTTCGCTGGTCGCCATGCACATCGCGGCTCAAAGTTTGCTGAATCAGGAATGCGATATGGCGCTGGCGGGTGGTGTGACGATTGAACTGCCCCACCGCCGGGGATATATGTATCACTCTGGCGAAATTCTCTCGCCGGATGGTCACTGCCGCGCCTTTGACGATAGTTCGCAGGGAACCGTTTTCGGGAGCGGTGTCGGCGCGGTTGTGCTGAAACGGCTGGAAGACGCGATCAACAACGGTGACACCATCCATGCCGTCATTCGCGGGTCAGCCATTAACAACGATGGCGCGGGCAAAATCAGCTATCTCGCGCCCAGTGTTGATGGTCAGGCAGCCGCGATTGCCGAAGCGCTGGCGATTGCTGATGTCCCGGCGGACACAATCACCTATGTCGAGACTCACGGTACAGGCACGTATATCGGCGACCCCATTGAAGTCACGGCGCTGACACAGGCATTCCGCGCCAGCACGAAGAAAAAAGTTTACTGCGGCATCGGCTCAGTCAAGACGAATATCGGTCATCTGGATACAGCGGCGGGTGTCGCCAGCATCATCAAGACGGTACAGGCGCTCAAAAATAAGGAGCTTCCGCCAAGCCTGAATTTCGAAAAGCCGAACAAAATGATCGACTTTGAGAACAGCCCGTTTTACGTCAACTCGCAGCTTCGCGACTGGAATGTCAAAGGCTTTCCACGACGCGCGGGTGTGAGTTCATTGGGTGTTGGTGGCACGAACGCGCACATCATTCTTGAAGAAGCGCCCATTCTTGACCCTTCGAGCAACTCACGTCCCTGGCAACTGCTGATGCTCTCCGCCAAGACCACCACAGCACTCGACAAAAACGCGAAAAATCTGGCTGAACATCTGAAAAATCATCCTGAACAAAATCTGGCGGATACGGCTTATACGCTGCAAGTAGGCCGCAACCAGATGAATCAACGGCGTATTATGGTCGTCCAGAGCGCCGAAGATGCCGTTTCGGTTATCGAAAGCAATGATCGCAAGCGGATTTTCTCGCAAAATGCGCCGGAAAACGCGCCGCCTGTCGTATTCATGTTCCCCGGCAGCGGTGCGCAATATCCGAATATGGGACGCGGCCTGTACGAATCCGAGCCTGTTTATCGGGAGCAGGTTGATAAATGCCTCACATTTCTCAAATCCAGACTTGATTTTGACCTTCGCGCGTTGATGTTCTGCGATGAGAACGAGGTCGAAGAAAAATCCCAAGCGTTCGAAAAGAGCATGACAGCCTCGCAACTTGCAATTGTCATCACTGAATATGCGCAAGCCAGATTGTGGATGTCCTGGGGCATCAAGCCCGAATCCATGATCGGACACAGCCTGGGTGAATACGTGGCGGCCTGTCTCGCCGGGGTGATGTCGCTGACGGACATGCTGCTGATGGTGCTGGCACGTGCGTCACTGATGGATACCACCGATGAAGGCGCGATGCTCAGTGTCCCGGTTTCGGATGGCCTCGAAGAAATCCTGAATGGACATGTCTCGATTGCGGTCATCAACACGCCGTCACTGTACGCACTCTCCGGCGCGGTGGCGGACATCGAAAATCTGGAAAAGACTCTGACGGAACATGAGATTGAGTTCCGCCGTCTAAAAGTCCGAGTCGCGATGCACTCACCGCTGCTTGACCCAATTTTGGACGAGTTTCATAAGCGTATTTCGGGCATCAAGTTCCATGCGCCTGAAATCCCTTATATTTCCAACTTAACAGGCACCTGGATTCGCACCGAAGAAGCTGTCGATCCCAACTATTGGGTGAAGCACATTCGTAATACCGTGCGCTTCAGTGACGGCGTGGGCGAACTGGTGAAGAATCCGCAGCGGGTTCTGCTTGAGGTCGGCCCAGGTAATACCCTCAGTACGCTTGCCCGCCAACACCCGGACAAAGCCGCATCGCAAATCACTTTCCCGTCGCTTCGCCACCCGCGCGAAACCGAAGCCGATTTAAGCTTTATGCTGACCTCGCTGGGGCGGCTGTGGGCTAGTGGTTGCAGCGTCGATTGGGCAACCTTTTACGAGCGTGAACAGCGCTACAGGGTGCCGCTGCCCACCTATGCTTTCGATCACCAGCGATTCTGGATTGAACCTGGCAAGCAGCTTTACAACACCGTTTCGACTCCAGCGCGGGCAGCATTGACGAAAATACCCGATATTGCCGATTGGTTCTACCGTCCAATCTGGAAAAAATCGGATTGGCCTAAGCAAGTCGAAAATCCTGCACAGCAATCGGGCTGGATGGTATTCGTGGACGAATGCGGCCTGGGTACGCAGGTTGCCGATCAACTGGAAGCCGCCGGACAGGATGTGACGATCATCACTCCCGGCTACCAATTCGCGCAGCTTGGCGACAGCGCCTTTGCGATTGACCCACGTTCGCGCCACGATTACACCGAATTCATCAAACATCTGGCGCAAAATGGCGGCGTTCCGCGTAATATCGCCCATTTCTGGTCGGTCACGCTGGATAAACCGATTGAGTCGCGCCTGACATTTTTCGAAGAATGCCTAAATGGGGGTTTCTACAGCCTGTTATTCCTGTCGCAAGCGTTAGCCGACGAAGCTGTGACCGATCCGGTTCAAATGTGGGTAATTTCCAACGGCATGCAGCAGGTAAACGGCGAAAGCCTGCCCTATCCTGAAAAAGCCACGCTGATTGGCCCATCCAAAGTGATCCCGCAGGAATTCCCGAATATTGTCACGCAATCCATTGATGTCGCGCTTTTCGGGACGAGCAAATATGGTCTGCAAGCCGAAAGTGAATCGTTGGCCGAGCAGATTTTCGTGGAGTTATCTGCCGCGCCCACAAACACGATAGCCGCTTATCGCGAGGATCAGCGTTGGGTGCAGGATTTTGAACCCGCCGCGCTGGAAAAATCCCAAAACGAAAAAAGCCTTATGCGCGAAGGTGGCGTGTATCTCATCACAGGCGGTCTGGGTGGAATCGGACTCGTCCATGCGGAATATCTCGCTCGCACTCTGCACGCCAAGCTCGTGCTGGTTGGGCGAACGGGGCTGCCTGCCCACGATGAATGGTCGAGTTGGCTGGATTCGCACTCCGCGCACGACAAAATCAGCCGCCAAATCCGCAAAGTGCAAAATCTGGAAAGTTTGGGGGCGGAGGTCATCGTTGCCGCCGCTGATGTCAGTGACCGCGCACAGCTACGCGCCGCCATCGACCAGGCATATCAGCAATTCGGCGCGATTCACGGCGTTATCCATGCCGCTGGCGTGCTGGATGATGGCCTGATCCAACTGAAAACGCTTGAGCAGGTTGAGAATGTGTTCGCGCCAAAAGTGCGCGGGACGCTAATCCTCGATGATCTTCTGAAAGACGCAAAACTTGATTTCCTCGTCCTGTTTTCGTCCACCAGCACGGTGATCGCCTCCGCTGGGCAAGTCGATTACACGGGTGCGAACGCCTTCCTGAACGCCTTTGCCGATAGCAAATCCGCGCAGGGCAGCACGGTCATCGCCATCAATTGGGGCTTGTGGCAGGAAGTCGGCATGGCGGCGGCAACGGCAGTTCGGCTTGGGCTTGCGCCTGAAGAAGAAGTTCCCGGCAAGCCGATGAAACATCCCCTACTGGGCGAGATCATCACCGATACGCCGGATGAGATTGTCTATGCGGCGAATTATCGGGTAGACGAGCGATGGGTGCTAGATCAACACCGCTTGCGAACGGGTCAGGCGCTCATCCCCGGCACGGGCTATCTGGAAATCGTGAAGGCTGCGCTCGAAAAAGACGCGCCGCAAGGAACTGTCGAAATCCGCGATCTTTCGTTCATGATTCCGCTGCAAGTGAACGATGATGAAAACAGGCGTGTGCGTGTCACCCTAAACAAAAGCGGCGATGACTACAATTTTATCGTGACTAGCAGAGGAGAGTCGGAGACTGAGTGGCAAGAGCATGTCAGCGGCAAAGTTGGCTATGTCAACGGCACACCGCAGGTTTACGATATTGATGCCCTCCGCCAGCGCTTCAACAACAAGGTCGTGACGTTCGGCCCCAAAGAGCAGTTTACACGCCAGGAAAATCATCTCAAATTCGGCGAACGCTGGAAAGTCCTGCGCCAGATGAATTTCGGTGATAGTGAAGCGCTGGCCTATCTGGAACTGCCAGATGAATTTGCCAACGACATGCACGACTATACCCTCCACCCCGCCCTGATGGATTTGGCGACGGGCTTCGCGCTGCCGCTGGTCGAAAACTATGACTCCATTGAAGATATGTTCGTGCCATTTTCCTACAAAAGCATCCGCGCCTACGCGCCCCTGCCGACAAAAATCTACAGCTACGCTCGGCTTGTCGAGTCGAGCAAAGAATTCGCTGTCATTGACATCGGCGTTCTCGACGAAAGCGGGACGACACTGGTCGAGATCAATGGCTTCAAGATGCGGCGCATTGACCCCGCGAAGTTAAAACCAACACAGCGCCCCGCAACACCTCGCCAAGCCGCCGAAAACGGTAAGCCAAACCTGCTCCAATTGGCGCTGACGGATGGCATTTTACCGGATGAAGGTGCGGAAGCTTTCAGCCGGATTCTGGCAGGCAACCCGCGTTCACAGATTATCGCGTCTTCACTCGACCTGCGCCTGCTCGTGGATAAGCTCAATGCCGAGCCAGAAGTGGAAAGCAGCGGATCGGGCATGAAATTCTCGCGACCAGAGAATATGCAAAGCGATTATGAGGCCCCGCGCAACGAGATTGAGAAAAAGCTGGTCGCCATCTGGCAGGAAGTTTTGGGGATCGAAACGGTTGGCATCCAGGACGATTTCTTTGAACTCGGCGGCGAATCGCTGATCGGTGTGCGCCTGTTCACACAGATTCGCAAGATATTTGCCGTCAACCTGCCGATGGATTTGTTGTTCCAGGCACCAACTGTGACCCAGATCGGCGAAATCATCGCGGAGGAAATTGGCGAGGTCGTGGAGGAAACAGTCGTAGCGAAGGACAACAAAAAAACACGCAAGAAACTCTCGCATCGTTCCCTATTGGTCGGAATCCAGACCGCAGGCGACAGACCAACGCTTTTCTGCGTCCATGACCAGAACGGCTATGTTTTACTTTATCGCGAGCTGGCTGACCGCCTCGGCAAAGATCAACCTTTCTATGGCATCAAGGCCCAGGGTGTGGACGGAACTTATGATTTCGACACAACCGTCGAGGCGATGGCGCATCGCTATCTCAAGGAAATCCGCGACTTCCAGCCGGAAGGACCATATTACTTAGTCGGGTCATCCATCGGTGGTATCGTCGCCTATCAGATGGCGCATAATCTTGTTGAGCAGGGCCAGCAAGTCGCGCTCCTGGGGTTGTTCGATAGCTGGTCGCCACCGAATCTCAGAAGTTGGTGGTCGCCGCCAAAAGAAACCAAAACGCATCGCGCCATGAAGCATGTGCGCGAAATGCTGACGCTCGGTCCAGTCGGATACTATGCACAGCGCATCAAAAATCGCGAAAACTACGCCGAATATATGCACAAACTGGCAGAAATCGAAGATAAGCGTAAAGCCATCGCGGAACACTTTAAAAATGGCTCGATCATGCCGCCCGATCTGTTGTCCTACCATCTGGAGGAACTCTACGGAGTGACCTATCGCAGCTACGAACCGCCGGACTATCCGGGTAAGCTCACCCTGTTCCGCGCTACCGAACGCAGCCACCCACTCGATAATGCGCCGCTGCTGGGATGGGACGAATACAAAATCGGCGAGATCGAAATTCACCACTGCGTCGGGCAGCATGGGGTTATGGTACGAGAACCCTATGCCCGCGCGTTGGCCGAGCAGCTTCGTGACTGCATTGATCGCGCCTGGGCAGAGCATGAGGGCCAAGTGCTGGTCGCGACGAAATGACAATCTGGTCGCCACCAACCGATGATCTGATCCTCGCTGATGACGCGGTTCACGTCTGGCGAGCATCGCTGGAAGTTTCGTCGAACCGATTACAACAGCTTCGGGAATGCCTGACTGAGGACGAACTCAGCCGGGCAAATCGTTTTGTCTTCGAAAAAGATCGCAATCACTATATCACCGCACGTGGTCAACTGCGCGAACTCCTCAGCAGGTATCTGTCGCAAAAACCCGCTGATTTTCGATTCGAATACACCGCACACGGCAAACCATCGCTGATAGGCGACCACGCGCTTAATTTCAATCTCTCTCATTCCGGCAAACTGGTGCTGTACGCCATCACCCGCCGTCGCAGGCTTGGCATCGACATCGAACTCATGCGGCCTGATTTCAGCGGGGTCGAGATCGCGGAGCATTATTTTTCGAAGAATGAAGTCGCCGTTTTCCAACGGTTGCCTCAAAATTTGCGGGCTGACGCTTTTTTCACCTGCTGGACTCGCAAAGAAGCGTACATCAAGGCTATCGGCGAAGGGCTTTCGTGCCCACTCGACAGCTTTGATGTGGCGTTCGCTCCGGGTGAAGCGCCAAAATTACTCGCGAATCGCATAAATCCGGATGAGGTCTCGCGCTGGTCGATGGTTGATTTCGCGGCAGGAGACGGTTATAAAGCCGCGATGTGCATCGAAGGGCTAAATTTGCAGGTATCTAGCTGGCAGTTCCTGACCTAGATTACCCCTTGAGTCCGGTGGTCGTGATACCCTGTGTGAACTGCTTCTGCGTAAACAGGTAGAGCAGCATAATCGGCAGCATGGCGATCACCGAGGCCGCCATTAAGAGGTTTACCTTGGTGCCGCCTTCCTGACGGAACTGTTGCAAGGCCACCGCAATGGGTCGCCATGATTCATCAGACGTAACCAGAATCGGCCACTCTAGCGCGCTCCAAACGCCGACAAACGCGAACAGAATGGTCGTCATAATCGGCGCACCGGAGATCGGCACGACAACAGTCATCAGAAAACGCAGATGACTCGCGCCGTCAATCTGTGCTGCATCCCACAGCTCATTGGGAATTTGCATAAAAAACTGCCGCAGCAGGAAGATACTAAAGGTATTGCTGAGGAACGGGATGACCAACGCAGGCCAACTATTTAACCACTTGAGCGAGGGATGAATGCTCTCGAAAAACTGGCTAATGCGCGTCACGACGATCAGATTTGGCACGAGCAAAATGATACTTGGGACAAACAGTGTCAGCAAAAGCATCCCAAAAAGCAGGTCGCGTCCGGGAAACTTCATCCTCGCAAAGGCATACGCCCCTAACACACAGATCGAGGTCTGTCCGGTAATCGAGAGGACTTCCAGCAAAATCGTATTGCGCAAATAGATCACATAGCGGTTGTTAATGCCAAAATCCGATGAGCCGAACAACACATCCGCATAGTTCTGGAACTGCGGTTCACTGGGAATCACGGACGGCGTATTATTCGCTTCAAAATTGTTCTGAAGCGATTTGCCGAGCATGAATACAAACGGCGCGATATAGATGATCGCTACAAAGGATAGGATCACATAAACGAAAATGCGAAACCCGCTGCGAGGGCTTGACGATGTGCGACGTGAGATTAGACTAGCCATAAAATACCCGATCTCTCGACAAACGATTTTGGATAACCGTTAAGATCAAAATGATGCCAAAAAGCAGAAACGACAGAGAAGCTGCATAGGGACGTGTTTTCAAAACAGATGCCGTGAGAATCGTTTCATAGATATAGACGGTGGTCGTATCCATTGCCCCACGCGCGTCCGCCGTTCGCAGTACCCAGATGTGATTAAAAGCCCGGAAAGTGCCGATAACCGCCAACACGGTCAGGAAAAATGTCGTCGGCGAGATCATCGGAAAGACAATTTTGCGGAAAATATCCCATCGTCCCGCGCCATCGACCTGCGCCGCTTCATAAATATCAGCGGGGATATTTCCCAATCCCGCCATAAAAATGACGGCGTTATAACCGCTGAAAACCCATATCGTGTACAGGATGGCCGTCAACAGCGGCAAACTTGGGCCAACCAGGAAGCTGGGAAGCTGTGTCCCCGCCCCACCGATAATTTCCGCCAAAATCTGAAACACGCCGTTGGGGTTACGAAGCCACTGCTGCGCAGGTAAACCGACTGCCTGAAGGAACAGGTTGGCTGGGGCGGTGTCGCGATTAGAGAAAATGATTGTAAAAACGGCTGCGGTTGCTACTGTCGGGGCGATATAGGGCAAAAAGTAAATCAGGCGATAGAAGGATTTACCACGCTTGACCTCGTGGAACAACAGGTAGGCCAGGCTTAAGCCCAATGTAAGCTGAACGGGTACGGTGAGTACCGCATAGGTAATCGTGCGCAGCAGCGAATCAAAAAAGTCCGGGTCGCCATTCGAGGCCGCCTCTGGCAGCACACCTATAAACAGCCAACCGCCAATCATGAGCAGAATTGAAATGAGGATCACGCCGACCATCCCCATCGGGGTTTCACGGCGCTGTGCTCGACTCCAGGCATAATAGGCCAGACCCGTGAAGCCGATACCCAGCAGCATGGTGTAGACCTCCGACCACATCGAAACATCGGCGATCAGGTTGGGCATCCGAACTCGTGTTACCGCCCGAAGTTCTTCCTGGGTGACATCGGAAAGCGAGACGATGGAAGCGCGTAAAGACTCCTGCGCGGCAATGACATAGACTACCAGGCCGACTATCGCCACGACGAGGAAAACGCGCAGCAGACCAAAGCGCAAAAATTTCCGGGGCTGCATATCTCGTTCGAGGGGTGCGAGAACCGCATTGATGGTCAGTATTGCGCCGAGCGCTGCAACCGTGCCGCCCAACGCAAGAATTTGTGGGAATAAGGGGAAAAGGTATTGCACATCTCTATCAGGTATAACCGCTGAAACAATCGCCATTACGGGTGTCACCGCGCTATGGAGTTCCGCGAATGTAAACAGAAGCAGCAGGGTCGCACTGAATGTAAACACACCCAATCCCCACGAATTGATGGTATAGAGGAAATTAGATAGGCCTAAGCCCTGATTCGTGCGCTGTGAGTTGATCTGCCAATAAATTAAAATCGCGATCACCAGCGGAATCAGCGGAATGAGTGCATAAGTGATGCCCACTCTGAAAGCCAAACCAAGCGCAAATAGCGTGGATGGCCCCGCGATAAAACCGGGAAGCAGATAGGCGTAAAAATTGCCACCGCTGTCACGCATAGCCGCCAGCGCCCGACTGTAAAGTACGTAACCGCCGATGGCAAAGACCACAGAAATGGCAATAGCGATCATATAGGCCAGGCTGCCCACCGCGCTGACAAAGTGCTTGAGGCCGACAAAACCCTCTGGGATATTGACCCCATCCTGCATACTCAGGTAGAAGCCGTAAACAACCGGGAAAAGCTGAAAGATGAAGGCCAGGATCGCCACTGGAGCGACAAACAACAGCCCCAGGAGGGACTCGTTCAATTGGGATCGTCGCCGCCCCATGATTAAGTGTTGCTCTTCGATTTTTGGTCTAACGAGAGATTCGCTCTGTGAGGCGGTGGTCATCCGTCTGCCTTTTTCTATTTGATGCCGATCAGTTTCAGCGTCGCGATCCATTCTTACAATATATCTACCCATAATGGGTTAAAATCATCACAAGCAGGCATTAAGCCAGTGTTAAATTGTGTCTCTATCTATCATAGCTTGCTCGCAGACGATTTGCACAGAATCTGTGGATTCCATACAATGAAAGCTTTAAACAACGTGCTATTTTCCATAAAGTGTTCTTAACAATCCGTCTGTATGTTTATCTCGTGTTTCAAACTACCGTTTACTTGTCTGGAGGAAAGATTTATGCAATCTCGATTGACGAAGTTAGTTCTGTTCGTATTTGTGATGGTCGCTATGCTCGGCGTGGCTGGTGTGCAAGCGCAAGATGCCTACGTCAACACATTCGATCTCACACTGCCTGCCGCCGAAGGCATCGGTCAGGGTCTTGACCTGAATGGCACAACAGTTGTCTGGTGGCACAATCACACAGGCGCACGTGAAGAAGTCGTTAAAGCTGCGGTTGACCAATTCAATGCAGAAAACCCATTTGGGATCACCGTCGAGGCGGTTTCCAAGGGCAGCTATGATGACATTTTCAATGCGATCACCGCTGGTATTCAGACGAGCGAACTCCCGGAAATCACTGTCGCCTACGGCAATCAGGCAACCGTTTATCAGGACAATGATGCCCTGGTTGACCTGGAGCCATATGTTATGGATCCCGTCGTCGGCATCGGCAGCGATTTTACCGAAGATATGTTCACCGGCTTCTTCGAGTCTGATCTGAGCGTAGACCACGACAATCAACGCCTGGGCTTCTCGGTCTATCGTTCAATGGAAATGCTGTACTATAACGTCGATGCGCTGACCGCGATGGGCTACACCGCGCCGCCTAAATCCTGGGAAGAATTCAAGGAAATGGCTTGCAAGTACGTCAATGATGGCATGGGTACAGATGGCTATCAGATTCGCACCGATGCTTCGTTCATTGCCGCCGCCGCGTTCGCTGCTGGTGGAGACATTTACGACGCTGAAAACGACGTGTTCACCTTCGATTCGCCAGAGGTCGCCGCTATGCCCCAGGCGATGCAGGACATGCTGAACGAAGGCTGCGTTAAGATTCAAACCGACCCCGCCGCCCGCAGCGATCAGGCCGCATTTGGCACCGGCGCTGCCCTGTTCTACACAGGTTCATCATCCGGTATCCCGTTTGTCGCCCAGGCAATCGCCGATGCACCCACGCAGTTCGAATTTGATACGGCTGCAATCCCTGGCTACACCGACACTCCCGTTCAGGATGTTTACGGCGCAAGCAATTCGGTTATCGCCCAAGGCAAAACCCCTGAGCAAATCCTGGCTTCATGGCTGTTCCTGCGCTGGTACACTGAGCCGACCCAACAAGCAGAGTGGGCAGCGAAGACAGGCTACTTCCCTGTGCGCCGTTCAACCGCCGCAGACTTGGCTGATGTTTTCGCCGCACCCGGCACTGGCAAGGCCTTTGAAAGTGCCTTCAACCTGCTCGGCAGCACCAAAGCCGAAACTTCAGTTCCGGTTTACCAGACTGTCCGCAGTGAAGCGACTGCCGCTTTCAACGACATCCTCGATGGCGCTGACGTGACCGAACGCCTGGCAGAACTCAATGATCTGGCGAATCAACTGCTGGAAGAAGCCCGCGCAGCACAGTAATCGCGCAGCTTTGTTGATTTAGGTTTCTAAAAATAGGGTGAGCCGCTGGTTCACCCTATTTTATTTTCCCTACGACCCTTTTCAACATCTTACTGAAAGAACCCCGCTAAACGATAGGTGAGCTTTTATTTTGCGTGGACTTATTTCTTTTGTTCATTCCCTATCCAGGTGATATACTGCGTTTGTATTCTTTAACATTTCACGGGCTTGTCCCTTTAGAACGGAGCGCTTATGCGCGGCGAACTTGTCGCCATTGATCTGGAAACTACCGGCCTCGACCCTTCGCGTGATTCGATTATCGAAGTGGCGGCTGTGCGCATCCTTGAAGGCGAAATTATCGACACATTTTCTCAATTGATCGACCCCGGCGTTTCCATCCCGGCTACCATTACCCACCTGACAGGAATCCGCCCAGAAGACGTAAGCGGCAAGCCGAATATTCGCGCGGTTGTGCCAGCGATTCGCGATTTCGTCGGCGATGCACCCGTTATGGCGCATAACGTCGGTTTTGATACCGCGTTTCTGGCACGGCAAGGCATCCTGGAATCCAATCTGCGAATCGACACCTATGATCTCGCTTCTGTTTTGATTCCCCGTGCGCCGCGCTATAACCTGAACAGTCTGGCCTCGCAAATCGGCATCGAGCTGGAAAATGCCCATCGTGCGCTAGATGATGCTCGCGCAACTGCGTTGCTCTATTGGGAATTGTGGCAGCGGGCGCTTGCCCTGCCGTATGCGACATTGCAGGAAATCACGACTGCCGCGCGTGGCCTGAAGTGGGACGCTGCACCCGTGTTCGAGGCGGCTTTGCGCGAAATTGAGGAAAAGCAAGGCCTCCGATTGCCCGACTTGAAACTCTCCGATGTTTTCACACCGATGCGCCAGGAAGAAAAACCCTTGCGTCCCAATGAAAATATCGAAGGTATGAATATTGACCATGTGGTCGAACTGATTGATGCCAACGGCGCTCTGGCGCAGGCGATTCCAAATTATGAGCATCGCCCCCAGCAGATCGAGATGACACGCGCAGTTGTCGAGGCCTTCAACGGCAGCCAGGATGTCATGATCGAGGCCGGGACAGGAACGGGCAAATCCATTGCCTATCTTGTGCCGTCGATCATCTGGTCAACTATGAATGGCGAGCGTGTGGTTATCTCGACAAACACGATCAACTTGCAGGAACAGCTTGTCAACAAGGATATTCCGACCCTTCAGAACGCGCTGAATATTCCATTTAATGCGGCTCTGCTCAAGGGGCGCAGCAATTACCTCTGCCCGCGCCGTCTGGCGACCATCCGCCGCCGACACCCGACCAGCATTGATGAACTGCGCACGCTGGCGAAAATTCTGGTCTGGTTGCTGGAAAGTTCGACGGGAGATCGTGGCGAAATCAGCCTGCGTGGGCCAGTCGAGAATAATATCTGGCAGCGTTTGAGCGCCGAAGACGAAGGCTGTATGTTAGATCGCTGCCGCAGCGTGATGTCGGGAAGCTGCCCGTTCTATAAAGCGCGTAAAACAGCCGAATGCGCCCATTTGCTGGTTGTAAATCATGCCCTGCTGCTCTCGGACGCAACGACTGATAATCGCGTACTTCCGGATTATCAATATCTCGTACTGGACGAGGCGCATCATCTGGAAGATGCCGTGACCAACAGCCTCAGTTTCCGGCTGGACGAAGCGACACTCCGCCGCCGTCTGGCTGATCTCGGTGGCCCGCGAAAAGGGTTGCTGGGTGATTTGCTGAACAGCATTCGCACAACCGTTCCCGATAAAATGGTGAACCGTCTCGAAATTTATGTCACAGGCATCAGCGAAGCCGCTGAATCCATGCAGCACCATATCAGCGTACTGTTTGGCGCATTCCGCACATTCGTGACCGATGTTGAAGGCCGACAGGCTTCCGAATATTCTACCCAGACCCGCGTCACCCAACAAGCGCGTGACCGTGCCAGCTTCGCGCAGGTTCAGGCGGTGTGGAATAACCTCAAAGAATTTATGGATGTCATCAGCGAGGCGATGATCCAGCTTACCGAAGCGCTCGGACGGCTGGAACAGTACGATATTTCTGACTTTAACGATCTGGTCAACAGTACCGCCACAGCAGCCCGCTACTTGCAAGAGATGAATCGGCAGATCAGCGCCTTTATCACCAAGCCGGATGAAAATACAATTTACTGGATCAGCGCCGGACAGGATATGACCTACACGCTCAATATCAATTCCGCGCCACTCCACATTGGCCCGATGGTTGAAAAATATATCTGGGAAACCAAAGAATCCGTCGTGATGACCAGCGCAACCCTGCGCACCAACGGAAGCTTTGAGTATATCCGCGAACGCTTGAAGGCCGAACACGTCGAAACGGTTGAGGTCGGATCGCCTTTTGATTATCAGAAATCGACGCTGCTGTTCATCCCCAACGATATTCCCGAGCCGAATGATAAACAGCGCTATCAACAGGCTGTTGAGCGCGGATTGGTCGAGCTGGCGGCGGCACTCAATGGCCGCGTGATGGGTTTATTCACCAGCTACAGCCACCTGCGACAGACCGCCCAAGCGATTACCCCACGCCTCGCGCTCGGCAATATCACGGTCTACGACCAGAGCGATGGCAGCAGCCGCCAAGCGCTTCTGGATGGCTTCAAATCGTCTCAAAAAGGCGTTTTACTGGGTACGCGCAGTTTTTGGGAAGGTGTGGATATTCCCGGCGACTCGCTCAGTGCCTTAGTCATCGTGCGGTTGCCATTTGCTGTTCCCACTGACCCGATCTTTGCGGCTCGCTCCGAAACTTACGTCGATTCGTTTGATGAGTACGCTATTCCCGATGCAATTCTGCGCTTCCGGCAAGGATTTGGTCGCCTGATTCGCACAGCGACAGACCGGGGTGTGGTGACGATCTTTGATCGCCGCATCATCAGCAAAGGTTACGGGGCAAACTTTCTGGAAGCACTGCCGGATTGCACGATTCAGCACGGTTCGCTCAGTACATTGCCCACAGCCGCGAAAAATTGGCTCGATACGAACCCTTTCAATACCAAACCCTGATGTGCCGTTAATTTCAAGCCGTCGTGAATTGTGTTACAGTAGTGACTGAATTAAAGGCGACTGTAGAGATCATTGAGAATGCGTACACCTGCCGGTAAAGAATGCCGACATTATCACGAAGATTTTCATCGCGGGCGCAATATTCAGGAGTGCCGTTTAATAAAAGCTAATCCTGAGTCCCTTCGCTGGAGACCTGTGGATTGCTCCAACTGCCCTGTCCCTGAAATCCTAAATGCCAACGCCAGCCAATACATGGAACTTGTTGTGACCGTCAAACCACGTTTCCTGGGGCTTGGGCGTAACTTAACCGTTACTGCAAGCTGCGTCAAACACCGTATCCCAATCGAAGACCCGTTTACTGGCTGCGACCAATGTAACGCAGAACGCCCTGGACTGGATGTTTTCCGGCAGGCGCTGGAACGAGAAGATGATGATTAAGGCCGTTTTGCTTGATCTGGATCATACATTAATCAACACAGATGTATCGTTTGTGCCTGAATATCTGCGTATGGTCGATACGTATTTTAACGATGCGTGGCAATACCCTAAATTATCGCGTGTTCTGGTCAAGGTCATCGGCGGCACAACTGGCCCACGCAGCGTTGAACTCACCAATTCGGGCATGGCTGTGAGCATGATTGCCGAGGAAACGGGCAAATCAACCGCTGAAATTCTGGAAGCTTTTAGCGATTTTTATGCCAACAGTTACCCCCTGCTCAAAAATTGTGTCGAGCAAATCGACCCCGCAGTGGCATTGATCGACTATCTTCGTAATCAGTCGTTAGCAGTCGTGATCGCTACCAATCCGCTATATCCCGCCGAAGCGATTCGACTCCGGCTGGAATGGGGCGGCCTTCCTGACCAATTTAATTCATATGCCCTGGTCACAACGGGCGATAACATCCACTTCGCCAAACCAGACCCCTCTTATTATGCTGAAATTATCGCTCGTGTCGGCATCGAGCCGGACGAAGCATTGATGATTGGCGATAGTCTGGAAAATGATATTCTCCCGGCGGCTGAAATTGGCCTAAACACATTCTATATTCATGAAAACCCGGATGACAGACCTCCGCAGGCAGATGGCATCGGGACTCTGCGCGATCTCTATTCCCGACTCACGCAGGAGAATTGGCTCGCATCAATCAAACCACGTCCGCTGCAACCGGAAGCGATTGAGCCGGAGCTGCGCGGAAATATTGGCGCATTGTTCGGCATGTTATCCGACGTAAAGCAGCATCAGTGGAATCAGCATCCTGATCCGAATGAATGGTCGATTATGCAGGTCGTCTGTCATCTCCTGGAAAGCGAGCAGAGCGTCCAACAACCCCGGCTGAAGCGCATTCTGGCAGAAGACAATCCGTTTCTGGTGGCTCCCCATTCTCCGGCTGGCCCTCATGAGGCTTTGCCCTGTGACGATGATGGCTTACATGCTGCGCTGCGCTTTGCTCAGGAACGCGCAAATACGATTGAATGGCTGCGAACACTGAGACCTCATGATTGGCAGCGTTCGGCGCGGCACAGTATTTTTGGGCTGACCACACTTTTGGAGATGGCACATTTTACAGCCCAGCATGACCGCCTCCATCTGAACCAGATTTGTCAAACATTGGGGAGATGTGAGTAAAAGATTGTGAACGAGATGATGATTAGCACAGAGAGTATGGTTTCAATCCTCATTCTTTCGCTTAAGAATACGCAACAGCCTCTTTCGCAGGATATGATGGATTATCTGGCATACGCAAACTACCAGCCTATGATTATCGAATCCATTGACGAGGCTTGGAATGTGTTGCAGGTTTCACCGCCGGATGTGGTTATAGCGGTTGAAAACCCTGCCGACAATCTGCGTTTCTTCAAAATCATCAAAGAGAGTTTGAATCCCCTCCTCTGCCCTACGCTCATTCTGCTCACTAATGAGCCTGTTCACGAACGCTATGATGAATTTGCCGATGCCATCCTGCCGCCAATTCCCTATTGTGTCGATCATCAGCTACGACGAACGCTGCACAAAAGAGCCGACTATGCTCGTATTGAAGCAGAAACGCAGCATCTCAACGACGAAATTAAAATTCTGAAAAACGAGATTGAGTCCCAAAAGAAGGCCGTTGACGAGGTGGCGCTGCTCAAAAGCGCGATTGTCCGCAATGTCTCGCATGAGCTTCGAACCCCACTGCTGCAAGTCAAATCAGCGGTGGCGCTGTTAGCTGAGGACATCGGCAATACCAATCTGGCCGAATACGCCCTGGGAGCAACCGCGCGTCTGGAAACGGTTGTCCGCAATATTACGCAGCTTGCCAATAGTATTGATGAGATGAGTATCGTCCCGATCATCATGCGCGAAACAATCGAATCGGCTGCCCGTAATCTCCGGCGCACCTGGGAGCATAAAGATTCGATTGCTCGCATCCAAACCGAAATCGCGGATAATCTACCACTGGCAATGGGAGATCGCTACGGCATCAGCACCGTTTTGCAACTCCTGATCGATAACGCGCTCAAGTTTAGCGACGGCGTTGTCCAGGTTCGTATCTTTCATACCGACAACAAAATTCATATTTCCGTATCCGATCACGGCATCGGTATTGCGCAGGATAAAATACAAACTATTTTCGAGACGTTTTATCAAATCGACAGTTCATCCACACGCCGTTATGGTGGGGTTGGTGTAGGATTGGCGATTGTCCAATTGATTCTTGAGCGTCATAATGTACCTATTCATGTGGATAGTATTGAAGGCCAGGGCAGTACCTTTTCGTTCTCTTTGCCAACGGCCTCGATTTAAATTGACACTAAATTTCATCTAGTGTATAATAAATTCAACTTGTTCTGAAAGTAACAAACGATCAATTACCCTCATATCAAGGTAAAATCAGCATGGATATGACCCAGGCAATGCAGAGTGTTGAAGACCTCATGGCTGATACGGTGAACAGCACCGTAACGACCCTACGCGATGCCAGTCATCACATCCTGGAAGCGGGTGGAAAACGTATTCGTCCCCGCCTCGTACTTCTCAGCTATGCCGCTATGGGTGGCAATGACATCAATCAGGTTGCGCCTGTTGCCGCAGCCGTTGAACTGGTGCATACTGCCAGTGTCGTCCACGATGATATTAACGATCATGGGATTGTCCGGCGCGGGAGACCATCGGTTAATGCCATCTGGGGACGCACCTTTGCCCTCCTGACGGGCGATTTCCTGTTTACCAAAGTTTATGAACTGATGGCCCCCTACAAAGATTTGAATATTACGCTGGCTGAAGGCACTGTTGCGCTGGTTGAAGGTGAAACGCTTCAGGCGAGTGCTGCCAAAGAAGGCAAGCTCTCGCGCGAAGTTTACTATCAGATCATCGCGCTCAAGACCGCAGCCCTGTTTAAATCCGGCGCAAAACTGGGCGCTCAATTGGTCAATGCACCCGCCGAATACACAGAAGCGCTTGGTGAATACGGCTTTAATATTGGCCTCGCATTCCAGATCACAGACGACATTCTTGACTTGATCGCGGATGCCGATCAACTTGGAAAGACCGCCGGGATCGATCTGGCACAAGGTAAAGGGCTGGGTTCAGCCTATGCGACGAATGGCTCGTCACATGCCGCCGTTGCCGAAGTCATTGAAGAAGCACCCACCGATGATCTCCTGACCACCATCAAGCGTAAAGTTTTGCAGGGCGATGCGATTGAGCAAGGCCAGACACAGGCGCGGTTACTCGTTCAACAGGCGATCAATGCGCTTGAGCCGCTTCCTGAATCAGCCGCAAAAGACGAATTGATCGAACTCGCGCAGCAGGTCATCAACCGCAGTTACTAATCTCCCCTCCTATCTAAACATCCATCCAGCAGCCCTCTGCTGGATTTTTATTTCCATGCATGATATAAACTTTCCACTGTAGAGATCACCCAGCGGAGACACGTCCATGCTCAAAATCAGCTCTGTTGAACAAATGCGCAAGATTGAAGCGGCTGCCGATGCAGGTGGATTCACTTACGACCAGATGATGCAAAATGCTGGACGTGCAACCGCGATCCGAGCAATGGCGGTACTGGCTGGGCTTGAAAATGCGCGTGTCACGGTATTGGTCGGCTCAGGCAACAACGGCGGCGATGGTCTGGTCGCGGGGCGCATCATTGCACAGGAAAGCGGCGCGGCGGTGCGTTTCTATCTGCTTAAGAAACGCGACGAAGATGATCCGAATCTCAAGGCGGTGCGTGAGGCAGGCTTATTGGTCGCAGATGCCGAAGACGACCAACGTTACCGCGTGTTGCATCATATGGTCGGCAGCGCTGATTTGCTGATTGACGCGCTGTTCGGGATTGGAATCCGACTACCACTGACTGGTGAAGCATCAAAATTGCTTCAAAGCATTCACCGCACCTTTAAAGACCTGCAAATGGGCGAACCAGAACTGCCAATCATTACCCCTTCCCTGCCCTCACCAACACCACGCCGACTGCCTTATGTTCTGGCTGTCGATTGTCCCAGCGGACTCGATTGCGACACAGGTGCGATCGATAAAAACTCGATCTTCGCTGATGAAACAATCACCTATATCGCTGGCAAACCCGGTTTACTGACATTTCCGGGCGCGGGTGCTGTTGGTAAACTGACTGTCTCGACGATTGGCGTACCTGATGATTTACCAGAACTAAAAACAGAAAAGCACTTTCTGGTGGATGGTGCGACGGTGCGCGAACGAATGCCAGCGCGTCCACCCAATTCGCACAAAGGCACCTATGGGCGGGCGTTGATCGTGGCAGGGTCAGGCAATTATGTCGGTGCGCCGGGGATGGCAGCGGCAGCAGCCTACCGCGCTGGCACGGGATTGGTCACAGTCGCCGCGCCGCCAAACATCGTCAATATCCTCTCAGGGCGACTTTTTGAGCCAACCTGGATGCCCCTCCCTCCGACTGGCGCACTGGAATTGATTCGCGCCGAGTTGACCAGCGTGAAAGCACTGCTTTTAGGGCCGGGCTGGGGGAGCGAAGACACGACACGCGATCTGCTTATCGGCATATTTGAGGAAAAGCCGGAAAATTTCCCGCCGGTAATTATCGATGCGGACGGCTTAAATCTGCTCTCAAAAATCGAAAAATGGTGGGAAATACTTCCGAAAAACACCGTCATCACGCCTCATCCCGGTGAGATGTCGCGCTTATGCCAGACCGATACGGCTACCGTTCAGGCCAATCGGTGGGAATTAGCGGCGGAAAAAGCGGCAGAATGGGGTGTCGTCGTGCTGCTCAAGGGCGCTCATACGCTCATCGCTCACCCGGATGGTCAAATCGCCGCGCTACCCTTCAAAAGTGATGCGCTGGCAAAAGCCGGGACTGGTGATGTGCTTTCAGGGATTATTGTCGGGTTACTGGCGCAGGGGCTTTCGCCATTTGATGCGGCGATTGTCGGCGGCTATTTGCACGGGCTGGCTGGAGACGAAGCCGCGAAAAAAGGCAGTACGCGGAGTGTGCTTGCTGGCGATGTGATTGACTCACTTGGGGCGGCGTTCCAACAAATCGAACAAGTGCTGTAGGGGCGCATCGCGATGCGCCCTATGAATGAGGATTAACGGTTATTATCCAGGCCGAGTTCACTGCGGCGACGGCGAGCAGCGGCCTTTCCTTCGGCCAAACTCTCCGCTACCGGGTCTACGGGGATGACCGTCGCTTCGATTTTTTCACGCAAATTCTGCTCACTTTCAGCGAGCATTTGACGCATCTCGTTGCCACTGCGCGGCGCACGGAAAAGCGCGGCGACTCCGCCGATCACCAGTCCTATGAGGAAGCCCCAAATCAGCGCTCCGGTATTGAGCGTATTATCGTTCGGCTTGTTCGCGTCGGATTGCACGGCGGATTCCCCCCATTTCACTGACCAGAACACGTAAGCCAGCGGCAAATCCACTGGCACGAAGCAGCGGTTCGGTTACATTTCCGCTGACAAATTCAACCGTGCCTTTGGCCGTATTCAGTGTATCTTTTGTATTTTCGAGGATTGGAATGACTTCGTTTTGCAGCAGGTTAATCAACCGCGCAACCTGGAGGATCAGGACGGCCAGCGCCACCAAGATCACAATACCTTGAAGCGCGAGAATAATAATGACAATATCGCGAATAATCTGAATACGAGGCGCTGTCTGGGTCGCATCGGTCAGGAGTGCCAGCAGCACACCGATCACAAAAACCAGCAGGATAACACCAATGAGCGCACCAGCGGCGATTGTTGTAATCCGTTTAATCGTCCATTTGCTGGGTGCAGCGGGCGGTGGTTCGGTTGTTATGGGTAACGGTGTGTTTGTTTCCATCATGACAAACCCTCAACGATTAAATCGTTTGCGCACCTGACCCGACGTCAGGATATGCGATACAATGAGTGCGATCAACGCGCCAACTGAAGCAGCCAAAATGCGCAGCGTTCCAATATTGAGAACATTGATCTCGAACAAAACGCCGACAAAATGCCCTACTCCAAAGCCCACCCAGGCCACTAATAAAAACAAAGCCAGACGGCGAACATCCCCGCCGACGATAAAATGAAAGACAGCGCCGAACAAAGTCGCTAGAATAAAACCAAGCGTCGCAGTTGGGCCAGGCAACATACATCCTTAAAGTTGGGCAATTGGCAGGCTGATAGTACAATAGACAGCCTGTTACCAATCTTGAGTTAGTGTAACATAAATTGACAGTTTGAACACCTGACAAAATCACTTATAATAAATTTCTATGACGATCATTGATCAACGTATTCTCATCCCCGCAGGCCCTGAAGTCGTGTGGGAACAAATCAGCGACATCGCCAACAATCCCAAATGGCAAGCGGATTGTCGGAGTGTCTCCTTTTTGACATCCGTGCGAGATGCTCCTGGCATACGCTGGCGTTCGACCAACGCTGCCGGACGTGAATCGGTGCTGGAAGTCACCACCTGGATTGACCGCATCGGCTACGAATATACATTCGTCGATGGCGCACCTTTTCGTGAAAGCAAAGGGCGTTTCCGGTTGCAGGAGATCGCTGAAGGCACGGTTGTCCAGTGGACATTCACTTATGAGATGCCCGGCGTGTTGGGCAACCTTCGTAATTCCCTGAGCATCAAACGCCAGATCGAGAACAATATGATTGACAGCCTCAAGTCCTTGTGGCGGCATGTCAATCAATCCGGCGGCAGCCAGCCCTTTCACGAGGCTAAATCCTTGCTGCGTGAGTCGCTCGATTATGAGGAACGTAGCAAATATCGCCCTCGGCATCCGTCGGCACTTACAGATCGCAAAAATATGCCCGATGAAATTCAGCCCATTCCCGAACCGCCGATTGCGGATGATGATACACGTCCGCGTCCTGCGGTGGCGATCCCAGCCGATGTGCCGGTCGCTGTCGATGAACCTGAGTTTCTCTCCGATATGCCTGTATCACACGCTGATGAAGCATGGATGCCGAAGACTGAAAAACCGCGTGACACACAAGAGAGAAAAGCCGTCGAGCCTCCACCAGAATACGCGCCAGTGCCACCCATGAGTTTTGAGCCACTACCTGCAAAAGCGATGGTTTTTGATGTGCCACCCGCAAAAACAGATACGCAGCCCAATATGGCAGTCCTTGAGGATGCGCCAAAACCGCCGCCAACCCCGGCTGATGTCGATCTTATGCAGCCTTTGAAAGACCTCTCAAAGCTGGATACGGCACAAATCAGCATTTGGGAGGTTTTCGGAGTTCCGCGTCCCAGCGAAACGCAGGAAATTCAACCGATCAAAGAGGAAATCCTGAATTCGCCTGCGCCAACGGAAGAAAAGCCGTTGATAACAGAGCCTCCAGCCGAAGAAAAGCTGTTGATTGCAGAGTCAAAGCTAGAAGAGACACCTCTACCGGAACTCAAAGTCGAGGAAATCTCGTCACCAGATTCAGCAATCGAATCCGTTCTGACGGGAAAAATTGACGAGCCAATCATTGTGGAGCCACAGGTAATAATCGCAGCAGAGACGGTTATCTCCACGCCTGTCATGGCTGAGACTCCGACTCTGATCGAAGTAAAAACAATCGGTTTGCGGATCGTGATGCGCCGCAAGTTGGTGAAACTGCGACGCACACGATAGATCATTACCCTAAGTTAGGTTCTGTTGACGTTTGAGATCACGCTGTAAAATGGTGGCATGGCTGATATAAGCCTCACTGATGAACAATGGACAAAAATTCGGAACTTTTTGAAAGACGATCCGAATGCCTACATCGGCAAAGACGGGTGCGCATGCATCCGCTTTGTCGAAGCCGTGAAATGGGTAAGTCGTAGCGGCGCACAATGGCGCTTAGTGCCTAGCCGATTATGGCAAGTGGAATAGTATCTACACGCTCTTCGAGAAATTAGATCGCTCGTATCTCGGCTTTTTGCATTTTGTCAGTGTCTTGATTTGGTCACATTAAAATGTTAACAGAACGCAGGTATCCACCATGTCTACACGCTCTTCGCGCGACCTGATGCCGCCCTTCGCCTGGATAGACATTCCAGCAGGTAAAGTCACACTGGAGGCAGGCGGTTATGTACCGGAAGGTGGACAAACATTTGATGTGGCTGCCTTCTGCATCGCTAAATATCCCATGACAAATTCGCAATATGCAAAATTCATCGAAGCAGGTGGATACACAGAAAAACAGTGGTGGACGGAAGTGGGCTGGGATGAGCGCGAAATGTATGAATGGATGGAGCCACGTTTTTGGCAGGACGAACACTTAAATGTCCCTGACCATCCAGTCGTCAGCGTCTCCTGGCATGAAGCCCTTGCCTTCTGTCGCTGGCTCAGTGCAGTCACAGGTGAAAACATCACACTTCCGACAGAGCAGCAGTGGCAGCAGGCGGCACAGGGGGATGACAAACACCTGTATCCCTGGGGCAACGAATGGGATGCCAGTCGCTGTACGCATAATCCTGTCCGGTTCTCAGGCTCTTATCACACCACCCCTGTAACGCAGCACGAAGGCAAAGGGGACAGCCCATTCGGGGTAGTGGATATGGTCGGGAACGTCAGCGAATGGTGTTTGACAGGAAGTTCGGGAAAAGATCATCTTGATAGCAGAAGTGAGATGCGGATGCTGCGCAGCGCGACTGTCAGTGATAAGCCTGAGAATCTACGCGCCACTTTTCGCATCAGCAATTTTCCTCACACTCGCTATGGTGACTACGGTTTTCGCCTTGCTCGCCTCCCCTGAATTCCAAACTATCTCTCAGCTCAACATTCTGCGCCGGTTCTGGTAGAATCAATCTACTCTGACAGTTATAGGGGATAAACCGGATACAGATTCTCCAGGCACCACTGGATGATACGCAGGCGATTACCGCCCTGTTCTTTGTACGGGTGGAAAAATAGCAGCGTCTGAATGCACAGCGTCAGGTCGAAGATATGATAGTCGGGGATTTGACCATTTATGACCGCTGGCTGCACGGCGGTAGTTCGCCTTGTTTCCCACATAGGCATTCGGTTTCTGGTGCAGGAAATCCCGAATTTTCATCCATTCATCGTTGGTTAGCCTCACGTCGGTCATGGGCTATCCCTAATCGGTTTTTGCCAAAGGTCAACAGAACCTAGTTAAGCTGCGACGCACACGATAGATCACTATCCCTTAAGCGAACCTGCCGTTAAGCCCTGGATAAACCAGCGTTGCAGCACCAGATAAAGGATACACATCGGTATCGTCCCGATGCTCAAGGCTGCAAAAACAGAATTCCACTCGACGCGCCCAAATTCGTAGAAGAACACCTGGAGTGCGAGTGGAACCGTTCGCATCTCCGGTGAGCGAATGAGCAGCAGCGAAAGAAAAAAGTCGTTCCACGCGCCAACAAACTGCAAAATTGCGACAGTCGCGACTGCGGGGCCGGAAATCGGCATCACGACGCGCAGAAAAGCGACCAGTTCCGAACATCCGTCAATCTTGGCGGCTTCGCGCAGTTCACTGGGTATCGACTGAAAATAAGCCTGGAAAATGAAGATCGAAAGCGGAATCCCACCTGACGCTGTACCTAAAATCAACCCCAGATAACTATCCGTCAATCCCAGTTTGACGAACAGCACATATAACGGAATGACTGGCGTTGGCGCTTGCATCGTAAAAATGAATATCAGCAGGATGAGGGCGCGAAAACGAAACTGAAACTTAGCGAAGGCATACCCCGCAATCGAGGATAGGACCACAACCAACGCTACAGTACCCACCGAGACAAACAGGCTGTTGAGCAGCGCAGTTCCCAGATTCGCCCTTGCCCACGCACTAACATAGCTGTCCAGGTTAAGCGAGGTCGGCAATCCCCAGATATTGCTAATCACTTCTCCCGGCGTTTTAAAAGATGCAAAAACCATCCAAAGCACCGGATAGAGAATGATAGCGGTAAAAAAGATAAGAATCGCATGTCTCAACAGGGCTGGCAGCAGCTTGCTCAGTTGGACAGTCAGTTTGCTGGCCGGATCAGATTGATCTTCACGGGTTAAAGGCGATTGTCTTACAACATTAATTTTATCCATTGGTATGCCTCAATCGCCATCATTCGACGACATTAAACGCAATTGCAGCGCTGATACCAGCGTGACAATCACCAACAGTACGTAATTTAATGCCGCAGAATAGCCAAATCGGTAAAATTTAAATCCACGCAGATAAATGTGAACAGCCATAACCATTGTTGCATTGGCTGGCCCACCCTGCGTCATAATAAACGGGATGTCAAAGACGTTAAACGCGCCTGCGAGTGAAAGCGTGACGTTCACGACCATGACAGGCTTGAGCAGCGGCAGTGTGATATAGCGTAACTGCTGGCGATTCGATGCGCCATCAATACGCGCCGCCTCGTATAATTCCACTGGGATGGTTTGCAGCCCTGCCAGAAAAATCACCATATGGAATCCGTACCATTTCCAGATATCCACGATGATGAGCGCCCCTAACGCAATATCTGTATCACCCAGCCAGTTGAGCGCCAGAAAATCCAGACCGAGAGACTTGAATAAGCTGTTGATAAGCCCAAAATCGGGGTTATAGAGCCATGACCACAGAATACTGATGACGACAAACGACATGACGACGGGCATAAACAAGCTGGTACGGTAAAACGCACGTCCGCGCATCCCCTGATTGAGCAGCAGCGCCAAAAACAACGCCAATACAATTTTGCCCGTAACCGTCCCGAGCGCATAAAGCACATTATGGGTCAGCGCCAGACCGACAATATCATCACTGAAAATGCGCTCAAAATTTTGCAAGCCCACGAAAACTGGATCTTCAATGCCGTCCCACCTTAGAACGGATAAGACCAAGCCGCCAATGAGTGGGCCGAGCTTAAAAACAGAGTACAGCACCAGCGCAGGCAGTATCCATAGATAGGGACTCAGTTTGCCCAAGCGAAAGCCCCAACTGCCGCGCGGCGAGTCTCGCTGTACGGAAGTAGTTATTGAAGCCATAGACGGCATCCTTGAATTCACACGAACGAAGTTATGAAAATGATGTATAGAGAGGCAGGATTCAGATCACTGCCTCTACGATACGAAATGGTTTTTACTAACTCACAAACTCGCAGCCGTCCGTTTTACTAGCTCACGAACTCGTAACCATCGGCGTACAGTTCGTCCAAGACATCCTGGATACCCTGTGCGGCGACATCGGGCGTTTCAGTACCCGCGACAATCGCCTGCTGGTGTTCCTGGAATGCACGTGTAATCTCCGGCGGCCAGTACCAATCCAGATAGGTGATTTGGGCTGGTGAGCCAATTTCGGCATAACGCAGCGCCAGTGGGTCTTCACTTGGGGAGACATTGACATTTGTGGATACAGCATCGGCGCCGCTTTCGTTGCGAAGCGCGGTCATTTCGTCGCTGGTCATGAAGTCGAGGATTGCCAGCGCGATCTCCTCACGTTCTGGGGCGATATTCGCGTAGATTCCCACCGCCGCGCCTGTGCCACCTGGAAGCTGGCGCATGATGCTGGTATCTTCTACTGAACGAAGCGGTTGAATGAAAGACAAATCAAGATTGGGGTATTCGCCAGTGCGATATGTACCCACAAAGCTGGAGTGGTGATACCAGAAAGCGCCCTTGCCTTCTGTAAACGCCAGTTGAGCCGCATCGGTGTCCATACTGTTGACCGAGTCGATGAACATGCCATCCTGAGCATAACGATAGAGATATTCCAATCCAGCCAGGTGTTCAGGGTCAGTGAATTTCGTATCCCCTGTCAGAACGCTGTACGTGCCTTCAACAGCATTATTGCCGGAGGATTGCGCATAACCCCAGAATTGCCAGATCGGCCAGAGGTAAATATTCTGCCCACCATGAACAAATGGTGCAATTCCGGCGGCCTTCAGGTCTGGTGCGATATCCAACAAATCCTGATAGCTTTCGGGATCACCCTCGAAACCGATTGTGTCGAGCGCTTTCCGGTTCACGAAGAACGGGAATCCGCTGATACCGCCGTTTGGCAGCGCCCACAGTGTTCCGCCTACTGTATAAGTTTCCAGGCCAACCGGACGGAAACGATCCAGATAGCTGAGACTGGAGAGGTCTTTCATCCTGCCGCCGACGGCGTAACGTCGTAAATCCTGACCGTTCAAGTCCATAATGTCGATCTGGTCGCCAGCGACTTCCGAAGCTGTAAATAGCTCGGCATAACGTTCACTGGTCAAACCGCGCCATTCGACCTCAATACCTGGAAATTGGGTCTGAATGCCCTCGATCAATCCAGCATTTTGTTCCGCATTCCCCGCGCTCATAATCACGAACTTGCCCTGATAATCACCTTGCGCCCGGATGACGTTTAGAGCAAAAGGACTGGCTGACAGAAGTGCTGCACCGGCTGCACTCGCACTCGTTTTCAAAAAACTGCGCCGACTAAACTGTTTCATTATGTTCTCCCGAAAAAATTATAAAATTTCTAATTCAGATGGATTATATCCGCACAGTAGTATATCTGCCTTGAAGCGTGGTTGCAAAATACCATATATACATAGTCCACCATTACTCAAAGTCCGAAACCCCTGCCGTATTATTCTCATTTGACAAATCAAAAAGAGATGTTTATATTTGAACTGTCAACTGTTAACAGTTGACACTTAGATTGACTAAAGATTATTTGAGTGCCTTAAAATGACTTTCTCTGACGTTATCACATCCAATACACGTCGCGATTTTTTACGCGATACGCTACGCGAAGCTATCCTCAAGGGAAAGTTAGCCCCCGGCGAGACGATCAATCAGGTTACATTGTCAAAAGAATTTAAAGTCAGTCGTGGCCCACTGCGCGAAGCCTTGAATCTCCTGGAAAAAGAAGGTCTCGTCACCAATATTCCCTATCACGGGACATTTGTCGCAGATTTCAATGATCGCATTATTGAAGATACCTACGGCTTGCGACGGGTGCTGGAACAGTTTGCTGTCGAAATGGCGATGAAACGCGGGACGACAACCGATCTGGGTGAGCTGCGCAGTATCTATGAAAATATGGCGACTGCCGTTGACAACAACGATATGGAAACATTTCATGGGCTTGATCTGGCTTTTCACCGTCAGATTTATGTAATCGCCGACCACGAACTCCTCTTACATATGTGGGCAAGCCTCGAAGCCAACATCGCACGCAGCATATTCTACGGCAATTACCAACATCAGGATGATTCCCCGCAAATGATGCTCAATTCTCACTGCATCATTCTTGAAACTATCGAGTCAGGTGATATTGGGGCCGCCAAACGTGAAGTTGATTATCAACTGAAGGCTGCCGGGGAAAAATTAGTTGCCAAATGGAGACGTCATAACGCAAACAGTGAGGCAAAAAAGGAGTAAGACTATATATGATCTAGTGCCTACTACACAGATTCTAAAATACTTTTAAATATTGAATTCTCTAAAGGAATAGCCATGTTTATCAAACGTTTTATGCACCTTTTATTTGTTTCTTCGATGCTTCTTGCCAGTGCTGGCGTTCTGGCACAGGATGCGACAACCTACACAGCGGACGAGATCAAAGAAGCGTCTGGTGTCGAACAGTGTAGCCAACTGGCAGAGCTGCCCAAAGAATTTAGCGAAGACTGGAAATTAGCCTTCATCAACCCGAATAAAGCCCAGTCCTTCTGGGGTCAGGTTTCAGTGGGGATGAACGCCGCTGCCGAATTCTATGGTGTCGAATTTGTCGAAATGGACTCGGCAGGTGGCCCTGATGTCGAATTGTTCGAAACGCTGCTGCTCAATCAGCCTGATGTGGTTGGTACGCACAATGCTGTCGATTATGAAGCGGTTGCGGCACGTGCGCTCGACGAAAATATCCCATACATCGGTTTTGACAACGGTCAGACCGAATATTCACCCTATGTCTACGGCATCCCCAACGGCATCGCTGGCGAAGCTGGTGCAGAACTACTGATCGAAGGTGTCCAGGCGCGTCTCGACACCGATTGGAAAGATCGAGAATTATTCTTCCTGGAATTTACACACAACGGCATTCCGGCCTGTGTTGACCGTACCGGCGCAGCCGCTACAGCTTTCAAGGAACATTTCGAACTGGACGACGAGCATATCATCCAGCTTGACCTAGCGACGGGCGCGACAGAAATTGAAATGATGCTTAGTACCTTGACAGCGCACCCCGATGCGGTGTTCGCAATGATTCCATGCTGGGATGGCCTGGGCATCGCTCCCTATAACGCTGCCGTCGAAGCCGGACGCGAAGCTGACATTATGCTGGTGACACTGGGTGGCGATAAGCCCCCGGCAGACCTACTCCTGACCAAACCACAGGGCTATTATGGCTATATCGAATTCCAGCCCTACTGCGAAGGATGGGGTTGGATCGAGTCCGCGCTGGCGATTGCGGAAGGCGTTCGCTTCGCACCGTACCAGGCACGCCGCGCTGTGACCCAAGCCGACATCGAGCAGCGGTATGCCGAGCTTTACGGCGCACCCAGCAGCTAAACTTGGATGCTAAAGGTTTTCAGAACGCATTTCGTAGGGGCGACGCATGCGTCGCCCCTATAAGAACCCTTCGTCAATCACACTCTGAAAACCTGATCCCCTTTTGTCATATCGTCCAAATATAGAGGATTTTTTCATGTTGCGCACGCAACCCCAACCCTTGGTGAGGCCGACCAACACGCCTCTCCCACGTGCTGTTCTAAAATTTTTGCTTAATAATGGTTTATTGATCGCTCTGGTTATCGAAATTGCAATCTTTGCGACTGCCTCGCCAGAAATTTTTCTTTCAACGGGCAACTTATTTACAGTTTTGCGGATCAGCGCAACGACTGGCATTACCGTCGCGTTCTATACCATCGCGCTCATTGCCGGACAGATTGACCTTTCGACAGCACAGGTGGGCGCTGTAACCGCTGTTATTTTCGCCTGGATGTTTGCTATCCTGGAATGGCCGCTGGAATTATCGTTTGTCCTGGCGATGGCGTTCGCGGCGCTGTTGGGTTTGATCAACAGTTGGCTGGTCATTCGCGTCAAAATTCCATCACTGATCGCGACGTTAGCGTTAGGGACGCTTTGCTATGGGCTTGCCATCTCGGTGATCCAATCCAACAGCACAACAGGATTAATCAGACTTAACAGACCACCTTTACGCGACATCATTAATACTGAAATAGTTGGCATCCCCGCGACAGTGATCCTGATGTTTGCCGTTTACACAATCATTTACATATTGCTCAACCACACGCGCCTGGGCGCACACCTCTACGCACTTGGCGGTAATCCACAGGCTGCCCGCTTGAATGGTATTCAGGACAAACGGCTAGTCCGGTTCGCGTTGATGTTTACAGCCATGAGCGCTGGATTTACCGCCATCATGATTGCCGGACGCGGTCTTTCGGCTGGTGCCGCGACTCCGGTTGGCGGTGTGCTTGGCGGGCCTTTGGTCGCAGCCATTTTCTCCGGCGTTGGCCTGTCTGGTGGTTCAGGACGAATCGAACGCACACTCATCGGCGTGATTTTTCTGGCCGTGTTGACATCTGGGATGAGTATCCTGAATGTGTCGCCGTTTGCACGATCCATGATTGAAGGACTGGCTTTTGTGTTTGCCATTTTAATCGACAGCGTCCGGCAGCGGATCGAGACTCGTTGAGGATGATAAATCATGGCTAATTCAGACACGCTTGAATACCGTAACCGTAGAACAGACGACGCACAGCGACTTTTGCGGCTGGCTCTGGATAATTGGCTGTATGCCGCGACCATTTTACTGTGTATTTTTTTCGCATTTCGCGCGCCCAATTTTTTAACTGTCGATAATGTGATAAATACGCTGGTTTCATCCTCCATCACGGGAATCGTAACCGCCGGATTTACGATTGTCCTACTCACTGGAACAATCGATGCCTCGACTTCTGGCATTACTGCGCTGGCTTCTGTGCTGTGCGCGGTCATGTTCCAGCAATGGGGGGTGCCACTGCCACTGACCCTGCTGCTGTTGATGGTCGCCAGTATTCTGATGGGTTTAGTGAGCAGCTTTCTAATTATTGAAGGGCGAATTTACAGTCTTATCGCGACACTGGGTAGCTCAGGCGTTTTTTTGGGCTTATCGGTTGGATTGGCTGCGGGGCAGCAGATTGCGATCACCAAGCCAGAATTACAGAATGCGCTGTTTGAACGACCACTGGGCATTCCTGTTTCGATTTGGGTGTTATTTTTGTGCTACCTGCTCGGCTATGTGATGCTTAATCACACCCGTCTGGGCGCACATATTTATGCAACCGGCTCAAACTATTCTGCGGCACGGCTCAGTGGCATCCCCGTCAAACGAGTCATTCGCATCGCGCTGATTATCGCCGCCACAACGACCTCGCTGGCGGCTGTGCTGGCGACAGCGCGTGCCAATTTATCGCTGCTCTATGGAGTCACGATTGGCGGGGTCAACCTGGCGGATGTTTTCACGGCAGCGCTGCTGGGCGGGATTAGCTTGCGCGGTGGTGTCGGCAAGATTGAGCGCAATTTGGTGGCAGTTTTATTTTTAAGTATTTTGTCGAACGGATTGCAATTAATGGGGACTGCCCCGGCGGTCTGGCTGGTGATTAAAGGGCTGGCATTCGTGGGCGCGGTGATTATTGATGCAGTTCGTCAAAGGCTTTAAAGCAGTAACGGAAATAGATTAATATGAGCAATCAACAACCAATTCTCCAATTACGTGGCATCAGCAAATCATTCGGATTTGTGCAGGCCGTCAAAAATGTGAACTGGGAAGTTTATCCGGGTGAAGTTCATGCCCTGGTCGGTGATAACGGCGCGGGGAAATCTACGCTGATTAAGATGATCTGTGGCGCACTGCTGCCCGATTCCGGCGAAATTCTGGTCAAAGGGGCGAACGCGCGAATCGCCGAGCCTGTCGATGCGTTTCGGCTCGGCATCGCGCCCGTTTACCAGGATTTAGCGCTGGTTGAGGGGCGTGACGTGGTAATGAATATGTTCCTGGGCGACGAATTGACGCACGGGCCATTCAATCTTTTCCTCGACCATAAACGCATGGCGATAGAGACACAGAGAGTGCTGGATGAGATTCATTCGCGCATACCCAATGTCCGCGAATATGTACGCAGGCTTTCTGGCGGGCAACGGCAGGCGGTTGCGGTGGGTCGCGCATTGATTCGGGGCGGCGAAGTCATTATCATGGATGAGCCAACAGCAGCACTGGGTGTCGAACAGACCCGCGAGGTCTTGAACCTCATCGAAACCCTGCGCTCCAGAGGTAAAACCGTTATTTTTATCAGCCACAATATCCTGCAAGTGCTTCAAGTGACCAATCGGATTTCGGTGATGTTTCACGGCGAAATGGTCGGTACGCGAAAAACGAGCGAAACCAACGAAGATGAAATTGTCGGAATGATTGTGGGTACAAAGCGCGATGTACTCGCCGCTCAGGAGTAGATTGAAGATGAAAGCTTTAGTATGGGAAGCACCCCGCACGATGGTGATGCGCGAACAAGCGCAGCCGCACGCCGAAGCTGACGAAGTTGTCGTCAAGGTGGCCTATGCAGGCATTTGCGGCTCGGAACTCAGCGGATACCTCGGCCATAATGCGCTGCGCGTCCCCCCTCTGGTCATGGGGCATGAGTTTGCGGGGGAAATTGTCGAGGTAGGCGAATCAGCTGCACAGCGCAATCCGGCGATTGCAAAAGGTCAGCTGGTCACCGTAAACCCGCTGGGTTACTGCGGTGTCTGCGAATTTTGCAAACGCGGCCTCAACCAACTCTGCGTGAAACGTAAACTGATCGGCGCACATCGCCCCGGCGCATTTGCCGAGTATGTCACCGCCCCTGCCGAACTGGTTAGCCCACTGCCAGAAGGTATGCCGCTGCGCGTAGGCGCTTTGACCGAACCTGTCGCCTGCGGTGTGCGCATCGGCGAACTGGCTGGCGATGTTCAGGGTGAAGTGTGTCTGGTTATTGGCGCAGGGCCGATTGGCCTGCTCGCGATACAAGCTCTCATCCACCAAGGCGCGGCTCGTATTTTTGTCGCGGAACTGGATGAAGAACGGCTGGCGATGGGCGCGGCAATCGGCGGCGAAGCGCTGAATCCCAAGCAAGTCGATGTGGTTCAGGTCGTGCGCGAGGCAACAGGTGGATTAGGCGCAGCCGTCACAATTGACGCGGTTGGCACGGCGAAAACACGCCAGCAGTGTGTGTCGGCGGTGCGCTCGACTGGCACGGTCATTTTGAGTGGGTTGCACGAGGAAAGCAGCGTCATGCCAGCAGCCGAAATTATCCGGCGTGAAATTGTCGTGCGCGGCTCGTTTGCCTACTCACCTGCGAATTTTGCAGAGGCGCTGCGCTTGCTGGCCGAAGGTACGATCCGGCTCGACCCCTGGATTATCGAAGCACCATTGGCTGAGGGCGGACAGTGGTTTGATCGCCTGATTGATGCGCCGGGCAATGTCGCCAAAGTTTTGCTGATTCCCCAGGACTAAACCCAAAATGACGGAAAAATCTGAAAATACAGGGGACTCTCGGAAAGCACGTATCGCGGTAATCGGCACAGGCTGGTGGTCAACATTCACGCATATTCCCGGCCTGCAAGCCTATCCTCACGCGACTCTGGTCGCGCTCTGTGACAGCGACACGGAAAAATTGCAGGCCGCCGAGGAAAAATATCAGGTTGGGCGCACCTATAGCGATTATCACGAGATGATTGAAAAAGAGGCACTCGACGGCGTAGTGGTTGCGACCAATCATGCCAGCCACTATGAAATCGCGCGTTACTGCCTCGACCATCATCTGAGCGTTATGATCGAAAAGCCGATGGTGCTGTATGCCCGCCACGCCCAGGAATTGGTCAATCTGGCGCACGAACGCCAGCAGGCGTTAATGATTGGCTACCCCTATCATTACAACACAACCGTCCAGCGTGTCCGCGATGTTATCCAATCGGGCGAACTTGGCGCGGTGCAGTTTGTAAACTGTGTATTCACATCCCATATTCGCGATCTGCTTGGCGGGCGCGATGGCTCGGAGAAAAATCCGGGCGGCTTCGTGGTACATGGCCCTGGCAAAGTTTACAGCCAACCGCATCTTTCCGGCGGCGGTGAGGGCCATTTGCAGATCACCCATTCAGCGGGGCTGATGTTTTTCACAACCGGACTGCGTGCCAAACGTGTCCATGCGCTGATGCACAATCATGGCCTGCCACTGGATCTGGTGGACACCATGACCGTCGAATTTGAAGGCGCGGCGTTGGGGATTGTCGGTGGCTGCGGCAACACGGCCAGAACAGCCAGCGGCAAGCTCGATCTTTCGATTTACTGTGAAAATGGCAGCGTGGTGATGGACGCGCTCAACGGCAGAACGGTGATTTATCGCGAAAATCAAGCGCCCGAACGCTTCGAGCCGGGTGCAGACGCAGAAACAATTTACCCGCGTTTTGCGACTTCGCAAAATCTCGCCGATGTCATCCTGGGGCGGGCGGAAAACGGCTCACCGGGCGAAATTGGCTGGCGCACGGTGGAACTGCTGGACGCGGCCTATCGCTCGGCGGAAATCGATGGGCAGGCCGTAATGATTGACGATTTGTACACGATCCTAGAGGAACAATCATGAGTTCACCATTTCGAGGCATTTTTGCGGTTGTTGAGACACCGCTGGACGCAGATGGGCAGCTTGATACCGAGAGTTTGAAGCGCGAAGTCGCTTTCTGCATCAAGGCAGGCGCACACGGGATTGTTTTCCCGGTGCTGGGGAGTGAATTCCAATATCTGTCTGACCGGGAACGCCAGATGTTGGTTGAGGTGGCTTTAACGGAAGCGGCCGGAACAATTCCGGCTGTGGTAGGCGTGGCGGGCAACAGTCCTGCTATCGCCGCCGAACATGCGGCACACGCGAATCAGCATCACGCCGATGCGGTGATCGCGCTGCCACCAGCGGGCGCATCACCTACCGAAATTCGCGCCTATTATCAGGCGATTTCGGACGCGGCACGTTTGCCTGTGTTCATCCAGAATACCGCGCCGGGGATGAGTCCAGCCTTTCTGACGCAGCTTTTGAAAGACATCGAACACGTACAGTATGTCAAAGAGGAAGCCACGCCGAGCGCTCATAACATCAGCAATATTATCAAAAATACAGGTGACGAATGCCTGGGTGTGTTCGGCGGCGCATGGGGACGCTGGATGATGTCGGAACTACATCGCGGCGCACATGGCTTTATGCCGTCTGTCGAAGTCGTGGATGTTCACGTCCAAATCTGGAATGCGTTTCAAGCAGGTGACGAAGCCCGTGCGCGGCAGATTTATAACCAACTGCTGCCCTTTGTTAATCTGACATTTTTGCTTGGCCTGAAGTTGTGCAAAGAAGTTCTGGTACGGCGCGGCGTTTTGCAAACAGCAAAGATGCGCCTGCCGGGTGACTTTGCATTCGATGAAGAGGATTATTTGGAACTGGACACGATTCTGGCGGATATACAGCCGCTTTTTCGCGTTTAAGAACATATCAAATTACAACTATATAAAACACAAGGACATCAACCATCATGAAAATTACGGAAGTTAATACTATTCCTGTTGGCTCGTTTGGCCCTGCACCGCCCAAAGGGGTCGGCAGCGTTCTCGTTATGCCTTCAAGTATTTTTTATAACCCTCAAAAAGATCGGCAGCCCGGTGGCTCCCCCATCTCAAATCTGCTGGTCGAGATCGTAACCGATGAGGGTATCAGAGGGGTTGGCAGTGTCGGCGCGGCGCTGGGTCACGCACGTTTCACGATTGAGAATCACCTGAAATACGTCGTGCTGAATCAAAATCCATTCGATGTTGAGATGCTGTGGGAGCGCATGTTCCGCGAGAGCATCAATTATGGCCGCAAAGGTATGGCGATTGAGGCCATCAGCGCCATTGACATCGCCTTGTGGGACATCATGGGCAAAGCAACCGGGCAGCCCGTTTATAATCTGCTCGGCGGGCGCACCCGTGACCGGATTCGTGCTTATGCCAGCAGCCTGTACGCCACCGAAGATTTAGATGCGCTGGCTGCCGAGGCGCAGTCCTATGTCGATCAGGGTTTTACCGCGATGAAACAGCGCTTTGGCTACGGCCCACGCGCGGGTTTGGTGGGAATGCAGCGTAACCTTGAACTGGTACGCACCGTGCGCGAGGTGATCGGCCCGAATATTGAACTGGCGGCGGATGCCTATATGGGCTGGGACGTGCGCTATGCCATTCGCATGATTAAGATGCTCGAAGACGCAGGGATGAACCTATCATGGGTCGAGGAACCCGTCATGCCCGACGATATTACGGGTTATGCGCGGATCGCAGCAGAGTGCGACACGCCAATTTCCGGCGGCGAACATGAATTTACACGCTACGGCTTCCGCGAATTGATTGATCGCCACGCCGTAGACATCGTTCAGCTTGATGTGAATCGCTGCGGCGGGATCACGGAATCGCGCAAAATCTGGGCGATGGCGGCAGCTCAGGATTTACCCGTGCTGCCCCACGCAGGCCAGATGCACAATTATCACCTGATTATGGCAAGCATGAATTCGCCGATTGCGGAGTATTTCCCGCCCCCGAAAGGCATTCCTGACCCGAACGAGATGTTCTGGACAATGTTTACCGGGGAACCGCTAGCGCAGGACGGTCACATCCATCTTTCGGATGCAACACCAGGGATGGGATTGGAAATTAATTGGGAGATTGTCAACAAATATCGCGTGAGTTAGCGATGTAACAGCCACGCCAGAATTGCCACGCTTAAATGCTCACATACGATTTGAGCGTGGCACTGCCAGTAGACGGGCAATTTTATCCGCCGCACTCTCAGTAAAACCACACTTCAGATACCAATAAAAAACGCCCATCATCTGGGCGCTGGTTTGGGTGGCTAATGGGATTTGAACCCATGACATCCTGCTCCACAAACAGGCGTTCTGCCGCTGAACTATAGCCACCATAGCTGAAACGATTATAGCACAGTGATTTTGCCAATGCTAGGCCTTTTTGTGGGCGATAATCACCTGGGCAATGCTGCGCGGGCAGGCTTCCTGAACCATCTGCGTTTCAAACCCATAGGGGCGAAAATAACTATCGAGGTCAAAATCGCCGCCTTCACGCTGCCCGGTGATACGGTAAAGCCATTCCAAACCCGCTTCGGTTGCCCCTCCGCCATTTAAAACACCATTGGGAACGATCACAAAATTTCCACCGGGCTGCAAAACGCGGAAAACTTCATGCAGCGTCTCCGGCGCAAGGATAAAATTCGTTGGAAACGTGCTGATAACCGCCGCAAACGCGCCCGATGCAAAAGGAAGTTTTTGAGCATAGCCGCGTGTGAGTCGTGGGTTTAAGCCTTGCCGCGTCAATTTGCGCTGCGTGATGCGTCCCATATAGGGCGATAGATCATGACCGATCACATGATAGCCAAGCGCCTGCATGTCGATTTGAAGATTGCCCGTGCCATGCGCGAGTTCGAGAATTCGTGCGCCCAGTGGTGCATTCAGATGTTTAAGGGCGGCTCGCTGCCAGCAGTGCCACTCGCCAAGCGAAACGACATAGCTCACCCAATCGTAAGTAAAAGCCATTTCGTTGTAGAGCAAGCGGAATCCGAAGCGAACGAGCCGCCACCATAAATTCATGCGTTATGCGCCCCGCAGCGCTTTGAGCATCACGTCCGGCTTATCAGTAATGATGCCGTCAACACCCAGATCACGCAGTTCAACCGCACGAATCGGGTCGTTGACTGTCCAGGTATTCACACGGTAGCCCTCACCTTTTGCCCAGGCCATGTATGCACTGTCGATCATGCCATGATACGGGTGTCGCGCCTCATGCGGCAAACCAATCTGTCGCATCAACGCTTGAATATCGACAGGCATATTCGGCGCGTACAAAAATCCAATCGGCACGTCCGGCAAAATGCCGCGAAAGCGTTGCAGCGCCAGCGGGTTAAACGATGAGACAATAACCCGCTGCTGCATATGGTGATGCGCGATCACATCCGCAACCACCTGCTCCACGCCATCCGTCGTCAGCGATTCAGATTTGATTTCGACATTCACGAACACGCGCTGACCAACAGCTTCGAAAACTTCGCCTAGTGTAGGCAAACGTATGTTTTTAAACGACTCACCAAACCACGATCCCGCATCCAGCGCTTTCAGTTCTGCCAGCGTCATCGCATCAACGCGCCCGCTGCCATCCGTCGTGTGGTCAACGGTAAAATCATGAACAATGACGGCATGACCATCTTTCGAACGATGCACATCCAGTTCGATGCCGTCCGCACCCTGCTCCGCCGCCAGTTCATACGCCGGGATCGTGTTCATCGGCGCGTAGGCGCTTGCTCCACGATGGCCGAAAACCAGCGTCCGATTTTTATACATCGCATCAACAATCGATTGCATATTGATCCCTAATTTTATACATCGCGTCAAGAAGCGATTGCATAGTCACCTCTAAAACAGCGGCAGCGCCGGAATCCAGTTCGGACGATACGGGTCATAAAATTCGTTGACAGCGCCTTGTTCCAGATAAGCACGATGATATTTTTCGACTTTTTCCGGGTCGAGAGTCACGCCCAGGCCGGGGCCGTTAGGGACATCGAAACCGCCATTTTTATAGACGAACGGCTCGGTAATGATGTCGTCTACCTGATCGTGATAATGGCTGTCAACGTCATGGGTCATATAAGGTGAGGCAGCCGCGAGATGCAGCATTCCCGCAGTCGAAATGCCCAATTCACGATCACTGTGCATCCCGATACCGAGTTGGAAAGCTTCAGCAACCGCGATCATTTTTTGGTTCTGCCGGAAGCCGCCCCAGAAATGCAAGTCGGACAAAATCACATCAACGCTGCGCAGACGAATTCCCGGCGCAAGCTGCTCCCAGGCGACGAGGCACATATTGGTCGCCAGTGGGATCGACACTGCCTGCCGCACCTGGCTCATGCCTTCCAGATTGGCCGTCGGGTCTTCAAGCCATTCCAGATCAACACCAGATGCCATGAGTTTGTGAGCGATGCGAATCGACATTTCCACTGACCAGGCCGCATTTGGATCCCAACGCAGCGGAAAGTCAGGAAATTCTTCGCGCAACGCCATCAAAACTTTGAATTCTTCGTATGGATGATAAACGCCACCCTTGAATTTGATCGACTGGAAGCCATGATCGCGCACAAGCTGCTTCGTGCGCTCGACCATCGACTTCACATCGGCTTCACCGCCGATTTTGCCTGTCGCGTCCTTATAGCGATAAAACAGGTACGCGCCAAACGGAATAAAATCGCGCGTTTTGCCGCCGAGCAGTTTGTAAACGGGCAGATTCAGCGCTTTACCCGCCGCATCGAGGCAGGCCATTTCGATCCCCGCGCGAACAACCGCCGGGACAGCCGTTTCGTAACCGATGCAAAACACGTTCAAGCGGTGCATGAGAACGCCCGTGTCCAGTGGGTCAAGCCCCAGCACAAAGGGCTTGGCAGTCGCGATAGCATGTTCAATCCCATTGCCGCCGTAAGTCTCACCAATACCGATAATGCCCTCGTCGGTATGCACCTCGACAATGCCGCGTGTCGTTCCAGTTTCAATGCCCATACTCCAGCGCAGCGGTGCTTCCATTGGAATCGTCACCGATGTCACTTTTAAATCGACTATTTTCATGAATCCCCCATAGAGTTTATAGAAATACAACCGCCATGATGATGCGGTTTACCAAATCGTTCGATAACGGTTTCCGTAGGCACGATGATGCGGTTTTATAATTAAATACGCATAAACGCCTTCGTAGGGGCTTGATGTATCAAGCCCTCATTTTCTCGGTTTGCTTGGGCATGATGCATCATGACCCTACAATCAACACGCAGATATTACCGGATTACACCAGTAACTCACACCACCATGTCCAATTTAGGTCAAATCTCATCCAATGGATACAGCGGGCGTGTGACGCGCGTGAATTTCACCTTACGCATATTCGCACAGGTCGGCCCCGGCGTATCGGCGATCAAAATGCGGTCCGCGATTGGCCCAAACGTCGCGCGAAAATGCGACGGTGACTTGACAAAAGCAAGTGCAGCGCCGCGCAGATCAAGGCCAAGTGAAGCATACATCGCCGGGTCCCACTCGAACGCGGGCAGCGAACGCACACATAGCGAAATATTGCCAATCGCGATCACCGCCGTTAGCCCGTTATTCATGGTCAAGCCCGTTGAACCTGCCCCTGTCATCAGATACGTTCCCTCGGCAAGCAGTCGCACACGTCCGGTAATGGTCAGCGGTTCGCCATCCATAGTCGAAAGTTTATGCCCAACTTTGAACGTTATCTCCTTGCCGACACCTGCTTTTGCAGCTTCCTGTGCGGCCTCGGAATCGCAGATGGTCAAGTACGTCGGGCGTTTGGCACGATCCGCGCCATATTCCAGAAGCGCTTTCAAAACACCGACATTATCGGCTGCCGCACCACCAGAGGGCGCGTCGCCAGCATCACCGACGACAGTTAATCCTTCAGGCGCTTCGTGAGCGATACGGATCGCTTCACCTAATGCCACAAGATCAGGCTCACAATCGGCACGAATCGCCCAGGCCATATCCGCCAGTTCTTCGGCAGAGGCCTGCGCATCGGCAAGACTTTTATCGGCAACCACGATAACGCCAAAACCCAGATCGGGAATATCCATCCAGGGCTGTACCGGAAACAACGAACCATGCAGAATGCGACCAGAGCGTTCCATTTCACGTGTGGTATCAGCGACGGCCTTCAGCGGCCCTTCCAGCGTGCGGGCGTTCACCGCGCTGAGAACCATTGGTCGCTTGGTAATCGCCGTTTTTGGCTGGTATCGCCCTTGCAGCGTATCCAGCATCAACCGCGCCGTGCGGACACCTGTCTCATAAATATCGGTATGTGGATAATTCTGATAGCCGACAATGAAGGTGGCGTTTTCAACCATGCGCGGCGTAACATGCGCGTGGAGGTCGAGGCTGACACCAATCGGCATTTCCAGGCCGACAATCGCGCGCACCTTCTCTAACATTTCGCCTTCCGCATCCGGCTCGTCTTCAACAGACATCGCGCCGTGCAGCGCCAACAGCACCCCATCAACAGGGAGTGCAGCTTGCAAGCGTGTGGTCAGGTCATTCACCAATTCATCGAATGTCGAACGTGTCAGAACGCCGGAGGAGGCCGCGAACCCGGCTATCAACGGGACTATTTCGACATTGGCTTCGTGCAGAACGTCAATAAAACCCGGTACTTCGACACGAGCGTCTTTATAGCCCGTGAATAATTCATCACCATAAAGCAAATAATAGGAGCGAAACGTTTCCAGCGTCGTTTTGACAGGCGCAAACGTGTTCGTTTCCTGCATCAGCGAACCAATCGCGATTCTCATCATATTTTTCAATCGTTCAGTTCAAGCTGTACTTCGTTACCCTCGATGCGCACGGGATAAAAAGGCACAGGTCGCAGCGCTGGCCCCATTTTCACACTTCCATCCCGAATGTCAAACCGTGCGCCATGGCGATAACAGCCGATCTCATAACCATCCAGATAGCCATCAGCCAGCGTCCCATAATCATGTGTACACAAATCCTCAACCGCATAATACTTGCCATCGACGTTAAAAACAGCAATCCAATGACGCTTTATTTCAAAAACTACCCGATCACCGGGTTGAATCTCATCTGTCGTTGCAACTGTAACAAATTCTGCCATGTTATCCTCAAATGTGGCGCAGCTCTATAAATTAAAGTGTTCGTCGTCACACGACAAATTTCATGAAATCATTTTTAAATTTCGAGTTGAATCTCATCACCTTCGACGCGCACCTCGTAAACGGGAATCGGAATCACGGCAGGCCGCGCTGTTACCCTTCCATCCCGAATATCAAAACGCGCACCATGACGTGGACACTCGATTTCAAAGCCTTGCAACCGACCTTCAGCTAAAGGGCCGTCATCATGTGTACACAGGTCTTCAATCGCATAATATTGACCATTAACGTTGAAAACAGCAATATAATGGCGACCAATCTCGAAAATGATACGCTCACCGGGTTTGATCTCGTCCGTCGTGGCTACTGTGATAAATTCAGGCATAGAATTATCTACTCTTCTTCCTCGTCGGCTTCCTGCTGCTGCCATTCGGCGAGGCCATACGCGCCAACTTTCAGCACTTTGAGCGACAGCAGCGCACACTTGATGCGATTCATCGACAGCGGAATCCCCAGCATCTCGAAAATCTGCTCTTTATTGATGCTTTTCACTTCGTCCAGCGTTTTGCCAATGACTTCCTCGCCCAGCAGGGACGCGCTGGCCTGGCTGATCGCGCAGCCTTCACCATCCCAACCCACTTCGGTGATGCGATTATTTTCGTCCACACGCAGGGTCAGATGTAAACGATCTCCGCATAAGGGATTATGGCCTTCAAAGTCGATGTCTGCCGGGTCGAGCAGGCCGTGATTGCGTGGGTTTTTCGCATGATCGAGGATCAATTCGCGATACATATCGTACATGGTGTTTCTCCGAATTTTTGGGCGCACGGCTGTGCGCCCCTACAATCTCTATAGGGCGAAGGTTTTTTTCGATTTATACAATCCCTCGATCAGCGCGTCAACCTCTTGTGTCGTGTTATAGAGATAGAAGCTGGCGCGAGTGGTCGCCGGGATGCCGAGATGCGTGTGCAGCGGCATCGCGCAGTGGTGTCCGGCGCGAACGGCAATGCCCCCCGAATCAAGAATCTGCGCGAGGTCGTGCGGGTGAATACCCTCAAAACTGAAAGCAGCAACCGCGCCTTTTTGCGCAGCATCCGGGCCATAGAGTTTCAACCCCGGCACTTCCGAGAGGCGTTCCAGCGCGTAAGCGGTGATCGTTTGCTCGTGGGCATGGATTTTATCCATCCCAAGTTCACTCAGATAATCGACGGCGTAGCCCAGGCCGATTGCCCCGGCGATAATCGGCGTACCCGCTTCAAATTTGTAGGGTAGTTCGTTCCAGGTGCTGCCTTCCAGCCGCACTGTCTCGATCATATCGCCGCCGCCCATCCAGGGAGGCATCGCTTCGAGGTGTTCGCGTTTACCGTAGAGAATGCCGATCCCAGTGGGGCCGATCATTTTGTGACCGCTAAAGGCAAAAAAATCGACATCCAACGCCTTCACATCGACAGGCATGTGCGGGATGCTCTGTGCGCCATCGACCAGCGCCAACGCGCCCGCCGCGTGCGCCTGCTGGATCATCTCAGCTACCGGGTTGACAGTCCCAAGAACATTCGAAACATGCACAACAACGACCAACTTCACCGAATTGTCACGCAGCAGCGCCGCATAAGCACCCATATCCAGCGTACCGTCTTCGAGTATCGGGATATATTTGATCGTGAAACCTTTTTCAGCAGCGAGAATCTGCCAGGGAACGATATTCGAATGATGCTCCATAACCGTTGAAAGCACCACATCCCCGACACCGAGATTCACCCTGCCCCATGTCTGGGCGACGAGATTGATTCCCTCCGTCGTGCCGCGTGTAAAAATGATCTCACGCTTGCTGCCTGCGTTAATAAAGCGCCGAATTTTGATCCGCGCATCTTCGTAAGCCTTCGTCGCCTGTTCACTGAGCTTGTGGACACCGCGATGCACATTGGCATTATAGGTGCGGTAATAAGTGTCGATGGCCTCGATCACCTTCAGGGGCTTTTGGCTAGACGCGGCGTTATCCAGGTAAATCAGCGGCACATCATCGTGATGTTTTTCACTCAGAATCGGAAAATCCGCGCGGACGGCTTCGAGATCGTAAGTGAGGGTTAAATCGGTCATTTTGACCTCTTTCTGGAATATGCAATTCTACCGTAAAACAAAAACGCGCCAAAATGACATGACGCGCCCTTGAAAAGTGACATTCTTCGGCATCTAACCTACAATTTTAGCGTCCAGCGCGTCACGCAGACGGTCACGCACGCGCTCAAACGGGATACGCTGAAGCAGTTCGTCAAAGAAGCCTTCACTCAGCATCAATTCAGCGTCCGAACGCGGGATTCCCCGGCTCATCAGGTAGTAGACCTGATCGGCATCAAGCGTACCAAACGTTGCGGCGTGGGAACAAGCCACATCATCGGCCTCAATTTCCAGTCCTGGGATGCCATCCATACGCGCATCTTTGCTCAGAACCAGATTGCGACTGGCCTGGAAACCGTTAATTTTTTGCATCTGCGGCATCGACTTAATCATCCCTTGCCAGACAGTGCGGGAATGGTCTTTCGCCGCGCCCTTGAACAGCAGGTCAGATGTCGTCAGCGGCGCGTTGTGATTTTGCTGCGTGTCATGGTCGAATAACTGGTCATGATCGGCAAAGAACATGCCGGACATACGTCCATTCGCGCCCTTGCCATCGAGTTCAATTTCCAGATACATCTTTGCTAACTGGCTGCCCATCGTACCGACAATCCAATCGAGATTGGCATTCTGACCGACACGGGCGCGTTGATGGCTGAACTCGAATGTCTGGCGATTCCAGTTTTGCAGGGATACATAGCGCAGGTTGGCTGCATCACCGACCAGCAGTTCTGTCGCGCCAATATAAACGGAATGTGTACTGCCATCCGCAGAGGCATAATCGACCAGAATCGTCGCCTGCGAATTTTCGTCCAGCACGACCAGCGAATGCCCCAGGCTCGCGCCGTCATGCGTGTTGTACATAATCACATGCAGTGGGAGTTCAACCACTTTGCCGCGCGGCACGTGCAGAAAAACGCCGTGAGTCCACAACGCAGCGTGGAGGGCAGCGAATTTTCCATCCGTCGGCTTGACGGCTTTAGTCATCAGATTGGCCCGCACGAGGTCTTCATGCTCACGTGCGGCAGTCAGCAGATCGGTAAAAATCACGCCTGCGCGAGTCAATTCTTCTGATATTTCGTAGCGGACAACTTTGCCATCCACAAATATCAACAAACCACCCTGCTTTTCACCGATCAGCGGTTCGAGTGTGGCAGCCGGGACAGAATCGACGGATGCACCGTTGGGTGAAACGAGCTTCTCTGCCTCTTCCCAGCGGATATGGCGATAATCGGTGCGCCGCCATTCCTCATCTTTGAAGCCAGGCATCGGCATGTCTTCATAAAGTTCCCACGCCATGAGTCGGCTTTCGCGCAGCCAATTGGGTTCATTGTTCGCAGCGCTCAACGCTTCGACATCGGCTTGGGTATAACTCGGCGCGGCAGACCTCGCCGCCCGTCGTCTTACAGCAACCACAGATTTTTCTCCTGATTGGTTATTACGTTCGATTTTCCTAGAAGGGAGTCAGAGTTGAAATATTACTATACTGACCCCTCCCCCGACCCCTCCCCATTTCGCAAGCTCATGGAGAGGGGGTGATCTGCATTTAAGTCCCTCTCCATGCAATGGGGAGGGATTTAGGGAGGGGTTTCAACATCCCTAGAGTCCCCTACAAACATTATTCGAGGTTATTACCCGATAGAGCCTTCAAGTTGAATCTGGATGAGGCGGTTCAGTTCCAGCGCATATTCCATCGGCAGTTCTTTCACCAGCGGCTCGATAAAGCCGTTGACGATCATGGAATTCGCTGCCTCCTGGCTCAAACCGCGACTCATGGCGTAAAACAGTTGATCCTCGCCGACTTTGGTGACGGACGCTTCATGGCCCATCGTGATGTTTTTGGCATCAATTTCGATAGTCGGATAGGTATCGGAACGGCTTTTGTCATCCAGCAGCAGCGCATCGCAAACGACATTGCTCTTGCAATTGTCAGCGCCTTCTTCAATTTTCAGTAGACCACGATAGGTCGCGCGACCACCATCTTTGCTGACCGACTTGCTGATAATGCGGCTCGTCGTATTAGGAGCGAGATGGGTGATTTTCGCGCCTGCGTCCTGATGCTGCCCCTTGCCCGCGAAGGCAATCGAGAGGACTTCACCATGTGCGCCCTCTTCCATTAAGAGAACAGCAGGATATTTCATGGTCAGCTTGCTGCCGAGATTGCCATCGACCCATTCCATTGTCGCGTTCTTATAGGCAGCGGCACGCTTCGTCACGAGGTTATAGACGTTATTCGACCAGTTTTGAATGGTCGTATAGCGGCAGCGCCCACCTTCCTTGACGATGATTTCCACGACGGCACTGTGAAGGCTGTCGGAGCTATAGGTCGGGGCGGTGCACCCTTCGACGTAATGCACATAGGCATCTTTATCGACAATAATCAGCGTTCGCTCAAACTGTCCCATGTTCTGAGTGTTGATGCGGAAATACGCCTGAAGCGGCATTTCGACTTTCACACCCGGCGGCACATAAATGAACGAGCCACCCGACCACACGGCGCTGTTGAGCGCGGCGAATTTGTTGTCCGCTGGCGGGATAATTGTGCTGAAATATTCGCGCACCAGATCAGGATAATCGCGCAAGGCCGAGTCCATGTCAGTGAAAATCACGCCCTTGGCTTCGAGGTCTTTGCGAATACTGTGATAAACGACTTCTGATTCGTACTGGGCGCTCACACCTTGCAGGAATTTCTGCTCGGCTTCGGGGATTCCCAGACGATCAAATGTCTTTTTAATGTCTGAGGGAACTTCGTCCCAATCCCGTCCCTGCCCGTCGGAGGCACGGACAAAATAGAAAATGTCGTCAAAGTCGATGTTATTGAGCGAACCGCCACCACCCCATTGGGGCATCGGCTTGCTCAAAAATGTTTCATACGCTCGTAACCGGAAATCCGTCATCCATTCCGGCTCATTCTTCAAGCGGCTTATCTCGCGAACAATATCCGCGTTAAGCCCCTTCTTGCTCTTGAAGGCGTACTCATTCTCTGGGTAGTGAAAGCCATAAGCTTCGTCATAATTGCCACGCACATCTTTCAGTGCGCTCTCGTCGCCTGTTAATTCTTTACTGCTTTCAACGATATTGTCAGCCATGTAACTGCTCCTCACTTATTCGGCGGCGCTGTATTTTTCGCGAATCCAGTCATATCCCTGTTCTTCCAGGTGCAGTGCCAGTTCTGGCCCGCCGTGTTCGACGATCTGCCCTTCGAACATCACATGGACGAATTCGGGTTTAATGTAATTGAGAATGCGTTGATAGTGAGTGATGACCAGCGCACCAAGATTTGGCCCGCTGAGGCGATTAACGCCCTCGGCTACAATACGCAGCGCATCAATATCGAGGCCGGAGTCAGTTTCATCCAGAATCGCGAGCTTGGGTTCGAGCGTCGCCATTTGCAGGATTTCAGCACGCTTTTTCTCGCCGCCGCTGAAGCCTTCATTGAGATAACGCCCCGCGAAACTGTGATCCATGCCCAGATAGTCCATTTTTGACTTGAGCAGGCGTGTATATTGCGGGATTGAAATGCCCTTGCTTTCAGGGTCTTTGGCTTTCATACGCGCGTTAATGGTTTGGCGCAGGAAGTTCGCCAGCGTAACGCCTGGAATAGATACCGGATATTGAAAAGCCAGGAAAAGACCCGCACGACTACGTTCGTCAGCTTCCATTTCCAGAAGGTCTTCACCGTCAAAAATGACCTGTCCGGCGGTGACGTGATAGGCTGGATGCCCCATCAACGCATGAGCTAATGTGCTTTTGCCGGAACCATTCGGCCCCATCAGAGCGTGAACTTCGCCCTGTTTAATCGTAAGGTTAACGCCACGAAGGATCGGTTTGTCTTCAACCGATACATGTAAATTGCGAATTTCCAGTGCTGCGACCATCTAACGCCAAGCCTCCCGCCAAGTTTAACGTCGATTAACTTTTCTTTGTACCTTTAGGTACAAACTCAAGGATAGTATAGCAGTCTTGGCAAAACCTGTCAATATTGATGATAAATATTATAAAAATTGACTCACTTTTGAGATTGTGATAACATGCGCAAAAAGATCGCCACAGATGCCATGAGGAAAATGAACCATGAGTGATATGATCCAGAGTAAAGAAGAAGGCCTGATACAAGCGCTGCGGGACGTGGTTGATCCCGAAATTGGCATGAATATCATTGAACTTGGTCTGGTCCGCAGTACCGAAATTTATGAAGACCGCGCCCACGTACTCATGATTATGACCACCCCCTTCTGCCCTTATGCGCCCCAGCTTTTGGAGCAAACACGCCGTACTGCGCAGACATTCCTGGGTGTGCCAACGACCATTGAAATGGGTCTGGAAATGTGGGATCCCAGCATGATGGAAGACGGCGCTGCCGACGAGTGGGGATTGTTTTAGCGTTTCACCATCTCAGCCCGTCAGTAATCAGCACAAAACTGAAATACTGACGAGCTGACTGGCTTTTAACAAGCTTCTTATGGTCGATTCGCTTCGATAAAAGCGCGTGGATCAATGTAATTTTGCAGCAGCGCCGTCTGGTCTTTCCCCGGCCAATGCTGGGGTTCTGTTTCGAGAATGGTGGTAGGGCTGAGATCAAAGTGCAGGTGATAAGCCCACTGTCCGAAAGCATTCCCCACTGTCGCGATTTGCTGTCCGCGTTTGACACGGTTTCCGATACTCACCAGCATTCTATCAACATGTGCGTAACGCCCATACATGATACGGCCATTTTTCGTCAGCGGATCGTGCTTAATAATGATGACGTTGCCCCAGGTCGGTAAGCGGCCTGCAAAAACAACTACACCACTAGCCGCCGAGTAAATCGGTGCAAAACGATCTCCATCGCTGGGCAAATTCAAATCCGCCCCTGTATGATAGGCTTCACTTGGTGTCCCCACAAAATATAGTCTTCCAAACGGACTCGCATCAATCCAGCGCCCCGGCCACACTTGCGACGAACGCCGCTCAACTTCCGTTCCAATCGGCGAATCATAGCCATCGGCTAAAAATGTCCCTGCTGGCGGCTGCGGGGTCGTCGAGTCGAGTACCTGACGCCAACGAATTGCATCGAAGGCAATTTCCAGGCCGTTTTCAGCCGTAAGATCATTCAAGAACACGGCACCCGCATTGATCGCGCTCTTGTCGAGATCAAAAACGCCAAGTGTCACCCATTGATTCTTGTAACGTGCCTGATCGACGCTGACCACAACTTCCGTTGATGAGCCTTTGACACCATGAATTTTGAAACGGGCAGCGTGGGTCGTGGCATGACGGTTCGGGACAAACGCGGAAATTTCAAATTTATCGGACTGCGGAAGGCGCGGTGTCCACTGCACCCAGACAGTACTGCGCTGCGCGGAAGTCGACTTATAAAACACATTCCAACCCCACGTCCCGACGAACGAGAGGAACTCCTGCTTCCCTGTGTATGAGCCTTTCGCAAATCCCGTGTCCCCCGGCTTAATCACTTGTTCCGAGCCATATTGTTCGGGTGGCGTGACCACTGGCGGAGGCGTTGTTCCTGGCGTGATCGGTTGGTTAACGGCTGTAAATTCTACCGGCCCGATTACGCCTAAACGCCACCAGCTCAGAGCCGGCGCTTTATGCCTCTGGAGAGAAAGCGTGACGGCGGTACGCATATCGACCACCTGCCCGTCTCCCTGCAAAATTGGGATAATCGGACGACCATAGCCACCCCAGACGCGATAACTTTCAGCCAACGCCTCTTCAGGTGTCTGGCGAAAAGTTGCCCAATAGACCATCGGGTGGATACTGTTAATAAACGGCTTCCACTCATCGGGCGTAATGGTGTTGTAGTGCTGACCGCGAGGGTCTACACCCATGCCGATGTGAAACGAGCCGGGAACTTGCTGCCGGATTCGCGTCATGAACGGGCGCACTGCTTGCCGTCCACCCGACCAGAAGCCGTCATATGGTTCAATATCAATAATCATGGACTTCACGCCAGGACGCAGACAGGCCTGGGCGATGAGATCAGCTTCAGCATTGACATTTAACCCACGCGGTACACACCAGGCATGAAAATCAATGCCGTAGCGTCCCAATGTTTGTACCCATTTGTCGATGCTCTCCGGGCCATCAATTGCTAATTCACGCTTGGTGTCCCAAAAACCCTGCCATCGTGCGCCGCTGCTGGGCGTATAATCGCTGGTTTTGACGAACAATGAGGTCACATGCGGGGCAAATTTTTTCAGGTTGCTTGCCACAGCATCAATGGTATTTTCAGACAGCACATCGCCTTTCCAGTGCCAGATGGCGACTTTGCCGTCATAAGGTGTTGGGGTTTTGGGCGGGTTGGGAGTCGGCGTGGTAATGTCCTCGAATGTAATCACAGAGGTTGCGACCCATCCCACAAGCTGCCCCTGCTCGACCCATATCCAACCATCGGCGGTACGCGAATTGGGATAGTAGATCACAATCGTATTTTTATTAATGTCACCAATATCCAGGTAATGGGTACCTGGCCCAGTGCGAATATTGGCATAAGCGGAGATGGTGATCGCAAGCGCCGTTTTGCCTGCGCCTGCGGTAGTTGGTTTAGGTATTGCCGGAGGGGATGAACTCATGGGTAAAAATCTCCCTGGTAATGAGCGCAGAATGCCCTGTCAAGGTCTATGCCCAGCATTCGCGGTATCCTATCGAAAAGGTATATTTTTCGTATGCCTAGGATAATAGTACAGTTTTCCCCTGAAAGCAAAACGAGACAGCTTCAGCCATCTCGCCCTCATCTTGACGAGATAGCTTAAAGGCATCTCGTTATCGTGATTTCAATTTGAGTTATTGTTGACGGGTTTTGGAGTTTGCGCCCTGCCAGCCAACCGGATACAGGGCGATATCCAGAGCCGTCCAGAAACGGCGGGCTTCAATGTCACTCAGACGTACCCACCATGTCTGTTCACCAACCCAACCGGAGACTTCAAATCCCCCGTTTTCGATCTTATCGACAGTCATTTGGGTGGTAATCGTCGGCAAATTCTCTGGTCGCAAAGGGGCAGTCGTGACTAAAGCCGTTACCATCTCAGATTTTTCCGGGAATAACAGGCGGGTGAGATGAAACCAAAGCATCTGTGCGGCACGCTGCGATAACACGCGCGTCCAGCGTGATGTGTCCTCGGCGACTCCGCCAACAACCAGCGATTCACCACCCACTTTACGGCTTACGAATAAATTTGTAGATAAGCCATAAGCCAGTTTCGGTTCATCAGCCATGATCCCCACCCTTCCCTGGAACAAAAATCTGTTCCGCTTTTCTATCTTCTATCATTGTATGCGCGATTTCGAGAATCAAGGCACAACGTTTATCATACCGCTGCCCGACTCCACCTCTCCGATGATGCTCGCCGCGTCCCCCGCAGCGATTAAAGCATCACAGAGTGCATCCGCTTGCGCGGCATCAACAGCCATCAACAGACCGCCCGAAGTTTCCGGGTCAAACAACAATTCCTGTTGAGTCATAGTGATATTATCATCGAAAACTGTCCACTGGCTAAAATAATTTCGGTTACGCCCCATACCGCCAGGGAAGATTCCTTGCTCACCATACAATTCTGCACCCGGCAGCCATCGCAATGACCTAAAAAATATTTTGAAATCCATACCGCCTAAATGAGCCATTTCATGGGCATGACCCATCAGGCTGTAACCGGTCACATCGGTCATCGCGTGAACGCCAAACTTTTGCGCCAACCGTGACGCATCGCGATTCAGACGGCTCATGCTGGCGATAGCAGCGGCAAGATGTTCCGGTTGTGCCTTATCCTGTTTGGATGCCGTCGTCACGACTCCAACGCCAAGTGGCTTGGTGAGAATGAGCTTATCACCGAGCAATGCGCCACCTTTTGTGAGGATACGTTTTGGATGAACAACACCCGTTACCGCCAGGCCGTATTTAGGTTCGCGATCCACAATGGTATGTCCGCCAGCAACAGCCGCACCGGATTCGCGAACTTTTTCCGCGCCACCGCGCAGAATCTCAGTCAGAATGCTCTGGTCGAGATCATCGGGGAACGCTACCAGATTGATTGCCATAATCGGTTCGCCGCCAACCGCGTAAATGTCGCTCAAGGCGTTGGCTGCGGCAATCGCGCCAAATGAATAAGGATCATCGACAACAGGCGGAAAAAAATCCGTCGTTGAGATAATCGCTTTTTCGCTGTCAAGCTGGTACACGGCGGCATCATCTGGCTCTCTCAACCCTACGAGCAGCGCCGGATAATCTTCAGAAGGGAATATATTCGCCAACGGCTTCAAAACCTGTGCCAGACTGCCGGGTGCAAGTTTTGCCGCGCATCCTGCGCAGGATGCCAGCGATGTGAGCTTGATGGTATCTAAAGATTGCATATCAGAGAGCCAAATCCAGTTTAATAAAAAAGTTGATTGTTCTAGTATAGGATGCACGGTGACTCGAAGCAACCACTCGCTGCTGATTCGCACAAAATACAGACAACAAAATTCGCAACAAATTGTCAACTTCCCAAATTAATTGTAGGATTCGAATAAGCAAATCGTTCATTAAGGAATTTTTTATCATGCGCATTCGATATGTCGTCCCTTTCCTGATCCTTTTAAGCATCCTGCTGATTGTGGGCACAGCATCCACCCAGGATGACGATGCTTGTCAGGCTTTAACGGAACAGGTTTTCGCGACCTTAGCGCAAAACTGCTCAAACCTCGAAGGCAATTCTGTTTGTTACGGTGCCGGTGGCGTGAATGCCGTTTTTGCGTCGGGAACAAACAATATCGCTCAACTGGCTGACCGTGCATCGTTATCTGACCTGCAAATTGTTCAGTCAGAGCAGGTCGATCTCGCGCAAGGAAAACTCGGCGCTGCGTTAATCAATCTCCAGGCCAATGTACCCAGCGCGATAACCCAACCCGCCGTTACACTGCTAGTTCTGGGCGGCGTGCAGGTCGAAAATGCCGTTGCCCCTGAACAAGCGATTATTACTGTACCTCCTATTGAAGTGACTACGCTGCTGGCGGCAAACCTGCGCAGCGGCCCCAGCACCGACTCCAATGTCATCACCAGTGCTAAAGGTGGGACGAAGCTGAATGCTGATGCGCTCAGTGGCGATCAAGAATGGCTGCGCGTGCTGTTTGAAGATACGCTGGCCTGGGTCAATCGCGATCTGGTCGGTACAGAGGGCGACCTGGACACCCTGCCTGTTCTTTCGGCAAACAGCCTGTCGCCGATGCAGAAATTTTTCGTCCGGGCGGTGGGTGATTCGGCGGAATGTGGCGGCAGCGGCATGATAGTGATTCAGGGGCCGGACAATATTCCCGTTGAACTCAACATCAACGGCGCTGAAATTCGGCTGAGTTCGACGATGGTGGTGCGTATTACTGCTGACAACAAGATGCAGGTCATCCTATTGTCCGGCGCAGGCTACATCGGCAACCTGTCGATACCAGCGGGCTTTACCGTCAGCGCACCACTCAGTGCAGATGGCAAAAGCCTTGCAGGAGCCTGGGAAAATCTTCAACCTCTGGATGCAGCCGGGTTAGAACAACTGCAATTTTTGAGCGCACTCCCCGTCGATGGCCTGCTGCATTATGCCATTACGATCCCGACCCAACAGGAAATTCAGACAACATTGGCTTCGTTACGCGGTGGCACAAGCGGCGGAGGTGGTACAGCCAGTTCTGGCCCGGCAGCCGGAAACGCGAATTGCAGCCGCTTCAGACCTACATCACCACTGGGTGGAATGCCTTTTGGCACAACAACTTTTTTCTGGGACGCCGCTCAGGGTTCAACCACTTATCGTCTCAGAATTTTTAATGAGGCCGGAATCGTCGTCGGCACTTTTGACACGAGTACGGACAATACTGCGCTGACAATTGATACAAGTTCAAACACCATCGGCGATGGATTCAACTTCTCATGGCAGGTTGACGCGCTGGTGAATGGTCAGGTTGCCTGCACAACCGCGCCAACAGTCGTTGTACGAGACTTTGGGCAGGTGGTCGTGGGTGGCAGCGGTAACAGCGACCAGCCTACCCCAACACCTGTCGGCTGGTCAGGGGGTTAAGCAACCCTATTTTGTAGGGGCGCAGCGTGCTGCGCCCTCTCAAACCACGATCAAACACTCTGCGCGTTGGGCGTGAAAATTGGTGTCGGCGCGTCACAGAGTGGCTCAATGCGATATTGTTCACGCTCGACACAGGTCAGATCGCGCACGTAGCGATTGGCTTGCGTCCAGGCAATCAGCTCATCCAGAGTCGCAGAGACTTGCCATACCCGTGTTGTCCGGTCAGCCGAACCAGACAGCGCAAGCTGACCATCCGGGCTGAAAACAACCGAGTTAACCGCATTTTCATGCCCCTCCAAACGTCCCAGTTCCGAACCACTTTCAATATCCCACACGATCACCAGCGTATCGCTGGAAGCTGAAATCGCGCGTCGCCCATCCGGGCTGAAGGCCACGCTAAAAATCTGCGCGGTATGGCCCTCAAAACGCTTGATGCGCTCTCCCGTCGCCGCATCCCAAAGAATCAGCGTATTATCAGACGAGCCGGACAGCACAAAGCGCCCATCCGGGCTGAACGCAACGGCACGTACCCAATCGGTGTGGCCTTCAAAGCGGCGTATTGATTGACCCGTATCGATATTCCACAAAATCAACGTGTTATCAAACGAGCTGGAAACAACATTTTTTCCATCCGGGCTGAAGGCAACACCTGTTATGCGAAAGGTATGCCCGATGAAACGGTTAATTTGTTCACCCGTCTCGACATCCCACAAGATAACGGTGTTATCCTGCGAACCGGAAACGGCAGTCTTGCCGTCCGGGCTGAAGGCAACAGACAGTACAGCATTGCTGTGACCTTCAAATTGACGGATTACTGCGCCGCTGTTGGCATCCCATAGTGTGAGTAATGTGTCCTCAGCGCCGGAAAGCACCATTTGACCACCCGAGCTGAAAACGGCACAGTTCACCGCCGAGACACCCTCAAAACGCCGCACAACTTCACCGGATTCCAGATTCCATTCGATCAATGTGCCGTCCGTTGAAGCCGAAAGCGCCGCAAGTCCATCCGGGCTGAACGCGACGGCATTCACAGAATCTATATGCTCATCAAAGCGGTCAATTTCCGCGCCACTGGAAATATCCCACAAGCGCAGGCTACCATCCCATGAGCTGGATAACAATTGCCGTCCATTGGGGCTAAAGCTCACGCCGGAAATGACCTGTGTATGACCGAGGAAATGGCGGCGCACTGCCCCTGTCGCCAGATTCCACAAAATGACCACGTTATCCTCACCCGCAGAGACTGCCGATTGTCCATCTGGGCTGAACGCAACACTGTGAATCTGCGCGGTATGGCCTGTCAGACGGCTCGCGATCTGCCCAGTTTCGAAACTCCATAAAATAAGCGTCCGATCTTCAGAACCCGACAGCGCAAACTGCTCATCCGGGCTGAACGCGACGCTGTTCACCCGCCCCTGATGACCTTCAAGTGTCAAAATCGGCTCACCAGATTGCACATTCCACAAGACGACTTTTGAATCTCTTGAGCCGGAAAGCGCTGTAAAGCCACTGGCGCTAAATGCCACACTCAATATCTCGTCGGCATTCCCTTCAAAACGGCGAATCATTTCGCCTGTTTGTGCGTCCCACAAAATCAGCGTTGTATCAGCGGAAGCCGAAAGAATCCGCGTCCCATCCGCATTGAAAACAGCATCGTAGACGACTCCGGTATGGCCTTCAAAATGGTGAATGATTTCGCCTGTCGCCACATCCCACAAAATGACGGTGTGATCTGCCGATGCTGAAACCGCCATTGTGCCATCGGCGCTAAAATTGACGGCGCGTACCCAATCACCATGTCCCTCGAAGCGTCGAATCATCTCACCTGTCGCCACATTCCACAGAATCAAGGTGTGATCGGTAGAAGCCGAGAGCGCTGTAGAACCGTTTGGACTAAATGCTACGCTTAATACACGGTCATCATGTCCGGCGAAAATGCGACGTGTCCCCGGTGCATACGCCGCGTTAGCGAGTGTTCGCTGAGTCTGAATCGACGGTACACCACCTCGATTCGCCTCTAAAGCCAGCGCGATTGCCAGATCAGTGTTATCGCCACTCAAAGCCAACTGCGCACCGGAAGCCAACGCCAGACTGCGTGACTCAGCGGCTTTTTGTTCGGCATCAGCGGCGGCAGTCGCGGCGTTATTCGCTTCGTTGAGTGCCTCACCCTGTGCCACTGTCGCCATATCCGCGTTCTGCTGCGCGACCTGCTGCTGGCTGAAGGCAAATCCAGTTAAGCCCAGCGCGATGATTGTCGCGACCAACATCACAGCGACCAGTGCGCGTAGCCGTTGGCGTGACCGCTGCTCCAAAATACGCTCATTGGCGCGGCGGATTTCTTCCTCGGCCTGCCGCTTTTCGCGCTCGGCGATGCTGGCCGCGAGATATTCAGCCTCACGTTCGCTCAACATCAGGTCGGTCTCTTTTGACCAGCTTTCGAATTGCTCCAGCCGTATACCACTTAACAAAAAACTCGGTTCTCGGTTGGCGTTGAACCACTCGTCGGCAGCAGTCGTTAAACGTCGTTGCAGGCGCACGGCTTCACGGCTTTCATCAATCCAGCCTCGCAATCTTCCCCATTGGCGAATCAACGCTTCATGCGCGACCTCAATCGTCGGTACGCGAGTCGCCGGGTCGCGGTCAAATGTCAAAAGACGATATTTCCCGAAGCGTTCGATCACATTTTGTGACGCATCACCGCCCGGAATTTCGGACTGCTGGACACGCCGCCGAGTATCTTCCGAACCTTCACCCGGTGTAACCAGGCGCAGGAAAAGCTGACGTGCGGCCTGCTTGCCACTTTCGTTGAGCGCTTGATAAAGCTCATCCGCGCGACGTGCCAGCGCCCCCAAAACTTTGCCGCTTTCATGATAGGCTTGCAGGGTGAGCGTTCGCCCGCTTCGGCGCTCAAACAATTCGCTCAGAGCATATTGCAGCAGCGGCAGCGCCCCCGGCTGTTCGCCGATTTCGGAAACAATCGTCGCCGCCAGTCCTGCTTCGAGCTTCAGGCCGACTCGTTCTGCGGGGGACGAAATCGCGCGAGTAAGTTCTTCTGCTGAGAGTGGCAGAACGACCTCCGTGTGCTTGCGCATCAACTCGCCAAAATCGGGATACAACAGTGGGCGATCATAAAAATCAGCACGCAGGGTGACGATAACCCGCAAACGACTGCGCTCATCCGAAGCGGCGGCCTGTAAGCTTTTGAGAAAATGTGACCGTTCAGCCTCGTCCTCAACCATCGTAAATAATTCTTCAAACTGGTCGATTACAATTAAAAGCTCGTCATTATTCCCCGGCAATATTCGCTTAATTGCCCGTACCAAGCCACGCTCGTCTTCGCGGAATATTTCCAGCAGGCTGGCAGGTGGATTGACGGCAACTCGCAGCAGCGCCGCTTCGAGTTCTTCAAATGGATGAGTCCCCGGCACGATTTCCAGCATGTACCAGTTTTTCGACTTCGGCAGCGCACCACGCCGGAGCGCCGGGATCACGCCAGCTTTCACCGCGCTCGATTTACCGCTGCCGCTGGGGCCGACAACGGCCAAAAATCGTGACCCTGTTTCAGAATCGCTCAACCGCCACAAAAGCTGCTCAACCAGTGCCTCTCGTCCAAAAAAATCACTGGCATCCGCTTCCTGAAATGCTCGCAAGCCTTTATAGGGATTTTCCGGCTCGTAAAGCTCCTCGATTTCAATTGGCGGCAGACCAATCATGGTCGAGGTCGAGCTTTGCGCGGTCATATTCAGCGAACGATGAAAATCAGCCGCCAACAGCAGCGCATCAGCATAGCGCTCATACGGTTTTTTGGAGGTCGCCTTCTGCACAACCTCGTTGAGCCTGTCAGGGAGTTCGGGACGGATGCTTTGCAGATCCGGTAGCGGCTCGTTAAGATGTTTCATCAAAACCGACGACGTAGGCGAATAGGAAAATGGCTCTTGCCCGGTCAACATCTCAAACAGCACGATCCCCAGGCTGTAAATATCGGAAAGCGGGGTCGTCGGCTCCGTCATGATCTGTTCTGGCGAAATATAGGCCGGTGAGCCGATAACCAGTTCAGCTTCTTCAGGGTTAATGGGGGCATCCATTTCAATCGCGATGCCGAAATCGGCTAAATAGGCGTTACCCTCCTCGTCGAGCAGGATATTATCAGGCTTCAGATCGCGATGAATAACCCCTTGACGGTGCGCTGTCGCCAGAGCCGAGGCAATTTGATCGAGCAAACGCCCAGTGTGATTCAGTTCCAACGGCCCTTTTTGAATCAGCCCGCGCAGACTCCCGCCGCGCAGCCAGCGCATCACCAGAAATGCGCCGTCCGACTCCCGCCAATAATCGTACAGCGGCACGATATGAATATGTTCGAGGCGGGCGACAACCTGGGCTTCCACTTCAAAGCGCCGGATAAAATCAGGCTGATTGGCATAATCTGGCAGGATAATTTTGATGGCAACGTCACGCTTCACCAGCGGTTGGTAAGCCTTATAGACCGCGCCAAAACCACCCGCGCCGATCAATTCTTGCAGTTGATAGCCCTTGATAACCTGTCCGCTGATGTTACTCATAACGATTGATCCTCATACATTGGGATGCAGAGGGCGCATGGCTATGCGCCCCTACGAATTCATGTTATTACGAACAGGAGTATGCTGCAAACCGATTAGGGCAAGCCGCAAACCGGGTCAGGATTGGGGAACGGCGGTGCTTGCATCGACGCGCTCGATACGTGCGCCCAACGCGACCAGCCTTTCGCCGACATTTTCGTAGCCTCGGTCAATCTGCTGAATATTCGAGATGCGCGTTTCGCCCTTAGCAGCCAGCGCCGCCAATAAAATCGCCATCCCCGCGCGAATATCCGGGCTGGAGATATGCGCACCGCCTTTGAAAGCCGTTGGCCCTTGCACCAGCACGCGATGGGGATCACAGAGCGTAATCCGTGCGCCCATCCGCACCAGCTTATCCGTGAAAAAAAATCGACTTTCGTACATCCAGTCATGAAACAGCACTGCCCCGGCGCTCCGTGTGGCAACCGTGAGCGCGATACTCATTAAATCCGGCGGGAATCCCGGCCAGGGCTGGGCTTTGATGATCGGGATTCGTCCACCCAAATCCGGCACAATCATGAGCGATTGGCTAGCAGGTACAAAAATATCCTGCCCTCGGACTTCCCAGGTCACACCCAGGCGCTCGAAAACCAGTGCAATCATGTCAAGGTGCTGCGGGTCGGATTCTTTAATGAGCAATTCACCGCCTGTCATTACCGCCGCGCCGATGAAGCTGCCGACCTCCATAAAATCCGCGCCAACTCGCGCTTCGCCGCCATGCAAACGATTTACACCCGTGATTATCACTTGATTCGAGCCAACGCCTTTGATCTGCGCCCCCAGGTTGTTGAGCATCCGGCACAAATCCTGCACATGTGGTTCGCTGGCGGCGTTACGAATGATCGTCGTCCCTTGTGCCAGTACAGCCGCCAAAATCGCGTTCTCGGTGGCGGTGACGCTGGCCTCGTTCAATAAAATATCCGCACCCTTCAGACCATCCGCATGAATGTGCAGCGCACCACTTTTGAGTTCGACCTGTGCGCCGAGCTTGCGAAAGGCCAGCGCATGGGCATCCAGTCGGCGTTCACCAATCGCGTCTCCACCGGGGAGAGGTAGCACGACTTCGCCACACCGTCCTAGCAAAACGCCCGCGAAAACCACACTAGCCCGCATTTTGGTCGCCAAAGCCGGATCAAGCGATGTGTTTTTTATTTCGCGCGTATGAACGCGTACCGTTTTTGGCCCCTGCCACTCAACCTCGGCCCCAATCTGGCGCATCAGTTCTATCGCCACACGCACATCGCCAATATCCGGTACATTATGCAGAATCACCGGCTCATCGGTCAGCATACAGGCAGGCAGCATCTTCAGAACGGCGTTTTTGTTGCCGCCAGCCGTCATTTCACCTGAAAGTGGATAACCGCCTTGAATCACAAACTGCTGCATTTATTTGATCCTTAATTTGACCGGATCGCCGATCAACGTGCCAAGCCGCGAAGCACAATTCCCCTGGTTGATAGCGAGTTCCAAAAATCCGCTGCTGCCCACCATCGCCAACCATTCACCGGGGGTCGTCTCGGCATAAATTCCCACAATGCCCTCAAAAGTTCGCTCATTGAGCAGCACTTCGGCATCATCAATTTTCATAGGTGTTTTTTGATCGCCAAAGCGCGGCGTGAGTTCGAGATGGTCTTTCGACAGCCATTCTAACGTGCCGATACTGGTCACGATATTGCCGAAGTGGTCAATATGCAGCACTTCACCCGTGATGGTATCGCCTTCAATTATCAGGTCAGGCGGCATAAAAACGCTTAATTGCTCAATCGGCGTGCCTAAATCTTCAAATTTGGCACCCGCCGCCAGATGAGCCGCCGCTGGTGCGAAAACATCTCGTCCATGAAAGGTCGCACTGACGTTTAGCAGGTGGTAAGCGGGATTAGTCAATTCGACAGCACGCGCGTCGCCCAATTCTGCCAGCGCATAGCTCAACACGCCATTATCCGGCGCAACAAATGTATAACCGCCAGCGCGGACAGCCACCAATCGACGATCACTACCCACGCCGGGATCAACTACCGTGACGAATATCGTCCCCGGTGGGAAATAGCGATAAGAATTGAGGAGCGTGAACGCCCCATGCTGAATATTCTGCGGCGCGATGGCATGTGTCACGTCGATGATCTGCGTCTGCGGGCAAATATTCTGAATCACGCCTTTCATCACACCGACGTAAATATCGGTTGTTCCAAAATCAGTCAATAGTGCTATCACTGGACTCATAAAAACCTCACTTCGATACGTCGCTATTGTACCAGCAAAATATTGACAAGCTCACACCTGCTCGTTATACTGATTCTCAAGCAAATTTCTGAGGTTTTTGAGCGTGACCTTTTCCCATCACCATCATCATTTCCATAATCACAGCCCGGTGTTGGTAGGCTTTTAGACCGTCACGTTTCGTTTGTTTTGACACATGCAGCCCCGCACCTAAGCGGGGCTTTTTTATTTATAAGCGTTTGTAGGCACTCTTGGGCATTCGTGAGTGTTTATAGGCACTGGAAGGAGCAAAATCCATGCTAGCGGTTATCGACTACGGCGCGGGAAATCTGCGCAGTGTCCTCCACGCGCTCAATTACCTGGGCATTGAGAATATGCGTCTGGTTCACAGCGCCGACGAGTTGGAAGGCGCGGATAAAATTATCCTGCCGGGTGTTGGAGCGTTCGGCGCGGGGATGCAGCAGCTCCATGCACAAGGACTGGTGCAACCGATCAAAGATGCGGTTTTTGCCGGAATACCCTATCTGGGAATCTGCCTGGGGATGCAATTTTTATTCGAGCGCAGTGACGAGATGGGCGACCACGAAGGGCTTGGCATTCTGACGGGGAGCGTGACGCGCTTTCCGCACGACATGTCGCTCAAAGTGCCGCACATGGGCTGGAATCAGCTTGATATTCAGCGGGATTCGAGCCTCTTCGATGACCTTCCGGTAGATGCGTCCGCTTATTTCGTGCACAGCTATTATTGCGCGCCTGCTAATCCTGACGATATTCTGGCGACGGTTGATTATGGCATCCCGTTTACGGCGGCTGTCCAGCGCGACCACATCTACGGTGTACAGTTCCACCCGGAGAAAAGCCAGCGCACAGGACTGCAAATTTTGACAAATTTTCTAGCGATTTAGGACTAACCGCAAAGCCGCCAAGAACGCTAAGAAACGCAAAGGATATTTATTTCTTTGCGATCCTCTGCGACCTTTGCGCCTTTGCGTCAAATTTTCATCTTTGACAAGAGGTGCTATCCATGATTATCTACCCGGCGATTGACCTGCGCGGCGGGCGTGTAGTGCGGTTGAAAGAAGGCGATCCCAACCAGCAAAAAGTGTTTAGCGATGATCCGGTTGCGATGGCGCAGCGCTGGATTGACGAAGGTGCGGACTGGATTCACATGGTCAATCTGGATGGCTCGTTCGCGGATGCCAATGACAACGAGCGCATTCTGGAACAGGCCGCAAAACTCGGCACACCGATCCAATTTGGCGGCGGGATGCGGACAATAGACGACATCACGAGGGCGCTGGATCGCGGTGCGTCGCGGGTTGTGCTGGGTACAGTCGCCATCAAAAATCCAGAAATCGTCATCGAGGCCGTGAAACGTTGGGGGCCGGAAAAACTGTGCGTAGGTTTAGATGCCCGTGATGGCAAGATCGCGACGCACGGCTGGCAGCAGACCGTTGATATAACACCTGTCGAGCTTGGCAAGCAAATGGCGGCTGTCGGGCTGCGTCATGCGCTGTTCACGGATGTCAACCGCGACGGCAAACTCGGCGGCGGCAATATCGACGGAACCATCAGTTTGGGACGCGAAACAGGCTTACAGGTGATTGCGTCCGGCGGTGTCAGCACGGCTGATGATATTCGACAGTTGGCGCAAAGCGGATTCGTCGCCGGGGCGGTGATCGGCATGGCGCTTTACGAAGGAAAAATCACATTGCGGGAAGCACTCAATACAGCGAAAGATGAAGGGTAAAAATGCTGGCTAAACGAATTATTCCCTGCCTGGATGTCCTCAACGGACGAGTGGTCAAGGGTGTCAATTTTGTGAATTTACGCGACGCAGGTGATCCTGTCGAGCAAGCCGCGATTTATGACCGTGAGGGCGCGGATGAACTGGTTTTTCTGGACATTACGGCCTCGCACGAAAATCGCAACACAACGCTCGATATGGTGCGACGCGTTGCCGACACTGTATTTATCCCCTTTTGCGTGGGTGGCGGCATCCGCACCATTGATGACATTCGCGCCACCCTGCTGGCCGGAGCGGATAAAATTTCGATTAACAGTTCAGCGATCCGCACACCTGACCTCATTAATCAGGGCGCGTGGGGATTCGGCAGCCAATGTATCGTCGTGGCGATTGACCCCAAGCTGGTCGATGGCAAGTGCGAAGTGTTTATCAACGGTGGGCGTGTGCCAACGGGCAGGCAGGCGGTTGAATGGGCGCGTGAAGTCGAAGACAGGGGCGCAGGTGAGATTTTGCTGACCAGCATGGATCGTGATGGCACGAAAGCCGGGTATAATATCGAACTCACGCAGGCCATCGCCAACGCTGTAAGCATTCCGGTAATCGCTTCCGGCGGTGCTGGCGCGATGGAGCATTTTTACGACGCGCTCACGGTGGGTAGAGCAGACGCGGCGCTGGCCGCAACCCTGTTTCACTATAACGAGATTCGCATCAGCGATCTCAAGGATTATCTATTCGAGCGCAATGTGCCGGTGCGGATGTCAGGATGGGAATATGAGCGATTTAGCAAATCTTAAATGGGATGCTCAAGGGCTTATCCCGGCGATTGTGCAGGATGCCAGCACCCGCCAGGTCTTAATGATCGCCTACATGAACGCCGATTCGCTGCAACAAACCCTGGATATGGGCGAGACGGTTTTTTGGAGTCGCAGCCGGGGCGAAATCTGGCATAAAGGCGCGACATCCGGCAACATCCAGAAAGTGCGCGAAATTTACGTCGATTGTGATGAAGACTCGCTCCTCATTTTGGTCGATCCGGCTGGCCCGGCCTGTCACACGGGCGAAGTTTCATGTTTTTATCGCAATCTCACTGAGGTCACTCATGCCTGAAATGATTTCCGAACTTGAAGCCATCATCCGGGATCGCAAAGCCAATCCCAAAGCTGGCAGCTATACCAACACCTTATTCGACTCTGGTGTCAACAAAATCGCGCAAAAAGTGGGTGAGGAAGCGACAGAAGTCATCGTCGCCGCACTGGGGCAAGGGCGCAGCGAACAAATTGGCGAACTCTCCGATTTGTTTTACCATACACTGGTACTGATGGCGCAGCTTGATATTTCATTGGACGATGTGCGCGCCGAACTCGCACGTCGCCATAAACCGGGATAATCCGAGATGCCTGTTCAAAAACCGACTCATATCGAAGAAAAAGACCCCAAATTCATCCTGCGACAGCAAGAACTCCTGAATAACTGGCTGCTATGGGCGGGCATTTCGGTCATCGCGTGGCTGATTTTTCACGAAATTGCCCTGCTGTTCTCGTTGATCGCGCTCGGTGGCCTGCTGCTCCATACCATCATCAAGGTCTATCACAAGCTTCAGGTCGAGCAGATACAGCATTACTGGCAAACTGAAGCGCTATTTTCGATATATGCCTCACTCAAAATTACGCATCCCCTGCCGCCGATGCGCCTGTGGGCGGCGTCGCCCGACTTTCTGATCCTGGCGATTTCGCTCATCAAGCGTCACAAGCCCAAAGTGATTTTTGAAGTTGGCAGCGGCGTCTCGACGATTCTAAACGGTTATGCCCTGCGCGAAACGGGCGGCGGAACGGTGATTTCGCTCGAACACGAACAAGAATTCGCGGCGGTTACATCGGATAATCTGACCGCTCACGGACTGGACGATGTGGCGCGTGTGGTTTATGCGCCGCTGAAGCCTATAAAAATAGGCGGTCAGGATCGACTGTGGTATGACCTATCACAAATCGCTGATATACCGCCGATTGATTTCCTGATTGTCGATGGCCCGCCGGAAAAAACGGGAGAACTGGCGCGTTACCCTGCCCTGCCGATGCTGTTCGACAAGCTCAACGATGGCGCGTATATCCTGGTCGATGATTTTATGCGGGGTGACGAGCATACGATGGTCAACCTGTGGCTCGATCAATATGATCTCGAAGTGGTGCGCTCACTCGCTAACGAAAAAGGCGCGGTCATCCTTCAGAAAAGAACCAGGAATTAGAACCACAGAGGCACAAAAATAGTTTAAAGTGCCGAGTATATAGTGCTGCATCTCTTTAAACCTTTATACTCAGAACTTGGTACTCAGTTACGCCTCGGCGTTGCGCTTTTGAAATACCCTCAAAGGAGAAATACCCTTGCCGCCAACTGATCGCTTCGTCGCCGAAAACACCTTCCATGTACGCTATGCCGAAACCGACGCGATGGGCATCGTCCACCACGCCAGCTACATCGTCTATTTCGAGGAAGGCCGCAGTAATTACGCCCGCCAGCGCGGTCATAACTATGCCAGTTTCGAACGCAGTGGTTTTTATTTGACGGTCATCGAAGTCTCCGCACGCTATATCAGACCAGCGCGCTACGACCAGCGTATCACTGTCCGCTGCTGGATTGAGGAAATGAAAAGCCGTTCGCTAACCTTTAGCTATGAAATTGTTACGGCTGATACACAGGAAATTCTGGTGACAGGCTTTAGCAAACATATCTGCATCACCCATGATGGGCAGGTCGCCCGTATCCCGGATACGTGGCGTGCCTGGGGGTGATTGTTTGACAACCGCTTCAAAAAATTACTATACTTATTGTAATAAAAGTTTGAGTTTTAATAGAATGGAGTTTATTAGATATGGTAACTTATGCTGATCGTCCCTGGACAAAAAAATATGACTCCGGCGTTGCAGCCTCATTAGAACCCTACCCCAATCTTCCTTTACACAAACTTCTGAGCGATTCCGCGCAGCGAGTACCCAATAATATCGCCTTAATCACGTCCGTTCATCTTCCGATTTTTGGGCGTGTGGGCAGCGAACTCACCTACGCCGAGCTTGATCGTCAATCGGACGCGCTGGCTGCTGGCCTGATCGACATGGGCTTGAAAAAAGGGGATCGTGTCGCCCTGATGATGCCCAATATCGCGGCATTTATCATTAGCTTTTATGGCATTCTCAAAGCAGGCGGCGTGGTTTCGGCAGCGAATCCCACCTACCCAGCGGACAAGCTGCAATTCCAGATCAACGACTGCGGCGCAAAATTTGTGATTACGATGAGCCTCTTTTACAACACTGTCAAACAGATTCAGCCCAAAACGCAGGTCAAATCGGTCATTGTCACCAACGTGAAAGAATATTTTCCCGGCCTCGGCAAATTCCTGTTTACAGTCGCTAAGGAAAAGAAGGAAGGCCATCGCATTGAGGCATTGGGCGCGGGTGATGTGTGGTTGCAGGATGTTTTGACGAAATACGCCGGGCGCAAATCGAATGTCGAAGTCGCGCCAGACGAGATGGCATTGTTTCAATATACGGGCGGCACGACAGGTGTCTCCAAAGCAGCGATGGCAACGCATAGTGCGCTGGTCGCCAACACCATCCAGATGTGTACGGTGCTTCACAGCGATTCCAGCGAGATTTTCCTGGGTGCAATTCCGATGTTTCATGTATTCGGCATGGTTGCTGTTTTAAGTGTGGCGATCAATTTGGGGGCAAAAATTGTACTGGTGATTAGCGCCCGTGATATTCCAGATGTAATCGGCGCAATTGACACCTATAAGCCAACGATCTTTCACGGGGTTCCAGCGCTCTATAATGCCCTCAACAATCACCCTGATGTGAAGTCCGGCAAAGTCAGCCTGAAGTCGCTGCAATGCTGTGTCAGCGGGTCTGCCCCCCTGCCACCTGCCACCAAGCGCGAATTTGAACGGCTTAGTGGTGCCAAATTGCTTGAAGGCTTTGGCATGAGCGAAGCACCAACCGCAACGCATGTTAACCCTGTTAATGGCGAGAATCGCACGGGGTCTATCGGTCTGCCGCTGCCGGATATGCACATGCGTATCGTCAGCCTGGATGACGGCGAAACCGAAGTTGAGGTTGGTGAAATCGGCGAACTGCTGATGTCTGGCCCGCAGATTATGCGAGGCTATCACGGAATGCCTACTGAAACAGCCAATTCTCTGCGTGAAAAAGACGGCAAAATCTGGCTTTATACAGGTGACATCGCTCGTATGGACGAGGATGGCTACTTCTATATCGTTGACCGCAAGAAAGACATGGCGCTCATAGGTGGGTATAACGTCTACCCCACAAACGTCGAAAACGCGATCAAGGAACATGCTGCTGTGCTTGAGGTTGGCGTTGCCGCCGTTCCTCATCCAGACAAAATTGGGCAGGAATCGCTCAAAGCGTGGGTAGTCATAAAGCCCGGTGAAAGCCTGACTTCCGAACAGCTTATCGACCACTGCCGTCAGCGACTCGCGCCCTATGAAGTACCAACTCGTATCGCATTTGTGAGCGAAATTCCAAAAACAACTGTCGGCAAGACTCTGCGGCGTGAACTGGCGCGTATGGAAATGGAAGAACGCGAAAAAGTGACAACTGCATAAAATACTGGGGTGGAATAGCAGGGCGCACCGCCGTGCGCCCCTAGAAATCCGGACTATGCGCTTCCGGCAAATAATAACCGCGATAAAATGCCCGCGCCGGGCCGCGATTGACGTACCACACGACATAAAGTGATACCAGCGCTGTGACGATCAAACGCCCACGCAGCAGCGAATCCTGCAAAGATTGAGCTGAATCAACGCCGAATTGAATGTCCGGCGCACTGTTGAGTGAAACTAACGTGATGCCAATGGTTATCGCTGTTAATATCAAGACGGCAATAATCAATACATAGCGAATCGAGGTTGGTTTGCCACGCCATGCTAAAACGGCAATCACCAGAAAAATCGCGCCGCCAATGACCTGCCAGATCAGCGCTGAATCCGAAAATTGCATGTCTCCCCCAATTGCACCGCCGCCTTCCAGAAACTCCATATTTTGAAAACGCTGACGCAGCGCGAGAAAAATAATGACCTGCGCGATTGGCAAAACTGAGAACAGCATCAAGCTGATGATGATCGCCAGCGATAAGCCGAGAGGTCTTCCAGGACGTTGTTGCACGGGCAAAATCCTCATCAATTTGAGCAATTATCGAAAATTTGATAGGTCTCATTAGCGCTTTGTAAGGCTTAAATACCTGTACATTAGCTAAACTCTTATAAATATGCTAGAATGTACTTAATTACTGGCATTTTTCCCACAACAGGAGGTCATGAAACCTGTGAAATTACATGACTTAATTGAACAATCTTACCAGAACTTTATCGAGCAGTCCGTTGATGCCCGTGTTATCCTGCTCCATCCTCGCAGTCGCTACCGTTCAGTCCTGGTTGCCAAGCTCATTAACTCACCGGATATGAACGTATTCTACTATGCGATGGGACCCGATGACATTAACGTCGAGTCGTTTTTATCCGGCATCACACATGATCTTGCGAATCAGTATCCGACATTCGGACGGCATATCAATATTCTGCCGCCAAAGGATCATGATAATTTTGATCTTGTCCTGGATACATTCGCGCGTGATTTATCCGAAATGAGCAGCGAAGAGTTTTTGCTCATACTGGATGAATATGACCGCAGCGACAGCGCCGATGACGTGCAGCGGTTCGTGGAAAAACTGATCGCTCGCCTCCCTGCTAACTGCCGACTGGTCATCAACAGCCGGACACTGCCACGCCTCCCCTGGGTTTCATTGATCGCCCAAAAACAGGCTGTGCTGCTGCAAGACGAAAAACTGATTAGCCGGGATTTTTACGATATCGAAACCGACGGCAAAAACAGATTAGAAGTTTTCGCACTGGGGCCGGGATATATTCTCATGGATTCATCAACCATTGATTCATGGGAAGGTCATCTGCCTCGTTTACTATTCTTCTTCGCGCTGGATCGTCCCAGCATCACGCGCTCGGAAATCTGTCAGGCATTCTGGCCTGAACTTGAGACCGATCAAGCAGTGAACGTATTTCATGTGACTAAGCGCCGTCTACACAAAGCGCTTGATATGGATGTACTTGTCCATGAAGATGGATATTACCGCGTGAATCCCGACCTCGCGATTCACTACGATGTGATGGAATTCGTTCATGCGTTGATGGATGGTCGTGACGAAAATAATCCGAATCGTGTTGCTGCGTGGCAAAAAGCGATTGAGATGTATCGTGGCCCATTCCTTCAGGGGCATAGTGATGCCTGGATTCTCAGCCGTCGTAAAGATTTCCAGGCCGGGTATCTCGAAGCGCTGGCGCAGATGGCCTATGTACGACTGGCAGAAGATCGCCCGGAACATGCGCTCGGCCTGTTCCAACGCGCCTTAGCCGAAGATTCAACCCGCGAGAATCTCCACCGCGACGTGATGCAGCTTTACACACGCCTGGGCCGCCGCAGTGAAGCCGCGCAGCATTTCCAACGGCTGACCGAAGAAATGGCGAAAAGCGGAAAAGCACCCTCAGCAGAAACAAAAGCACTCTACGAAGAAATCATGTCATAGTCTACGCTCTTATTGAAATTGTCATTGATGTAGGATCGCCCTACAAACAAAACACCCGTCATCGTAACGGGTGTTTTGCATTATTTTACTGGTGCCCCCAGCAGGATTCGAACCTGCGACCTACGGTTTAGAAGACCGACGCGCTATCCACTGCGCTATGGGAGCAATTACTAGTCAAATAATCGATACACGCCTTCGAAATCACAAGCCATTCGAACGCCTGATACTTGATTATTTCTTGATGACTCAATTCTCAATTTAAAGCAACCAGTCAAATTTTCAGGTATCTCGTCGTTTCGAACATAGTATATCTTATTGTTTTCTGGACAGTAGATGGCATAAGCATCAAAAAGCGAACGATCAACATATACAATGTGACTTCCATTCCTATCAGCATATGAACCAGTCAATTTGCACTTGACACCACCATCCCTCATTGATTTATATTTTACTTGAAGGCGGCAAACTTTGCCAGCAGGAGATACGGCTATCAGGTCAAACGGAAGATGTTCGGAGAGTGGCAAACATATCCCAATGTCATTGAGCATCAGATCAGAAACGACCATGCCGACACCTATATCGCCTTTGGTTTTTGTGTGATGATAGATCATAATGAAGTGTCCTTTATCTAAAAAACATCATCTAATCGTGGCATTCAAGCAGATATTTCATCAGCAACTTTCGGACAGATTTCGGACAAAAAAAGGACACAGGTATTGCAAACTGTGTCCTCCAAATTACTTTTCTGCCTAACGGTTATGGCAATTCAACCGTGAACGTCTGCATAGCACTCCACGCGCCCCAGGTTTGATCGTCACGCTGCGCTCTCACGCGCCAATACCACACGCCGTTATCCAGTGGAGGCGCGACAGACAACGTACCGGGTGGGATGGAAGGGTTATCATATTTATCGATGCTGCTGAAACCTGGGTTGTCATCAACCTGGACCTGGTAGGCCTGCGCCCAACTGATCGAATTCCAGGTCAGCGTTGGGTTGGCAACCGTATAATAGTTGATCTGATGCACCTGAACGGTCAGTGTTGCCGCATTGCTGGTGGCGCTGCCATAGGCATTCGTCACCTTGCAGCGGAACTGCGCCTGATGATCGGTTGCGACGACAGTGGCGCGAGTCCTATAGCTGCTTGATGTCGCGCCAGAGATGTCGCTGAAATCCGCTGCCGCGCTGTTTTTACGCTGCCATTGATAGGCTAAGGTTGCTGTGCCGGATGCCAGACAGCTAAATTGTGCCGTTTGCCCCTCGCTCACGCTGGCGTTAACAGGCTGCTGAGTGATCGCTGGTTGTTGGGCGTAGGTGACGGTGTAGGTCGTATCGGTTGTGGGTGTGGTCACATTATGAGTCGCAGCGCCGCTATCTGACCAACTCTGGAAAACATACGTCAAATTATTGAGAGTCTGAGGTGTCACCGCGCCAATGCTGCGCGGCACATTGACCACCCATTGATAATTGAGCGGCGCAGTTTTAGGCTGTCCATCAATGTTGACCTGCAAGCCCGACGGTTGAGTCTGGATGTTGACTGTCACGACCTGCGGGTAAATATCGCGCGTCACCTGATGAGTCAGACCCTGCGAGTCCTCCACCGTCAGAATCACTCGATAAAAGTGGTTATTATCGCCGTGATCGTTCGAAATCGTGAATGACCCTGTCGTAATACCACTCACGGGCATCATGGTGGGATGGATATGCTCCTGTTGACCGGGTGGGGTATGGTGCATTTCGACTTCCCACGTAAACCCACTCGCCGGAATATCGCCGTCTTCCGGGTCAGTGCCAGTTCCAGAAAACGTGATTGACTGACCACCAGAGAAAAGTGTTTCTTCTGTCGGCGCAGTGATAACGGCTGTCGGGCGCTGGTTCGCTTGCACCGTGAGCGTGGCCGGATCACTGGTCGCGCTGCCATGCGCGTTATCAACAACGCAACGGAACTGCGCCTGGTTCTCTGTCGCTACTACCGTCGCCGGAGTTGTATAGGTTGTCGATGTTGCACTTACAATATCACTAAAACTGCCCGCGCCGCTGTTTTTACGCTGCCACTGGTAACTGAGAGGCACTGTTCCCGACGCGGCACAACTGAACGAGGCCGTTTCACCCTCGGCTACCGTCTGATTTGTGGGATTCTGGGTGATCGTCGGCGGGAGATTACTGGCGCCGCTGTAGGTGATGCGATATAAGCCGCCGCTGTTACCCCGCACCAGATAATAGATTGAACCATCGGCTGCAACTTCCAGATCAACAATATCCTCCGCAACTCCAGATGCAAAATCCGTAACTGTATCCGTCGTAACATCGTAACGTTTGATCCAGTCGTTACAGTAGTCGCTAAAGAGATAATCACCTGTGAAGTCGCTGGGGAACATTTGCGTTGACGGGTTGTAAAATACGCCGCCTGTAATCGAACAGCCTACTGCTATCGTCGTTTGGGGAGTCAGCGCACACGGTGCAGTGCTTATGAGATGCATCTCCGATGGATGAGGATACGCGCACAGCGATGTCCGAAAAGCTGGATTGGTCGTCGGTCCTTCCGTTGTCGGCCAGCCGTAATTCGACCCTGAAATACCATCATTAATCTCTTCCCAGATATTTTGGCCCACATCATTAATAAACATGCGGCCTGTACCGGGCTGAAAGGCGATCACAAAAGGATTGCGCAGCCCCAATGCCCAGATCGCGTCGTTATTCGACCCTGCACCGTCGTTAAAAGGATTGTCTGCCGGAATCGTCACCGTGCCATTCGTATTCACCGTAATGCGCAGGATTTTGCCAAGTGAACTGGTCAACAACTGCGAATTAGCTGAAGTGCTATTGTCGCCTGTCGCGATGTACAGATTGCGACCATCGGTAGGTCTGAAGCTGATTGCTCCTCCGTTATGAACATTCTTATCGACACTCAGATTATCGAGTTGATAGATCAGCACTTCGCTGCCTGCCTGCATGACATTACCATTGGCAGTCACGCGCACAACGCGATTGTGCAGCGGTGCAGAATTAACAGTGTAATAAAAATAGACGTAATTATTATTGGCAAAATCGGGATCAAAAGCGACCCCAAGCAATCCACGTTCACCACTGCTATTCACATTAAATGTCGCAAAGGGAGTAGGAAGCAAAACACCTCCAGAGACAACATACACCGTTCCATACTGCCCCAGGATAAAGATGCGACCATCCGGCGCAATCGTCATACCGGTAGCACCAGGGAAAGTGCCAGCAACAAAGGAACTGGAAAATCCGCTGGGAAGGATGATGCCCGCCTGCGATTGCACCGAAAGCGGCAAACCTATGGCGAGATTGAGCAATACAATAAATACGGGTAATAATATTCGCCAGCGGCGCAAAATTTCCATATAAAAACTTCCTTGAGACGCTTGAAATTAGGGTGAAATAGATTACCCTAAGTTTTTA
>JALHNB010000012.1 GCA_022843745.1 Anaerolineae bacterium | reverse complement strand
ACAATATTAAAGAAGTTAAGCCATAAACTATTGCTTTTAATAGATTTTGGGTCAAAGTTTTTATGCCGACTTTACAAGATGTCGCCGAAAAAGCCGGGGTGTCCACCGCTACCGTCTCCAAAGTCCTCTCCAATACACCCTACTTCACTGAAAAAACCCGTCGCAAAGTAATGCACGCTGTTGAAGAATTGGGTTATGCCCCCAATTTACCTGCGCGAGCGCTGTCCGGCGGAAAAACGCACATCATTGCCGTAACCTTTCCCTATGTCTATGAAGCGATTTTTACAGACCCATTGGTTTTGCGCATTCTGGAAGGCATCGAGACGGAATGCACCCAGCGCGGCTACAACATTTTACTCAGCACACCACTGCTTTCCGCCGACGGCCCAGACGAGCATTACCTCAATCTGATCCGCAGCGGCTATGTTGAAGGCGTTATCGCGATTGATAACGTGCCGCTGGCTTCGGCGTTCGAGCCTGTCAAAAAGCGTGGGATTCCGGGTGTCGTGCTGGGCTATCACACGGGCGATTATTTTGTGCGCAGCGATGATGTTTCCGGCGGACTTCAGATGATGAATCATATTCTGGGACTGGGGCATCGAAAAATTGGCATCATCAGCGTGCCAGAAGTGCTGCACTTTTCCATTTACCATCGCCTGGAGGGGATGCGCAGGGCGGCGGAAAGGGCAGGGCTGAATTTCGACGACCTGCCCAAAGCCAACGGCGATTTCTCCGTGAACAGCGGCGAAAAATGCGCGGCTCAACTGCTGAGTGAATATCGCGACATCACAGCGCTGATCTGCCTGAATGACCGGATGGCAATGGGCGCGATCCGACACGCGCACGAAAAAGGCCGCCACGTACCGGATAATCTCACCATTGTTGGTTATGACGACATCCCGATGGCAGGCAGCTTCGAGCCACCACTGACAACAATCGACCAACAAGCGCCCGAAATGGGGCGAGCCAGCGCTCGTATGCTTTTTGAAGTCCTTGATAACAAAAAACCGGCACCCATTCATGTGCCGACACACCTTGTCATCCGGCAGTCTGCCGCACCACCTGTATGAGAGGAGGTATTACTCGACAAAAAAGCAAGGTTGTTCAACATTTTCGTTTGAATCTTTATCGTTTTTGAGACTTGTTTGAAGGAGTCTGAATATAATGAAACGCTCTTTTGTGATTATTTTGTTGGTTGCACTGGCTGTGACCTCGATCATTCCGCTTGTTAGCGCACAGGATGAAGTCGAACTGCGCTGGCGTACCCGCCCGGATAACCAGGCCGAAATTGATGTCTATACCAGCACCAGCGAAACGATTGACGCTGCCTGGGACGGCGTGACGCTGAAATATGAACCCGGTGGATCGGAAACCGCCAGCTATCAGGACGTATTGGTGACAGAAATCGAAGCTGGCACCGCGCCGGACGTATTCTGGATTCCCGGCACGGACATCGCGCGTTTTGCGAAGGCCGGGCTGATCCTCAACCTGGCAGATATCGCCGCCGCTGATGCCGAATTCAACGCCGAAGATTTCTACGCTGGCCCGATGGGATTCCTGCAAACCCCGATTGAGGGACAGGACACCGCACTGTGGGGGCTGCCGCGTGACGTTTCCGCATTCGCTATTTACTACAATGCTGACCTGTTTGACGAGGCCGGACTCGATTATCCAGGCATGGGCGATAGCTGGACATGGGATGACCTGAGCGCCGCTGCCGAAGGTGTCAGCGAACTGGGCGGCGAGATCAAGGGATTCGCCATGAACGGCTGGTGGGCGAACTGGGGTTACTGGGTCAACTCAGCGGGTTCGAGCTTCTTTAATGAAGACTACACAGGCTGCGGTCTGGGCAACGAAAACACCGTCGCTGGCCTGGAAGCCGCCAATAACCTGTTCGCGAATGGCTGGGCGATCCCCTGGGGCAACGACGGCGAAGGCCCATTCCTGGCGGGCAGCGTCGGTATGTACGTCAGTGGTCGCTGGTCAACCCCTGGCATCATCGCTAACGCAGATTTCAATTGGAATGCCGCACCGCTGCCGGAAGGCCCCGCTGGGCCATCAAACTGGCTGTTCTGGGGTGCTTATGCGGTGAATGCCAAAACCGAACACCCTGAAGAAGCATGGCAGCTCATCACCCGCCTGACGAGCGCTGAAGTTCAGGGCGAAATCGCCAGCCTGGGCGCGAACATCCCCAGCCGCCAGACCGAAGCCGCGATTGACCTGTTCCTGGGTACGCTGCCAGACAGCGGTGTCAACAATCAGGCCTTTGTCGATGGCGCAGCCGTTGGCGTGACCGAAGCCCCGTTATTCAACGGCGACTGGCCCGCGATTGACCAGACTTACGGCACGGAAATCAACAAAGTGTTCAACGGCGAAATCACACCGCAAGACTTTGCCGATAATATCTGCGGGATGGTCGAGCAGTATTTCGAGGCAGGATAACAGGCCAGAGAATGTTTCTGGTAGGGGCGCAGTAGGGGCATGATAAGAACCTGTCTGAAAATTCGCTCAACCTCACCCCCAACCGCTGCGCGTCTCCAATGCGTTGGAGAGGGGGAACAAGAATGTGTTTTCTTAGGCGGAGACTATGCAGAAAATGAATTTTCAGACAGGCTCTAATTTAATACGGAGTACCGATTTTGTAGGGGCGCACAGCCGTGCGCCCTTGCATCCGACAGGGCACGATACATCGTGCCCCTACGAAAACGTTGGCGCGTTATCCGTATTTAATCGTTAAAACGCCTTATTGCGCCCCAAACACAGCGCGATGATCCTTATCGAATTTTTTAAAGATCATCGTATCCCTATAAATGGAATTGTCAGGGCGGGGCATTCAATTGCTCCGCCCTCCCTCCGCAAAACGAGTCCACGAGAGAATTATTATGACAACTCTGGTCGATAAACGCACAACAGGCGCACGTGCAGCACTCCCGCCCGTTGTGCTGGTGAATATTATCTGGAATATTTTTATTGTTCTGGGCAGTCTGCTGCTGTTCAGCACGGTTTTTCAACAAAGCGAAGATTTTTTTGATCTGGGGCGGCCTGTGCAGGTTTTTGCAGGCTTGATCGCACTCGTCCCCGCTGCATTGGCGGTTTACAGCAGTATCCAGCTCATCCAGCGTAAAGCAGGTGGGCGTTTCAGCGCGATGGGGATGAACTACGTCATTATGGTGCTGGCTGGTTTCTACCTGCTGCATCTGTGGGGCGTATTCATCGGCATGGACAATATCTCCAGCGCGATCCTGGCGAATTACCAGTGGTCACTCGGCCTGGCTGTCGCTTACGCGCTGTATTGGCTAGCGGGGCGACTGGAAGAAGACACGCCGATGCGAATGCGGCTGGAACAGGCGGCTATCGGCATCGGCATGATCTCGCTGATTTTGCTTTTGTGGTTTTCCAATATTCTCGGCGCTGCGTCGGCCATCCTCAGCACATATGGAAACGCGGCAACCTGGATCACGACAGGCGTTATCATCATTTCCGGCGTACTCGCCTACCGGATGCTGAAGTTGGGCATCTATTTCAACGAAACCCCTGCACAGCAATCCGCATGGCAGGGCTGGCTGATGCTCTCGCCCAATATCATCGGCTTCATGCTGTTTTTTGCCGGACCGCTTCTGCTGTCGTTTTACCTGAGCTTCACCAATGATACCGTCGGAAACATCCCCGAATTTATCGGCCTGCAAAATTATGGCGAAATTCTCTCGCTTCAGATCACGACCACCTCGCTGGAGACAACGGCGCAGGCGGCATTAGCGCCCAATTACACCGCGCTAGGCGACATCACGCTCGGCTCAAGCCGCATCGTTATCGGCGCACGCGACCCGCTGTTCTGGCAAAGCCTGCGCAACACAATTGTATTTTGTCTGCTGCTCGTGCCGTTAAGCGTCATCCCTGCCATCATCCTGGCGATGATCCTCAATTCCAAGCTTCCCGCCATGAAGTTTTATCGCGCGGTGTATTTTTTGCCCTCCGTAGCGGCAGTTGTGGGTACGGCGCTTATCTGGCGCTGGTTGTATGACCCGACAATTGGCTACATCAACTACATCATCAGCCAGATCGTCGGCTTTTTGAATAACACGCTGGGCATGAGCGTCACCGATCCGGCGATTCTCTGGCTGACCGATCAGGGCGTGGTGCTATTTTCGATTGTCTTGCTGGCGGCGTGGCAGGTGATCGGGTTTAACACGGTGCTGTTTCTGGCAGGCTTGCAGGGCATCCCGAATACGCTTTATGAGGCGGCTTACGTCGATGGCGCGAATAAATGGCAGGAATTCCGCAACGTCACGCTGCCGATGCTGGCTCCGACAACGCTTTTCGTGATTATCACGACGGTGATTACGGGTTTGCAGGTTTTTAATGAGCCATATGCGTTGATCTCCGCCCGCCCGCTGCCGACAGCCGCAACCACGTCGGTGTTTTACCTGTATAACCGGGGCTTCTTCCGCTTCGAATTTGGCTATGCCTCATCGGTGGCATGGATTTTATTCGCGATCATTTTCGCGATCACCCTCGTCCAATTCCGCTTTTCGCGGGCAAAAGCCTACGAAGATTAAGGGGAGAAATCATGACACCTAAAAAATTGACTCTTCGCGATCACCTCATTCGGCTGCTGATCTATTTCCTGCTGACGGCCTTCGCGCTGCTGATGCTGTTCCCGTTTATCTATATGCTGTCCACATCGCTCAAAACTTCCAGCGACGTGTTTCATTATCCGCCGCGTCTGCTGCCGTACAGCCCGGTTGAGATCGACTATAACGGCGCGCCTGCACCGCTGTATCAATTCACAATCGATGGGCAGGAACGCGGTCTGGTACTGACCGGGGAAAAAGCGCGATTTGGTTTCTTTACGACTTCCGATCTGATTAACGCCGAAACGCCGCGCGACAGCGAAATTCTGGTGCAGATTCCGCTTGACGATGCAAATCCCACCGGAAACACCCTCAGTTTGACCAAAGCGGATGGCTCGACAGAGGAATTTGAAGAATTTAATGTGACCTATCGCGGCGAAAATCTGACGCTGTTGAAGGCCTATCAAGGCTCACTCGATCAATTTGTCGATCCGAATGATCCATCGTATACGCAGTACGCCAATGCACGGACAGCCGAACAGCGCGAAGTGGTCGATTTCCAGACCGAAAATTACAGCGCCGTTTTTGGCCTCAATCTGGATCGTTCGCTGGTAAATACGATTATCGTGACGCTGGGCGTTACCGCCGGACAGTTGGTCACGTCGATTTTCGGCGGCTATGCGTTTTCGCGGATCGAGTTCCGGGGGCGCAACACGATTTTCGTCGCTTATCTCGGCTCGATCATGATCCCGTTCGTGGTACTGATTATCCCGATGTATCGCCTGATGGTTTCTATCGGCTGGCAGAATCACATCGTCTCGCTGATCGTTCCCTGGATTTTTACGGCCTATGGGACATTCCTGCTGCGTCAGTTTTTCATGACGATTCCGAAAGAAATTGAGGAAGCAGCCTTGCTCGATGGTTGCAGCCGATTCCGCATCCTGTGGGGGATGTTCGTGCCGCTGAGTACACCTGCTATCGCCACGCTGGGGATTTTCTCGTTTCTGTACGCCTGGAACAGCTTTTTGTGGCCGCTGCTGATTATCGGGGAGGGCAATGAGCCGAATCACGTCCTCACGCTGTCGATGATCCGCCTGAGCAATATCGCCGCCGATAAGCCGAATCTTGTGCTAACGGGCGCGGCGATTGCCATCATCCCGCCGATCATCGTCTTTATTCTGGCGCAGCGCTACTTTATCGAGGGTGTCACATCATCAGCGGTGAAGGGGTAGGTTTCTATACAACCTCACCCCCGGCCCTCCCTCTGGTCATCCGCAAGCGAGAGAGGGAACAAAACAGAGGCTTTTGGAGTGAGGAAACGATGCTAAAAACAAAAAAACCACCCTTGAAAGGGGTAAGAGCAGTAGGGGACAAATGAGAAAGGGCAGGTCTGAGACCTGCCCCTACAACTTATGATTACAAGTAAAGGCGCAGCGTGCTGCGCCCCTACAAGCCGTCTTCTAGCCCTCGGTGGGCGGCATAATCACTGCGTCGATGACGTGGACCACGCCGTTCGCCGCGTCAACATCAGTCATGACGATCTGAGCGTCATTGATGAACACGCCGTCTTCGGTGACGCTGATGGTTGCTGTAGCGCCCTGAGCAGTCGCGACTTCAAGCGTGCCTTCACCCATACTGACCAACCACGTCGGCATCATTTCAACTTCGGGTGTCGCTTCCATGTCGCCTTCCACCGGGGTCAGTGCGGCCACAATATCGCCTGAGTACACTTTGGCAGGGATGACATGATAAAGCAGAATGCTGGTCAGCATGGCCTGGTCAGCCAACACAGCGGTGATAGTTTCCTCACCCAGCGCGGCAAAAGCAGCATCTGTCGGTGCGAAAACGGTCAGTTCTGCTTCGGGGTTGGAGAGTGTTTCCAGAACCGCCGGATCAGCAGCAGCGACAGCAGCCAGAAGGGTGCTGAATTCGGGGGTTTCCGCGCCAGCCATCTCGGTGACGATTTCAGCGATGGTGCGGGTTTCCGGCATAATTACCGCGTCGATGACGTGGATCACGCCATTGCTGGCGGCAATATCGACCATTTCCAGGTTCAGAGTCGCGCCATTTACGGTGATCGCGCCCATATCACCGGCAGCGATGTCAATATATTGTCCCTGGAGGCTGGGAACCTGAAGCATATTGTCGTTGGCTTCCAGGCCAGCGACCACGTCCGATGACATGACTGCGCCGTCCAGAACATGGAACAACAGAATATTCGTCAGCAGCGCCTGGTCAGCCAGCACAGCAGCGATAGTTTCTTCACCCAGCGCGGCAAAAGCAGCATCTGTCGGTGCGAAAACGGTCAGTGAAGCTTCCGGGTTCGACAGTGCTTCCAGAATTGCGGGGTCAGCCGCTTGTACAGCCGCCAGGAGCGTGGCGAATTCCGGTGTCTCGGCGCTGGCAGAGGCGACCACGATGTCAGCAATCGTGCCAGGGGCATCCTGTGCGAAAGCCGGGACAGCACCCAACATCAACACAGCAGCTAACAGTAAAACAACAAATTTACGCATTCTTAGAACCTCTTTTTGATTGAATTTCCGATAAAGTGTGCGTTTAATCAGCACATGAATATCGTAAAGGACGCATCTTAGCGTTTGGCTAGACAGTCATTAATAACAAATGAAAATTCACATTTACATAAATTAATCTGGTGTTCTATCAATATACTTAATACATAGCAAATAAAAAAGCGACTCACAGAGTCGCCTTTACGAAACTCATTCGTCCAGCTCCGCTATTTCAGACGTGTGCGGGTGCGCAGGCTGATCAGTGCGAAGATGAACATCGCCACGCCCAGCCCGACGCATGACAACAACCCACGCAACATGATCTCGGCATCCCATCCCGTGTTAAGCATGGCACGCATGGCCTCTAAAATGTACGTGATCGGATTATAAATAGCCGCTGTCGCGATCCAGCCACTCAAAAGGCTGACAGGGACGAAAGTCGCTGTCAAGAAGGTGAGGGGGAAGAACAGGAACGACGCGCCCTGTGTAGCGGCTGCGTTGCCGGTACGCAGTGCTACGCCAACGGTGAACCCGGCAAAACCTGTCCCTAGCAGCAGCGCTAACAACACCACGCCCAGAATGCCCAGAATGCCAGTAGAAGATTGCAGGCCCATCAACACAGCGACGATCATGACGGCTGAGGTTTGAATAACCAGAATCAGCGCGCCGGAGATAATCGTACCCAGCAGTAAAGCACCTCGGCTGACAGGCGTCAGCAGCAGCTTATCGAAATAGCCACTTTCAATATCGCGCACGATACTCTGTCCTGCAACGCCCGCGCCACCCAGAGCCGCACTGACGATTGCAACGGGGAGGATGAAGCCCAGATAGCTGTTATCGCCCAATCCTGGCAAAAAGGTCGAAGCCCGGCTTAACGAAGAATCGTAAACCAGCAGGAAAAAGACGCTAATAATCAGGCTCGGGATAACAGCAGCGGGCGTACGAAAGATGGTAAGCAGGCTGCGCCAGGTCATCATTATAACCTGGAGAATGAAGGGCATGGTTTTGGCGCGCTCGTCGAGCTTTTGAATGCTGCCAATGGATTCAGTATATACACTCATAATTTTGCCTCTTTTAAGCGACTTCTGCTTGTTCGGATTCAGATTGGAAGCGCTGACCGGTGACTTTCAAAAATACATCGTCCAGTGTGGGCTGTGTCAGCGTCAGAGAGGCGGGTTGGATGCCTGCCTGCTGCAAGCGCGTCACGACGGCAGGAATAGCGGCAGCGGCGTTAGTCAGGTACAGGCGCAGCACTTGACGGTCAGCCTGTAAGCGATCTACCATCGCACTCAATTCACTGGCAGCACGGTTGACCATTTCTGAATCCGTGAAAGTCAGGTTAATGGATTCACTCCCAATACCGGATTTCAGATCGGCAGGTGACCCCTCAGCGGCGATTTTGCCACCGTCGATAATCGCGATGCGGTCTGCCAGTTCATCAGCTTCTTCGAGATACTGCGTGGTCAGGAAAATCGTCATGCCATGATCGCGATTGAGGCGGCGGACTTCATGCCAGATGTCACGGCGGCTGGCAGGGTCGAGTCCAGTGGTTGGCTCATCGAGAAATAAAATCGCCGGTTCATGGACGAGTGCCATCGCCAGATCAAGTCGTCGTCGCATTCCGCCGCTGTATTTGCCGACCAGTCGATCTGTGAATTCCGACAGCTTCACCAGGGAGAGAAGTTCCTCAGCACGCGCCCGCGCTTCTTTGCGACTTTGACCAAATAGCCGCCCCTGGATCGTCAACAGTTCGAGTGATTTCATCAGCGGATCGATGCCGATTTCCTGGAGCGCGACCCCAGCAATGCGGCGCACATATGCGGCCTCCGTAACAACATCATAACCGCCGACTGTGGCGCGTCCTTCGGTGGGCAGCCCCAACGTGGTTAACATGGCAACGGTCGTGCTTTTCCCAGCGCCGTTCGGCCCCAAAAAGCCGAAAATTTCGCCCGATTTGATGTGAAATGAAACATTATTGACCGCATAAAAATCTCCGTACCGTTTGACAAGATTTTCAGCGACGACCTCTCGATTGGACATCGATAAACTCCCCCTATATTCCACAATTTATGCTTGATTGAGATCAACAGGGTTAGTTATAAGTCTAGTCAATGAGCCAAAGATGAATGCACGATACAAAGATTGTGAAGAATAAAATCGTGGGGATTAACGTGCTTCTCATGAAGGCAGGAGCGCCGTACATTTTCCCCCTGCAAATCCAGAGTTGTGACTACGGTGTTCCGACTTCAAAACGCTGTGCAGCACTCCATGCGCCGTCCGGCAGCGCCCGCACACGCCAGTAGTATTTGCCGTTGGGCAGCACCGAAGTCGTAAATTCCAGCGTATTCTCGTCAAGCGGTTCGCTGACGAACGGGCTGGATAGATCGGCATTATCGTCAATCTGGATTTCGTAGCCTGCCGCCCAGGTGATGCGTCCCCAGGTCAGCGTGGGCGTTTCCTGCGTAAAGTACATCGGGGCAGGCGCAGGAGTCAGGATCGTAAAGCTGCGTGTCACGCTCCACTCTCCCGCCGCGCTGCCTGTCATTGCCCGCACACGCCAATAATAAACACCATCGCTCATACGGGCAGGGTTGTAGTTTCCACCTGTCACATTTTCGGAAGTTATCACACCGCTAAATGCCGGGTTCGTGGCGATCTGAATCTGGTCAGATGTTGAGCCGCTCATCAGATTCCAGCCAAAAACGGGCGTGTAATCAATGACGATGCCGTTTGCAGGCGTGTTCAGGTTGACACGTCCATTACTGATAAATACTTGATAGCTCGATGCGCTCGACGTGAGTACGCTGACCCGTATCCCGTTTGTCGTATCGCTAAACGTTTCGCCGGGTATCCACATCGCGCCATCGTCATTGGTATTTCCGTTATTGGAACCGTCAACCACATTCGCGGGTTCTGAGCGCGAGGGAACGACTTTATGAATGACCACAGCATCGCCTGGAATCAGCAGATCATAATTTTCAGCACTGCCCGATTTCCGAGCCTCGACGGTGTAAAACGTGGTGGGAGAGCCGCTAACCGGAATCTGCGCCATCAGATAATTGGTGGTAGACAGGGGTTTTCGCAAACGTTCGAGCGTCAGGATGGTTTGTGAACCGGGGCCAACGACCATTTTTCGATTAATGGGAATCCAGCCCAGCATATCCAGATGATAGGCGATTGTACCGACACCAGGGCAGCCATATTCCGCGTCATATTCCGCGTGAGATTGATTGCAAACACCTCCGCTGCTGCTCATCACATCCCACTGGGAGTCATAAACCTGACCGTATGAACCGGAGGAATGCGGCAGGCCAAAACCATGTCCCATCTCATGGGTCATAACGCTCAGGAGGCCGTTCCAGGCTGGCATCCAGGTCGCACTGTAATTTTTACCCTGACCATCGAGGTTCATAAACCAGCCACCGCCCCAGGCGCAACAGCCGATTTCAGCATTCAGCATGAGGTTGATTCCGGTGTAATCCGGGAAATAAACTTCCGCATTTGCTGCCGCCGTACAGTCGTTCATGATTCGACCCCAATTGGGGGTACTCACGTTGGTCATGTAGTAGGATTTCGCGAAAGGCAGGTTATACCAGCCCTTGATGTTGTAATCTGGCAGATTCGGGTCGGCAATATTGGCGACATCATACGACATTTGCCGCCAGTAATGGTCAATGCCGCGCCATGAATTGGTGAAAAGCCCTTGATACCATTCTGGTGGATGCGGCGTGATATGCGCTGAATCGGCAAATCGGCAGAGGATCGTCACCCAGGGGCGCGATCCGGTGACATCCTGTGCGCCTTCCAGCGACGATGCTCCCGCAAGCGTGATTTCGTGGATCGACTCGACATACAGCGCTTCAGACGCGATCCCCTGTAACGCCCCGGTAATCATCGTTGAAGCCACGCCGGAAATTTCGACCCGTTTGCCGCGCAGTGCCATCGCTGCTGACATATCAATTTGTAATTCGGTGATTCTGCCGCTGTCATGCTGCAAAAGCACAAAATCCTGATGCGGCAGGTTAGAATCTGGCGGAGCATCGCCGCGCATGATATTCAGAACGCCATTGAGGACGAGGCGCTGGCTGCCGGACTGCGCCACATAATCCACCGCCCGTGCGATTCTCGGCATGGCGCTGATTCCCCACAGTATAAAACTCGCCAGGGAGAGCAGGCCGAATATCAGAGTCAAACGGTGTTTCTTCAATATTGCGCATATCCATCTAAACCAGCCAATCAAGAATCATTATAGTGGCATTATCCGGCAAACTTCGTTTTGATATTGTGAAAGTTTAGTTAGACGTGGCTGTTTAGGTGACGCATGATAGAATTATGCGCTTGTAGAGCAACCTCACCCCCAACCCCTCTCCGCAAGCAGAGAGGGGAGCAAGAGGGTCATCAGGACTCTGGATTACCGCCAGAGCGAAAAGTTGATCGCAGCATATGTAACCACGCTATCATGTGGACATACATCGCGATACGCCCTACAAACGTGATATTTCGATTATTTGAACATCCAGAAGGTTATACCATGCAAGCTGCCACCCAGACCGCGCGAACCAACCCCCTCAGGCTCATCATCATTTTGCTCCTGGTTTTTTCAAGCGGTTTTGCCAACCTCGCGACGGAGGTGATTGGGCCGCGTATGTTTTCGTCGTTCTTTGGCTCGTCCACGCTGGTGTGGGCAGTGATGATTTCGGTCACGCTGGTGGGCTTGTCGGTTGGCTACTACATCAGCGGGCAGTTCGGTTTGGCACGCGCGAAACGGCTGCTGCCACTGGTTCTGGTGGGCAACGCGCTCTATCTGCTGGTGATTAGCTGGGCGGTGTGGCAGATACCCGCGCAGGTTGGAAATCTGGGCGTTGGCGCAGTCGTTGTCGTGGCGATGCTGGCGTTTTTCGTCCCATCCGCGCTGTTCGGCATGACTTCACCGACGGCGATCACGCTGCTTTCGGAAAATCGTTCCCAGCGCCAAATGTCGCAAATCGCAGGGACGATCTACGCACTCGGCACGATTGGCAGTGTCGCGGGTGCGCTGGTGGCGGCTTTCTACCTGATCCCGTTTATTGGCCTGTCGCTCTCGCTGCGGATTTTCGCGCTGGTGTTGATTATTTTCGCGTTCTATTTTTCGCTCTCGGCGCGGAGTACGGCGGCTGAAGCGAGCGTTTCGGCGAAACCTGAGCCGGGTATCGTGACGCGCGAACGCAAAACGCAAATCATCCTGCTGTTTGTCTTTTTCAGCGGATTTATCAACCTGGCGACGGAAATTATCGCGCCGCGCATGTTCGCCTCGATGTTCGGCCCGACGACTATCCTGTGGGCGATCATGATTTCGGTGACGCTGATCGGCCTATCAATTGGCTACTTCATCGGCGGGCAGATTCCTGTGCGAATCGCGCGATTAATGCTGCCGACGATCCTGATTATCAACGGTGCGCTGCTGCTGGCGGCAAGCTGGCTGACCTGGGAACTGCCAACCATGCTCTCGCCGATGGACGTGAATACGCTGATTCTGATGGCAATCATCACATTTTTTGTGCCGTCGCTGCTGTTCGGCATGGATTCACAGCTTGCCATCGCGCTGCTGGCGGAGGGCAAAACGGGCGGGCAGATCGCGCAGATCGTCGGCAGCGTCTTCGCCCTCAGCACGATTGGCGCGGTAATCGGTGCGATTGCGGCGGCACTATTTTTCATCCCGATTGTCGGCTTTTCGACCTCGCTCAAAATTTTTGCTGTCGTGATGGCGATCTTCGCGCTGTATTTTGCACCGAATCGCCTGCGTCTGGTCGCCGGGTTAGCGCTCATTATCGCGATTATTGTGCCACAGCCGGATTGGACATGGCAGGGCGATAACCTGACGCTGCTGACTCAGCGCGAAGGTTATTATCAGACCATCCGCGTCTACACCGATAACTCGACCTTCATGCGCTTTCACCTGGGGCCGACTTACGAATCGGAAATGGACATCAACACCAAAGAGCCGCGCTTCGGTTATGCCCGCAATATGGTCGAATTCGTGGGGGATGCCACTGGCAAGAATATCCTCGTGATCGGCGGGGCAGGGCATAGTATGGCACGTGCGCTCGAAGCCAGAGGCGCGACCATCACCGAAGTTGAGATTGATCCCGTCGTGGTCGAAGTTTCGGACGAATTTTTCGGCAAGCTACAGGGTGATGTCGTCGTTCAGGATGGCCGCGCATATGTCGAGCAGGCCGAAATCGGCATCTTCGATTACGTGCTGATCGACGCTTTCGACGGCCCAGCTTCTGTCCCGGCGCAGTTGACGACGCTCGAATTCTTCCAGGCTGTGGCGCGGGTGTTAAAACCGGATGGCCGCATGATTATGAATTTCATCGGCAGCACCAGCGGGCCAAAATCCAACTCATTTTTCGCGATAGCGGCCTCGGTTTCGGGGGCGTTTGACGACGCACGTTATTTTGGCGGTGGCAATATTTTGTTGATCGGTTCACAGACTCCCATGAGCGATCTCGACCTTCCAGAGATGCCAACGACGGGTAGGCCGCTGACAGACGACCTGAATCCAATTGAGATTTACCTGGAAGAAGCCCGCAGCGGGTTCTATCTGCGGCGGTGAGGGAGTAGCTCGCATCCTCGAACTACCGGGTAAATAGGCGTTTACCGATGAAAAGAGACGATTTATCGCTGGGACATCGAAACGGGCTGCGTGTTGGGCAGACTCGAAAATGAAGCGGCTTAAAAAGCTGACCCGCTGACTGGCTGAAATGCTGAGACGCTGATGGGCTAACCCGCTTCTCCTGCCAGCATCGGGTCGAGAATCAACTCGCCAACGCCATTCTGATACAGCCATAAGCCGTTGGTCTGGCCGCGAAAGCTCGGTTCACCGCCGAGTTTGCCCGTCAATCGGAAACCGGATGCGAGGCCGATGCCGTAAAGGTTGCGAATCGGGATGCCCGCTGCGTCCAATACGCGGCATTGTGCGTCCACCAGCGGCGGCGCACCTTCACCCTGCACCATCAGATCAATCATTTCGCCGTTTGCGTCGTGAATCGGCACGGTATTCGAGCGATAGCCAAAGGCCGGAATAATGAGGTCGGCCTCGTCCAGCAGCGCTGCAATATCAACGCTGTTATTTTCGCCTGTGCGATCCAGCGGGATCAGGCGCACACGGCGTTCTGGTGGAGCGCCGCCGATGCCCATAATGCGCTTCATGAGATCACGGCTGTCGAAACGCAGCCCCGCCAGTCGATAGAGGCGGTTGGTGATCGGGCAAAAATCGTCGTCGGTGAAATCGGTGTAGCCCTCTTCCAGCGCCGCCTCGCGTGAGACATAAAAAATGCGAAACGGTTCGCGGTGCAGGATGGTAATATCCCCTTCGCCAAAGTCGATATTGACCTTGTTGAGCAGCACCCAGACAGAGGAGGTTGTGCTGTGGCTCGCGCCGATGATGACGACTTTGCGTCCGTTCTGAAGCCGCCGTTCGATCTCCGCCGCGCCGTCCTGACCGAGTACAAAATTGGTCAGCAGGGTTTTGTCGGCGTAACGCTCCGCCAGCTTCAGCCCTGGAATAATGGGCGAATTGAGCGTGCGCTCGGCAGATTGACTCGCACCCATCGCCAGCACCAGATTATTCGCGATAATTTCGAACGATTCACCCTCGCTGGCGGAATCACGGCTGATAAATGTGGTCACAAAACGACCATCCGGCAGAATGCGAATATTTTGCGCTTCGACGCAGGGGATAAACTGGCTGGCGGGATGCTCGTCAATCGCGATCCGCAGCGATGCGCCCAATTCCGCCATAAAATCGCTGACAATTTTGAGAGGGACGCAGCCACCGCGATAGGTGTCCATCGCCTGTTTCGCAGCGGAGGCCGCCACGCGCTGGACAACCGGATCATCCTCATTTTCCAGACATTCGAGGAATGTGTTGCAGTAGGTGTCGGAATTAATGACATACTGGCCGATAGAGCCGCGTCCCATATGCGCTGTCCGATCCACGATACAAACGCCCGTGTCCAGCAGTTCGCGCAGTTTTCCCTTCTGCATGGCGTTGACCAGCGGCCCGGTTCCGGCTGGCCCTGCGCCTAATATCAAGGTCTGGAAGGTATTCGTGCCATTTTTGAAGTTCATTTTTTTGCTCTTAAACCATGTAAAAGGGATTGAAGCGGTAAGTGCCGTCCAGAACCGCCGCATAGAGCGACAATCCTTGAATTGCGAAAGCTGTCACCCAGACGTTGACGTGCAGCATAAGCGAGCCATCGCTCAAACGCCCGAAATAAAAGCCGCCGTTGACGCGCGGATCGTCGGATTCGGCCTGATTGCGGAGGATGAGCGTGACGAGTTTGTCGAGTTTTGCCTGCAATTCCGGTGTCAGCGTCAGCCGCCCTTCGCCGATATGAATGGCAGCGAGCCGTAAGCTCTGCGCCAGAATATCGACTCGCTCGTTGTAGAGCGCCTCGCCGTTATGGAAATGGCGCGGAATAATGCCCTCCGGCGACTGCCAATCGAACAACCACTGCGTCGCCCTGGCCGATGCGTCCAGGTAATCCTGCCGTCCCAGGATGCTGCCGACGACCCACAACCCCTCGGCGGAATAGGCGTGGGGGTGGCTGTTCGTGCCGCCTTCAGTTGGGAAGCTGACAAATCGACCATCCGGTTGCTGAAACGTGAGCGCAAAATCGCAGGCTTTCACAGCGGCATCGCGATATTTAGTGTTTTGCGTGATGTCGAACAGGTTCACCAGACCGATAGCGACTTTGGTATGGTAGCTGCCGGAACACAGCGACCATTCCTTATCCGATTCGATAAATTCGCCTTTATCCACGTCGTAGACCGGGTAAAACGCGCCGTTGGGTTTCTGCACATCTCGGATGATCCAGTCACCAACCGTCACCGCCGCCGCCAGGTAGGATGCTTCGCCCGTTGCCCGGAACAAGTCCACCAGACCGCTGAGAATCACGCCGCAGTCAAACGTAAAAATCTGGCCGTATTTAAAGTCGAAGCGCGTTGATTGGATAGGGTAAAGACAGCGGAAACCACCGTTGGATGGCTGCGCCGTCCGCACCAGCCAATCGCCCGCGCCGCGCGCACTGGCGAGAAAACGCTCGTCCCCGGTGCTGTCATACAAGGCGCACATGAGAGTCGTCAGGTAGCCGGTAATTTCGGAATAAACATAGGGCATGGTCTGGGTTTCGCTGTCATACCAGCATACAAAACCCTGTTGGTGCAGCGGATTTTCGCTTTGTACCTGCACGCCGGAGTGCAACAACCAATCGGCAGCAATCTGCGTTTTTACATCAAGAGACATTTTTTAACCTTAAACATTTTTGCGATGACGACGCACAGCATCTTCGATCACGGTATCCAGTTGGCGACCAATGACAGGCCAGTCGTATTGGTCTTCAATCAATTTGCGTCCGGCCTGGCTCAGGCTTTCCCGCAGCGCGGGGTCGCGGAACAGGCGCAGGATGGCATCTGCCAGTTCGCGCGGGGTGTCCGCCGTTAAAATTTCGATCCCCTCACGCGCATGAACGCCTTTCGCAGCCCATTTGGTCGCGATAACCGGCGTCCCCAGCGCCAGCGACTCGAATAATTTGATGCGCGTACCGCCGCCGACTCGCTCCGGGATGACGCTCAACCAGCCGCCCTGGACGAATGGGCGCACATCGCTCAGATAACCGACGTGTTTCGCGTTGGGGTGGGTGGGCAGTTCCTCGACGCGCGTTCCATCCAAACGCCCCGCCATTGAAATAATCGCCTCCGGGCATTCGGCAAGAATCAGCGGGAAAACTTCGCCCAGGAAAAATTGCATCGCATCAAAATTGACGTAGTAGCTGAGAGCGCCCGTATAGACCATCGTGTTCGGCTGGGGTGGGGCAAACGTTCCGGTCAGGCGGCTCAAATCCGCGCCATTTGGCACGACGGAAATGCGCTCGTAGCCGGGGATAATCTGCTGAAGCGGCACGATTTCAGGGTCAGAGACGACGGTCACACGATCATAAGTCTCCATGACCTCGCGCATGTAATTCGACCATTTTGACCACATCAACTGCTTGCGCATTTTTTTCAATGGGCTGGTGGCACGTTTGACCTGTTCGAGAAAAATGCTGATTTCGACTTCTTCCAGAATTTTCGCCGCGCCCTTCAGCTCACGGGTATAGATGGGCATATCAATCTGGCTGGCGATCACCGCGTCGAACGACACCTGCTGGGCAAGCTGCTGGATCGTGTCGTGCATTTCCGGGCTGAAGCTATCGACCAGTGAGCGCGGAATCGTGCCGAACAAACCTACAAGTGCTTTCAGGCTGCCGGGGTTAAAGGTGCGATAGGTGACAACACGCACATCGCGGCAGTAGGCACGCATTGCTTCGATTCGCTCGGCGCTGACCGGGTCGTCCGCTTCGGTGAAGGAAACGAAATAGACTTCATGATGCTGACCAAGATATTTGAGCAGGTTGTAAATGCGAATTTTCGAACCATTGTTGGCTGGGTAGGGAAACCATCGCGACAGAAACAACAAACGCATAATATTCCTTTTTGGGCGACTCTATTCTGACGCTACCCGATGTAGGCGAATCTGTTTTGACGCTAACCCGATGTGAGTCAATAGTTTTGACCCTAACCCGATTGAGCAGGCCGCAATGTCACAGAAGTCGGTGACTGCATAATTTCTGCCCATCCCGACTCATTGAGCAGGCTCTCATGCGCGAGAATGGCTTGGATAATTTTCAGGCTGGCGCTGCCGTCCCCATAGGGGTTAGCAACGGTGGACATGCGCTGATAATGCTCGGCATCTTCCAGCAGATAGCTCACTTCGCGCACGATCATTTCGGTATCGCAGCCAACTAAACGGGCAGCACCCGCCGCCACTGCCTCGAGCCGTTCCGTCACCTCGCGCAGAACAAGAACAGGCTTATGCAGGCTGGGGGCTTCTTCCTGGATACCGCCGGAATCGGTGAGGATGAGATATGACCGCGCCATCAGCTTGACCATCGATGTGTAGTTCACGGGATCAATCAGCACGATGTTCGGGATATTTCCCAGGATGGCATGGGCAGGAACGCGCACATTGGGATTGTAGTGAACCGGGAACACAAACACAACTTCATCACGATAGCGTTCGGCCAATATCTTCAGCGCCAGACACATATCGTTGAAAGGTTCACCAAAATTTTCGCGGCGATGCGATGTGACCAGAATCATGCGCTTGCCATCGAGGTTGATCGGCACTTCATCAAGCGCCTCATCGCGCACATGGTTGGCGGTCATCAACAGCGCGTCAATCACTGTATTGCCCGTGACGACGATTCTGCTCTCTGGCAAATGCTCATGGAGAAGATTCGCGCGGGTTTCCGGTGTAGGAGCGAAATACAGATCGCTCATCAGGTCGGTCATGCGACGGTTAACCTCTTCGGGGAAGGGCTGGCGGCGATCATGGGTGCGCAAGCCTGCCTCGATATGCCCGATTTTGATGTTGTGATAGAAAGCGATTAAGCCTGCCACCATCGCCGAGGTCGTATCGCCCTGTACCAGAACCCAATCCGGCTTTGACTCCTGCATCACCCGATCCAGGCCCATGATGAGGCTGGCGGTCAGCGACGAGAGCGTCTGGTTGGGCTGCATCACATTCAGGTCATAGTCAGCACGGATGTTAAAAACTTCCAGCACCTGATCGAGCATTTCGCGATGTTGTCCGGTGACGCACACAATGGGTCGAAGAAGATTTGGAAACGCTTCGATGGCCTTGACGACGGGAGCCATCTTGATCGCTTCGGGGCGTGTTCCAATAATAATCATAATTGAAAGCATTGTTTTTACTCGCCATAAGTCTGTTTCGCAAAAAAATTATATAGTGTTTCTTTGTTATAGATCGAAATATTAACCGGGTTCTAAGTCTCTACTGTAAAGCAAACTACCTTGCGCCATCATAACTCATAATTTGTCATCTCTATGACCTGATTCTCTGAGGGAAACAGGCCAAAATGCAGGCAAAACAAGTTACCGAGATTAATTCGGGGTTTATCTGTCTCTTATGTTGATGGGCGGCCTGGAATAACCTTTCAAGATTCTCTGCTATTTCCGCGTGATCGCGCCGTCCTGCTCCAGATAGGCTTCCAGCAGGCGCCCGACTCGTTCCAGGCTGTCGGCGCTGAGCTTGTCGAGGGTGTCCTGAGTCGTGTGCCAGTAGGGGTAGTCGAAGTCGATCAGCAGCACCGCCGGGATACCGACGCGCTGAAACGACAGGTGATCGTCGGTGATCGAGTAGCGGGCGATTAATTCTTCGTTTCCATCCGGGTTAAACTGTTCACCATAGCCGAGTTCTTCCGCCAGCGTCCACAGTCCTGCCGTCAACTCAGGCGCGGCTTTCAGCGAATACCCCTCAACTGGAATGATCTGATTCTGGTCGCCCACCATGTCGATCATAATGCCATAGCGAATATCTTCTTCTTCAAGATTCAGATTATCGACATATAAATCCGCGCCAATGCTGATGCGCCAGGGCGGGATATTGGGGTTGTCCTCGGCATCGAAGAAGATCAGGCGGATCTCGTTGTTGGGGAGGTAATTTTCGCTGATGACCCGTGCCAGTTCCATCAACACGCCAACGGTGCTGCCGCCGTCGTTTGCGCCGGGTGCGCGTTCCTTGCGCTTCTCTGGGTCGGGGTCCTGGTCGGCGTAAACGCGCGTGTCGTAATGCCCGCCGAGGATCACCGTTGGCCCACTGCCATAGTTGGCGATGATATTCCGCGCCGGAACCAGCAGCGGCCCATTATCAAAATCGAGCGTATGCCAATCTTCCGTCGTTTCCCAGCCCAGATCTTGCAGATATTCGATCATCGCGTCGCCTGCGCGGATACTCTCCGCGCTGCCTGTGGTGCGTGGGCCAAATTCGAGGTGTTCGGCGATACGCTCCAACGCCTGTTCGCCGCTAAAATAGCCGGAAGCGTCCTGCGAATACACCGAATAGATGGCGATCAGCAGGGCAGAGAGCAAAAGCAGTGTGGCATAACGGCGAACGATTTTCATGGAATATTCCTTATAAGCGCAAAGCATGTTTATAGGGGTGCAGGATGCTGCTCCCACTGCGTAACATTTTACCAGGGTGACATAGCGACCTACAGAAATCCTTGTGGGATATCTATACTATGCCATATAGAGCTGACTACCAATGCTCACCTAATGCAGACTACTATGGATTATAATCGAGATAAACACTATTGTTCAGGATATTGCATGTGAACCGATTTATCTTCGTTTGTCTGACATTACTAACAACAATCCATGTCCAAGCGCAAGACAATGCCGATCATATCCCCCCGCAGGCGATGCAGTTAGGGCGTGGCATAGCAAATATACTCGACTGGCATCCTGAAGGTGACGTGCTGGCAATCGGTGGCAGCCTCGGTATTTGGCTCTATGACGAAAGTCTGGGGGATTTGGCTCATTTCCCCGATGCAGGCTCTGTGACGGGGCTTGCGTGGTCGCCTGATGGCGATCAGATGGCAACTGTTGATCTTGATGACACTATAAGGTTGTGGGATGTAAATTTAGACTCCTATTTGTTTAATCTGAATCGTTCATGGGCATTCAGTGACGACAGTTATGCTTTGCATTTTTCTTGGGCACCAGAAGGTGAGCGTTTAGCAGTCATTACATCTGATGGGGCTGAGGTACTTGATGTAAACACAGGTGAAACACTCCTGATAATTCCTGATCTCGAATTTACTCTTGCATGGCATCCAGATGGCACACAGATCACAGGCGAAGTCGATCTTGGCGAGGAGATTGGCATGCAAATTCGTGTATGGGATGCGTCTACCGGCTCAATCATCAATATCTATACGGGCGCAGACCCAAATCTATTCTGGAGTGACGTTCAATGGAGTCCCGATGGCTCGGTGCTGGTAGGAGTAACATCCATACCGGCTACACTCCATGCGTGGGATGTAGAAACCGGTGATTTATTAAACGATGTTGATATGTTTTCAGGAGAGTGGAGTGCTTATTTCGATATATGGTGGCTCGATGACGGTCAACAACTCATTACCGTATCTCGTTATGTATCGCCACCAGCCAACACTATTCTCGGCATGTGGAATACAGAAAATTGGACACAAATTGATCGAGGGTTTTTATTAGGGGATGTCCAGAGTATTGCAAAACATCCCAATGTTGATGTATGGGCGGGGCTGACATGGGATAGCCAAATGATGATATGGGGTCTTGAAAAGGCAGAACCGCTGCAAGTCAGATCGGTTTACAGCCAGCCAGCCCGTATACTCGTATGGTCACCTGATAATCAATACCTCGCTGCTGCAAGTTCGACAAGTGAATCGTTTAATATCTGGGATGTGACCATGCCCGACCAACCACAGTCACAAATAGCAACGATACCCTACAAAGGTTGGAATCTCGATGAATTGCGTTGGGGCGCAAATAGTGACACGTTGATAGGTTTTCAATCCACTCCCCAAATCACTGCACCAGGGGCTTTCCCGATTGGTTTCATTGTGGAATGGGATGCACAAACAGGTGAATACTTACGCACTATCCATGAAACACCTGGATATGTCGCTCACGACGGTTCAGGTGATTACCTTCCCCGCTACATATGGAGTGATGATTTTACACGAGTAGTCACTGAAATGAGCGATCAACCTGTTACTATTTCTACTGTAGACAGCGAAAACGGCTTCCCCTCGCCAAATGAAGAGATTACCACCATAGATATTGTAGACAATCCCTCCAAAATAATCTGGAGTCCTGATAACACGATGCTTGCTGCTATCACTCATGATCCACAAGGCGAAACCTCGGCGTGGGTTTACAATGCCGAAACAGGTGATCTAGTCAACCGATTAAGTCCATCTTTCTACAATGTACTCTATGATATTTCGTGGAGTCCTGATAGCTCAATGGTCGCATTGGTCGGTCATCGTGGTATTGCAGGTAGCGGCGAGACTGAATACCGTCTGGACATTTTAGAAGTAAATCCATCGTCGGATATAGCTACACAAATCACAACCATATTGGATGCAGATACAACGTTTTATCATGCTTGGCATCCAGAAAGTCGTGCAATTGCGGTAAGCAACTCGTTTGGCATTGGCATCTATGCTATTGAGGCAGCGCCCATTGGTGTCGATGCTGCGCCCATCACAACTATTCCCGATGTGCTAGTGTTCGCTTTGGCATGGAGTCCCAATGGTAAATGGCTCGCTGGCGGACACGAAGATGGCACTGTGCGCGTTTGGGAGGGGTCGCACGATTTGTAACATTGGACTAGGGCGACCCGGCGGGTCGCCCCTACAAGATTAAAATTATCAATACATGTTGTGATTAATCGCCCGCGCTGACGGCATCAACGGCGGGTGTCTCCGCGCTGATTCGCCGGACAATCGCGTCCAGGGCTGTCAGAATTTCATCCAATTCGGCATCTTCGATAGATAGAATTGGCGGCACATGCACAAACAACATCCGCGTTTCCGGCTTGACCCGCGCCAGATAATCATAAGCGTGATAGCTAATGAAATTACAAAGGTATCGCCCCGCGCTTTCGGAAGTATAGACGGTGATATTGGCGCTTGCCAACTCCGCGACGATGGCCTCCAGGTCGAATGAAGTGGAATAGACTTCCGGCGCGCCGGAGATAATGACCTCGGAAGCCGGGAGTTTTCCGGTATTATCGAGAATTTCGCCGTTTTCGTTATGAGCGTTCTGTTCCAGTTTGATCCCTTCGCGGCCTTGCCCGACGCTGAGAACCAGCACCGGATCGTAGCTATCAATCGCCTGCTGAAGGATGCCGGCAGCGGTTTCCCAGACGACAGGGAGTTGGAGTGTGACGATTTTTCGACCATCTTCCAATTCGAGGCCATCAAACTGACGCACAGCTTCCCAGGATGAATTCAGGGATTTTTCGCCGAATGGCTCGAAGCCGGTCATCAGGATGATTTCTTCAGATGGTGGCTCGGCACGGGTGATGCTTAACATGCTACTCAGGCCGACAGCACCCCAAATCAGGCATTGCTTACAGAACGCTCGAAACACGATTTATCCCCCGTTGATGTACTCCATCCGATAAGTGACGTAGACAATGCAATCGGTGTACTGGGCAAACACGTCCGTTCGCTGGCCTGTTGCGAAGGTCGGCGAAAGGAACTGTATGGTTTCTGATGTCACCGTCGCAGATAAATCAGTATAGGTGGCTGCGAGACTGTATACACCCGGACTTATCAGGTAATAACTGGCAGTCGCGTCACCATAGGCATTTCGCGTCAGCATTCCGCCATCCGGCGAAATCACGATATTGGACGTGAAATTAAAGTATGTAATCTGCGTTGTGGGACAGTCTACCACTTCCTGATCCCAAGTGAAATTCCAATTTCCAAGCATGGTCGTCGAGGGAGAAATCGTGGCAGGAAATGGACTCGTCGGTGTCGGGTAAGCGAAACCGAACGGGGGTGGAGTAGGCGTTGGATAGGCGAAAAGCGATGAATCGTCAAACGGTGTCGGTGTCGCGCTCGGAAACGTGAACAAAGACGTTAAATCCGTTAATGGGATTTCATAGAAGCCGCAGCCGCAGTAAACCAGCCGCAACGCCGTATCATATCGGAAGAAACTCGCGTCAAATTCCATCCAGCCGGAATAATAAATCAGGCCATCCGATGTCCAGTCCTGATTGATCGGATAAACGGCGTTGCCAGTTTGTGTGAGCAAATACGTTCCATCCGGTGAACGCAGATCGGTTTGGCTGGCGGTGGCTTCAAAATAAATGCGGACGATGTTGGTAACTTCGTTGATCTCATACTTATTTACTGTAACCTGATAGCCGCCGGGGTAGGTATCGAAATCATTCGCGTCGATGGATGTAACACTCGACATTTTCAGAGTCAATGTATAAGTTGAGCCTACACTTCCGGAGCTTGAGCATCGCGCCAGCAGGGTATACGTGCCAGTTTGGGTGATGGCGAAACCCAGACGTGAGCTGTTGTAACTGTTGACTCCTATCGACACGAGCTGGTTGTTGGGATCGTAAAGTTCCAGATACGGCGTGAAGGCAGTGCTGCTCATCTCGACGAGAACCAACTCACCTGCAAGTCCCTGAAAAGTCCAGCGATCTCCACCCGCATTTTCCAACTGCGTTGTCATTGGCTCATCAATCTGAATTTCGCCACGTTGGCTGGCGGCGACTGCTGTAGCGGTGACGAGTTCGCTGACACGCGCGTCAACAGTGGCGTTAAAGGCGGCGGTGGCGGTCACGCGCTGGTTGAATTCGGCCTGCACGGTACTCTCGACAGCCGCCGTCTGCGTGAGGGCGATGCGAGTCGGGATAATCTCAGTTTCGATGGCGTGGGCGGTGGCGGTCAAAGCATCCATTGTCGCCGTCTGATCGATATTGGCGACGGCGGTCTGCGTGAACAGGTCGTTGACGCGGGCTTCGAGGGTTGCTTGCTGTTGGGTGGGGTTGGCTTGGTAAGCAGGGGAGGGGGCAGAAAAGGCGCTGGTGAACAGGCCGGACATCAGGACGAAAACGAACGTGAAAAGAAAAAAGAAGCTATTTCTTCTCATCATTGCCTCCAAAGTTATTATTCGATTGATTTATTTTATGCCTAATCTAACCACCCAAAGCATACGTCTTCCCAACGTATTTCTGCTCGTAAGCGTACTCCAGCAGGCTCTCGCGGAAATCGGGATGGGCAATATTGACCAGTGCGTGGAGGCGTTCGGCAATCGTCCGACCCCACAAATCCGCCACGCCATATTCCGTCGCGACGTATTGGACATCGTTGCGGCTGGTGGTCACGCCCGCGCCGGGTTTCAACTGCGGCACGATGCGGCTGACTGTGCCATTTTTAGCCGTGCTGGGGAGCGCGATGAACGACTTACCATCTTTCGAACGGAACGCACCGCGCACAAAATCAAGCTGTCCGCCGACGCCGGAATAAAATTTAGGGCCGATGCTATCCGCGCAAACCTGCCCGGTCAGATCGACTTCCAGCGCGGAATTGATCGATATCATGCGGTCATTGCGGGCGATCACGAACGGATCGTTGACATACTCGGTACGGTGAAATTCAAAAATGGGGTTGTCGTGGATATACTCATAAAGTTTGCGTGTGCCGAGCGTGAACCCGGCGACGACTTTACCCGGATGCAGAGTCTTGGCGGCATTGGTAATCACGCCCGCCTCGATCATATCCATCACACCATCGGAGAACAATTCGCTGTGGATGCCCAGGTTTTTGTGATTGGTCAGGCGGCGCAGCACCGCGTCCGGGATGCCGCCGATGCCTAATTGCAGCGTCGCGCCATCGGGGATCATTTCGGCGATATGATGCGCGATCTGGTTTTGTACCTGGCTGGCGGGTTCGGGCGAAAGCTCCGGCAGCGGGTAATCAACTTCGATAAAGTGCTGAATCTGATCGACATGGATAAAACTGTCACCGAGTGTGCGCGGCATATTGGGGTTAATTTCGGCGATGACAATTCCGGCGCTTTCGGCAGCAGTCTTGGTCACGCCGACCTCGACGCCGTAGGAGCAGTAGCCATGACGATCTGGCGGGCTGACCTGAATCACAGCCACATCCAGCACGAGCCGCCCACGCTTAAATAAAAGCGGAATTTCCGAGAGTCGAATCGGGGTAAAATCGGCCAGACCTTCATTGACGGCCTTGCGAACCTTCGCGCTGATAAAAATGCTGTTGACGCGGATATGTTCGGACATTGCCTCAGTGATATAACTGCCCGGCCCCATATCCAGCAGTTGAACCAGTTCAACACCTTCCAATTCCTGGTAACGGTTGCAAAGCGCCTGAACAAATTTTTGAGGCGTCGAGCAATTGCCTGTTAAAAAGACACGCTGGCCGGAACGGATTTGCCGCGCTGCTTCATACGCACTGAGGATACGATCTTGCCACGCCATATTGGTTGCCCCACTTAGAAAACACCATTTCTTCAAAAATAGCCTGACTCAAAGCAGGGCAGAAGTGGCGAATATCATAGACTCTGATTGCTAGTTGTCATTAAAACCCCCTCACCCCAACCCCTCTCCCCCGAATACAAGGGAGAGGGGCTAAAAACAAAGGCCGTTTTGTTCCCTCGGCGAATGCGGAGAGGGTCAGGGGTCAAAATGCGCAAAATCGCAAACCAGCAATCAAGGTCATACTTATTGGGCGATGTTGGTCTATTTTGCGTCGTGAGAGGGCGGCACGAGTTCGCTGATGTTGTTTTTGACGGCATACGCGGCGGCTTCGGCGCGGTTGGCAACGGCGATTTTTGCGAGGATGCTGCTGACATAATTGCGCACGGTGCCTTCGCCGAGATACAGCTTGACGGCGATCTGGCGATTGGTCAGGCCTTCGGCAACGAGGGCGAGGACAGCCAATTCCTGGGAGGTCAGATCGGCAAAAGCGGCGGCATGCTGGGCTTCGTTGGCCTTGCGCATTTCGGCGAAGACGGTGGCGGTCATGGCGGGGTCGAGCATCCCTTCGCCCCGGCTGACACGCTCGACGGCGTGGATGAGTTCATTATCGCCGATCCGTTTGAGGACATAGCCAGACGCGCCAGCCTGGATGGCGGCGAAGAGCAACTCATCCTCGGCGTAGGAGGTGAGCATGATGACTTTGCAGCCATCAACGGTTTCGACAATCTGGCGGCAGGCATCAATGCCAGATAGACCCGGCATACGAATATCCAGGACGGCGACATCAGGCTGGAATTCCTGTGCTCTGGCGATGGCTTCCTCACCTGTTGAGGCTTCGGCAATGACGTGAAAATTGCCCTGATGCTCTAAGAGTGCCCGCAGGCCCGCACGAACCACCGAATGATCGTCGGCAATGAGAATTTGAACAACTTTCGACATGGTGCGCCCCAATGGATATGATTAATGGTGAATAATTGATTATAGCGCAGTGGGAAATAATATGACCAGTGATGAACATCCCCTCCAGGACGTGTCAATACTCCTGAACAACCTCAAAGACATCGCCTCAGCGGTCATGTACGCCGCTAAAGCGGGGACGGTGGAGGAAGTTCTGGAGCGTATCGCCCAGGTTTCCAGCACGCTTGTCAAGGCACGCTATGGTGCTTTGGGTGTGCCAGATGGCAAAGGCGGTTTAAAATTTTTCAAGGTGGCTGGTATGACACCGGAACAGATTCGGCATATCCAGCATTTGCCGCTGGGGAAAGGGCTGCTTGGCGCGGTGATGAATGAGCGCCAACCCCTTCGACTGGAGCGTATGGCCGACGACCCTCGTTCGTCGGGATTTTGCGCCGCACATCCGAAGATGACCAGCTTTTTGGGCGTTCCGATCCAGGCCGCCGCGCAGTTGCTTGGCATTCTTTATCTGTGTGACCGGGTGGATGGGCAACCATTCAGCGAACAGGATCAATGGCTAGCGGAGACGATGGCTGGTTACGCGGCGCTGGCAATCGCGGGCGCACAGTTGAGCGAACAGCAGTCGCGTGTCAATATTCTGGAAGAACGCGAACGAATCGGCATGGAACTGCACGATGGTGTGATTCAATCGCTGTATGCCATCGGAATGCACCTGGATTTGATACGGACAAATGAGCATATCCATGCGTCCGACCTCAAACCAACGATTAATAACCTGAACATCGTCATTGAGGATATTCGGCGCTACATCCTCAACCTGGGCGCAACCAATGTCAAAACGATTTACATTTGCCTGCGCGATCTGCTGGAACGTCTGCATATTCCCAGCAATGTTCATGTCGAAATCGACGCACCAGACGAACCACCGCCTTTCAGACCCGCGACATTCGAGGCGATTTGCCAGATCGCCAATGAAGCCATCAGCAACGCGGTGCGACACGCCAACGCTCAATCGATAACGATTTCCACTCATCAAGACCTTGATCTGTTTCAAATCGTCATCACCGATGATGGGCAAGGCTTCGATCTGGAGCAAATGGGCGAATATGAAGGGCTGGGGCTGCGCAATATTCAGCAGCGCGCCTATTTATACGGCGGTCATGTGCATATCGACACCGCGCCGGGCAAAGGTACAAGCATGAAGATTACGATCCCAGTACGCTCGATTTAATCAATCAGACTGTCAACGTGTCAGCTTTCAGGATTGAGAGCGTGTTGAAAAAGGTGTGAGCGCAGTTCGAGTTAGCCTTCGTCCCAACCCCTCCCTAAATCCCTCTCCATGAGCCTGCGAAATGGGGAGGGACTTGAAGGCCGCACCACTCTCTCCAAGATACAAGAGGTCAGGGGAGGGGTTCCGATAATTGACTTTTTCAACACGCGCTGAGACCCGCCCATGATGCCATGATACACGACGGTCAGGTCTGAGACTTGCCCCTACAGATACCGTTTTGGCTCGGAAGTACGAATTTTCAGATGGGTTCTAATATGCATTTACAAACATGCTCTGAGGTTACAGGATTCAGCAAAGTGTGGTGAGTTTAAAGTGATAGCGCTAAATAGAAAGTTCCGAGAACTGAGTTTTTGAAATCAGATTCGCTTCAGCACTCGGAACTGACACTGTATTTTTTCGACAATCCAGATGACATTTATCACCCCTATAATAGTACCTTCAATTATCCTTATCCCTGTATTGTAAAGACAAGCACCGATTAGGAAAGTTTGATTATCCAATTGGAGGTCATTCATGTTCGAAAATATACAAGTCAAGGATTGGATGTCCGGTCAGGTTGAAATCGTTTCCCCAGCCATCACGATCAGTGAAGCTCACCAAATAATGAAAGATAAAAACATCCGTCGCCTGCCTGTTATCGAAGATGATCGTCTGGTTGGGATCGTCACAATTGGTGATATTCGCGAAGCCAGCCCTTCAGACGCCACAAGTCTGAGTATCTGGGAACTCACGTATCTTTGGGCGCAGTTAACCGTCGAAAAAATCATGACACACACTGTACTGACGATCAATCCCAACGAACCGATTATCATGGCCGCGCAAATCATGTTGGAACATAAAGTGAGTGGCCTGCCTGTCATCGATGATGATGGCAAATTAGTCGGAATCATTACCGAGTCGGATATTTTCAGAATGCTGATCAGAAATCAAAATGCGGTGCCAAGTCACTAAATACCCACATTATAGAGTGTGAGGAAACAAATATGAACGTATCCGATATTATGACGACCAATCCGGTGACAATCAAGCAGAATGACACCCTTGCTGACGCGCTCAAGACGATGGAGCGCGTTGGCTGCCATCATTTGCCTGTCATCGGTTATGACGGCCACATGGTCGGCATATTGAGTGATCGTGACTGCCGCACCGCTCTCAATTCGCCCTATATTCTACGCGAAGGCTGGCAGGATGACGATTTGATACACAAGCTGTTGGTGCGAGCGATCATGACTCCCGCGCCAATTGTTGTTGAGCCGGATACGCCCGCCGACGAAGCCGTCCGTTTGATGCTGAAGAATCATATCAACAGCCTGCCCGTGATGCGCAGTGAAACCCTGGTAGGCATCATTACAACCTCCGATATTCTGATCGCATTTATGAATATATATAAACGCAGTCACACTAACGATAAGTCACACTGATTGAGACTCATTTTAGCCAGCGCGACGTTCCAGTAACCAGTATCTCCCATATTGGGAGAGACGCTCCCAGCCTGGAAGATAGCGGCTGTTTATGGCATTGACCGCTTCTAATGTTCCGCAATCGCGCATGAAAATGTAGGTTGCGCCAAATTCGTCCAGCACATATCGAATCATTTCCTCGGTGACGCGCGGGTCAGGGCGACACTGAAGCATCTCATCTACATAATGCCACTTATTTGAGTTATCCATCACTCTAGGATAAGCAAGAGCACTCATATTTTCTATCGTCGTTAAACTGATGGTAAAACTTAGCGGCTGAACAGCAACGACTGACTGTCCCTTCAAAATGATTTCCGTTTCATCCACGACAGCCCTGTCGCCAGCAGCAACCCGCAGTTCCCAGGGCGCTTTGGGTTCTACGCCGTTGAATGGGTCTAAGATAGATCGTCGAAATCCACCGAGACATAACCCAACCGCAACCACAGCCACAAGCCAACGAATGAGACCCTGACGGTTAAAAACCGACCATTGAGTCAGGTTGACCAGTAATCCAAAACATAGTGGCAAAGACAAGAGAAATAAAACGCGCCAGTAGCCGGTATTGCCGATTAAATTAATAACAATCGGCCCTGTGATGGGTGTAGCCACCAATAGAATGATCATGAGATTGTAAATGGTGAGAAATTTACCTTCCCGTTGCCTTATAAGCAAAATAGGCAGCAGAAGCAGCACCGCGTCTCTGAGCAGGATGATATTCGAGCCTATTCCTGAGCTGTAGATATTCTCGTACCAGTTCGGCGAAAAATCCTGTGGGGATTGTACGAGATTGACCTGCTGTTCGCGTATTTCCAGCCGAATCTCTTGCATCAGGTCGCGCCATTCGGCTTCCATCGGCGGCATTTCCTGGGTGCTGTTCCGGTTTTTTGGCTCAGTATTATTCGAAAGTAAGGAGGGTAAAACACCCGTCAGAACGATCCACAATCCCAAAGCCACTGGAAACCACCCCGCCAGCAGCATCATGATCCCCGTTCTCCACCGAGATAAACCACTCCACATTCCAGCCACTACACACGCTGCCAGAATCGGCGGGATCAGAAAGATACCTGACCGACTGAATTCAGCCGCAATCAGGGAAGCCGCACATAAGCGCAGCCAATTTAACGGGTTGGGCGTTTGGAAAAATCGCAGACTCCCTAGCAAGACCTGGGGGAGCAGGATGGCAATCATGATAACCTTGCCCTGCCACAGGCGCATAAAAGAAAAATTGCCATGTGTCCGATGCAGATTGCCGTCGATAAACAGAAACAGGATAGCCAGGAGAATTGCCACCAAGATATAACGATGTGCCAGCCCCATTGCGCGGAACAGCATGGCATAAACGATGACCCACCATGTGGAGATAAAAATCATTGCCAGGTTATGGTAGCTTTGTACAGGCTCGATCCCGACCAGATTGGATGTGGTCGCGACAAATGCCTCGTAGGGGAAGGCACGGTAGGCTTCCTCTGGTTGTTCGTCCAGCCCAGCCAATCGAAATTCATACACAGAGAATTGGTTGTTCAGACTTTCGGTTTCCAGCCGCACAATACCTATATAGGATGTGTCGTCTCCATCGGGGCGGGAGAAAAACAGAGTTGTGATACCGATCACAGCGCCCATCAGCAGAATGACTGGCACGAACCAAGGGGGCGTATTTTCCTGGGAATCCTGATTAAACCAGCGGCGATACGCCCATATCCCTGCGCTGAGCAGAAACAGATAAAGGATAACAGATGCCCATATTGGCAGTTGAAAGGTCACACAGATGCGGTAAGCGATCAGCCAGCTTACCCAGTGAAGCGAGTTGTAATCAAGCAAGCGCTGCAAAGTACGCAAATTACGTCCTTATCATGTGAGAAGCAACTCCTCAGGTATTGCTAGAATCTTACCCATGCCTAAATTCCTCCCCACTTCGCTTCGCTCGTAGAGAGGGACTTGAAGCTAAGTAGTACCATATGAGGGTTACTATTTATTGACTCAGGCGACACTCTATCGGCTCAAAAGTATCACTTCACATGATCTGGTCGATGTGGATTGGCTCAGTCTGCATGGCGATATGAGGATCCCATATCGCACCAATTTCGTACATATAGCGCACCTGGAAGTATTGTACCAATGCCTGGGTGATGAGCAGCTTGATTTCGGGATGACCTTGAATGATCGTCATGATGTCTTGAATAAATTCCGAAATTTCAGGGTTCATACTGGATAATTTCTGGATGACACGCGGCAGTAATAAAGGCGTTTTGGTGCTGTGCATTTTAGTCGTCCGCAAACGTGCCATCGTTTCTTCTGGCAGCGCTTTTCCATAATTGGCCGCAAACCGTTCGACACGTTCGAGGACAGCCTGGGGTTGATAAAGCCTGTTCGCCAACCAATGCATCCCGGTGTGTAACTGTTCCAGTGTCATGCAGGTGGGCCGGATATTCGTGATAAAGCCAGCAGCAACGTTAGAGTCCGCTACGTTCTCCTCAATTCGGTTGGCCTTCATCATGCGATCATATAAAGGCGTTGCGACAGGTGCGACCAGCACGCCTAAGCTGAAAATGGGAATGCTCGTTTTCATGGCAAACTGATACTGTTCCTCAAAAATCTCCGTCGTATCGGTATCGAAGCCGCAGATCATGCCGCCCATGACCATAATGCCGTACTCCGTCAGGCGATCAAGCTTTTTGACCAGATCGCCGCCGACATTCTGATGTTTTTTGGCACCCAGCAGGCTTTCTTCGCTTGGGGTTTCGATGCCCACAAAGATATTACGAACCCGTGCCTCGGCGCATAAAAGCATCAGGTCGTCGTTATCCGTGAGGTCAATCGAGGCCTGGGTCGAAAACTCGACAGGGCCATCCGTGCGACTGGCGTTCCAATCGCGCACGGCAGTCAAAAGCTCCCGCGCGTGACGGCGATTGACCGTCAAATTGTCGTCCGATAAAAACACCTGGCGGTATCCGTGTCGATAGAGTACATCCAGTTCCCGGATCACCTGCGCAGGGTCTTTATGACGTTGCTTGCGTCCCAGGTACGCGATCACGTCGCAAAATTCACACTCATATGGGCAGCCACGCGAGGTTTGGACAGCGCCTCCCAGAGTTCGCTCATTCGGATATAAATCCCAGCGAGGCACGGGGGATTTTCTCAGATCAGGTCGATTGCCGATATACGTGTCTTTCCACGTTCCGGCACGTAAATCGTTAAATATTTCCTGAGCAATATCCTCTATTTCGCCCTGCACCAGAATATCGCAGACATCTCGGAATGAATCGGGAGACAGGGAGGCGTGCGGGCCGCCAATCATCACAATTTTGCCGCGTTCCTTAAATATCCGGGCATGTTCGCGAACACGTTCAACATGATTAACAAAGCCCGTCAAAGCGATAATTTCAGCGTCATGATCGTAATTTACGGAGTCAATATGTTCATCAATAATGGAGACAACAAAATCGTTTGGCGCGAAGGCGGCAAGCGTCGCGGCGGACAGACTGGCGATCAGCGCATACTTCCCCATTCCCGACTGCTCAATAAAATCAACACTATAATAAATGGGACGGCTTGGCCTGGGAACGATAATCAGCATAGAATTGGGCATATCAAACCTGCATTGACTCACTTATTGAACAAGTCGGAAATGACATGTTACACTCATATGAACTTTTCAACAAAATCATGCCTTTTATTACAGCCTGGGGAAAACTGTGTCAGCAATTTTTGTACCCAACGCAGCCCGCATCATCCACGAAGAAATCGACGGTGAAGTGATTATTATTCACAGCCAGACAGGGACTTATTATAGTTTGCTGGATACTGCCGTAACCGTATGGCGAATGATCGTTTCAGGATGCACGGTTGATACAATGATCGACGCAGTTGCTTCAGCCTATAAGCTGCCCATCGAACAAACCCGCAAAGATATTATGGAATTTATCCAACAACTCTATAACGAGACGATTATTGTTGAAGGGGTAACACAGGGGCAGGCCATAACACAAGACGAAAGTGTCACACAGGGGGAAGTCATAATCCCAAACATCGAGGATGTCCAGACGGCATACAGCGCACCGCAGCTTCAGATTTACGCCGATCTGCAAGACTTGTTAACCATTGATCCCATTCATGATGTTGATGAAAGCGGTTGGCCTAACGCGAGAATTACTTCGAATGACGACACCTGAGTTATGGGATGCTGCGTTATCGCAATTCCAGAAAGCCGCCACAAAACCTGTTATCCACGATCTGACTTTAGCGGGGGCGGCGCTGCGGCTCATTTTTGCAAATGACACTTTGCCCGCTTTTATCATGCCCGCGATCAGCCACCTTGAAGACGAAATCGAAAAACCCGACCTGACCATTTATCTTTGGGACACCGATTCCACCAACGTGCCGATGGCGCATATGCCCTTCGACACAAAGGATTTCACGAGTCGCCGCGAAGTAAGGGGCGCGAACGAGGATGGTTATTTTCTGACGTATGACCTTTACTGCGGCATACTGTCGATCCTCGATTCGCAGCATAATCAGGCCATCTGGTGGATTCATAACACGAGTCAGATGCCGGATTATGAACGGGCAGCGCCGCTGCGAGAGATTTTGCAGCAGTGGTTCACGCTGCGAGGCGGTCAATTTATACACGGGGCGGCGTTGGGTACAGCGACAGGCGCATTGTTGTTAACAGGGCGGGGAGGCAGCGGTAAATCGACAACCACGCTGGCATGTGTGAGCGATGACCTCAAATTTATAGGTGAAGATTATTGCCTGCTGACTGACATTGATTCCTGTCCTACCGTTCACAGCGTCTACGCCAGCGCAAAACTCGATCATCACAGCCTCTCACTTCTCCCGCATCTCTGTCCCTACATCATCAATCCAGACCGATTGCCGGACGAAAAAGCCGTTCTCATGCTGCACCCACACTTTGATATTTGTCGGCAAGCGCCCATCAAGGCGATCCTGGTGCCGCGCGTGGTACAGCATGTTATAACCACACTGAAACCTGCCAGCCGTGCCGAAGCGCTTTTGGCACTCGCGCCGAGTACCATTTTGTTACTCTCATCAGCAGGGCAACCCGCGATGCAGCGGCTCAAATATTTTATTCAACGTTTACCTGTCTACGGCCTCGAACTTGGGAGTGATCTACACGCCATACCGGATGTTATACAAAATATCCATTCGGGAGAAGGGGTGTAGCACGTGTCTGATTTCATCAGTGTCATCATGCCGGTCTATAACGGGGCGGCTTTTATCGGCGCAGCGCTGGAGAGCATCGCCCAGCAGTCACAGCGTCCTGATGAAATTATTGTGGTTGATGATGGTTCAACCGATGACACAGCCGCTATCGTTCAAAATTATGATGCGCTGCCGATTCGCTATATTTATCAGGAGAACGCTGGCGCGAATCATGCTCGTAACCGGGGTTTGATGGCTGCGCGCGGGAATATGATTGCGTTTCTGGATGCAGACGATACATGGACAGCCGAAAAGACCATAATGCAGAGACGATTGCTAGGAGAGGCGGATGTGGTGATCGGGCATACACGCATTCTGGGACAGAGTGATAGCCTTCCATTCATCCTGCCCAGCCTGTGCTGTGCGTTGATGCGGCGCAGCGCGTTCGAGCAGGTGGGCATATTTGATCCTGATTTGCAGTATTCCGACGATATGGATTGGTACATGCGCGTTCGGGAAGCAGGATTGCGAATTATTTTGCATCATGAGGTGGTGCTGCTGCATCGACGGCATGAGCATAACCTGACGAAAAATCTGCAACTGCGTAATTCCTTTCAACTGAAGATGCTGCACAAGTCGCTTCAACGCAGGCGCGAAAATGGTCAGCAAGAGGCTAATCTCGCGCCATTCAGCGAGTTTATTCAGGATGATCGCCCGTCATCATGAGGGTTTTATATTGGACGGAGCGCTTTTATCCGCATATTGGCGGGATTGAAACCATGAGCGAACACCTGGTCCCTGCGCTGGCGGCGATGGGACATGCGATTGAGGTGGTGACATCCCACAGCGCGGCAGCATTACCCGATGAAGACGACTATAGAGGTGTGCCACTTCACCGATTAAATTTTTTGACGGCGCTCACCAATAAGGATATGAAAGCGATTATACAGGTGCGTAAACGCCTGAGTCAGATCAAGCAAAGGTTTCAGCCAGACATCGTGCATATTCACTTCAGCGGCCCCAGCAGCCTGTTTCATCACCAGACACGGCAGGCTCACCCCGCCGCCACGCTGATTACGCTGCATTCTATCCCGCCAAACCCAAAGCAAAAAAATTCCTTACTCTTCAACACGCTACAAGCGGCGGATTGGGTCAGCGCGGTTTCCGGCAACATCCTTCAAATTGCGCGTGACCTTGTACCCGCGATTGTGCCGCGTTCATCCGTGATCTATAACGGTCAGCCTCCCATTCAGACAGCTTTTATAGAGCCACACGTTGCCGCGCCACGCTTACTCTGTCTCGGACGGCTGGTGGAATGGAAGGGTTTTGACCTCGCGCTCTATGCGCTGAAACAGTTGAAAGCGACTTATCCCGATTTGCAGTTGACGATTGCGGGAGATGGGCCTTATTTAGGTACGTTGCAAGCGTTGGCAGCGCAATTGGATGTCGCCTCGCAAGTGGATTTTTTAGGGTGGGTCGCGCGGGAAAATATTAGCGATCTGATACAGCAGCACACAGTAGTGCTTATTCCATCACACATCGAGGAAAATCTACCGATGGTCGCGCTGGAAGCAGCACAGGCCGGACGACCCGTAATCGCGTCCCGGCTGTCTGGCTTGCCGGAAATTGTGCAGGACGGAATCAGCGGAATTTTAGTAGAACCCGGGAGCGCTGACTCTTTAGCCGGAGCGATCTCACATCTTCTGAGTCATCCCGATCAGGCCGAGCAGATGGGACGTGAAGCCAGCGCCTATGTGAACCAGCGGTTTTCACTGGCAGAATGCGCGAACGCCTATGATGAACTTTATCGAAAGCTCGTGACGCATGTCGATTAGTGTGATTATCCCGGCTTATAATGCGGAACGCTACATTCTCCAGGCATTGCAGAGCATTTTTGACCAGAGCGTAAAAGCCGACGAGATCATCGTGATTGATGATGGCTCAAGCGATGACACGGCGGCAAAAGTACGCGCGGTCAGCGCACATATACGCTATGTGCATCAACCGAACACAGGCGCGGCAGCCGCCCGTAATCATGGAATCAAGCTGGCAGAGGGTGATTATCTGGCGTTTCTGGATGCGGATGATCTCTGGCTGCCTCATAAAATCGCTATGCAGCTTGAATATCTAAAAAATGATCCATCCATGCAGATGGTTTTCGGACACATTGAACATTTTTACAGCCCGGATTTAGAGATTCAGGATCGCGCGAAGCTGCATTGTCCAGATGTGCCACAGCCAGGTTATCTGCCGACGACTTTGATGTGTCATCGCGATACTTTTGAGCAGGTCGGTTTATTCGAACCTCAGTGGCGGGCAGGCGAATTTATTGATTGGTATGATCGAGCCAGAATGCTCGGTTTACAATCGGGTATGCTGCCAGATACCCTGGCGCAGAGGCGTATCCATGCTCATAATTCGACCCGTCAAAAGCAGCAAACCAACCTGGATTATCTACATGTGCTTCATGCTTCGCTCAAACGCCGCCGCCAGAATGACCGGGATGACGACCCTTGAACACTCAATATTTTCGAAGATATTCCCATGAACTGCATAGCTATCTCACCAGTCTGCGCCCTGCCCGTAATGTAGAACCTTTTGTTATTTTTGCGCAGGGGCGCACGGGTACATGGCTGCTTTATGATCTGCTCAATTCGCATCCAATGGTGCAGTGTGATAAGGAAATCCTGCAACAGCGGGTTTTATTCCCCCTGAAATATGTTCAGGGTTGTGCGCGGCTCAGTTCCCGTCTGGTTTATGGCTGCCATATTCAGATCAACCAACTGCTCACCACCCAGCCATGTGACCCGCGCGATTTTATGCACACGCTGGCGAGTCAGGGATGGCGGATACTCTACCTCAAGCGCAGCGATATTGTGCGCCAATCGCTTTCTACCATGATCGCCCGCCAGCGACAGGAGTGGGTGACGACTCAATCCAATCCACTCAAGGGTCAGCAGTTCAATATCGACCCGCAGGAACTGCTCGACTGGCTGCGGCGGCGGGTTGAACATCAGGCACTTGAGGCCGATATTCTGAAAGACATCGACCATATCGTTCTGGACTACGAAACGCATCTTCAGGACAGCGCGGTTCACCAGCAAACAATGGACATGATTTTCGATTATCTGAAGCTGGAAACTGCGCCAGTGCGTACCACCACACAGAAAATCATGCCGCAGGATTTACGCGAGGCTGTCGCCAATTATGACCTTATCGCTGAGGTGATTCAGCAGAGCCATTTTGCCGAATACTGGCAGACTGAGCGTTAAAATATGCGATTCCGGCGGTTCATCCAACGACTCTGGGGCAGGGCGGTTATCAGCCCGAATGCACCACAGATGATATACGTGGGTGCGCTCCTGAGTGGAAAAACGGCATTGATTACAGGCGCAGGACAAAATATTGGCCGAGCGATTGCGCTAGAGATGGCGCAGCAGGGCGCGAATATCGTGTTTATCGAGCGCGATGTCGAACGCGGGCAGGCACTTGAGCGCGACCTTTCCGCTTATCCGGTTCATACGCAGGCGCATTATGTTGATCTCGCCGATCTCAATGACGAGGTGCTGAATCGTTTATCGCCTGAACAGCCGATTGACATATTGGTTCTGAATGCCGGGTGGCAGACAGAAGTCTCTTTTTTTGAGGCCACTGATGCCGATTGGCAGCGATCAGCCAGCCTGAATCTGGAAGCACCGATGCGCCTGACACGCCGGATTGCTGCCGACATGAAGCAGCGGCGGGCGGGGTGTATCATCTTCATCGGGTCGCTGCACGCGGACTTACCCTCACGCTGGCCGATCTACAGCGCGGCGAAGGCAGCACAGGCGGCGGTAATGCGGGAATTAGCCGTCGAATTAGCCCCGTATGGCGTTCGCGTGAACGGTGTCGCGCCGGGGTGGACACAGGAAGAAGCCGAAATTTCCCGACTGGCTTTGCTGCATGGGCGCACAATTGAGCCGGAATTTATCGGACGGGCGGCTGTGTATCTCGCCTCCGATTTTTTCTCGCACTACACGACAGGCACAACCCTGAAAATTGACGCTGGCATGTCGCTCTACAGTGGACGTATCCCTTTTGATGTCCCTGGAGACTAGCGATCATGCTCCGTTATGGTGTCATCGGCATTAAGGGCGTTGGGCAATATCACATCAAATGGGCAAAAAATCACCCGGATGTGCGGCTCACAGCGCTTGTCGATAGCGATGCGGATTACGTTCAACGCGCGGCGGGGGAATATAACGTCAGAGCCTATACCGATTATCGGGCGATGCTGGCGGATGACATCGTGGATGCGGTATCCATCGCGCTGCCACATCATCTGCTGGGGACGGTTGGGCTGGCCTGTTTGCAGCGTGGGTTACATACTCTGGTGGAAAAGCCTTTCGCGCTGACGGCCTCTCTCGCAGCGGCGATGGTCAAAGAAGCCCAGACTCGCAATTTACAGATCGGTGTCATGTATCAGTATCGCAGTTACGCGACACCGCAGATGCTCAAGCGAATCATCATGGAAGGTTCTATCGGGCGGGTGCGCCAGGTGTTATGGACGTGGCAATCATTTCGCCCAGAGCAGTATTATCGCCAGTCGGCATGGCGCGGCACATGGGAAGGCGCAGGGGGCGGCCTGATGATGAACCAGATCAGCCACGATATTGACCTCCTGTGCTGGTTGTTCGGCAAGCCAGTGGCGGTGACAGCGATGCTCGGCAATCAACTGCACGACACGCCGTTGGAAGATGCGCTTGGCGCGATCATCAAATTCGAAAACGATGTTCTCGTCACCTTACAGGCCAGCATCAATCAACCGCATATTGGCGATATACGGCAAATTATCGGTGATCGTGGCATGATTATTTTGCCGAGTGCTCAATCGCTGGCGCATAATCCCAATGACCGTCTGAAAATCGGATTGTATGATCGCCCGATTACGGAATCGGTTTCCGCCGTTTCTGACGATCATCATCAACCGCATATCACATGGCGCAGCATCCAGACACGCCCGATAGGGCAGCGGTTAGCACAGCGGGCAGGTCGGTTTTTCTCGTCACAAAAACCAGTCGTCCCATCAAGCGGACATGGCGCGGTTTTATATCAATTTGTGGACGCAGTTTTAAATGGAAGTAAGCCAATGGTGAGTGGAGAAGACGCACTCCATGCGCTAGAGTGTATCAACGCGCTGGTGATGGCGGCGCTTACAGGCGAGACGGTACGATTGCCGCTGGACTATCATGCTTATGATGCGCTGTTCAGTCAACTGATTGATGGCAAGCAGCAAATACCGCGTTGGAGATAAGGCATAATGCGATGGAGTGGTTGAAGACCGCAGCCCGAAGTTTACACGCCCGATTTATCAAGCAGAGGCAAGGTATCGTTATGATCGTACATGACGAACGTTTATGGCAGTTAATCGCACCCGATGCAGAAATTGAATTGGTCACTACCGGCTGCCGTTTTACCGAAGGGCCAATCTGGTTGAAAGGGGAGGGCGATCTGCTGTTCAGCGATATTCCATCGGATCGTATCCACCGTCTGCATGGCAAAGAAAAATCGACATTCCGCGAACCCAGCGGCATGTCAAACGGCCTGACGCTCGATCTGGAAGGGCGCTTGATTGCTTGCGAACACCAGACACGGCGCGTCACACGGACTGAACCCAACGGTAAAGTGACCGTTATCGCGGATACCTATAATGGGCATCTCCTGAACAGCCCGAATGATGTCGTCGTGAAAAGCGACGGCAGCATTTATTTCACCGATCCGCCCTATGGTATTCGCCCTGAGCAGCAGGAACAGCAGCATCAGGGCGTTTATCGCCTCACATCTGATGGCACATTAACCCTCGTCGCTGACGATTTTGTCGGGCCGAATGGTCTGGCATTCTCGCCAGATGAAAAGCGCCTGTATATTGGCGATTCAAAGCAGCGGATTCTCAGAGTTTTTGATGTTCGCGCAGACGGGATGCTCGAAAATGGGCAGTTTTTTTATGATATGGACACCCCAGCACCCGGTAATCCCGACGGCATGAAGCTGGATGAGAATGGGGTTCTTTTTGTGACCGGGCCGGGTGGCGTATGGGTATTCACGCCGGAAGCTGTCCATCTGGGAACAATCGTCCTGCCAGAGATTCCCGCGAATTGTGCGTGGGGCGATGATGGTCAATCGCTGTATGTCACTGCCCAGACCTCGGTTTATCGCGTCCGTATGCTCACAAAAGGGCGACTGCTATGACACCCCTGAGCAAGCCTCATTTTTTGTGTATTGGCGCACAAAAAGCCGGAACAACCTGGCTATACTACAACCTGCGCCAACACCCTGAAATCTGGCTGCCGCCGATTAAGGAAATCCATTATTTTGACCGCAGCAACCGCCCCCTCATACTCGATGCACTGCGAGGCCAATCTGAACGGTATATGTTGTGGCGCTGGTTAGAGCCTGCGATTCAGGATATGCGCAAGAACCCTCAACATATTGGCTGGTATATGGAGTTCTTTCTTAGTACACGGGGTGATAGATGGTACGAAAAGCTGTTTCAGAATGCGCCTCATCAGCGAGCAGGGGATATAACGCCGGCCTACGCCCGCCTGTCTTTACCACAGGTTCGGCACGTCTATGAACTCCTGCCAAATGCCAAAATTATCTACATGCTGAGAAATCCGATTGACCGTATCTGGTCACAAGCAGCAATGTATTTCTCGCGCTTCGGTCATGAGGGGTTACAGCAGGCAAGTGAAGTAGAAATTGCGAATTTTCTAAACTGGGACATGGCACAGCGAAATTCGGATTATCTGCAAACGCTGGATATTTGGGGACAGTTTTACCGTCAGGAACAGATTCAAGTCATTTTCTTTGAACAAATCGCGGAATCGCCTGCCGAGGTCATCAAAACAATTTATACATTCATTGGTGTCGATCCTCACGAACGCCATATTCAGCAGGATGTCGGTGAAAAAGTACATCACCGCCCATATGCCCAAATGAGTGAAGAATTTGCAATCGAACTCGCTCGTCGATATTACCCGCAAATCCTGAAGCTCCATCAAATGTTTGACAATGGGTATACGCAGCGCTGGTTGGAATCGGTTAGCCAAACGCTCCAGCAAGCGCATCTGCCCACTCCATACGGCGGCATGTAAACATATGCCCATCTCCGTGCCACCCTTAAATCACGATCAGGCCTTGTTGTTACAGGCGGCATTGGCTACCGATGATGCGGCATTCGAGGCATGGGAAAGCTGGGTACAAGCAACCGATTTTGAAAACGTGGACGATTATTCATTTTTACTGTTGGGGCTGCTGTATGTGAATGTAGGCAGCCTGATTGAAGATCATCCATTGAAAGGGCGACTACGCGGGATTCATCGTCAAAACTGGGCGAAAACTCAACTAACACTCCAGCAATGTCAACCGGTGTTCGATGCGCTGACAGCGGCAGGCTGCGTATGGTCTACCACGCAAGGCACAGCGCTCGTGCAACATTATTATCCCGATGCTGGCACACGTCGCCTCGATTCCGCTGCGATATGGGTTGCGCCCCAGCATCGGGAAATAGCGGTCAATACGCTGCAAGCAATGGGGTGGCAAGGTACAGCGCCAAACAAGCAACATTGGCAACATCCACAGGGTGGCAGGCTGGAAATTCAGTCGGTTGACCCTCTACCTACAAGTGTAGTCACTACCCATATTTCGGATGCAAAGCCTTCGCCAACACTATTGATGTGGCAGGTATGTATTGAGGGAGTGTCGTGGCGAAATTACCCGCGTCTGATCTGGATTGCCGACGCGGTGATGATCTTGCGGCGCTCCGGCGACCAGATTGATTGGTTGCAGCTTGAGGATTGGGCGCGTCGTTATCATTTAACGCTGCGTTTGTCCGCCGCCGTCCAGCATATTCGTGCCTATGCAGCGGATGACATTCCAATTTTTGATTTTGACCGAAGCGCTGTGCCTATTCTGGAACGATTAGAATATGCGTTAATTGTCGAACGCCGATCAGAAAATATCTTTGCTCGTTTTCTGCGATTATATATACGCTACTGGCGCGAGAAAAACTTTAAGGCGAGAGGGTGGGATTTTCCGCATTATTTTTATGAGGCCTGGAAGCAGCGTTCGATCAGCCGCCAAACGCGGGGTCAACAAAATGGCTGATACTGTATTATTGGTTGACCGCGTTCCTCATCCTCACTACAACGGTGTTACTCGCTACATGATGGGCCTGACCGGGCATCCAAAATCTGAAGCATATCGACTGGATATGAAGGTGCTGTTCTGGGGAGTATCTGTACCTGCGCAGGTATGGCACCAGCGATTCAAGCCCTACAAACTTCCCTGGTATATTGAAGGATGGAACAAGCGGTTTCTGCTTCCGGCGGGCCAACAAATTGCCAAGTCAGCGCTGCTCCATTTTCCATCTCATAACCTGCCGTCAACGTGGAACACCAACCGACAAAAATGTGTTTTAACGGTTCATGGAGCAGCAGCATCGGTTGCGCCGGAATGGGATACGGTTGCTGACCGCGCTGAATCAATTACGGAGACGATACGTGCAGCGCAGGCGGCTCGGGCGCACTTTATTACAGTTTCCGAGTGGAGCAAGCAGGAAATCAGCCAGCATTATGACATCCAGCCTGAGCAGATCAGCGTGATTTATCATGGTATCGACCATGATCGGTTTTCACCCGCACCCAAAAGTGCTGTCCAGCAGCGATTGGCCTATAATCTGAAGCTGGCATATCCTTATTTGTTATTCCTTGGGCCATGTTCGCGCCGCAAAAATGTCGTCCGGCTGGTACAGGCATTTCAGCAGCTTAAAAAACAGGATGGGATACCGCATCGGCTGGTGCTGGCTGGCAGAAATCATGCACAGCAGCATGAAGTCGTGAGCGCTGCCCAAAAAGCCAACATCCTGGATTCGCTGGTTTTTCTGGGCGCGGTGGATGATGCAACGCTGGTTGATTTGTATTGTGGTGCGGATGCCTTCTGTTTTCCGTCATTATACGAAGGCTTTGGGATTCCCATTATTGAGGCAATGGCCTGTGGTACGACGGTTGTAACCAGCAATCTGGCGGCGATGCCAGAAATTGCGGGTGGCGCTGCTTCGCTGATCGAAGATGCCGAAGATGTTGAATCTATCGCTGATGCGCTGCGGCGAGCCTTGCAGCAGGGCAGCTATCGTGAGAATCTCATTCAGAAGGGACTGGAACGCGCAGCTTTATTTTCATGGGAGCGCACTGCCCATGCTCATTTTCAGCTTTATCGGCGGGTGATCGATACATGAGCAACATAATCCTAACAGGTGTGCCGCGCTCCGGCACGACACTGATATGTCACCTCTTGAATCAACTTCCTGGGGTCGGCGCATTGCACGAACCTCTTGAAAAAACGCGCTGGCCGCAGGATACGCCTCACTTGCAAATCGCCCATGATATTGAATTATTTTTTGCGGACATGCGGACACACTGATTATTATTATCTATGCAATAACGATGACAATCATGCCAATTCCACTGTTAATCTCTATAGGATAACAATCATGCCAATTCCGCTGTTGATCCATATAGGCTATCACAAAACAGGGACATCGTTTCTTCAGGAACACCTTTTTCAAACAGAAGCGATTGGTTTCTGTTCACCTTATGAGGGAAACTTCATCAAGAAACACATTATCGCGCCACATCCTTTTCTCTATGATCCGCAGCAGGTACGTCGAACTTTTTCACCTGGCTTTCAAGAAGTACAGGCACAGACGAACCGCGTTCCTGTCCTGAGCCGAGAGCGATTGGTCGGAGCGCTGCACCATACCGGACGTGATAGCATTCCAATGGCACAGCGATTGGCAGAAACTTTTCCAGAAGCGCGGATTCTCATGGTCATCCGAGAGCAAAGAGCGATGCTTTATTCATCCTATAATCAATACATCCGATCTGGAGGCAGGCAAACCCTCGCGCATTATTTACGGGATCCGGTTATCTATAAAGATCAAACGGATCCTATAGAGTTTGATCCTATCCGCTATCACTTCCATTATTTAATTCAGGTCTACTATGATCTTTTTAGCCGTGAAAATGTCCTGGTACTGCCCTATGAATTATTTCGAGCGCAACCCCATGAATTTGTCACAAAAATTGTCGAGTTCTGCCAACTGCCTGTTCATCCTGAGAGCATCGCTTCACTTCCCTACAAACAACTCGTCAATCCGGCTCACTCATCAATCTCGCTTCAGATAAAACGCTATCTTAATTATGTCAGCGCGATTCCCAATACGATGAATGGTGGTGGATTATTTCCCAGCAAGCGAAATAATGATCTCATCAAACGTGGGCTACATCGGCTGGATCGTTATCTACCGCAGACCTGGAAAGACCGCAGCAAGATTCGGATGCAGGCACTAATCCAGGACACCATCGGAGACTATTATGCCGAGAGCAATGCGCAAACCCAGAGTCTTACTAAGCTCAACCTGATGCTGTACGACTATCAACTGCCCCTGAATGAAAGTGTTGTTCATGTCCCCTGATTTCATTTGTATCGGCGAACAGCGCTGCGGAACGACATGGCTTGCTCATAACCTGAAACAACATCCTCAAATCTGGCTACCACCCTTCAAGTCGATACGATATTTTAATACACCTTCTTTGCTACCCAATATTTTGCTGATGTGGATGTTTGCAAAACGAGCTGAACGCCGTCGCTCTAAGGGTTTTCTGCGCGGGGAGTTTTCGAAAAGTAATTTCACATGGTACCTGCATTACTATCTTAAACCGCGCACACTTTCATGGTATCGCGATTTGTTCCAGCCGCAGGCGAACCAGATCGCAGGGGAGATTTGCCACGCATACAGTGGTCTGCCGCCCAAAATGATCGCGCAAATATACAGAGATTTTCCGCAGCTCAAGATTATCTATCTGGTGCGCAATCCCCTTGATCGCGCGTGGTCGGCATTGGCTCTGCGGAGACATCGGCAAGACCGTTATCTGAGTGCAGAAATATCGGTTGAACAATTCAATGATTTCTTAAAGGATAGCAATATCCTGGAAAAATCGGATTATGCGACCACCCTTGAGCATTGGCGACAGGTTTTTCCGCCAGACCAGATGTTTGTGGGTTTTTTCGAGGAGTTAGTCACTCAGCCAGCGGCACTTTTGAGCAATATCGCGGAATTCCTGGGAATAGATTCGTTATATACGTTCGACCTCGCAAGCCTGAATACTCGGATTGCCAGTACATCCTATGATCCTATACCACCGAATAGACGGGATATGTTGGGGCAGTTGCTTGCGCCTTCCATTCAGCGGTTGCATCGTCAGCTAAACTCACCTTACACGGCTGCATGGCTTGACGAACTTGGCGCTGACGGGGATTCCATCCGATGAACAATCCGCCTCTGATGAGTGGTATACGCTACATTACACGCTATGTGTGGCGTACCAGCCGACTATGGGTGATTCTGCTCATCGTGATCGCCCTCGTACAAAGTTTACTGCCCGCTGCCCTGGCACTTGCCACACGCCAATTAATCAATGTTCTGGTTAATGTAACGACATCGGGTGGCAATAACATCGAAGGCCTCTATTTATGGTTATTCATCAGCTTTGGGGTCGGCACACTGGATGGCTTGTTAAGTGAGCTAGACGGTTTTATTCAACGTTATATGGGGGATTTACTGGCGCTGGAAATTAACCAGGACATTCTTCAACATGCGTCCTCGTTGAGTGTTCGCCAGCTTGAATCCACGCAGATACAGGATGTTATTGAGAGGGTACGGCAGCACAGCACGTCTCATATCGCCTCATTTTTACCGCAGAGCATACACCTTTTTACCAGCGCGGTGCAGATTATCTCGCTCATTGCTGTTTTACTGCTCATTGATTGGGTTACGGTACTTTTACTCGGCGTGATAAGCATCCCCTATTTTCTCTACCAATCGTATCTTGCACGCCGCCGCTATAAAGAGGAGCGTACGCGGACTTTTCGACGGCGATATTTGCGCTATGTGACAGCCGTTGCAACCGACTATCACTGGATACCCGAAGTAAAATTGTTGAATCTGTCACCACATATGATCCGGCAGTTTGTCACCCAGACGCGCGAGTTTATCCAGCAGGATCGCCGTTTGTATACGCTTGCGTTTGGTGGAAGCATGATACTCATTCTGGTCACGACAGGTTTGCTTTATGCCGCAATGCAGCGTCTCATGTTATCGGTTATCGCAGGGCGTTACACGGTAGGGGACGTAACCACCTATTTTGCTGTGGCACTGCGCCTGCGTGGCAATATGCAAAATCTGGTTCGCCTGCTTGCCCAATTACGGGAAGCGCTCCTGTATATTGATGACATGAAACACTTAATGGCGATTCCCCCTGAACAGAGCAAAGAAACAGCAATATTTCATGCCAAACCCGGCGTATTGCAGCTACAAAATGTCTCTTACAGGTATCCCGATACTGATCATCCGGCGCTTGAGGATATTTCGTTAACGATTGAACCCGGCCAAACGCTTGCCCTTGTCGGCGAAAACGGAGCCGGAAAAACCACATTGGCTAAACTGATTGCAGGTCTTTACGCGCCTACCAGCGGGCAGATTTACTATAATGGGCAGGATATACAACATCTCCCTGCGAAGGAATGGTACGCCCGTATCGGGTTTGTCTTCCAGGATTTCAACCACTATGAAGGTACAGTCCATGAAAATATCGCTTATGGGGATTGGCAACGGCTTCTGAATGAGCCGGCGGCAGTGCGCGATATTGCTGAACAAGCGGACTTGCTCCCACTCATCAACAGCCTGCCACAAGGCCAGGATACCGTCATTGGGCGCTATATGAGTGAGTACAATCTATCCATAGGGCAGTGGCAAAAACTTGCCATTGCGCGGGCGGTGGCTCGCCACGATGCTTTGTTGTTCATCCTTGATGAGCCAACGGCCAGTCTGGATGCCCAGGCCGAGCATCAACTATTTCAGCAGTTCAAGGCTTTAACAGCGGGCAAAACCACCTTGCTTATCTCTCATCGCTTCTCCACCATCTCGCTGGCGGATCGTATCGTCGTGCTGGAACATGGGCGCATCATCGAACAAGGTACGCATTCAGATTTGATGCAGCTCAATGGACACTATGCCCGATTGTACAAACTGCAAACCCAGCAATACACGATCTCATCATAAATTGGAAATTTTTGGATGATCTCACGTAGAAGATTGCTTAAAAAATTGAAACGGCAGCTTCGTTGGCCGCGTATTTTCCCATTTTTAACGCTATGGGTCGCAATTCGATGGAGCAAAAAGGCTTACGGTTGGACTTTTCGCCTTTGGTACAGGTTGTATTGCCAATCGTGGTATCAATCATTATTCTTGCAGCAGAATTTGCACTTGATGCGCGAGTTGTATAAGGATATTCTGCCGCCACTTCCACTGAATGAAACCGTTGCGCTTCATGGACTTAGTGAGCAATTGTGGCTAGGTTTCAAAATGACCAATGCCAAACGCGATTTTAGCGAGAATTTGCACTGTCATGGACTGGAGCATCTGGAAAATATCAGAGATAAGGGTGTAATACTGGCATCTGCGCATCTCTTTCTGTCTCACTTTGTGATAGGTGAATGCCGATCTCACTTACAACAGATGGAATATTTTGCAATTGGCAAAGCTTCTGAGCGACAGGTTTTTGAAAAACATGGGGTTCAAAGCTATGAAATACACGAACAGCATATGAGGTTGCAGCGCATCCAGGAACTCCATCGTGCGCGTAAAGTTTTGAAAAGAGACGGTCTGGTGGCAATCTTCGCGGATGGTAAAAGGGGTCTGCCGGACGAATCGACCCGATTTTTGAAGCGTGAACGACCTTTCGCGAGCGGAATGGGCCAACTTGCTGCCCTGACCGGAAAATCCGTGCTGCTGATTGACTGCCATTTACGGCGGGATGGCAGCTTTCAGGGAAATATCCAATTACTCCCCAATATCTCAAAAACAAAATCTGATGCTCAGGAAATCAGCCAAGATTACACCACTGAGTATATTCACTGGGTAGAGGGCGTATGGCATCACCATCCTGAAAGTATCTATATTGCGCATTTAAAAACTTATCTCGCCAGCCTGATTCATAACTGAGGGCATCAACTCTCAGTCTGATGCTAAAATGAGTAATATACCCTTATTTCAGATATTGGCTTGGCATGTCGATACTCACACTCACTGAAGCACTTAAGCATCCCGAACACCTTCATCAACAGTGGCAAGGGCTGCTCAAAATTGCTAAAGATCATGAGTTTGTCCCCACGCTGCTTAATTACGGACTTGAGAATCTTTCCAGTTTTCCGCTTGCAGAGCAGCGCCAAATCCAGGCGATGGCTGTGCAGTGGCGCAATCGTTTTCAGAGGATGGAGAACGCCGCGCGTTGCGTACAACAGGTCTTGCAAGCCCACCAGATTGACGCGGTTTGGTTAAAAGGCATCGCATTAGCCTATGATGTTTATCCACATCCCTGGATGCGCCAAATGATTGACCTGGATATATGGGTGGACAAGAGCCAGATTGATCGTGTTCTCGATCAGTTTATGGCCTGTGGGTTTCGACTGAACGACCAGTTTACCGGAAACCACCTGCGCTCGGCTGAATTTGCCCATCACTACACGCTGCATTTACCCGCGCCGCATCCCTTCGAGCTTGAACTTCACTACGACTTGATCCAGTCACGGCGACAAATGCTCAACGGAACAGAAAGCGCGTGGTTCCAGCAGCAAACCACGACAATCCCCAGCCCAATCGGTGACTTGCGGGTCTTTACGCCGGAAGCCAATCTGCTGTATCTGGCCTACCATGACATCATCGCCCACGACATGCTTGATGTGAGCGCATTTGATGAAGCGAATATCTCGCTGCGCCGTAAATATGACATGCTGCGACTCATCGAAAAACATGACATGAATTGGGAGGTGGTCGGCGTACAAGCGGAGTTACTGGGCTGGTCGTTTGCGGTAGAGCAGGCGCTTCAGCAGGTACAGCGCTATTTTCAGGTTACGATTCGCAATATCGTGAGGGGCGATATTTTGGAGACACGTGCGCATTTCAACGCCAGCGAAAAGAAATTATTGAGCAAATGGCAGACTTTTCTACAGCTCCCGTTCAATACAAAAATCGCCTACCTGCGGCATGTGTTGATACCCGCGCGTCAGAAATTGGACTGGCTTTACCCGGAAGCCTCCGACATCATCTATGGGCGTTTACTGCTGCGGCATTACACCACATTTGTCGCTACCCTCTGGAAAATCAGCCGCCATCGTTAGAATTCGAATGCCGCTGCCAGGTATAGAAGGCCTGTATCTTGTTTTGTTCGTAACGCTGGCGTAACAAAACGCGCTGGCGCTTACCGCTGGTTGTTTTAGGGATGGTTTTGGGCGGGACAAACAGGATTTGATAAGGTTGAACCTGAAAGGTGCGCACGAGTTTGAAGGCAATATCGCGTGCCAGATTTTCTAATATTTCGAGGTTATCCGCAGAGGCTCGTTTAACCTCCACGATCATGATCACGACTTCCTCATCGCGCCGAACCGAAAACACACAGCTTCCGTTGAGGCGAACCAGCGGGCTTATCACTTCGATCACCGCTTCAAAATCCTGTGGGTAAAGGTTACTTCCGTGAATGACCATGACCTCTTTTAGCCGACCTGTGAAATAGACCGCCTGATCGTGGATGAAGCCGAGATCACCCGTCCGCAAAAACACCTCACCCTCAAGGACTGCCTGAAATCGCTCGGCTGTTGCTTGGGGATTGTTCCAATAACCTTTACCGATCTGAATTCCCGAAACCCAAATTTCGCCGACTTCGTTTTCTAACATTTTCTGATGGGTATCGGGGTGAACAATCGCCACGCGCATCCCAGCCAGGGGCGTGCCGCAGGTGACAACATCATTTATGGGTCGGCCTGCAACAGCCGGGATAAAGCGATTTTCGTTCAGGCTTTCGGCATCCGCGGCCAGCCATAATGCCGGGTCATCTCGCATTCTTGTTGAAATCCCGACAATCGTCTCTGCCATCCCGTAACTCGGTATGATGCTGTGCTGGGTTAAGCCAGTGGGCTGCACTAAGCCAAGAAAGCCCTCGATAGTCTCCTTGCGGTTGGTTTCGCCGCCCAGTATCAGCGTGGTCAGATGAGTCAGGTCGAAATCGCGAATCGCATCCGGTGATATATGCTTGAGGCAATACATAAGGCCAAAGTCCGGCGTTGGGCATAGCTGCGCCTGATATTCAGAAAGCATCCGCAGCCAGCTTAACGGGTTGCGGATAAAATTCTGAGGCGGCATCGAAACGGATGTCCCGCCGTAAAATAACGGTAACAGCCCCATAATAATTAGTCCAAAATCATGATGCAGCGGCAGCCAGCCTGCGCTGACCGGGTGATGATCGAAACCCAGACTCGTTTTTAGCTGTCCCAGATGCAAAATCAAGTGCTGATGGGTGATGATGACACCGCGCGGGGCTAACGTAGAGCCGGATGTGTATTGAAGATAGGCGATGGATTCGGCTGTTATGTCTGGCTCAACCCACTTATCGGCCTTGTCCGGCAAAGCATCAATCTGGCAAATGTGGATGTCCTGATCGGGATATTCACGTTTACAGGCACGTTCAATCTGTGATCCTAATTCTGTCGTCGTCAGTATCAGATGGCTGCCTTGAGTAGAGAGTATGCCAGACAGCCGTTGTAAATTGCGGTCAAGCATGGGCGGGGCGGCTGGAATGGCCGTAATGCCTGCATAAAAACAGGCCGACATCGCCAGCAGAAACCAGCAATTATTCTCGGCGATCACAATCGCTTGCTTCGCTGTTATGGGAAGATGTTGAAGATGCGCCGCCATGCTGCGTGAGAGGTGGTCGAATTCGGCATATGTGAGTGCATTTACCGGGTTCTTATCCCCTTGCAGATATTCCAGGGCAATTTTCTGAGGGTTCATCACGGCATGATGATGAAGCTGCTGATGCCATTGAATAAATTCAGGGTCTTCAGAAGAGTAGGGGATCGTTATATCTGCAAATTTACCCATTGGCTATCATTCTCTGGCTGAACAGGAATTCTGAATCTTGTCGTCTGAATTTTGACGTTTATCGCTTTTTGTTATGCGAAGTCGCGTATAATTGAGTATTATTTTAGATCATTCATCGAACTCGATAGCCATGACCACACCCATATTCCAGGAAATACAAGCGTTCCTGCAAAACCAATTGAACAAGACCCGTCCCGACATCATCCTCGAAGCGAAAACGCCTCTGCTGGACAGCGGCTATTTTGACTCGCTGGAGCTTTATAATCTCGTCGTTTTCATCGAAGAACGCTATAGTGTTGAAATCAACGAAGATGAAATCACCCTCAAAAATTTCGAGAACTTATCGACGATTGAAGCGTTCATCAAAAGGCTCGAAGCTGGCTCACGTGGTTGACCTCACTAACCTAAGTACAACTACGTTGGTTTCTTGGGTTTTAGGGCAGATCTGAGACCTGCCTCTACAGTAAAACACCCCTCACATTTTCTGTGGTTGTATTCAGTAGATCTATTGGAAGCTTCGCGATTATTTATCCGCGTCTCAAGCTCAATTTTTTGCTCAGTTTATAGAACACACCTTGCGCGACCTTACGCCAGGGGATATTTTCGGCTATCCACTGAGGGTCTTGCTTAAGATCCTCATAATGTAGCCGAACCTCGTGCCGTATCCGCTCCGCCTCATGAGGATCGGAGGGCTGGATAATCTGCGCCGGTGGCAGCGCGATACTGTTTTTATAAACCTGATAGACCCAGGGAATTAAATGTTGCAGGCCTATTTTCTGGAGTTCGTCGGCATAAACCCGCAGCGTTCTGGTCATTGATTCATATTCATTGGCTGTGCGATTCATGCTGTTGGGCAGATAACGATAAAAGAACAGCACTTCTGGAATAACATCCATATTATAGCCAGCGAAGGAGAGACGGGCTAAGATTTCCGTGTCCTCTCCGGTACGATACCGATCCCGAGTCTCTTCAATTCTGAACTTGCCAATGGCATCGAAAACAGGACGTTTGATGATAAAGTTCGCATCTCCCCAGCAGTTCTGAAAAAGCCCCAACTCAAGCGCGTTTCCCAACGGAGGCCAGTAGAGTACGGGTTTTTCAAGGATGTCTGGCTGTTGTTCAAAGTAAGGCGCGTCATTGCCTTGAAACCAGAACACATTACAGGTCAGGCAGTCATAACCCGTCATCTGCATCGCCTCAGCGAAACGCTCCACCATTTGAGGGGTAGCGATATTGTCCGAGTCCATAAACAACAGATAATCAGCATTTCCAAGCGTTGAAGCGTAATTTCGTGTCTCGCTAAGGCCGCTATTTTGCTCACGATTAATGAAATGCCAATTGGATTTGTGAGCATAGGTCTTGCTCATCTGCTCGAAAACCTGCTGCGCATTGATGTCTGTCGAGCCGTCATTAATCACGTACAGATTAAAATTGTCGGTGGTCTGCCGCGAAAGCGATTTGAGCGCTGACGGCAAATATTGGGCATGGTTGAAATAGGGGACACAGACATCAACCGATAGTGTTCTGGTCACACTCATGTTGACCTGGAAACTTGCTGCTTTCGAGCGACTCACTTTATCGTGAAATTCTAACCAGCGCTGGTTGGCGTTTTGCCAATCATAATGGCCGAGTTGATCGTCTCCACGCGGCCCTTCAGCCAGTTTCTCCTGCATCTTTTCAGCCAGAGGTCGAACATAGGGTTCGAATAACTGGAATCGTCCGGCCTCACCCAGGATTTCAGCTTGTCCACCATCATTGGAGGAGATCAGATTTAATTTTGGTATCAGCGAGGCCTCGATTAGCGCATAGGGGAAGTTATCCATTAAGCTGGGAGCGACCACCAGTGAGTTGCCCGCGTTTTTAGCCAGATATGACTGAGTTTCATGCGTATCAAACTGGCTGAAATCCACGACATTCACATCAGGAAGACATTCTCGTATCGTTCTTACGAGTTCTTCTGATGTTCCAAAGCGATGAACGCCTACTTGTCCCAGTAAAGCTATTTCGTTAACAGATTGAAAGGCAGCAGGATTTTGCTGCTTTAAATAGCGAAGTGCATCGACAAAAAGCTCAATACCCTTGCGCGTTTCGAGACGGCCCAAATAGATCAGCCTGTTGAACTGATTGGCTGCCCGTATATTTTCCGAAATTGAGTGCTGCGGATTATTCAGTGGATAGCCCAGCGTATAGATTTTATCCTGCGCTGGCAGCTTCCAACCCTTTTTGCGGAGGTAGTTCAGCATATATTGGCTTGGCGAAGCGATAAAATCGCTGTTCTCGACCTGATAGCGTTCCGCGTAGGAAAGTTCCAAATCCTGGCGGCGCGATGGAAATGTTTTGTTGGCTTCCAGTATCCACTGATGCGAACTATGGGTTACGGTTACACAGACTGGCCTGAAGGTCGCGTTAAATTTTCGCTGACGCAGGAAATGGAAACCATTCGCCAGCCAATCCTGAAAATAAATAACTTCCGCGTCATTCGGTATTTGAGCAGTAACCGCTTCTGAACGCCGGACAAAAGACTCGTAATTAAAATGGGGGTAATCCGGCTCGTTTTCTAAGACGTGAATGACTTCGAAGCCGTTGTACTGTGACATCCAATCTTCTTGTGAAGTGTTTGTTTCACCCGTGTAAATGATGACGACTTCATTGCCGTTCTGCCGTAGCATTTGCGCCCAATTTGTAGCAAAAATAGCTATATCGCCATTTTTGTGCGGCCCTAAGATTTCAGGGGAAACAATCACTACTTTCATTGGAAGCCTCTAATACAGAGTTTCACTTACACGGTTTCACATATTAAAGAAAATATTATAGCCCGAATAAGTGAAAGACTCATCTTCGAGGCGAGCAATGTATCAATAGTGAATCCGGCTCATATAAAAATCTCCCAAAAATTGGGAGATCATTTTAGGCGTTTTCCGAAAGTAATTCCTGTCGGCGGTTCAAGCGCCTACCAATCATCACCAGTGCGATACTCAGCAGATACAGCACCATCAAAGGCCCCATCACCAGCATCATGTTCACCGGATCGACGGTTGGCGTGATCGCCGCAGCAGCGATGGCCGCGCTCACAATCGCGATGCGCCAATTTCTGACCAGCGTCCCGGCAGTGACCATGCCCAACAAGGCTACGATAAAGAAAATCAGCGGCGTTTGGAAAGCCACACCCATCCAGAACACAAGTGACGTGACAAATCCCAGGTATAAATCCGCCGTCCATTCCGGCTTAAACAGGGTCGGCTGAAATCCTTCGAGAAAGCCGAGCGCAGGCGGGATCAACACGAACCAGGCAAAGGCGATGCCTGTCAGGAACAAGCCTGTCACGGCGGGCAGGGACACCAGCACCAGGCGTTTCTCTTTGCGCGTCAAACCTGGCATGAGGAACATCAGGATTTCGTAAGTGATGATCGGGAATGCCAAAATCGCACCGACCACTAATGACACCCGAAAATAAGCGACAACGCCACCAGTCGGCCCCAGGACGGTGAATGCGCGTCCATAAGGCTGCTGCAAAAATTCCAGTACGGGGGCTGCGACGACGACACCGCCGATTGTGCCGATGACGAGCGCCAGAGCCGAGAAGACCAAGCGACGACGCAGTTCATCAAGGTGATCAAAAATGCCCATTTCGGTTTCTACGATAGGGGGTTTAACCTGAGTAGCCATCATTTATTCCTCAATTTTCCGTGGAAAAGGCGCTATCGTCTCGGCAGCATTTCGGGGAACAGGAATTACCGTCTCTGCACTTGCAATTTCGGCTTTAATTTCGTTCATGACATCCTGTGTCGGTTTGGTGATCGTGCTGAATGCTTTGTTCATCTGATTGGTGAGTCCCTGGCGCGTCGGAATATCCTTTGGCAGTTTTACGTCCATGCCTGCCGCGTCAAATTCCTTCTGAACCGATGTCATCACCTCTGCCCACATGCCGCGCAGTTTGGCTGCATATTGACCAAGAACATACGCCCAGCGAATCATGCGCTTTGGGCCAACTACGACAAGCATAATGAGCAGAATGGCGATCAATTCCGCCGTTCCAATTCCAAGTATTTCCATGATGAACCTTCTTTGTAGATCGGTATTCCAGAGTGAACGGTTACGCTCAACTCCGACAAGAGAGATAGGGGGTGAGGTCTGCTTCCCTCTCTATGATCCTAATGAGTCGGAGAGGGAAGGGGCGTTCGAAAATATTAGAGAATCTCCTTACGTTGAGGATCAAGCGGGTCAAGAACTTCTGGCTTCTGGCTGTCGTTCAGGCCTTTGCGGAAGTTTGCCACTGCGCCGCCGAGTTCGCCGCCGATTTTGGACACGCGCCCCACGCCGAAGAGGAGCAGCACGATAATGAGAATGATAATGAGTTCTGTTGGGCCGAAAGGCATGATGTGATTCCTTCTTATACACATTCGAAATATAATGCTTGATAGAGGTACGGCCTGCCGCCGTCAAACGAACAGGCCGCGCTTCCTCGCTGAGGTTGTTTCAGGCTCGTTTATGGGCCTGGCTCAACCTTCTTACATTGTTACCATTGGGACGGCGGTGCAATCACCTGCGACAGTTACTGCGTCCGAGCGAACCCAGCCCATGTCGATCTGATACCACACGAAACCGTCTGCGTCATTGGTCTGGCCGATAACAGCCGCCTGTGATTCCATCGTCAGGCTGCCAGCGACTTCCGCGTTGATATCCGGCATACTGCGAACATTGGCATTATCGCCACTGACGGTACATGCACCTGTCGAAGAAGCGGCTTCAGTCGCCTCAGCGCCAGCAATCATCACCGCTGCGCCAGTGCTGTTATCCATGCCGAGCGTACCTGCGCCGTTCAACTGAATAAACGGTGTGACAGGGGTTACGCCCATATCGCCGACCAGAGTCGCGATTTCATCTGCGCCGGGGAATGCCGCCGGACCAACGAAGCCTTCACCACTACCATCAAGGAAGGGCTGGAACAGGGGTACAACCTCTGACGTGTTCCAGAAGAGTGGCTCTTTCAAGACTTGGAACGACGGTTGCAGACCACCCATCAAACGCAGAAGTGTCTGATGTTCAGCTTCGACACCCATCACCTGCGCACTTGTCGCTGCCAGGAGGGGTTCACCCAGTTCGGCAAAGCGGCGGGTCGCTGCCAGATAGGCCGCTACGAACCAGTTTTCAGCGGCGTTCGAAGTGGCGATGAATGTGGCACGATCTGAGAACAGGTTTCCGGGGACATAGAACTCGGTTGCCAGTGCCTCTGCACCATTGGCTTCCAGAAACAGCTTATGCTGAAGCTCGGAGTCCAGGAATGCTTTCAGCCAATTGACTTCTTCTTCGGTCAGTTCCAGTGCTTCCGCTGAATTGATGGCGGTATAATAGTGGACGCAGGCGAATGTTTCAGCGGTTGCGGCCAGATTGAGGATGGTCTGTGGATCATCGCCTTCGCCCTGGGCGAAAACCTGGCTGAAGCCGAACAGTTGGGGGAAACCGACTAAGCCGGCTGTCCCAGCAGCAATAGCGCTGCCCTTGAGAAAATTACGTCTTGAAACGGACTTCATCTTAATATCTCCTGATTCATTGCCGCCGAGCCAATCCCAGCAGCTTAACTTTTACAGTTTGAGAAATCTTCAGTGCTTCAGGAGAAGTCTCTTGCTGTTGTATTAAACCTATATGCGGAAACAGATCAGGTTGGATTGATTTGGATGCAGAGTCAGGCGATAGATAGGCCAGATAGATAAAGCGCATAGGTGAGTTGACCTATGCGCCAGATGAGCATCAAAAACGCGATATATGGAGGGTTTTATAGAAAAATCAGGCTGAGGTTGCGCTGTGCGGGCAGCCTATATCGACATCAACGTGCAGTATGTCCACCATCCACAAGTAAAAGCTGCCCGGTGACAAAAGCGGAAGCGCTTGATGCCAGGAATATGGCAGCGCCTACGATGTCCTGAACTTCGCCCAGCCGCCCCAGGGGGATATTATTCTCAAAATAACGCCGCGTTTCGGGTTGGCGTTCCATCAGGGCTTCGATCAACGGGGTGCGCGTGTGGCTGGGCGCGATGGCGTTGACGAGAATGCCATGTTTTGCCCATTCCAGCGCAAGCGAGCGTGTCATAGCGACGATGCCGCCTTTGGTTGCCGCGTAGTTGGCGTTTCCGGTTTCGACACCGACAACCGCCGTGATGGAAGCCATATTAATCACTCGACCCTGAATCTGGCGGGCGATCATGTGGCTGCCGACCTCGCGACACATAAAAAATGCGCCTGTGAGATTTATACTCAGCACTGTCAGCCACTGCTCATCGGTCATCGACTCGGCGGGGGAACGCATCCCGATACCCGCATTGTTGACCAGGATGTCGATTTTGCCGAATCGTTCGATGACCGCCGCTATCGTGGAACGGACATCCTCCGCTTTGGAAATATCACAGACGAAAGGCGCTGCATCGTAGCCCTCGGCGCGGATTTGCAAGACCGCTTCTTCCAATCGCTCGGCGTTAACATCGAGCAGGGCAACCTGTGCGCCAGCTCTGGCGTAACCTTCGGCAATTCCCAGGCCAATCCCGGAAGCCGCGCCTGTCACGACGGCGACGAGACCACTCAGGCCAAAAAGATTTTCAAGATAGGCATTCATCAATAATTGCTCTCTATATAGTGGGGTTCAAAGCAGGATTTCCGCTTAGTTATAGCCGATTAGACGCACGTTGCAAATCCAGAAGCGTAGACTATATGTTTTACAGATTGAGCGCCATGAAAATCATGTTTTCTTTTGCCCATTCAGGAATATCATCGGGCGGCGGAATGATGCTGAAGCCTAGACTCTGATAGAGGGCATGGGATTTGGTGAGGCTGCGGTAGCTGTCCAAAGTCAGGCGTGTATAGCCACTCTCCCGCGCGGCATCAAGCAGGGCAGTGGCTAAATGCCAGCCGATTTTCTGCCCTCGATATTCTGGCCTGACGTACATGCGCTTGAGTTCTGCAACGCTTTCGCTGACTGGTTTGAGCGCTGCGCAGCCGACGACGCGGTTATCATCCAGTGCTATAAGAAAACGTCCTCGCGGCGGCGCGAAAATGCCGGGCAGTTCAGCCATCTCTGCGATCACGCTGCGAAAAGTAGAGATGTTGGCGAGGTCGGTTTCATCAACGAGAATCTGGCGGTTGAAATCCAGGTACTCATTGAGAAGCGCACGTAACTGCTGGATATGATCGTCGGTTTGCGCGTGAACAATTTGGATCGCTATCGGCCTTACTCCTGGCTAATTCTCTACCCAATTGTGAGTGAGCGTTAATCGTGTGAGACATGCAAGTTATTATCGCCCGCTGTTGGATAAGTCAGTAAGCATTATTGTGTATAAATATACATCACTAATTTACCCAAGCGGACTTCATCGCCATAACGTAATATCTGCGTTTCGTGTGTCTCCAGTCGCTCTCCATTGAAATAAGTCCCATTCGTACTTTTCAAATCCGTCAGAGTGGGTCCTTCTGGCATGTATTCAATCGCAGCATGGATACGCGAAACACCCGACTTTAGGGCATCAAAAAGGTCTAAATCAATATGATTGAGTTGGCTTTCAGGGTCAAACCTGCCCAATGTCACACGCTCTCCATAGGGAAGGGTGAGAGGTTTCACACCCTGGCTGATGAGTATCATCAGCGTCAGTTCTGGCCGGGTAGGGGGAGGCGGAAGCTGCGGCTTATTCTTGATTTCATGGAGGACATGGATGACTGACAGCGTTTGGCGCAATAATTTCCCGCAAGATCGGCAAACCAGCGAACCTTCTCGGTTATCTTCTCCACAGTATCCACAAGCTTTCATCAGTCATTCCCTCATTTACCAGTGTCTACAAGCTTTGATAGACCATTACCTCATTCCCCCGACTGACGTAAGGTTGTACGTAACATTATAATAAATCTTAGAGAGGATGTTTATGAATTTTCTGTAAAGAATGCTAATCCACCGCTGCGAGATTGAAATCAGAGGATAGGTTTCGAAGTGGAAACTTGCCGCGTTGTCAGCGCTAAAGCTATGGCGCTTCGCAGGTTTCAGGCCGTTAACGCGCGGATAGCTACCTATCTGAGAATCGCCCATATGACCCATGTTTCACCATAACGTCCACCCTAAAATTTTCATTACTTTTATCTGGCGTTAACCGTTCCAGATGAAAGCTTGTCGCTCTCTATTGGTGTTTATCCATTTATACAAATTAAGGAGATTTGTTCATGAGAAAATCAACTTTTCCGATAGCTTTGCTGCTGTTGATTTTACTTTTCGCAGTATTCCCTGTCCTAGCGCAGGAGGGAGTAGAGTCTGGTTTAGCCGTTACTTTGACTGCTGACGGCTTCACAATACCAGAAACCGTCGAGAGTGGCATAACGACGATCTCCTTTGCGAACGAGACAGAAGCGCCGCTTACGCCGATTTTCGCACGTCTGAATGCGGAGGTTGCCATCGAGGATTTCATGACAGCCCTTCAAGAAGGTGAGGAAGCTGCCATCGCGCTTGTTACGCTGCTCGGTTCCACGATGACGATGCCGATGAGCACATCGGAGATCACTTATGCGCTTGAGCCGGGAACGCATCTTCTGCTTAATTTTGGCGATGGCCCTCCGCAGATCGGTCAATTCGCAGTCACTGGAAGCGCCGATGTAGAGACTGAATTGCCAGAAGCGGATATGACCGTCTCACTCGTGGATTTTGCCTTCGCTATTCCTTTGACTGTGCCAGCAGGCGAACAGACCTGGCTAGTGCGTAATATCGGTGAGCAGTGGCATGAGGTCGCAATTATGGAAGTCGATCCCGATATGTCTATCGCCGAGATTCAGCAAGGTATTTTGGCCGAAGCTCAAGGGCCGCCAGCGGAAGCTACCGCAGAAGCAGCAGAACCCGCATCAGAAGCAACCGCAGAGGCCACCGAGGCAGCTATGGCAGAAGAGGGCGGGCCGCCTGCATTCTTATGGCTGCCGATGAGTCCCGGACAGGAAGCGCTGGTGCCAGTTAACATACCACCGGGAACCTATGCGGTAGTGTGTTTTCTGCCGGACTTCGCCAGCGGTCACAGCCATGTTGAACTCGGCATGTTCCAGGTGATTACTGTCAGTTAGCAGCAGGTGGCTGATGTCGAAAGTGAAAGCGATCTCTATGAGGTCGCTTTTTTGTCGAGCAGTTGTCTGCGCTAACTCTGGTGAAACACAGACTCCACGCACATGCGCACTTCATCACCATACCTTATCTCCTACGTTGAGTACCCCCTTGTGGCTCATATCAAATGACACCTTTTATTATAGACTTCAAGAAACGGGATATGAGTCAACGATGTTTGCACAGACCCCATCTGACACCATCGAAGCAAACTAGTGGCAGAAATTACATATTCATCTGCTGCGTAGGGCAGGTCACTTAGCACGCTGCCGCTTGGCACCGATTACTTCATCGTCTACTCGCCAAACATCTGTATCAATAAATGATATGTTGCTCACACCCGTGCCCATTGGATAAGCAAGTTAGGAGTATACCGATATGGTTCGTCATGTCTCTCTCCGGTTATTGTTGGTGTTTTTAGTGATTTTTTGCGCGTTCTCCGTCACTATCATCAGCGCTCAAGAGATTATTATGCTTGAATATGGCACTACGGTTATGAATACAATCGTGACGGCTGATATTACAGCCAATTACACTTTCAACGGGAATGCAGGTGATTTGGTCACTATCCGCGCGGTTGGTATTTCGCCAGGTGCCGATCCGACCTTAGCACTCATTGGCCCCGGAGATCAAATTTTAGCTATCAATGATAATGTGCTGTCCACTCCGCTCAGCACAGCCGCACAAATCATCTTTCGATTACAGGCGAGCGGGCCGCATTTCATTGTCGTGGGCGGACAGCCCGGCGATTTCCTATTGAGTCTGGAGAGCCGTCCAGCCACTCCCCTCGTTGTTTTGCAACTGGATACCCCTCTAGTAATTACGTTTCCTGCCACTGAGCCAGCACAAACTTACGTTTTCAATACGGATCCTTTCTTTGCGACCACGCTGCTCATTGATGCGACACCTTTCACGCTGGATGCTTTTGTTGAGATTCGAGATGGAACAGGCCAGATCATCTCCACGCTGCGGAGTAACCTGGATAGCGCCTGTATCAGCGTCGGCCCGGGGGATGAACTTCTTGAAATGACCATTATCGCATTACCTGAAGAGGCAGGCACGATTACGCTCACCCTGAGCAATGGGTCTTGTACCTTGGGACCCGCTCCGCCTGAGAATGCGACATTCCCGACACCCGTATTTATTCCGGTAGTAATTGAGGGTGTTTGCGCGGCCAGCAGCCGGTTCAATGTCAACATCCGAAGCGGCCCAGGTACGAACTACGCACGATTGGCACTGCTGCCAGCGCGTCAGGCCATTCAAGTCACTGGACAAAGCCAGGATGGTCAATGGTTCGTCGCTCAAAATGAGTTCATAGAGGGATGGGTCGCTGCCCGTGTTGTCGCAGTTACAGGACCCTGTTCACAGTTACCTGTCGTTGCGCCGCCCCCGTTACCGGTTGCATCTCCGACTCCTGGTTTCCCTGTGATCGTGGTGATACCGCCAGTCGTGATTACGACCACACCAGGGCCAACATCTACCCCGGCAGCTTCAGTCGTCACTGTGACTCCCGTTCCACAAGTTCCGACGAATACGCCTGTTGCGCCACCCGCAGCAACATTAACGCTGACACCTGTTCCACCCACAGTCGTGGCGGCGACGTTAACGCTGACACCTGTTCCACCTACAGTCGTGGCGGCGACGTTAACGCCAACGTTAACGCTGACACCCACAATTACTCCTGCGTCTTAGGCACAGGTATCAATCATTAGTGAAGGGGCAGTGCCGTAGCACTGTCTCTTTTATTTGAGTTGCTATAAGGGTCATGAGTGCATACTATTTGGGGCAACTAATTACCTAGGCAAATAGCACTTCTCAATGTAATTGAGATGGGAAAACCACACACGAAAAACGCCCTCCTGCCACTCCATAACGGCTAATAAACCCTCTATCGCGAAAGCTTACTCCTCACTGTCGCTCCACCTATAGCGTCCGCGTTTACCACAGTCCTTTACTCAGTGAAAAGCATTTGCATTGAACACTGATGATGAAATACAGATCGTATAAATCGGGAAGCGTTGGCTGCAAATGCGCTTAGCGGGGCTTCGCACGAAGAGACTGGGTAATCGTGTTACTTGAAATTCGATTTCCGGAAATCGCGCTCTAAAAAAACTGGGCTGATAGTGATGATGGATGTCCTGTGGACTGGGCAGGGGGATCGGGAAGAAGAGGTTGGGTCACGTTTTGCTCAAAGGGGATCGGGCGATGGTCAGGCATGGAATGTGAGGCTGCGAGACACTGTAATTATAAGCAGATAAGCGTGCTGTTCTGGCGTTAGAGAAAGTGAGTCGGTGCGGTACTGCCAGGAAGGAGTTTGTGACTCTACCCTACGGATTTGAAGGGCAAGACAGTAATCAAATCCCCTGATCGTAGAAGCTTAGGGAGTAATTCGCTTTAAAGCAAGGGTCACAAAGGCAATATTTTTCCCCCTAAATTACCTGTATTGAAATACAAATCCTCGATATGCTATCTCATTGTAGGATGATTTCCCTCAATGATCCCGATGCGCAGACTGCTGAAGTCATTGTTTCTGTGCATTTAATCCAACGTGCATCTACGAAATCAAATCTAGATACGGAAAGGAGAAACGCACCGTAAAAAATGCTTCAGACCAATTCACATGATAGAGGTTTAATGAGGAGTAGAAAAATGAAGCGAACTTTACTGTACCTGTTAATCGTTTTAATGGTCGTCCTGGCTATTGTACCTGTTACAGCGCAGGAGCCAGTCGTAATTCGTATGTCCACCTGGGCCGGCGTAGACGAATCTGCCGAACTCCAGGTTATTCTGGATGAGATCAACGCCAGCCAAAGCGAATATCAGATTATCCACGAGCCGTTACCCAACGACTATTACACACAGATAAAAACGCAGCTCGCTGGCAATACCGGCGCTGACCTGTACTGGATCGATCAGGAAAATATGGCGCTCAAATCCGAGGGTGTGTTCATGAACTTGACCGACTGCCTGGCAAGTGCGGAACCGGGCACAGCCGGTGATGTGAGTGACTACTATCCTGGTATCCTGGCAGTCAATGAATTTGAAGAGGGCATCTACGGTTTACCCTGGATTGCCCAACCGGTAGTTACCTATTACAACAGAGCGTTATTCGACGCAGCAGGTGTGGAGCAACCGACTGCTGATTGGACATGGGATGACTTTATGGAGAAGGCCCAGGCGCTTACACTCGATACGGATAGTGATGGCACCATTGACCAATGGGGCTTCACGAATAACAGTTGGCCGCCGCCATACATCTTCATCTGGCAAGCTGGTGGTGACATCCTCAACGAAGACTTTACCGAAGCGCCTGTCGATAGCCCTGAGTTCTTGTCGGGGATGGAGTTCTGGCTGAACACTGCTTATAACCCAGAAATTTCACCCAGCCGCGACATCATTGCCGAACAAGGCTTCGGCGAAATGTTCAAGGCAGGTAAGATCGCTATGTTCATGGGCGGTGCAGCGGATGACCTGGATCGCATAGAAGGGTTGGACGTAGGAGTTATTCGTGTCCCTGGCAATCCAAACACGGGCAGCCATACAACGTTCGCCTGGAACGCCAGCACTGTCATCAATGCTCAAACGGAACATCCTGAGGAGGCTTGCAAAGCCTTAATCGCGGTGAGCGAAGGCATCCAGGAGTGGAAAATCGTCTCGCCACGCATCTCACAGGGAACGGTTGAACACCTTGTGTCGTCCGAACCGCGCAAAGAAGTGAGCGCTGAAGCGATCATCGAGGCTTCACAGGATATGCGGGCGCTGCCGATTTTCGGCAATTTTGCGGAATTTGGTGGAATATTGTGGAGTGATTTCTTCAACCCGCTCCTGAACAAGGAAACTGATCTGACGCCATCGGAACTAGCGGCAGAAATCCGCCTTGACCTCGAAGACACTCTACCTTAGTTATTGTTGAGTTTGATGAGGGGAGATGCGTTGTCTCCCCTTTATTGAAATGCAGTTTATTGGTTTTAAGGAGAAAGATATGGATCCGGGTGCGCTTGCCACGTATACGCCGACGCTAGTGCGGTACATCCTCGTGGCGCTCGGCCTTGGCATCGTAATGTACCTGGTGTATCGGGTACAAATTCGGTTTGGAGTCAATGGTGAAGCGGCTACTGGGCGCGCACTAGTGACTCCCTGGGTCATCGGCTTCGCTGTTTTCTCCCTATTCCCTATCGGCGCATCGCTCTATCTGAGTTTCACGGAATACAATCTATTTAAAGCCCCCGAATGGGTCGGATTTGATAACTATAACGAATTATTCAGCGTTGATTTCGCGACTCTGGAATCGAGAGAACAGCGTAGTTCTGATGCGTTAGAACGAAGATATGGGGAGATTATACGGGTTGAAATCGGAGACGGCGGCTTCGTCATTGGCGCGAAAGAAGATGCTTTCTGGCGTTCCATCAAGCTCACTCTACCATACGCCTTTATCAGCGTTCCACTGGGCTTAATCGCCTCGTTGGGAGTAGCTCTACTGCTTAATCAGAAAATAAGGGGACTCAGCTTTTGGCGCGTTCTTTATTATTTACCCGCCGTCTTGCCCGCGATTGCAACAGCCCTTCTATGGCGCTGGATTTTTGCACCCCAGTCTGGCCTATTGAATAACGCTTTCGCGCCCGTATATAGACTACTAGAGATCGAGACGCCCAGATGGTTTACCGACCCAAACCTCGCCATGCCCGCATTCATTATCATCAGTCTGTGGGGTGTATTCGGAGCAAACTCGGTCATTCTGCTGGCGGGTCTGAAGGGTATTCCCCCGGAGCTTTACGAAGCTGCCGACATCGATGGTGCGGGCAACTGGGCAAAGTTTCGAAACATAACCATCCCGATGCTCAGCCCGGCATTATTCTACAACCTGGTTGTATCTACCATTGGTGCGCTGCAAGTTTTCGATGTGGCGGCGTTCATCCAGACACCCGAATCAGTCGGTACGTTCCTGAACTGGCTCATTTACCAGGAAGCCTTTAATTTCCGCCGGATGGGTGTGGCTTCGGCAATGGGCTGGATTTTACTGATCCTCATTCTAGGGCTTACGATGCTCATCTTTCGATCATCACAAGCCTGGGTCTTTTATCAAGGTACACGCGAGGAGGCGACGACATGACATCACAAACCAGGTCAGCTACGACGGATCATCAGGTTGAGTCCATACAACAACCTCGCTCTCACGTGCGCCAGTTCATCGTCTATGGTCTGTTGTTGTTGGGGGGCGCTCTGGTGCTCATTCCGCTCGCGTGGATGGTTTCAACCTCTCTGAAAACCGACGCTCAACTGTTTTTACCGGGAATAAATCTGATTCCCAACCCGGCTATGCCGCAGAATTATATCGATGTATGGGCCAAACTTTCGTCCATTGCGCCTGGAATGACCTTTTGGCGCATCATGGGCAATACCCTTTTTATTACCATTCTGGCGATGATCGGCGAGATTTTCAGCGCGTCGTTGGTGGCTTATGGCTTTTCGCGTTTCGTCTGGAAAGGGCGCGATACCCTGTTCGCCGTTATGCTGGCAACGGTGATGCTGCCTGGAATTATTCAGCGCGTCCCGAATTTTTTGATCTGGAAAGAACTCGGACTGCTCAACACCTATGATCCGCTCACCTGGCCGTCCCTGTTTGCCTGGGGGCCGCTCTATGTGTTCCTGATGCGCCAATTTTTCCTCTCGATCCCGCGCGAAATTGAAGAAGCAGCCATTATGGATGGGGCAAATGTTGCACAGATTTACTGGTACATTATGCTGCCATTGATCCGCCCCATTCTCCTGGCGATTGCTGTCCTGTCTTTCCAGGGAAACTGGAACAACTTTCAAGGGCCGCTCATCTATTTGACAACACCCCAATTTTTCCCACTCTCGGTTGCCATGCAGTTCTTTGAAAGATCACTATCCATCGAAGTTCCGCAGTGGCAATATATGATGTCACTGGCGACAATGATGGCATTGCCGATTTTGGTGATTTATTTCCTCGCACAAAAGCAATTTATAGAAGGCATCAACGTCGGTGGGGTAAAAGGATGAAAATATTTTTCGTAAGCTGGGGTCTGCTCATCATCCTTTGTGCTTCTGTTCCGATAGCTTATACCCAGGAAGAGAATCTGGTCAATCTGAACCATCTGCGTTTTCTCACTGAACCTGTTTCCATTGATGAACAGGATATGGCACTGGTACATATTTATTCGGAATATCCCGATTATGAATGGGTCGATGCTGCCGGGGAGGGTTTAAGCGCAGTTGACGATGTAGCGCGCGCGGCTATTGTCTATCTGTGGCAATACGAGCAGACTCAGGATCGTGAACTACTTGATCTCGCCCGCCGCTGCCTGAATTTTGTACTGTATATGCAGGCAGTCGATGGCGAATTTTACAATTTTGTCACCGACAAATCTGGAACGATCAATGAAACCGGAGGGACGAGTTACAAGAGTTTGGGCTGGTGGGCAATGCGTGGTATGTGGGCATTGGGTGAAGGAGTGCGTGTATTTGATAGCATTGATTCCAGTTACGCCGACAAACTCGCTGGGGCATATCTGCGCACCGAGTCAGCCGTGAACGCATCCCTAACTAATTACGGGCAAATGACCAGCCTGCATGGTTATGAAATACCCGCTTGGATTCCCGGAGGTGAACCAGCAGTCGCCGCGATAGGGCTTCTTGGCATGTCCGCTTATTATCAGGCACGCCCGAACGACCAGACCGCCGATATTATCACCAAGATCGCCGATGGAATTTCGCATTATCGGCTGGGTAACGATTCAACCTATCCCTTCGGAATGCATCCTGTATTGGCCAATGCGCCAGGCTTCTGGCACGATTGGGGCGCACACATGACCCATGCCCTGGTGATTGCAGGTATGGCACTGGATCGTCAGGACTGGATTGAATCGGCAGCAGCATCCGCCGATTCATTTCTGTTGCGCCAACTTGCCTTTGAACGTTTTCGCAATATAGGTGTTGTCCCTGATCGGCTCAACCAGATTGCCTATGGGACGAATATGCTTGTCCTCACCTATACCTCACTGTATGAAGCGACTGATATAGAGCGCTATGCGATCTATGCGGGGCTGGCAGGAAGCTGGTACTTTGGCGACAATATGGCAGGCGTGCAAATGTACGACCCGGCAACTGGGCGCGTATTCGATGGTATCAATGGCCCGGTATCCTGGCGGGTGAACCGAAATTCGGGCGCAGAATCCACTATTGAAGCGCTCATGAGCATGATCGCTTTGCAGAACATCCCAAAGGCAGTTGATTTGCTGCCCGTCAATGCCACTGGTGGCAACAACTATCTGATATTACAAGCTGAAGACGGTCAGCGAGTGGTTGGCACTCCTGTCTATTACCCTGCCGACTGGACAGGCGAGGGCTATGTGAGCGCAGGACGATATATTGGAATTGGCGAAGGCCAACGGATGCGGCTGAAATTCGAAATCGATCAAGAAGATGATTATCTGCTCTATGTAGCCCACTTGCACCAATCCGCCAGCAACAACGTCAACGTTATTGAGCGCTTGGTGACTGCGCCGACGATTGACGGCGATCTCGCTGATTGGCCGGAGGATTTAGCAGCGTTGGAGTCAAACACACCGCGCCAATTTTTGCGCGGCGCAGGTTTATGGCAAGGCCCAGAAATCGATAGTCATAGTGTCCGTTTAGGTTGGGATAGCGAAGCACTCTACATTCAAACGGTTGTTCGTGATCCACAACATGATCAGAGTGGTACGCTTAGTTCGGTTTGGCAGGGCGATACACTGTGGTTTTATTTTACCTATCCAGTAGATGCCCGCACCCTTTCCGCCAAGTTCACCCTTGCCCAAACACCCGATGGGCCGCAGGTTTGGGATTGGCTCAATACCCGGTTCCTGGAGGGCGCAAACCTCGCTTGGCAAGCCTATGAAAATGGCTATATTTATGAGGCATCTATACCCTGGTCCTCGCTGGATGTTGACCAGCCACAACCGGAGTTGCAAGTCGGATTTGAGGCTGGACGGACTATTGGTGGAAATTCCTTTATGGATTTAACTGGGCGTGATCCTGATGTAGCCGCTAATTTACTCAGGATGACACTTGTTGAATCAGGTGGAAATACCGACACCTCGACTACTCCGAAAGTCTTTCTTGAAGTCAGGCTGGACAGTGACGACAGTGTATTGATGCCACAAATGATTTCGCCGGACTCCGACTATTTTTGGCTGGATCAAGTCACATCTGAGCCTATTCCACTTGAGGCTGGCGAACATACCTTGCGCTACGAGTATGCGGCAGACGGTGGGGATTCACGTAATCCAGGTCTCGCTAAAGTCGATGCTTTCTATATACAGCCCGCAGTCGCCGAGCGGATATTCCAACATCCTGACGGGCGAACCTTTACGCTGACCTATAACACCCTAACGGGCGAAGCAACTTGGGAAGAAGAAAATCTCGACTAACCCGCAACCAACTGACCTGATTCACTGTACTGGAGAAGAACAAGATTATGCAATTAGTACGCCACTCCGAAAGCCCTCTGCTGTATCCTAATCCACTGCACCGTTGGGAGGCAATGAATGTCTTCAACTGTGCCGTTATTCAGCACAATGGCCTGTTCCACATGCACTACCGCGCTCAGGGCGTCGATTTTATTTCGCATATTGGCTATGCGGTCAGTATAGATGGCTTACATTGGAATAGATTGGAGAACCCAGTGGTCTCGCCTCATCAAGGCCGAGATGATTATCGCGGTGTCGAAGACCCACGTGTGGTGCGGCTGGATGATATTTTCTATATGACTTACACGGCCTACGGGATCAATAGTTATTTTCCGATGATCGCCCGCTCAGAAAACCTGATTACCTGGGAAGATGTTGGCCCATTGGAAAGAGCGCAGAATAAAGATCATGTCTTGTTCCCAGAGAAAATTGGCGGGCGTTATGCTATTTTGCATCGACGTAGCCCAAACATCTGGATTGCCTACAGCGATGATTTGAAGACCTGGACAGATCATGAGATTATCATGAAGCCCCGCGAGGAAAATGATTGGGACTCCAAAAGCATTGGGTCTAATGGCCCACCGATCAAAACAGGGGATGGGTGGCTCTTGGTCTATCACGGTTATGAGGCTCAGCACATCTACCGTCATTCGGTGGCTCTGCTCGATCTCGAAAATCCGGCAAAGGTCATTAATCGCCCCAAATCCTTCATCATGGAGCCAACAGAAACGTGGGAAATTAAAGGGGATGTACCTAATGTGACCTTTAGCTGCTCAAGCATCGTTGTTGGCGACGAACTGTATTTCTACTACGCTGGAGCAGATCGGGTCATTGGATTAGCCACGGCGCCCTTTAACGATGTGGTTGCATTTGCGAGAGGCAGTGATTAAGCCTGCTGCCCATGCGGTTGAGTTGCGGCCTTTGTAAGACTTCCTTACCCTAGCTTCGGAAGCTGCCATTTATATTTATAGGCTGTCAGCCGCAATATTAAACCCACAGCGAACAGCACTGAAAGGGTCAAAAGATTAACTCCATCTGTTAGATATAGCAGATAGATAGCGATGCCCAGAAGAAGCGCAATACTGCCGTAGAAATCCGCACGCAATACCAAAGGCACTTCGTTAATAAGTAAGTCGCGCACGATCCCCCCGCCTGTAGCTGTTAAAAACGATAATATGATAACGCCGAAGGCGTGAAGTCCTGCTTCGATTCCTACAAGACTGCCCGTTATACTGAAAGCCACAAGCCCCACACTATCACTGACGACGAAAACCCAGGTTCGCTCAAGCGTAGACCCTCGCTGAATTTTTAATATCCATGCGCCAACCACAACCACGCTCGTTAGCCACAAGGGCATTAAACTGACTAATATGGCGGGTTGGCGATCAATCATCAAATCGCGCAACACGCCTCCACCGTTGGCCGTCAGGAATGCCAAAATAAAAACGCCCATCACATCCAAATCCTTGCGAATACCCGTGAGAACGCCTGATAAGGCGAAAGCAAGGCTTCCAATAATGACGGCTATCTCGAAAATATGGCTGTTCACATGACTACTCGCTGTCCTGGATAGGGTTGTTAGTAGAATGCCTTTGCTTTAGCGACGCAAGCGATATTTGCAAACTCATGCTCCAGCAATCGTTAAGTTTTATCTTTCAAAAAGGTAGGGTTATGTCTCTCTCGAAAACGGTCCTGCTTGTTGAAAAAGTCGGATAGGGGCTGGGTTTTAACGCCATCAACCCCTCTGAAGTTGCGCTAAGACGGTCTCGTCAGGTCTTTGTCTTCCATTTCCCAAGCGTGATCCAGTGTGTGATAGGCGGTATGCCGGATCAGATAGCGGAGCGGCCATTTTCGAGCCATTTTGCCCTCAGCATGGAACGCCCGAATGGCATTGCAATAGGCGGCGCGGTGCGTACTCACCACCTCATCGGTCAAATTCTCACTGTAAAGATTAGGCAAACCCAGCCCTCCAGCCCAGTCCATCTCATTCGCCAACACATGCCGGACAATCTGATCCCGATCCCGCCCGCCCCCGCGAACACCCTTCTGCATCTCAGCCGACACGCGGAAACGCACGTCGTCGAAAAACGCCCAGCACGCCTGCATCAGGGTCAGTTCACGTTCTAGTGCTTCGCTGGATACAGCTTGTTTGTCGATGCTTGAAAACGCAAATGAGATGCCCCAGAAGTCAGTTGATCCTGTGCCTGGATATTGCTCGACAATGTCAACTGTGGTGATGGATGCAAACTCGCCATCCATCCCAGCCCGCTTCGCCACCGGGGCATAGCGTGGAAGATAGGATTGCAACCTTTCAATCGCAGCGTCCTCCGTCTTTGCACCACGCTCCAGACCAGGCCAATCCGGCGCTACGGCAGCCACTTTCTTGCCTTTTGGTCCGATTTCGACAGTTACCCGAAGTTGGTGAGTCATGTTTGCTCCCCTTACGGTCAAGAGGTCAAGTTTTGCCCCTTGTCCATTCAACCCATTTTCACAACATGTTACCATCAAAAGCTTGCGAGAGATGATGCTCTACCACGTCGCACAACAGGGTCTCTCGAAAATGGGATAATAGATGAGTTTCGAGAAACCCTATTTTAAGGGACAATTTTGAGAGATCAGAGTGGGCCATTTAAGACAAAATTAGAGACAGAAGACAATCTCTCAAAACCGAACGCACCAGGAATTGCCCGAACGATATGCCGCAAGCGAAAGGTTGGCGGACTTGGCGCAGGTTTCTTTATTTCGTATCAGTGAGTGCATCAAATTGTCCGCGACAAAGATCATTAATCACTATTTCAGATACTCCACAACTTCTTTATAAAGCGCCTATAATCTTTCCACAACTTCTACACCTTCGCTAACTACACTAGTGGTTTGACTACCGTAATTCGATATTTCAACAGCACTGCCGCAGCATAAGGATAGAAATTGTGATCATTCAATTGATGGCAGCTGCAATACTAAATGCTTCAGAAATTTAGCGAACCAAGCTTCAGGCTGTATTCGAGAAAAGTTGTATCAATGGAATACTTTACTGCTCAACGGCGCATATCGTGGTGGCCGATGATTTTGCTGCTCTTGATTGTGACTGTATACGGCACCCGAAATCTTCAGCAGGTCCTTTGGACAGATGAGATTAGATCGCTTTATCGCGCTGGCGATCCTGTATTCGGAGGAACACTCACTCCATTACAAGTGTGGCAACGTACAGCCGAAGTTTCCGATCAAGTACCCGGCTACTATCTCTTACTAGCGCTGTGGGGATCGCTGGTAAGTCTTTCGCCAGTTACTGGACGCTTTCTATCGCTGATATTGGGACTTCTAGCAATCGCTTGGACTTTCCGACTGGGAAAAGATTTGCAGTCGCCTTTAGCTGGGTTTGGAGCAGCTAGCGTATTAGGTTGCAGCGTATTTTTTGTTAATTATCTTCACGATATGCGAACGTATACTTTGTTGGTACTTCTGTCCGCAATCTTTCTGTGGCTCTACTGGCGTATTGCAATCGACCAGAAAACTGGATGGTTGCTCAAAATGATGTTGATGCTTTGTGTTGCTGGCCTTCTTTATGCACATTATTTTAGTTTCATTCTTATTGCTGCCGTTTGCTTATATCACCTGTTGTTGGTTCCCAAACAACGAGGTTGGTGGCAGGTAATAGGACTCATCGCAGCCGCCGGCGTTTTGTTTCTTCCCTGGTTGTTAACTTCTTTCACAGTGTCAAACTACCTAGAACCCGCCTTGCGTAAGGCATACGCATTCAGTCCTGGTGAAATGGTACACCAAGTTCTCGATATGTTCAGTAATGGGAATATCGGTTTATGGCTCGTAGTTAGTGTTTTTGCGCTGGATTTACGAGATCGCATTGTACAGTTCATCTTGTTTCTATTAATTGTTGCACTGCTGCTTGCAATCCTTATAAATAGCTGGTTGTACGTAATTTCAGAAGTACGATATCTAATGATACTGTGGGTGCCTTTGGCGATACTGATGGGTTTAGGATTCGTCCAACTGAAACGAGCAGGTTTACGTACCACATTTTTGATAGGAATCTGGCTCTTAATCGCAGTGACTTCCAATTTCGGCTCTAAATTATTGGACGCTGTAAACCCATCAATAAAATATCTACCCTGGAATATTTTGGTGCGCGATCTTGACCAGCGCACAAAAAATGGCGATGTCCTTGCTTTTGAGACGTTAATCGACGAATGGGATGGTGGTCAAGATGAAGTTATGGCTTATTATTTCCACGCGATGCCGTTGAAAACACAAATGGTTGAATCGCTGCCTATTATGTCAGATGAAGAGTATCTCCGCCGCGGTGAATTGGCGATTGACGGTGCCAAGCGAATTTGGGTCAGCTATGAACCTCATCAGCGTCCCTGGCGCGCAGATATGTTTAACAATCTGCTAGCCCAAAAAGGCTATACTTCCTGCGGTACAATCTCCGATACTCCAGAGCTATTTACGGAGTTGTTTAGTCAACCACCGCAGACATTTATTGGTCATTTCTCTACTGATACAGGGCAAAAGATTGCGAACATGAATCTAGCCGAATTACTATCCAGAGTAGAGGACAAATCCCTATATACCACGCTCGAATGGGCCTTAGAAGCGAATACCCCTCCAGATACTTACTCAGTGGGTATCCATGTCTTTAATGAGAGAGGTGATTTAGTCGCACAGGCGGACTATGGTCTTCCAAACACTTCATTTGGATGTCAATCAACCCGCATTGCACTCGATATGTTACCGCCAGGCCGATATAGTGTAGATACTTTGGTTTACGCTTGGCAGACTAATGTTCGGTTGTCGGCTCAGTCTATAGCAAATAGTCAGTCCAACGTTTACATCCATCTTGGAACGTTCTCTCTTCAGTAAGTGATTAATCCTCGAAACCAAGTTGCTCACGAGTCATGTAGCGAGGCCTCGATTGTGCCTCCTGATAAATACGTATGACAATTTCGCCGATAAGTCCTATGCTCACCATTTGCACACCTAAGATGATGAGTAATATCGCCAGGAGCAATAGCGGGCGGTCTCCGATTTGTTCACCCATCACAAGTTTGACGTAAATGAGCATCATACCCAGAATAAATCCGACGGTACCCATTAGCAAACCCAGTCCGCCAAATACTTGAATTGGACGTGTGCCATAAATGAATAAAAATCGGACAAGAATTATATCCAGAATCACCCGAAAGGTACGCCAGATTCCATATTTACTTTTACCAAATCGCCTCATGCGATCATCAACTGGTATTTCAGTCGTACGAATACCCAATGAGCTGGCAACTGCCGGGATGAAACGATGAAGCTCACCATAAATTTGAATGTTCTTAATAATCTCGCTCCGATATGCCTTCAAGGTGCATCCATAATCATGGAGTTCAACACCGCTTACTTTCGAAATGAGACGATTGGCTAGCATTGACGGCAATCTCCGTGAAAAGAATGCCTCCTGACGATTCACTCGCCACCCGCTGACGATATCGTAACCTTCCTCGATTTTCGCCAGGAGCCGGAGGATATCTTGTGGGTTGTTTTGAAGATCAGCATCAATAGTGATAACTATCGCTCCGGCGGCGAGGTTGAAACCAACTGAGAATCCGGCTGTTTGACCATAATTCCGACGGAATTGCACAATTTTCCAGCGTTCATCGGCTTCATGAATTTCACACAATCGTCCAAAACTAAGATCGGTGCTACCGTCATCTATAACGATAACTTCGTAAGATTTTTTTAAGTTACTGAGTGCGGCTGTCAACTCTTGATACAAAGGAGCAATCGAATCTTGTTCATTATATAAGGGAATGACAATTGAAATTTCTGGCAGATTCATGTTGCCCAATCTTTCTGGTCATTTATGTTCCAACAGATAGGTTTCGTGTATTTGAAGCCAAAAGTAACTGCCGATGCCGCTGAGGGCCGCAGCCATAATCTGGCATCCATGCAAAAAAAAGCCGATGGAAGCTGCATGTCCGATATTTAGCCCGATAAAGGTAACAAGCCCAAACGTCCACCCACCTTCGATGACACCTAAGCCGCTGAATGTCGTGAGGGGCAACGCTTCTAATAAAATCACAATGCTGGCAGTCAAGAGCAATGCGGGACTGAGAGGAATACCAAGCGCAATCAGCAGTACCAAATTAAAACTTACGCTCATTCCATAAGTAAAAAACGATGTCAACATAGCGGGGCCAAAAATGTGTCGCTGCCTTACGCGATCTAAATCATCCGCTAACGCCTCAAATTTAACCCCAAACCAGGAGCTAACAAGCGCCAGTTTGCCTGGTTTGCCTGTTATGGAGTGGATCACATGGAGAAAGCGGTGGAGCAGCATTCCCGAATAATAAAGCAAGCCTAGATAAGCAGCGACGCAGGGGAGCAGGAGCAGCGACAAGGTTTTTTGACCATTAAATTGCTCAGGTGTCAATAATAGTCCAACTTCTCCTCCAACCATGACCATGAATAATTCAAACAACCGGGCAAGTACAAGGCTGCTGATTCCACTGAGGACTGACTGATGTAGATAGCGCTGCGTTAGAATGATGTAGCTAATTTCACCTGTCTTAAAGGGTAAAATCCGTACCCAAAAGTTGTGATATAAGGTGATCGGCACTAATTTCTGCAACGAGAGCTGCGGTTGATCTAGGATCGTGCGAAATCGAATAGCACGAAAGCAATTCATCATCACATAAATCATCAGCGCGATAACCCCATCTCCTAGATTTACGCGCCTCGCCACAACAAAAAATTCCTGTGCGTCAATTTGCCTCAATAAATACAGCGCTAGACCTATTGACAGAGCCAACCCTATGAGTCGCAGTATCCATTGACGGTTAATTCGTATTCTTTTATTGTGGTTAACCATAATCAACTGATGTCTCATAAGTATCTATATGAATTACAGAACTTCTCAACTCGTTGCATGCTTTTAGTTGTGTTCACGATAAGTTGCGCTATTCGTTTAGTAAAGGTTTGAGTCACATTGTTTCTGCTCCTTGAATGAGTACCGCTTTTGCTCCAGTTACAGCCCATTCGATAGCGCATGGTGTATATATCAGTGGAAACTCAACCGTAAAGGTACTGCCCTGTCCCAACTTGCCATCACTGGTAGCCTTGATATGACCGCCATGCGCTTCGATAATGGCTTTGACAATCGCCAGACCCAGCCCAGTACCACCTGTGTCGCGATTGCGTGAGGCATCCACACGATAAAAGCGCTCAAAAATATAGGGGAGATGTTCTGAGGAAATGCCATCGCCAGTATCTTTGACAGACAACCTCAATAGATTGCCGATGTGTTCGGTGCGGATGGTAATTTGCCCACCCTGCGGCGTATGCACCAATGCGTTATTCAACAGATTGTGCAGCACTTGAGACAAACGTCCACTGTCCGCCATAAGCAGCGGCAGATTGGGCTGTATATCCACTTTGAGCGTCACACCTACTGCGTCGGCTAACGATTCAAACTTGGCAGCCGTCGAATTCACCAATTCATCGACCTGCACCGGAAGCAGATTCAAGGGAAGCTGCTTCGCCTCAGCCTGACTGAGTTCATGCAGGTCATTGACCAGCCGACTGAGCAACCGTGTCTGGTCATAGAGGCGGCCAACTTCAGGCTTATCCATTGGATACACATCGTCCAGAATCGCCATCAGGTTGCCCTGCAAGACCGTCAGGGGTGTCCGCAGTTCGTGGGCAACATCCGCGACAAGATTGCGTCGGAGCGTTTCAGTTTGTTCCAGGGCCGATGCCATCTCGTTAAAGGCACGCGCCATTTCCGCGACTTCTATCGTGCCTTCGACTTTCACGCGGCGGCTGAAGTTTTGCGCCCCGATAGCACGGGCGGCTTCTGCCAACCGTCTCAGCGGCGCAGTTAAGCTGCGGCTCATCAAAACGCCGAAGAAAACGCCGACCACGCCACCCATCAAGCCTATTGTCACCAGCATGGTACTTAGGCCTTCCAGTAAGAGGCGGGGTTGGCGCGGCGATATATTATCCAATGACGGTTCTTCCAGGGCTAGATAGCCTCTCGTTTCACCTTGGACAACAATAGGAATAACTGATTGGAAGCTTGCTATATTGCGCTTTTGCCCAATCAGATCGTGCGCTGTAGCGTAGATAATCTTTCCCTGAGCGTCAGTCATCACCAGGCTTAGACCTAGACTCGGCCCTATCGACAATCCTTCGTTATTCTCCGATATATCGGTTCCCAGGCCATCCCAATTTTGGTGTTCGCTGTAGTATGCTTCCAGGCGATCAATCAGGCCGTCGGGTGCTTGCAGCTCATCTAAAATAATCGACTCGCGGATGCCGCTGTGTGCGATTAAGCCACTTGCCATAATCAGAATAGCGACACTCAGCAAAACCATAGTGCTGAAGGCCAAACTTAAGCGTACCCACAAACGATTCATATCTAAGGCCCTACGAGCCGATAGCCAACGCCATAGACGGTCTGGATGTAAGTAGGTTGCTTGGGGTCAGGCTCGATTTTCTTGCGCAGATTTTTGATGTGGCTGTCGAGTGTGCGCTCGACACTCTCGCAATCATAGCCTAAACTCTTTTCGATCAAATCCGTGCGTGTCATAGCATAGCCGGGGTTTTCCATCAGGACACGCAGCAGCTCGAACTCGGTCACCGTCAGATCGACGGGTTCGGTATCGACGATGACCTCACGCCGCCCCAAATCCATAATCAAGCCGCTGCATTGCAAAATTGTTTCCTGCTCTGCTTTGCCATCACTGTGCGTCCGGCGTAGTACCGAACGAACTCGCGCCACCACTTCACGTGGATTGAAGGGCTTTGTCACATAATCATCCGCGCCAAGTTCGAGGCCGATAATTTTGTCGCTGTCTTCTATCCGCGCAGTTAGCATGATAATTGGCATCTTGCGGAGCTTGGAATCGTTGCGGATCACACGAGTTATATCCCAACCGTCACGGTCAGGCAGCATCAAATCCAGAACCATCAGATGTGGACGTTCGTGCCGCGCGATATGGAGGGCGGACTCGCCATTATAGGCGATCAATACCTGGAAATGATCTTTCTCCAGGTAAGCGCGCACCAATCGCACAATTTCATGATCATCGTCCACAACCAGTATTCGTTGATGGGTATTCGAGGTTGACATACTCCTCCTCATAAATTATATAGGTTTACCATAGTCGTTATTCAGCCCTTATCGGGAGATCAGCACAGTCTGGGCCGAGAGTCAGATAATCGCCTTTGACCCATCCCGTTTGCTGACTCTGTTTCTCTTCCAGATTATGCTGGGCTTGATCGTAATGAAGTTGCGCCTGCTGAATATCCGCATCACTAACGGTATTGGTAGTGTTGCTATAAGCAATATGCGCGTTTGCCAGATTCGCTTCAGCCACGCGAATAACATCTTTGTCCACTAGCTCCCGTAAATCCGTATGATTTAGAGCTTACGCCTGTACAGGCTAAAGGTCACTCTTCATTGGTTTCTGAGAAAGTGACAAGCCTTTCTGATCCGCGCGTCGCAGCGTTGCCCGAATCCGCGCGATCAGTTCGCGCATACTGAAGGGCTTGGTCACATAATCATCGGCACCGGATTTCAGTGCTAATACTTTATCGGCCTCCGAATCTTTTGCGCTGAGGATGATGATCGGCAGATTATGATCCCTTCGCAGCAAGCGCATAAATTCGAAGCCGTCCATTTCTGGCATCAGGAGGTCGAGAAGGATCAGATCAGGCGTTTGATATTCAAGAGTTGCTAACGCCTCGCGCCCGTTTCGAGCGCTCATGACCTGAAAACCTTGCTCACTCAGATAGCGATTCAGCATGTAGGCTAAGTGGTTACTGTCATCCACGATGAGAATTGTTTTTGCCATCTGAAATCTCCTAGCATCGAAATTCATTCCTACTCAAATTAACCAGCATCGACAGTGGCAATGTTGTCGCAAGTGCCATTCGTGTTGACATACTCACCACTTACCCAGCCCGCTTGTCCGTCATATGTCACGCTGTACCAACCGTCAGCAGTTCGTCCATTAGCCACAACGGACGTACCCGATGGAATGGACAGGTAAACCGTGCTGTCGGTGGTGTTCGGCTGGTTGCGAAAGTTCAGGTTATACAGGGCTGTCACCGTACAGGTCGCGGCTGCTTCGGCTGCACTAGATTCGTCTACACTCACTTCGGCAGTGAGAGGGGTTGGCGTCGCTGATGGGAAGCTGATAACCGTTGGACGAATCACCGTTTCTGTTGGTGTGGCTGGGCTTTCAGTCGGCTGAAGGGGAGGTTCTTGTGCAACATTCTGATTGTCCGGCTGGCTGCCCGATTGACCATCATTGGCATTTTGATCTGCGGCAGTTTCAGGTCCATTATTAGCAGGTGGGAGCGCACCATCACCACCAGCGGGGGGATTTCCCCCACCCTGGGGGAACAAGGGCATTTCGCCGCCGAGCAGCATCATAGTCAGAAATTGCTGCGCCCGCTCATCGGCAAGTTCACCCTGCACATATTGCGTCGCGATAGTCGTCGTGTCATCGCCCAGTTGGGAAATCATTTGCGCGGGCATTCCGTCCTGTCCCGCCAATTCGTCGAGCGTGCTAGCGGTGGCGGCAATAACCGCATCTAAATCCCCATTATTCTGCGCGACCAAATCAACGACTGTACTGCCCGATTGCAATTGGGTCGTGATTTCGTCAATCGTTAATCCCGTCTGGGCAGTCAAAACCTCTGCAAAGGCCGTCGAGCCATCAGTAGGCGCTGCGGGAGCGTCAGCGGGTTGAACGTTTGGCTCTTGCCCACTCTGATTATTCGCCGGACTCTCATTGGCGTTTGAATTGGGGTCACTTTCAGGTGCTGCATTACTATCCGGAAATGTGTCACTGCCGCCAGCGGGGGGATTTCCCCCACCCTGGGGGAGCGAGGGCATTTCGCCGCCGAGCAGCATCATGGTCAGAAATTGCTGCGCCCGCTCATCGGCAAGTTCACCCTGTACATATTGCGTCGCGATAGTCGTCGTGTCATCGCCTAGTTGGGAAATCATTTGCGCGGGCATTCCGTCCTGTCCCGCCAATTCGTCGAGCGTGCTGGCGGTGGCGGCAATAACCGCATCTAAATCGCCATTGTTCTGCGCGACCAAATCAACGACTGTACTGCCCGATTGCAATTGGGTCGTGATTTCGTCGAGCGTTAATCCGGTCTGGGCAGTCAAAACCTCTGCAAAGGCCGTCAAGCCATCGGTTGTCAATGAAGTTGTCTGAACAACATTCTGGAGTGTCGAGCCATCGCTTCGAGCAAATCCCGCTGGGATGGACGTATTGCTTGTATTCAGTGTGGATGCCAGTGTGGGATATGCCAAAATTTCGACAGCTAATAAAACGCCCAGGCCGACGCCCAACATACCATATGAGCGACTGCTGTCCTTAACCGGATTTCGGCGCTCAAGCATCAGAACGTTGATGCTCCCGACAAAAACAATGATGGCGTTAATCATCAGAAAATTGGATAGCTGTAATTGAACAGCCATATCCTGATTAACGATTAAAGCCGCTACCGGAGCAACCAGCGCGATAAACGCCAGCAGGGCTGCGCCGATGCCCTGACGCTTTTTGCGCAGCGCCTGGATGAGCGCGTAGACGATATACAACACCGCAAGAAACGGTGTGAAGGCGATTAGTGATTGTGGATTCATGATTGTCCTACTCTACTCGTATCGCAGGGCGTCGATGGGATTTAACCGGGCGGCCCTGGAAGCTGGATAAACACCGAAGAAAATACCGATACATGCGGATATACTTACCGCCAGCACGATATTGGAAATCTGGATAGCGACGCTGAATCCTTCGACCAGCGCCGTAATGATGGCTGCGCCTGTCGCCGCAATCAGAATGCCGATTATTCCGCCGATCAACGTCAAGACGATGGCCTGTACCAAAAACATGACGACAATATCGCTGTTTTGAGCGCCTGTTGCCTTACGCAAGCCGATTTCGCGGGTGCGTTCTGTGATCGTAACCAGCATAATATTCATGACGTTAATGCCACCAACCAGCAGCGAAATTCCCGCCACGATGCCCAAAAATATCGTGATAATCTGGATGGTGCTGGTCAACGACTCGACAATTGTGGAAGCTGTGAAGGTGCGGAAATTATCCGAGTCACGAGTACCAACACCGCGCTCCTCACGCAGCACCTGGGTAAGCTGATCGGTGGTCTCCGTCATTTGGTTGACATCTTTCGCGCGTACCAGAATCGTATTGACGATACTTTCGCCAGTGGTAGTGCGGGTGTTATTCAAACGTGCTTTAAACGCGGTAATCGGGATAACAACCAGATCATCCGAAGTGCTGCTTTCGTTCAGTACGCCCACAACCTGAAACACGACATTTTTGATGCGAATCGACTGTCCAATCGGGTTTGCGCCCGCAAAGAGATTTTCCGACGTTGTTGTGCCGATCAAGGCGACCTGCGCACTGCTCTCGACATCAGCCTGAGTAAAGAAACTACCGTTATCGACGCTGCGTCCTTCCATATCCAGGTAATCAGTTGTGACGCCTTGTGTACTGACGCTGAATTCGTTGCTCCCATAGGCGATGTAATAATTTCCCGTCACCTGGGGCATTACCAGATCAACCAGCGGTAAGCGCTCGGCATTTTTAAGCGTCTCGGCTAACTCCATTGTGAGCGAATCTGTTCGACCATTTGAGTCTTGAGTCGCGGAAATACGAATGGTATTTGTGCCGAGCGATTCGAATTGATTGGTGATGTAATCTTGTACGCTTTGGCCCAGGGATAAAAGCAGCACGACGGCGGCTATCCCGATGGTGATTCCGAGTACGGTCAGGAAAGCACGCAGCTTATTCGTGACCAGCTCCAGTAGCGATAAACGCACGTTATCGATAATCATTATTCAAACCTCAGCGCTTCAATGGGGTGCAGGTTAGCCGCACGATTGGCGGGATACACACCAGATAGAATGCCAATTAAACTGCTGATCCCCGTTGCCAATATAGCGGACTCCGGTGTCAACGAAATGGACATTTCCGGTGCTAACTGTCCTCCAATCAGCAGGAAAACGCCGCCCAACATAATCCCAATCGAGCCGCCTAGAAGCGAAAGCAAAATCGCCTCCACCAGAAATTGAACCAAAATCGAGCCGGATTGCGCGCCAACGGCTTTACGCAGACCTATTTCACGTGTACGTTCGGTGACGGACACGAGCATGATATTCATCACGCCGATTCCCCCGACGAGCAGCGAAATACCAGCCACAGCGCTCAAAAACACCGTGACCAAACTCAACGTGGACGAGAGTGAGTCCAAAATCGTCGCTGAGGACGTCACGTTAAAATCCGCTGAGGCCGAATTTCGAATCCCATGCGCTTTGAGCAAATAGGCTTCAACTTCGTCCGTTGCCAGGGCAACCGTTTCAGAGTCAGCGGAGGACACTTTGGCTTGAATTTGCGTGACTCGATAGCCTTTACCGGCGACGTGCGCGTTCGCCAATCGAGTTTGCGCCGTCGTCACAGGAATCAGTACCGTTTGAGAGGACATGCCGCCTGTCGAGCGTTCTTCCATCACACCGATGATCGTGAAGACTTGCCCGCCGATGAGCAGTGTTTGGCCTACCGGGTTAGCAGTTCCAAAATAATCTTCAGCGGTAGTCGAGTCGAGGAGAACGACTCGCGCACTAGAATCGATGTCATTCTGAGTGATAAATGCCCCGCCAGAAGCCGGATACCAATTATTCACATCGGCATAGTTGGCCGTCACGCCCTGTGCGGACATCGTGCTGCTGTTCGCGCCGGAGCGCACGGTCGTCTGGATATTGTATGTCCAGGCAACCGCTACGACATGCGGTGCAACGCCTTCTTCAGCCAGCCCTTCAGCGTCCTGGGTCGTCATCGGCTGCGTGCCGGACGAGGTGTTACGAAATCGAGCAGAACTAATCTGCAAAGTATCCGCGCCGAGGTCTTCAAACTGCGACTGGATATAGCCCTGAAGGCTAGCGCCGAGGCTCGTCAGCGTGACAACAGACGCGACTCCGATCATGATGCCCAGTGTGGTCAGCACTGCCCGTAGGCGGTTGGTGCTTAGCGCTGTCAGCGCGACACGAAACGTTTCCAATAAACTCATGAGATTACCTTTTAGGTATACTCCTCGGCTTTGCCGCCGTAATAGGTCGTCTCGAAAACTTCTTGCAATTCTTCGGCTTCGGATGGTCGCTCGGCGGTTGCCGCGTCCAAAGGTGACGCAACATGCTTGTCGGCAATGATATTGCCATCCCGCAGCATGATGACCCGGTTGGTGTGGCGCGCAATCCAGGGATCATGAGTCACAAATATGGTCGTGATTCCTTGTTCGCGGTTCAACGTCTGGAAAATTTGCATCACTTCCTTGCCGCTGCGTGTGTCCAGATTACCCGTTGGCTCGTCAGCCAAAATCAGTGATGGCTCATTGACCAACGCCCGGGCAATGGCGACACGCTGCTGCTGCCCACCGGAAAGTTCGCTGGGTAAATGATTTAAGCGTTCTCCCAGACCAACGGATTCGAGCGCCTCTCGCGCTTTTTGGGTTCGTCCTCGAGTACCTGCATACATCAGTGGCAGTTCGACCTGACGCAGCGCCGTTGTGCGCTTGAGCAGGTTGAAATTCTGAAATACGAAGCCGATCTTCTTGTTGCGGATACGCGCCAAATCCTGGTCACGGATTTCCGCAACATTGATCCCATCCAGATAGAACGTTCCTGTTGTCGGCTGGTCAAGCACGCCGAGGATATTCATCAACGTGCTTTTACCAGAACCAGATGGCCCCATGATCGAGACAAATTCGCCGCGTTCAATCTTCAGATCGATGCCTTTTAAGACCTGGAGTTCAATCTCACCCAGATGATACGTTTTAGTAATCCCCTGAATGTCAATGACTCTACTTGTGTCCGAATGATTATTGTTGTTCATTTTCAGCCACCTCCAGGGAAGCCACCACCGCCACCGCCAGGGAAGCCACCAGCAGGAGGGCCATCACCTCCGGGGAAGCCACCACCGCCACCAGGAATAAGGCCAAAGCCGCCTTGTGCTGCCGCTTCCGACGCGCTGGGCAGGATCACGAGTGTCTGGCCGACATCAAGCCCACTAACGACTTCGCTTTCGCTGTCTGTGCGTGTGCCGAGCGTCACAGGAATATCTTCAAAAGAGCCTGGCGCAGATTCAATTTTGACAGTTGCCTGTTGGGTGATGGCATCAACGGTGATAAATCGATTCGGCACGACGATGACGTTATCAATTTGATTGAGCGTCACGGTTGCGATAGTGGACATGCCGGGGCGTAAAGGTTGGTCGGCTGTGTTGAGCGTTACCTCAACATTGTAGGTTACGAGTTGCCCGGATTCCGATGAGACTGGGGCAGGATCAATGTGCGTGACTGCGCCTGGGAGCGTGACATTATCCAGCGCCTGCACTTCCAACGTCACTCTCTGCCCCTCCTGAAGCTGCGTGATGTCTTGTTCATCTACAGCTAGTGTGATACTGTAGCCACTGGTATCGATGAGCGTGATGCTCCCCATTCCCGGTAGCGTCCCCTCTACGAAATCGATAGAGGCAACCACGCCATCAAATGGCGCAACCAGCGTTGTCTGGTCGAGATCTCTCTTCGCACTATCCAATGCAAGCTGTGCGGTTTCAACCGAAATTTCGGCTTTTCGCACTTGTGATTCATTAGCCCCGGCGAGTAAGCTGTCCAGATTGGCTTGCGCACTAACCAACGAGGCATTTCCAGATGCCAGGCCACTAGCATCTGGCCCGTCATTCGCTGTACTCTCATAGTTATTTTGGGTAATCGCAATGTTTGTATCGCTCTGTTCAAGTTGTGCCGCCTGCTGCACATCATTGGCATAGGCGTTATCTTCCAGCCCTGCGAGTGGCCTATTATCGGCGGCATCGCGATTGACCTGCGCTTGCCAAAGTGAATTTTTCGCAAGTTCCACGTTCAAACGCGCGATTTCAATATCCTGTTCGCTTGGGCCATTCAAAGATGCTGAACTGAGTGAGGCTTGTGCGGCTTCTATCTGCGTTTGTGCGATTTCGATCTCGATTTCGCTAGGCGGTTCTTGCAGCGCCGCCAGCGAATTTTGCGCATCTTCCACATTGAGCTGCAAGCTGTGGATCTGCGAGTCGATGGATGTTGAATCGACACGCGCCAATACATCGCCTGCCTGAACATGATCCCCAACTGAGACCAACACTTCCGTGACTGGTGCAGATACGTCAAATGTCAGCGCTTCTTCGTCGGCGGCGGTTAGGGTGCCGGTTGCATTGAGCGTAACGGTCAGCGTACCATTTTGAACATTCATCCTCTCCGATGGTGTCAAAATTGTCGCGGCCTGGGGTACCGTGCTGGGCGATGAGCGGTTCGCAAGAAACCCACCGACGCCAACCAGTGCGATAAAAATGGGAATCCCTACAATTCTCAGCAGCGTGCGTATCCTTCCCGATAGGGATGGACGACTTGTCCACCACCAGATCAGCATCACACCCCCCAGCCCCAGGATCACAGCCGCTGCAATAATGGATGAATTCATGAATTTTCACTCCCTGTCTCAATGGTTACTTCTCCGGTCATGCCGATGCGCACGCGAGGATCGGTTGTGTTCAGCGCCACCTCGACATCAAACGTCACGATGCCATCGCTGCTGGTTTCGCTGATCCAGCCGATATGCTCAACCGTCCCTGGAATAGTGAGATCGGTGAGCGCATCCAGTTGAATCGTCGCAGACATCCCTTCGGTGATTTGATCGATGTCGAGTTCGTTGACGGGTACGGTGATGCGCAGCGTTGATAAATCGGAGATTTCAATGGCGACTGTACCTGTACTAATCGATTGACCTGCCGAGATATTGACGGCGGTCACGTAGCCGGAGATCGGAGCGATTAACTGAGTTTGTTTCAGCTCGGTTTGTGCATCAGTTATTGCGGCCTGAGCGCGTTCAATGGCGATCTGCGCACTGGTGATTTCAGTTTGTGTTGGCCCTTCCTGAAGTTGTTCCAGCTCCAACTGCGCTTGTTTGATACGCAGCGAAGCCGACCACGATGAAGCGCTGTCAGGTGTTTGCAGGTCTTCAAGCTGAAGGCGAGCAATTTCCGCGTCAAAACCGGCCGCGCCAATTTTGGCTTCCTGAATGGTGATTTCTTCGTCCGTACCGCTCATATGGGTGCGGGCTTCATTCAGTGCGGCGAGCTGCACCAGAGCCTGATCATATTTCAATTGAGCGTTGTCGATCTGTTCCTGCGTTACGGAATTGGCCGCATCGCTGTAGGCTGCCTGTGCGCTTACGATATTAGCCTGGGCAATACGGATATCATCGTCAGAGGCGGGCTGCATCAGGTCATTCATCGCGATATTGGCGCTTTCCAGGTTCAAAACGGCCTGGTTATAGCTGCTCCAGGTATCGTCGGCGTTCAGATCCGCGATTACCTCGCCAGCCTGGATCATATCGCCAACTTCGGCATAAACGCCCATAACCGTTCCGGCTGTCTGAAACTGAAGTGAAGCCACCTGATTGGCTTCCACTGAACCCAGCGCCGAGATGCTGTTAGAAGCGTCAGCCTCTTGCGTTGGAATCACGAATAGCTGTTGACTGCCGTCTTCCTGTGCCTGCTGAGGTGGCACATCTTGTCCAAATGGTACTTCCTGTCCAGTAGGCGGCCCTCCTTCCTGCGCAGTGGTTATACCTCCAACAAGCAGAACAAGTCCTTGTGCAACTAAAATGATGTTGAGCCATATTCGCTTTGCGGTCATTGAAATCTTCCTGTGTTCACGTCCTACTTTAATTTCGCGCAATCCTGTGCAAAACTGATGGAGAACTTGTTCAGAAAATGTTCAGTTTTGGATTTTTAAATAATTTATGACTGCGGCGCTTTTAACATTGGTGTAAAGAACACGAATAACAGCATTCTTCGTGGGGTACGAGGATCATTTCATAATTCCATAGTTCGAAGCTGGCCGGAACCTTCTAGCGTCTGAAAAAACACATTCACATCTCTCGAAAACGAACGTTTTTGAGAGAGACATAACCCTACCTTTTGAAAAATAAAACTTAACGATTGCTAGTGTAATTTGTTCAGTGTCAATCACTTTTAAGCGCTCGGTTTGGAAAGTATAGGAAGCGATGGATCGCAAGTTGTGGATTGAGCAGCGCGGACGCACACTGTATTTATGGCGCTTACTAAGGATTACGGTGGCGCGACAAAATGGGTGATAGGTCAATAGTGGCTTGCATATTGCGACCACAAAAAATCGCCCCTGGCGTGATTTTAGCCTAAAAATTACCTATGCAAATGTCGCTTTACAAAGGTTATAAATTTCGAGTAAAATGAGTCTATAATGGTCACTAAACAGGAAAATCGTCATGTCCGAAAATTCTCCAACACCATCATTTTCGTTAACCACGCCGCTGCCCGTGCGAGAGAATCCGGTTGCCGTCTATCTGGCGGGACTCACATCACCGCGATCACGCCGAGTCATGGCGCAAGCGCTGCGCAGTGTCGCCATGCTGTTGACCGGACAAGCGTCGGAAGATGTCGATATTTTTTTACTCGATTGGTCGCAGCTTCGTTATATGCACACTGCCGCCCTGCGTTCAAAGTTGGCGGAAATTTACAGCCCATCTACTGCCAACCGAACACTCTCGGCGGTACGCGGCGTTTTGAAAGAAGCGTGGCAGCTTGGCTATATGAGCGCTGAGGATTATCATCGCGCTGCCAATGTCAAAAGCATCAAAGGCGAAACGCTCCCCGCCGGACGCGAACTTTCTCAGGGAGAAATTCTGGCGCTGGTGCAAATCTGCAAATCCGACACGAAAACGGCATCCGGTGTACGTGACGCAGCTATCATCGGCCTGCTCTATACCTGCGGCCTGCGGCGGGCGGAATTAGTGGCGCTGAATCGCGAGGATTTTGAGGCTGGCACGGGCAAATTGATGGTGAAAGCCGGGAAAGGCCGCAAACAGCGAACCGTTTATGTCCTGGGGGGTGCGCTGCGAGCCTTGATGGATTGGTTAGCGGTCAGCGGCGGGCGCACACCGATATTTGTACCCGTTCTCAAAAGTGGAAAGATCACCGAACGCCGGATGAACGCCCAAAGTATTTACGATATGCTGCGCCGACGGGCGATTGCATCGGGCGTGCCGGATTTTTCGCCGCACGATTTCCGGCGCACGTTCGTCGGTGAGATGTTGGAGCGTGGAGTCGATATTGCCACCGTCGCCAACATCGCCGGACATGCCAGCGTCGATACGACCCGGCGTTATGATCGCAGGCCGGAAGAAACGAAAAAACGCGCGGCGACAAAGCTACATTTTCCTTATTAAGCAAAATCACGGGCAGCGATCATGGAAACCTCACCGCATACAGAAACTCGCCCTACCCTATCCGCATTAATGGAGTCGCCAGCCGCGAAAAAACGCGCCCTTGCCGTCATCTTTTTTATCATGCTGATGGACATTATCGGCATCACCGTTCTCTATCCGGTAACGGCGTTCATTGTCAAGCGATACAGCAGTGATGCGTTGATGGTGACGATGGTGACGGTCATCTATGCGGCAGGTCAGTTTTTTGCCGCGCCGCTGATGGGCAAACTCGGTGATCGCTATGGGCGGCGGCCTGTGCTGCTCATCAGCATTTTTGGTTCGGCTGTCGGTTATGTGATTTTTGGCATCGGCGGCGCGTTGTGGATACTGCTCGTCTCCCGCCTCATCGACGGAATCACCGCTGCCAATTTGTCTACCGCGTCTGCATATATTGCTGATATTTCCAGCCCCGAAGAACGAGCCAAAAATTTTGGCCTGATCGGTGTTGCCTGGGGTGTGGGGTTGGTTCTGGGGCCAGCGTTGGGTGCGGCAACCGGCCAGATCAGCCTGGAAGCCCCAGCTTTTATCGCAGCGGCGTTTTCCTTATTAGGCCTGACATTAGGATTCTTCTTTCTGCCGGAATCGCTGCCCAAAGAACAACGCGAAACCGCCCCTATTCACATGCGTGATATAAGCCCATTTGGGTCAATCGGCAGCATGGCACGCAAGCCGCGTCTCGGCAATCTTCTGGTCGTCCTCTGCCTGTTCAATTTTGCCTTCAATGGCGTGAACGCGATTCAGACTTTATTTGTGATCGAGAAATTTGACGCACAGCCCTGGCAAACCGGACTGCTGCTGGTGTTATCGGGAATCGCCGTGATTATCGTGCAGGCCCTTTTTGTGCAGCGCACCGTGTCACGTTACGGGGAAAAAGCCGTTGGGATCGCGAGTCTGTTGGCGCAAGCGATCATTGCCATTGCCATCTTTTTCACGCCTGCCTTCTGGATTATCTATCCCCTTTCGGTGGCGAATATCATTGTCAGCACCTTCACTTTTTCGACACTGACAACGCTGACTTCTAATCGTGTCTCGCCGCACGAACTCGGTACGCTTATGGGCGTGACAACCGCGCTTGCCAGCCTAATGACTATTGTCGGGCCGCTGTGGGCAGGCATCATTTATGACCATGTGCTGCGGGGTGCGCCGTATTGGTCGGGCGCAGTCGTTTTTGCGCTGGCGGCGTTCATATTGACGCGGGCGAAAAATCAGGAGACTTAATTTCCAGAAATCGTCTCGTGCTCATTGCGTGACTCGAATGCGCTTTTGTCCTCCCCTTTTCTCACAAATCTAAATTCTTTCGCCTTCATATCAGCGGTATTGTATTAATATTGCACAAACCCCCCAATCATCACATTCCAACAGTTAAGGAATAATCAAGTATGTCATCGTATTTCAACAAAGTCGTTTGCCTGGAATGCCATCATGAGATGGAGGCCGATCACCAGATCGTCACCTGCACACGCTGCGGCTCTGGTTGGGTGGATGCACGTTATGACTACGAAAAAGTCGCGAAATTATGGCCGTCTGCCCTTCTCTATCGGCCTCACACGCTCTGGCGCTACGCCGAACTGCTGCCGATGAGTGAGCCTGACCCGGAAATTTCGCTCGGCGAAGGCTATACGTCACTGGTGCGGCTGTATCAGTACGAGCGTCTTTTTCACCATGAAGGAATCTATATCAAGGATGAGCGTCAGGGGCCGACGAGTTCATTTAAAGATCGTCAAGCGGCATTGGCTGTCACCGCCATGAAGCGCATTGGCATCACCGAATGCGTCCTGGCCTCGACAGGCAACGCGGGTGCGGCATATGCTGCTTATTGCGCACGTGCAGGCATCAAGTTATGGCTGTTTCTGACCAGCCTCGTCCCGGCAGAAAAAATGCGCGAAGCGGCACTCTATGGCGCGGAAGTCGTCAAAGTTTCCGGCACATACGATGAAACCAAGCAGGTCGCTGCCGAATTCGCGCGGCGCAAAGGCATCCACCTGGATAAAGGCGCACGGGCTGTCCCCGGTAAAGAAAGTATGAAAACGCTGGCGTTCGAAATTGCCGAACAATTGGGTTTAGAGCGCTATGCTGATGGACGTTTCGCCAGCCCGGACTGGTATATCCAGGCGGTCAGCGGCGGCATTGGCCCGTTGGGGGTCTGGAAAGGCTTCAACGAACTGCTGGAAATGGGCTTAATCGACAAGATGCCCAAGCTCGGCATCGTTCAGTCGGCGGGCTGCGCACCGATGGTCAAAGCCATGAACGCGGGCAAAGAGACGGCTGACCCGGTTATCCCCAAAACGCTGATTACCGTGCTGGCGACGGGTGATCCCGGCTTCAGCTATGTCCAGCTTCGCGCGGCAGTCCTCAGCAATGGCGGGTCGATGATCGCCATCGAGGACGGCGAGACATTTCAGGCGATGCGCAAAGTCGCCAGCAAAGCTGGATTATCCGTTGAACCTGCGACAGCCGTTGCCTTCGCCGGACTGGAAAAAATGCTCAACAACGGTACGATTCGTGAAGGCGAAAGCGTTGTGCTGAATTGTTCCGGCCATACCTTCCCTGCCGAAAGCCATATTCTGGGTGACCAGTATGTCTTCAATCTCAAAATCAGCGAGGCGGGCGAGGTTTCGACGGTCAATGATCGACAGGAGGACGGCCTGAGCGCGGCGCTGGCACACCTCGATGAGCAGGTGACGACGATTCTGATAGTTGATGATACCCACAATGACCGTCGCTTGATTCGCCGCTTGCTGCAACGCTATAAAAGCTACCGCGTTTTCGAGGCCCAAAGTGGCGCAGAAGCACTTCAGGCAGTTCAGGAGCGCAAGCCGGATTTGATCGTCACAGATTTGACGATGCCGGAAATGGATGGGCTGATGCTGATCGAACACTTGAAAAGTAACCCTGAGACAGCCAATATCCCGGTGGTGGTCGTCTCAGCAAAGACATTAACCGAGCCGGATCGCGAATTTCTGGCCGCAAATTCTGAATCCGTTTGGACAAAAGGCGGTTTCGATACCCGTCAGCTTGTCGATCATGTCGTGCGCACACTCGGACATCTATCCGATGATTCCATGATTCCCCCTACCCTGCCACGTCCCTCCAAGCAATCTGAAATAGCCGTCGAGGAAATTCTTAATGATGGGCTGCCAACCATTGTCGTCATTGACGATAATTTGCGGGACTTGCGTCTGACGCGCCGTTTGCTCCAGACAGCAGGCGATTATCACATCATTGAGGCGACTTCGGGACGCGATGGCCTGAAAGCAGTCTACGAACACCGACCTGAAATGATCCTGCTCGACCTGATGCTGCCAGATATGGATGGTTTCACTCTCGTGGAAAAATTAAAGGCCGATTCCGAATTAGCCGCGATTCCCATTATCGTTATGTCTGCTAAAGAGCTAACATCTGAAGAGTTAAGGTTGCTAGACTCAAAAATTCATGCAATCTTGACAAAATCTCCACTTGACCGGAATCGGATTCCCCACATAATTAAGGATGTATTGGCATAACACCTGAAATCATCCTTAATATCAATCCAGGAAAAACAATGTCCATCAAAATTCTCTACGTCGAAGACAATCCGCAAAACATGCGGTTAGTGGGTAAGATGCTGCGCGTAGGCGGCTATGAAATGATTGAGGCTGTTAATGGTCTGTCCGGCGTGGCAACGGCAGCCCGTGAAATGCCAGCCTTGATTCTAATGGACATCAATCTGCCCGATATTGATGGGCTGGAAGCAACTGCTCGCTTAAAAGCTTCACCGCAGTTAGCACATATTCCTGTGATCGCCCTGACTGCCAACGCCATGCATGGGGATCGCGAACGCTTTATCTCGGCAGGCTTTGATGGCTACCTTGCCAAACCTGTCACCAAAAACGAGCTTTTAAATGCGGTGGCGCATTTTCTCTCTCTTGCCCAGACAATCAATACGCGAGTTTAGGGAAAACGGATTATGAGTCATATTGTCGTCATTGAAGATAATCTATCAAATGCTCGTCTGGCGGCTAAACTCTTGCGTCACGCTGGGCATGAGGTTACACTGGCCGAAGATGGAGAAATGGGGTTGACGACAATTGCAGGCACACGCCCAGACCTCATTTTAGTTGATCTCGGTCTGCCGGATATGGATGGGCAGACTGTCGTTGCATTGTTACGTCAGGAATCAACGCTCAACGGTGTGCCGGTTATCGCCTTTACCGCATGGCCGCAGGAAACCGCTTATCAGATGGCAGAAGCGTATGGCTGCGATGGTGTGATTATCAAACCCATTGATACGCGCACATTTGCCACTCAGATCGCAGATTATCTGGAAAACGCGAAAGCCACCCCATAACCCTCACGAGGCACGGTCAATTGGCTAGCTACAGCGCCCTCCCCCATTTTAAACTCGAAAATCTTTCCGACCAGATTGCGATTCCGGCCAGTCACTACAATTTTCAAGAGTTGGCTGAAATCTATAACCAGAGCCGCGTCGATTACATTGTGCCGATGCCGATGAACGCCCGCCGGATGGAAGAATACGTTCACAATTATGATATTGACCTGGAAGCCTCGGCTGTATCGCTGAATACCAGCGACGAGATTACAGGCATTGGAATGCTCGGTGTTCGCGATGAACGTGCCTGGATTACCCGCCTGGGTGTGATCCCGGCAAGCAGAGGCCGCAAAACCGGGCAATTCCTGATGGAATCGCTGCTGTACCATGCCCGTCAGCGCAATGTCCGGCAAGTTCAGCTTGAGGTCATTAAAGGCAACGACCCGGCCTACAATCTGTTTATGAAGTTCGGCTTTCATGCAACGCGCGAACTGCTGATTATTCGCCGACCTCCCGGTATGACGACCACACAGCAGCTTGAGGATATTTCAGTCCGCCCCCTGGACAGCCAGGAAATTGAGCCGCTTCTTCAGCAGCGCCTCTTTGCACCAAGCTGGATTGAGGAAACCCCGTCAATCCTGAAAGTGGGCAATCTTAAAGGGTTTGAGATCACCTTAGAAAATGGCGAATCCGGCTGGATTATCTTTCAACTCAAAGCTTTTCAGATGGAGCATGTCGTTTTTTATGCCCCTTCAGAAAATGCTGAGTTGATAACACGCGCACTGCTCTATACGCTGCACCAGCAGTACGCCAAACAGGACACCAAAATCGAGAACCTGCCCGCCGACTGCCCCGCCTGGCCGATCTTCCAGGAAAAAGGCTATCTGGAAGCGTTCCGCCGCTTCGAGATGGTGCTGGAACTCCTCTGAGCCGATTAACTGTTGACTAAGTAAGCATAGGAATCGGCGGTTTAAAATCAGATCCTCCCATCGTTTCGATTACCCCCGTCAGCGTTAGCCAGAGTGAAATTTGAGCCATATAACTGGCAGGATATGGCTTACCATGATCCAGCCACCAGATTGCTAACCCGATCTGTGCGCTTGCAGCATGATAAGCGATGATTTCGGGTGGGATATTCGATTCCGGCGCTCTGCCGGATTGGCGAATCGCGTCCAATATGCGTTCCGCCATGTGATGCCGCATTCGTTCAATCACCGTTTGCGTGCCCCGGCTTGAGAATAAAACGCGATACAGCGTTTCTTGCTCCTCGATATGCGCATACAACGTACTCACCGGCGAATAGCCCGCAAGAATACCGGCGGCACTGATGGGAGACGTTTTCTGCACCAGATCTTCGTACAGCGTATTCAGGCAGTCGGTTAATAATTCTTCTTTGTCCTTGTAGTGACGATAAAACGTAATGCGCGCTGTGTCGGATTCGGATGCAATGTCCTGAATGGAAATGCTGTCGTAACCTTTGCACAAAATCAGACGTACAAAAGCATTTTGAAGCTCTTTGCGCGTTTTGCGTACTCGCGGGTCGTTGAGATTGATGGGCATAAATGTTACATCCGTAACTTAAGTAACGCAGCGGATCGATCATCGGTTGACATCGATTGACATCAATTTATGATACAGAGTGTAACATAAGCTGCCAAACTTAAGTATCCAAATCAGTTCATCCAGGGAAACAAATGAAACGATCAAAAATTCGAGTGACTATTTGTATCATGTCAATGCTGCTGATAATAAGCAGCGTTGCAGCTGCGCAGGACACGGTGTCTCAATTGCTCTCCGCCTATTTCGGCCTGGATAATTCGTTACCCCTGGCAGCGAACGGCTTATGCCTCCGTGCGCGTGGGCAGGATGGGATGCCCATCATATTTTCTGAAGTTATCGACCCAGGCACGCTGCAAGCTGATGATTTTGCAGTTATCACCGAATCGGGCGTGGTCAACAAGCCGATTTGCGCCACATTGAGTCCAGCCGTCGATGTGGGCGAACTTCGTACCGTGCTGCTGATCGGCGAGTTTGGAGATGCGGAAAATGATCCGCCTGTCCGCGTTGAGATAGTCGGCGATATCCTCGCCAGCGGCGCTTCAGCAGCGAACTTTTTAGGGGCAATTGTCAAAGTCACTCCCCTATCCGCAGGGCCAAACCTGATTGTCGCGGAAAGCGTTCCGCAAAATCAGTGGACACTGGATCGCGAGTCAGGACGGCAGCAGGGGGACGGCTGCCCATCGGCGGACACCCTACAAATAGTACGTGTAACTTGGGCGGGTGGAGTCAGCAACGCGCAGGGCGATGAAGCCGAAGATGTGGAACGCACCCTTTATCGCGTCACCATCAAACAGGCGGATGGCACAGAAGCAGAGGTAATTCCCTTTGCGCTGGCTGACCTGGGTGACGGCGATAACAATCATTTGTTGTGCCTGGATGTGCGCGGTGAACCCGTTGCAGTGTTTTTCCCGGCGGGCTACCTGCTCGACCCCAACCGGGACACGTTGAATCCAGATACCAGCGTTTCGGTACAGGTTTCGGCGGAAAGCAAGGTGCAATCGTATCGTAATGTGCGCTACTGCGAAGTCGTGGCTACCTACCGTATCAGGCTTACACTGCGCACCGAAATTTGGAATACCCTGGGCTTGAATGACTGCCCCGCCGATCAATGGGCCGCACTGGATGCTGAAGCATTACAAAACGAATTGGGTGCAGTCAATGTCCGACTTAATGGCCCGCGCTACTGGGTGCTGGACGAGATCACCGCGCTTGGCGGTGTGAGCGCCGCAGGCAATCGTGCTACTTTTGGTGACATTGAGATGGAACAGCGGGCGATCCTTGAAACGCGGCTGAGGGGTGACCTGGTCGGCGACCAACTTTACACGCCTAACACGGTTCAACGCGATACTCGCTATGTCTTCTACGCAGGAGAATTCATTTACACACTGCATGCACCCAATGGCGATGCCTACATCATGCAGTCTTACGCTCAGATCATCGACCTGGAACTCAGTATCGACGATCTGGAAACGCTGGATGAGCGCATGAATCTGCCAGAAGGCTGGCGCTACGAGGCGATCCGGTTGGAAGCAGACCTGATCGCCCTTTCTGGTGGCGAGACCACTATCATTCAGGATGATTTCCTGAATACCTATCAGCGCACAAATATCGCTCTGCCATAACCGATGTTGATTAATCACCGTTCGTCCATGCAGCGGAAAGGATTCATCGCATGAAACGTCGTAATTTATTGATTATCGGAGGGACGGTTCTGGCGGTTTTAGTGATCGGCGCTGTCGTGATATACAGCTATATTCAATCGCTGATCGCGTTCAAGCCACTGGAAATCAGCTACGCTACCGTGCAGACAATGATGCCGGAAGGTGCAAACTGTGCCGGGGGCAGCGGCGAAAGCACCGGCGTCGCTAAAGAAATCATCAATCTGGAAAGCGATTTCATCTACGTCGCGGGCGGCGAGAACCCAATGCCTGATGATGTGTGGGCGGGCTACAGTTTCCGTCTGCCTCTCCTGCAAAATTCCACGCGCAGCCTTTTATTCGACGGTTCGTGCTTCTTCCGTTCGCCTGATGCAGCAGCGGATTGTGAGGGCGATGCGTGCTTTACGATAGAAGAAATTGTCGGCTATACGTGGCTTAAGCTGAACACGCTTGAAGGTCAATCCTGCTATCCCGATGCGAATGGCTGTACGAGCGATGTGGTCAATTCCAATTACGCCAGCATCACCACGATTGGCAAGTGTCACCGTATCACCTATGATGGCCCTGTCATTTATGAATTGTCGGACGACAAAGGCAATCGCTATGTCATGCACGCCACTGCCAATGGAATACCCGACCTGAATCCCGATTTGCCGGATGGGTGGACGCTGACAGAGCGAACAATCACGGAGCCGCTTGTCCTACTGCCATTCGGCGGTGGGGATGATTGCTACTACAACATCGTCCGCGATAACCTGGTGCAAAGCTATCATCAATTTGCCTATGCCAGTGAGCGCTATCCAGAATGATCTCTATCTGAGTTTGGACGTACTGGCGCTCGCTGGTACAATATCCAATCATACTTATGCTTTCATACAAGGAAACACCACATGAAACTCAAGTGGTATGGTCAGGCCTGCTTTCTGATTACCGCCAATGACGGCACAAAAATTGTTACCGACCCCTACACGCCCGAAACCTCCGGCTATATCCCGGTCAAAGAAGAAGCCGATTTCGTCGTTCGCTCGTCGGATAATGACAGCTTTCACTGCCGTGCAGACCTCGTTCCTGGCAACCCTGACGTGATTACCGCGCTCGATGTCGCTGAAGAAGGCGGCGAACGCACTGTCAACGGCTTCACCGTCAAGGCGATCAAGGCGATGGAAGCGCTCAATCACCGTTACCATGACCCCGACCAGAACGGCATGTATCGTTTTACCGTCGATGGCATCAGCATCGGTCACATGGGCGATGTGGGCAACGCGCTCAACGATGAGCAGATCGCGTTTTTTACAGGTGTTGACGTGCTGCTGACGCTGACAGGTGGGCATCCGGTGATCGAACTGGAAGACCTCAAAGTCGTGCTGGATCGCGCCAAGCCGCGTTTGGTCGTGCCGATGCACTTCCGCACCCTATCGTATAAGCCGCGTAACAGCTTTTGGATCGAAAAATTCCTGAGCTATTATGACGAGTCCGACATCGACTTCGCGCTGGCTTATGAAACAACCATCACGCCGGATACGCTGCCGGATAAAACCCGCATCCTGGTGCTGGATTACGCGCGATGAGCAAGTGTACGATTATCGGCGCGGGTATCGCTGGCCTCATGGCTGCACACACGCTCCAGGGGCAGGGCTGGTCGGTGGTTGTGTTAGATAAGGGGCGCGGAGTCGGCGGCAGAATGGCTACGCGCCGGATTGACGATGGCGTGTTCGATCATGGTGCGCAGTTCTTCACCGTGCGTGATCCTCGTATTCAAAAATGGGTGGATTCGTGGCTTGCGGAGGGCATCGCTGTCGAATGGACACGCGGATTCACCAACGCCAGCGGAGAAACACAAAACGATGGTCATCCGCGCTATCGCGGCGCGGAAGGCATGACGAGCATCGCCAAACATCTGGCGAAGGGACTCGACATCTGGCTCGATCAAAAAGTGACGAAGATCAGCGCCCAAAACAGCTTGTGGGAAATACAAACTGAAAAAGTGACATTTACCAGCGACATGCTGATTATGACCCCACCTGTGCCGCAGTCATTGGCACTGCTGGATATTGGGCAGGTCATGCTTCCAGCAGAAGCGCGGGCGGCGCTCGACGAGATCGAATATCACCGATGTATCGCGGTTATGGTGCTACTGCATGAACCTAGCGGCATCCCCTCCCCCGGTGGTATCCAGATCAACGACGAGCCGATTTCATGGATTGGCGACAATTTTCAAAAAGGGATTTCGGGCGCATATGGCGCGACCATCCACGCCGCACCGATTTTCAGCCAGACTCATTGGGAGACAGATACAATTGAGGTTGCCCACCTGCTGGTGGAAGCATCGGAAAAATGGATCAGCGCGGATGTAAAGAAATTTGAAGTCCACCGCTGGCGCTACAGCCACCCGATACAACTTCACAATGAATCGTGTTTATTCGTTGATTCCCCTGCCCCACTGGTGTTCGCGGGGGATGCGTTCGCGGGGCCACGAGTCGAGGGCGCGGCACTTTCTGGCCTGAGTGCGGCGGAAAAATTGCTGAAATCCGTAAAATAACTCTTCCTCAATAATTAATATTGCCCTCCGTTATATGGAATCCTCACGTTTTTTATAATAAATTCATGCTTTATCCCTTCTCAAAGGGGTAATTTCGTTTATAGTGAAATAGACCACAATCTAGACATCTCAATTATCTCGTGACTATACGAAATAAAAGGCTGATATGACCATTATTGAACTTCTCGGCATCTTCATTCTGGCAGTTTTCTCGCTGTGGACAGCAGGCATCGCCGGGATGACATTGGGTTTAGACCCCTTCACGCTCATGTTCACCCTGGTTGCCGGGTATGCGTTCAGTGTTGTGCTGTTGGTGGTGGTCGGTGCGCCGCTGCGTGATCGTGTGTTGAAAAAATTTACACTCAATCCTGACCGCCCGATCAGCCGCATTATTAACCGCTACGGCGTTGTCGGCCTCGCGCTCGTGGCTCCCCTGCTCACAGGTGCGCTCATCGGGACGGCTGTCGGCCTGACCCTGCGCGTACCGCCACGCCGCCTCTTTGTATGTATGACAGCAGGCGCAGCGGTTTGGAGCGTTCTACTTATCGCCCCGATGCTTTTTAGCTAGTCAGCCGATTAGCTCGTCAGCGTCTCAGCATTTCAGCTAATCAGCTTTTAATGCGAAATCCTCATTCGACACCACATCTCACCCATCACGTGCATTTACTGACAAGCTAACGGGCTGAAATGCTGACGAGCTTCTCCGTTAGATGTACTCAATCGGCTCGGTATCGTCATCTCGATAGGTGCGCTTCGATTTTTCCTCGTCATTTTTACGCTTGAATTTCTCGCCCATATCACCGTCACAAAATCCGTTCCAGTTATGGCCTCGGCCTTTGAGCATCATGAAGCCCAGGCCGATCAGCAGCAGCGGCATAATGAGCGCGAAGCCCTTTGTGAACAGCATAATCATCAGAAACACGAAAACGAACCCCATCCAGGGCGAGTGACGATGCGAGCGATAACCATATTTCCAACTGTTGTCCATTGCCATTTCCTTTAGCTTCCGTATCTATACATCTCTATACGTGAGTGGTGTGGCAAAGGTATCAATTTTGGACGCGATGTAACAAAACTCTTATACAATGTGTTTTTTCAAAAGGACGCACAGCCATGCGCCCCTACAAAAACGCATTTTGAGCGTGTATTTATGAAGAACTGAGTTGTACGGTCATTTGGCGTTACATCCCTGTACATCTTGCAAATGATATTCCGACGGTATCGCCTCATCGGATATACTGAAAGTAAAAGTCAAATAATATCACCACAATGAGCGAGCATTATGAATGATCTGAGCATTAATGAGCGATCCGCATGAATGATCTAAGCATTACTTTTTCAGGTGAATTATGGATGTATGAAGGAAAAGGCGCGTGGTTTTTTATCACCTTGCCAGAAGAAGATGGTGATCAGATCAAATTTATCACGGGCGGCAAACGACAAGGATGGGGATCCGTCAAAGTAAGCGCGAAGATAGGAAAAACGGCCTGGAGCACATCCATTTTTCCTGACTCAAAATCTGGCTCATATGTACTGCCCATCAAGGCGGATGTTCGAAAGAAAGAGAAAATTGAGACTGGCGACAGCGTTACCGTGCAATTGACGATTGCGATCTAGGAAGTGGGGGGTTTCACACTTTATTTCTGGCGAAACCCCCGGCTGTACTATTCCTCAAACAGCAGTTCGCCGCGATGCAGACGGCGGGCGATCTGGTAGGTTTGCCCCTGCGCACGTACCGTCGGCGAATGAGCCGCCAGATAACGTGCCGCGCCGATCAACGCATGAATCCCGGCTTCCGTGCCGCGCAGCATGTCGTACTGCCGGAATGCCGCCTCCACCGACTGGATCGTGTGGAAATCGCGATCTTCACGCAGGAGAGCACTGCCCAACGCCGCCAGCAAACGATCCGCAGCGCCGCCGTTATACAAATATTGGGCGACCAACCTACCCGCTTCATTGACCTGCTGCTGTTGGTTAAGCAGTGCGGGTAATTCGGTCAGCAGCGCCGCCGGGTCTTTGACCGCGCCGTTGGGCTGGGGAATCCGTGCCGCCGGAATATTCAAAAATCGGTCTAAATAGACGCTCATGGCTGCATCAAATACCCCGCGCAGCAGTTCCGGCGAAGGCGCACGTCGCAAGCCCTGATGAATAGCGTTGGCGAAAGTAAAGGTATGCAGTGCCGTATCCCAATCGCCAAACTCGTTGCTGGTGTGGAATTGCGCGATCCGCAGCGCCGCCGCATAAGCCACCGCCGAGGCAAGCTGTTCCATCGAGCAGCCATCACGGAGTGCATTCAGCAGTGCATCGGCAATCGCCTGCGGGTCGTCGCTCAATAATGTCGCGATGATCGCGTCACGCCCTTCCCAGGCACCACGCCGCCGCGAACCATGCTCTAATACGGCTGGCAGCTCCACGAACACGTTGTCGAGAATCGCGATCAGATCAATTGGATTGCGCCAGGAATTTGATTCTTCCATGCGGCTGGCATTGGCATAATTCATCACCAGACTGGCGAGCACCCCCTCGGCATATTCCCATCCGGCAAGATCGAGCGCCTCAAACGCTTTGTTGGTGAAATCGGCGGGGTGTCCGACCTGGATGTAGCGATGATCGGTCACGGAGGCGAATAACATATCGGCCATTTGCTGCGGAGTCGCGCCAGCCCGCAGCGCCGAAATCACGCAGCGTTCCGCGCCTTCGCTGTCACGCACTTCGATAAATTGGCGCAACCAGCGCTTGAGCGTGGGAATATCAGCATCCTGAGTCGGCAGCGGACGCACACCAAAACGCGGCGGATTCCCTCCGGTATCCCGCGCGACGGCAGATAAGCCATGAAACATGGCGCGTGGGCGATCATCGGCATCCAGCGCAGGCAGCATGTTCATGAAGCAGGTGTGCATGGTCAAGCCCTGCCCCCAGCCGGTATCACGGTAACGTGAGCCAAATTCCAGACCGATGCGGAACGGCTCAACTGGATCACCGCCGTTGTCCATCAATAAAATAACGGCTTTAGCGATGACCAGCGAAATATCACGTTCCAGGCCGACCTGCAAACGATCCCGCTGCTGTTCACGCGGATCATGGCGCTGCACCAGATCAACCCAGATTTCACCATCACGGACTTCTACCGGGAAATCGCGCACATCGTCGGCCCATTGGTCGAATGTGCCACCGCTGGCGAGGTCAAAACGGGCATGATGCCAATGGCAGGTCAGAATGCCATCCTTGACGCTCCCTTTATCCAGCGGAAAGCCCATATGCGGGCAGCGGTTATCGACGGCATAGACATTGTCGCCATACGCGAACAGCACAATCGTATGGCGCTCGGCCTGTACGGTGAGGCAGTTAGTGACTTTCAGGTCGGCTAATGAGGCGACATGGACGAGATGATCTGTTTTAACAACCATTTTTCAGCACTCCTTAAAAAATTAGCTGATAGCGTTCAGGGTTCAGCAATCAGCGTTCAGCTTTTATATATTCTGACTATCGCATAAAACTTATGATACTCCATCGGGCGGCAGTTCAGGGAGGAAATGTACAAATGAACGAGATTTTAGCCTGTACGAAGGTACAGTGCAGGGGCGACTCGGCGAATCGCCCCTACGCAGGTTATTTATGAACCAACCGTCGAAAAATCGCGCCGATACGCCAAACGAGTCGGCAAGCGGTTGAAAATGTGGACTTCGATCTTACCCTCGGCATCCGGGCCAATATTGACCTGAAACTCGCCCGACGACAGGCGATAGAGCGAGACTCCGCTGGCCGTTTCGATGAGAGTCGCCTCGGCGGGTTTGGCCGCAACGCGCTGGATTTCGCGCACAGTTGTATTCAAAAGGAGCTGCCCCTGCGCGTCCAGCACTTCAATACCGTCCGCGTTGGCATACAGCGCCCAGATCATCGACGTGGACAGGCGGGTGTCGTTAAAGGCGAAGCGCGAAAGCTGCCCACGCATCGCCCCGGATGGAAATTCGCGATTTTCGATGTTGAGGTAGAAGCTGCCAGGATTATCGGCGATTTCTGTAAACAGCGCTGCTGACGGCGTGATGCAGTCCTTCATATAGCCACTGGCATCCGGCGGCGTAATCGGGATCACGCTGTCGCCAGTCACATCGTCCGTGCCGCGCCGAATCTGTGCCGCCGTCGCTGGCAGGTCGATATTGGCAACCTGAATTTCGTAGCAAATCTGGTTATTCGAGGTGTTAAAAAGGAAATCGCCTTGCCCGCTGCCGTCCGCATCACCTTGAGTCAGCGCTTCGTTGACCACGCCGCTGAGGGGTACAGTATAGCGTTGAAAATCCGTCGCCAGCGCGGGCTGAATCAATACCAGCAGAACAATAAAAATAAGACTTATGCGTTTCATCCGATTACGCTCCAATCATTTAATCTGTTACCTGATTAACGACGCAGATACGGGTGTATGGATGAGAACAGCGATTATTTTTAGCAGATTTTTTACAGGTTACGTTACAAATCGACGATTCCACGATGCGCGGCGATTTTGACGGCTTCGGTGCGGTTGCCAGCGCCCAATTTGGCGAGAATCGAGCTGACGTGAAATTTGACGGTGCGTTCGCTGATGACCAGCTTGGCGGCGATCTCTTTATTTTGCAAGCCCTGCGCCATCAGCAGCAAAACTTCCATCTCGCGCTCGGTCAAGGCATCGGCGTTGGCTTCTTTCACCTGATCGCGGCTCACCTGTCGCAGCAATTTCGAGGCAACAATCGGCTGCAACAGCGAACCGCCGCTGTGGACGACGCGCACGGCATTGAATAATTCTTCGCGCGGCGCTCCCTTGAGCAGATAGCCCTGCGCACCCGCCTGTACCGCGTCCAGAATACGCTCATCAGTGTCGAAGGCCGTGAACACAACAACCCGCGTCGGCACATCCGTCTGACGAAGCTGCTTGAGGACACCCACGCCGTCTACATTCGGCATTTCCAGATCGAGCAGCAGCACATCAGGCCGCAGGGCGATCACGCGCTGAACGGTTTCCACACCTGTCCCCGCCTCCCCTATCACGCTGAAATCCGGCTGCGTACCCAGAATGGCGACAAGGCCATCGCGGACAACCGGGTGATCGTCAGCAACGAGGATGCGAATCGAGTCGGTCATTATTTAAACTTTCTATGCCTGTTGAGGGCTACCCAATGGTTGATATAACACATTTTCCCAGTCCTGGCGGTTATTTGCATCCAATGGCTGCCGTAAAGAGAACCAATTTTCCTGCCGCAACCACACGACCAACCAGTCCTGTTCAGCGCTCGTAGCTGGGCGATTATCCCACGCGAAATAGGGGATTGCCGTGATGGGGTTTCCACCGTCGTCCTCAGTGGTGATCGCAACGACTCCGCCCAGGAAATCTTTTCGATACTCAACCTGGAAATTCGCGTGTGCTGGCAATAAGGGGTCACGGCCTGTCGGGTTATCGACACCCTCCAAACAGTAAATCACCGGCCCGCGCTGGATCGCGACACGCTCACGGATTGCGCCGGAAAACGGATGCCCAACGATGCGCTGAACAGGCATATCCAGTTCCAGTTCGATGACATCGCCCGTTTGCCACTGGCGCGTTAAAACGACGTAACAATTTTCGACTTGTCCTTGATCCTGAGCCTCGCCGTTAACCCGATAGTGATAATTTTTACACCACGCCGGGATACGCAGATGCAAACCAAATTCTCGCGGCTTTAAATGATCCAACGTGATTTTGATTTTACCGTCCCAGGGATATTGCGTCTCAAGGGACAGTTCCACTTCTCCGGCTGGGAGTGAAATTTTCCCACTGCTTCCAATGTACAGGTTAACATAGAGGTCTTTCGCATTATGCGCGAAGATCAGGCTCGGCATTTCGGAAAAAAGCTTCAACAGCATCGGTGGGCAGCATGGGCAGCGGTGCCATTCCCAACGGTGGAAAGCGCCGTGATTCTGCAACGGGTTTTCGTAGGAATAGTGCGTTCCATCCAGCGAAATACCTGCCAGCACGTTGTTATAAATCACGCGCTCATAAACGTCCATGTATTCGGCACTGCCAAAAGCCTGATTCATCTGACTTGCCCAAAAGCCCAGACCAACCCCGGCGCAAGTTTCGATATAGCCGCTGTTGGGCAGGTAGTACCCATAGCCGAACCCTTCATACTCTTTGATGGGGCCGACACCACCCGTGATGAACATTTTCCGTTCGACGACATCTTCCCACAGCCGCCGGGACGTTTCGAAATATTTTTCCTCGCCCACCTCTGCCGCCAGCGTCGCCAACCCGGTGTAGAGCAGCGTCCCGCGTACCGCATGTCCTACCGCTTCCGGTTGGTCAAATACACAGCAGTGATCCTGGGCATATTCCTCAAAGCTGACGCGATCCGTATGATTGCCACGATTCTCCATCCAGAATTCAACCAGCTTCAGAAATTGGATCGGGTCGTGCTGAAAATCAAGTTGATTGGCAAGGCCGGGGGTATCGCGCAGCAAACGATACAGCTTGATAAAGGCTTCTTCCGCGAGAGAGTGTGAAGGCACAACGTTGTGTTTGGGGGCTGGGCCAATATATTCGCACATAAAATTCGCGAAACGAACCGCTAATTTCAGCAAACTCGTTTTGCCAGTCGCCAGATAATGATGAACACCTGCCTCGACCAGACAGCCAGCGTCATATTCTTCGTGCGTCCACAATTGGTCGCTGCCCAGAGCGCCCCAACGCTGGTCAGGCCGCATCAGCGAAACAAACGTATTCAGATAGCCGTTCAAGTCAACAGACTGGGCGGCGGCAATACGCTCGATATATCCATCCAGACGGGCATCCAGCGCCGCATCGGGATTGACAGCCAGGAAATCCGAGGCTGCCCGGATCGTCTCAAAAATAAGTCCGTCGAACCAGGGTAAGCCATGATGTTCTCCGGTCATACCCTGCGCAACCCGATCAAAATTTGCAAAAGCGTCGTCACGCTCAAACTTGTCAAAAACGTCGTTGATCGTGACACTACGGAAATTCTGATATTTGGGCAACCAGAAACCATCCGTCAGGGTGACATTGGCAACCGAGGCGGGGAAAAGCCGACGGCGGGAAATATCGTTCGGTAGTGGGTGATTCATCGTGGGGAATGCTCCTATTTCATGCACAATCGTTTGGTGATTTAATCATCACCCTCAGCTTGTGCCGTATAAACTAAGTTTTGAAATAATTTTTAGCCGAATTTGGTGACAGCCAGAAAAATATTGACCAGCACCAGCGCATCCTGCAAGTAACTTATCATCACCAATCGTCGATGTAAAGCGCTCATCTCTGGCGTGATTAATACGCTGCTGGCTGTGGCGGCTTTCAATTGGCTCTCCAAGCGTCGCGCCATCGGCATCATCAACGCGAAAACGATGATGAGCAAAATGATGTAAAGAATCTGCTTTATCATCAACCAGGGCGGCGTGATTCCTGCAATGCCCAAAAATCCGAGCCGATCCGTTGCCAATAAACCGAGTCCGGTCAACAAGATGCCTGGGCCACCCAACAAACCCAATGTATTGAGCAAACGTACTTCCGCCATCATCAGCGTCACCCCAGGGGGTTTGTCAGCGTTTGCGCGGATCAGCCGGTCAAAAACGACCATGACGACGAATTGAGTGATCCACAGGCCAGCGGCAATAATGTGGAGGAAAAGAAAAATGGTGCGAAAATTCAGCATAATCTAATCATTCAAGCGATTTTCGTGGATTTAAAACGTGCGCGGATTTTGAGCATGGTCATAAAATGATCCATCCGCAAAAACTCGTCTAATTCATTACGCTCTTCAGCCGTGATTCGATCATGACTATTTTGATCGAGGAGGAAATGCAAGCGTTGGTCAAGCATTTCTGATGGTCTGAATGCAATGATTTGCTGCGGCGTAGGCGTAGAAGCCAGAAAATCTAGAATTTCGTCAAACAATGTATTTGCGGGCGCTACAGCCATGACATCATCCTCATTTTTTGACACATGATCTATTATAAGCGCAGATTCAGCCTGACAGGGGAACGCTCACATGCAACTGCACACCCTCGCCGGGGCAGCTACTCAATTCTACGTGACCGCCCAGCAGCCGGACACGCTCGTTCAGCCCAATCAAGCCATAATGACCGGGTGGAATCTGCGAGGGATCAAAGCCGCGTCCGTTGTCTTCAATTTTCAATTCGACGCGATCCGGCGTGGTAATCAACTGAATCGTGATGCGGCTGGCGCGGGCATGTTTGAGCGCATTAGTCAGCGCTTCCTGGGCGACTCGATACAAGCCAATTTCGACACGCGCCGGGAGTGGGCGGCTGCCGTCGGTTTGGTCAAATGTGATTTTCAGCTTGCCTTTACGCTGCGAGTCCTTCACCAATTTCGCCAGCGCTTCGCCCAACGCTCGGCCTTCCAACGGCGCAGCGCGTAAATCCAGCACCGAACGCCGCGCTTCTTCCAGGCTGCTGCGTGCGGAAATCAGTGCGCTCTGGACGGCTTGCTGGGCGCGCTGCGTGTTCACTCCGGCATCGAGCAGCGCATCGGCAGTTTCGAGTTGCAGCGCGATGGCGGATAACCCCTGCGCCAGCGTGTCATGAATTTCACGGGCGAGGCGATTGCGTTCCTCAACTGCGCCTAGCTCAACACTTTTGTTGAAAAGTCGCGCCCGTTCGACAGCGATGCTGACCAGATCGCCCACTGTGTAAAGCAACTGCAAATCGTCAGCGGATAATTCTTCCCAATCGGTGCTGGCGACGTTCAGAACGCCCAAATCCTTGCCATGCGCCTTCAGTGGGATGCTGGCGTGGAAGCGCAAGCCTGCCGTGCCGACGACCAGATTTTCCAGGCGGCTGCACGTGATATTGCGCGGGTCTTTCAGCTCGCCCTCTTCATAATCATCCAGGCAGGTACACCAGCCCCCCATTCGTCGGGGATGATCGGCCAACGCGGGCGGCAAATTTTGCGCCGCTGCCAGATACGACTTGCCCTCTTCGTCCAGCAAAAACACCCAGCCTGTTTGCAGCCCGAATAATTCGGCGACATGGATCAGCGCCGTATTGAGCGCCCGTATCAAATCGACTTCATGATTCATCGCCTCGGCAATCGTATTGAGGATCGAGAGTTCGCGGTTGCGGCGGCGCAGCTTTTCAGTATCGGATTCCGGTTTTAGGCGGGTTGACATGGATGTTATACTCTTAAATAGACATTGAAATTATAACATCTTTACCCCAACGGGATCGGACATGACACTCGAACAACTTCGCGCACTTTTTGACGATGACCAACGTATCCGTTGCGAATACCCGATGGCACGGCGCGAAGCCTTCCCACATCTGGTTCGCCAGGTTGATCTCAGTGACGATGGTGAGGGCTTCATCATGTACTCACGCCTGACCGCCGAAAATGCCGATGCTGTCATTCGCGAACAGATCGACTATTTCAACGCACTGGGTCAAAATTTTGAATGGAAGCTGTATTCACACGACACCCCTGCCGACCTGAAAGACCGCCTCACCGCGCACGGCTTCGAAATCGAAGAAGATGAAGCGATTATGGTGCTTGATCTTCAGAATTTGCCGGAGATTTTGCGCCAGCCTGTCTCCCACGACATCCGGCGCATCACCGACCCCAACTTACTGGCGACAGAGGTGACAGTTATCCACACGCAAGTCTGGGATGAAGACGGTGATGCCTATGCCAGATTCCTGGCAGATGAGCTTCGCCAAGCGCCGGAGAGCATCAGCTTTTACACCGCTTATGCGGATGGCATCCCGGTTAGCTCGGCCTGGATACGTTTTATGGACAATTCGCACTTCGGCAGCTTATGGGGCGGCTCCACATTGTCTGAATATCGCGGGCGTGGTTTCTACACGGCGCTGTTAGCCATACGCGCCCAGGAAGCGATTCAGCGCGGGCTGGAATTTTTAACGGTAGATGCCAGCTACATGAGCCGCCCGATTCTGGAAAAACTAGGCTTCATCCAGATCGCGACCTCATGGCCTTGTAAGTGGCAGGTAAAACGGATTTGACAGGCTGACGTCACAATATTTCTATATCGCCTAATGATGCACGTACCGTATACAGCAGGTCGGCATGTACCCAATCAAAATAGAGGATCGAGATGACGATAATTAAAAACAGCGCGAATCCGCTGATAGCGACCACCGCCACAAGACCAGCCTCCATGAGTATCGGTGAGATAAGCGTCGCGGAAATCATCAACCAGAGAAAAAATATCAATATGCCGTACAGCAGATAGCCGAGTACGCTCGTTTTCGCCTCGACCAGTATGGTTGTTGTGCCATCGGCCTGCCGGAACATCGCGCCACGCGCACTGGTGGTCGATGTCCCGAACTGGAATTGCATCGAAGATTTGGGCGCCTTATAAACCTGAAATCCGGCAGAGTCGTCGTCAATTTTCCAGACATCGGCCTGTAGCCTCGTCTCGCCTTTCCACGCCCACAGCGTTGGTTTTTCGCTGCGGCTCATCAGGCGGGAGATACAATTTTCCAGCGAAAACGGCGAGTTAAACTGCCGCTGAAATCGCTTCATGCCGACTTTGCTTTTTTCAGGTTTCTCTTTTTCCACGCCTGTTTATTCCTTTTTATCCAGGGTTGGGCGACACAACCACAATAAATGCAGGGCGCAAGGCCTTGCGCCCCTACAAATATCATGCGTTTTCGGGGTGAGCGTTAACCCCATGCGTACAAGTCACCGTCCCTATGGCAAATCCAGGACGAACTGCTGGGTGGAACTCCATGCGCCCCATTTTGTGTCATTAATTTTTGCACGGACACGCCAGTAATAACCGCATTCACTCAGTGCGGTGATGGTCGCTGAGAGCGTACCCTGCGCAATATCGTCATCGTGATATTCCAGATTAGCAAAAGTAGAGCTTCGCGCAACCTGAATCTCATAACCCTGCGACCACGATGTGCGATTCCAGGTGAGCGTAAAGGGCAGCGATGTAAAATAATTACGCTTGGGCGCGACACCATTTGCAGACGGCGATGTAGGCAATGTACAGGTCGGATAGTCGATACGATAAACGCCCGCTTGAGCCCCATCTCCCCCACGTGCCAGATAGTACAGGCTGCCATTCGCCGCGATTTTAATGTCTACCAGACCGTCGGCAGTGTTTGTCGCAAAATCACTTGCCGTGTCCGTAACGGGGTCATAACTGCGAATCCAGCGGCGGCAGTAATCGCCAAAAAAATAATCACCGACATAATCAGATGGGAATTGAACACTAGTCGGGTTATAGAACGCGCCGCCATTGATCGAGCAGCCGCCCGCCGTTCCTACAGCACTGTGAGGATAGACGAAAAGTGGTGATCTAAAATCAGGGAGCGACGTTTCTCCCTCGGTATCCGGCCAGCCGTAATTCGAACCCGCGATGCCGTCGTTAATTTCCTCCCATAAGCTTTGTCCAACATCATTGATAAACATGCGGCCCGTACCGGGCTGGAAAGCGAATGTGAACGGGTTACGCAGCCCTAATGCCCAGATCGCCCGGTTATCCCCACTCGCGTCATCATAAAACGGGTTGTCTGTCGGGATCGTGCCATCCGAATTAATGCGCAGAATTTTGCCGAGCATATTATTGAGCGTCTGCGAATTTGACCCGACAGCATTTTCTCCAGAGCCGATATACAGCTTGCCGTCCGGGCCAAAATGGATCGCACCGCCGTTATGATTCCCCGCTGAGAGGTTATTCAGTTCAAGAAGAGGGTCTTCGCTGCCGGGTACAGCAACATCACCATTGGCTGTAAAGCGACTGACGCGATTGTGAACCGGGCTGGTCGCCGTATAGTAGACATACACATACTGATTCGAGGCAAAATTTGGATCAAACGCGACACCTAACAAGCCGCGTTCATTTGCCGAATTGACGGTGAGTTCAACAAACGGTGTTGGCAGCAGTACGCCGTTTTTAATCACCCGCAAATCGCCGCCCTGCTCGGTCACAAACAGGCGACCATCCGGCGCGAAAGCCATCGCAGTCGGGCTGCTGAGGCCCCCAGCGACCAATGTCTCGGTAAACACCGGCGGCAACGTCGTCGCGGGCGCTTCCTGCGCGAGAATGGCGCTGACCGAAAGCAAACCCCATAAAATCCCGATCATGGCCATCAGCAGCCATTTTTGAGTTCGATTTATCAACTTTAGAAATGATCTCATACGATTTACCTCAAACAATTAATGATCTCAATAGACTTTAAAGACTTACAGTGAACATTATAGGCGCGAAATGTGAATGATCGAATAGCAAAAGAGGCATGATTTCCCACAGCACAATTATTTTAACCACTGCCGCGTGGAACTTCGCGAGGGCTTTCAGGAGTCAGTTTTTGCTTTCCAGTATAGAGAGAATCAAGCGCGAAAACTCTGGACACAGAGTTAGAGGATTCGAACACAAGTTCTATTAAAATCGTTTAAAATGCTAAAGTGATCCTCATCAATCCCAAACGATCAGGCTTCAGGGGCAGGCGTTCAAACCTGCCTCTAATTTTTGCGTCAGGGAGGCGTAGAGCGCTCGTTGATTCGTGCGTCAGATGAGCATCGGTCAAGCGTCAATCTTGTTTATTTCATTTGGGATTAAATAAAGACATCACACATTTTCACAGTTTTACAGAAGGAATCAAAATCGTGGTGTCTACAATTATCTCTCTACATCGGAAATTTCTACTCGCGCTGACCACCCTGCTGGTCGTCGGCAGCGGGATGGTCGGATCGCTGCAATCGGCCTCAGCCTCGGATTATGCGGCGGCCTGCGCACAGTATCACACCGTTCAGCGTGGCGAAAATCTGTATCGCATCGGCCTGCGCTATAACCTCAGCACGACAACGCTGCAAAGCATGAACGGTATCCGTGATGCGAACCGCATTTATGCCGGGCAGAATCTGTGCGTAAAAATCAGCACGCCGACCACCACCTACACCGTTCAGCGCGGCGATACGCTCTCTCGCATTGCCCAGCGTTATGGTGTCTCTCTGAACACGCTTGCGCAGGTGAATAACATCGCCAACGTCAATCTGATTTACGCCGGACAGGTCTTGAAAATCCCCTGATTTCACGACTCCGTGAAATATACAAACGACAACAAAGAGGGTGGCTGATGAGTCGCCCTTTTTGTTTTACAAATACAAAATGTCTAGCTATATAAAGCCCAGAATGTAGTATTCTGAAAATATCTTCAAATTAAAAACGATACTGCAATGTTGAAACGACAAAATCTTGTTGCTGGACTAATTATCTGCTTAATCCTTGCCTCTCAACCAGCATCCTCAACCTTATCCGCTTATATCCCATCCGTTTACAATGGTCAGCCTGCGTGGTCGCCCGATGGAAACTGGATTGCATACTCTAAAAGCACATTGGAAGGCTCAGATATTTGGCTGATGCGATCTGATGGGACAGATCAAGCAAATTTGACAAACACGCACTCAACTAACAATTTCCATCCTGTTTGGTCACCTGACGGGCAGCAAATCGCTTTCATATCGCAACGATCTGGAAATGATGACATCTGGGTTATGGAAAAAGACGGCAACAATCTAAAAAACTTAACTGTGGATAATCTGAAATATGATACTCGCCCGCTTTGGTCGCCGGATGGTCGCTATATTGCCATAGAGTCAACCAGCGCGAACTCGCAATATCGCCATGATATACGGGTCATTGATATGAGCGATTTCCATATCATCAATTTGACTGGCGGCAGCGATTATACATTTCGTACTCCTACGTGGTCACCAGATAGTAAGTCTCTTGCATCCGTCGCGCGTATTCCCTCTGATGGTTCTCGTATAACAGAACCAGTAGGGGTTTGGGTGACATCAATTGAGAATCTGGGTTCGAACGAGCTGATCCCCAGTGAGTTACGGGTAAATCTAATTACCTGGTCGCCAAAAGGGGATTACATCGCGATGAATGTATTTGAAGATAGCGACTGGGATATCTGGTTAATGGATATGCAATCATTCATAACTAGGAATATGACCGAAGATAGTCCCGCTATTGACTCGCTTCCGGTTTGGTCGCCGGATGGGTCAACACTGGCGTTTACATCTCTACGGACTGGAAACAGCGACATCTGGTTATTGAGGTTGGATAGTTCATCTCCCCTGAATTGGACATCCAGCAATCCAGGATATGATTCATTCCCTGCATGGTCGCCGGACGGCAGTAAATTGGCATTCGAGTCCAGCCCAGATCAACTTGAAGAGGATACTCATATTTGGGTGATTGATTTTCCAAGTTATGAGCGAATGAATCTGACTGCGCCTAAAAACCCATAGTATATGAAATCAACTTTACTTGGTTTTAATATTTTGGATGCCTAAGATCGGGGGTTTCAGGGACGGACATTCTCGTTCCGCCCCTAAAAACCGATACATTATATTACTATTCCTCCAACGTACTTATATCACCTTCTGGCAACCCTAATGCTCTCGATTTTAATACTCTTCGCATAATCTTCCCGCTTCTCGTTTTCGGAAGCAAATTTGTGAACTCAATCTTGGTCGGTACGGCGATAGGCCCGACCTCGTGGCGGATATGATCCTTGAGTTGATCGACCAGTTCGTCGCTCCCCTGGAAGCCCGCGCGGAGGATGCAGTAGGCGTAAATCACGTTGCCGCGCACATCGTCCGGCACACCGATGACCGCCGCTTCCGCAACCGCTTTGTGGCTCACAAGGCCGGATTCAATCTCCGCTGTGCCGAGCCGATAGCCGCTGACCTTAATCACATCATCAATGCGCCCGATCACCCAGATGTAGCCGTCTTTGTCCTTACGTGCAGAATCTCCCGCCAGATACCAGCCCTGTTTTTCGTAAGCTTTCCAATACTGCTGGACGAAACGATCCGGGTCGCCGTAAATCGTCCGCAGCATACTCGGCCAGGGCTGCTTGATGACCAATTTGCCGTCTTCATCCGGTCCGCAGGAATTGCCCTCATCGTCCACAACATCGACTTCGATTCCGGGGAATGGTCGCGTGGCGCTGCCGGGTTTCAAGCCAACCGATGGCAGCGGCGTAATCATGAATCCGCCCGTTTCCGTCTGCCACCACGTATCCATAATTGGCGATTTTCCCTTGCCGATGACATTGTAATACCAGCGCCACGCTTCGGGGTTGATCGGCTCCCCTACCGAACCGAGCAGCCGCAAACTGCTCAGATTATGGCGATTCGGCCAGGCATCACCAAAACGCATCAGGCCGCGAATAGCTGTCGGCGCGGTATAGAGAATCGTGATTCCGTATTCCTCGACCATCTTCCACCAGCGATTCGGATAGGGATAGGTCGGCGCACCCTCGTACATAAAGCTGGTCGCGCCTAGAATCAGCGGCGAATAGACGATATAGCTGTGTCCGGTGATCCAGCCGGGGTCAGCCGCGCACCACCAGCGATCCTCATCCTTGATGTCAAACACCCATTCCAGCGTGGTCGAAGTGTAAACCTGATAGCCGCCGTGCGTGTGCAGAATACCTTTTGGCTTGCCAGTTGTGCCGCTGGTGTAGAGAATAAACAGTGGGTCTTCAGCATCGGTCTGCTCGGTTTCGCAAATATTGCTGGCAATCGGCAAGCCCATCAGGTCGTGATACCAATAATCGCGCCCCTGCTCCATGTGTACTTCCTGCCCGGTGCGCTTGACGACGATTACGCTTTCAACGACGGGCGAACGATGAACCGCCTGATCCGCCATCTTTTTTAGTTCGACAATATTTCCACGCAGCCACGCGCCGTCGCAGGTGATTAACACGCGGCTCTGGGCATCCTCGATGCGATCCGCCAGCGCCTGCTCAGAAAATCCGCCGTAGACGACACTGTGAATCGCGCCGATTTTAGCGACGGCCAGCATCGCGATCATGAGTTCCGGGATACGCCCCATGTAAATGGTGACGCGATCCCCTTTTTTCACGCCCATACTTTTCAGCACGTTCGCGAATTTATTGGTTTCCTGCCACAAGCGCCAGTAGGAATAGCTTTTTTTATCGCCGGGTTCCCCTTCCCAGATCAGCGCTACTTTATTCTTGCGCCAGGTCTTGACGTGGCGATCCAGCGCGTTGTGGGCAATATTGATTTTGCCGCCGACGAACCATTTGTAAAACGGCGCATTGCTGCTGTCTAAAACTTTGTCCCAGGGCTTGAACCATTCCAGCGTTGAAGCGCGTTTCGCCCAGAACGCCTCAATATCGGACATCGACTCCTTGTAGACGGACTCGTAATCTGGCACATGGGCATTTTTTACGATGTCCTCTGTAGGGTAGTACCAATCTGTCGTGGCGGGGTTAAATGACATGTCACTCATGAAAAATTGCTCCTCGAAAATAAAGCAAACTGTTCGCTGGCAGCGGTCAGCCATCAGCCTCAAATTTTGGTTATGTTGCGAGGAATTATAAGCCCAAGCGGAAGGAGTGACAAAAAAGCGGTTTTAGATTTTAGAGTGTTTGAGAAAAAATCGAATTATTGCGCTTCCAGGGTCAGGACAACGGCAGCAGGGAGCGTAAACCAGAAGGTGCTGCCATTATCAACAACGCTCTCTACGCCTACCTTGCCGCCCATTTTGGTGACGATGCGGTGAACAATCGAGAGTCCCAGACCCAGACCATCCGCGCCTTTGACCGTATGCAACCGCGTGAACATCTCAAACAGTCGTGCCTGATCCGCCGGAGCGATGCCGACTCCAGTATCCTGGACTTCGTAGCGTACCATTTCACCCTGCATGAGAGCGCGAATATTGATGGAGGGTCTTTCGTTATCTTCGCCCATATACTTGATGGCGTTGCTGATGAGGTTCGCAAAAATTTCTTCCACCCACTGACCATGCCCCATCGCAGGCGGCATATCGGCGGCATAGACAACGGAGATGTCCTTTTCCTGGAGAACATGGTTGAAGCGCATCAATGCGCCTTCTACCACGCTCACCACGTCGATCTTGACCGCCGTTCCTGTAACATCGCGCAGCTTGGCAAGCGACAAAAGCTGGTCGATCATCGTCGCCATACGCTTGCCGTTGTTTTTAATCATATTGAACTGATACCGCGCGACTTCCGGCAAATCCTTGCCAAAGCGCAGATCGACCAGATCGGCAGCCAGCACAATGCCTGTCAACGGCGATTTGAGATCGTGAGCAATGGTGTGATTATAAGCGTCGAGTTCGCGGTTGCGGTCTTCCAGTTCCTCGGCACGTCTGCGGAGTTCGACTTCGGCGCGTCTCAATTCATCGAAAAGTTTGGCGTTACGGATCGCCGCCGAAAGTTGCAGCGCCAGCATGTAGCCGATACGCAAATCGTCCTGGGTATAAGCACGGGACTGTGTGCTGGCAAAGTGAATCGTCCCCATCACGATGTCTTCACTCACCAATGGAATGATAATCTGCGATTGGAAATCGTTCAGAAACAGCGATGGTGAACCATTGATGACCAGGTGCGACTGGCCTGTTTTCAGCGGGTAATTGAGATTGGGGCTATTCTGAATCATGTCGGGGCTGAATTCAACTACCGCCCCGAACAGATTCTTGAATCGCCACGAACCATCATCATTTTCCAGGCACACACTGCAATGATCGAAGTCCAGCAGCCATTTGACCTGCTTGCCAACAACTCGTAAGATTTCGTTCAAATCCAGCGTCTTATTGACAGCGACACTGATTTCATTAACAGCGGCGATACGGCTCGAAAGCGCTTCAGCTTCCGTCAATACAGACCGAAGCGTCACAAGCAGTTGGTCGCGATCCTGATCTTCCAAGCGACCTGATGGGATAGTTGCCGTATCGCGTTTACTCAAAGTGAATCAACCTCTAGTTTGATCGAGTCGGTGTATTGATTGACTCCCGTGAATAAATTGGCGGTAGCGATCACTTCATAAATTTCGCTGTTGTCCAAACCTAATTTGCGTAGTTCTTCAAAACGTTCTTCCGTCAATTCATGCGGTTTGGTCGCGGCCAGCAGGCCAAAACGAATAACCGCTTTTTCGCGGGCAGGCAGCGGGCAGGCTTCAAAATCGGAAACCAGCAGGCGCAGCACTTCTTCGCTCATTCCCAGTGCCGAGAGTCCATGTAAATGTACTTTGAGCGCATATTCGCTGTTATTCGCCTGCGAAATCGCCACACCAACCATCTCTTTTAACGTGCGTGGGAGATCGCCGCGCAGAACCGTACCACGAAATTTTTTCCAGTTCGCTTCCAGAAAATCGGGATTTGTCGCCATCGACTTGAATAAATTCGGAACCATGCCAAATCCAAGCTCGGCTCGAATTTCGTCATAAACAGCCTTCGTTTTTGCATCGGTAGCGTTGTCGTATTCTAGAATTGGAACATATGCCATTTTTTTGATTGCCTTTATGCTGATGTAGATCTTTGTATTTAAGTCATTATGGGGAATAATTCTGATTTTAAGTTAAGAATCTCCTGAAATTGTTATGAATTTTATTTCAGATTCTCATATTATTGAAACGGAACAATGATGTGAGGAGACTACAATGGAGTTTCCGGTTTATCGAATTTATGGAAAGGTCATATCATGAAGCGCGAAGTCGCAACGCTCGCGGGTGGATGTTTCTGGTGTCTGGAAGCGGTATACGACGAACTCAAGGGCGTTGAAGATGTCGTCTCCGGCTATATGGGTGGGCATCTGCCGAACCCCGACTACCGCATGGTCTGCACCGGCACAACCGGACATGCCGAGGTCGTCCAGGTCACATATGATGCCGATGTTGTCAGTTTTCGCGATCTGCTGAACGTGTTTTTCACCATCCACGACCCCACTACCCTCAACCGCCAGGGCGCGGACGTGGGTACGCAATATCGCTCCGCCATTTATTATCACACGCCGGAACAGAAGGCCATCGCCGAACAGACGATTGCAGAAATCAACGCTTCGGGTATCTGGGGTGCGCCGATTGTGACCGAGGTTACGGAACTGCCGAAGTTCTACCCTGCTGAGGATTATCACCAGGAATACTTTGTGAAAAATCCAAACCAGGGGTACTGCCGCGCTGTCGTCGCGCCAAAGGTTGCGAAGTTCCGCAAGGCGTTTTTCGAGCAGCTTCGGGCGTAGAAATTGTATAGGATACTTGCCGCTGGAAATTATCGGCAATAAAGCTGCTCTCCTTAGGGCGAGGTGCTGCCTCGCCCTTATGCTATAATCACAAGCAAAGATTCTGAGAGTAACCTATGCCTAACCCCTACCCCGGCATTAACGCACATCTCAACAGCCTGCTGCAAACCGCTGGCACGATTGACCAGCCTGCCATGTGGCCTTCATTTCACAGCCGACATATCACATACATTGCGGATGATCTCAATAGCCATCTCCCCAGTCACTATCTTGCCTTTAGCGAACAATCACTCCAAATTGAGAATTTTGATTTTGGTGGCATTCGCTCTCTTTCGTCGCCCAAACCTGACATAGCCATTTTTCAACGAGGCGAGTCAGTTTTGGCGGGTATGAACGTCGTCGAAATCGCCACATGGGAAGCACCAGTAGCCGAAGTCGTAGAACCCATTAAACAACCTAAGTCTGTTGTCGTTCGTGAGCTTTTAGCGCAGCACAAGCTCGGTCAGATCGTCGTGCGTATCGAACTGCTCTCTCCATCCAACAAACCCGGCGGCAGTAATTATGATGCTTATTTAGTCAATCGTTTTCACGCCCTGGAAAATCTCATTCCGCTGATCGAAATTGATTATTTGCACGAATCGCCCTCGATTGTGGCTCAAGTTCCCCCCTACCCAACTCACCCCGAAGCTTACCCCTATTGGATTACGATTACTGACCCGCGCCCCGATTGGAATCTTGGAAAAGCACGCGGCTATGGTTTTCGTGTTGATGAAGCGCTCAAAAAATTTGTGATCCCGCTGGCGAATGACGAGAAAATCAAATTTGATCTGAATCCGGTCTATCAACAAACATTTCAGGCTGGGCGCTGGAACGATTTGCTTGACTACGCGGCTGAACCAGAACGTTTCCACACCTATAGCGCATCCGATCAGACCTTTATCCGGCAAATTATGGTACAAATGAGCAGCGCTCGGTAAACATCCCTTCGGAGTTAAAAGTGTCTTTTTTCACAAATCAGAAATTTTCAGCCTGGTACAGCGCCGCACGTCCACGCACCCTGACAGCAACTTATGCTCCACTCGGATTGGCGGCGGTGATCGCGCTGCAAAAAGGCGTTTTTGATCTCATCCCGTTCGTGCTGTCACTCATCGGTGCGCTGTTCTTGCAAATCGCTGCCAATTTCATCAACGAATATTTTGACTTCAAACGCGGTGCGGACGAATTCAAACAGGCCGGGCAAGGCATGACGATCAAAAATCAAATCCTCACGCCCAATGATGTTTTGATCGGCGCGATTGTTTCTGTTGTTGCCGGATCACTAATAGGGTTACTGCTGCTCATTCACAGCGGCCCCATGCTGTTGTGGATTGGCTTAGGCGGCGTTTTAGTCGTCATTACCTACACCGCTGGGCCATTCCCTCTCGCCTATAACGGGCTTGGCGAAGTCGCCGTCGGCATCTTTATGGGGCCGCTGATGGTGTTGGGCGCATATTACGTGATGGCTCGTCAGTTCGACATCACCCCCGTGATCGCGGCAATTCCAATTTCATTTATGGTCGCGGCCATTCTCCATGCCAACAATATCCGGGATATGGACGCAGATCGTGCCGTCAACAAGCGCACACTGGCGCTCATGCTTGGCTTGCGTGGCGCTCGTGCGGAATATCTTTTTCTGGTGGGCGGAACCTATGTTGCCCTCATCATCATGGTTTTATTAAATGTGATCCCCTGGACAACCCTTCTCGCGCTGATTACCCTCCCCGAAGCCTATCGCCTGATCCAGATCATCTACACCAAAACCGATACCGCCCTGCTCCATCAAGCGCAGGGGCGCACCGCCAAATTACATGGGCGCGTCGGCCTGTTGATCGTCCTCGGCTGGCTGGTTTACCTCATCGCGCAAAATTTAGGAATGTAGGCGATCAATTCAAGGGCGCACAGCTATGCGCCCCTACAAGTTCCATATTTTCGACATAAAGATTTAAGCAGACGCACGCGGGGAACTCATTGGTGTTGCCACTGTCTACTTATGTCGTAAAATGACTTGTATTCTGGCTAGCTGTCTTGCACCAAAGTCATAAAGCGCTATAATCACATTAAGCATTTTGGTCGATATGTATTTGCGGAGTTTTGTTGAATGTTCGAGAAAACCACATCGCGCCTGGAAAAACGTTCAAGCAGGTTATTCGACGTTATGAAAGAATCACCAGATCGTTGGTTCAACCGAAGCGAACTCGCCAAAGCGATTGAGAAGCGCAAACTGTCGGCCTATGACATTGCCATGCTCGAAATCCTCCAGGCGAGAGGGCTGATTCAAATCGAGTTTCGGGATAACCGGACACCGATTGGCTTTGAATTTGTCTACCGACTTGCAGATGGGGCTTAATTGAAGCCACCTGTAAAAATTCATAATACAAAATTATTATCTAACAATAAACAGCCCGGTCTAACAGCTTGATTTATAATCGAGGTCGATCATGAAAGTTATCACGCTACTCAATGAAAAAGGCGGTGTCGGGAAGACAACCCTGGCAACGCATATCGCCGCCGGGCTTGCTGTCAAAGACTATCGCGTTGTCCTGGTGGATGCCGATCCGCAGGGTCATGCAACCGTCATGTCAGGGCTGGCAAAAGAGCCGGGTCTGTATAATCTGCTCGTGCGAGATATGCCCTTCAAAGAGGTCATGCGCTTTATCCCACCCGATCAATATCAGATTCCTGGCAAGCCTGTCGTGGGACAGCTATTCGTCATTCCGTCCAACGTCGAAACCCGCAATATCGCCAATTCGACCTCGGATGCCTTCGCTGTCCATGATCGCCTGCAAGAATTATCCAACGCGATTGATTATGTCGTTTTCGATACTTCCCCTACTCCATCGCTGCTGCATGGGTCGATCTATCTGGCGACAGATGCCATTATTTACCCCACAAAATGCGAATATTTATCGTTTGATGGGCTGGTCGAAAGCATCTCGCATCGGCAGGCCGCGCAGAGCTACCGCGATAAATGGAATCTCGGCAATATCGAAGTTCTGGGTATTATTCCGACGATGTTCCGCACCCAGACTGTCGAACATTCGGAAAATCTGCGCGAATTGCAAAAGCAGTTTGGCGCGTTGGTGTGGCCTCCGATCATGCAGCGCACCATCTGGGCAGAAGCAGCGACCATGCGGCGACCTGTCTTTTCGATTGCGCCCGAAACAAAAGCGGCAGCCGAGGCTATGGGGCTGATAGAGCGCATCGAGGGAGCAATGGCGCATGTCTAAGAGCGTCCGTCGTGGTCGCGACCACGACATCAACGTATTTAATGCTTCTGCGCAGGTCACTTCGCAGGACGCTACCGACGCGATTTTCAATTCTGGCACATTGGACATCGCCGAGCAGCGTCAGGTTGCCAAGCCGATCAGTATCTTTGATATTTACCCGGATTTTACGCAGCCTCGCAGAATTATCCCGTCGGTTATACGCAATTTCTGGACAGGCGAACCCGAAGCGCTTGGGTCGCTTTTTGATGTGTGGATACAGGCCGTTGAACGCGAAAAAAACGATTATTTTGATGTCAAAGCCCATTTGACTCAGATCGGGACAGAGGATTTTGACGAGTCAAAAGAAATCCCGGATGACGCGGGGCCACTCGAAAAAGCGTTGTTGAGCGTTGCGCGATTAGCTGCCAATATCCGGCAGGTCGGGCTGACAAACCCGATCACCATCGTGCATACCGGGCGCAAATATCGACTGGAAACGGGTGAACGTCGCTGGATCGCTTATCACCTGCTCAATAATTTTTTCTCCGATGGGCAGTGGTCAAAAATCCCAGCGCGTATCGTCGATCAGATGGATGTATGGCGGCAAGCTGGCGAGAACAATGCCCGCGCCGACCTGAACGCGATCAGTAAAGCACGGCAACTGGCGATCCTGATTATGGATTTGCTGCGGCAGGAAGGGGTTGAATTTCGATCCTTCGCGGAAATTATTGACGAAGGGCAGTCGGAACGTGCCTATTACGCGCAGGTCGCAGATGGAAACAAGTTTCGCATACCGTTACGTCAGAGTGAAAAAATTCTGACGGCTATCGGGTTAAAGAGCGCAGGACAGATTCGTCATTATCGGGGTCTTCTCAAACTCGATGACGAGTCGTGGCATTACGCCGATGACCATAACCTGACCGAGTGGGAAATTCGCAATTTCGATAAAACGAGTGTTACGTCCGTAACGGTGTCGCCGCATGAGACCGTTACGTCCGTAACGGTCTCAGACCCCTCGAACCCGTTTGTCGAGGCCATCAACAAAAAGCGCATCGGCAAAATCTGGTCGTATGCCGCCAAACTGGACATCCTCAACGACCAGGATCGGCAGAAAGCGTTGCAGACGATTGGGGAACATGAGCGCTGGTTAGACGAGCTAAAACGGGCGCTACAGGATGATCGAAAACGCAACGGACGTTAACCCAGATTGCGATATGCCCCTCCCCCACCGCGTTCCGGCGAGGTCGGAAGGTCAAAAAAACGGCTTTTTTCGCAGATTTTCATCCAATAAACGACCCGAAAGGGCAGGGTAGGGGAGCTAAACACTTATCAGGGACTTATATCACGGAGTAATTTTGGGATACGAAATTTAAAAAAAGACCGCATTCTAAGCCAGCTAGAACACGGTCTCGGCGATCAACGAGGGGTTGACCACGCCAACGTCAGCGAAGATGCTGACGAGTTTTGGAAAACAATTAGGAGCTAGTGTAGTCGATTTTCGTGTGCATGGCAATTGAGAAATCGCTAAGTTTTCGAGAACGAAAAAACAGCCTGAGCGCGTTTTTAACGGCTTCAGCTACAACTTAACATTTTATGGTCTTAAACGCGGGAAATCGGCCTTTACGCGCGATCTAGAGGGAATCTGAGCGCGTTAGCTGCCATTTGCGAGAATCGAGAGCGTGGTGTATGATTCGAATGGTTAATGAAAGATAGTTTACGGTTTGCGTTTTGTCCTAAAAATTAAAAAGCCCAACTCCCAAAAAGGGAACAGGCTTTTTAACTATCAGAGGCATTCTAGCTGAATTTTAGTTTACCGCTAACACTGACTAAAGTTTTACCAGATTCATGCGGTTCACTCACTACCAGGCACTTTTGTGGTTCAGTGGATCGTAGTAGCGCAGATGGTTGTTTCAACGGCAACCGTCTAAAAATCTGCAAAACACCTCATCAATCCCATGATTTAGTGTAACGGTAATTCGCGAATTTAGCAATGGGCGTCCTCTAGAAAGAGCGCGTTTTGTGTTAAATTCGCGTGAAATTTACGCCTCTGAGCTGCGTGAATCGGCGCATTTGTACCGAAATCTGGGCTGGTCGGTCATTCCAATCTGGGGTGATTCGCAACCAGAGAAGGCTAAAGTAGCAGCCATTAATTGGTCAGATTATCAATTTCGGCGTGCCAGCAGAGAGGAAATCGATTCGTGGTTCTGTGATAACCGTTACGGCGGATTAGCGCTTATTTGCGGCTCCATTTCGAAATTAGCGGTACTCGATTTTGACCGTCAGGACATGGCAGAGGCGTTTGCCCGCTGCTGTCCCGATCTGGCGCAGACATTCACGATTCGATCCGGCGGGCGTGGTTTGCCCCATTATTATTACCGCGTTCCATCCGGCATGAAACTGCTCAACAAGCGCATCAATGGCGCGGATTTTCAGGCACAATCGACCTATGTGGTCGCGCCGCCGACGATCATCGACGGGAAACGATGGGAAGTTTCCCAGACTTTTGATCTCGTAACGCTCTCGCAGCACAGTTTTAACCGCATTCGGGCGTTTTTGGACACCTATCGCGCCGTCGAAATGCGTGGATTTGCGCAAAATCTTCCGCGTAACGTTGCCGCTGTCGAGGTCATGGGCGACAGCAGCAAACGTTTAACGGGCATTCTGGGTGAAGCGCTGCCGTCGCTTTCAAACGAGGCTATTAGGAATTGGTATCGTACACTGGCGGCGGAAATTGGCCGTAACAACGCGCTCCTGAAAATCGCAATTTATTTACGGGATAGCGGCTGGATACAGACCGAAGTCGTCAAAAAACTGGTCGAAATCCATATTATTCAGCCGCCCCGCAGCGATCATACCCGCGAAACGCCAGAGATGCGCCGCCGCGAAGCTGTTCAGACCATTAAAAGTGCATTCAAACGTCCGGCGCGTCAACCGTTACGCAAAGCTGTCAATTACGCGATTTCTAACAGCATCCGCGAAAAACTCCTGCAAATGGGATGCACAGCAGCAGCGCGGGTTTTGGATGGACTTTTGCTGGCGGGTATTAAGGCGGGCATGATTTTCACCGAGCGCGTGGCCTGTTCGCTGTTAAAAATTTATGGGATCGGCAGACGGGCTGTGCAGGATGCAATTCGCACCATTGCACCCGCTGGAAAACATATTTTCAAAGCGGTGAAGACGGCTGAACCCCCCGTAAACCCCCCAAAGACAAAAACCGCTAACGCTGCGCATAGTCATTACCACAAACAAAAAAAATGCGTTTTTGTTAGGGGTGCAAAACGAATCAAAAATGATTTATACCGAAGTATTGGTTGCCCATCCCGCTGGTTTCTGATGCCCGATAACGCCGCCCTGTGCCGAAGTCTCAATGTCAAATTGACGCACGGTGACCCGATTCTCGCCGAAGACCTGAAAAGCCCGAAAGCCTATCGTCAGGCGTTACAGCGTGGGTTATTTCAGCGACGACCTGCCACATATTCACGCCACTGGCTCTCGCAACGTCTAGGAATTTCAGTGTGGACATGTCGCCGTTATGACCGCCAGATCGGGCTTCAGGTGACGCTTAAATATCACCAGACACCGCTGACATGGGACGTAGCGCATTCGCTACCATTCAAAAAGGAGGCGGCTAAGGGGCTATTTATCGAGCGCGGCGACGGCAAGCGTTTCCCGCCAATTCAAGGTCTGGCTCTCAATTTATTACGAAGATTTCGAAGCTTGTATCTGACGCGGCAGCACTGGAATTTCTATCGCTATGGGCCACAGCAGCTTGAGTTCGGCTGGCACAAAGAGCCAGATCATGAACATCATAAGACGCAAATTATTCGTGAAGAAATTCACAATAATGTAAACGAAGCACCTCAACCAGAACAAATATTCGAATCCCATCAGCACTATGCAGAAGTTCCAGTGCCGAGTAAAACGTTCTGGCTCTGCCCAAGCTGTCTCCGCACGGAGATTCAGGTTGATATGCCCGGTGAATGCCAACGCTGTAAACACACAATCTGGGAATTGATTCCCGAAAGCATCTGGAAAGACCCGGAACAGTGCAAAAAATGGTGGCGCAAAGTCTGGCATGACAAGCACAGCAAGCCGTTTAAAGTTAAAGCCCAGCCCATCGTGCAGCAATTGCCAGATTTAAGTCCGCGTGAGACGGTGCTGGCGGATCGCCTGTATGAGGCCGTTCGCGCCATCAATCCTGATCGGGCGCTGGCACGGGGATTAGCTTATGAACACGTGCAAAAATACGGCGTGAAGTTGGTGGAATGGATGTTGGGGCAACTATCTGAGCGCACGAACATCGCCAATCCAGCCGGGTTTGTGATTACTGTGCTGCGCAGTGAGCATAAATTCGGCCACCTGCGTTAAATGAAAGCGCCACCGAGGAAATTTTGGGCGGCGCTTTCGGTAGTAAGCCAGCTACACACAGAGGTACAGAGGACTCTATGATTTCGCGATGATAACCATAAAGGTATTAAGAACAATTACTGACCCAATTAAGAAATTGATAAAAGTTAGCCTTATACCCTTCACTTGCTGGTTTTGGAGCGCGCTCCAAAAAGCGATCAGAACCGATATAATAGGCGGAAATCGCATTTCGATGCGAAACGGTCAATCAAACTTATTCATCCATATGAGGTACAGAAATGCCTAAGATCACATTTATCGGCGCGGGAAGCACGGTCTTCGCTCAAAATCTGCTCGGAGATATTCTCAGCTACCCCGACCTGGCAAATTCGACGATCAGCCTTTTCGACATTGACGCGGAACGCCTGAAAACATCTGAAGTCGTCGCGCATCGTGTCGCTGATACGTTGGGCGTGAAACCGACGATTGAAGCCACCACAGACCGCCGCAAATCGCTTGACGGCGCGGATTACGCCATTACCATGTTCCAGATTGGCGGTTACAAACCCGGTACTGTCACCGATTTCGAAATTCCCAAAAAATATGGCCTTCGCCAGACCATCGCCGACACGCTCGGAATCGGCGGCATCATGCGCGGACTGCGTACCATCCGTGTGTTCCAGGATGTCACGAAGGACATGGAGGAGCTTTGCCCAGACGCGACACTGCTGAATTACGTCAATCCTATGGCATCGGTTTGCTGGGCGATCAGCCGTGCCAGCACGATCAAGACTGTCGGCCTCTGCCACAGTGTCCAGGGAACAGCGCACCAACTGGCGCGTGACATGGGCATCGACCCCGACGAAATCAATTACCTGTGTGCGGGTATTAACCACATGGCGTTCTATCTGAAATTCGAGCGCGATGGCGAAAATCTGTACCCACTGATGCACAAAGTCATCGCAGAAGACCGGGTACCGGACTGGAATCGCGTCCGCTACGAGATGCTCAAGCGTCTGGGCTACTTCGTAACCGAGTCGAGCGAACATTTCGCCGAATACACACCCTATTTCATCAAGCGTGACCGCCCTGATCTGATCGAAGAATTTAACATTCCGCTGGATGAATACATCACCCGCTGCGAAAATCAGCTTGCAGGCTGGCACCAACTCCGCGCCGAGCTTGAAAACCCAACGGTGCCGTTTGAGGTCGAACGCAGCATGGAATACGGCTCACAGATCATCAACAGCATGGAGACGGACGAGCCAGTCGTCATTTATGGCAATGTTCCCAATGTCGGCCTGATCGACAACTTGCCCCAGGGCTGCTGCGTAGAAGTGCCTTGCCTGGTAGACAAAAACGGTTTACAGCCGACGAAAATCGGCAAACTGCCGCCACAGCTCGCCGCGCTGATGCAAACCAATATCAACGTGCAATCGCTCATCGTCGAGGCCGCGCTGACCCGCAAGCGCGAACACATCTATCACGCCGCTATGCTCGACCCACACACCGCCGCCGAACTTTCGCTCGATCAAATCTGGTCGCTGGTGGATGACCTGATCGAAGCACACGGCGATTGGCTGCCGCAGTACAACTAGCTCGTCAGCATTTCAGCCTGTCAGCGTCTCAGCTTTTGGGATGCTGGCAGGCTAATATGTCAAACGCAAAAGTAGCAGGAAACTCAGAATGAGTCAGGATATAGACTTTACTCAAGGCGGATATGGTGGCGATGCTATTGAGGAAACCTTTAAGCCTTTTACACAGAAATATATGGAATATTGGTGGCAATTTCGAGAAGTGCTAAGAGCGCCACAGGCTAAAGTTAACCCAGATCAGAATTGCGTTTGGTGGAAAACGGGACATACTCCACTTTCGGATGAGGAATGGACTGATCTAATTGGGATTAGTCTTACACATTATTCTGTCTATACAAATATGGCTGATGCAATCAGCTTTTTCAATGAACTGGGTTCTGAACTGAACCGAAATACATCGACGGGAGAACACCTAATCAACATTCGCAGAACATGGAAAGCAATATACTCTAGCCTATATAGCAGTCTAAATGCATTAAGCAATCTCGTAACTATTGTAGTTACCCAAAAACCCCGAGTCGAAGTCAAACCCAATCATGAAGTTTGGAATTATACGCCGCGTTCAACGCGCGACCTAGTTCAAGGCAGGGGTATAAACCAGATAGCCAACCCCCTAAAAAGATGTATTGATCGTATGATTATAAGGGATCATCTTGACCATTATGGTTTAATATGGTGCAGTATAGGCCAAAATCATTTTTTCATAGACAGCAATATAGTTAAGGGTCAAATTGTGATAGACCCAACTACAGTAAAGTATGATCTCGATGCTATGCAACGTGTCCAAGTCGATCTAACTAGCTTCGCTGAAGACTTTAACATGATCTATAGAGAGATAGCGATTTCAGGTGGCTATCTTGACACATATCTTCAGAGTAGGGATTGGGTAATTGACTACTCCAATTTTGGCCCACCACATAATGGGCAACGTCCCAAGCCGTAATGCTTCACATAAGATATGACATTTGATAAAACCAATGTATTCAGAAAATTGTTGAATATGAGATTGCGTTTAGCGTTATTTGTAATCATCTTCGTTATCATTTTAAGTGCTGCATCATCTGTCTCCGCTGAGGAAATTTGCGAGACGAATATTGACGCAAATTACACACGCGAACTCCGCGCAACCGTCAACGGCGAATCCCTCACACTGAAAATCTCGGCGCGATTTGGCGGCGCGATTGATTCGCTCACCTGGAACGGCAAAGAATTCGTCAATGCCTTCGATCATGGGCGGCAGATTCAATACGCCTGGCAGGTCAACGGTCAGGGAGAGTGTTTGAATCCGACAGAAGGTGGCTCTATGGCAGACGCACGTAGTTCCACCTCGACCAGCCGCTTACTCAGTGTATGCAGTGCCGCAGCCAACATACTTTCGACCACATCGCTGCCCGCCTACTGGACAGCACCGGACGAGCAAGGCGGAATTTGTCCCGAAGGGATCGAAAAAGGTGTCAATACCTCGCTCGTTTCCGATTCCGTGCTGCACAAAACAGTGGAAATTGGCTATGCAGGCCTGGAAAATGTGATCCGCATGACCGCCAATATCATCGTGCCGGACGGCGCAAAAGCCTTGTCGTTAGAAATCCCTACAGGCTACCTGACATACGAATTTAACCAATACTGGTTTTTTGACCCCTCAAGCGGCGAATTGAGCGCGGCAGAATCGGCAGGCGATTCATTTCCATTCAGCTTTGTCAGCGCCAGCGGTTTGCCGCCGATTCTTTCGACACCCGATGGCGAGTACGCGATGGGGGCATACACCACCGAGCAGGTGACGCAATATTCGATATTGGGCTATGAGAATCCAGACTCCGCTAACAGCACCAACAAATGGAGCATAGGGCGCGTCGAGCAGCCATTGATGCCGCAGGTTTATACTTACGAAAGCTTTGTCATCGTCGGGACATTGGCGCAGGTGCAGGATTCGATGCGCCAGTTATACGAACTGCGACCATCTGACCTGACAACACCATATGGTTATGTTGATTTAGCTAACTGTCTGCGCGTGGCGGGTTGGGCTTATGACGCGGGTACTTCCGATGAACCTCTGGAAATCGAAGTCTACCGCGTCAACGCCGCTGGTGAAGAAGAATTGATCGACCACGCGACGGCGAACAGCTTTCGAAGCGATCTGGTGACGGTGTTGGGCATCAGCGGTTTCCAGGGCTACGATCTCGTTTTGCCGAATATTTTCAGCAGCGGCGAACAGGCTATTCTGCGCGTTTACGCCGTTAATCCTGACGCACGCTTTGGACGTTATCTGCTGATAAACGGGCAACCGTCGTTGACTTGCCCCTGATGATTATTTGTTTGCCTTGTTGAGGACTGAATATGTTTAACCCCACTGATCACCCGCACCGCCGTTATAACCCGCTTACGGGCGAATACGTGCTGGTTTCGCCGCACCGCAACAAGCGCCCCTGGCAGGGCAAAGTCGAGCGTCCGCCGCAGGATGACCGCGCACCATATGACCCGAAATGCTATCTTTGCCCTGGCAACGAACGCGCAGGCGGCCTGAACAATCCGCCATATACCAGTACCTTTGTTTTTACGAACGATTTTGCCGCGATTTTGCCGGATACACCCGCGCCACCCGAATCGGCCAATCTATTATTAGTGGCTGAAGGTGTACAGGGGACAAGCCGCGTGATCTGCTTTTCGCCACGCCATAATTTAACACTGCCGGAGATGCCCGCCGCTGACATCCGCAAGGTCGTGGATGTATGGGCAGATCAGGTCAGCGAACTGGGGCCAAAATATCGCTGGGTGCAGATTTTCGAGAACAAGGGCGAAATTATGGGCTGCTCGAACCCGCATCCTCACGGGCAGGTGTGGGCGGAAACGGTGCTGCCCAACGAAATCTCGAAAGAGAATGATCACCAGCGGGCATATTTTGTCGAGCATCGTTCGCCACTGCTGGTCGATTACGCCGCGCTGGAACTGGAGCAGGGCGAACGAGTGGTCGTGGAAAATGAGCATTGGCTTTTTGTCGTGCCATACTGGGCGTTCTGGCCGTTCGAGACCATGCTGCTGCCCAAACGCCACGTGCTGCGTCTGCCGGATTTGAGCGACGACGAGCGCGATTCGCTGGCAGACATCTTGAAGCGACTGCTGACGCGCTACGACAATTTATTTGAAGTCTCATTTCCATATTCGATGGGCTGGCACGGCGCACCGACGGACGGCGATTACCAGCACTGGCAGCTTCACGCCCATTTTTACCCGCCGCTGCTGCGTTCGGCAACGGTCAAAAAATTCATGGTCGGCTATGAGATGATGGCTGAAGTCCAGCGCGACCTGACGGCAGAGCAGGCGGCGGAACGTCTGCGCGGACTGTCGGAAGTGCATTATAAGAAGCAGGGTTGATTGATAGAGGATGCAATAATGGACGCAGTTTTAATTAAACCAATCACGATGCAAGATTTGCTCAGACTGGCTGCGAAAGAGGGACGGTTTGAAATTATTGATGGGGAGATTGTAGAGATGTCACCAGTTGGCTTCAGGCATGTGATTGTCGCGGGTAATGCTTATCGAGTGCTTTATGATTTCGCCACACCAAACAAACTGGGCTACGTTTGCACCGACAATCTCATTTATGTCCTGTATATTGACCCTGAGACTGGTGTTCGTAAGACGCGCATCCCCGATGCTTCGTTTATCCGCAAAGGTCGTCTGCCAAAGGATTTTGATTTGGGGCTGCCCTTTCCTGGTGCGCCAGATTTGGCAATCGAAGTGATGTCGCCGGATGACAGCGCCCAGGAATTACTCGCCAAAATCCGTGATTATTTTGCTTATGGTACAGTGCAAGTGTGGGTGCTGTACCCTGACCAGCACGAACTACACCAACATATTCACGGGGTTAACCAGATTCGGATTTATGGAGAGAGTGACACTTTACGCGCCGAATCACTTTTCCCTGGCCTGGAGATCAGTATCAAAGATTTGTTCGCGCTGCCCGATGTGGAAGATTAGTCGTTTTTACTTTCATCAATTAAAGAGATACCCATGTCCCTACAACAGCAAGTCACGCAAGAATTTCAAAAACGCTTTGGCTCAGCGCCCTCGGCGGTTGTCCGTGCGCCGGGGCGAGTCAACCTGATCGGCGAACACACCGACTACAACGACGGCTTTGTCCTGCCGATGGCGATTAACCGGGCGACATATATCGCGCTGCGTCCCCGCGAAGACGGTCAGGTCGTGGCACACTCGCTCGATTTTGACGAAACAGCCAAATTTCCGTTATCAAAATTTGAAAATGAGCAGGCAGGCTGGTCGGAATACGTCAAAGGTGTTACCTGGGTGCTGAAGGCGGCAGGCTACACGCTGCAAGGATGGGACGGTGTGCTGGCTGGGGATGTGCCGATTGGCGCGGGTTTGTCGTCATCGGCGTCGGTTGAACTGGCGACGGCACGGGCATTCGGAGTCACGTCGAATCTTCCCTGGAATGCAGCGACGATGGCACGGCTGGCACAGCGTGCGGAAAACGAATGGGTCGGCATGAACTGCGGCATCATGGATCAGATGATTTCTGCCGCAGGAGTCGAAAATCACGCGCTGCTGATCGACTGCCGTTCGCTGGATACGCAGCTTGTGCCGCTACCGCCCAATACGTCGATTGTCGTACTGGATACCGCCACCCGGCGCGGGCTGGTCGATTCGGCATATAACGAACGCCGCAGCCAATGTGAAGCCGCTGCGCGATTTTTCGGCGTAACTGCGCTGCGTGATGTGACGATGGAGGAATTTCACAGCCGCGCCGCCGAGCTGGACGAGATGACTCGCCGCCGCGCCCGCCATGTCATTTCGGAAAATGACCGCACGGTAGAAGCGGCTGAAGCCATGCGCCGGGGCGACGCTGTCCGTTTAGGCGTATTGATGAACGCCAGCCATGACAGCCTGCGCGACGATTTTGAGGTGTCCAGCGATAATCTGAATATCATGGTACGGTGCGCTCAGGCACAGGAAAGCTGCTACGGCGCACGGATGACCGGAGCGGGATTTGGCGGCTGTGCGGTGGCGCTCGTTCACTCAGAAAGCGCTGAAACGTTTGCTGATGCCGTCAGCGCGACCTATCAAAAGACGGCGAACCTGACACCGAATATTTATGTGTGCAGCGCGACTAACGGGGCAGAGGTGTTATAGATTCGAGGGCAACATTATGAAGCCAGTTCGCTCGGTCAAAAATCAATATCCGGGTATCAATCCGCATCTGCATAGCTATTGGCAGGCTGAAGGTGAATGGAGTAGTTTTCATACGCGCCACATTGTCCATCTCGCAGATACACTCATGGCACAGTTGCGTCCGCTGGGTTACATCACAAAATTAGAGCAATCGCTCCAGATACGACGTGAAAAAGGTGGAAGCCCAAAGTCAGATGTTTTGATTTCTGATTTAAACCCGCAACGCCAATTTCAACCATCGACGACAATGGCAATGGCACAAACTATTCCTTTCGGTGAACTCCTTGACGAAGATGAATTGAGTGAAACGCCTTTTTGGGCCGTAGCTGTCTACCCATTTGAATCGAAAGACATGCAAACAGATGCTCCTGTGGCCTGGGTCGAATTGCTTTCACCAAGCAACAAAGGAAACAGTGGCGATGCACAAGCCTATCAACGTAAGCGACTCGATTTGCTCATCAATGGATTGGTATTTATTGAACTCGATTATCTTCACGAATCTAGCCCAACATTTCGTACGATTTTTGATTACAGCATAGGGCATCTGCAAGCTCACCCTTACCGTATCATCATTATTGATCCACGCCCAATTCTTGAGAAAGGCCCCACTCAAGTTATTCCATTTGATGTCGATAAGCCACTTCCAATAGCGACGATTCCACTCAATGCTGGCGATACTCTGGATTTCGATTTCGGCTTGCCATACCGTAAGACACTTGAGGAAGGGTATTATGGCGATTTTGTCGATTATTCGCAATTTCCACTGAATTTTGAGCGCTATAGCCCAGCCGATCAAGCGCGAATCGCCGCGCGTATGGTGACAGTTCTAGACAAGGCGCAGCAGGGCATCGACTTAGAGACAGGGCCGTTCGCCGTCGAGCCGGTAGCACTTGAGGAAGCGCTAACCCGAATCGCCGCGCTCAACAATGCCTGATACACTGAAAGCAATGGTTTAAGGAGATTGATCTTGAAACACTATAGCGACGAAGAACTTCAGATTCTTTTGGAACTTCCCATATGGTTGATAGCGGGAACAGCCCAGGTCGATAAAACTGGCCCGGTCAGCTTTACGATGGAACTCAAAGCCGGGTTAGAATTTATGCAGGCGGCTGTCGAGCCGTTTCAGGGCAACGTTCTTCTGCAAGAGTGTTTTGCCTTTGCCTCAAACCTGACAAAAGATGAACTCCCGACAGAAAAAACGCTGGTCAGCGGCAACGCCGTTTTAGAGCAGGTTGATCTGGTGCTGTCAATTTTGGGTGACGACCCGGATGGCCCCGGCTACCGCGCGTTCCTGGTGGCGCTGGCGCAGCAGGTCGCCCACGAAGCCGGCGAGGGCATGTTTGGTCGCGGAGAAAAAATATCCTCAGAAGAGGCCGGTTTCCTCCAGGCGTTGAAGCAGCGGGCAGGAATCAATTAGAGGCCATTTGTATTCAATCACGCCTCAGGGGCGGGTTCGACATCCAACATTTCAAAATAGAGCAAATCGTTAATATCGCAATCGAAATAGTCGCAAAAACCTTCAATGATGTGCGCTTCATACTTGCGCACGTCATTGCGAATCCAGCTCGTGATCGTGTGATTAGTCACGCCGACAAACTCCGCCAGGTCTTTCAATTTGATTCGGCGGCTGATTTTCTGCTCACGCTCCTGGATCAAGGTGAGCAGTCGATTCTTCAAGACACGTTTTTTCATATTACAATCTGGTTATCAAAAATTGAATCTAGTTGACATTATTATGCCTTTTAGATATTCTATCTGCATAGATTTTACAGCAGATAAAGGAACAGGTCATGTCCAACTTGCCCCTCATTCCCGATGACGTTTCAAATGAAAATGATACCCCGCTACCGCTGATTGTCGCAAAACGTTGGAATTTCCAGCTGGCGCATACGCAGACCGCAGAAGGAACTTATTATGCGGTTCAGGATTGGATGCGGGGATTAACTGGCGAAAACAACATACGCAATTTATGGTCGATGTTTAAGAAAACCAGTGCAGGACAGCAGATGTCCAATTCAATTGTACGTCTGCCATATAAGGCAAACGACGGCAAGACCTACAAACGCGAATATACGACTGACAAAGGGTTGTACCTGATTGCCCAATATATGCGTGTGAAACAGGATCGCCCTATGCTTGACGAAATCCGTCGTTTTCTGGCAGCGGCAGGGGCTTTTGTGGATGAGGTGCGGCGTGAACCCAATAAAATTATTGAAGGTATAACCAATCCCGATAGGCTGCTGGATGCCTTCATTGAATATCATCGCAAACAGGGCAAGGATGATCGCTGGATTCAAATGCGGATTGACAGCAAAATTAAGCGAAACCAGTTCACCGCAGCGCTGGCGGATTTTGTGCGAGATATCCTGACACCACGACACTACGCAACGGCTACCGATGATGTTTATCGAGGATTGTGGGGGCGAACCGCAGCAGCGCTCAAAAGCGAACTCGGCGTAGCCAATAATCTGAGTCTTCGCGATCATCAACCAACCCTTGCCCTGTACTACCAGGGAATAGTGGAAGAGGTTTGCGCACAAAAGCTGGAAGAACGTGAGGAACTCTGGTGGGATGAAGCCCGCGATATTATCCGCACAATTGCGACGATCATCGGGCGGCAGGCCAAAGAGACGGGCGAGCTGCTGCAAAAAGACCTTGCAACTGACCGCCCATTACTTCGCGGGATGTGAATCAAGATGCCTCCCCACGAAGCGTCGTCAGAAATAGACTTCGATTTCAGGAAATATTACTGTATAATGTATCCATAAAGGCGTTGATGAGGACATGTCTTTTCGATAGATGCCCACAGAGAGGTTGAGTCACAGGCTGGAAGCTCGACCACAAGGCAGCGTCGATTGGATACCCCCTCTGAGCCGATGACCGGAACGCTCAGATTTTTGAGTCATTATGGTCATCCGGGTGGCACCGTCACATGCTTAAAGAGTGAATCAATCCTACTTGATTGATTAAACTGGGTGGAACCGCGAGGATAAACAATCTCTCGTCCCAGTAGGGCGCGGGATTTTATTTTGCCTCGCGCCCGGAAAATCAACGTAAGCACCTGGTAGGAGGTCATTGTTCATCATGTCTGTTCAGGAAATTGCAGAAAAGGTTATCCCCCCGAATTATCCCCCCGACCTGTACAAAATCCGCCACTCCGCCGCGCATGTCATGGCGCAAGCCGTGCTGGAAATGTTTCCAGACGCGCACATCGCCATCGGCCCGCCCATCGAAGATCGTTTTTACTACGACTTCGACCTTCCCCGTACCCTGACTCCCGATGATCTGGCGCAGATCGAAAGCCGGATGCGCGACATCATCAAAGGCGACTATCCGTTTACATACCGCGCCGTTTCCGCTGACGAAGCGAAAAAAATCTTCGCTGACCAACCGTTTAAGCTCGAACTGATCGCGGGTCTGCAAGCGGGGCAGGTGAACGACAATGGAAATCCGGTCAATGAAGCGCCGGAAATCACCGTCTACACGCAGGATACATTTACCGATTTGTGTCGCGGCCCGCACGTCGCAAGCACAGGCCAGATCAACCCGGACGCGATCAAGCTGATGAGCATCGCCGGGGCATATTGGCGTGGCGACGAAAAAAATCCGATGTTGCAGCGGATTTACGGCACAGCATGGCGCACGTCGGAAGAATTGGAACAGTATTTATGGCGGCTGGACGAGGCGGCACGGCGCGATCATCGTGTGATCGGCAAGCAGCTTGACTTGTTCAGCACCAATGAGGAGGTCGGCGCGGGGTTGATTCTTTGGCATCCCAACGGCGGCCTGATGCGCAAAACGGTTGAGCGATTCTGGCAGGATTTGCATGAGGCCAGCGGCTATGATTTCGTTTATACGCCGCATATCGGCAAATCGACGCTCTGGGAAACCAGCGGACATCTCGATTTTTACGCCGAAAGCATGTACGCACCGATTGAACTGGACGAGCAGGATTATTATCTCAAGCCGATGAACTGCCCGTTCCACATGCACATTTACACCAGTCACACCCGTTCGTATCGCGATCTGCCGTTACGCTTTGCCGAGATGGGGACGGTTTATCGCTTTGAGCGCAGTGGGACGCTGCATGGTTTACTGCGCGTGCGCGGCTTTACACAGGATGATGCTCACCACTTCTGTACACCGGATCAGGTCGAGGCGGAAATCGACTTCGCGCTGAATTTCTGCCTGAATATGCTGCGGGCTTTCGGCTTCGAGGATTTCCAGGCGTATCTGAGTACACGCCCGGAAAAATTCGTCGGCGAAGCGCCCAATTGGGATCGTGCCGAAGCGGTGCTGGAGATGGCACTCAAACGCGCCGAATTACCTTATGACGTTGATGCGGGCGGTGGCGCATTCTATGGCCCGAAAATCGACATCAAGGTCAAGGATGCTTTAAGCAGGGAATGGCAGCTATCGACGATTCAGTTCGATTTCAACCTGCCGGAGCGCTTCGATATTTCCTATGTGGGTGCGGACGGCGAACGGCATCGCCCATACATGGTTCACCGGGCGCTTCTGGGCAGTATGGAGCGCTTTTTCGGCGTGTTGATCGAACACTACGCGGGCGTATTCCCAGTGTGGCTGTGTCCGGTGCAAGCGCTCCTGATCCCAATCACCGACGATCAGGTTGCCTATTGTCAGGAAGTGGCCGCAAAGTTGAAGGCGGCGCATATCCGCGTTCAGGTCGATACCAGCGACAACCGCATGGGACATAAGATTCGCCAGGGGCAGGAGCAAAAAATCCCGTATATGCTGGTGGTCGGAAAACGTGAGGTCGAAAATGACGCGGTTTCCGTCCGACTGCGTACCGAGGAAAACCTGGGCGCGATGAGCGTTGACGATTTTATCGCGCGGGCGCAGCAGGTTATCGCAGATAAAACGGGACTGTAGGCTGATTTCGCGTAAGATGATCCCTCTGCGCCAACCCGATCATTGAAGTTTTCACGGTTAGTCTAACCTCAGTTATGGATAAGCAAAGTGGGAGACCTGGAGCGAAAACCGCTACTCTTAAGGTGTCTAGGCCAAAGAGGAAAGGTCTCCCAATGGACAGTTTTAGTCGAGTTATTCGTTGCCTTCGATGATTTCTGGCAGATTTTTCGTCCAGTGTGGCACGAGTATCAACTGGCGGAGCCACCCGAAACACCCTCAACCTCTTTAGTGGTTTCCAGCTTCCTTTAGCTGAGGATTCAAAGCTCTCAGCGGCAGCAACTATCAGAATTACGACTCAGCCGATGATTGCTCCATCTGCTGCATGTACAGTTCAATTTCTTTCTTCATATCCACCGCATTTGCAAAATCCGCTGACATTCTCGAAAGCGCCTCGATAACCGCCCCTTTGCTGGTTTCTTTTAAGGCGATCACTTTCAAAACGTGGGGAATGCGAATCTCGACATGATCATGGTAAAAAATTGTGACAATCGTTCCTACAGGTGTACCATCCTGTCCGACGACTTTGCTCCACATCCACCGCTGCCGGTCGCGATCATCGTCGCCCCATTCACGCGATATGTTCAGGCTGCCCGGCAGTCTGGGTGTCGCCCGTAGACCATTGGTTTTGAATTCCTCGTGCAGGGCTTTAAATAGCTTGTTCCCATACACCCCGTAAACGCTGTCCCCGATCTCTGGGTACAACCGCACCATCTCGTCACGTTCTGCCTGAAACACCACCTGCCAGTTTTCGTTTACATATTGCTGCACATAGCGCCCAATCGTGAAAATATCTCTACTGTTGTTTTCCACGAAAAATGCTTGTAGGGTTTGCATCACAATCTACCTCCTGAATAATCAATTCCATTTTCATCATAAGGGGTTGGTGCATAATAGGAGGGTTTTCCCTTAGCGTTGGGTTGCAGAACCGCCAGCGGGGCAGTTCCCCAATTGCTGCCAGTATACGACCATAAAAATATGGTCGTATTTTTTGCCACTGAATGTAAATAATACTTGACATCATGTACGTTTTAGCATACTATTTGTTCAACATATCATACTTGAAGTAAGCATGAACAGACATCGAGAGGAAAGCATGTCCTATCAAGAACGCCGCGCCCTTGTATCTTTAGTCGAGACGATTGTGATCTCTGTGCTTTATTCAGCCTACATGATTCAAAGATACCCGGCAGCCACCCCGTACTCGCCAGAAATTTTTCACTTTTGGGGATCATTCTTCCTGATCTTAATCCCGGTGTCGATTGTCGCGAAAATTATCACTGCTATCATTTTCGCCATCCTCAACGCCATCGCTACGCGAGAAGAAGAGCCACCCATTACCGATGAACGTGACAAGCTGATTGAGTTGAAAGCCCAGACGAACGGCGGTTATGTGTTTATTATCGGCTTCATTCTGGCAGTAGGATCGCTGGTGATCAGTCTGCCCCCCGCGGCGATGTTCATCATTCTTCTGCTCGCCGGCATGTTGTCGCAGATCATTTCCGATATTTCCCAGTTCTATTATTACCGGAGAGGGTTCTGAGATGAGCAAAACCCTCATCACGAACACCATTCGGAAACTCCGTTTCAATCAGAATGAGATGACCCAGCAGGAACTCGCCGATAAAGTGGGCGTGACACGACAAACCATCATCGCCATCGAAAAGGGGCAATACTCGCCTTCACTGGAACTGGCTTTTCGCATCGCGCGTGTCTTTAACACGCCCTTGGAAGAAGTATTCATTTACGAAGAGAAAGATCGCTAAACCATGAAAGCAGTTGTGTACACAAGATATGGATCACCGGATGTCCTTCATCTCAAGGAGATCGCAAAGCCGACACCGAAAGACAACGAAATTCTGATTCGTGTGCGGGCTACAACCGTCACTGCCGGGGACTGGCGCATGAGAAAGGCCGACCCGTTCCTGGCAAGAATTTTTAACGGCCTTCTTTGGCCGCGCAAAGTTAACATACTCGGCTTTGAGTTAGCCGGAGATGTAGAAGCAATCGGCAAAAATGTCAGACGATATAAACCGGGCGATGCGGTTTTTGCCTCGTGTGGATTTGCTTTCGGTGCGTATGCCGAATATCGCTGCCTGCCCGAAGATGAGATGATCGCAATTAAACCCGCGAATCTGAGCTATGAGCAGGCAGCCGCCGTCCCGATTGGCGGGATGACAGCCCTGCGTTTTCTGCGAGACGGCAATATCCAGCGCGGGCAAAAAGTGCTGATCTACGGCGCATCGGGCAGCGTCGGCACCTATGCGGCACAGATCGCTCAATATTTTGGGGCAGAAGTGACCGGGGTATGCAGCACCACGAATGTCGAGATGGTCAGATCATTGGGTGTCGATCATGTCATTGACTACACCCAGGAAGATTTTGCAGCCAGCGGAGCGCAGTACGACCTTATTTTTGATGCCGTCGGAAAATTTTCAAAATCGAAAAGCAGGCAGGCGCTCACGCCGAAGGGGATATTCATGAGCGTCATGGGAAACCCGAAGGAAACAAAAGATGAAATGGCGTTCCTCAAGGAACTGACTGAGACAGGCAGGCTCAAACCCATCATTGACCGCTGCTATCCGCTGGAGCAAATCCGCGACGCCCATCGTTATGTCGAAAAACAACACAAAAAAGGCAATGTCGTCATCGCCGTAGCCTAATAAACATATATCGCAAAGCCAGTCGCCAGAAGTAACAGTTCGCGTAGAGGCTCAATATATGACGCCTCTACTTTACACGCAGCATCACACAATAGGAGAAAAACCCATGAAAGCAGTTGTATATACACAATACGGATCACCGGATGTCCTGCATCTTCAGGAGATGGAAAAACCAGCGCCGAAGGACAACGAAATCCTGATAAAAATCCATGCGAGTTCGATCAATTTTGGAGATATGATCGCCCGAAAACTTGGTGCCATCGCCCCTGAAGAGTTTTATATGCCTTCCCTCTTTTGGCTCTTTGCCCGTATAGAGTTCGGTTTCAGAAAACCGAAAAAAGGTGTCCTGGGGAGTGAGTTTGCAGGAAAAATCGAGGCCGTCGGCAAAGGCGTGACGCGATTCAAGCAGGGCGACTCGGTTTTCGGCTTTCGGGGGATGCACATGGGGGCGAATGCGGAATATCTCTGTATGCCTGAAGACGGCCTGGTCGCCATCAAACCCACCAACATGACCTATGAAGAAGCAGCCACCATTCCGGGTGGGGCGTTGACCGCATTGAGTCTGCTGAGAAAAGTCAATATTCAGCACGGCCAAAAAGTGCTGATTAACGGCGCTTCTGGCGGGATCGGCTCGGCTGCCGTTCAGCTTGCCAAGCATTTTGGCGCAGAAGTTACAGGCGTGTGTGGTACGCCTAGATTGGAATTCGTGAAAGCATTGGGCGCAGATAAGGTCATTGATTACACCAAAGAAGATTTTACCCGGAACGGTGAAACCTATGACCTGATTTTTGACGTACTCGGCAAAGTTTCGTTCGCGCGTTGCAAAAATTCGCTCACGCCAAATGGACATCTGCTCTATGTCAGCTTCAAGATGAAACAGCTTTTCCAGATGCTCTGGACTTCGAGATTCAGCAGTAAAAAAGTGATCTGTGCATTGTCATCGGAAAAGCCGGATGATCTCATTTTCATCAAGGAACTTGCAGAGGCAGGCAAGTTCAAATCGGTCATTGATCGCTGCTATCCATTGGAACAGACGGCTGAGGCTCACCAATACATCGAAAATGGACACAAAAAGGGCAATGTGGTTATCAGCCTGGTGCATCAAAACTGAAAGCCTGAAACGCCCTGGCAATCTGTTCGCTGTACAGAAGTGGCTTTCAATTCCGATGTGTCAGGATCGCTCAGTCATTCTGGATCATCTCGATGCGTGAGTTATTTCCGTACAGCGTGGCATTGATTATTTTCTTTTGCCACAACGTTTCCTGTATCGTTTCATTCACGCTGACTGTTTGCCCGACGGGGCGTATATCAATCTGAAGATCGCTGGCAGTCCCGGCGATATAGGTCAGCAGGGTATAGATCAGCGTCACAGCACCCAGCATTTCGAGGAATTCCTCAATTGTGCCAATGGTCGAGTAGACAAGACTGGTTCCGTCCCCCACATACCACAAATTAGAGCCGACCATCTCGACACCAATCGCGCCACCGATGTAGATCACGCCCGCCAGCAGAAACAGTTTTCGGATACGTGGTTCCAGGTTGATCCAGAAGCGGAAATAGACAGCCCCGAAAAGCAGGACAAGCGGGATAAACACGATCATCCACGCGAAATACAGCGGGCCGCTGGTGTCGAATACGACCTGAAGTGGTACCGTCAGACGTTCATGAATTTCCGAGGCTTCGTCAATGGAGAGATAAAGGAAGACGAAGGATAAACCCAGCCAATAGTGCCGATGACTCTCCTCACGCACAAACTTGATATACGCGATTAGCCCAAGCAAAATGGCACAGAACAGCAGCAGTGATGAGGCATACCAGGTGGGAATACTGCTTTCGCGATTGATGTTGAACAGTCGAACCAGTTCCGAGAGAATGTGTGGGCTTTCTGTCCCGGCATAGGCTTCGACATATTTTCCCACGATGCTCTGCACCGCCAGATAGAAGGCAATCAACACCAGGATAAACATGAATTTACGGATTGAGAACAGGAAGTTGAACGTCACGATTTATTTCCTTAGCCTGTATTTTCAGGGTGAGAGGGTTGGTTGTGCGCCAACCCTCAGTGAAACAATGTTAGCTATTGCTACCGGAACTGCTGCCGGAGCTTTCATTACCGCCTGAATTGCTGGGAGGAGGCTGCGGACGGCTGCCGGAACTTTCGTTACTGCCACCGGAGTTATTGGATGAATTTTGCGAACGACTGCTTTCGTTGCCACCAGAGTTATTAGGTGAGTTTTGTGAACGACTGCTTTCGTTGCCGCCACCGGAAGTGGGGAAACTGGTTGGCACACGCGGGAGGAGCAGGGCGGTTCCGCTAACAATAAAGCGCGGATTGCTCAGACAATTGACCTGCACCAGTTCGGATACACGGCTGCCACTGCGGGAGGCAATGCTGCTCAATGTATCACCAGAGCGAATCGAGTAGCTGACCCAGCCTGACGGAGCGCTCACCACACAACCCGCCGGGATCGACAGATCATCGTCATCAAAACGGTCATCGAGGTCGTCGTCGAAAGAACCTTCGTTATTCGGGGTTCTGATCTCACGGACGGCGAAAATCCCATCCCGCACACTCCCCTTAACCCGGACGAACTGGCCGACAATCAGTGGAGTCGCAATATTATTGGCGATTTCCACCCGCTGCCCGGATATGACACCAAAGCCATCGTCAATGGATTCGACAATCCCACGAAACTCAAAGTTATCGTTATTGGCGGCGCTGGACTCATTGGTGGTAACTTCGGGGGTTGTCACTACATCGGGTAAATTCACATTTTGCGCCGTGAAAATACCCTGAATGAGCGAACCTTGCACACTGACCATATCACCCAGCGTCAGGCGTGTGTTCAGGTTGGCAACGCGGATGTCAATGGGGGTGCCATCAACCACGATTTGCTGATTATTGATGCTTTCCAATATGCCCGTCAGCGTAAAAGCATCATTTGGAACAGGTGTCAGCCGACCTGTATTGTCCTGCATGACTGCTGGAAGGGCTGCGGCTATGATGAGCAGCAGCATTACACTAGAAAGTAACAATTTGTAGAGTAGTTTATCATTCTGCACAGTAGAAACTCCAGTCGATGAATAAAGGTTACTGCTCAATACGACAGGAGAGGAGCGAAAAAGTTACGGTGAATTTTTCGGTGAGTTTTCAGAGACACGCATTCGAGGGCTTGTCTCAGGTGTGGTGAAGGCGTAAACGCTTATCTGGAAAATCTTTTGGCCTGGTTGGGTATCTCACACAGTCATCACTTCAGCACAGACTCGAATACCCGAAGCAGGTTGCCCCCTAACACCTTTTCGATGGTGTCATCGCTGAAGCCGCGCTCGACCATTGCTTCGGTCAGCCGGGGCAGCTTCGATATATCTTCTACATCGCGCGGTACATAAGCAAGGCTAAAAAAATCGCTGCCAATGCCAACGTGGTCTGGGCCAACATGGTCGATCATCGTTTCGATGTCATCTACGATGGCGTTGGCATCGGCCTGATTGAAGAAAATTGCGCAGGCAACACCTCCTTTATCAGCTACCGCCCGCAGTTTGGATGTTCCATGCTGTGGATCAATGGCAGTCAGGGCGGTTTTGTAGCCGGGTGAGTCGCCTATGGAGGTGTGCGAATAAATCACGGGAGATTTCGATCTTTCCACCACTTCCCACACCCCGGCATCACTCAAATGAGCCAGATCAATGACCATGCCCAGCGTATTCATGCGCTCGATAAGTTCATGCCCCAGCGAAGTCAATCCACCAGTCTGAGTGTGAAACTGCGTTCCGTCTGCCAGGTCGTTGCGACGGCTGTGCGTCAGCGAAATCATGCGCAGGCCGAGACGATAAAAAATATCAAGCAGCGTGAGATTACGTCCTAAAGGCTCACCGCCTTCAAAGCTCAACAGGAGCGCTGTTTTGTCCTCGACTTTGGCGCGGCGGATGTCGGCAGCCGTTGTTGCGTGCAGCAGTGTGTCAGGGTTGGCTTCGATCTCGTGGTGAAAGGCGGCTACCATATCCAACGCTCGTTCGAGGGGGCTATGCAGTTCGTCTTCACTGAGGTAAATCGCCAGCACTTGAGCCGTGACACCGCCCTCTCGCCAGCGTGGAATATCATACTGGCCCATACATCCATACCAAAGCGAATAGGGATCGAGAGTATAGGGCGTTTTCATGGGTGTCATCCGCACATAGGATGCGCCATCCCAGGTCTGTGGTGATTCCACTTCCACACGGTCACACAGGTGCATCCGACCATCCGCCAGCGCCACCAGAAAATCTGAGTGACCATCAATCACGATAGACCTTTGATGCAGGCTTGTTGCAGCGATGTTCTGCCGAGGCTCACTCATGTCGATTATCTGCTTTCGTTAGCGCTTCTAAAAAACGAACGACTATGAGTTTACTGATATTGTCTTGTCGTGTCGATGACTTTTGGCAGGCGTTTGCGCCAGGTGGAAAGGTAAGCTGTTGCAAGCATAGATGCAAAAATGGCGTCGAATACTTCCTCTTTCATTATGGGGTATCTGTTATTGGTGGACGGTGGGCATACAGCGCGGTACATGAGTCGGTGTTAGGTCAACTGGATTGCACAGTAAAAACAGTCTCACCATCAACCCAAAAGTCCAGTTTGCTTTTACTAGAGTCGAGTACCAACGATACTTTCTCCACTGGCTCATAAGGAATATCATATTGCCAGTAAATCGGTTGGCAAATTGCTCATCCTTGGTCACATTCGAATAATAAATATCTTGATTCAACCCAATCCGCCCCACCGCCGCGTGTTCTGGAGAAAGTCGCATGATAAGTATGTTCTCCAAATTCGACAGTCTCAATATGACGCATCACTGTCCCGTCTGCTAAGACTGGCGACAAAAATAGACTGGCGCAGGTCAAGAGGGCAAACCCATTAGCAGCCAAAGCCAAACCAACAACGGCCAGTCGGTTCGTTTGTGAATATCCAACAGCAGTCCAGGAGCCGACTACCACAATAAGGATAGCCAATAGAATCAGGTATCCTGAGAAGGGGTATCCGAGGGATTCATGGCTAGATAGCAGCGTCCAATATTCAACGGTTTCGCTATTTTCTGGCTGGTAGAAATTTGGATAAGCGGCGCTAAACTGATTGCGGATATAGAAAAATATCAACAAGGCAAAAAATAACGACACGCCTGCTGCAAGCAAAGGCCAATGCTGTTGCAGCAGGCTTAGTTTTTTCGAAGGGAGTGGTGCGTGATCAGTCAAGGCAAAAGCGCCTATCCTCAGAAATTTCGCACTTTGACGATGACACCCGGCTTGACCGTCACCATGCCGTTGGAATCACCCTGTAAATCCCAATCGCCTTGTTTGCAGAAATTCACCCAGAAATCACCGCGCACACGCAGGCCAGGCAAATTATCGCGTTCGGCCTGACGGTCATGCGACTGCTTGCGAATTTCCGCCAGCCGCGTGATGATTTTTTGCTCGGCGGGTAGGTTTCCACTGACATTGGTACGCGCCGAAAAGCCGGATTCTTCTTCCGCTTTGGTGATGAAGCCGTGACGAGTGCCGAAATTGATACCCATGTCGAAAATGAGCGCGTGTGCCAGTGCAGTCTGATACCCGCGCGGCCTGATGCTCAAGTCCAGCACGACATTCCAGTATTTTTCCGTCGCCAGTTCGTCCTGCGCGGCCTGCATCACCGGGTCTCTGCCTGCTTCGATGAGCAACTGCTTAAAACGCTGATCCTGACGCAGCGTCGGGTCATTTTTACGCGCACGTTCCATATAGCTGCCGCGCAGTTCCGCCGCAATCCCGCTGCCTGAGCGCGACGAGAACATATCGATCAGCCGGAAAATGCCATCGGTGACGAGCGTAAATTGGAAACGACCATAACTGACAATGCCCGCATCGTAATTCTGGTACGTGCTGTAGCCGCCGCCTTCAAATCCCGCCGTGATATTAAACGCCGCGATCCGCACCCGATTCAAATCGAGCGTGACGGGCGCGGCAGGAGGAGCAGGCGGCGGCGGTGCAGGTACTGGCGCGGCGGGTGCGACAGGTGCAGGCGGCGCAGGGACAGGTGTAGTCACTACAGGTGGGCCGGGTATTACAACAGGTGGCACAAGTGTTACAGGCGGCGCGGGGACAGGCGCGGCGTTGCGAGTCAATGTGAAGGCAAAAGTGGGCGTGAGAATATTGCCATAGCCGAATGCGCGACCATCGCCGGAAATCGAAATCAGATCATCACGCGCCCAACCGACGACGGTATTCGGGAATTGCAGCTTAAACCACTGATAGATTTTGCCCTGAAAAACACTCCCCTGCGAATCCGGCATCACGTCGAGGATCGTCAGGCCACTCACGCCGACTGCTGCTTTCAGCACCAGCATATTGACTGTCGCTGGGCCAGAGCGAATGTTGATCTCTTTGATGCTGGGGTTTTCCGGTATCCCACGAATCGTTGCCGTAAAAATCTGGTTACTTGTCATTTTAAATTCCTTTTTGGCGATCAGCCTTTTTAGGACTGAGGACTGAGGCTAGAGAACTGAGTGAAAATAGTGCTGAGTTTAAAGTGCTGAGTGCTGAGTTTCGGAATCTATCTTTTACTCAGCACTCGGTACTCAGGATTTTGTACTTAGACTCAGTCTTCAGTCCTGGGTACTCAGTCCTCTACCTTTTGCTGACACACTCTCTAACGCCCGAATAAAATCACCGGATCGAGCAGATTTTTCTTCATATTCGCCCAGGGATCATTCGGGTTGGTGGACGCGCGAACTTCGAGATGCAGATGTGTCGCTTCTGAGTTGCCCGTATCGCCGCAAGTGCCGACCAGCGCGTTCGGGCCAAGCGTGACACCCGCGTTGACCGCACGACTGTCGAGATGGGCGTACATCGCGAACAGATGCCCGCCTGCCAATCCTTTTTGCTCCAAGAGCTGCTTGCTGGATTCGGGCAGTACCTCGTTGAGATAACGCACGATCACATAATGCCCGTAGCCAAAATTCCAGGCCGGGTCGCCAAGCGCGGTGGGGTTGCTGAGGCCGATGCCAAAATTTTTAAAGCTTTTGCCGCCCGCACACTTGACGCATTCAACCGATGCCGTGACCAGCCCACCTTTGGGGCCGCAAAAAATCGGTTCACCCGTTGCTGCGCCGAAATCCCATCCCCAATGATCGGCAGGATTCACGCCCGTAAAGCCGCGCACCCACCAGCGGTTTTTCATCGGGGCAGGGTACAAATCCGGCTTGCCGAGACCGTAAAATTCAGTATCGCCCTCGTAGCGCAGCACGTCCTCGCGCATCCAGACCTTTTGACCCTGAAGCGTGCCATTCACCCATTTAAACGTGTCGCCGCCATCGCCTTGACGTACCTGTTCGATCTTAAAGCTGGCATCACGTGGGGCTTTGAAAACCAGTGCGCCAGTCGTGGTTGGGGCGCTGCGGGCATTCGCGCCGTCGCGCATAATCACGATAGCGGTGCAAACCCCTTTGGCAATCGTCGCACCAGCGGGAACAGTAGGCGCTGCGGGCGCGACTGGCACATCCGGCCTGGGTGCAGGCACAGGCGCGGCAGGAGCAGCAGGGGCGGGGGCTGCCGGAGCAACTGGAGCAGCGGCTCTGGCGGGAACAGCAGGGCTGGCAGGTGCGGCGGGAGCAGGGGGCGCAGCAGGAACAGGCGCGGCAAGCACGGCTCTATTCAACGCAAAAGCCAGCGTTTTATTCGCCACCACGCCATAGCCGAAAGCCGAGCCATCGCCGCTCACTTCGACCAGATCGTCACGCGCCCAACCTGCCTGACCGCTGGGGAAGGTCACTTTGAGCCAGTTATAAATTTTGTTCTGGAAATTTTTACCCTCAGCGTCCGCCGCGACTTCGATCACAGGCAGATTCGCCATGCCAACGGGCGCTTTAAATAGAAACGTGCCGCTGGTGCTGGGGGATGATCGAATATTGATTTCAGTAATGGATGGATTTTCGACAATCCCGCGAATGGTCACAAAAAAATTCGACATCGTTGATTTTTTCTCCTTAATCCTCTACTTCAATCATAGCGATTGAAACAAGAGACTAGCCTTGATGTTTGCTGAATAAGAGGTACATATTTGTTATGGGGCGGGAATAAGAGGACTCCAGGTTATAAGGTGTTCATACTTTGCAAACAGGTTGGCATACGATCTGAAACATCCATTCGCTCGATTATGTTCATTCCTGTCCTCAATCACCTTCACACTTTCTTCCCGCGTTGTCTCAGGCCCAGTATATAAAATATCCCAACCTTGTTCCTTGAGAGCCTGAATACTTTCAACGGGTATTGGGTCATGGTCGAGCAAAGCTTTTGCCCCTGGTACAAGTGCCTGTAAGGTCAGACTCTTTTCTATAGGCAACATACAAACGGTGTTATCTGAGGTTTGAACAATCAGTATCCGAAAATCGCCGACAAATTCAGGCAGTCCAAAGCTGGCGGGGTCAAATGTGGGTTTGGAAGATTGGAGGGATACCAGCGCACCAACGCCGACCAATATGGGGAGTGCTATCACACATAAAAGCAGCGTTCTAAAATCTCTCTGGCCTGAATTTTTTGTCATCGTTTTGTATCCACGAACATTCGCTGTAAAATCTGACCGTGAATTGATTGATTATATTGTACCTTTTTTTGAATTCATCCGATAACGAAGCCCGCAATACTATTGTTGATAAAACTGAAAATAGGGAGCTGCCATCGTGCGCGATACAGGAACGCTAGATTTAGTCGGCAATTTGAGCTTTGATATTCGTTTGCTCGGCAACCTGCTCGGCGAGACGATCCGCGAACAAAGCGGCGATGAGGCTTTCGATCTGGTCGAGAGGGTTCGCGCACTCGCCAAAACCCGTCGTCAGCACCAACCGGATGCCACTGCTCATCTCGCGATGATGATTAACGGCCTCGATCTGGATGCCAGGCGCGTTCTGATAAAAGCCTTCAGCAATTATTTTCAGCTCATCAATATCGCAGAAGATCAACAGCGCGTCCGGGTGCTGCGCCAACGTGAAAGCGAAGGCGTATTGTCCGAGTCAATTGACGATGCCATCCAAACGCTGCACCAAACCGGGATGACCGCTGAAGATATGCAGCATTTGCTTGATCATCTGCGCGTCCGTCTGGTGCTGACCGCGCATCCTTCCGAAGCCAAGCGCAAGGAAGTCCTCATTAAACTGCGCGAAATCACCCGCATGATGGCGGTGCGGGATCGCCAAAGCCTGACACCACGTGAGGAGCGCACTTTGGAGGCGGGTCTGCGCGAGGAAATCGAAGAACTGTGGCAGACACGCGCCACACGCGCCTCGCGGACGATGGTCAGCGATGAAGTCGATTTTGGCCTGTACTTCATCACAACCGTCATCATGGACGTGGCTATTGATATTTATGACGACCTGGAAGCCAGCCTGAATAAGCATTATCCGGGGCATGACTGGTCAAATCCACCGGCTATTCTGCGCTATGGGTCGTGGATCGGCGGGGATCGCGACGGAAACCCGAACGTCACGAGCGACGTCACACTGGAAACACTGGCGACTCTGCGGCAGGCGGCGCGGAATGCCTATCTGAGTGAAATTGAGACGCTGCGCGAACACTATACACAATCGGTGGACGAGGCAAGTATTTCTGAACCATTACTGAAAACCGTCACCGACGAAAAAGTCGCCGCCCGATATCCCGGCGAAATCTACCGCCAACAGATGGAAGCCATCTGGAACAAGCTCAACGACGACACCTACCAGAGCAGCCGTGAACTCCTGCGCGACCTGCTGCTGGTGGATGACAGCCTCCGCGAAAATAAAGGGCTGCACGTCGCCAACGGTTCGCTGCTGCGCCTGATCCGCAAAGTGCGATTATTCGGGTTGCATCTCGTCCCGCTGGATATTCGCGAGGATGCGCGCTTGCAGGCAACAGCCATGCACGAATTATTCGCCTACTACGGCCTGTGCGAGGATTATAAAGCGCTGCCGGAAGTCGAAAAACAGGCGCTTCTCACGCGGGAAATTGGCAACCCACGTCCGTTCTTCCCGACGGATGTCTCCGGCTTTTCCGAGACGACGCAGCGTGTGATTAACACATGGCGCATGATCGCCCAGGCGCATCGGCAGTATGGGGAAATCGCGATTGACAGTGTGATTTCCAGTATGAGCCAGCAGCCGAGCGATATTCTGACCATGCTGCTGCTGGCGAACGAAGTGCGGATTCAGGATCATGTCGATCTCGTGCCGCTGTTCGAGACGATTGACGACCTGCATCGCGGCACGGCGATCATGACCACGCTGTTCGATAACCCCAAATACATCAAGCACATGGAAGTACGTGGCGTGCGGCGCGGACTCCGCCAGCAAATCATGATCGGCTATTCCGACAGCAGCAAGGACGGCGGCTATCTGGCCTCCAACTGGAATCTCTACGACGCGCAGCAAACATTGACGGAGTTATGCGCGGCACGGGGAGTCTCACTTCAGCTTTTTCATGGACGCGGCGGCAGTATTGGGCGGGGCGGGGGGCCAACCAATCGCTCGATTCTTTCGCAGCCACCGCTTTCGCTGCGCGGGGGTATCAAAATTACCGAGCAGGGTGAAGTCATCGCCTACCGCTATGGCAACGCTGACATTGCCCGACGGCATGTGCATCAGGTGATGCACGCTGGCCTGATCGCGATGGGTGCGCCGCTGGAAACCGAAGTTTTACCGCAGTGGCCTGCCGCGATGGCTGAAATGGCACAGTTGGGGCAAAAAGCCTATCGTTCGCTGGTTTATGAGACACCGGGCTTTATCGAATACTGGCAGCACGCCACGCCGATCAGCGAACTGGCACGTTTGCCGATCAGTTCGCGTCCTGCTAAACGTGCGAAAGGTGGCTTTGAGTCGATCCGCGCTATTCCCTGGGTGTTTTCGTGGATGCAAAGCCGCGCCATCATCCCAAGCTGGTATGGCACAGGTACGGCGCTGGAGACATTCAGCCAGCAAAAAGCTGATAATCTGGAACTGCTGCAAGAGATGGTTGGGCGCTGGCCGTTCTTCAACACCGTAATCCAGAATTTGCAGCTTGACGTGGCAAAAGCCGATATGGGAATCGCCGAACTCTACGCTTCACTGGTTGATGATGCCGCGATTCGCGACGAAATTTTCAGCCGCATCAAGGACGAACATGAGCGTACCTGCCGCATGATCGCCGCGATTCTGAAGCAAAATGAGGTACTCGACGACGTACCTGTCATCAAACGCTCGATTGAACGGCGCAACCCGTATGTCGATCCGCTGAATTTCATCCAGGTCGCACTTTTACGCGAACTGCGCACCCTTGAGCCGGACACGCCGGAGTATGAGCGCGTGTTGGACGCGGTGCTGGCGACGGTCAACGGCATCGCGGCGGGGATGAAAACGACGGGGTAGGGACAGTCAGCAGTCAGCTTTTTGCTATCGCAGGCGTGAAGCAACAAAAAAATCATCGGTAGCGTTTGTGTAGGGGCAACTCGGCGAGTCTCAGGCATCAAAATAAGTCTTAATGGTGCAAATTGTATGTCTTCTGACCCCCTCCGTCTGCCTGCGGCAGCCTCCTCCCCCGAATTCGGGGGAGGTTGGGTGGGGGTTTATGAGCGAGAAATCGCTTCCATTGAGGTCTATCTTGTTGCTTGAGACTCGCCGAGTCGCCCCTACAAAATTTCAATGATAAACGCTCACAGCGGGTATGACTTCGCCTCGTTATATTCTCAACGTTTCGGGACTCATTCCTCAAATATGCTTGATCTTGGCAGTACGCCACACACGTATTGCCAGGACAACCATTTCACATAAAAGGGGGAAGAATCTTGAAGCATCTGAAAATTGTCTTTGTCATACTCGCATGGATGCTGCTGAATGTCATGGTCGCGAATGGTGAAGAAGCCGCGCCGGGAGAGCCGCCACACTGGACATATGAAGGCGAGGAAGGGCCAGAAGCCTGGGGCAGCCTTGATGCCCGCTATGAACTGTGTTCGACAGGCCATGCGCAGTCGCCGATTGATATTTCCGGCGCAGAAGCGGATGATCTGACAGGAATCACGTTTCATTACAATCCCTCCGCGCTCAATATTTTCAATAATGGGCATACTATCCAGGTGAAGTACGACGAGGGCAGTTCGATCACTTATAATGAAACGGAATACCATCTCGCCCAATTCCATTTCCACCACCCCAGCGAACATACTATCAACGGTGAAGCGTTTGATATGGAATTGCATTTTGTGCATCTCGACGCAGCCGGTAATGTCGGCGCGGTTGTCGGCGTGATGCTCAAGCAGGGTGAGACTGAGAATCCCGCTTTCGCCGCGATTTTTGGTAATCTGCCCGCCGAAAAAGGCGATCCGCAGCCTACCGACATCGTGATTAACGCGGCTGATCTTATGCCGGAGTCCATACTTTACAGCACCTACTCTGGCTCACTCACTACTCCACCTTGCACACAGGATGTGCGCTGGCTGGTACTGTCTACACCTGTCGAGTTGTCCGCAGCTCAACTGGAAGCTTTTACCTCACTTTTCGAACTTAACGCCCGTCCCGTGCAGCCGTTGAACGTCCGCGACTTGCTGGAAGACACCACCGCCGATTCGTAATTCACGCCAAAGCAGAGGCATATCGTCGTGATGTGCCTCTGGTATCCCTTCCTTATACCCTCATTTACACATAAATTTCCGATTTGTTATCGCAGCAGCCGTTTTAGGCATTTTGAACACGCACTGGGAATATCCTACGCTTACGAGTCTTCTATATACTGAAGGCGCAATTTCTAACTATCATCGCAGCGCAGATTGATATCTGGAGGACACACGAATGAGTGAAATGAATGATTGGAATCAAAAGATTATCGAGGAGTTTCGCGCAAATAAAGGCATAGTAGGTGGGCCATTTGCGGGTTCCACGCTGCTCCTGCTGCATACCATAGGCGCGAAAAGCGGACTGCCGCGGATTAACCCGTTGATGTGTATGGCTGATGGTGAACGATATGTCATCGTTGCCTCAAAAGGCGGCGCACCCACCGATCCCGACTGGTATCGCAACATTGTCGCCAACCCAGAGGCCAGCATCGAAATCGGTACGGAGCAATTTCCCGTCCTGGCGACAGTTGCCGCAGAGCCAGAGCGCACACAGCTTTACGAAAAGGTCGAAGCCAAACATCCCGGTTTTACCGAGTATAAGAACAAAACGACGCGCGTCATTCCCGTTATTATCCTAACGCGCAAATCGTAATACCTGCTCCAATTCACCTACCCTTAATAACCACGCCCTCAGCGCCGTTTTCTCCCTCTTCAAAGCATTGAAGGGGGAGTCGGATCGATCTGAAATCCTTCTCTAGTGCTATGGTTCGCAACACGACATTTTTGGGGGAATCGGCAACTTTTTGCACATGGGCAGGTCTGAGACCTGCCCCTACGAGCCAGGTTTGCAGGTGTGTAGGGGCGGGTCTGAGACCCGCCCTGACGATAAAAAACCAAGCCAATGTCGATAAGTGTCGTGTCGTAAAAGTGCTATGGGGAGGGGCTTGGGGTGGGGACAAGCCTTACATCCCTCAGCAATTTCTTGACAGCCCCCGTGAAACGTGCTACCTTAAGCGAAATTGTCCGTTTGTTTGTCCGTTTGTTTGTCCGAAAATAAACTTTATGCCCACTGTTCGCGAAATCGCCAGCCGCGCCGGAGTCTCCAAAACGACTGTTTCGCTTGTCCTGAACAACAAGGATGGCGTTTCGGACGTGCTGCGCCAGCGAGTGCATAACGCCTTACGAGAATTTGACGACCATACCAATGGCAAAACCTCCAACGCTCGCGAACTTCAGTCTGAAGGCGGGCCGTTGTCAATTGCACTCCTGCACTCCTCCGGGATGGAAGCAACCCAATTTTTCCGCGATATTCTCCAGGGCATCCAGGCCGCAGTTGACCGTTATCAGGCACAGCTTCGCCTCATCAGCTTCGCTTCAGAAAACCAGGACATCACGAAACATCTGTACTTTAAAGATGATACACTGCGCCCAGATGGGATTCTGATGGTCGAGGCGCGTTTTGCTGACCTCGCATTTCCGCAATTACAAAAATTACACGTGCCGACAGCGATGGTGGGTTCACCGTCATACAATCTGGCGATGCCAGCAGCCATACCCAACGAAATTGATGAAGGCTATCGGGCAACACGCTATTTATTGGAAATGGGGCATCGCAATATCGGATTTGTGTTCGCGCGGCTTCAGGCTCGCTATGCAAAAGAGCGATTGCAAGGCTATCAACAGGCCCTTCAAGAATTCGGAGTTGAACCGCTGGATCGCTGGATCGCAGTGGGCGAAACGGACAGCGTCGCCCGAAGTGTCCTGACCCGCAGCCCGGAAATCACCGCGATCATGTTCTCCAATCAGGCCGCTGCCAGAGTCGGACTACCTGTTATCCAGGCGATGGGCTATGCCATTCCGGAGCGCTTATCCGTCCTGGTGTTCGACGAGACCGACGAAGCACCAACCTATAATCCGCCGCTGACGACGGTGGCGTACCCACTCCATCTGGAAGGTTTTTGGGCAGTTCGGATGTTGTTGGATTTGCTGCGTGAGCCACAAATGGAAAATTTTCAGGTCACATTTCGCGCAAAAATTATCGAGCGGGCATCATGTGCGCCGCCTTTATCTGTTGAAAGTTTAAAGTCCTGAGTGCTGCGTTTTGGTCATCAGTAAAGTCGTGACTTTTTACTCAGCACTTTAAACTCTGCACTCAAACTAGTTTTTTCGGGGCATAAGATTTATGGACATACATGTTAAAGAAGGGCAGATCGCGGCAGCTCCGGCAGCCGCGCCCAACCGGATGCAGCGGGGACTGACGACGATGCGCGGTCAGCATTTCCGCCGCAACCTCACCTGGTTTCTCATGGCACTGCCTGCGCTCATCTGGATTTTCGTCTTCAAGTATGTCACGCTGTTCGGCGTGGTCATCGCCTTCCAGGATTATAAGGGTCGTCGCGGTATTTCGGGAAGCGATTGGATTGGCCTCAAGAATTTTGAGTTTTTGTTCGCTACGGACAGCGCTGTCCGCGCGACACGCAACACTGTAACCCTCAATCTGATGTTTATCGCAATCGGGCTGGTGGTGGCGCTGCTGCTGGCGTGGCTCATTTTTGAGATTTACACCAGCGCCCTCACCAAGTTTTATCAGACAATGCTCCTGCTCCCGCGCTTTATCTCGTGGGTGATCGTTTCGTATTTCGTCTTCGCGCTGCTCTCAACTGATAACGGCGTCATCAACAAATTTCTGGAAAGTATCGGGCGCGATCCGGTAGCCTGGTACAACAGCAGCGAATTCTGGCCGATGATTCTGTTGACGGTGGTGTTGTGGGGTGGGGCGGGCATTGGCAGCCTGATTTATCTCTCCGGGATGCTGGCGATTGATCCACAGCTTTTTGAAGCGGCCAAAATCGACGGCGCGAGTAAATGGCAGCAGTATCGCTTCATCACCTTCCCGATGCTCAAGCCGCTCATCGTGATTAACCTCCTGCTGGCGCTGGGTGGCATTTTCAGCGCGGATTTCGGACTTTTCTATCAGGTACCGCGCAACCAGGCGCTGTTGTATCCGACAACGGATGTACTGGATACCTTTATCTATCGTTCGCTGATCGAATTACAGAATGTGAGCATGGCGGCGGCGGCAAACCTGTATCAGTCGCTAGTCGGTTTCGGCCTCGTCCTGGCTGCCAATTGGGTCGTGCGGCGCATCGAGTCGCAGGACGAACCACTGAGTTTATTTTAAGTGTCTCAGCCAGTCAGCATTTTAGCATTTCAGCTTATGAACCAGATGTAGGGGCGGACCCGGCGGGTCGCCCCTACGCAAAACCAGGCAGAGCGTTAAGGAGAAGAAATGGCGACCTATTCACAAACTCTACGAACGGCGCGGCAGCAGGATTTTGAACGCTTGATGGGAATCCTGGCGCGCTACAGTATCCACATCATCCTGATCGTCTGGTCACTGGCTTGCCTGCTGCCGCTGCTGCTGGTGGTTTCGGCCTCGCTCACCGACGAAATCGCGCTGACCCGCAACGGTTATGGCCTGATCCCCAGCCAGTTCAGCACCGAGGCTTACACATTTGTCCTGCAAGATCCGACGGCGATAGTCCGGGCTTACGGCGTGACCATATTTAATACACTAGTCGGCACGGTGTTGGGCGTCCTGGTCATGTCGATGCTGGCCTATCCGCTGTCACAGCCCGATTTTCGCCTACGCCGTCCGCTGTCATTTTTCGTGTTTTTCACGATGTTGTTTAACGGCGGGATCGTGCCGTTCTATATTTTGATGACGCAGTATCTGAAGCTGCGCAACAATATCCTGGCGTTGATTATTCCGCATCTGGTCGGGGTGTGGTATGTGCTGATTTTGCGCACGTATTTCGCCGGACTGCCGCGCGAACTGCTGGACGCGGCGCGTGTGGACGGGGCAGGGGAGTGGCGCATCTTTTTCGCGATTGTGCTGCCGCTTTCAAAACCCGCGCTGGCGACAATTGGCCTGTTTGTCGCACTCGGCATCTGGAATGATTGGATACTGGCGCTGTATTTTATCAGCGATGCGAACCTGTACCCGCTGCAATACCTGCTGCAAATTTTGCTCGCCAATGCCAACGTGATCGCGAACATGCGCCAACTGAGCACGCAGGCAATTCCGCTGCAAACGATGCGTATGGCGATGGCTGTATTAGCAACCGGGCCAGCGGCGATATTTTTCCTGTTTTTCCAGAAGTATCTCGTTCGCGGGATCACGTTGGGATCATTCAAATAAATTGAACCACAGAGACACAGAGAACACAGAGAAAATCAATTTGAATGACAAAAAAGCAAACCCATTTAAGAACAGTATTCCAGCAGCGATCAGTGCAACGAAATGCTGACCGCTGATAGCTAAATGCGAATCGTTTATTTATTAAGGAGTTTTTCAATGTCTCAAAAAATGTCTCGTCGTAGTTTTATCAGGGCTGCTGGGGCTGCCGCTGCCGCCGCTGGAGTCGGCCTGACACCGATGGCCGGGCTGCTCTCGCGCGTCTCCGCCCAGGATTTGCCGTTCGTCACCCTGCGCTGGATTTATGGCGGACAGCCGCCGGAAGACCTGCAAGCTGTCCAGGATGCACTGAATGTGATCCTCAAAGAGCGCATCAATGCCGAAGTCATCATGGAGGCCACCGACTGGGGCGCGTTCAATGACAAAATGGCGCTGATTAACGCAGGTGGTGAAGTCTATGACATCGCCTACACCGCCTCGTGGATCAACAATTACTACAGCAATGTGAACAACGAATACCTCGCACCGCTGGACGATCTGCTGCTGGAACATGCACCCGGCCTGTGGGACAGTATGCCGGAGACGACCTGGAATGCGGCTCGCATTCGTGGCAGTATTTATGGAGTCATCAACCAGCAGATTTTCCCGCGCCCACAGGGCTTCACGATCAAACGCGAGATCATCGACAAGCTCGACCTGGGCGCAACCATCGACAATATGACCAGCTACGACGAATTGACCAGTCTGCTCCAGACGGTCAAGGACTATGTGGACAGCGGCGAAGACCCGAACCTGGAATATGCAGCCTATCTGAGCTTTGGTGTTACCATTGGCACATGGGATAACGAGAATCTTTACGGCCTGGCCGTAAAGGGTGACGATTTCGATTTCCGGCAAGCAGTCATATTCTCTGGCACCGAAGATTTCCGCCAGCGGGCGGAGATGGCCTATGCCTGGAGTCAGGCGGGTTTTCTGCCCCCAGATCGCCTATCCGGTGACGAGCCGCGCGCTAACTTCCGTGCTGGCAAATATGCTATGATGATCAGCGGCACGATCAAGCCCGGTGGCGAGGTTGAAAATGAAGCGCTCCTGGGCTTCCCAGTACGCGATAAGATTCTTTACAATCCGATTCTGACCACACCTGCCGTTACAGCGACACTCACGGGCATTAGCTCTAACTCACCGAACCCCGAACGCGCGATGATGGTGCTCGAACTGATGAACACCAACAAGGAAGTTTATAACCTGTTCTGCAAGGGCATCCAAGGGACGCACTGGGAATGGGAAGACGAAACGATTGAGCTGATCCGGCCTGCCGCCCCCGCGACGACCTGGGCAGAGGTCAAGTATAACCCCAATACCGACTGGCAGTTTGGCAACCAGTTCAACGCTTACATCATTGATCGGGCGCAGGTCGGCGTGTGGGAGGCGACCTATGATCTGAACACCCAGACGCCCCCTTCACCGCTGCTTGGGTTCACATTCGACGCTGCCAACGTCCAGACAGAAGCGGCTGCACTCACCTCACTTGGCACGGAATACGGTGAACCGCTGGCAAACGGCATTGTCGATCCTGACGATCCAGAACGCGGCATCGCGGCGTTCCAGCAGCGCGAAAAAGACGCGGGCATTGATCGCGTCCTCGCGGAAGCCCAGCGCCAGATCGACGAATGGGTCGCAGCGAACGCTTAAGAACAACTTTTAGCCGTTAGCGATTAGCTTTAATTTTTTGAGCTGGTCGTACAAGATATATCAACAATGTAGGGGCAGGTCTGAGACCTGCCCCTACGATTTTACACACATATTGTAGGGGTGCAGCGCACTGCACCCCTACGCATTTCGTGGGAAAATTGTCTTACTTCGTCAGGTAGACAGCCATGTCCGCGAGACGGGTGGCATATCCCATTTCGTTGTCATACCAGGCGGCAATCGACACCAGATTATCGCCAAGCACCTGAGTGAGCGGCAGGTCGATAATCGAGGAGTGCGGATCGCCGACGATGCGCGATGATGCCCACTCGTCTTCCAGAACGCTCATGATACCTTTGAGTGGGGCAGTCGAAGCGGCTTTGCGGAAAAGATCGCGCAATTCATCGGCAGTCGTCTTACGGCTGACCGTCGCGGTAATTTCGGCGATGCTGCCCGTGCGGGTGGGGACACGATAAGCCTTGCCGGTCATTTGCAGATCGCTCCAAATGAAGCCAAGCGCCTTCGCTGCACCGGATGATGACGGGATGATATTTTCGACGGCTGCCCACGAATCGCGGCGATCTTTCATCGGCTGATCGGTCAGCGATTGGGTGTTGGTATAGGCGTGAATGGTCGAGAAGAAGCCTTGCTCGATGCCGATATTGTCACGCAGCACCTTGACCACAGGTGCGAGGGCGTTGGTGGTGCAGCTTGCCATGCTGACGATTTTGTGTTTGGCAGGGTCATATTGTTCGGCGTTGATGCCCAGCAGCAGGAAGGCATCGCAATCCTGTAAACTCTTGCTTGCAGCGCTAACCAACACACGTTTCGCGCCACGATCCAGATGCGGCTGTGCGCCTGCACGTGAGGTCGCCCGCCCGGTGCAATCGATGACCAGATCAACCCCTAATGCTCCCCAGTCCGGCAGTTCTTTGCTGGAGTCAAAATAGGGAATATGGCGCCCACCGATCTCGAAACCATCGCTGACGGCTTTCACATCTTCCGGCCAGAGACCATAGTTCGAATCGGCCTTAAAGATCGCCGCGAGAGTCGGGATATCCCGAATATCCGAGACCGAAACAGGGGTAAACTGATTGTTCTTGAGTGCCGCCTTGAGCGCTGAACGACCAATGCGACCAAAACCGTGAATTGCTATATTTGCCATGATTTGTATTCCTCAATGGATTTATCTAACGACAGGTTCATGAGATTACCAAATCCTACGAGAAATGTACAGCTACGAAGCTGTTTTTTGAATGAGACGGTCAATGAGATCATTGATCTGGGTATAACTGACTGGCTTAAGCAGGGTCAGATCAGCTAATTCTTCAATTCCATTCATGCTGGTGGGGTCGGCAGTAACAACTAACACTTTGATGGACGCAAGCCGTGGTTGAGCGCGAATCTGCGTCAGGATGCTTGCGCCGGAGACATGTGGCAGATGTATATCCAGCATAATCAAACCAGGGAGTCTGGATTCGATTTTTTCGATAGCCATTCGCCCATCCGAAATAATTTCAGTTTCCAGCCCTTTTTCAGTCAAAATGAAGGCGAAAATTGCGGCCAGGTCGCTATCATCTTCGATGATGAACGCGAGATTATGATTCATCAGATACGTTCTTTCCACTTAACGGCAGGGTGACGATAAATGTGCTGCCTTGCCCCAATTCGCTTTGTACAGATACTTTTCCATTCATCAGTTCAGCGAGCTGCTTAATGATCGACAAACCCAGGCCAACGCCGGTTGCCGATGAACGAGTAGTAGAACCGTCAACCTGCCAGAAGGCTTCAAAAATTCGTTCATGCATTTCTGGTGCAATGCCAATACCTGTATCCGAAACGGACAGCGCCCAATGGTGCTCATCAGAGAGGTAAAGCTTAACATTAATCGTCCCGCTATCAGTGAATTTGATGGCATTGTATACCAGATTGAGCAAAATCTGTTCAAGGCGGTCAGGATCGCCACGAAGGGTATCCGGCAGGCCAGCAGCAGAGGTATTCAGGGCAAGCGCCTTTTTATCTGCCATCGGCTTTATACTGGCTTCGAGATTTTTTAGCAAATCTGACGGCACAAATTCAGTATCACGCAAAACAACTTTGCCCGCATTCAATTGTGCCTCATCAAGCAGAGTGGTGAAAAAGAACAGGAGTTGGCGTGTACTGACGTGAATACTGTCGAGCGCGTTACGCTGCTTATCGTTCACGGGGCCGTAAAGGTGATTCTGCAACATCTCCGTATATAAGGTAATGACTGTGATGGGTGTACGCGCGTCATGGCTGACATTGGCTAAAATTTGCTGCTTGAAATGCAGAGCCGCCAACGCCTCATCGCGTGCCAACCGCAGTGCTTCCTCCACACGCTCTCGTTCGCGGCGCTGCTGCTGGATAATCCTGTCGCCATGACGGACGATGAAAAACAAAACGGCGTAGAGAATGCCCAGCATGAGAGTGACGCCAATAATCACATTCCGCTGCGTCTCCTGAATGAGCAGCAGAAGGGGCGTTACGTCGTCATAAACTTCAAAAACACCTTTGATGATGCCTTTGCTCAGAATCGGCACATAGCTGGAAATGACATCCCGATTTTCAATTATCCCTTCAAAAGCACTGAAACTATCGCGGTGGGTGAGTTCAGTTGCCACCTGGCCGGAACGCGCTGACAAAAATCCCGCGTTGGTGCTTTTATCCTGACCAATCTGAGTGGGATCCGTTGAGAAAACAGTCAAACCGTCCAGATTATAAACCTTGATTTTGACAATACTGAGGCCGTTCATCTGCGTCAATACGTCCATCCGGAGTTGGTCGATTTCCGGCGATTCGGCAAGTTGTTCGGGAGACAGATCGGAAGCATTCATGACAAACTGCTCAAAATCCGGCCAGAGTGAATTAGCAAAGGTTTGTGTGAGTGCTACGTTGTTGTTCTCGCCCAACACAATCAGATCGTTGATCGCGAGCTGGCGATAAAATACACCGAGAATGATGGTAACAATGACAAAGGCGGCTAAACTGGTAATGGAAAAGTAGCGGATAAGTCGAAACATAAGCTCCGTACATGCGTCTTACAAGGGCGCATTTCTCCGATAAAGTTAATACAACAAACTAGAGCTTACATGAGACTTGCCGAAACTAAACGGGATAAAGAATGAAAAATAACCGAATGTATGTTACCGCACATAGAAGGATAGGCTCATGCTGACCGAACAACGCAATCCACTCACGCTGGATATTGACCAACGCACTACGCTGCAAATTCTGGAACTCATCAACGGCGAGGATGCAACAGTCGCGGCGGCTGTCCGCGTGGTCTTGCCCGCTGTCGCCGAAGCAGTGGATATGATCGTGGCGCGACTGCGCGAGGGTGGGCGGCTGATTTACGTTGGTGCAGGGACGAGTGGGCGGTTGGCGGTGCTGGACGCAGCAGAATGTGTACCCACGTTTAGCGTCGATCCCGAACTGGTGCAGGCGCTCATCGCGGGCGGCAAGGATGCCCTCATCACGGGAATCGAAGGCGCGGAGGACAGCCGCGAAGGGGGACGCGCGGATTTATTGGCGCGGAATGTAACCGCAAAAGATGCCGTCGTGGGGATTGCGGCGAGTGGGCGAACGCCCTACGTGGTAGCAGCACTGGAAACCGCCAATGAAATCGGCGCGGGAACCGTCGGGATCGTATGCAGCACACCGTCGGTGGTATTGGACGCGGCAAAAATCAAGATCGCGGCGCTGACCGGGCCGGAAGCGATTACCGGATCAACGCGCCTGAAGGCCGGAACTGCGCAAAAACTGATCCTCAATTCGATCAGCACCACCGTCATGATCCGCCTCGGCAAAACGTATGGCAACCTCATGGTCGATGTCCGCGTCAGTAACGTAAAATTGGCAGCACGCGCCCGCCGGATCGTCTCCGAAGTGACCAATCTGAGCGAGGACGAGGCCGGGTTGGTGCTGGAACGCGCCAATCATCAGGTCAAAACGGCGATTGTAATGACGCTTTTGGGCATAACCGCCGATGACGCACGCGCGATGCTGGCGCGGGAGCAGGGCTTTCTGCGCCGTGTGATCGGGAGATAGGCGAGCAATAATTGCTCTGTCATGCAAATAAATCGGTCATCGCGAACCGTTTTCGTAGGGGCGCAAGGCTTGCGCCCATAATTTTCCCAATAGAGATGACTCGGCGACTCGCCTCTACAGACATCATAAGAATATCACGGCACATTCACGGCGAATGTTTCCGTCCCACTCCATGCGCCGGGTGCGCCAGTGGTTGGCAGGCCGCGCACACGCCAATAATAAACGCCGTTGGTCAGCGTAGGGACGTTCACCAGGGTACTCACTGTCATCCCTGTGAAAGCCAGCGGCGCATTAAAACCCGCCGTGTTGTCGATCTGAATTTCATAGTTCATCGCCCAGGCCAATGATTCCCAGCGCAGAGTCGGCGTGGCGGTGGTATAGGCGTTGATGCGCGGCTGGACGTTTGGCGCGGACGTGATATTAAACGACGAAAATTCGAATGCCCCGATGTCGCAGGTGAACGCGCCGTCGCCATCGCCGTCAAAGGTGCGGAAATAGCCGCGCTGGTCGAGGTCGCTCACAGGTGAGGCCGTACAGTACGATTGATTTCCGGCATCCACAGCCGGACTGTTGGCGGGAATTGCCATCGTCTGCGTCGCGCCGCCGTTGTTGCCGAGCGCACTCAGCAACGGATTGGCAATCGTGATATTGCTCGCGCAGATCGTTTCGTTGAAAAAATTGGGGTTCGGATTTTTCGGCGGGTACTGAATATTGCCACCACCGTTGACCAACTGCGCCGAACACTGCTGCTGAATATCCCAGGTATTCGGGCCGTTATCCGCCGTGTTATTGGCGACAATCGTGTTTATCAGCCTGCCATTGGCACTACTGCTGATCCCGCCGCCGACCCAACCCGCGAAATTTCCGGCAATCGTGCTGTTGATAATCTGAAATTGCTGGCTGTTATTGACGATATAGATCGCGCCGCCGTTGGCATTAAACGAGATGCCTTCCGCGCGGTTGCCCGTAAAGGTCGAATTGGCAATGGTAATGACCGCTGTTTCCGCGCTGGCGAACGCACCGCCGCTGCCATCGGCTGTGCCAGGGCGATCTACAGCGTTGCCGGAGAACAGGCTGTTGCGAACCGTCACGCGCCCGTTACCACCGCTGAACGCACCGCCCAACCCGTTTGTGCCACCATTGACAGAATTATTGAAAAAGCTCACGCCGTCAATCGTCACCGCATCGTTGTTCTGATACAGGTGAACATAGAGTGCGCCGCCCTGGTTAAAAGCCGTATTTCCGCTGAATGACCCACCCGTGATGCGAACCACACCGTTATTGGGCTGTGCGCCATCTACATAAATCGCGCCGCCTTGCCCACCGCCATCGGAGACATTATTGGTAAATGTGGTATTCGAGATAATGATGTCGCTGCGCAGGCCGTGAATCGCCGCACCCGCACTGTTGGTTGACGTGTTGCTGCTGAAGGTACTGTCAGTGACGGTGAGATAACCGCCCTGCGTAAACACCGCGCCGCCAAAATCGTAGGCGCTGATGCCTCCGCCAGAAAATGAGGTCAGATTCGTCGTGTTGCTGCTGATCGTGACATTGTTGAGATTCAGAGTCGGCGCTGTGCCTTGATAGCGACTGCGGATAGCCGAGCCGTTGGCATCGGTGTTCACGCCCTGCGCCCGACCATTGGTGAGCGTGATATTTTCGAGAGTCAGCGTCCCGGCGGTGTGTTCAATCATGCGGGTTGTGCCGCCGCCGCTGAGGGTAATCTGCCCACCACCGTCAATCGTCGTGGTCTGCGTAATGGTCAGCGGGGAGGTGAGCGTAATCGTCGCCGTGCCGCAGTTGAAGGTCACATCACCGCCGCCGGAAAGCGCCGATTGAAGCGCTGCCTGGTTGCAGGGTGCGCTGACCACACCCGCCGCGTGAACGGGCGAAAAAGTCAGCGCGAACAGGGCAAAAATAGCGAAAATACCAGCGATGAGATTTTTCAAAATGCACCCCTTTACGCGATTCGACATGCCCTATTTTATGTGTGTCGGCACTGTTTGGCGCGTAAAGGAGTGCGAGAGTGGACTAAAGAACTATCGAATCGCGAATTGCTAGAACATGTTATGCACCTTCATTTGACCGCATACTTGCCCCTCACCCTAAATCCCTCTCCCACGAGGGGCGAGGGACTTAAAATTGTATTTACTCCCTTCTCCCCTTGTGGGAGAAGGGTCGGGGATGAGGGGTAAAAGTTCAAGCCTCTAGGGTTTACTCACTCAAAAATCAAAATTGCGAATTCATCGCGCGGGACGGTGATCGTCGCAGGCAGAGTGATCGACTCCGGCGCTTTGAATGGGCGATAAAGCGTGGCCTGATTTTTGGGATAGGTGATTTTTGCGGACACGGACTCTGGCTTGAAGTGATTGAGGACGAGCGCCTGACGATTATTGACGCGGCTCTGGTGCAGTCCAGATAGTAGATCGCCTTCCACTTTCACGTCAACAGGCTCGATCAGGCGGCTGTCCCACAGCACATCGCGCAGTTCGCGGCGAATGCGCAGGGCTTCGGCGACATAACGCGCAAGTTCGGGTACATCAGCGGCGGTGCCGTGTATGCAGCGGGCTTCGACGTTGATGATGTGACCGAAGCGCAGGCTGTTGTTGACCAATCCGAAGTCATAATCGCCCGTAATGCAGCACGATTGGCGATACTCCGGGAAAGTATGCTCGTAAGTCGGCTTGTGGTCGAGGTTAAAAAATCGCGCATAAGCGGCATCGACATAGGGCATGATGCGATCCCAATGCACCTCACTGGCGATACGGAAATTGGGGTTCGCCGCGCGGGACTGCTGATAATATTCCACGATGGAATCCAGCACACCCTGCATCGTGGCACGATCCGGCGGGAGAGGGCTGTCCGGCGAATAATCAAATTCCCACATCGCGCCGAGTTTGTCGATCTGCGTCCCCGGCGCACCGAGGCGAACGATATTCATCAACTGATCCACCAGAATGTTCCGAATTTCGGGCTTCATCATATTGGCGTGAATCATGCGGTAGATCGGCTGACTCTGCTGGCCGAGGCTGGTGTTATATTCCCACCCCATACCCCCGCGAATATTTCCATGCGGGTCGCGATTGGCGTAACGGTGAAGCTCATCCTTGAACCAATCGGTTTCGATGTTGATCCACTGCAAATTGCTGAAAACCAGCACATAAACACCCATCGCCGCACAGTCGGCAATCGCTTTTTCAAAATCTTCCCATGACCCCAGACGCGGGTCGGGCAAATATTGCGGATAGCCACGATCCAGCCCGCCAATGTCCCATCCGTCAATCTGAATCACATTGATTCCGGCGGCTTTGGCATCGGCGGCGACTTTTGGCAGATCGGCAAATCGAAATCCGATCTGATCGTCGGGATAGCTGATGATAGTGGACTGCCACGCATCTTCATAAGAAAGCCAGCTATCGGATTTATCGAGTGTGGTGTGCGTGTCGTACCAGTCGCGAAAATAATCCGCGGCATCCCACCAGATTCCATCGTGAAAATGGAACACAATGGGCGGGCCACTCCAGCTTTCGTTTTGCTTGAGGAATGGGAAATTATTCCACGACAGGGTGACACCGATGGGCTTGTCACCAGCAATAGCGGGGTCAGGCCAGCCTTGCGCGACATTGGCATTAATGCCGGAAGTCTGGGCATGGCGATAAACGGTGGAGGGGAATATCTGCGCAAAAACCATGCTGTGGCGAACTTCGCGGTCATGGTTGCCGATGTAAACACCGCGCCGGGTTTTGGCATTATAGAGCGACACCCAGGGCATACTCAGTTCTTTGTGATACATCGCAGTCCAGACCGGGTTGGACGGCCCCAGATATGAGCCGGGGAACACATCGTAAAACGCCCACTCCGAACCCTGACCGCCCCAATTCGCCCAATGTAAACGCCAGTCCTCGCGCTCCGTGAAGTTTGACATGCCGCCGAGCGCGACGTTGAACACTTCCTCGATGATATAAGCGGAACGATTTTCAACCTCGATGCTGAAGGTTACATCGTCGCCATCGAGTGTGATCGTCTGCGTGATGCGAATGTCGAAATGCCCATAGGCGGAGTCAAGTCCGTCCCACGTCAGTTGGCAGCGGTTATTTTCCACTTTTGCGTCAGCTAATTTCTGATCCTTGCCGAGGATGTAGTGGGCGCGGAGATAGGGCAGGGGAAGCATGACGCGGAAATTTTCGGCGAGACGTGCCTCCTGGACGAGATGGATCGCCAGCGATTGGTGGTCGAAGCGGATGATGCGCCCGTTTTCGCGCTCAATTTCGATAACAATTTTTCCGTTGTCGAGAAGAATGTTGTCCATGCGGTGATCTATTCCTAAAATGTTGGTGTCTAATATTGGATAATCAATTCGAGAAAGTTTCCGTAGGGGCACGGCGCGCCGTGCCCCTACACAGAGGTGTTCCGTGATAATTTATTAAAAGGCGACCCGCCGGGATCGTCTCTGCGTGTGTCGCAATCATTTGTTAAAGGGCGTATCGCTAAATGATGCCCTTACGAATACTAAATTGTGATCGTCCGCCCCGATTTGATCGACTCTTCGGCGGCCTCGATGATCGAATGGGCGGTCAGCGCATCGTCGAGGGTCGAAAGCGGCGGTTCACCATCCAGAATGCAGCGGCGCACGAAATGATCGACTTCGTGGACGATGCTGCTCTCATAGGCCGGGTAGCGCCACGATAGGCCGACTCCCGCTTCCGTAATCACCGAATCACGCCAGCTATAGCTGCCGCCGCCTTTAGTGCCAAGCACTTTGAACATTACTGTCCAGGGGTCACTGGTCTGGTCATCAGCGGCAAAACTGGCGAACAGATTAACCAACACGCCACCCGGCATCTCTAAAATCAGCGTGACCTGATCTTCGCGATCCAATTTTTCGACCCGTGTTTCGGCTGCCATCGCGGAAAGGCGAATGGGTTTGCCGAGCAGGTAGAGCAGCGAATAGAGATGATGGGTGATGATCTGCCGCAGCACACCGGGATATTTGGCGGCGATGGGGCGGGGGTGAAAGACGGTATATAACACCCATGCGCTGACGACCTGCCCAAATTCACCCGCGTCGATCAGTCTTTTGATGCGAATAACACCCGGCTCATAAATGTAATTGTGGCCGGGGACGCAAAGTTTGCCGCTGGCCTGGGCTACGTCGCGGATGTCGATGATCTCGGCGCGGGACATGCCAACAGGTTTCTCGACCAGTACATGCTTTCCGGCTCGTAGTGCTTTTAACGCATGTTCATGATGCAGTTCGACAGGCGACAGCACGGATACCGCCTGCACGTTCGGGTCATCGAGCAGCGCGTCAATTGATTCCGCTGCACGACAGCCATAAGCCTGGGAAGCCGCAGCAGCACGTTCGGGATTCGCATCGTACAAGCTGACGAGACGCGCATCACGGCAAGCGGCAACAGCCTTTGAATGCAGTTCTGAGATCGCGCCAGCACCGATAAAGGCAATCCCCACAGTCATTATTCGGCCTCGAATCGTTCACGGGCATCGGCACGCATTTTGCTGGAAGCGCCTGGAATCTCCGGCAGCGTACAAATGCCATCCTTGACAGTCATGGGGTCTTCGAAAATTTCACGCGCCCAGGGCAAATATTCAATCATCGCCGGGAAATCGCCACCCATACCACCGACAAGATGCTGGTGAACCTGGCACATATCACCCGCGTGTGGCACAACCCAGCGCGATTGTTCCTGCGCGTTATGGGCGATTCGCAGCCACTCGGTGATCCCGGCCACGCGCGTGACATCCACCTGAACAATATCGACAGCGTTCATCGCCAAAAAGGTCGCGAAATGCTCGGCGTTGTAAATATTTTCGCCGAGCGCAATCGGGATGCTGCTCTTGGCGACCAACGCGGCATGACCAATCACATCATCGGGATGCAGCGGTTCTTCGACCCAGGCGATGTCGAGTTCAGCCAATTTCGGAATCGTCAACTGCGCGGTGATGCGATCCCAGCGCTGATTTACATCGACCTTGAGCGTAATATCATCGCCGATAGCCTCGCGCACTGCTTTGACGCGGGCAATATCGACGCGCGGGTCAGGGCCGCCGACTTTCATTTTGACGCGCTTCCAGCCACGTGAAATAATGCCCTGAATGTCTTCGAGCAGTTCTTCCGTCGTAAAATTCAGCCAACCGCCGTCGGTGTTGTAAGTGAGGAGAGTGCTGTGCCTGCCGCCAAGCAAACGCCAGAGAGGAAGCTCGGCACGCTGCGCAGCCAAATCCCACAAGGCGACATCGACCATCGACATTGCCATGTGGGCGATACCTGCGCGTCCGACCCAATGCAGCGGCGACCAGTAAACATCGCGCCAGATTTTGTGAATTTCACTCGGATCACGCCCCATAATCATCGGGCCAATGTAACGATCAATAGTCATGTTGAGCAGTTCTTCGCCCGCCCATAGGCCGGAATAGCCCGTTCCAACCAGGCCATCACTGGTGTGAATCTCGACCACCGGCACATGCCAATGGGTGCGGTAGTAGATCGAATCGGCGACAGGTTTTGGCAACGGAACTTTAAGAATATAAGTATCAACACGGTCAATTTTGAGGGTCATATTTTTACCTGTAGGTTAGATAAGTGGCTGCAAACGCTGTTCAGCTTGCTTGATATGCTGACTGGCTTTGGCGATCAGGCTGCCTCGATCCCCCGTGCGCAGCATATTCAGAATTTCCTGATGTTCACGAACGCCAAAATTAAAATCAATAATCCCCGCGCCTGCATACAAGCGCCCAACGTGAAGGTGAAAATAGAGATCATCCCAGCTTCTCCGCAGAAAGGTATTCTCGGACATGCTGATTAATGTGTGATGAAACAGGTGGTCAATCCGAATAAATTCGCGGAAATCGCGATACAGCGGGCCTTCTTCGACATAAGGCATTCGGGCGACCAGCTTTTCGAGTTCATCAATCACAGGACGGTTATTTTTGAGATCGCAGGTGCTAAGGGCATGGATTTCCAACAGATGGCGTACTTCAAATAAATTGTGAAACTCCGACTCCGAGAGCAGGGGGCTGACCGTAAAGCCGCGATTGTTGTTCTGGATGACTAGGCGCAGGGCAGCGATACGCGCCAGCGCCTCACGGATCGGGGTGTTGCTCATCTGGAGTTCGGATGCCAGCCAGTCAATGCCCAACTGCGAACCGGGCTGGAATTTACGATCAATAATCGCCTCAAGGATCGCTTCGTAAGCAAGATCAACCAGGCTGACTTTCTTGGGGGCGCGAAGGATGTTTTTATTGGATTTCACAACATGATTGTCAGGCATACATATTCTCGATCAACGGTTCATGTACAATTTATCGTGCATCATACATGATTTGTAGTAAATTGGCAAATAGAATCAGGCATAAAATCATTTTGTTGATGAGTATTTGACAAATCATCAAAATAGTATGTATCATATATCGTGCATGATGTTTTTGAATTAGTTTTATGGGAACACCAAAAGTATCCGCGCGAGGTTTTATGGAAGCTCAAGATGTTTTTGGAGCGCTTGCCAGAATCGCACCCGCTGACCTGCTTTCCGCTTTGAGCCTGGTCAAACAAGGGAAAACCTATGACCTGGGCTTGGAAATCAACGAGCGCATTCCGCAGGGCGGCCCCGGCGCATTTACGCCCTTTTCCTATTTAACCCGCGTCTCCCCGGAGGAAATGGGTAAGCAAGGCCCATTTCAATTTTCAGCAGAAACCATCATCGGCAGCCTGCATGTCAGCACTCACATCGACGCTTTCGTTCACATCCAATATGAAAATCGCATCTTCGGCGGGGCGCAGGCAGCAGAGGTTCGCACAGATCGCGGCTGGACTCAGTACGGCATCGAAACCGTCAAGCCGATCATCGGGCGCTGCGTGATTCTGGATATTGCCGGGTTAAAGGGTGTCGAGGCGTTGCACGATGGCTATGACATCACGATTGATGATCTGCAACAGGCGATGACCGCGCAGGGTGTCAGCATCCGGCAGGGCGACATCGTAATCGTGCGAACCGGAAAAATTCGCGAGTTCTACACCGACATCAAGGCGTTCCAGGCTGGTGAGCCGGGGGTGGGGCCAACCGCAGCCGAATGGTTATATGAGCAGGGGATGGCGGTGCTGGGGACGGATACGACAGGCACAGAGCCGCTGCCATTCAAAGACCCGGCTGTGACGACTCACCGTGCAATGCTGGTCGAGCACGGTGTCCATCTCATCGAAAATTTATATCTCGACGATGTGGCGGCTGATGGCGTCTCCGAGGGCTGCTTTATCTGTTTGCCACTGAAGTTTACGGGCGCAACAGGCTCGTGGGTGAGGCCCGTCGTTTTAGTGTGAGAACATCAGAGCATTTATCTGTAAATACCGCAATCAAAATAAGGAAATCAATCCTTATCCAGGTTAGAAGATAGAGATCGCAAGTTCGTTTCAATAATTTTAGGAGAATATTCAATGCAAGTAAAAAATAAACAGTCTTTAAGTCGGCGGCAGTTTTTGAAGGGTGCTGGTGCTCTGGCAGCCGGGGCGGGCCTTTCAACATTTGGTATACCTGCGGTCATTGGGCAGGCCAAGCAAGTGGTCGAAATGTGGATGTGGGAAACGCCGGAACAGTGGAAGCTGGTCGAAGAATTGTCCGGCCTGAACACCAAGTTCCCGGATGTGGAGTTCAAATGGACAGCACTGCCCTATGCTGATCTACACCAGAAGGCGCTTACGTCGCTGGCGGCAGGTATCCCGGAAGGCCTACCTTCGATTTTCCGTACCCATAATCCCTATTATCGTCCGCTGGTGAATACCCAGTCGATTATGGAAGTCACCGACCAGGTTGAGCAGTATAAAGATGATATTTTCGCCCCAATCTGGGACGAAGGATTGATCGAAGGCAAGCATTATCATATCCCCGACGATACCATCGTGAATATGCTGGGGTATCGCATTGATATTTTTGAAGCTGCCGGGCTGCCGACTGACCCTGACGAAGTTGCCGAACTGCTGGCGACTTATGAAGATATGATTACCGTCGGTCAGGCCATTAAGGAAGCCACTGGCGCAAGCATCATGACGATGAATGCGAACAGCACGGTCTTTAACAACATCGCCGCCCAGAATACCACCGGGCCGTTTGATGCCGAGGGCAACATCATTTTCGACTCAGCCGAGCATATCCAGGCTGCCATCATGGCGAAAAAGCTGTGGGACTCTGGCGTGACCCTGGAAGTTGAAGGCCCACAGGAGTGGCAGGCGCATAAGGATGGGCAGATCGCAACCATCCAGTATCCGAACTACCTGGATTTCGTACTGGTTGCCAACGCGCCCGAAACAGCAGGAAAATGGCGGGTGACAAAACTGCCACGCCTCAATGACAACAGCAAGCGAACCTCCATCGGCGCAGGACTAGGATTGGTGATCCCGTCGATTATCCCCGAAGAACAGCAGGCATTGGCACGGGAAATCGCGACCCACATGCGCCTGTCCGTCGAGGGGACTGTAGCACATATGAAAACATTCTCTGGCGCGTTTGCCACTTATCTGCCAGGGCTGGAAGCGATGCGCGATGAGCCGTCACCGATGCTCGCCGACCAGTTCACATTCCAGGTTTTCCTGGATGTGTTTGCCGAGGAATCCCCATTCCCGCGTCTGGTTACAAGTGCGTTCGAATCCGATACTGGCACCGCGATCAATGATGCCATGTTCCGCATCCTGAATGAAAATGCTGAACCTGAAGAAGCTCTGAAGGCCGGAGCCGACTCAGTTCGGGCGCTTCAGGACAGTCGCGGGATCAAGTAAGTCGTTCAACCAGGATTTTTAAGGTGAGGTATTTGACGCTCCCCGCCATTAAATAGCGTTGTTCAGTATCCCCACCCCAAACCCCTCCCCATAGCAATGGGGAGGGGCTTAAAACCCGATTGACTCCCTCTTCAACGCATTGGAGACGCGCAGTGGTCGGGGGTGAGGATCGAATCAAAAACTTAAAGACAGGTTATGAATACCGAAACACAGCAAGAACTTTCATACAATCGAGGAGCGACATTGCAGCCAAAATACTCCTGGCGCGATCAGATTCTTGGCCCAAAAGTAGCCCCCTATCTTTTTATTGCGCCCTATTTCATCTTATTTTCGCTTTTCTGGGTTTTCCCGGTGGTGTGGTCATTTATCCTCAGTTTTCAGCGCTGGTCGGCACGGGAAACCGTGTGGGTCGGCTTTGCCAATTACCAGTATGTGTTGGGCAACCCGGCTGTACGCGCCGCGTTCTCCAACATGGTCTGGTACGTAGTCGTGAACAACACCTTCCAACTGGTAATCGCGCTGCTGTTGGCGATCCTGCTCGACCTTTCGTTTTTACGGCGGGCAAGCGGCCTTTTCCGCACCGCCATCTACATGCCCAATCTGGTTTCCGGCGTGGCGACAGGTATCCTCTTCGCCATCATCCTGGGGGCAGGCGGGTTGGCAATACGCTTTTTAGCTCAATTTGGTATTGAAATCTCATTTCTCAATTCGACACAGTGGTCAAAACCTTCCGTGATTATCGCGGGCGGCTGGCGCTGGATCGGCTATTGGGTCGTCATTTTTATGGCGGGATTGCAGAGCATCCCCGACGATTATTATGAAGTGGCTGAACTGGACGGCGCAACCTTATGGCAGCGATTCCGCTTTATCACGTTTCCGCTGCTCCGGCCTGTCGTCATGTTCATGTTGATTATCAACACCATCGGCACGCTGCAAATTTTCGAAGAGCCATTTGTGCTGTTCGGGCCATCCGGCGGGCCATTAGGCTCGGCAACAACACCCGTGCTGGAGATGTATCGCCTGGGTTTCGCCAATTTTGATCTGGGTGGCGCGGCGGCGGTGGGCTGGCTACTGGCAGCACTTATCATGTTACTCAGCGTCTTCCAACTGCTGGTTGCACGTAGACGGGGATGGACGGAATAATGTCAACACGTTATATGCCCATATGGCAAAAAATTATCATTCTGGTCGTGTTGTTATTCATTGCTGCGCTGTTCGTTTTCCCATTATGGTGGAACGTTATCTGGGCGACGTGGAGCAACAGCGAAATTTTTCAGTTTCCGCCCGTTTTTCTCCCCGGCCCGCACCTGGCAGATAATTTCGCGCGTCTTCAGGAGCGAGTCGATATCTGGCGCGCGTTCATGAATTCGGTGATCGTCACGGCGACCACAGTAGTCGGCGCGTGCTTTTTTTGCACATTGGCGGGGTTTGGCTTCGCGAAATATCGCTTCCGGCTGCGCAATTTCCTCTTTTTCCTGGTGCTGCTGACCTTTGCTGTGCCGGGGCAAATCACGGTTGTGCCGTTGTTCATCATTATGGTGCGCATCGGCTGGGTGGACAGCTTTCAAGGGCTGATTATTCCGGGGCTGATTCCATCATTTGGCGTATTTTTCATGCGCGTGAGCGCTGAAACCTCGATCCCGGATGAGATGCTGGAGGCGGCACGCATTGACGGCGCAAACGAACTGCGCATCTTTTTCCAGATGGCCGTTCCAGCGCTCCTGCCAAGCATCGCGACATTAGCGATCCTGATTTTCGGCGGGTCGTGGGGCAGCCTGTTCTGGCCGCTGATCGTGCTGCGCAGCAACGAAATGTTCACGCTACCGCTGATCCTGAACTCGATCCTCGGCAGTTATGCGAATCCTTATGACCTCCTGATGGTCGGTTCGCTGTTGATGCTGCTGCCGCCGCTGATTCTGTTCCTGTTCATGCAGCGCTTTTTCATCAAGTCGATTGCCGTTGCGGGTACTCGTTAAGGGGAGGCTGGTCGCTCAGTAAAGGCGGTTATGACAATGCGTTTTGATAATAAAACACGAATAACCGCCTTCGTAGGGGCTTGATGATGAATGTTTAAGAATTAAATACGGATAACGCGCCAACGTTTTCGTAGGGACACGATGTATCGTGTCCTAATTGTCAGGAACACCCACGTTTTGGCGAATATTTCGGTTTACGGAGATGGGCATGATGCATCATGCCCCATATGCACCAACTTAAGAGACCTGCCGGAGAGACTGAAAGGTCAAAGGATGGAGAGAACGGCAGGACATGCGGGAGGTGGCGGGCAAGAGATGGGCGAGACGGCGTAAA
>JALHNB010000011.1 GCA_022843745.1 Anaerolineae bacterium | reverse complement strand
CCGACCCCGACGGGATCGGTCTATGACAGCGGCAACTATGAGCAAAGTCTGAATAAAGCAATGGAAATCGCGCGATACAGCGACCTGAGAAGCGAGCAAGCCAAACGGCGCACTGAAAACAGCGACTCGCTGCTCGGCATTGGCGTTGCCAGCTATGTCGAAATTTGCGGCTTTGGCCCGTATGAAAGCGCGGTGGTGCGCGTCGAGCCAAGCGGCACCGTGACGGTTTACACAGGGACTTCGCCACATGGTCAGGGCGGCGAAACGACGATGGCGCAGATCGTCGCTGACCAGATTGGCGCGGATTTTGACAAGATTGTCGTCCAGCACGGAGACACGGCCTCCTCACCGATGAGCGTTGGCACGTTTGGCAGCCGAGGGTTGGCAGTTGGCGGGGCTGCGGTGATGAACGCCTCTGTCCAGGTGCGCGACAAAGCGCGACAGGTCGCCGCCCACATGCTGGAAGCCTCAGCAGAAGATGTCGAATTCGCCAACGGGCAATATCAGGTGCGCGGCGCTCCTGATCGTGGGCTGACGCTATCCGAGATCGCGGCGCGGGCTTATTCCGGCAATCTGCCCGATGACATCAGCGTGGGACTGGAAGCAACGCATTTTTTTCGCCCCGGCGCAACGGTTTACCCGTTTGGGACACATATTGCTGTCGTGGAGATCGAACGCGACACGGGAATTATCCATCTGCGGAAATACTTTTCGGTAGATGACTGCGGGCCGCGTATCAGCCCGATGATTGTCGAGGGGCAGGTACATGGTGGGCTGGCGCAGGGGATCGGGCAGGCGCTCATCGAGGAAGTGATCTACGACGCAGACGGGCAACTGCTAACCGGATCGCTGATGGATTATGCCATCCCACGCGCAGACCTTTTCCCGCACTTCGTGACCGACAAGACGGAAACGCCAACGCCGCATAATCCGCTGGGCGCGAAGGGCATTGGCGAGGCCGCGACTATCGGCTCCACACCGGCTGTGGTCAACGCGGTGATGGATGCGCTTCAGCCGTTTGGCGTGAAACACATCGACATGCCGCTGACACCACAGAAGATTTGGCGGGCGATGGGGGGAGAGGGTTAGAAAATATCCATTTCAGCCTGCTTTATTGCTCTGTCCCGTAATGAGTTTGGTTTACCCCTCCCCCGACCCCTCCCCATTTCGCAAGCTCATGGAGAGGGGAGCAAGGCAAATCACATGACTCATTTATTTGCGGGACGGAGCCATGAGCAGGCTTTTCATCTAGGCATCGAACCGATGCTCACGTGCGCTTCAAAATCTCGGCTTGCTTGGCCTCAAATTCGGCGGCGGTCAGGAGACCAGCCTGAAACAGCGTTTTACAGCTTTCGAGCAGTTGGGTAGCGGAGGGCAGAATTTCGACAACTGGGGCTTTTGGCTCTGCTGCTGCCTGCGCATCCAATGCTTTGCGCGATTCGGCATCCCATTCAGCTTCCATATCGCCGCGCACCAGCAGCAAACAGGCATTGATACAGCCGCGAATTTGCGAGGTCAGGTCACCGAGCAAAACGCGCATCAGGCGATTTTGATTCGCGGTAGGCATGACGACCAGATCAGCGCCTTCGGAATTCACATAATCGCAGAACAGGGCGGCGATATTCGTGCCTTCGATCAACTGGGTACGAACGTTGATATTCTGGCTGGAAATGACATTTTTCAGACCTTTAACATAATTTTCAGCATTCTGACGCGCCTGGGTAATGTGTCCGGTCTGGTTGGCAAGCGTGGCATCGCCCAGATAGGCAGACCCAGCGGGGGTGTAAATATGCACCAGAATGAGTTCACTGCCGCCGCTGCGGGCAACGTGTTCGGCGTGAGGGATGGCGCGTTCCGCCCATTTCGACCCATCCAGCGGCACGATAATTTTTGCGAACAGATTTTGATATTCCATGCTTATCCCCCTCCATGCCAACCTGAAGGCGATAGTATAGCGTGATTTTTGAGCGTATCGCTACATTTTCGTAATCAGACAGCTTCGATGCTCTGTTCGTCAGGGGCTAAATTGGCTTTCGGGTCTTTCAGGCCGAGCAGGGCAACGGTGCTGGCGGCAAAACCGAGCAGGATGATGATCCAAAGGACCGGCTGATAGCTCCCGAAGAGGTCGTATAACAACCCGGCACCAAACGGCGCGGACGTCGCTGCGATGGTGAGAAAAATTGCCATGACGCTGGAAATGCGCCCAAAGTGAGTCGAGCCGAAAAGTTCCGCCAGGATTGACACCCTGGCAAGTGTGGTCGCGCCGTAAGCCGCGCCAAAAACCACAATGAAGAAAATGATTGACCAGAGCGAAGTACCTAAAACCAGCGCAACCATTGCCACGCTGACAAGCGCAAATATGCCAGTGACCATCATGCGACCTGAAAATCGTCTTTCCAAAGGGGCAAAGAGGACACGTCCGGCGACCTGCATCAGGCCAATCGCGCCGCTGGCGAAGGCGGCTGTGCTGGCGTTCACGTGATTATCAATCAAAAAGGGGATGAAATGGACGCGGATGGCTGTGGCTGCCAGCGACGCGAGGCAAAAAGCCAGCGTCAGCACCCAAAAAACACGGTTGCGCAGCACATCGGATAACGACGCACTCGGAGGTCGCAAGGTGGTCAGGGTTTTCGGCGCTCCGTCAGGGAGCAGCCCCAGATCATCAGGACGGCGGCGTAAAACCAGCGCATGAAGAGGAATGGTCGTCACTGCCAGTAAAATACCCAGAGCCAAAACCGCATCGCGCCAACCGAGGCGATTGAGCAGCGTATCGGACAGCGGTACAAAGATGGTGCTGGCAAGCCCGGCGGCAAATGTGATGATCGCTAAAGCTCTCGTGCGGCGCTGGACGAACCAGGTGGCGATCACAGCAAAAGCTGGCTCATAGAGAACGGCAGCCCCGCAGACACCAAGGCCGATCCAGATGAGGTAAAACAGGGTTATATCCGTCACCTGCGACCAGCCGACAACCAGCAGACTCGCCAAAATCGAGCCAACGGTCATCAGCAGGCGCGATCCGTGACGATCAATCCATGTCCCAACCGGGAAGGCCATCCCGCCCATGACCAGCAGCGCCAGGGAAAAGCCGCCCGTTAATTGGGCGCGTGACCAGCCGAGTTCGGTTTCCATCGGCGTGATAAAAACCGAAAAGGCGTAGTAGATGATGCCCCAGGAGATGGTTTCGGTCACAGCTAACGCGAGGACAATGTACCAGCCATAGTAGCGCCGGGTGGTGTGCATCTCGTTTAAGGTCATGATGTGCTTTCAATGGAGAAAAATAACAGGTACGCTAAAAACTCTTCAACCTGAGCGTCAGCCTCTTGTCAGCAATCTTACTCTGGCTATGCTCGGTTTGGTATATGCCGTACTGACCTAGATTTACAGGCTCGGTGGCTGGCACAGGGCTGCAAATTGACCTTTGGTGTTTCTTAACCTCGTATTGTAATGTTTTTAATCTTTGCTCTCCACAATCCCCGCCAGCAAATTCTATGACATTGGAGATAAAAATGAAGCTTGCTTTTTTCTGGAAGCATGGGCTGCTGGCTCTGCTCCTATTACTGGTTCCGCTGGCAGTTTCCGCACAGGAAGTCGCTATCGAACCCGTTGAACTACGCATCATGACCTTCAACATCTGGATTGGCGGCGAGGTCGTTAATTTTGGTAAGATTGTCGAGGCGATCCAGGCTGCGGACGCCGACATTGTTGGCTTACAGGAGGCCGAGGGCAATGTGCGCCGTATCGCCGATGCATTAGGCTGGCAATATGCGAATGAACGCATGCAGATTATTTCGCACTTCCCACTGATCGACCCGCCGGATGGTGATGGAAAATATATTTTCGCACAGATCGCACCGGGGGAAGTGGTGGCACTGGCAAATGTACACCTGCCGTCTGGCCCATACGGTCCGGAAGCCGTGCGTGATGGCGCAGCGCTGGACGAAGTGCTTGAACTGGAGCGCGAGGCACGCTTACCGTTTATCGAACCAGTATTGGAGAGTGTGTCGCCGTTAATCGACGCGGGCACCCCCGTTCTACTCACAGGTGATTTCAATACGCCCTCACATCATGATTGGACAGAGGCGATGGTCGCCGAACGCGATCAGGTTAAATATCCGGTTGATTGGCCCGTAACCATCGCTGTCGAAACCGCCGGATTTCAGGATACTTTTCGGATCGCGCATCCCGATCCTGTCGAAAATCCCGGCATCACCTGGACTTATGGCTACCCGTATCCTCGCTTAAAACCCGATGAGGTGATTGACCGCATTGACCTCGTATTCGCCTCAAACGGTATAGAAATTCTGGACAGCAAAATTGTTGGCCCGGCTGGAAGCCCGAACGCTGACATCGAAATTGAGCCTTATGGTTCGGATCATCGCGCAGTGGTATCAACCGTGCGTCTGACACCTGTCGTTCCTCCCGTTTTTGCTGCTGTCACCGAACGCGCTGTTTCCGCTGGCGAATCGATTGTCGTGCGTTATCACGCGCCTGGTGGCGAAGATACAGATCGAATCGCCATTGTCGCAGCGGGTGGCAGCATCAATGACGTGCTCATGTGGCTGCCACCGCAGGAAGCCAGCTTCTTTGGCGCTGTTACGTTTGGCTCGTGGACACTGCCGCCGGGTGAGTACGCCGCCATACTGATCGGCCTGAATGACGAAGAACTGTCACGCAGCCAATTCTGGGTAGTCGATCCGAATGCCATTCCGAGTGTCACCACCGAAAAGACGACTTATCCGGCTGGTGAGCCGATTGTCGCTAGCTGGGAAAATGCACCTGCTCTCCGCTGGGATTGGCTGGGCATTTATGCCGCAGGCGATCCCGACCTGTATAACAATTATCTGGGCTTCATCTATACCGAAGCGGCTGTCAGCGGAACGATTACATTTGATGCTGAAGCGCTTGGCGACGAGATGTTACCTCCGGGTGAATATGTTGTACGCCTCATGAAAGATGATGGCTACCAGGTGTTAGCAGAAACAGGGTTCACGATAACGGAGTAGCATTCAAAATCGGCAATGTCGCAGAGGGCGCACGGCTGTGATACTGGCATATGATCGTGTGGTGAATCAACCTCACTCCGTCCCCTCCGAATCCGCATCAAGGTTTACGACACTTTTGGAAATACTGCGGTATTTTTGCGTAAGGGCAGGTCTGAGAAGGTGTTGAAAAAGTATGAAAACCTTGATTGCTAATCGCTATCAGAACCCCCTCACCCCAACCCCTCTCCCCCGAATTCAAGGGAGAGGGGCTAAGAAATGCACTGTATTGGTTCCCTCCCTGAATTCGGGGAGGGCTAGGGTGGGGTTTTTCAACACGCTCTGAGACCTGCCCAAATCGTAGGCCTTTCGTTTTTATGTTCGAAAATATTGGCATCAGGCGCAGCAGGTGGTTTCGCAGCCGCAGGTTGTGGAGCGCACACCGTCGTCGCAACAGGTATCCGCACAGCCGCAGTCTTTGGTCGCGGTCTGTTGAAGGACGACTGGCTGTAACGCCGTGCCGATCACCGGGATACTCGCCAGCGACAGCAGCGCGGGTTGGCTGCTGGTTGTACCACAGCAGGACGCGCCGCCAAGATCGGTGCTGCACACGCCCGTCTCCGGCAGCACAAGCTGGACATCACGCGCGGCTTCCCAATCGCCCACGAGCGCCGCGACAACCGAACGCACCTGCTCATAGCCTGTTGCCAGCAGGAAGGTGGGAGCGCGTCCGTAACTTTTCATGCCGACAATGTAGAAATTTTTCTCCGGGTGGCGCAGTTCGGCTTCGCCGTGTGGGCGCACCGTGCCGCAGCTATGAATATTCGGGTCGATCATCGGCCCCAAGGCGCGTGAGCTTTCTAATGAGGGGTCGAGTTCCAGGCGGAGTTCACGCAGCATATCCAGATCAGGCCGCGCCCCGGTTGCCGTGATAATCTCATCGACTCGCAGCGTTGCCTGACCATCGGGTGTTTCGCCGATCACATCTATCGCGCTGCCTGCTGCCACGATTTCGCTCACTCGGAACGGCGAGACGATTTCGATAAGTCCCGCATCAACCAGCGCTCTGGTACGCGTTCCAAGCTGCGCCCGCGCAGGCAGGGCATCATCTTCGCCGCCGCCATAGACTTTCTGCAACTGTGTGCCGCGCATCACCCAATAAATCGTCGTCTCCGGGTAATCCTGTTTGAGATTCGCCAGTTCCAGCAGGGCGTTGATCGCCGAGTGACCGCTGCCGACGACCATCACGCGCTTGTTGGCATAGCGGGTGCTGTGTGCCCCACGCACATCGGGGATGCCGTAAAAAATATGCTGACTGTTGCGCTGTTCGCCCACCGCCACCAGGCCACCGGAACCCAGCGGATTCGGCTTGTGCCATGTGCCAGAAGCGTCAATCACGGCGCTGGCTTCGATTAATTTTTCGCGACCATCGGCATAGGCGATGTGCAGGACAAACGGCGCGGATTCACGTCCAGCGTCCTTCATTTTGTCGATGTTCCGCCGACTGACCGCCACCACCCGCGCGTTGAGATGAATGTGATTTTTTACCTCTGGCAGTTCGGCAAAGGGACGCATATATAGTTCGACCAGATCGCCGCCTGTCGGGGCTTCTTTGGCCGGGGGCATCTGCCAGCCATGCGATTCCAGAAGGCGTACCGTCGCGCTGTCTACCGTGTATTCCCAGGGCGAAAACATGCGGACGTGCTGCCAACTGCGCACATTCGCGCCAATGCTGTCGCCCGATTCGAAAACGATGGGCGTTTCGCCGCGCTCTAGAAGATGGGCGGCGGCGGCTAATCCAACGGGGCCAGCGCCGATCACGGCAACGGGTAAGGCTCTGTTTGTCATCAAAAATCTCCTTTTATCGTAAATTTACGATATAGCACGGCAAAAAAATAGGCGTTATTGCGCCTTTAGAGCAGTGTGCCGACCTGTTCCTTAAACCACGCCATATTGCCACAATCCAGGCAGTAGCACATGGCTGGCCCCTCGATTGTCCCGCAGATCACGCCCGCGTCGCGAAGCACTTTGAGGTGCTGTGAGACGGTGGCCTGCGCCAGCGGAAGCGCATCGACAATATCCCCGGTGATGCACTGCGGATTCTCGCTCAGGTAGCGAACAATCTGCATCCGCGCCGGGTTTCCGAGCGCCTTCATCATGAGCATGAGGCGTTCTTCATCGGTGGTCAGGTCGTAAACTTTGTCGGCTTGTTTTGTTTCCATTATCGTATTTTTACGATAAAGCGCATTTTTGTCAAGAGGTAAATGGGAAAATCGTTAAATCAGATTATTTTTGCTTCTGTTTCCAGGTCGCGACGGCTTGATCGAAAATCTGACGCTTCAAATCCGCCGCGATTTTTTGCGGGTCTTCACGAAGGGCGTTGGGGTTAATTTGAATGTCATGCCCGGCTTTGCTTTTTTCGTCAATCAGCCTCAAGAAAGAATCCAACCCACCTGAATAGTCGCTCATCAGGATGGATTCGAGATTTTTGAGGAGCGCATCGGTTGAGGGGGAGGGGAACATCAATTTTCCGCGAGTCAAGGCGATTTGCGCTTCATAACCGTCATGCAACCAGATAAGATCCCACCCTCTATAAAGCTCGATGATCAAATCTTCAACGCCGGGATCGTCTGCACTCCAAAATGTCAGCCGCTTTTGCCCGACATCCACATGAAAACCACCGAGTGGAAATTCCGCCGATTCCAACCATTCGTGCAGCGATAAATGATCGACGCCGGGATTGGAGCGTGCTGCCTCGACGAGATAATCGCAACCATAGCCTAAATATTCTGAGACGCGCAGACCATTTAACGGAAACAGCCGCAGCGATTGATCTTCGAAAACGACGCTGCCAACGATACTTGTATATTTTTTCTCGCGCGGGGGATTCAGCGACAAGGGATCGGTATAAAACTCATCATCTCGCTTGAAAAAATCGCGGCGATCCAACCCGACATCCTCAGCGATTTCTCCGATTCCATCATGCGCCCAGATTATCGCCCAGCCATCCCAGACAATTGACAAAAGTTCGAGATAGAGGCGGCGCAGGGGGATGTCGAACATCAGACTTTCGCCACCATAGAGCAGCAAATTTTGGCGCGTGAGATCAACCAGCACACCACCTTCCGCCCAGATTTCGTCCAGCCAATGGTTTTCGCTGACAGTTTGCTGCTGCCCGATATAGGAAAGCGCATACTGTGGCCCCCAGAACACATCATGTGGAATGTGATTGGCGCACCAGTGGCAGTAGTACAATTCGTAGCTGCTGGCATCGTTGACGATGACGAGATTAGCGCGGTGTCCCATCGCAATTCTCCGTTTAGAATTTACGTCCCTACTATAAATTGCTTAGTCCATTTGCGCGAACGGCGACAATACGTTAAGAATGATGTTTATAGTTATCTCTTATGGATCAGGCTATGCCGCATCACATTTTCCTGAGCTACAGCCGAAAAGATTCTGACATGACGACACGGGTGCGTCGTGATCTGGGGATAGCGGGGCTGGATGTGTGGAAAAGCGAAAATCTGACTCACGGTACAGCCGCATGGCATAAAGCCGCTGAGAAAGCCATTAAACAAAGTCTCTGCATCGTTGTCATTCTCTCGCCGGATGCCAAAGAATCAGAGTGGGTAAAACGGCAATTGGCGCACGCCCGTGATTACAACAAGCGCGTTTTTCCGATTGTGGCTGAGGGCAATGAGGCAGATGTGATCCCGGATGAGCTGATCGACACGGCGTTTTTCGACATGCGCTCGGATTATGCGGCGGGTCTGGAACAGTTTATTACAGCGTTATACGCGCATCTGAATATCAAAGGCTCTATACCCAAACGGCTAACCACGCCGACAGAACCACAAGAAAATTCAAACCCATCATCCGTTCAAAAGCCAAGCGCCGTTTTCACATTGCCGAATTTCCAAAATCGAGAAGATACGCCTTCACATGATTTCAGCGCATTCAAAACCTGGAATCCGATTGACCAGGTACGACTGTTGGGATGGCTGTTCGCTGATCCGGCGCGATATACGGCTTTTCAAAGTCAGGTCGGAAAAGAAAAAGCTAAAAAAGCCGGGCTTTGGCTCACCAGCACCTTGATATGGCTGCCTTTTTTGATCCCGATGCTGGGCATCCAACTCGGTCTGACTCCGACCAACAAAACCGGGGCAATAACCGAATCGTTCCCGATATGGGCTGTGGTGATCATTCTGGGGTGGTTTTTGACAGGTTTTCAAACGAGCGAGAACAGTGGTCAGAGCATCTTTTTACGAGGCATCACAGCAGTGGTTATTGTGGGTGGGATTACCTTCAGTCTGGTTTTCGGGCTGGCAAATATTATGGCAGGCGGGTTGGCGCTGGCAACAGCATTGGTTGTGGCGATAATTCTGTCGCTTGAGGTGGCAGCCAACCTCACGTTTTATCTGGTAGCGGGCATGGTTGCCGGACTAATTATCGGCTTACTGCTGGACTCGCAAGACGGCGGCCTGTTTGGTGTCGTTATCGGCTTTATATTCGCTTTCGTGTTTCTGATCTTTGCTCGGATGGCGCGGGGCGTGGCTCTGATCGCGAACCGATCCTCTCGGAAACGCACTGTCCCCGGCGGCATGTCCATTTTACTTGCGCTCGGAATTGCCTATTCTGTACTAATATGGATTTACTGGCTCGGCGGCTGGCGCGTGGTGAGCGGTTAATTTCACTGTCAATTTTTCTTCATCATCTTTTCGGCGGCCTGACGCTCCAACTCAGCCAGTTTCGCGACACGGCGGCGGAATTCTGGCGCGGTGCTGAATTCGGCGCTCAGGAAAGCGCGTAAAACTTCGGCTGCTAATTTGTCGCCGATGATCTGTGCGCCCAGGCAGAGAACGTTTACGTCGTCATGCTCGACACACTGGTGCGCGGAATAGACATCGTGACCGACAGCAGCACGGATGCCGGGAATTTTGTTGGACGCAGTCGCCGCGCCGACACCTGTCCCGCAGACCATGATGCCGCGATCCGCTTCACCCGCGAGAACGGATTGGCAGACTTTTTGCGCGATGTCGGGAAAATCGACAGGCTCCGGCGTGTAGCTACCGTGATCGGTGATGTCGTGACCCCATTGACGCAAAAGCTCGATGAGGGGCGCTTTGAGCGGAAATCCGGCGTGGTCGCCACCGATTGCGATTTTCATAAGAATAAGCACTTTCTTCAATAAATATCCCAAATACCTTAATGCCACCTACTATAGCACATAGCCAAAACAGGCCAAAACCGGGATAATCGAGGCTATAACTAATCTTATTCATTTGACCTGACAGTTTTTCTATACTAAAATCCGTATAATGACACCGAAACCCGAATGGTCTATTGTTTTCTATATTGATGACAACGGCAAAAGCCCTGTTGAAGAATTTCTCGATAGTCTGGACGAGAAAACGAGAACACGTTTCCTCTGGTCAATCGAGCAGCTTCGGGTTCGCAATGTTCAGGCAAGCGAACCTTTAGTCAAGCACATTGAAGGCAAAATCTGGGAGCTACGTCGGGAAAGCGATAAAAACATCTATCGAGTCCTCTATTTCATTTACACCGGGCGAGAGATTGTTCTGCTGCACGGCTTCCAGAAGAAAACACAGAAAACGCCTTCAGGCGAAATTGAGACTGCTCAAAAGCGCATGAACATTTTTATCGAGCGAGGTAATCGTTAACAAGCCATGACCAATGATGAACGCCCCGACATCGCAGAGGGCAAAAAACGATATGAACAGTGGCGAGATCGGCTGTTGGCTGACCCACACACGCGCGAGATTTATGAAGAGGAATCTGCCAAAAGCGAACTGTGGTTTCGGCTGGTCGAAGCGCGAAAAGCAGCAGGGTTGACTCAGCAACAAATGGCCGAACGAATCGGCATCTCACAGGCTCAGGTTGCACGCATCGAAAAAGCGGGCTATGATGCCTACACTCTCAATACCCTGCGGAAATATGTGGCTGCACTCGGCGAAGGATTCTCGCTTGAGGTGAAAATTCATATTCCGCAAGAACCGCTGGAAACCCAGGAATTTCCCGAAGAAGTTCCTTTATAAATCCTTCATCACACGCAAAGGAAAAGAATTATGTATACAAGCCTCAACACGGGCGCGATTGGCATCAAAAATTATACGCTGGCGCAGACGATTGACCTCGCCCGACAGTTCGGCTTTGACGCGGTGGATTTTAGTATCACAGAAGCGGCTGATTTGGCAGATCAACATGGGATCGACTATGTGAAGGGGCTGTTCAAGGACATCAAGCCCGGCCCGTTTGGTGTCCCCGTGAACTGGCGCGAGGACGAAGCCAAGTGGCAGGCTGACCTCGAAAAATTGCCCAAACTGGGGAAGGTTGCCCAGCAAATCGGCGCGAATCGCACGGCAACGTGGATTATGCCCATTTCCAGCGAACGCGATTTTGACGCGAATTTTAAGTTCCACGCTGATCGCTTCCGTCCGATTGGCGAGGCGCTCAAGCCGTATGGAATCCGCGTCGGGCTGGAATTTATCGGGCCGCAAACGTTCCGCACAGCCGACAAACACGCTTTCATCTACACGATGGGCGGCATGATGGAACTGGCGAAAGCGATTGGCACGGGCAATATCGGCCTGCTGCTGGACATCTGGCATTTGTATACGTCCGGCGGACAGGTGGATGATCTGGACACGATCAAGCAGGAAGACATCGTATCCGTTCACGTCAATGACGCGCCGGAAGGCCTGACGATGGAAACCTATCAGGATTTGGATCGCCGCCTGCCGCTGGAAACCAACGTCCTGCCACTGGAAGCGTTCATGAATAAATTAGCCGCGATGGGCTACGATGGCCCGGTGACGGTTGAGCCGTTCAGCAAGCGCCTGAACGCGCTGGATAACCCGGCAGAAGCCGCGCGGATCACCGCCGATCACCTGAATCGCCTGTGGGCAACGATGGGGTAGGGCGATAATAATCTAGTCCCGATACGAGAGGGTGCAAACGCATCCTCTTTTTAATTCACAATTTGAATAGGGCGCAGCGCGCTGCGCCCCTACAAAGCCAAATATTTTCGACAGGCTACTTAATACCAACTTTAAATGTCACTTGACAAAATTTTAGACCGCTTATACACTAAATTTTAGTTTGGTCTAAATTTAAACGAGAGAGATGTTGTAAATGTTTCAGCACGAAATCCATCAAAAATGGACATCCCTTTTGCTCATTCTGATCGTTCTTGCAGCGGCAGCGGCCTGTCAACCCACGAACACGGCGACTAATCCTACAGCAGAATCCGCACCTGCGAAGAAAAAGGTGCTGACCACGTTCACGATTCTGGCGGATATGGCTGCGAACGTTGCCGGGGACAAGATTGAGGTGGTCTCGATCACCAAACCGGGCGCGGAAATTCACCATTATGAGCCGACACCGAGCGATATTGCTGGCGCACAGGGCGCTGATTTGATCCTTGACAGCGGCCTCAATCTGGAAGCGTGGGCAGAGCGTTTTTACGCCAATGTCCCCGATGTGCCACACGTCACGCTCTCGGAAGGGGTTACGCCGATCATGATTTCGGGCGGCTCGTTCGATGGCAAGCCGAATCCACACGCCTGGATGTCACCTGCCAACGCTCTGATCTATGTGGACAATATTCGCAAAGCCCTCATCGAGCTTGATCCTGAAAATGAAGCGACATTTAACGCGAATGCTGAAACCTACAGCAACCAGATTCGCGAAGTTGACGAATATATGAAGCAGGAATTGGCGCAGATTCCCGAAAATGAGCGCATCTTAACAACGTGTGAGGGCGCATTTCCCTACCTGACTCGCGACTATAATCTGGGCGAACTGTATCTGTGGGCGATGAATTCCGACCAGGAAGGCTCACCACAGCAGATCGCAAACGTTATCGACGAAGTGATCGCCAATCAGATTCCGGCTGTATTCTGCGAAAGCACGGTTAACGACAAAGCGCAGCAAACGGTTGCCGCCCAGACTGGTGCGCGATTCGGCGGCGTCCTCTACGTGGATTCGCTGTCCGAGCCGGATGGCCCCGCGCCAACCTATCTGGAACTGCTGCGGGTGAATGCGCAAACCATCGTGCGGGGTTTGCTCGGCGATGCCGCACCAACCGAGGAAGCGGCGTAAATTTCTGCAAGCGATTAACCTCACCCCCCAGCCCCCTCTCCATAAATGGCGAGGGGGAGCAAAACAGTTTGGAAGCCCCTTGCTACTTGCGGACGACGAGAGGGAGGGCTTGGGGTGAGGTAAAAATATCTGAGCGCTTCAGAAAATCTGAGAACACTTTTAGCCACAATACACTATCAAACACATTTACACACTGAGGTCACGATGAAGAAAGACACTACACAAACCCAACCCGCCATTGAAGTCAAAGACTTGCTGGTGGCATATGACGGAAAAATCGCCCTGAGCCGCATCAATCTGGCGCTCGAAACTGGCACGATCAACGCGCTGGTAGGCCCAAACGGCGGCGGCAAATCGACACTTTTCAAAGCGATCATGGGCTTTATCACCCCGTCGCGCGGGAATGTGCTGATCGAGGGTGCGCCCGTTCGACAGGCGCAAAAGAAAAATCGGATCGCCTATGTGCCGCAGTCGGAAGAAATCGACTGGAATTTCCCGATCAATGTCCAGGAAGTCGTCATGATGGGGCGCTACGGCTATATGAATATGCTGCGGCGACCATCGGCGGAAGACAAGCGCATGGTCGATGAAAGTCTGGGGCGTGTGCAGATGTCCGATTTCCGAGATCGTCAGATTGGCGCACTTTCCGGCGGGCAGCGCAAGCGTGTTTTCCTGGCACGGGCGCTGGCACAGGAGGGCGCGATCATGCTGCTGGACGAGCCGTTTACAGGCGTGGATGCTAAAACCGAGCAGGCGATTATTGACTTACTGCTCGAACTCGGCAGACAGGGCAGCACCATTCTGGTCTCGACGCACGATCTGAATTCGATCCCGCGATTTTGCGATCAGGTCGTCATGGTCAACCGCAAGTTGATCGCATCCGGGCCAATCGAATCGGTTTTCACACAGGAAAATATCACCCACGCATTTGGCGGCGTGTTGATGGGCTTGACCCCCAGCAGCAACGGCACGGTCAGCAATAGCACATCCACCAGCATTCCCCTGAGCAATCAACCCAGCAGCAATGGTCGCAAGGAACACGAGGTTTTGGCATGAACATCATCGAATATCTTCTAGACCCTTTCCGCTACGACTTTATGATTAAGGCGATTCTCGTCAGTGGGGTCGTCGGGCTGGTTTGCGCCGTGCTGTCGTGCTATATCACGCTCAAGGGATGGTCGCTGATGGGTGACGCGATTTCGCATTCGGTTGTCCCCGGAGTCGCTATCTCGTATATTCTGGGCATTCCGTTTGCGGTGGGTGCGTTCGTTTTCGGCCTGGGCGCGACGATTGCGATTGGCTTCGTCAAATCGCGCACGCGCGTCAAAGAGGACGCGGTGATCGGCGTGGTATTTACCGGATTTTTCGCGCTTGGCCTCGTGATTATCTCCAAAACACCCAGCACGGTTGATATTTCGCACATTCTTTTCGGCAATGTGCTGGGGATGCTGCCGAGCGACATTATCCAGACTGTTGTCATCAGCGCGATCACGCTGGTCGGCGTTTTCATCCTGCGCAAAGATTTGCTGCTGTTCTGCTTCGACCAGAATCACGCCCGTGCGATTGGCCTGAACACGACTTTTCTATATTACGCGCTGCTCTCGCTGCTGGCGCTGACGGTTGTTGCCTCACAAATCACCGTCGGGATTATTCTGGTGATCGCGATGCTCATCACGCCGGGATCATTCGCATATCTGCTCACGGATCGGTTTGACCGGATGATGCTGCTGGCGGTTGCCTGCGGGGTGTTCTCATCCGTCGTCGGGACGTATCTTAGCTACCAGATTGACGCTTCGACAGGCGGCACGATTGTGGTGCTGCAATCGCTGATCTTTGTGCTGGCGATGATTTTCGCGCCGAAACGCGGCCTTCTGGCTGTGCGGCGGCTGCGCACATTCGCCGAAGACGATGAAGAATTTTTGAGTGAGCCGGGTAGCGAAGTGGTGATTGGCGGACGATAGACGTTCTTGTGGCAATTGTGATGCAATTATTTTCAGGCGCTGTTAAAGATAGTGACTAGCAGCGCCTTTGATTTTTCTTGTCTACAGGGTGATAATGATTTTAACGAGACGTTGAAGCGTAAAGATGAGGCAATAATCAATGAACAATAGAAATAAAGAAGGCGTCATGATTAAACATCGGATTTACACAATGAGCTTCGCCCGTGTCTATCCTGAATATGTCAATAAGGCAGAGCGAAAAGGACGCACGAAAGCCGAAGTCGATGAAATTATCTGCTGGTTAACAGGATATAGCCAGGAAGAACTGGAAACGCAGCTCGAAAAACAAACAGACTGTGAGACCTTTCTAGCGGAAGCACCGCAAATGAATCCGGCGCGGTCTTTGATTAAAGGCGTGGTTTGTGGTGTCCGGGTGGAAGACATCGAAGAACCCACGATGCGCGAGCTTCGCTACCTGGATAAACTCATCGACGAGTTGGCAAAGGGAAAAGCGATGGAGAAGATTTTGCGGAAGGTATAATCTTCTGGGCGAGCCTGCAAAAGGTTAAAACTAAAGATGCTTTGTTTGCTCAAGAGAATTTTTGATTTGTTCCTTTAGCTTGGGAATCGACGCTTTTTCTAGCCATATCTCCAAGTAAGCGATTATTTCAGCCTTCAAGTGACTCTGAAATTCGCTCATATCAAAGGAAAAAGCCCAGTTGCCTCTTTTGAAAAAATCGTCGGATTTGTCCCATCTTGAGTCTTCATCTGGATACAGCGAAATTTCACCTTCGCTATGATTTACGCCGATCACAATGTTGGGAATTTCCACACCTCTAAAAGCCATCCTTAAGTAATGGGCTGCACGAAATTCGTACAAGTTATCATCTAACTCGTCACGTTCGTCCATGTCCTCCATATCCGTATGCAGCAGGCGGTGCTCGGTCTGTGCCTGGCTTTCCCCTGGCAATCCGCCTGCTAAGGACTCGGTATGTATTTTCTCGTGATTCTCCAGATACCATTCGATGAATACTTCGAGATTCCATTCAAACTCTAACAGCCGTTCTTCTTTGCCATCGTGTACAAGGCAAACTTGAAAATCGCCCCATGCTTCGTAAGGTGCATCTGCATCATTAGGGTAAGGGTGCTTTTTATGTTTCATAGTGATATGTAGGAAAGTCATTTTTATACCTAAAACTGCACATAGATAAACTGCGCGGCGCTGCCGAGGTGCATCAGGCACAGCATGACCAATACGCCGAGCGCGAAGGCATAGGCGGGGCGTTTGAGGTTGGGCATATTGGCGGCTTCTACTGTTCCTGCCAGCGTGAGCATGAGGGCGGCTACCGCCGTGAGCAGGGCAAGCGGGTCATAAATAAAATCTGCCACTGAGCCGATACCTGCCACACCGAATAGATTCGCGAAAAGTCGCGCCGCAAAGTTCAGATCGGGACTGAGGAACAGCGCCCAGCCGATCAAAACCAAAAAGACAAGCACGACACGATTTTCAAGAATGATGCGCCGCCGTTTGCCCCAGGCGTAAGCGTTCAAGAGCAGGCCGTGATACAGCCCCCACAGGACAAATCCCCAACCCGCGCCGTGCCACAGCCCAACCAATCCCATCGTGACGAAATTAGCGGCATACTGCGCGGCGGGTGCGCGAATCGTCCCCCAACGTTGCAGCAAACTCCGGCTGAGGGGCGAAAAAAGATAGGTGCGAAACCACGTCGAGAGCGACATATGCCAGCGCTGCCAGAAATCGGCAGGGTTCGTCGCCAGATAGGGGTTATTGAAGTTCGCCGGAAGCCGGACACCGAACAGCATCCCCACGCCGAGCGCCATATCGGTATACGCCGAAAAATCGAAGTAGAGTTGCAGCGCGAACATGCCCACCGAAGTCCACGCCCAGACCAGGCCGGAAGAATCGCCGCTAAAAAGTCCAGCTTGCAGCGCTTGATTCAGTTGGTCGGCGATGAGAATTTTTTTCATCAGGCCGATGCTGATCGACAAGATGCCCTGAACCGCCTGCTGCGTGTCGATCCGATCCGGCAGAGTCGCCAGTTGGCGCAGCGTGTCGTCGCCCATACTCATCGGCCCGGCGCTGATCTGCGGAAAAAAGGCGGAATAGGTGACGAAAAGCAGCGGATTCGTCACGGCGGGGTAGCGATTGGCGCGTATATCGACCAGATAGCCGATGTGCTTGAACACGAAAAATGAGATGCCCAACGGGAGCGCCAATTCCAGAAACGGCAGGAGCAAAGGAATGCCGAGAGCCTGTGTGACCTGATTCAACGAATCGAGGCCAAAATTCAGATATTTGAACAGAATGAGCGCCGCCAGATTGAGGATAATTCCCAGGCCAGTGCGCCGCCAACGCGCGAGTTGATAGGTCGCCAGCGAGAGGCCGAGCAGCAGCGGCAAAAAGATCAGCGATCCGAGCGCGTAAAACAGCAGACCCGTGCCGCCGAGAATCAGCAGTTTGTGCCGGATGCGCCAGTAAAGCAGGAGCGTGATCGGCAGAAAAATGAGCAAAAAACCATAGCTGGTGATGGGCATGTTGCTAAGTTAACGTCCTCTCCCGGCTGTTCAATATGACCCAATTAAGGGCATGATGCATCATGTCCCTACGGAATACAACACCTCGTTTTACCCGGTGGCGCTCACGATTGTCGGGGCGGCGTGGTCGATCAGGCGGCGGCTGTTGGCTTCGGTCAAATGCTGGCTGTCGTAGTAGCCGGATTCGTCTTCTGCACCGTCAATCGTCGCAAGCCGCGAGTAATCGAGAAAGAAAACGTTGTCATGCGCCTGAGTCAGTTCGTTCATATAGGCGGTAAACGCCGCATAGCAGCGCTGATATTCCGGCTCGTCGCGCAGTAAAGCATCATAATAACGCGGGTGTAGTGGGCTGATATAAAAAATAACGGCGCTATCTTGAGCTTCCGCGATCTCAATCAAGGCCGCGACTTCACTCTGTGAAATTTCATCGACACCCTCGCATCGTGCCGGAGGGATGTTGCCGATGTCGGTAAGAAGCGCTTGTTCGAGTTCGGGCGCGGTGATCGTCGTGCGGGCAGCAAATCCATCAGCATTAAAGCGCGGCCACTCGTTCGGCTGGCGCTCGTAAAATTCCGCAAAATTGGCGATGTGGATGGCTTCGGCGAACTGGTCGAGGTCGATCAGCCCTTCGAGGCGCTTTTGCAGCGTGAGCAAGGCCGTCTCCGGGCGCATATAAGGCAGCCAACGCAGCGGCGCACGGGAGGCGATGTCATTGGGTTCGCGCGGCAAGCCTTCCTGAACTTCGATCAGCAGCACAGGCGGGAAGGGTTGAAGCTGGCGAGTCTGGATTAAAAAATCTTCGATTCTGCCGCCTTCAACTGCCATGTTGTAGGTCGTTAAGCCTGTGTTGGAATGGATGTAGGCAGGCGAGAGGGTGAATGCCCGCGATGACCCCATGATGACCAGATCGGGCGGCGTGGAGAGCGCGAAATAGCCCTGCGTTTTGCTGCCGCGTATGAGGAGTTGGTGCGGCACGAAACGATCCGAAAAATACATACCGCGCGGATTCACTGACAGAATCGTCCCCGCTACGATCAGCAGAAGGAAGGCCGCACCCATCGTCATGATAAGCAAAAAATTGCGCGGTGAAATCTGGCGTTCGTGCAACAGGGGAGCAACGATGACAATCGTGACAAAAGTGAGCATCCCGGCGCGTGAAAAAATGTCCGCCAGCGCCTTTGACGCTTCGAACCAATTGAGCGTTGATGCGGTGTCGATGAGCGTGGGGAGTTGGTAAATGAACAGGCCGATCAGAGCGATGACCGCGGCGAGGAGAAGGACGGGTCTGAGACCCGCCCCTACAGACAAAATGCTGCTCAATTTCCCCAAGCGGTAATAGAGCAGGGCGGTGATGATCCCCAGCGCAGGCAGCACCAAGACAACGGCGCTCGAACGCACGATCCAGATGGGAAGGGTGTACGTTTGTTCGCTGCCATCGCGAAATTTCAGGCGCAAGTTTGGCGATTCGGTCAGACCGCAGTCCTGCATTTCGCCGCTGCCGATCTGCGCTTCGCCGTTGAGATAAACTTCATCAATATTTTCGACCTGCCAGCGCAGAGTCACACAGGCATCTGGCGACCAGACCGTGCTGCGGCTGGCGGTAAAAAAGATCGTCGCGTCAGATTCGTGTGTGTTGATGATCGCCGGGGTGGGGATGATGATCCGACCCGCGATGAACAGGGAGGTCAGCAGGAAGGCAAAGAGAAACAGAGGGGCTGCGATGGCTGTGAATCTATTCACCTCACCCCCCAACCCCCTCCCCGAATTCAGGGAGGGGGAGAGGATTCGAAAATAAATAGGCGTTCACAGAAATCATATTAACGAAGCACCTGCCACCAGATGGCATCGAGAACCTGCAATGCGGTCAGGTTGCGGACGGTATAGCCGTAGCGCAGATTTTCCGGCGTGAAATCGGCAGCGGCAGCAATCTCACCCGGCGGGAATGACGGATGGATGCCATCACCCAGGCCGTTCGCGTCTAAATTTTGCATCGCGCTGGCATAATTCCACAGCGGAACGTCATAGGCGCGGGCAACGCTGGCAATCGTCTGGTTAAAAACGGCCACGCTGTCGGCGTAACCATCGCGCATCGGGATGTAGCTCAAAACGGGGATCACACCGCGATCAATCGAAATCTGGACGATGCGCTCCAGATTGCCGCGAAAGGTTTCCGCCGAAACCAGCGCCATATCATTCGTGCCGAGCATAATCAGCGCGACGGACGGCCTGACGATGCGATATTCGCATTCCAGCGGGGTTTCGCCTGCCTCGCAGACCTCGCCCCAGGCCACGCTGGGATCAAGCGCACCATAGGCGGAAAGGCCGTTGTAGGCCACCAGTGAGGGATTCGAAAATGAGTTGTTATTATCGCGGGCGGCTTCCGACGAGAAAAAATTCACGACACCCTGTAACGAACTGTAGTTGTGCAGGTTGTATGTCCCCCAGCCAATCGGGAACAGGAAATACGACGCGGCGGTGATGCTGTCGCCCACTTTGGAGAAAACGTTGGCGCGATTGCCAAGTTCCTGACCGTGCTGGAATATCGCTCGTGCGTTGGCGCTGATGCCGGAAATCACGCCCGAATTTCGAACAGGCGCGACGGAGACGGCGGGAGCAGCAGGCGCTTCAGTTGGGACAAGCGTGGGTTGATCTGACGCGAGTGTTGGTTGAATCGGCGCGGCTAGGGGCTGCGGCGGCACACCCATAAACGGATCATCGACCCAGACTTTGGGCAGCGCACTCAGTTGAGCATAAGAAGCGTCGATGAGTTCGCCAAAAATCCAGCCGATCTGACCATCAGGCGTAATCCCGCGTACCCAGATCGTCTCATAGGGTGCGCGACCATCAAGCCGCATGATCGTCCCGGCTTCAACCGTCCCGACAACGACCCAATCCACGCCAGGGCCATCACGGAGCTTGGCTTTTTTCGCAATCGTCACTTCAACACCCTGCTGATCCTGCGCACTCAAGCCGCTGACCATGAGCAGAGCCAATAAAATCAGGAGTAGTTTTTTCATCGGATAAACCCTCAAACAAAAGCCTGAACAGGTTAGCAAAGGAGGTTTGCTTTGTCAATCAGGCATCAGTAGGGGGTGTGCGGCGTCACTCTATCTCGTAATTGCAACCAACGCGGCAGGCAGACATTTTTCCAGCGCTCGTAGTGAGTAGAGTCAAGATTCAAAGCGCGGCGCTCGGCATCCGCTAGCAAGCGCTCATAAGAATCGGGATGTAGCGCGATGGGGTGAAACGTGACCCAGTATTTCGTCACCTGATCGAGCAGATTCAGCGCTTCATCCCAGGTCGCGACAGGGCCGAAATCCGCCGACGACCACGTTTCGTTATCGTCAGCATCTAACCCCATGCCGACCTCGTGCAGCGAAAAAATGCCCCATTCGCTGCCATCCCGCTGCGCCGAAAGCGTGAGCGCACCGCCTACTATGACCACTTCCAGAATAGTCTCGTTGTTCGACATTTTGCGACTCTCACCATTGAAAATATTGATCCAAACAGTCTCACTCTAGCTTGTCTGAAAATTATCGTTTCTTAGTCAAGATAGGCGATTCGATAAACGCACAGCCGTGCGCCCCTACAGGCATCTACTTAATATTGAGATTGTTTATGAGCATCGGCATACTTCACTCAAAACATTATACCCACGTCGCAAGCTCGGCAGGGAGCGCTGATGACCAAAATCTAACGGTTCGGCTGACACAATGATAGATAGAGTGTTCATGAGGAGCAGCGATTGACGGACGAGCGAATCAAAGCCGCGTTGGTGCGCCTGAGAAACGGCGACATTTACGGGCTGAGTGTGATAGTCGAGGAATATCAGGTGCAAGCCACGCGCATCGCCTTTTTGATTACGCAGGACAAGGCGCTGGCGGAAGATGTCGCGCAGTCGGCCTTTTTACGGGTCTACGAGCGCATCCACCAGTTCGATATGCGGCGTGATTTTGCGCCCTGGTTTTTCCGCATCATCGCCAACGCCGCCGTCCAGACCGCTCAGCGCGAACAGCGGCAGGTTTCGCTGGAAAATGACGACGGAATCTCACTGGCGGAACTTCTGCCGGATTCGCTGCCCACGCCTGATGAGCAGGCCGAGCGCTCGGAACTGCGGCAGGCGGTGTGGGAGGCGCTGGGGCAATTATCGCCCAAACAGCGGGCGGCAGTCGTTCTGCACTACTATCTCGATATGAAAGAAGGCGAACTGGCCGAAGCGACAGACAGCAAGCTGGGGACGGTGCGCTGGCGGCTGCACACAGGCCGCGAACATCTGCGCGTTCTGCTGGATCGCTTCAAAAATCTCGTTTCGACGGAGGTGGAGACGTGAACGAAAAGCTGCTCCATGAACTCTTGACCGAAATTGCAGAGCAGGAGGTAAAAGACGATATGAATCTTTGGCCGAAAATTCAAAGCCAACTCAACACGCCACTTTCACGCCGGACGCGATCTACACTGAGTGTCCTGAAATTCGCAACCGTGCTGGCGCTCATGCTGGTGGTAACGGCGGCGGCTTACGCGATTTATCAGGGAATCCGCATGGGCGATTCCGGGCTGGAAGCCGTCAACCAAGAAAATCTGGTGACGCATCTCAACATGACGCAAGTCGTGGATGGAATCACCGTGACTCTGAATTACGCCTATGCCGACGCTAACCGCATCGTGGTGGACTATGCCGCCAGCGGGACAGCCGAGCCGGAGGATAATGTGTCTGGGTTCATTTTTTACCTCGCAACACTCACCGATAACCAGGGGCATGAGTTCGTCGGGCTGAATGGCGCCGGCGGCGGTGGGGGAGGTGGCGGTGGTGGAAGCGAACCCGGCGGCCTGACCAGTTTTGGCGCGGGGATGCAAGGGCATTATGACGCTTCGATCATCGAGGATGCTGCGGACAACCTCAATTTGATGCTGGAACTCGCATTCGGCGTCACCTATCAGGATGGCTCTTTTGGCGAACCGAGCCGCGCCGTTTTTGAATTCGCGATCCCGTTCAATCCAGGCACGACCATCGACACGGCACAGACGATTTCCACGAGCGACGTTGATATGACACTGCGCAAAATCGTGATCGCGCCATCGCTGACCCGGCTGGAACTGTGCCATAACGCACCAGGAGAGCGTGAATGGTTAATCTACGGCAAGCTGGCGATCAACGGTGAGGAAGTCGTTGCTGAAGATTACCTCATGGGTGCGGCAGCAGCGCCGATGGATGACAGAACGCCGTGTTGGGCGCTGAATCTGCCGGAAGCGCTGGATAAGCAGCGCGGCGATTGGACGCTGACGATCACGGCGCTGCGGATCGTCGGCACGGAAGATCGCGAAGTCGTCGCCGAAATTCTGGAACGCGATTATGGCATCCTCGTCACGTTACAGCCGGGCGGCGGTTACACCTACGATACGCCCACCGAAGAGGCGGGTCGAGAGCTGATTTTTGAAACACTGGATCAGGTGATTCTCGAAAATCTGGAGGCGATCAATGGCCCCTGGGTATTCGAGGTGCAAGTGCCGTAAACCAGAGAAGCCACTTTTTCGTAGAGGTGGCACGCCGAGCCACCTCTACACATCCGCAAGTTCCAAACATCACTTTTTTTCAGGACGTTCGTCGGACAGGATAGGGCTATAATCGGCCCAAGGTCGTTCGATTCGACAGGTTCTAAAAGGAGCTTGAATCATGACCACAAGAACGTCAGCAGAAAAATTGAATATCCGTATTGTCGATCTCGCGCGGATGCGGGTCGCTGCACTGGTCGGCACGGGCAAAGAGCCGGAGATGGATGGCTGGAAGCGCCTGCTTGATTGGGCAGCCGGGCGTCATTACCTGGATAAGGCTACCGCACCTCGCTTCTTCGGCTTTGACATTTTCTTCAACCCCGACGAAAGCATTGACCACGACTATGAGGTCTGGATGACTGTCGGGCCGGAGGTGAAATCGGATGAGACCGTGACAGTCAAGGAGTTTCCGGGCGGGCATTATGCTGTCACGCGCGTGGCAGGCATTGACCACATTTACGATACGTGGATGGAGCTTGAAGCATGGGTGAAAGCGCATCACTACGAGATGGGAAAGCACCAGTGCTTTGAGGAACACATCAAGTTTATTGGTCTGCAACCGGAGAAATTCGTCCTTGATCTGTATTATCCATTGAAGCGGTAGAAGAACCCTGCTCAGGTAGACTTTGTTGCAGGAACGGCTCACGAGTCCGCCCTTGCAACATTGTTTTGTCTGGTGCGTGTTATCCTTCACCAAACGTATTGAACATCGGGATGCGGTAAATTTTGACGACGCTGCCTGTGCTGGCGGCAAACCACACGCCGTCTGGACTGAAAGCCAGCGCATTTACTCCACCATAGGGCGATTGAATCGTATGCAGCTTTTCACCCGTCGCGGCATCCCAAAAATTCATATCTCCATTTACCGTTCCAGTCACAAAAAAAGTGCCATCGGGGTGAAATGCGACTGAAGAGACGGATGAGATATGCGGAAGGACGAATTTTTCGTCACCTGTTTCAACATCCCACACCCGCGCGGTGTTGTCGTCGGGCATAAGGTAAAGTAGGCCGGGGCCGGACGTACCACTCACGGAAACGAGTAATTTACTATCTGGGCTGAAGGCTACATCCCAGATCGGGTTCGTGTGGCCGTTTAACGTGTGAACAGGAGCGAATGTGGTTGCGTCCAGCAGTGTAACCGTGCCATTTTTCTGTTCGTCCAGATCGGAGTAGGCGAACCAGCGGCTGTCGGGGCTGAAAACTTTGCTGCTGCGTACTGCTTCATAGCGCAGCAAATAATCGGGCTGGGTCATGGCCGAGCGATCGCCATCCCGCAAACGGTTAACATCCCAGATCGCAGTGCTGTGATTGTCTGAAATGCGAATATCCGAGGCGATCCAGCGGGCATCCGGGCTGAAAACCGAATCGGAAATTGCGTCAAAAAAAGCAACGTGCTGCCTCGTTTGCGGGTTCTCGAACTGCGCATCCCATTGATGAAACCACCACGTAGAATTGTCGTTCAGTGAGGATGAAATCGTCAGCAAAGAACCATCCTGTGTAAAACCCGCCGAAGGGTCACGCCCGATTAGCGGCAACCTGTCTTTGCCGGAGACGACATCCCAAACATAAACCTCATTATCTTCACCAACGGAGACGAGTGTCTGGCTGTCGGGACTGAAGGCAATATCGCGAATGGGCTGCGTGTGGCCGTTGGTAAATGTTACGAGATGTTGAGTAACGTCGATTGGACGCATAAAAAGCGTGTTATTCCGGCCATCAAGTAGGATCATCGCTGCCTGGGTGCCATCCGGCTTGAGTGCGAGATGCGTCATTGGCCCAAAACCTTCAAGGTTAATCGTATCCGTTTGCTCAAGTTCGGATTCGCCAACCACCCAAACTGTGAGCGTGCAGCCGCTGGTGGTCGTCACCAAACGTTCACCATTGGTACTGAATTTCATATCAAGCGCTTGGACTGCTGCGCCATCCACGCCGCCCAGATTATCGTGCACCGCAAGCATCGTTTGCGTTTCGACATCCCATAACTGGATTTGCCTATTCACACCGATGGCTAACAGTGTACCGTCAAAATTGAGCGCGAGGCTGGTCACGGCGAACACATCGCCCACGTCGAGCAGGGTGGTGGCGAGTCGCGAAAAGGGTGTGCCAAGCACGACTTGTTTGCCATCGGTGGCGGCGAAAGCGATGCCATTGGCGCTCACGTCCAGCGCGACGATGCGATTTTCACCCTCCCATAGTAAATCCTGAGAACCAACGCCACCTTCGAGCAGCATGATCTTATTTTGTGTGGCAATCACCAGACTATCTCTGTAATTGATAAATTTGAACTCATGAATTTCGCCGTCAAAACTGTACCAGCGTTCGGCGTAGGGATTCTCGTCGATGGTGCGAATCTCGGTGTTGCTCCCCTCCGCGCAGATCGCGAATCCCCAGCGTCCGCTGCCATCGTCGCTGTATTCCACGTCGCAGACCTGCCCACTGGTCGAAGGGTTATACCAGAATGAGGGTGCGCTGAAATCTTCAGTGTCGAATTGCACCACGCCGACGGTGCTGCCGACAGCGATTTTCGCGCCGTCGGACGACCATTCCAGACCTGTCGTGAAAACACCGCGCCCTAATAATTGAACATCATCAAGCTGCTGAAGATTGGCTGTCGTAATGGGTGTCAGTGGCTCCAGAAAATAAATTCCCGCTTCACCCTCGACTGCCCATCCGTCCTGATCGGCATAACGGACATGCCACCACGCAAAATTTTCGTTGCAGACAGGCCCATCGAGAACATCAAAAACGCTGTTCGCCGGAATATTTTCGATAATTTGTCCGCCGGGTTCGGTGTAAAGGTCGCTGGGCTGATTTTGAATCATCAACCCTTTCTGACCGATGACCAAGCGCGAGGGGAGTGCATCCGGGCAATCAATATTCTGGCTCAGGACGACATTCACAGACAGCAGGCATACCAAAGCAAAAATCAGGGTCAGGCGCATGTTGGCCTCCGTAACGTTCGAGAGCATATTTGCATTATACGTGGGGAGCAGGCTTCCAAAGGGGAATCGGTGGTTGGTCATGTGGTTGGACGGTTTTATTGTTCGCCCGGCGTTTTCGCGTTAGCATACGCCTCATTGACCCAAGACCAAAATAATTCCTGCCAAAATGAAATATTTAAGAATAGTGATTTCAGGAGAAAAAACTTATGCAAGGCCTGATGATGGATTATCAGCTTACGCTGCGCCCAATTTTAGAACGCGCTTATCGCTATTACCCCAAGCGGCAAATTTCGACCCGTGTGGGCGCGAACATGCACCGCTACACCTACGCCGATTTCTACGGACGGGTCGGTCAACTGGCGAATGTGCTGAAGCGATTGGGCGTTAAACCAGGGGATCGCGTGGCAACGCTGGCCTGGAACAGTTACCGCCATCTGGAACTCTACTTCGCCGTGCCGTGTATGGGCGCGGTCTGCCACACGCTCAACCTGCGCCTGCCGCCCGACCAGCTTATCTACATCATCAATCACGCCGCCGATAAGGTCATCTGCATCGACCAGAGTTTGCTGCCGCTGCTGGAAAAAATCGCGGAACATCTGAAGACGGTTGAACACATCATCGTGCTGGCCGATCACCCTATCCAGACATCCCTGCAAAACACGCTCAATTACGAGGAATTATTGGCGGCTGAATCGCTTGATTTCGCCTGGCCTGATCTGGACGAGAACACGGCGGCGGCGATGTGCTACACATCCGGCACGACGGGCAATCCGAAAGGCGTCGTATACTCCCACCGATCAATGTATCTGCACGCGATGGCCGTTTGCATGACCGATGGCATTGGGCTTTCCGAAAAAGATACCGCCATGCCCGTTGTGCCGATGTTTCACGCTCTGGCGTGGGGGCTGCCTCACGCTGCGACGATGTTGGGCTGCCAACAGGTTTTCCCTGGCCCGCACCTTCAACCGGCGTGACCTGGCTGAACTGCTTCAAAATGAGCGTGTCACGCTGACAGCAGGCGTCCCAACGCTCTGGTTGGGGCTTTTCGGCCTGCTCCAAAACGAGCGCTATGATCTTTCCAGCGTGAGGGTGATGATCGTGGGTGGCTCGGCAGCCCCGCGCTCGATGATTGAAGGTTATGACAAACAATGGGGCCTCAAAATCTGCCATGCCTGGGGCATGACCGAAACCAGCCCGATTGGGAGTATCTGCAACCTCAAACGCGAAATGCTTGATTGGCCGGAAGACGAGCGCTTTGCAGTCCGTGCGAAGCAAGGCATGGCGTCGCCGGGTGTGGAACTCCGCGCCGTTGATGAAGGCGGCAAAGAAATTCCCTGGGATGGAAAGTCGTTCGGTGAGCTTCAAGTGCGCGGCCCCTGGATCATTGGTTCATACTACAACGACGCACGTTCGACGGATTCATTCGCCAACGGCTGGTTCCGTACCGAGGATGTCGTGACGATTGACGCAGAAGGTTATATCCAAATTGTTGACCGCACCAAAGATTTGGTCAAAAGCGGTGGCGAATGGATTTCAACGGTTGACCTGGAAAACACGCTGATGGGGCATCCCAGTGTTCTGGAAGCTACCGTGATCGCCGTGCCACATCCCAAATGGCAGGAACGTCCACTCGCGCTGGTAGTCGTGCGCCCAAATGTCACCTCGCCGACGAAAGATGATCTTTACGAGATGCTGGGCAAAACTTTCGCGAAATGGCAGATTCCCGACGACATCATGTTTGTCGAAGCGATTCCGAAAACGAGCGTCGGCAAATTTGATAAAAAGGTGATCCGTGAACAGTATAAAGAACACAGACTGCCGGAGCGCTGAGATCAACACACAGGCAAACATTTTGAATTTCGGGCAGCAACCTCTCATGAGTGGCTCATGAAAAACGTGAAACTTCGGGCAGTGGTATGCGTAAGAGTATAGAAGCGCATCTAAAGAATTTAAAAGCGCATCTGTAAAGGAATTTTCGATGAAACGCAAACGCTTCACCGTTCCTGACATCTCGATCTTAAAATGGCACGCTTTCTTTTTTGTACTGTTTACGGTTTTTCTGTGGATGAGCATGTTATCGATATTTTCTTACGCGGGTAACGCCGATGTGCCGTTTGTGGCCTTTAAGCCGCTTTTGATCGAGCGCATGGGCTTGAATATTCTGTGGGGTGTGGTACTGCTGGCGCATTTTGGCGTTCGCACGGTGCAGGATATCTTAATACAGCGCACGCTGCGGCTGGACTCTCCCAATTTGCTGAATGTAGACTATGCCGAACTGCTGAGAATCGGCGAGGACGATGGCGTGATTCTGATTGACGAAAATGGGCGACCTTTTAAGCGCCGCCGGTCATCGTAGCGCGAAGCTGGTCGAGTAGATTCCGATAACCGAAGTCTTTTTCGCCTGCGCAACCTTGACAGAGGGTGTCCAGTTTTTGCGTTTACAATAAAGCCTATACCGACGCTGAGGATAGGAATATTCGATGGCTGTAAACGATGTCATTGAGGATGGGATCGCTGAACTTCTCACGCTGGCGGCGGCAACCCCGCAGCGTATTGCCACTATCAGCGCAGGCCTGGATAACGCGCGTCTCAGCAAGCCGCCCGCACCCGGCGAGTGGTCGGCGCTGGAGATTCTGAATCATCTGCGAGCTTGCGAAGAAGTCTGGATGCACAGCGTCCACGCAATGTTGGCGCATGAAAATCCACGCCTCCAAGAAATTCACCCGCGCCAATGGATCAAAACCGCGAATCCGTACCTCTCGCAATCCTTTGCGCAGGGATTGAAAATTTTCACGCTGCGCCGAGAGGCACTTTTGATAACTTTAGGGACGCTTTCGCCAGCGGACTGGTCACGGGAATGCCGCATTGAGCAAAAGACGCATACGGTTTTCAGCCACGTGCGACGTATGGTACAGCATGAAAGTGGTCACTGTGGCGAGATCGACGCGGCGCTGAAAGGGGAGTAGTGCGATTTAGCGGCTATATTATCCATAGAGTTTCGAGAGGGACAGTTTCGCCACGAAAAGCCTGATGTAAACCTTCTTTCAATTCTGTGCGAATGTCGATCTGGGCATCATTTGTTGACAATAATTCTTCTTCGTCTAATTCCACCAACGCCAATAAATAATCACTGGTCGCATTGTAGCCTCGACGATGGGCAAGTCTTCAATTCGTTGGCGATTTTCGGGTGTTAAATCAATCGTCAAAACCACTTTGTCAGTCATGATTTTTTCCTTCGACTATTTATCGCTGAATAGACTGGACAGCACAACTTTAAACCCTGGCAGCACATCCTCACCATCCAGCAGCGCGTCGCCTGCGAGGTGGCGCGGCTGCTTGGCATCGGGTGCATAGACAACCGCCTTACGCCGCTGTGGGTCGATCACCCAGATCAGGCGTACACCGTCCAGCACATACGCATCAATTTTTTCGTCCAGTTCGCTCACTTTATCGTTTGGGGAGACGACTTCGACCACGAGATCGGGAACGAGTGCGAGGGGGCGCTCACGATAATCGGGATGATCGTCTTTGTATTCTGCGATCCTATTGCCAACATAATACATCACGTTAGGGATGCGCGAGCCTGTTACCCAATTAGAATCATCAGTGTCGGGCAAGATAAAAGTCATTTCGCTGTAGGCTTTACCAGTACCTACTGACAACGCATAGGCATGTAAAGTAAGAAACATGGCTTGTATGGTCTCACCATGCCCAAACATATTCGGCAATTTAGGTCTCCTCTCGCCGTTGATGAGTTCGAAAGGCTGTTGATTGCCTAATTCTAGAAATTCATCCAACGACATCCCGATTTTTGCGCTTATCATCGGTCAGTCCTCATCTCGTTTTCGACACCTACAATTGTAGCAGAAACCACACATGAACCGTGCTGGAAACCGAAAATAGTCTAGCCACGCAGGAAGCCGCTGACCCATTTCTGATCGTCCATGATTGTTGGCCCGCTGACGGCAAGCATGACTTCAAGCTGCATTGGCATAAAAGCTGCCGGAAAAGCGGCGGCAACCGGGCTGCGCGGGTCATAATTGATCATGAAGGCGTTGGCGCGATCCCGGAATTCCCAAGCGATATGTTCCCATAAGGCTTGCGCAACGGTGGGCTGATCGAACCACAGATAAGCCGCTTCAAGCAAGCGAAGGCGGTGGTCGGGCGGGATTTGGCCTTCCATTTCTGGCGGGACGTTGCGAAATTCATCGACCATGAGTTGGCCGCGCAGGGAGATCATCGCGCCAGCCACAATCTGACCGCTGGAATCGACGGCGATGGGGTAATGATAGACCTTTTGCAGAAGCGTGTTCATTTTTTCGGTTGAAATCGGCGTGTAGAGATTATAATCGGCGTAAAATCGGTTGGCTTTTTCAATCACCTGGGGCATGTCGCCTGCTTCGATTGATCGGAAGGTGATCCCGCCTGGAGGTTCGGGCTGGTCAAAACGTGGGCCGCGCGGCGATCCTTTCAAAGGGCCGACAAACTGCTTACACCACTTCTTCATGGTTGCCAGCGAAGCAGTATTCTCGCTGCTTGTGCCTGTGCAGATGACTCCTTCGTCGCCGAAGCGTTCACGTGCTTTATCTACACGCCACTGCGCCAGCGCCGCGCCAATCCCCTGACCGCGATGCTCATGATGCACTTTGAGATTTTCCAGCGATGCACCCGGCAGCACGCGCCCTTCGAACTGTGTATCTTCGAACGACACCGTTGCTGTACCGATGAGGCCTTCCACGCCGGGCGCTTCGGCAACAACACCCACGCTGTCCGGCTTGAGCGCTTTCCAGGCTAGATAGGGGTCTACCAGAAAGCGCGTCGTCATCGACATACCCGGCGATTCGGGATCATTTTCCATGAGTTGTGTAAGGGCAGGGGCATCGGACGGCAGCATTTCGCGCAAGGTAAACGACGCGGACATGGTTGTATCTCCTCAAATAGCGTGGTGGATAATGTATTTTACTTTGATTGCTAGTTCGAAATTTGTCCTTTTTGACCCCACCCTAACCCTCCCCGAATTCGGGGAGGGAACAAAATCGAGTGTGTTTTAGCCCTTCTCCCCTGAATTCGGGGGAGAAGGGTTGGGATGAGGGGGTATTAAGGGTAACTAGCAATCAAGGTATTTTAGCATTCGTTCGTTTCGTCTGCTTTCAGGTTCGGTGAACGACTCGCTCGGCTACCCAATTCATGTTACAACAAATCCAATATTTACTGATTAAGAATGCTGGATGCTCATGCATAAGCACACGCACAGGCACAAGCACAGGCGCAGGAGGTCAGGTTGACGCACACTATTCTCGACGCAATCGGCAATACGCCACTCGTGAAGCTCAATAAAGTCGTGCCGGAAAATGCGGCATCCGTTTACGTCAAACTGGAATATTACAACCCGACTGGCTCGTACAAAGACCGCATGGCGCTGGCGATGATCGAAGGCGCGGAAAAGCGCGGCGATCTGCGCCCCAGTATGACGGTTGTCGAATACACAGGCGGCAGCACCGGCTCGTCGCTGGCGTTCGTCTGCGCGGTGAAAGGCTATCCCATCAAAATCGTTTCGTCGGATGCCTTTTCAATTGAAAAATTGCGCACGATGCGGGCTTTTGGCGCAGATTTGACGATTGTCCCCAGCGAGGGCGGGAAAATCACGCCGGATTTGATCCCCAGAATGATGGAAGTCGCGCGAAAAATCGCCGAAGAACCGAACACTTTTTGGACGAATCAATTTCATAATCACGACTCGAAAATCGGCTACGCGGGCATCGGGCGCGAATTTTTGAAGCAGGTTGACGGTCAGGTTGACGTTTTTTGTGGCGGGGTCGGCACAGCAGGAATGGCGATGGGCATTGGCGGTGTTTTGCGCGAACAGTCGCCCAACACAAAAATTATCCTGCTTGAACCCGCGACCTCGCCGCTGCTCTCACAAGGCATAAAGGGTGCGCATCATGTCGAGGGGATCGGCACGGGCATCATCCCGCCGCTGCTGAATAAGGATTTCTACGATGAAGCGCGGGGAATTGACGAGGGCGAAGCGCGAAAAATGGCGAGGCGACTAGCGCGGGAAGAAGGCATTTTTGCGGGAACATCATCTGGCCTGAACATCAGCGCCGCCGTAAAAATCGCGCAGGAACTCGGCGCAGGTCACACCGTCGTCACCGTCGCTGTCGATTCCGGCCTCAAATATCTGGCGGGCGATTTGTATAGCAGTGAATCGTGAATTTGCTGCCTGATTTAGTGCTCTGGCTTCGGGAGCAGTATGATTTTTTGGCGACTCCCGAAGTCAGCCTGATACGATCCTACACCAACGACGTCTATCTGGTGGGACAGGGCGATCACAAATTTGTCCTCAAAATCTATGGGCGCGGTTGGCGAACGAGCGACGAGATTCGCTATGAAATCGAACTGATCGACCATCTATCGCAAGCGGGTGTGTCTGTCGCAAGAGTCATCGGTGGGAACGAAGCGCTCAAAACACTTGATTCGCGTTTCGCGGTGCTTTTTGAATACGCGGCGGGCGAAAAGCCTCAGCCGCCCTTCAGCAATGACCTCTATGTGCGCTTTGGGCAGGCCATCGCCAGAACGCACCGATTTTCGGATGATTTTGTCGCCCATCACCCACGCAAAGCGATTGATCTGGCTTACCTGATTGACGAGCCGCTAAAAATCATCCTGCCGCTGCTCGACCAGCCAGCCGAATTTCTGGATACGGCGACTCAGCTTAAACGGCGAATCGCGGCGTTTCCCGCGCTGGATTGGGGCGCTGTTCATGGCGACGCGACACTCGACAACCTGCACGTCACCGACGCTGGCGAGATCATCCTCTATGACTTCGATTCCGGCGGGCCGGGGTGGAGAGCGCTGGATTTGCAGGGGTGGGCGGTTTATCACCCGGAATATCGCGAAAAATGCGATTCGTTTTTGAAGGGGTATGCCAGCGTGCGTCCTGTTCACGAACAAGACCTGCAATCATCGCCGCTGCTGGCGCTGGCATTGGAGATTTGGGGGATGAAAGTCGAACTGGAAAAGCGCATCAGTCCGGACGAGGCGAGGGCTTATGCGGCGGAGCAAGTGATGCGGGTGATAGCGCAGATGAGCCGAGTCAAATAGCAACACAATGGTCTTTCTGGCAATTCTTAGATTTTCAAATAGTATATAATCGGATAATTATAGATTGTATAATACTTATTGAATCTGGAGAAGCATCTCATGTCGGCTGTTATTCTGAATATCCAGGCAAGAAATAAAGCGATTGAGACCGTTTGCAACCTGAGTGATTTTACGGTTACAGAGGGTGACACCATTTCCCCTGAAAGCATCGCGGCAAACGCTAACCTCCACCCATACTGCCTGGATGATGCCAACCGACGCGCTATTTTTGTCGAAGTACCGCCCAGTATTGATCTCGCCGAAGTATCTTTTTACAACCAGACACTTTTCGAGAAAGCGCAGCGTTTAATTGCTGTGGACTATGAGACGTTCCACCAAATGGCTGCGGCTGCGTCGATTCGGCCAGTGAGTATGATTATTATCCATACGATAGGGCGTTCAGGGTCAACACTTTTTGACGACATATTCTACCAAGGTGAGTCGGCAGTCAGCCTGTCTGAGCCGGATATATTTGTCAGTGGACTAGATTTTCGTCAGAAGGATAGCAGCCGCGATCTCGAAATTGTCCAACTGATGCGCAGCAGCCTGAATCTCACGTTTAAGCCGCTGGCAGTTGATGGCGTGACGACTTTCTCGTTTAAGCTGCGGAATCAGGGTATCGAACTCATTGATCTGCTCTACAAGGCATTCCCAGAGGCTCACCACATTTTTCTTTATCGCAGCGCAGTTGGCTTTGCCGCGTCCTTTTATCGGATTTTCCGGAAAATGGGGCTTACGCAAGACGTATCTCGCGATGAAGTCGTTAAATTGGTTTACGATCATATTCGACGGGAATCCGACGAGGTTGAGCCATATCTGGTGGATAAGCCTTATGTTACGCAGGTCGAAAATATTGCCTTGTTGTGGCTGTTATTCATGGATCGTGCGCTCAAATTCTATAAACAGGGGATTCCGCTCCTGGGTCTGCGATATGAGGATTTGAACTCAAAACGTTCAGAAACTTTGGCGGCATTGTTTGAATATTGCCATCTGTCATCCGATCAACTGCCTGCTGCGCTGAAAGCATTTGAACACGATGCCCAAGAGGGGACGATTTTGGCGCGTGATAATCCGCAGAAAGGCAATAGCACGACACTCACAGCGGAACAGATCGCGCAGATTCAGGCTATTCTCGATAAGCATCCGATTATCCGAACACCCGATTATATTTTGCCTGGTACGCTGCAAGTGTAAACAGGTTGCTGGATGCTATTCTGTCCCAGTCGTGATCCGCACCAGCTTGTCTGTGCCGGATTCCGCGCCCCAGATTTCGCCGGGACGACCTAGAATCTGACGCACGGCAGCATCGCGACTCGGTAGTTCGTAAACCTCAAACTCCTCAGTTTCCGGGTTAAAGCTCACGAGCGCGTTTGCGCCGAAATCACTCAGCCAAACGATGTCCTGGTCATCCACGTAGACGGCGTAGGCTCTGGGACTGCTGCCTGGGAGTTTCCATTCGCGCCAGCTTTCGTCCGCAGGGTCATAGACGCTCACCTGCCCGGATTCCCACTCGCTGACCCAGATTCGTCCCTGCGAATCCGACCAGACACGGCGCGCGCCTTGATTCGGCGTTGGCGGCTCGATGACGGTGGCTTCGTCGGTTTCAGTATTGATCTGGGCGATGTGGCTCCCCGCCAGCGACGCATAATAAATGTCACCATCCGGCGTGGTCGTGATTCCATACGCGCCGCGTCCGCGTGGTGCATCGAAAATTTCGAGTTCGCCTGTTTCCGGGTCAACGCGCCCATAAATTCCGCTCTGTCCGGTAAACCACAAAATGCCATTATTATCAAACGAGGCGGTATTCAAATTGGTGTAGCCGGAATCGGGGGGCAGGGGGAACACTTCGACTTCTTCGGTTTCGGGATCAACACGCACGATGGCGTTCAGACCGCCGTCAGTGATCCAGGGCGCACCATCTGGCCCAACGATAACACCATGCGGGGCAGAATTCTCGCCAAGCGGGATGTGATGAGTCTCGCCTGTTTCCGGGTCGAGCCGTCCGAGTTCGCCTGTGTGCTGGGCGGTATACCAGACTGTCCCATCTGGGGCAGGGGCAATATCATGGGGGTGTGTGCCTGCGGGAACATCAAATTCGGTGATTAGGGGCGATTCTTGTGCGTACACGAAAGGGGTGATGACCAGTATTAACGTTAAAACCAGAACTCGCAAATAACGATTGAACATTTCATAACTCCTGTTTCGCTTGCGCATAGTAGACATTATTTCCGTAACAGAGTCAACCATCTCCGTTAATAAAAACGGGATAGAATTGACCTACAAAACTACTCACTTTTGGAGGATTTATGGAAACGCCATTTTCGAAACCCGGCAAATTCTGGCGGGGTAATTTACACACGCATTCTACTAGCTCCGATGGTCGAATCTCGCCAGAGGAGGTCTGCCGCCGCTACCGCGAAGTGGGTTACGACTTCCTGGCGCTGACCGACCATTTTCTGGAACAGTATAACTGGCCGCTGACCGATACGCGCCCCTTCCGCACGAATGATTTTACGACCATCATTGGCGCGGAAATCCATACGAACCGGATGGAATTGGGAAATTCGTGGCACATCGTAGCGGCTGGACTGCCGTTCGACTTCGCGCCAACCCAGCCGGATGAAACCGGGCCGGAACTCGCCAAACGCGCGTTGGATGCCGGAGCGTTCGTCGCCGCCGCACATCCGCACTGGTTCGCCATGACCGAAGGCGATATGCTGGCGCTGGGGCCAGTCCACGCTATCGAAATTTATAATGCCAGTGCCGCCGACGATAACGACACCGCCGAAAGCAGCTATATGCTCGACCTCATGCTGGCGCGTGGGCATCGCTACAACGCCATCGCCACCGACGACGCGCATTTTATCCCCAATTCACGCGAGCATTTTTCCGGCTGGGTGATGGTCAAAAGTGAGGAGCTTTCGCCCGAAGCGCTGCTGATGGCGCTCAAGGCAGGCGATTTCTATTCCAGCACGGGTATTACCATTTCGAACATCGAAGTCGTGCCGGGTGACTATGTTTACGTGGAATGTTCACCAGCAACGCGCGTCTTCGCGATGGGCATCCCGACGGAATATCGAAGTGTCGGCGCGTTGGGCATCACCGAAGCGCGGATCGACATCAAAAACTGGCGCAGTCCCTATGTGCGCATTCTGGTGCGTGACGATACCGGGCGCAAAGCGTGGTCGAATCCGATCTGGCTGAAGTAAAAGAAAGCGTGGTTGATTTGCCCGATCCTCACCCCCAGCCCGCTTCGCGTCCAACGCATTGGAGAGGGGAGTCAGAACGCTCTGAAGCCCCTCCCTATTGCTATGGGGAGGGGTTTGGGGTGGGGATTGAGTGTGGTGGTCGACTCGGCGAGTCGCCCTACGATTGGTCAATGTTTGATTATGCGCCGGGGCGTAAAGAGCCGTCCCACAGATAGCGCGGCGTGAAGCCCAACTGACGCTCGGCTTTGCTGCAATCCACTGGGCTGGCACTGCCCTGCAAACGGGCTTCGTCAAGCTGTTTCGTGCCGGGATAGTATTGCTTGATCAGGTCAAGTGTCGGCAGATCGAGATGCGTTTCCGGCGCGGTGATGTAGTAGGCTTCGTGGCCTGGGGTGGTGTATTCCATCGCCAGACGAGAGACCAGCGCTGCGTCGCGCACGTCGATGTATGTCCAGAAGGCGTTGGGGCTTCCCGGATTTTTGCGCTGCTGCTTGATGTGTTCGCCAGTGCCTTCTGTGAAAACCGCTGTGAAGCGCAGGCTGCTGATTGACATAGTGGGTGTGCGGCGGATAAAACCGTCAGCCAATTCTTCGCCGATCATTTTAGAAAGGCCGTAAGCATCCTGCGAGACATTCGGCACGCTTTCGTCGATGGGAAAATAAGCCGGGTCGATATGGTTGAAATGATAGGCCGTCCCCAGCGCGGAAAGGCTGCTGGCGGTGACGACTTTCTGGATACCCAGCACGGTTGCCGCTTCAAACACGTTGAAGGTGGACATCACATTGGTGCGAAAAACGACTTCCGGCGCATGAACCGAGGGTGACGGAATCGCGGCCATGTGGATCACGGCATCATGATTTTGCACAAGGCCATAGGTTTGCCCCAGGTCTTCAAAATTCGTGATATAGGTTCGCACCGGGGCTTCGCGCCAGGGGACAATGTCCGCACCCGTGACCTGATAACCATGTTCGAGCAGTTCGCGCACGATGACTTTACCGATGCCACCATTGCTGCCCGTAACCAATACTTTTTTTATAGCCAAAATAACCCTCCCGGTTATTGATTCCTCAAAAGGAACAAAGCATAATCAACAGGCGACAAATTGTATCCCGTGCCCTGTGTTTTGCCATCGCATGGTATACGACCAGCAAAATTTATTTATAAGGAAAAATGACATGCCAGAAGAAATGCGCGTTGCACTGGGTCAATCCAGTGAAGTGACCCACGAATACCTGACGTTCGCCAAGCAGTTGGGGCTGAGTGGCGTTCAATTTAATACCCCGAACCTCCCGGCAGAATCCGGTTACTGGCACACCCGCGATCTCAAAATTCTCAAGGATCGCGTCGAAAGCTATGGTCTAAAGCTGGAAGCGCTGGAAAATGTGCCAGCCCACTTCTTTACCCGCGCCATGCTTGGCCTGCCGGGGCGTGATGAGCAGATCGAAAAATATCAGATGACGATCCGCAACATGGGCGAGGCGGGCATTCCGATCCTCGGCTATCACTGGATGCCCAACGGCGTGTGGCGCACACCCAACGTTAAGGGTCGCGGCGGCGCGATGGTGACGGCGTTCGACATTAACAAGGTCGAATCCGAAGGCCTGATCGCTGGCATCCAGAAGCTGGAAATCGCCGGGGATCATGTCTACACCGAAGCCGAGATGTGGGACAACTATGCCTATTTCATGAAGGCCGTCCTGCCAGTCGCCGAACAAGCAGGCGTGAAGCTGGCGCTGCATCCTGACGATCCGCCGATGCCGATGCTGGGCAATATTGCGCGGCTGTTCTACCACTTTGAAGGCTTTAGACGCGCGATGGAAGACGTCGCTCCCAGCCCGAATCATGGCCTGGATTTCTGCATGGGCTGTTTCTCGGAAATGGGGCCGGGTGTCATCGACGCGATTCGCTATTTTGCTTCACGCGGCAAAATTTTCTATGTCCATTTCCGTGATGTTCAGGGCTGTGTACCGGTTTTCCAGGAGTGCTACCTGGGCGAAGGCAATGTCAACGTCGTCGAAGCTGTGAAGGCGCTCAAGGAATCGGGCTTCACGGGCTTCATGATCGACGATCATGTTGGACGTATGGTCAACGACAGCGATTGGAATCATCGCGGCCACGCCCACGCCACGGGATATATCTCCGCGCTGGTGGACTCTGTAAATTATCTGGTCGTGTAGCGATCAGTGCTAGGGTAGGGGCGGCTCGTGCTATAGGGATTTTCTTTGGTCATCGAGTCGCCCCCATCAATGCTATAATCGGGGTAAAGGAGTTGCCAAATGGTTATTCAGATACCTGAAGAACGACTCAAGCATATCGAAGCGCTGGCGCATGAGCGTGGATATGACAATGCGACGGATTATGTCCTTGCCCTTATCGAAGCCGATGAGGAAGCCGACGACATGATTGACGATCCCGAAGAGGATGCCATTGATTTGGAGGCTGACTTTCGCGAAGCATGGCACGCCGCTATGACTGGTGAAGGCTTGCGTCCTGCTGATGAGGTGATGGCTGAAATCCGGGCAAGACGCGAAAAGCAACCTCATGGCACAAACGCAGATTGATTATGCGCCGCCATTTACGAAAGCCCTCGATCGGCTTGAACGTAAATATCCCAAAGTGTTCGATGAAGTTGAGGCGCTGCTTCAACAATTGAAAGCAAATGAGCGTCCCGGCGATAAAATTCCTGGCGTTGGTTATGACGTGCGCAAGGTCAGATTGGGCAATCCCTCGGCAGGGCGCGGGAAACGAGGCGGTTTTCGCACCGTGTATTACATTCTGCAAAAGGATAAGGTGCTGATGCTCACGCTGTATGCCAAAACGGAGCGACAAGACATCGCACCGGAGCAAATCCGACGTATCATTGAAGAGAGCACCTAAAACACCCCTCTGTCGATAGGCTTCAAATCGAATTTCAGCGTACAAGTGATGACGCGGCTTCCAGATTCAATACTTCACTGATTTGCGGTTTCCTGGGCCAGCCCGATGAGAATTCCTTCGGGGCCTCGGATATAGCAAAGTCGATACGAGTCCTCGTACTGAACCACTTCACCGACAAGCTGCGCACCGTGTTTGTAGAGCCTGTCGAGCGTCTCGTCAAGGTCTTCCACTGCGAACATGACGCGCAGGTAGCCGAGAGCGTTCACCGGGGCGTTTCGATGATCGGCGACGACAGGCGGGGTGAGAAATCGCGAAATCTCGAGTCTGTTGTGACCGTCGGGAGTGACCATCATGGCGATCTCGACGCGCTGTGTGCCCAGTCCTGTGACGCGCCCGGCCCATTCTCCTTCGACCATCGCTCGCCCTTCGAGATTCAGGCCAAGCTCGGTGAAAAAAACGACGGCCTCATCGAGAGACTCAACGACGATGCCGACGTTATCCATCCTCTTAAGGTTGGATTTTCCTGATTTCATCTCGCTGCTCCTATTTAAACAAATCTTATGCCACACGCGCGGCATTTGTACGTCATGGTTACTTGAAACATGCTGCCGATTGGGCAGGGGGCGACTCGCTGAAGGGTCGCCCCCGCAATTTACTGCTTGTCGAGAAACGCCTGCACATGCGCGTTAAATTCTGTCGGGAATTCCATATTCGGTAAATGCGCCGTGCCGTGCATGACGATTTTGTGTACATTGGGGATGTTAGCCATCATGAAATCGGCAGCTTTAAAGATATATTCTTCATCTAAGTCGCCCATAACGACAAGCACAGGCAACTGTAGTTCGCCGAGTCGTTGGGCGGCGGGCGTTGCCAGAGCGACATCGTTACCCAATAGACTTCCGTTCCGCAGCGCGATCATGTTCATGTCGTAGACCTTTTTCCGCAGCGCCGGGTTGACCTGATCGGGCGTGCGTCCTGTGCCATCGACAAAGATACGCATTGCCAGTTCGTTAACGCGCTCCAGATCACCTTTCTGGAATGCAACGTCCATTTCCTCGTCCAGCGGCGATGGCGACCAGTCATCATATGAGAAGCCGCCTGGCCCCGAACCAACCATAATGAGTGCGTCGGCTCTATCCGGGTACTCCAGCGCGAAATTCATACACGCCCCACCACCCATCGAGCAGCCCATCAGGTAAGCATGGTCAATTTTGAGAAAATCCAGCAGCGCGCGAATATCCTCATGTCGCTGGTAATCGTTCGCGATAGGAAGGCTCTGACCGAAGCCGCGCATATCGTAGCGCACGACTTTGTATTTCTGCGCGAAAAAGTCAAACTGGTCATCCCACATCGACTTGCTGGCGATTCCGGCATGAACCATCAGGAAAGGCTGCCCCTCACCTGCAACTTCATAGTAAATCTTCGCACCATTAATCTCTACAAAGCCAGTCTGTACCCTAACCATCATTCTTCGCCTCTCACATTTAGATCATATGTGCTTATTTTAGCGCTATCTGGACTTTTAGCTACTCCTAAAAGGGAAAAGAATGCATGGGGATCGCTCATCTCCCTATGGTTTGTTGCCAACTCTATCTCAGCGCTGGTAGACTCAAGCATCGGCATATTATTTGTCGTTAAGTTCACCCGTAAGGACACAGAAGATGCGCCCTCATAAGTTAAAGGCATTAAATGATGGCGATTCGATCATCTAAAAATGAATATCTAGGGGTCAATGCACATCTTCACAGCTATTTTCAGAGCAAAGGTGGCTGGTCGAGTTTTCACACTAAATATATTAGCGATCTAGCGGAGGCGATTAATGCCAAACTGCCACCGGGCTATCTGGTTGACCTCGTACAATCCCTGCAAATCCGCGAATTTCATACTGAAAGCGGTGAACGACTCCGCAAACCCATGCTGGACATCACAATCTACGACACGCAACCAACTACCCAACGTCCAGTTTCTCTGCCAAGTGGTACAGCGGCAACACTGGTGCAGCCCGTCATCAACACTATTGAGCTTGATGACCAAGCCTACTATACCGCCGTCCTTATTTATGTGGTTGAAGACGATGAAAATTTGGGACGACCTGTCACGCGCATTGAACTGCTGTCACCGACCAATAAGAGTGGGGAAGGTTATCTTCAATATCGCGAAAAACGCAGCACCGCCTTAAGGATTGGGGTCGGATTGATCGAAGTTGATTATCTGCATGAAACCGACTCGCCGATCAAAGGTGTTCCAAGCTATTCCCGCCATCAGCCCGGCTCCTATGCTTACACCATCACAGTAAACGATCCCAAGCCATCGCTGGAAAAAGGACTTTCAAAAACATTCGGCTTCAATGTTGATGATCCGATACCGACTATCGACATCCCACTGGCAGGTGAGGAAACTTTATCACTGGATTTTGGTACAGTTTACAATCAAACGTTCGTCAGTCTCGGCGCGTATAGCCATCGCGTCGATTATGAGCAGCTTCCCGAAAATTTTCAGACTTACAGCGAAGCCGATCAGGAACGGATTCGCGAGGTGATGCGTCGCGTGGTTGAGGGACAAAGGTAATGAGATTCCGCGAATGTAGAAGGGTCTGATATGTCACGCTATCAAAATACCGATTGGGATGACCTACTCAAAGATAGCACGCCAGAAGAAAGATTAGCCATTATGGGCATCGAAATGGTTGTACCTTTGTTGACGATAAAAGGTTATGCGGAACTCTTAAAAATGAAGTTGTTAGAAGAAAACGCAGCCGAACACTTGCAGGAATTTCGAGATTGGGCTGAAAGAATTCTCGTTGCGGCAACGGATATCGAAGCTTTGCGAACCGAAATATATAAAGCTAGTCACAATAAAGGAAAATAACATGCAATGGCTCAACGCGCCTGAAAAATGGACACACGAAGGCAATACTCTCACCGCAACGGCGATGCGCGACACCGATTTCTGGCGACTCACGCATTCCGGCTACATCACCGACAATGGGCATTTTTATTTTCAGGAGATCAGCGGCGACCTGACCGCCAGCATCAAGCTGATCGGCGATTATAACGGCCTTTTCGACCACGCCGGACTCATGCTGCGGCTGGACGAGAAAAACTGGATCAAAACGGGGATCGAACTGGTCAACGGCGTGTATCAGGTGAGCGCCGTCGTCACACGCGATTTTTCGGACTGGTCGGTGATCGCGCTGCCGCAAAAAACAGAGGCGATCTGGCTGAAGCTGAAACGCGAAAATATCACCGTCGAAATCGAATATTCGCTCGATGGCATCACTTACCAGATGATGCGGCAGGCGTATTTCCCGCCGACTCAGCCGATTCAGGTCGGCCTGATGTGCGCTGCGCCGCGCGGCGATGGCTTTGACGTGCGCTTTGAGGACATCGCGATTCAAGCATCGTGAGTCGCAAAAATCAGAATGTTTTGCGCCAGATCGAGCCGCGATAGGCTTCCGTGAAACCGACATTCTCATAGAGCGCGTTGGCTGCCACGTCATCACCCGTCCCGACATAAACATGCGCTGCGCCTAAAGCTCTGACGCGGCGCATCCCTTCACTGATCAACGCCCGCGCTAATCCTTTCCGGCGATGATCGGGATGGGTGCAGACTGGCTCGATCACGCCACTCCGGTTGATCTCGTCATAGGTCACGCCAACCAGCGCGGCAAATGTGCCGTCGGGGGCTTCGGCCACGAGGTTGAGATCGTGCCGGAAAGAGGGCGCAAATGTGGCAAAATTGCGAAACTCGGCAGCAGTGTGCGTGGTACGGTTAAATGCGGCGTTGAGAATATCGGCGACACACTGGTAATCATGGGCGCTTGTTGTACACAGCTTATAGCCATGCGGCATCATCACTATCGGCAGCGACTTCTCGCCGAAGCGCATCCGGCGGATCACAAAAGTATGCGGCGTTATTTGATAACCGCGCTGTTCCAGCAGGCGGCGGCGTGGCGAATCGTAATCCAGCAGCGAAAAATCCAGCCGATACGGGTGTCCTTCGCCAATGGTCGCAGAGAGGTTCTCCTCCGCCCAGGCGATCATTTCAACTTCAATATGCCGATAATCGGGGTGCAGTTCGAGAAACGCCTCCCCGACTCCTTCGGGATGGACTGCGCCGACAAGCCGTCCGCGATCTGTTTCCCACAGGCGAATTTGCTGGTTACAATCTGGCTCTAACTGCTCATGATGAAAGTATAAGCCCTCCCAGCGCCGGATTTCCCAGTTGAAGCCCGTCGGTGTTATGCTTTGGGTCTCGATCAGCAGATTGCGCACGCGCCAAAAATCCTCTTCACCGCAAAAAGGGCGTGCAGTAATGCGGGAGGATGTCGTCGTCAGTAAGGTCATGAGAATGCTCTCGTAAGAAATGTTAAGCTTAAAACTGCATGGGTCTTGCAGCCCGGCAGCTATACAATGTTGGCGAAAACATCCAGGCAGATTCGCAGACGTTTGAATGTTTCGTATTCGACGCATATTGCTGCTATTACACATTATTTTTGAAACATGATTTTAAAGATAGTGACAAAAATCACTTTCCAGCGTTCTGAACCCGAGGAGGTTAAAAAATGGACATTACCTTGCGCGATGTCACGCCTGACGACGCCGAAGCGCTGGCGCATGTACTGATTACCGCTGGTGAGAGTGCTTTTCGCGGCCTCGTGCCGGATCAATGCCTGACGTTCACCGAAGCGGAAAGCGCAGCGAACTGGCGGCGATTTTTAGGCGGAGAAGGCGTACCGGAAAGCGATTTTTTCGTTGTTGCTATTGTAAATGGGGTGGTCGTCGGCTATGTCTGGGGCGGCACACATGCGGATGATCCGGTTTATCGCGGTGAACTACGTCAAATTCAGATTTTGCCAGATTCTCAAGGGCGCGGCGTTGGCCGAAAATTGGTGGCCTATGTCGCCGAAAAACTCGCCTCGCAAAAAATTTACACGATGCGCGTTGAGGTGATAAGCGTGAATCCCAACCGCGCGTTTTACGAGCGTCTGGGCGCGAAGTATGTCTCGGAACATCCGTATGATTGGGACGGCGTGATGATGTCGATGTGCGTCTATGGGTGGGCGGACACGCGGGGGTTCTATTAAGTGTTGATTTCAGCCATGTGCTGGCGGATGTAGGCGCGATCTTTTTCCTGATAAGCGCGAAAATGCGCGGGTTCCTGGGTGTAGTCGATCAGGCTAAAGAAATTGCGGCGCTCAATCGTCTGATTGTAAACGCGACCAAAGTCGAGGGTCACAAAATCCTCGCCATCCAGCGGAATATTGATCGTCGGGGCTGGCTGTTCGACGCTAAAGCCATAAACGAGCGTCGTTCCTTCGTCGAGCGTGGGGCGCGGGTCGCTGACGATGATACTGTAGGGATAAGAAGAATCTTCACCATCGGGATAACTCGGTATAGCGGTGATAACCGGGCGGCTCTCGTGCAGCCAGTCGATCTCGACCAATCTCAGACCGACGAGCAGCGTTTCCTGGCGGTTGCGCAGATATTGAGCGTGATGCGCCCCGCCGGGTTTGTTCGCTGGGGAAAGCAGTTCAAAGCGTGTTACAGGTGTGTTGAGAAAATTTTTGCCTTCAATGCGATAGATAATGACTGCCATTAAGAAATTCTCATCATCGTCAAAATGACTGACAAGTGATCTTTGGCTAAAGGGAAGATAGTCCTCTGGTAGCAAATTGTCGAGTTCATCCGTCAAACGTCCAATGAAGCTAGAGTGAAACATCTCCCATCCACAATCTGGACACTGCAAGAGGCTGTTGAGATGCGGATTGATGCCGGGGTAGCGATTTTTGTAATCGACCATTGTTGATGTTCACATTTTTAATCTATTATAATGGAGATTGTGAGCAAGTTTCGACTTTTATAGAGGCCGCAAATAATGAGCGATAATGCTCCAACCATTACCTTGACACTCACCGAAGAAGAGGCCGCAATTCTTGATACCTTAACAAAGGAGCAAGGATTAAATACCCCGGAAGATGCACTACGCTTACTGCTGCACGATGCTGTGGCTGTATATGATGCGTTGTGGGATAAGACCTTCGCCGAATCTCAAGACGTGCTGGATCGGCTGGCTGATGAAGCACACTCCGAGTATCTCGCCGGACTAACCGAGGATTTTGACCCTGACACTGACCCGGATGCGCCGTGAGATCAAAACGCACCAAACAATTCCGCGATTTGATGAGGTTACTGCCGGATGATGTAAAGCGGCAAGCATATGTTGCTTATCGTTTATTTAAGCGTGATCCGTACCACTCCAGCCTACAATTCAAACAAGTTAATCCTCGAAAATCCCTGTATTCTGTGCGAATTGGTATCAATTACCGAGCGCTTGGTTTGCGCGAAGAAACTGATCTGATTGTGTGGATTTGGATCGGCTCTCACGCTGATTACGACAAATTGCTATCACGATAATATTAGTTGGGGCGCACAATACCGCACGCCCCCAAACCTCAAGATTTATCCCACCACCACTGCCGCGTGGATGTGCAGTCGATCCAGAGTCGCTGTCAGTGTGTAGCCATCATAGGATGAGATAAACCCGCCGTTTTCGAACGCCAATTGAACATTATCAGGTGCGCTCGTCAAATCCATTTGCAGCGTGATCGGCCCGACGAACGGAATCTCGTCAATCGCACCATCGCGTGGCTGGTTGGAGTTGCCGGACGTGCGGTTGATGAAATGCACGACGGTTTTGCCATCTTTTTGACGCAGAACCACATCGACGGCTCTGGGTGCGTTGACGCGGATCGGCAGCCGTCCCGCTAATTTTTGCGCAATTTCGCCGATAAACTGCCGCGCCATCGGATAATGCGCGTGGGCGAAAAATTCGAAAATATTGAACGGCACATAGGCGACACGCCCATTACCAACCGCGTTGATAGTCGCGGCGGGGTAGGGGAGCAGGCGCTCGTCCAGCAGCGGCGATGTGCCGAGTGTACTGTGCGGTGTCGCAGTGGTCGGCTCGACAAATCGCCATGCAGCGCTGTAAGCCGGGAACGCGGCCTCATCTACGCCAACGTGATAATTTTTCTTCTCGTCGATTCCCGCGCTGTTCACGCCCAAAAATTCGCCGCCGAAACGGTCATATGCCGCTACGCCGGAAACGATCAGATTGCCGCCATTTTCGACATAAGTTTTCAGCGCCGCGACCATTTCGTCCGACATGCGATCCTGCTCCGGCGCGACGACGATGGCGAATTCGCTCAAACGAGGTAATAACGCCCACTCATCGAGAATATCGACGCCGTAGTGATTTTCGAGCATGGTGAAAGTGCCACCCGCGACGGGTTTGGTTTTTTCCTGAACATTGGGGAAAGCCTTGTCGTCATCGCTGTAAAAATGACTTTCGGAATGCAGCACGGCGACCTGTGGCAGCATGGTGCTGTCCTGGCAGATCGACTGCCGCGCCTTGACGAATTCACCGACTTCGCCCATGCGTTTCATGCGCCAGGGGATGAGTTGACCGTTGCGCAAGCCCTGCGGATGCTCGTAAATCTGCACCGCGCCGCCCTGCGCCAATGTCACTGCCGCTTCCTGCTGGAGCATCTGCACGGGCTTGAAAACCCAGGCCGCTGTGTCGTCGCTCATCGGGCCGAGTTTATAGAAGCCCCAGAGCATAATGTCCCAATGTTTGCCGCGTGTGGAGATAAAACGCGCCTCGCAGCGGCTGCTGTCCATCGCGAACACCCAGGTATTGTCGCCGCTGATCCAATCCGTCGGGACGCTCGGCTCGCCGGGGTTACGGAAGGTTTGCAGCCAATTCGAGCAGATCAGCACGCCGGGTTTATGAGCATGAACAACGTTGGTGTAGCGCGTGACGTGTTCGTAGAAGCTGTCGCGGGTAAATTTCATCCAGGCTTCCCAATGTGGCTGGGTTTTGTCGCGCGGAATTTCGGTGATGCCGGTCTGCTGCGTAAAGGCGGAGGTACAGCGGTCACAATAGCAGGTATAAACCGCCCAGATTTCGCCATCGACCCAAAAGCCATCGACACCGTAGCGGTCAACCAGCTCAAGCATCTGGGGGATGAGCAGTTTTTCATCGTATTCCGAGCGTGGACACATCGACTGCGCCACCCAGCCTTTGGTGTAATTGCCCATGACGCGATCCCCGTCCACGTCCAGCACCGACCATTCGGGGTGTTTTTCGCCCGCCGCGCTGTCCCACACGCCGGAATAGTGACAGTGGAGTTTCATGCCAAGCTGCGCTGTCGCCGCGCGCCAGCCTGCCATCGCGTCTTTGACCACACCGGGGCTGACCGAGGCATCCGGCACTTGCGAGTACCAGCTTGTGTAGCCGGGATGCCCTTTGCAATCGGTCTGCACCCAGGACGGATTCATGAGTTGGAGCAGGGGGATGAGCGATTCCGGGTCGGCGCGTTCACCCAGGTCGGTATCCTCCGCGCCAGCATGAAGATCATAGTGCATCCCAAAATAATATTGGTCGCCATGCCATTGTGTATGAGTCATTTTATTCTCCTGAAGGAAGTTTGTTGAGTAATTTGAGGTTTTCAGCCGTCAGCGATCCGCTTTCAGCCTTTTGAAATCGAGGCGTAAAAATTGGTGTTCATGTACGTGTGCGAAAACGGCGTGGTGGTAGGGACAACCCACCGGGATCGCCCCTACAGGGTTCGCCTGCATATCGTGAGAATACAGGGCGCACAAGCCGTGCGCCCCTACGAAATTCATCGTGAATGGCATTTAAGCTGACAAGCTGAGACGCTGACCAGCTAAAACCCTCATCGCTACCAGGCATCTTCCAGTTCGACACCATGCAGCCAGCGCCAGACATTCGCCCACATCAGGCGGTGCTTGTAGGCGGCGGACATATCGTCAATTTCGACGCTGCGCGGGTTCACGCCAATATCGGCGTAGGGCGCGGCGTTCCAGCTTGGGGCAGTCGGCTCCGAGCCGCGATCAAACAGGAACTTGAGCATCCGGCGGTTCTTCTGACTGTTATTCGCCATCCACGAGTGCCAGATGTCATAGTGGGTGATCGCCACCGTGCCAGCCTTGACGCTCATCGGAATCTGATTTTTGAAATTCATGTAGCTCGACATAAGGGATGTCGGCGTGTTGTGGTACTGTGTGCCGGGGAGAATGACCGTCGGCCCCATGTCCTCGGTCACATCCTGCGGGTAATACAGGCCAAGCACGGTACGAATCACATGATGGCGCGAGTTCACGCTGTCCTGATGCCAGTGACCGCCCTGGTCGCCCGGTTTGGTGTAATGGCAGTGACGGTGGGAGTTCATCGTAAAATCCGGCCCCATGATGCTGATGAGCGCACCGCGCACGATGGGGTGATCCCAGACTTTTTGCAGATCGGGGACTTCATCCAGAATGGCATCGAATGGCTGGCCGCGACGCTCAAAAACAGCATCAATCTGCTGGCAAATCGACTCGTGAAATTCCGGCGGGAAATCCAACTCGACGATGTGGTAGCCCTGTGTAACAAAGCGCTTCATGGCCTCGTCGTCAAGCAGATACTTCTGATCAATCCGTTCAGGCGATGCAATCACAGTGTAACCTCCTCGATTTTTTGAAGAACAAACTCATAACCAGCGTAATCCAGTTCGCGATCATCAAAGGGAGCCATCTGCTGGGGGAAGTGAATCACCTGCCAGCCATCGATCATGGCTTCCTGGACGGTGTTATACGGCCAATTGGTACGGGTGCGAATGGTGTCTTTGACTCCGGCGATGGGTTCATGTTCGGCCATGCCGATAATGGGCGCAGTGACGCTTGGGCCACGCGCGTGGAGATAGAGCAGCCGTTGGCGAGGCTGTGCGCTGCTGAGTGCCTGCCGCAGCGCGTCGAGATCGGCGGCGGTGACTCCGCCATTCGAGAGTTTGGATTGGGCTGTTTCCAGCCAGGATTCGAGTGTGTTGCGTAATAGTATCATGTGTTTTTCCTTTTCTAGAAGCGTGTCAGCTTTTAAACCCCTCACCCCTGTCCCCTCCGCTTCGCGACAAGGAGCGAGGGGTATGAATACCGCATTTAAGTCCCTCGCCCCTGAGTGGGAGAGGGATTAGGGTGAGGGGCATATTACTATCCCTTCAATGCACCAGATGTCAGACCCTGAATGAAATATTTCATCGCGAAAACGAACAAAACCAACTGCGGAATGATCGCCAGGGTATAGCCCGCCGAACGCACACCCCAGTCGGGGCGGCTGTTCAACTCGCTCACCTGGGCATCAAAACTCTGTAACGCCATAATCAATGTTTGCTCACTGCGCGGCAGCATCAACGCAGGCCAGATCAGGTCGCTGTAAACACCGATAAAGTTAAGAATGGCAACGGTCATGACAATCGGCCACGCCAGCGGGATCGCTACCCGCATCAACGCCTGAATCTCGGTAGCGCCGTCGATACGTGCCGCCTCAAAGATTTCCTCCGATTGATTCCTGAAGAACGTCGTAATGAGGAAAATGGCAAACGGCTGACCGCCTGCGATATAGGTAATAATCAATCCCCACATGCTGCCGCGCAGCCCCAGATCACCCGCGAGGATGAAATTCGGTGTGAGCAAGACAATGCCCGGAATGGTCAATGTCGCCAGCACCGCCAGAAAAATGAGCGACTTGCCGGGGAAATTGATACGCGCCAGAGCATAGGACGCGGGACAGGCCAGCAAGACGATGCCGATAATCGAGGAAAAGCAGATGAACAGGGTGCGCAGCAGCGGCGATACAAGCTGTATAAACGCATCCTGATAATTGATGAGCGTTGGCGGAATGGGCAGTCCCCAGAAACTCGTCAGAATGAGTACCTGCGGGCGGAACGACATGCTAACCATGATGATAAGCACCAGGAACGACAGCGCCAGCATCCCGATCAACACCGTATATTGCATGACCACATTGATACTCAGCGGCTTGCGATTGGGTTTAGGGATGGGTGATGTCGCCAGATTTTGAGAGCGATTCAGTTGCATAACGATAATTCCTTAAACTTCCGCCAGCGCGTCGCGCCGTGAACGGACAATGACCAATGTGCCGATGAATACCAGCACGAACAGCACACCACCAAGCGCCGAGGCATAGCCGAACTCACCCTCGGAAATTTTGCGATACATTTGCAAGCCGGGGACAAAGGTCGCGATTCCTGGCCCGCCATTAGTGAAAATCACAATATCGGCAAAACCCGCCAGTGCGCCGCTGAATGAGAAGAACAGGAGCAGCCGGAACTGCGGCGAGAGCAGGGGGATGTCGATTCGCGTGAAGCGAGTCCACCAGCTTGCGCCGTCAATACGCGCGGCATCGAACAACTCGGCGTTGATATTGAGCAGCCCGCCCATATAGATGAGCAACGGGAACGCGCTCACAAACGGGAAACCCGCGAAGATGATGGCCCACAAAGCCGTTGGTACGCCCAAAAAGAGCGTTTCGTCGGCTAACCACGCTCGTCCAGTGGGTATTCCGAAAAAGGCCTTTAAAATCTGATTCAGCAAACCGTCATAGGGGTCATAAACCATCGTCCACATATACACGCCGATCAGACCCGGCACGACGGCTGGGAGAAGGTAGAGCGTGCGGAACAGATAGCGCCGGGATTCGGTCTTAAGCCAGAAGATCAACTCCGCCACCAGCAGCGGCGCAGTGACTACTTTTACGAGATTCGCTATCGTAATGATGAGCACATTTTTGAAGCCAATGCCGAAATACTCGTCGCGCGTGAGGATTTGCTCGTAGTTTTTCAGCCCGATAAATTCGACAGTGGTGTTACGTGCGGCCTTGTTGGTCAGGCTGTAATAAGCCGCCATGCCTGCCGGGAGATAATTCCAGACGATCACACACACCAGCGCCGGGAAAATCAGGATATAAGCGATACGTGTGCGCCACGCCTGACGTAAGGTTCGCACAGCGGAGAGACGGAATCGTTCAACCGCAACGACGATGGCAGCGAGAATGGCGACAACCAACCCGATATCGGCTAACACCTGTGTCGAACGCAGTTGATCGACAATGCCTGCTCCCGTGAGCGCGGCGGGGTGAACGGTTGTCCATTGTCCATTACGCGGCACAACGATTACGTTATTCGGCTCAAAATCGAACAGGGCTTCCAGGTCATCGTCCGCAACCTGCCGTGAGACCAGCAGATTGCCTGCCATGTCGAGCGCGAAGAGGTTGCCTTCGCCATCACCTGCAAGAATGGTGCTGGTTGATTCATCAGCGGTCATGCCGCGAATCTGGTATTGGGTGACATTGACCGACCAGACCGTATTGCCCTGGTTATCCAGCAGCGTAATATTACCTTTTTCATCACCAACGGCGACCTGTCCGGCTGACAATGCCAGCAAGCGTGTCACCGGGCGTTTACCCGTGATCGACCATATTTTTTCGCCTGTTTCAAGCGAAATCGCGCCAATTTTGGCATTAGCGGTGCCGTAAAATGCAAAGCCATCCGCAGCGTCAACAGCGGCAATCGTAAATTCGACCTGAGTTTTAAAGACGGGTTCGGTTTCGCCATCCTTGAACAGCGTTACCCAATATCGGTCGCTGAACGGGCCAATGCCGTGTGCGACCACGTAACTGTCACCCAGCGCTTTCATGCCGACAATGCGGCCATCGACAGTTGCGATGTCGCGCGGGTTTTCCAGTGTGTAATCCAGGGCGGTGATTTTGCCGTCTGCCGTGCCGACATAAATCGTTTCTGGCAGTGCAGCAAGGCCGCCAATCAGCAGATCGAATTTTCGCGGCGCGACGACAGGCTGCCCGCCTTCGAGCAGGATCAATTCGTTCTGGATGGTCGCCGTCAGCAAACGGTTGGCATCTATCGGCCCGATCAGGCTGATGTCCTTGCTCTGTTCCGAGCGTGTCTCAAAAGTCGGCTGATCGTTTTGCTGGATCGTAAGGATAAAACCAACGTTCACCAGCAGAGCGAGTAGGATGACCCCGACTAATATGCGAACGCCCATCGGGTTAAAGCGTGGGGGAGTCGCCGCCGTGACCGGGGGTAGGCCGGAAAGCTTACTCTGGGGCGATATATTCATTATTCAAAAACCTCTACTGTTTCCGGTCATGTGGGAGTTTATTCGCCTATCAGCGCCGCAGCATTTGGAAGCGCGAGGCTGATGATTCCATTTTACATTCACAATTGGTGTCGTGAGTGCTGTGTACCGGGGTAGGGACTTGCCCCTACGACCATTATTTTTTGTGTTAGTGTCCATCCGTAAATTCTGTTTGTAGGGCGCAATATATTGCGCCCCTACCGGAGATTCCGATTTTTAGGATAGATACTTATATAAGGGCAGGTCTGAGACCTGCCCCTACGTATATATCGCTGAAATTAGGTTCCAGGCTGGCGAGCTGGGTTGTCCAGGTCTTCCTGGGTCAGGCCAGCAACTTCGAGCATCGCGTCAAAGTTGTCCATCATGTATTGCTGGATGGCTGCGGCTGCGTCTTCTGGTGTGCGTGTGCCTTCCAGGCCTTCTTTCCAGATATTGCGGACGCTGGTGAGGTAATCGCCACCGACCATGCCGGTGAGGAAGCCGTTGTAGCTGGCCTCGGCGTTGCCCTTCCACTGGATGTCTTTCCAGAGTTCCTGAATTTCCGGCGGGTCTGCGACATCGTACACTTTGAGTGGGCCGCTGAAGGTCTGTCCAGCATTGAACAGGCCATCAACCCAGGTCTGATACCCGGCTTTTGACAGCCACCACTGGATGAAGTCCAGCGAGAGGTCGGTCTGTGCCTGATCCTTGACGATGATGCTGATGTATTCGCCAGTCGCCGATTCGACGGTCTTGGCAGTGGTCTTGACCAGCGGACCTTCCATCGACGGTTGTTCGAAGGTCGCCCAGTTGAACTGTTCGATCTCGGTTCCGGTCAGTCCGAGCGCTTCCAGACGTTCCGGGGTCATGGCTTCGCTGTCGTTCTTCAGGGTTGAGAGCGCCCATGTACCGTTGTACATGATCGCAGCCTGCCCAGCGATGAAGCGAGGATACGGATCAGTGATGGTGAAGAAGTCTGAGGTCGCGTATTTCGGGAATATCTTGGCGGTGTTGGCGATGATTTCGGCAACTTCTGGCGTATCGAAACGCAGTTCGCCGTCGCGCAGACCCTTCCACATACGCTGGTTGCTGAGGGTGTACTTGTTGTGAATATCGGGGTCGGTGGGGTCATAGACGAATGTCCCATCGACATCCGGGTTGTAGTTCCAGTCGCCGGACTGGGCGCGAACTTTTTCGACCCAATCAATGTGATACTGGTCGAACGCGACCTCAGCGAACCACTGGGGAACCTGCCAGACATAGTTGGCGACGACAGGGGCGACATCCGGGAAGGTTTCGGCCAGTTTCGCGCAAACTTCGGCGAATTCGTCCCAGGTGGTCGGCGGCACAACGCCAGCTTCTTCGAACATATCCACGTTGTAGAACCAGTTGATATGGACGGCGCGGGTCGGCAGCATGTAGCGTTCGAGTTTTTCGTTACGGGCGACGAAGAAGTTCCAGTCGAGGTCTTCGTCCCACATACGTCCGGTGTGCGGGTTGGTCAGATAACGATACTGGTCAAAGTTCAGATAGCCGGAGAAAGTCGCGAAATAATTACCGGAAACAACATCGGGGCGAATATTTTCGGTGGCGACCTGTGTACCCAGCCATGCGGGGTAGCCGTCGGCGCTGGTGCCAGGATATTCCCAAATAATTTCAGCATTGGGGCGAATAGCCTTGTAAGCTTCCGCGAGGGCGGTCAGCGGTGTTGTATCGGTTGGGCCGCTGCCATTGAGAGAAATGACGATCTGCCCCTGCAAATCTTCACGAATTCCGTCCTGGGCGAAGGCGGGGAGGCCGCTTGCCATCGCTGCTGCTCCAGCCGCCGCACTGCCTGCGATGCGCATAAAATCGCGACGGCTTATGGTAGATTGGAAAAGAGGTTTCGACATTATTTGTCCTTTATAAATCAATTGAACGACTCAAGATTTTTCGTGCGGAACTACGCCCACACAACTCGTAATTATAATTTATTTTTTTCGCTATGCAAATTCTCCACAATTGGTCGTGGTATTATGGTTGTGAGCGAAGTTTTGACGAAAGCGCTAACCCTTATGACTGACGAGTTAACAATTCTGGCTGCCCGAAATAACGCCGAATGGTGCGATGCGGTCTGCCGCGCCTATGGTGTACCGGGCGAATTTTCCGACGATCTGTGGCTAAACAGGCATCCCACACCGCCATTCTATCCCAACGCTGTCACACTGACCCCGGATACCGCCGAGATTCAAACCGAGCGTATCCGCGAATTTTTGCAAAGCGGATTCAAAGGTGGTTTTGCGGTTAAAGACAGTTTTTGCACGTTAGAGGTCGCACAGTTGGGCTTTGAGGTGTGGTTTAGCGCGGAGTGGCTGCACCGACCCGCGTCTATTCCCTCACCGAATGTTCATCTCGGCGGCGTGGCGTGGCGGAAAATCGAGTCCGAACCTGATCTGGTGGCGTGGGAAGCGGCCTGGAACGCCGAAAATGACCCACCTGTACACGTTTTCTATCCTTCGCTGCTGACCGATAAAAATATCGCCTTTTTCGCGGCATACAATAATCAGCGCATCGTCGCGGGTGGGATCGCCAACAAAACGGGCGATGTGGTCGGCATATCGAATATTTTTACGCCCAAAGAGGCCGCGCAGGATTTTTGGGCAAATTTTGTGCGTGTCGTTATGGATTCATTCCCCGGCCTGGCGCTGGTGGGCTATGAGCGTGGGGATGAATTGCAGATCGCACACAGCGTCGGCTTTCAGTCAATCGGCACGCTGCGAGTCTGCGGGAGAAATTCCGAGTGACTATAATATTTTTCGTAATAAGCCAACTGACCCAGGCTGAACCCGCCGCATGACCCTCATCTCAGCACCGAGAATCCCCTACTCTGATGAGCATAGGAACTCGTCATAGCAAAGGAGATTCGCGATGCAATTTATCGAAGGCGCACACGTTTATGACTCGCAGGATCGGGAAGTTGGTCGGATTTCGCATGTGGTGATGAATCCGAGCAGTGGAAAAGTCACGCATGTCGTCGTTCGTCAGGGCTTCATCTTTACTGAAGATAAGGTCATCCCTATCGAACTTTTTAAACAAACGACTCAGGATCGGGCAACCCTCTATGAAACCTCTGAAAAACTGGAGGCTTTGCCGAATTTCGAAGAAACTGAATATATCCCGGCTGAAGTCGCAGAAGAAGTCGGCGTACCAGCTCCCACGAATCCGGCAGTAGGGTCGTACTTCTGGTATCCGTCTGGCGCTTATCCCTTTGCCGGGCCGCTGGGGACGCCGTATACCGAGCAGCGTTATGTCCCGGTCACGGAGAAAAATATCCCTGAAAACACGATCGCTCTGAAAGAAGGCGCGAGCGTTTACAGTGCCGATGACCAGCATGTCGGCAATATTGTCAATGTGATCGTCGATCCCGATACAGAATTCGCGACCCATCTGGTGATTTCGCAGGGTATTCTGTTCAAATCCAAGAAGGTCGTCCCGGCTTTCTGGGTCAAGCACACGCTTGAGGATGAGGTCTACCTGACCGTTACCGCCCATTTCCTTGAGGATTTGCCGGACTACAACAAGTAAGCGTCTGAATTGAGCATGTTCTACAGGGTTGCGGTTCGCCGTGACCCTGTTTTCAGTTCTCATCGACTCACCTAGAAGAAACCCACCACTCGGCTCTCACGCAGCGGCGCGAAATGGCATAAGCTGTAGATACTGGACATAAAAGGCAAGTGTCGTGCCATGACGTGACAGGTTTTTCTCACGAAGTTGAGCAAAATATTCCTGACAGCAAGGTGGCCTTAAAATAGGGGCGCGTGTCATCAGTTTCGAGAATCATCATGTTGGGAATATTGTCAATAGTAATCACACGACAATCGCAATAACTGAGGTTTCCAACGCCATTTTACTGATTAAATACAATAATCAATCAATACGAAGGTTATGTGAGTAGAGGACTGAGATTGTTTAAAAATTGGTTCAAATCACGCAAAAGAGAAAATGATTTTTTAGTATTTGTACTGAGTGACGATCCAGCCGTCTCCTCGCTCATTCACGACAGCCTGACTGAAGTGGGATGTACCGTTCATTCGGCAACAAAGATGGCGGAAGCTTTCAACACCTTAGATGAGACCGACTTACCCGATGTGCTGATCGTTGACTTTCAGAATCCTGAAGTTGATGGCACGGCCTTTATTCAACAGGCACGACTTCGCTTCGGTAAATCCGATCTACCGCCGGTCTTGTTTTTAATGGATTCTCAATCGGATGAGGCTACAGCTCAGATTTTAGAAGTGAATGATCTCCTTCCAAAACCATTTGACACGCCTACTTTATTAGAGCGCATCAGCAAATTAGCTGAAAGTAACCGCCGATCCGATGCAGAAGGGTAGTCCATTTTCAGGGAACTATCCATTTGCCAAAGTCAATTTAAGAACGATGAGACGAAATCGCGCACAAGCGTGCTGCGTTTGCTGAGAAAATTCGGGTTCGCTATAGCATTGCCCAAAAGCCAATCATCAAATTCATGGCTCGGTAGACAACCTCAATTTTAGCCCTATCCCTGTCGCTCTTGTGGCGTGACAAATCAAGCATCTACTACATGTCCTGATTTTATCCAGGACATGATTTTTTTAATGTAATTTCCGAAAATTGGAGCTATGCCATGTCACTCGCTTACATCTATAAAGCCACATTGGTATTTCTGGCAGCCCTCGCTACGGCCTATATTCTGTTCCTGACTCTCAATGTTTGGGTGAGCGTTATGGTTGCCATTCTGTTAGCATCTGCCCTTCGTCCTGCTATTTTCAGGCTGATGCGGTGGCGAATTCCTCAAGCGGTAGCAGTCTTGCTGGTATACCTGGGACTTACGGCGATCACCATTACCTTGCTGGTGATTATTTTGCCCCCCGTCATTAATCAGTTCGTCGGCTATATTCAGAATGATGATCGACTGGCTATTCGCCTGATTAGCGCACAAGGATGGTTGGAACGAACAGTCACCCAGTTTACGGGATCCGACTTTGAACTCGGTATTGCACCAGAAGAAATTCGGGCGGCAGTATCGGATATTGTTGACACGATTCGAGTTACCGCGCCGTCCATGGTCGGTAATGCGACAGGATTTTTGGGGGACTTTATTTTAATTATTGTGATGGCTCTGTATTGGGTCAGTACCCGTGATCGAACTGAACGCTTTCTGATTGACATTTCACCTTTGAGCCGTCGAGGGCAAGTGCGATCCATCATGGATGAAATCGAAGGTGGATTGGGGAGCTATGTTCGGAGCATTGTTTTGGTTTCCATTGTGGTTGGCCTTTTAAGCGCCCTCATTTTAACGCTTCTGCGTGTACCCGGCGCGGGGACGATCAGTTTCTTTTATGCCGTCGCAACGGCTATTCCCATTATTGGCGGCCTGATTGGTGTCGTTCTGGCGACGTTCCTGGCACTTTTGACCTCTCCCATTAACGCGGTGATTGTCTTGGTCGTTACCTTTTTGCTTCAACAGGTTGAAAACTACTACCTGACACCGCGTATGATGTCAGGAGGGACAGATTTTGATCCGCTTCTGGTGCTGATCTTTGTGGCGTTGGGTTTTAGTCTGGGCGGTATCACGGGTTCTCTGCTTTCTATCCCCGTTGCGGGTACCGTGTCGATTCTGGTCAAGCATCTGATTATAGAGCCGCGTAAAGCGATTGTCGCGCCGAATAAAATTGATGGTGGCATCCTGTTGTCATCTTCCAGCCAGGAAAAAAAATAGGTCTGCTACTGTATTTTGATCCCCGACCTCTACACCGTTTCGCCCATCTTGATGGTTTGGAACAGCCTCAGGCGGCGCAGCGAGAATGCCAAACTACCCCGGCGTGATCGTTACGATTTTGTTCGCCATTCTGTAGAGGTCGATTTTTCACCATAAGCTCCTGCGCATTTTTGGACACAAGAACCAGATAACATATAATACAGATACGCATTATTTTGTAGCAATGCGAGGTATCTATGCGCCTTACACCCGCTGGGGCTGAAAATTTTAGAGGAGGTGATGCGTCTATAAGCGACCCATTCTTTGGCAGCCATGTTCCAGTATGAAACTATTATTTTGCACTTCAAGAGGGATAAAATGACCGATCAAAATGCCCCTAAAAAAACAAATGAGAAAAAAAATATTAGTCGTCGTGACTTCCTGAAAATTACTTCAACCGCCACTGCGGGAGCTGCTTCCGCTATCGTACCCAAAATCAGTTTCCCCGCTTTTTTACGCCAGACCAAGATGGAACTGAATTTCCTCACCTGGTTCTGGACTGAAACAGGTCGTAACGATGCCTGGCGTGCCATGATCCAGAAATTCCATGACTCACAAAGCGACATTCATCTCAACGAGACTGGCTACGGTGAAAATAATTATTTCACGCAAATCCTGATTCAAGCGAAGTCTGGCAGAATTGATGCAGACCTGTACACGGCGACACCCGATGTCTTCCTTCGCCTGTTGGCGGATGGTCATACCATCCCGCTGGAAGATGTCGTTGCCCAGGCGGGAGTTACACCCGTCGCGGCACAGGACATGCTCCGGAAGGATGGTGAATTGCACGGGCTGGACATCGTCACCGTGCGCTTTGGTAATTTGTATAACAAGGCACTGTTCGATGCCGCCGGACTCGGTGAGCCGACGAGCATAGACGAGTGGGTTGCAGGAGCGCAGTCGCTCACCCAAAGACCCAACCAGTTTGGCTTCTTCTCACCCCACATTGCCGCCGAACCGTTCACAGTCTGGTTTATCTTGCAGCAGTGGGCAGTCCTCTATGATGGTGTATGGGCGCAGGGCAAGACACCGCTGCTCACGTCCGACCCGGTCATCAACGCCATCAAGCTGTTCAAGACGATGTACGATACGACCATGCCGCAAGGAACTGATTTCGGTACGGCTAACCAGATGTTCGCCTCATCCAGAATCGCACAGCATTTAGTGGTATCGCCAGCGGTTAATCAGTGGAAATCGCTGGCAACGGACACTGAATTGTACGATAACCTGCGCAGCGCCCAACCCTTCTGGCCGGGCGGGAAAGCCATCTCGCGCATCCATCCCGTCTGCGTCAATGCCAACACCGATCCAGAGAAACAGGCTGCCGCCAAAGAATTCCTGGCGTGGCTGTACACGAAGGAAAACTACCAGGAACTCCTGGAACGCTGCCTCGATGTCGTCCCCGCTATCGAGGATGGCATCCGGCCAGAGTATCACGACAGCTTAAAGTGGGTTTCTGGCTATGATGCTGCTACCGCCATCACCGTACCTGAAGTGCTGGGCGATTTCGTCCTCTATAACGACGAACTCGGCCAAATCGTCACCCCGCACCTCCAGGAAGTGCTCGCCGGCAGCAAGTCTGCCGAAGATGCCATGACTGAGGCTCAGACGGAAGCGGAAGAACTCGCTGGCCGCGTTTTCACTTCCTAAGTATTTGCATAACTAGGTTCTGTTGACATTTGCTCATCCTCACCCCCCGACCCCCTCTCCAAAGCTTTGGAGAGGGGGAGTCAAGCCGATCTTAAGCCCCTCCCCTTTGAATTGGGGTGGGGTTTGGGGTGGGGATGCCAGAAAATCCCATCACCAGTCTGAAATGTCAACACAGCTTAACTTTTTATTCGGCGTAAGGGCACAACACACTGTGCCCTTATTATCATATCTGAGGCGACTTTCTATGGGTGTTCAAGCCAGTGTTAATGCCCAGTTCATTAAACCTGCACAGAATCGGCAGCGCGATTGGCTGCCTTATATGCTTGCCCTACCAATTATTATTTATGAGGGCATCTTCATCCTGATACCGATTATCCAGCAATTTGGCTCAAGCTTCACGAGCGACATCATTGGTTTTGGTGCCGCGAAGGGGGTAGGGCTGGCGAACTATGAACGTATGCTCAATGATAAATTTTTTTGGAACTCGCTGCGTGTTACCCTGGGCTTCATGGCGGCAACCGTTATTGTCGCGGTTGGTGCTGGAGTGCTTGCTGCTGTACTCATGAATCAGCGTTTCCGGGGACGTTCAATCGCCCGCGCCGTGATGACCCTGCCCTGGGCCTTTCCAGATTTGCCCACCGTCCTCGTTTTCTATTGGATACTGAATCCGAGTTTTGGTATCGCCAACGTTTTTATACGCTTTTTTATGCCCTGGTTGACTGAGAATCCAAAATGGCTGCTGGACATCAATCTGGCGATGCCATTGGTAGTGGCAATTGCATCGTGGAAGGCCTTTCCATTTTATGGCCTGGTAACGCTGTCGGTGATGCAGTCCATACCGCAAGAGCTTTACGAGGCTGCCAAAGTGGACGGGGCCAATACGAGGCAGGCTTTTCGCTATATCACGCTCCCCGCGCTTCTGCCAATCATCATGCTGTCAGGCATTCTGGCCTGCATCTTCGCGTTCCGCCAGTTTGTGCTGATCTTTCTGGCGACAGGCGGCGGCCCAGGTCGAGTCACCGAGACATTGGTGATTTCACTTTATAAAACAGCATTCAGATCATTTGATTTTTCATATGGCGCGACCATAGGCGTTTCGGGATTTGTTGTGGTTTTTGTCATTACGCTGCTCTTTGTGTATTTACAGCACCGCCAGGAAGCGGAGGCGGCAAGGTGAGCAACCAGCAAGCAATCGCAACAACCGCATCATCCCCAGGCATCCTTCTTCTCCGCTGGATACGGCGGATACCCCTTTACGTTCTGGTGCTGCTTTTCTGCATCATCACGGCATTTCCCATCTACTGGATGGTCGTCAGCGTGATCCAGCCCGTTGAATACAGCTTGAATTATCCCCCGCCGCTTTATCCCCTGGCTGTTGATCTGTCTCCGTTTAGAGAGATTTTCCAGGCTGAAAACAATTTGGGTCGGATCGATTATTGGATCGGCAATTCCATCGTGCTTTCGAGCATGACGACGCTCATTTGCCTGTTCCTCACGGTGCTTGGTGCATATGCGTTGGCGGGTAAACGCTGGCGTGGGCAGGGTCTTTTCGGCTTGCTGCTGCTCATGACACAAATGCTGCCTGAAGCGTTGATCGTCATCCCACTCTACGCGACACTGGACAAGTTAAATTTAAAAAACAACCTTTTTGTGCTGGCTCTCGTTGATACCGCCTTCATCCTGCCCATTTGTATCTGGATTCTGAAGAATGTATTCGACACGATCCCCAACGAAATGCGGGATGCGGCGATGGTTGATGGTTGCACGCGGATGGGGGTACTGTGGCGTATTATGCTCCCAATCTCAACACCGGGACTTGTCGCAGTGGGCGTGGTTGCGTTTTTTCACGCCTGGAACGAGTATCTTTTTGCCGCCAGCCTCATCAGCAACAAGGAAATTTACACCGCTCCGGTGGGTCTGGCAGCGATGATCTCAATGGTTGACACCCCCATTGACAGGCTCATGGCGGGTGGCCTGTTATTCTCAATTTTCCCGTTGATTTTCTACCTGTTGGTGCAGCGCTACGTTGTGGCTGGCCTGACCGCCGGGGCCGTTAAAGGCTGAGAACCAAAAGCGCGTGTTGAAACGCTAAGGTCGTGCGCGCTCACCCTCTTGCCGGAGTGGTGGGCAGCGCCACACTTAAGTGCTCGGCGACTTGTTTCTGAGTCAACTTTGTCCTGAGTCATCCTGGCTATTGAGCATTTTTTAAGACTTCCTCACAACTTCGCATATAATAGCGCTAGATTAAAGGAGCGAAATCATGCTTGTGATACATGATGACCAGATCGCACGCCAGCTTCAACAAATCGCGGAGAAAGAGCAGCGACCTGTTGAAGATGTGCTGAAATCGATGATCGCGCACTATCCAACAGACGATGTTCGGCCTGAGAAAATCGAAGCTGTGAAGCGAGTCCGCCGCAAAGCCTACGCAAAGGCGCGGCAGTATTGGCAGTCGGTTGGCGACACAGCAAAAGTCGCTTTAACTGATGAAGAACTCGACGAGCAGTTCGGCGCATTTGATGAGGAGGGCATTCCTCGTCTCAAATCCGAGTTGAAGTCACTTGAGCCGCCGCCGGGATCACTTGCGTATGCGGCAAAAATCGCCGCAAACAGCAAATTTCGCTCTGCTCGGCCTGATCTCGCCAGCCACGCAGAGGAAATCTTAGACGAACACTTCGCAGAGGATTATCTGAAGCGGATACGAGGCGAGGATGCCACCGAGTAAAATTCTTATTGATAGCAGCTTCCTTATCGCGCTTTATGATCGGGACGCTGATGAATACGAAGAATGTCGTGAGATTGCAAAACTCTATCGAGGTCAGTTTCTTATACCGCAGGTGGTACTCACTGAGGTCATTTATTTAGTCAAACGCAATATGGGTGTGCCTGGGGCAGTTAGCTTTCTCAACGAGTTCAACAACTCACAGCCGGATTTACTAGAGATCACACTTGAAGATTTGACGCGCGTGAAGGAAATCATGCAGCAATACGAAAGCGCAAAATTGGATTTCGTGGATTGCTGCATTATGGCGCTATCGGAGAGACTAAACATTAGCCAGGTCTGTACGCTCGATCAACGCGATTTTAGCATTTTCCGTCCAAACCACTGCGATTACCTGGAGGTTTTGCCCTAACACTCCCTACGCCGTTTCGCCCATCTTGATCGCCTGGAACAGCTTCATCCGGCGCAGCGAGAATGCCAACGCACCGAGCGCAATCGCGAACAGCCAGCTAAACAGAATGTAAATCCGCAGCACCGCAGCCCACGAAATTTCGACCACGAACGGCGGCACACCCGAATCCACCTGCAAGTAGGGGATGAAAAACAGACTCGCCATAACCCCTAAAATCGTCCCGATCAACGCACCTGTGAGGATGACCGATGCCAACTCCGCGATCAGCAGCACGGCGAGCTGGCGCATCGAAAGGCCAATCGCGCGGAGCATCCCGATCTCGATAAAGCGCTGGCGGAACGAGAACAGCACATACAGCAAAAAGCCCATCGCCGTCAGCACCGCCGCGCCGAGAAAACCCACCGACAGCAGGCCGAATAAGCCCTGACGCTCCGGGCGGCGCTCCTCGACATAAATATCATAGTGTGGCGAGATCATGGCGATATGCTGCGCCGGAACATTAATTTCACCCCGGCGAAATTCCGGCGAGGCATCGAACCAGACGTGATGGGGGAAGTCGCCCCCGGCAGTTTCGAAAAGATAATCGAGATTGGCGACAAACAGCGGCCCACTGGCGGGATACCACGTCGGGAACAGGTCAAATTCGCCGACAATCGTCAGCGGCAGATCCACGCGGATTCCATCGTTGCGGCTTTCGACGGTGACGGTCACGCGATCCCCGATTTTCAGCGCGTTCGCCGCCATAAATTCGCGCGGGGCAAGCATCGCGTCCTCACTGGTTGCCAGCGCGTTCATGAGCGATCCCAAATCTTTGGACGCGAAATCGCTGCGCCAGAAGGCGACCAACGGAAATTCATAGCGATCAACGGCTAAAAATTGACCATTAAACACCCCGCCGCTGATGTTGATTCGGCTGGTGTATTGGCCGACTCGCGCCGCTGTGTAGGCATTAGGCCCCAGATATTGCTCGGTTGGCACAAATGAGAAGCGGCTGGCGAGATCGGGCATATCCAGTTCGGTGCCGAAATCGAGAAATTTGGCATCCGCGCCTGTTTTGTAATAGGCCGCGTCATTCAGGTGGTGATTGAGCGTTTCAGCCAGCGCCGCCGTGAATGCCGATAAACTGAGCGTCAGAACGAGCAGAATCAGCGGCATGGTGTACGCGCCTGGAGCGCGGGCGAATCGGCGCGCCGCCATCAGAATCGACACGCTGCGAGTCTGCGCGGTGATCCAGGCAATAATTCTGATGAAAATGGGCAGCAAGCGCAGCATGAATAGCGTCAGCGCCAGGATGCCCAGCGCAGGCACGAGAAACAGCAGCGGATTTTCAAACGGATTGCGGCTACCAAGACTGCCTTCCTGCGCCATCGTGTAGCTGCCATAGGCCGCCGGGATGAACAGCAGAACATCCAACCAGACGCGCTGCCACCAGGGACGGCGGGTGAGGCGGCTGCGATTTTGTTTGTAGGTGGTGACAGTGTAACGTGCCGCGCCGATGGTCGGGACAACCTGCGCGATGATCGCCAGCGACAGCACCAGAATGCCGAACAGCAGCGCCGGAACCGTCGGCATCAGACGCAAGTCGGCCTCGCTGGAAAAATCCAGAAAGCTGCGCGAACGCCCGATCAACCCCGCCAGCAGCAAACTCAGCGGAATCGCGATTAGAAGCGCTGCCGTACCCAGCAAAATCGCCTCAAAAATGGCGGCGTTGACCATCTGAGAGAGGGTCGCTCCCCGGCTGCGCAGCATGGCGATCTCGTTGCGGCGGCCTTCGATGGCGAGGGCGGCGGTCAGGCTGATAAACGCCAGCAGCAGGCCGATAATCGGCAGGCCGAAAGCGTAAAGCTGCACCGTGAGCACCTGCGCGTCCGTCACATATTCCTGAAGCTCGATGCGCGGCGAAATCATCATACGAAGGCCGCTAAAAGCGGTTTTGACGACATTTTCGAAACGGTTAATACTCGCGATCAAACCAACGGCGGCGCTATAATCGACCTGATCGCCGTTCATGACCAGATACCATTCGCCCACATAAGCATTACCAGGCAAAAGCGGCGCGATCCGACTGGCGAAATCGACTTTGTTAATCATCAGAAAATCGTAGAGGACAGGCGGCGCGGTAAACCAGAAGTCTTCGTTGGGGTCATTCGGCTGCCAGACTCCGGCGATCCGCACCGGAACTTGCACGGCGTTGCTGAGGACAAGCGTGAAATTTTCGCCTGCCTGAAGGTCGAGATCGGCGGCGGTTTTTTGCGTGACCAGCGCTTCGATGGGCGCATCGGCTGTCGCTTCGACGGGGAAGTCGCCTTCGGTCAGCGTGATGTGGTCGTTCATGCCGTTGATATAGCCAAAGCGCAAACGCCCGGCCTGTGTTTCGGCGTTAAACTGCGCTGCACCACGCGGATACAGGCCATACGTGCCTGTTTTGAACTGCTCGACAATATATTTTGGCGATAATCCCAGTTCCGAGAAGGCCGCGCCGCCCTGAAGATAGGAATCGACGCGCTGCACTTCGTCCCAGGTGGCATCGCTGCCGCTGGTATACGAAAGGCCAAAGGTAAACGGCGGGCGCGATTCCTCGGCCTGCGAGAGTTTTTCAACAAAAGCGCGGTAATAGACGGCATCCACGTAAATCGAAATGCTCATCGCCAATGCTGCGGCGATAGTTAACCCGGCTAGAGCAGCCAGGGCGAGTCCCGGTTGGGCGGCGATGCGCTTGAGTGTAAAGACGAGAATCATGCGAAAGCGATTGAACATTGGATAGCAACCTTGATAACTTTAAGAGGATTATACTATCACCAAGCGCCATGTCTGTGAGTCCAATTCGCCGCGCACCCCGTTGATGACGCTACACCGCCGGAAATAGATATGGAAATTTCTAAACAATAGAGACAATGTTATCTGCAAGCGTTTGATAAATACGCTGCTATCATCAGGGCAATTTAAAGTTAGAAGAAAGAAAATCTGAGGTGCAAATGATGCGGCTCTATAAATTTAAAAGTCATCCGAATTATGATTTTTATACATGTTGCTCCGGTAATAATGAGCAATATCTTCTTGGGTTTGACGAAATGGATTTTCTTGTACTTAAATTTTCCTCAGAGGGTGCATTTCGAGAGATTACAAAGGAAGGAAAAGTAGATCAAAACACACTCGGCATGTTCGATTCACTAGCTACTGAATGGATTTCCAATCATCAATTGCAAATGGATACGATAGCAGTTAAAAAATTTAGTATTCCAAGTTATGGAATTCAAATCAGCGATCTTCCAGATATCTTAGAAGAGTATCTCCAAAACAAAGCAAATTTTAGTGACGAAGAAAAAGAGGAATTTGAGCGGCAAATCGATCTTTGGCGAGACAACCAAAGCTATGTGTTCGACTGGGCAGGCTTTAACGTTTGGGTAGATCAAGAAGGGGAAATAACAGCCACCTAAATGAGGTAGTGAATTGTACACGACTTATCGAATGTCCCGCTTCAGCAATTCCAAATCCGCGTCCACCATCAGCTTGACGAGTTCTTCAAAGTGCGTGCGCGGCTCCCAGCCGAGGTCGGCTTTGGCTTTCGCCGAGTTACCCTGTTGAGAAAATATTTCGGTTGGGCGCAGGAAACGCTCATTTGTAACCACATGATCTTCCCAATTCAGGCCGATATGCTCGAAAACCACGCGGCAGAGATCGCGGATGCTGTAGGCGGTGTTCGTGCCGATCACGTAATCCTGCGGCGTGTCCTGTTGGAGCATCAACCACATCGCCTCGACGTATTCTTTGGCGTAGCCCCAGTCGCGATAGGTATCCAGGCTGCCGATTTTGAGCCTATTGTCCTGCACCAGCGGCTCACCGATTTCATTCAGGGGAGGGTGCTTGATGCCGAGCTTGATACAGGCCGCGCCCATCGTTATCTTACGGGTGACAAAGTGCAGACCGCGCCGTTCGCTTTCGTGGTTAAACAGCATCCCGGCGCAGGCAAACATGTTATACGACTCGCGATAATTCACGGTCATCAGATGGGCATAGAGTTTGGCGATTCCATAGGGGTTATTGGCGAGGAAAGGCGTGTTTTCATCGACGACTTCCACCGGAACACCGCCATAAATTTCGCGACTGGTGGCCTGATAAAAACGCGCATCCGGCTTGTGACGGCGCACGGCTTCGAGCATCCGCACCGCGCCCATCGCCGTGACTTCGCCCGTAACAATCGGCTGTGACCAGCTATCCGCCGGGACGGACTGCGCCGCCAGATTATAGACCTCATCCGGCTGGTAGCGTTGAATGATGCCACTAAGCGCGTCACCGTCGATCAGATCACCATATTCCAGAATAATCTTGCCGATGAGATGGTCGATATTCGGATAGCGATAATTGGTCGAACGGCGGGCGATGCCGACAACGCGATAGCCTTTTTCGAGCAGAAATTCCGCCAGATAGGAGCCGTCCTGCCCGGTGATGCCGGTAATGAGCGCGGTTTTGGTCATGAGCAACAGCCTTGTGCAAAAATTTATCATCCAAAGTTATCAAGTTATGGCGCGAAAGGCAACATCCATCGCAAGCAAACCGGGGAATTAGTTGACATGTCATGTATTTTGTTGTATAAAGATGACATGTCATTTAATGACATGTCACTTAAATTTACTCAAAGGTAGGCTGCAATGAAAATCCACGCGATCACCACTGGAACGGTTCGAATCACGCAAAATTGGCGCGTCGGTCACGGCGCGTATCCCTTACGCTTGATGCGGACTCTCACGGATCGTCGTCTGACTGAACCGCTGCCGATCTGGTGCTACGCCATTGAACATCCCGAAGGGCTGATCGTGATAGACACGGGAATCCCGGCAAACGCCAACGATCCGATACTATTCCCACCGCATATGCCGCTTGTCCAACGCGCCGCACCATTTCAAATTAATGGCGAATCCGACGAGATCGGCCCGCAGCTACGCGCCAACGGACTCTCGCCAGCCGATGTGCGTTGGGTGGTTTTGACGCACCTGCATCAGGATCACGAAGGTGGCCTGCGCCATTTTCCAAAGGCCGAATTTTTGGTTTCACGCACCGAATGGAACGCCGCGCAGGGGTTAAAAGGGCGATTGGCAGGTTACTTGAATTTCCGCTGGCCGAAAAATTTCAAACCCATGCTCGTTGATTTTGATAAACCGGACAACCTATTTCAGGGACGATACAACGTCACACGGGCAGGGGATGTGTATCTCGTGCCAACGCCGGGACACAGCCCAGGTCATCTGTCTGTCGTGGTTGAGGAAGAAAATCACGCGCTCTTTTTTGCCGGGGATGCTTCTTATTCACAGGACTTGCTTATTGCTGATGCGCTCGATGGCGTTGGGTCGGATGCCAGACAGCAGCATGATTCGCATCGTCGCATTCTCGATTTCGCGCGACAGACACCGACTGTCTATCTGCCCAGTCATGAGTGGGAAGCGAAACAACGCCTGAATCAGCGTGAAGTTATCACACTACTTGATAAAGTGTCTTTTTTACCGTAAAATACGTGACATATCATGTATTAAGATCGGCAAAAATGCTATGAATCAAGGCGAAGAACTGCGCTATCTCGCACTGGCGATCCAACGAGAGGGTAATCGCCAGCTTACTGAAGCGCTGCGAGGCTTAAAGTTGACCCCTGCGCAAACGGAGGTTTTTTTAGTCTTGCAGCAGTACCAGCCAATGACGCTGATCGAACTCGGTGATCGGCTGGTATGCGAAACGGGCAGCCCCAGCCGCCTCATCAAGAGCATGGTCGAAGCGGGCTGGGTGGAAAAATCGACGGATCCGAATGATGGACGGGCGATTCGACTTCAGTTATCGCCACAAGCAAACGCGATCTTGCCTGAACTCAATCAGGTTAACGATCTGTTTAACGAGCATGTCGCTGCTTCATTTAGCGACGACACGCTCGATTTGTTGTTAAAATATCTCTGGCCGTTGGCTGCGGATACGCCAAGTGGTCAGGCGCTGATGCGGCGCAAAAACAATCTGTAAATCGATTCCTCAGTCACGGATTGAACATTGCCCCTGTGTCGTGACACCGCCGCCACGCCGCACCCACATATTGCCCAGATCGGGATAATTGATCCGATACCATGCGCTGCTGTTATCGACCACCCGGCCTCGCCGCGATTCTCTGGTCGCCGCGCCCAGATAGGTGATGATCGAGCCAAAGGGCGTGTTGTAGGCAGGCGTGTTATTCGGGAAAATAACGTAACAGGTATTCGCTGGGAAATCCCGCGTGACCGTGCGCTCCGGCGGGATCGGCACCGTCGATGGCGCACAATTCCCTTGCGCTAACGTGTAGCGCATCGACAGCGTTTGTCCACCGGTGTAGGCGCGGAGTTCGTGGCGCTCGGTGGGATAAACCGCAACGACCATTGGAATGACGACCACAAAATTGCCGCCAGGGTTGAGCGCTGGATAGGTGCCAAAGGTGCTGAACGTAATCTCGCCCGTGCGCACATTGACATCCTGAATCGAGACTGACCCCGCCTGTGAAGCCACATTGCTAACATTGTTGACGTTGACCTGGACGTTGAAATTCTGCGCACAGACCGCACGGTTATTTTCAATCGCGATTCCGTTGGGGATCACACCGACGGGCGCAACTGGCACAGCGGTGGGCTGCGGCGCAAGCGGGGCAGGCGGCTGAACCTGGGGCAAGCTGCCCACATTGCCCGTAATCGCGATCACGTTTGGCGATACCCAGCCGACTGTACCGGATGGAACGCGAACCTGATACCAACCGCTGCCGTTAGCGCTGACCGCCAAAACTTCGCCGCCATCAGTCGTCAATGAAGCAACATAGGCGCAGCGATAATTATCGACCAGATCGCAGCGACGCACATTGACCGCTGTAACCGGAGCAGCGGGATACACCATGACTCGGTTATCCTCTGGCGTGGCAGTCACCTGAATTGTCGGCTGAATGGTTGGTACGATCAACGCTTCTTCAAGTATGGCTTCGCGGATTTGCTGGTAACGTTCATTATTAATGCGGATCGGCATGACCTCATCAGAAAACGTCTCACCATTGAGCGTATTGACGATCAGCCGCAGCGCGTAAAGTCCATCTGGCACCTGAGTCGTGTCAAAAGTCGCCAGTGTGCCATTGCTAACAGGCACTTCGATGCCCACTGTTGCCGGAATCCAGGGCGCATTTTGCGGCTGCGTGAGATCAGGATTGAGCGCCAGATATTCCAGATAATAGTAGGCCATGCCCGGTACAGCCGCCGAGCCGAGGACATCGCCAACACCCCAGACTTCGCTGACAGGCGGCGGCCAGGTAATTTCAACGCCGGGTGAGGGGTCGTTGCTGTCCTGTGCGACCAACGCCGGAGCGAAAATAAGAAAAATCCCGAAAAATAGAATCTGCAAAAAGTGTCTTTTCATCATCAGAACCCCTTTAAGATTCGTCGTAAATATATTTTGGCACAAATTTAGTTAGAAGCGCATCAAAACGTTGGGTAAACTAAGATCGCATGTGTCAATATGCCTTTTCTCCAATAGAAACCACCTGACTGCTAGCTGCTTTGTGATTCATCTCCAAGCCTCGCGATACGTGTCCTCCCCATCTCATGGTAATGAGTCTTTCCTGACCTCTTAAGATCCCTCTCTCACTTATTTAAAAGAGCTACATCTGTTAAATTTTTCGATCCGAAGTATAATAGTGAGATTAATTACAATTTTTGATATGCTCTTTTATGAACAGCAGCTTCATTTTCGCGATAAGTGAAGACGCTTTCATTGCCCTGAAGTCGCAGCAAAACATGATAATCATCAAGCCGGCGATGCGAGTGTCCTTTGAAATTGGTCAAGGCATAGTCGCGCAGGGGTATATCCCCATGCCATATCGAAATTTTGCTTCGTTCAGACCCAACCCCTTGCTCATTGAAGCACGCTTAGAAACTGCCACTCCAACATCCAAAAAATTCATGCCTTGTGCGGTAACACAAGGCAAGGCTTGTGCAGATACACAAGGCGATAGTATATGAACACGTGGTTGGGATTTATGCTCTTGGCTTTTCTCTTGGTTGGGCTGTTTGCTGCCAGCTACGCTTCAATCAATCGTGGCAGAGCGCAGCACAAACAGACGAATCAGCTTGCAGAATTTCTGGAGATTGCCCCTGACGCGATGGTCATCGTCAATCCGTCCGGGCAGATTATCCTGGTTAATACCCAGACCCAGAAACTTTTTGGCTATGCACCAGACGAATTGATCGGTCAGTTCGTAGATGTTCTTGTACCGGAGCGCTTCCGCAGCAAGCACCCCGACCATCGCAATGGCTTTTTCGCCGCACCCCGCGTTCGGTCAATGGGCGCGGGCATGGAGCTTTATGCCTTACGCAAGGATGGCAGCGAATTTCCTGTCGAAATCAGCCTCAGCCCACTGGAAACTGAGCAAGGTGTTCTGGCATTTGCGGCCATCCGTGACATCACTGACTCGAAGCGAACCGAAGCAAAGTTCAGAGCGCTGTTAGAAGCAGCTCCCGATGCAATAGTCATTGTGAATCATACCGGGCAGATTGTGCTGGTGAATGCCCAGGCACAGACACTTTTCGGCTATACAGCCGATGAACTCATTGACCAGTTCGTGGACTTTCTTGTCCCGGAGCGCTTTCACAGCAAGCACCCCGCCCATCGCAACGGCTTTTTCGCCGCACCCCGCGTTCGGTCAATGGGCGCGGGCATGGAGCTGTACGCCTTACGCAAGGACGGCAGCGAATTTCCTGTTGAAATCAGCCTCAGCCCACTGGAAACTGAGGAAGGTGTTCTGGTTTCGAGCGCCATCCGCGACATCACCGCCCGCAAACAAGCCGAAGATGCCCTGCGTGAAAGCGAAAATCGAATCCGAACTACCCTCGCCGAAACACAGCTTTACGCGCAGCGGCTCGATTCGCTCAGTCAGATGAGCCAGCAGGTCAGCACCGCCGCCTCCGAGGAAGATATTTATAAAATCGCTGCCGACCATATCAGTCGTATCCTTCCCGTCCATCAATTTAACATCCAACTGACCATGCCGGATTCTGAGAGCCAGCCGTCTGCTCATCAACTAAATCGCCGCGAGATAACACTCACACACATGGCAGATGGCACGATCTCCCGCGAGCTCAGGCACGTCGAAAAACCAGTTAATGAAGTTGCAGTGATCGCTGAAACACGCATAGAAGATTCACATCCAGAAGTCAGTTCGACCTTGAGCGTACCGATAGGAGTCGGTCAAATTGCTACGGGTATTATGACCATCACCAGTCTGAATCCCTATGCATACACAGCCCAGGATGAAATTATTCTGCGGCATATTGCCTCTTTCGTCGGCATTGCTATCGAGAATAAATTCCAGATTCAGGAGTTACAACAGGCAACGCTGGCAGCGGAAAAAGCCAACCGCACAAAAGGTGAATTTCTTGCCACCATGAGCCATGAGCTGCGAACGCCCCTCAACGGTATCCTCGGTTATGTGCAGATTCTCGAAAAAGACAGTGCTTTGACGGCAAAACAAGCCGAGGGGTTGGACATCATCCACCGCAGTGGTAATCATCTATTGACTCTGATTAATGACATACTCGATATCTCCAAAGTTGAAGCGCACCGAATGCAGCTCAATAAGGATGCTTTTCATTTCACAGAGATGTTAAAGGATGTCAGCAAACTCATTCAGGTACGCGCAGAACTGAAGCATTTGACATTTCGTTTCGAACAACTGTCTGATCTGCCTGCTGGCGTTTATAGTGATGAGGTGCGGCTGCGGCAAATCCTTTTGAATTTGCTCGGCAATGCCGTGAAATTTACGGAACAGGGTGGCGTGATACTCAAGGTCGGCTATCACGAGGATCGAATTCGCTTTCAGGTCGAGGATACGGGGATTGGAATCGCTCCAGATGCACTGGAAATCATTTTCAAGCCGTTTGAACAACTGGAAAGGCGTGGTGCCCCTATTGAAGGGACAGGGCTGGGGTTGGCAATCAGCCATCAACTGATCCAGCTCATGGGCAGTACGCTACGGGTCAAGAGTGAGGTCGGCGTAGGCAGTATCTTCTGGTTTGAACTGGATTTGCCGGAAGACTCTAACTTTATTAATGCTCCTCGGATTGATGAGAAAAAGATTACAGGCTATCGCGGCGAAAAACGTCGCATCCTGGTTGTCGATGACCATTCCGGGAATCGCGAGATTCTGCGGGAGATGCTGCTGCCGTTGGGATTTGAGATATTAGAAGCCGTCGATGGGCAGGATTGCCTAGACAAAAACACCCTGTTTCAACCGCATGCCATCCTCATGGATTTGCGAATGCCTCTCATGAATGGCATTGAAGCCATCAGGCTGCTGCGTCAGATAATCGACCATGAAAAACTCATTATCATTGCTATTTCAGCCAGCGCTTTTGAGCATAATCATGCCGAAAGTATCGAAGTTGGCGCAAATGACTTTCTCTCCAAACCCTATCGGCTTCAGGACTTATTGGATGTATTGAAACAGCACCTTCAATTAGAGTGGATTATCGAACAACCGACAACATCCGAAGACAACGGCAACAACTTCTCTCAACCAATTGTTGCGCCTTCAATTACCGATTTGAATGCGCTGTATGACCTGGCGATGAAGGGCGATATTGTTGAGATTCTGGTTCAATCCGACCACCTCGCGCACACTGGGTATGCGCCTTTCGCCGCCGAACTGCGCACCTTAGCCCAGAATTTCAAAATCAATGAAATTCGTCAATTGATTCAAGAGTATAAAGGTTCATAAAATGGCTGTTTCAATCGGGTCAATTCTCATCGTGGATGATGTTCCCATCAATCTGAGCGTACTCATGCAGTTGCTCGGATCAGTGGGCTACAAAGTCCTCGTCGCGACAGATGGGGAGAGCGCGGTTCAGCAGGCAGAGTATGCCATACCGGATATGATCCTCCTCGATGTGATGATGCCGGGCATTGACGGATTTGAGACATGCAGGCGGCTGAAGGCCAGTCCCATCACGCGCGACATCCCCGTTATCTTTATGACCGCGCTCTCCGACACCATTGATAAAGTCTATGGTTTTCAACTGGGCGCAGTGGATTATGTTACGAAGCCGCTGCAACATGAAGAAGTGATCGCCCGTGTCAACGCACATCTCACCCTGCATCGCCAGAAACAGGAAATCGAGCAATTACGCCAGCAAGAGCGTCTGCATTATGAAAGACTGTCACAACTAAAAGACCAGATGCTCCATACTGCTTCGCACGACCTCAAAAACCCGCTGGCGGTCATTACCACCGCCGTCGAATTATTGCGTCGCTATAATCCTTCTCTGGACGAACGGACGAAAGAAAAGCTTAACCAGATTGAGGTATCTACCGCTTACATGCGCGATCTCATCGTCAATTTGCTGGATTTAGCGCGTATCGAAACGGGCGTCGGCTTGCAGAAACAGAAAATTCTCGTAAAGCAGTTGCTGGAAACCAACGTTGCTCAGGCCGTGATACTGGCGCACGAAAAAGGAATCGCAGTCCAATCGCAATATCTGGTCAATGATATGACGATTTATTGTGACCCGCTTCTGATTGGTCAGGTGTTTCAGAATCTCATCTCAAATGCTGTGAAATATACTCCCCAGGGTGGCGCCCCTATACAGGTCAGCGCAGAAAAACGTGAAACCGAAGTTAGTTTTAACATCATGGATCACGGTATAGGCATTCCCGAAAGCGACATCCCTCACGTGTTTGATAAGTTCTTCCGTGTCAACACCATCGAACATCGAACCGTGGCAGGAACAGGTTTAGGGTTATCCATCGTCCGGGAAATCGTCCAGCAGCACGGCGGCAGTCTTCATGTAGAGAGCCAGGTAGGTATCGGAAGCACTTTCAGTTTTTCGCTTCCTCGCTCCTGATAGGTCTATTTACGGCGCGTTCAGATAGCGTGTCTCCAGCACGGTTTCACGCACCTTGTCGCCGACTTTTTCCAGCCGATAACCTTTGGCGTTCGGGCGTGAACTGACGACGTGTTGCAGCGTGCCGTCGATGTAATGCCCCGCAGCGCCATCGTCAAAAGCCACGCCGGGGATGATCTCGCCTGCCGCGATAAGCCGTTGAAAAGTCGGACGGCGCTGGGCTTCACCATCGTAATGGGGTGAACAGCTTCCAGCGAGATAGCCCAAACCCGAAATGACCGTCAATTTTCCAGGGATCGAATCCGTCGTCGCGGCCTCGAACCAGCAGATCGCCCCGGCGCTGATTCCCGCCAGAACCGTGCCGTTATCCGCCGCCTTACGCAGAATCGTGTCGAGATTCCATTCGCGCCACAGGGCCAGCATCGACTTGGTGTTACCGCCGCCAACGTAAATCACATCCTGTGACATCAGAAAGCCCTCAATATCGCCCGTGTGTGGCTGGAACAGTGAGAGAAACGACGGAAAACAATCAAGCGATAAAAACGCTTTATGAAAATTGATGATGTAATCGCGGCCTTCACCGCTGGCCTGCGAGAGAAAACAGACTTTGGGGCGCTCTGTGTTGGTCTGTGCGATGATGTAACGATCCAGCGCGAGATTATCTGGCTCGTCCGAAAATCCGCCGCCACCCATCGCGATAATTTGCTGCATGATTTAACCTCCTTGCGTGTGAATAAACTCGAACCAGAGTGTGTTGACATTTCAGACTGATTGTGTCGTTTTCGGGCATCCCCACCCCAACCCCTCCCCATAGCAATAGGGAGGGGCTTCAATCCTGTCTGTCGCTCCCTCTCCAACGCATTGGAGACTCGCAGCGGGCAGGGGTGAGGATGAGCAAATATCTACACAACCTACCTACAACCAACTTTGCGTGTGAATCAACCCGAAGTACCTACAACAACTTCCACCAGTGTACCCATAAAAAGCCACTTGTGCGGGACTATTATTTAGCTCTACGAAGTAAATTTTAAAGGAAGTTATCATGGCACGATCTAAATCAAGCAACGGTCAAAAGCGCAGTAATGTTCAATATGGTGAGGAGCAGGTCACTTCGGGGGAAGGCGGCGAAACCCATCAGATTGCTGAGGGTAATATCCCTATCCTGACCACTCAGCAGGGTGTGCCTGTATCCGACGACCAAAATACGCTTCGCATTGGCGCACGCGGCCCGGCTGCGATGGAAGATTTCCACTTCCGCGAGAAAATATTTCATTTTGACCATGAGCGCATCCCCGAACGGGTCGTTCATGCACGTGGCTTTGGCGCACACGGCTTTTTCGAAACGTATGAGTCGTTATCCGACATCACATCAGCCGACATTTTTCAACGTGCTGGCGAAAAAACGCCCGCCTTTGTGCGTTTCTCGACGGTGGCGGGTAACAAAGGCTCGGTTGATCTGGCACGGGATGTGCGCGGGTTTGCCGTCAAGCTTTATACCCAACAGGGCAATTGGGACATCGTTGGCAACAATATCCCGGTTTTTTTCATCCAAGACCCGATGAAGTTTCCCGATGTCGTCCATGCGGTCAAAGAGGAGCCAGATCGCGGCTTCCCCCAGGCGGCTTCTGCCCACGATAATTTCTGGGATTTTATCTCGCTCATGCCCGAAAGTATGCACATGATTATGTGGGTCATGTCAGATCGGGCGATTCCGCGATCATTCCGCTTTATGGAAGGTTTCGGCGTTCACACCTTCCGACTCGTCAACGCTGCTGGTAAATCGACTTTCGTGAAATTTCACTGGAAGCCTAAGCTGGGGATGCAGTCGGTGGTCTGGAACGAGGCCGTGAAAATTAACGGCGCGGATGCCGATTTCCACCGACGCGACCTCTGGAATTCGATCCAGATGGGCGACTTCCCGGAATGGGAACTCGGCCTTCAGCTTTTTGACGAGGAATTCGCGGACAAATTTGACTTTGACGTTCTCGACGCAACCAAGCTGATCCCCGAAGAACAAGTACCGATCCGCCGCGTAGGGCGTTTGGTGCTGGATCGCTGCGTCGATAATTTCTTCGCCGAAACCGAGCAGGTGGCGTTCTGTACGCAAAATATTGTCCCCGGCGTTGATTTCTCAAACGATCCGCTGCTACAGGGTCGCAATTTTTCGTACCTGGATACCCAGATCAAGCGGCTCGGCGGGCCAAATTTCACACATATTCCGATCAACGCGCCGAAATGTCCGATGCACCATTTCCAGCAGGACGGACACATGGCGATGAAAAACCCGGTAGGTCGCGCAAATTATGAGCCGAATTCGTGGGGTGATGAGGGTGGGCCACGTGAATCGCCACAGGGTTTCCATAGTTATCCGGCTGAGGAAGCTGGCGCGAAAAGGCGGCTTCGCTCAGAAACTTTTGCCGATCACTACAGTCAGGCACGGCAGTTTTATATCAGCCAGACAGCCGTTGAACAAACTCATATTGCCGATGCGCTCGTTTTCGAACTCAGCAAAGTCGAACGGCCAGCCATCCGCAGTCGTGTCGTCGCTCATCTGCTCAATATCCATGAAACATTGGCGCAGAATGTTGCCGATGGTCTAGGTTTGAAGGAACTGCCAAAGCCCGCGCAAGCCGCGAAGCCCACGCGCCAGGATTTGAAAGCATCCCCGGCGCTCAGTATTCTGAAAAATAGTCCAAAAAGCCTCAAGGGGCGCAAAATCGGTGTGCTGGTTACGGATGGTGTCGATGCGAAATTGTTCAGCGCTATTCAGGAAGCGGCTGAAAATGAGGGCGCGGTAATCGAAGTGATCGCACCCTTGATTGGTGGTGTTCAAGCCAGTGATGGCACATGGATTGAGGCGAAGCAAAAGCTTGAGGGTGGCCCCTCGGTGCTTTATGATGTCGTGGCGCTGCTGGTATCCGACGACAGCGCTGCGATGCTGGCGAAAAAGGCTGCCGCACGTGATTTTGTCGCCGACGCTTTCGCACACTCGAAATTCATTGGCTACACCCCGGCGACAGTCGCTTTACTGCAAAAAGCAGGTATCGGCGACAGCCTCGACAAAGCCTGTATCGCGTTGAATGGGGCAGGTGACGCTTCGAAATTTGTTACCGCATCTCGCGATCTGCGGTTCTGGGATCGGCAAACGAACTAACGTTATCCAGCAGGAATTTGTATCCGCAAACAACAACGAGGTCGGCGCATAACCGACCTCGATTTTTATCTGATTATCAAGGGTTTTTATTATGACGCACGGGTCATAGGGCAGGTGGGTGAAAATAGCAGGCTAAGTGACCTACGATTGTTACGTATGCGGCCTATCTTGTTCCTATTTTAGCGCCGTAAACCTTCCATTTAAGACACTTCATCCTATACTCGATTGTAAGCGTTCCTTACGAAAATAATTTCTTTGAGGATCGCAATCTTAATTGTAAGTTTTTGTGGAGGTTTATATGCGTAAGTCAGTTAAAGGTTTATCAGTATTTGCAGTTTTGGTTTTGTTGCTAACGGCGGTGGCGTTTGGTCAGGCGCAGGACGCGACTGAAGAACCGACTCAGGAAATGACCACCGAACCCATGCCAGAGGCGACGATGGAAGCAACTTCTGAGCCGATGGCAGAGGCCACAATGGAAGCGACAGCCGATATGAGCATGTCCGGCACATCTGGCACGACTGGCTCGGTTGTCTGTAGTTCTGATCTGCTCGTGAATCTGTACATCGCCGAACGTTATTTCGGCTTTGGCGGTATGAATGATGAGTGGATGCAGAGTGGTGCATCGACGCTCGATCTGACCCAGTTCGATAAAGGTCAGTTTGCGCCCTGGTTCGATAGCATGATGGATATGCCGTCGGGCATGTCCAGCGAACAAAACGCGGCTATCACCGACATGATGTTGATGGATGACGCGACCATGCAGCAGGATATGATGGCGAACATGCCTGACGCAACCATGCTCGCTCCGGCGACATTTGCGGATGATTCTGCGGAATGCGCCATGCTGCGTACAACGCTCAATCGCTTCTTTTTAGCGGTTGCATCGCAGGGCAGCGTGTCGATGATGGGTGTGGGCGCAAGCCCTGAAGCAACAACTGAAGCTGGTACTTCAACAGATACAACCAGCGGCTCAATGGTGAATGCAAATTTCAGCACCACGCTGAGTGGCACGGCAGAAATCCCTGGCCCTGGCGATGAAGATGCCACCGGCACTGCGGCGATTACGATTGACTTTTCCAACAGCCAGATTTGCTACAATGTCACCGTCCAGAATGTGACGTTGCCCGCTGCGGCGATGCACATTCACATGGGTAATGCCGACGAGTCCGGCCCGGTGGTCGTTCCATTCGATAAAGCGCCAGACGAAAGCGGAAACGCGACTGGCTGTGTGGCAGTATCCGATATGGATGTGCTGAACCAGATCGCAACCAGTCCGGCAGGATTCTATGTGAACGTCCATACCTCGGACTTCCCGGACGGCGCGGTACGCGGGCAGGTCGCGGGCTAGACGAAACTCAACTTCTATTGTTAGCGAGTGGGGCAGGGGTGTACCTTGCCCCATTTTGATTCCAGTTGCAAATTCTGTGAATAGGATGTTAATTTTGGTGCTTTCCAAGGAATAAGGTGTTAATTTTGGTGCTTTCCAAAGGGTGAAAACATGACATTTCAACAGAAAATGCGTAATGCTTTGCTCTCGTTCCTGAAAAACTATTTCAACCCATTGACCAAAAGGATGGCGCGGTCTTCGTTTGGCCCGTTCGCGATCATCGAGCATGTCGGGCGGCGCAGCGGCAAGCACTATGAAACGCCGATCATCCTGGGACATGCCGACGATGGCTTTGTGGCCGAACTCACCTATGGGCCGGATGTCGATTGGTATAAAAATGTGGTGGCAGCAGGTGGCTGTACGGTGATCCTGCATGGCAAAAAATATGTGATCGATAAGCTCGAACCGATGGATGCGGCGGTTGGCAGAGCGGCCTTCCCGCTGCCCGCGCAGTTGATCTTGTGGGCGATTAGACGGCAGCATTTCGTAAAAATGACAGGTAATTATTCAGGGTTGGAAAAGGGTACTGTATAACAGGACGCGGGGAAAATGCGTTGATTATTATCTGCGTGACGCTTCGATTTTCCCATTTTTTAACCCATCAGGCAACCGACCATCTGGGGGATTTTACAGAAGTTTGTGGCCTATTTTCATTGAACCTACAGCCTATTTTATTCCTATTTTGCCTCGTAACCCCTTCCAATCAGAACACTTGCTTATATACTAAATTTTAGGCTCAGAGAGCCAAAAATTTATCGTTTTTAAGCAGGAGGTTCGTATGCGTAAGTCAGTTTTTAGTTTAATGTTGTTAGTGGGTTTGTTAGCGCTGGTCGTTGGCGCGAGCTTTGCTCAGGACGCTACCGAAGAAGCAACTATGGAAGCAGGCAGCTCCACGGGCACCGCAGGCATGGGTACTGTACAATGCAGTTCTGACCTGATTGCCAGCCTGTACGTTGCACAACGCTACTTCGATTTTGGCCGCCTCAATGACCAATGGATGCAGAGCGGCGCTTCGACTCTTGACCTGAACCAGTTTGATTATGGTCAGTACGGCCCGCTGTTCAGCAATTGGTCAAGCATGTCCAGCAGCCAGTCGCCCATGTGGACAGACGAGCAGCAGAATACCGTTACCGGCATGATGACATTGGACGATGCGACTTTCCAGAGCAACGTTGCTTCAATGTATCCGGCAGGCACAGACACGACCACCATGTCCACGCTCAATTCATCCACCCTCGCCGACGAAGCGACGGAATGCTCAACACTGCGCACCCAGCTTAATCGTTTCTTCCAGGTGATCGCGTTCCAGGATTTGAATCCCAACAACCTGAACACGACGGGTTCGGATACAGGTTCAACAACGGAAATGACTCCGGAAGCAACAGCAGAAACAAGCGGCTGAGATAAAGTGGTAAACCAGTTGTAGGGACGAGTTTCTCGCTCATCCCTACAGCGTACGCTTCAATCGTAAATCGTAGCTGAACAAAGAGTACGTAGAGAAATTATACTTTCTTTACGTGCTTTTTTGCGTCTCTAAATGTTAAGAATGGGGGAATCAAAAACGCGCCGGGTTAGGGGCGCGTCTGCTTGGGTTTAAAGCCGCTGGTCATCATGCTGTTAGCAATCGACGCAGGCTTCGGTGAGGTCGGGGGCAGTGCGGGCAGGGGTAGTCGCGTTGGTCGCCGTCAAGCGCGCAATAAGCTTGTTGGCTGCTTCGGCGATGGTAGTGCGAAGTGGCACTGCGTTGCGTTCGTTTTCAGCGGTTTGCAGATATTCCTGCTGGCGGATTTCCGCGAGACGCTGGAGATTCACAATATCCATTTTGAGCATTTTCCTTTCTATTGATAATCCTGATAATCCCGTTGGTTTTCAGGATGCGATTAGCACTCGACGCAGGGTTCGGCGTTGATGTTTGGTGCGGTGACGGTGCGGGCGGGGGCGGTCTGGGTGGTTGCCATCAGGCGTTTGCCGACTGCAATCATCATATCGCCAGTACGCCACAATATGCTGCGCATGGGCTGGGCATACCGTGCTTGTTCAGCGGCCTGCAAATATTCCTGCTGGCGAATTTCCGCCAACCGCTGCATGTTTATGGGGTCCAACATTTTGTTTTCCTTCTTCCTTCATTTGAAACGTGTGGTTCGTTAAAGTCCAACCTGAGCATCATACGACCACTTCTGACCTGTTACAACCCCCTAATTTGAGGGGTCTAATGATGGAATGTGGCGTGTGAATAACTTCACATTCGCATTACAAACAGCATTAAATCATAGTTTCCATAAAATGTCACGATAGAATATATAAAAATTCTGTTAAGGTTTTTTGTAATGTTTATAATGAAACAAACCCCATTTATAGGTGTGGGCGGCGATTTTTCTCATGCTAAAATTTCAACATCTATCGGAGCGTTGGAGGAGAGCAAAAATGGAAGCACCGCTAAAAATGGAAGAACTCGAACGTTGGATCAACACCAAATGGACTCCGCGCTACCCCGATCAGGATATGCTGACGATGTGGGTCTCGAACACCTTCACCAGCGAGGTCATCCTGGGGAAAATTGACCCGGATTTCTCGATGGCAGGCAGCTACAAATTTGTCGGCATTCGCCCAACCGAATGTCCCGCCGTCGTCCATGTCAACGCGCACGACATTCACGGCAACGTGACATTCCAGACAGGCGCGTTTATTTACAACTTTGCGCAGCGCGAAACCGGGCAGATCGTCGAAGTGCTGCTCCTGGCGACCTATTTCAGCGACGATGGCCGCATGATCTGTCAGGCATCGCTGCCCAAAACGTTTGTCCATGCCTGGGCAGATTTCGCCAACGAGTGTAACCGCCTGTCCAGAGCGATTACGCCGAATTCGCGCGTGGTCGTGATCGGCGGCAGGATTTCGTCCTTCAAGCCAACGGTTGATTGGGATGAAATTATCCTGCCCGCCAAGCTGAAAGCCGAAATTCTGGACGATGTGGAAGCGTTTTTTACACGCGGCGTTGGCGTTTACCAGCGGCTCAAGCTCAAACCGTTCCGCAAGCTGCTTTTGGCGGGTGTGCCGGGGACAGGCAAGACGATGCTGTGTTCGGCGCTGGCGAAATGGGCGTTGGAGCGCGATTACTTGGTCGTTTATATTTCCAGCGCGGATGCCCAGGGCGCGACATTCGTCAAAATCGAGCAGGCATTGGCCGCTGCCGCCGCTTCCAGCACACCGACGCTGGTGATTATGGAAGAACTCGACGCTTATCTGAATAAAAATGAAAAGGCGCTGATGCTCAACGTCCTCGACGGCTCGGAATCGGTTTCGAACGAGCAGGGGACTCTGCTGGTGGCGACGACCAATTATCCCGAAGCGATTGACGAGCGCGTCTTAAAACGTCCGGGGCGCTTGGATCGCATTTTCATCATCCCCGAAGTGAAGGTACACGAGGACGCGGAACGGATGCTGCAAAAATATCTTGGCCCCGTGTGGGGCGACGAGCATCGCGCGTTTGCGCCCAAGCTGGTCGGCTATCCCGGCGCGTTTATCCGCGAGGTCGCCGTCGGTGCGCTGATGCAGTGTGCCGGGGAAGCAATGGACGACCTGCCGCTGGAACTGTTAGAGCGCTCGTTCAACAGCCTGAAGGATCAGATCGACGCTCGTGACGACTTTTTGACCAAGCGTCCGGTTTTGAATTTCAAAGCGCTGGGGCAGAAGAATTAATTTGTGAACGAATGGGAGGGCGACCCGCCGGGTTCGCCCCTACAATACGTGATATTCTGTATGGGCGACTCGGTGAGTCGCCCCTGAACCAGACATTGGCTTTTTCCTTTTCCTTCAATAATGTGGAATGCCATAGGCGATTCAGAGTTATTCCGTAAAAATCCTCATATTAAACGATAGGGTGGGGCATTATATGATCCAGGAAGCCACAGTCGAAGTGAATGGCATTGAGTTATTTTATCGGCAGGCCGGAGAAGGCACACCACTCCTGCTGTTACACGGATTTTTTAACTCATCAGACCAATAGATGCCCTATTTCGATGACCTTACGGCGGATTTTCGTGTGATTGTACCGGACACACGTGGTCATGGACCCTCGACCAATCCATCCGGTCAATTCTCACACCGGCAGTATGCGCAGGATGTCTATGCGCTGCTCGACGCACTCGAAATTACGACATTTCGGGCGGTGGGCTATGCCTCCGGTGGAATGACGCTGCTACATATGGCGACCCAGCAGCAGCAGCGTATCGAAGGCATGTCACTATGGGGTGCAGCGCCCTATTTACCGGAGCCGTGTCGTGCGAATCTACGACGAGCCTCGTTTGAGCAGGTCGAGCGCGAGAGCCTGAAATGGCTGGATAGTATTCGTCAACAACATCCGGGCGGTGACAACCAGATACGCGCCCTGATACAGAACTATCGGACAATGGGAGAAACCTACGACGATATGAATTTCACGCCCGATCACCTCTCCACGATCACCGCGCGGACGCAAATTGTGCATGGTGACCGCGATGCGCTGTTTCCGATTGATATTCCAGTCTCACTGTTTCAGGCGATTCCCAAGTCATCGCTGATGATCCTGCCGAATACGCCGTACAGCCTGTTCGAAAATCTGCTGCGCTACTGGGGTTACGAGGGGACTTATCCGCCCACATCGCAAACGGCCTTCCCATCCATTGTGCGCCGATTTTTGATGGAAGATTAAAGCCCAACAAATTTGCGAATATACCGAGGGTGAACCGACGGGATCGCTCCTACGTTGACTACGGTCATTTTTATGCCCGCAAACATTAAGCTGCTATATTGTTTGTATACGCGCATCGCAAACAGCTAGGCAACGACCCGTAGGTCAGCTTATCTATCATCGCGCCATCAAACCTAATGGTTATAATGGCACGGTAGTATTTCGCCCCCTGTGGTCGAGGGCGGCGACCTCGCGTACAGCATCAGCGACGGCACGGAAGTCCTTGCTCAGAATCGCATTATGGTTGCTGGCGACCTTCGCGTAGATCTTGATGTTCGGGTTGCGTTCGACCACTTTCTCGAGGCTGGCGCGGACTTCTTCCCTTCCCATCTCCGACCCCGAAGCGTTCACATACCGGGTCGGGACGATGATGTTGTCCAGCACGGGGCCAAGTTCGCGCTCACGTGCGATCATACCGACCTCGATGTTGCTGTTCGCCATCTGTTCGGCGGTCATCCGCGGGACCATGCCCGTCCACCATGCCGTCCAACGCAGCAGCGTCATGAGCCAGCTCAGCCGCCGCCACAGCTTCCGCATCTGCTCGATATCCATTCCGTCGATCCAGTCGTAGGGTTGTGCGCCCTCGACAAAAACCGCGCCGACGGTGCGCTCGGGATTGCGACTGGCCCAGTGTGCCGCGACGAACGCCCCGTAGGACCAGCCCACCACCAGCGCCCGCCCCACACCCCTGGCCGCAAGGACAGCATCGACATCCCGGACGTTCGTCTCGAACGAATAGTCCGCCGAAAGCTTCGACTTGCCGCGCGCCCGCATGTCGTAAGTGATGTGCCGCCAGCCCGGCCCCAGTTCGGCGATGACGCGCCGCCAGTTCCGCTGAGAGGCCATGTGACCGTTGAGATAGATCACGGGGATACCTTGCCCGCAAGTGTCGGTGACCGCCAGAGCCGTATCGTCTACTGTCACCATGCCGGTCCAGGTCGAATTGGTCTGATTCGCTCGGATTGCCTGGTTTTGCATCTTGTCTCCTTACCGCTTGTGCGCTTCCTGTGCTACAATGCTCTCAACTTGAATATCCAGCAAACAATTCACAATATTTACTAGATATTCAAATCAATTAGTAAATTTATTGACTTGAAAATCAAGTTAATTGCATCTTAAGCGGAGAAATTAAAAATGTCAATGGGTTCACGGAACAAACCGACGGAGCTTGATGGCAAACTCGTAAATGAACTTCGGCAGGGCTATGGATTGGGTGCGTCCTTCTTCCGGGCAGCGGCGGCGCGACTCTCGATGACCGATACAGATATGCAAGTCATCGACATGCTGGAGAACACTGGTGAAGCTACCGCTGGTCAACTTGCCAATCTCATGGGACTCACAACTGGAACCTTCACGGCTATTCTCATTCGGCTGGAAAAGGCGGGGCTGGTACGCCGGGAGCGCGACCCCAATGATGGCCGCAGGGTGATCGTGAGGCTCGCGGCAGGCTCAGACGGCAAACAGGAAATCGGCCTGCTTTTCGCTTCTCTCGGAAAGGCATGGGAGGAAATGGCGGCGCAATATGACGATGAGCAGAAGGCATTTCTGCTGGAGTTTCTTCAACGCAGTAACACGCTCGCCAGGGAAGAAATTACACGGTTGCGAGAGTCGGCGGTGGGCGATGAGGGAATTTTTTCCGCGCCGCTGGGTGATCTGGAAAGTGCGCGGCTTGTCTTCCATTTCGAGGGTATACAACTGAGATTGCGTGCGGGTGAACTTGCAGGCGCACTCTATCAGGCCACCTTTGAAGGGCCTGTGCCAGACGTGAAGGTCAAGGATGGCGTGGTTACGATCCGCTATCCGAGGCATCTGTGGCTTCCGGGTAAGGAGAAGCGCGCAGCAGAGGTCACACTCAGCACCGCCATCCCCTGGCAGCTCACACTCAAGGGCGGCGCCGCGGAGATGACTGCCGAACTGGGCGGTCTGGACGTGCTTGAACTGGAGGCCAATGGGGCAGGCAGCACCTTCCACGTCGAGCTTCCAAAGCCTAAGCGTGTGGTTCCCATCCGGCTTGGTGGCAGCGGCTCCGAATTCACAGTCCAGAGGCCGCGGGGTGTCGCTGCCCGCGTCCAGCGGAAAGGCTGGGGTTCTGGCGTTGTCTTCGATAATCAAACGGATCAAACGGGCAGTGGCAACATACCCTTGCAAAGTCCCAACTATGAAGGCGCTGCCCTGCGCTACGACATTGAAATGTCCGGCAGTGGCAGCATGATTACCGTCTCCACTGGCTGAGGCCGTAAGCGTGTTAAATCGCTGCTTCACTCTAACTTTTGCGCATATTTCTGACCCCTCATAACCCCTAAATATTCGGTATGGACTCATCATGTGCTTATCACCGATAATGTTGACGTGCGTGGTTTATGAACCATCGTCGCGAAAGTTCCGTAAAAACTATCAGATAAAGGCAGATGAGCCGGGTAAAAAATCATGTTTTGTGGAGATCCAACTGCACAGTCCTTAAAAATTGATGTCATGCGCCAGTGGGTCGATTCGGAATGGCTTCCCAAGCATCAGGACACGGATTCGATCCTCCTCTGGGCTGCGGATGCCGTCGTGAAAGACGACATTTTTGAGCGCTATTCGTTAGCGCTTCCGGGCGGCTTTCGCTTTGACGGCTGGGATCGGCTGGATTGCGCGGTTATCACGCCCCTTTACAAACACGATTGGGCGCAAAAACTGACGCATCGCATGGGCGCTTTCGTCTATCGCTTCTCGGCGCTGGAAACGGGCGAGAAGGTCGAAATTCTGGTGATGGCCTCGCACTACAGCGATGCGGGTCATATGGTCATCATGGCTGTCGTGCCGCGCACATTTTTTCAGGCCTGGACAGTGTTTGAGGGTGAATGCAACCGCCTAGCGTATGCGCTGGAACACGGGCCGCAGGTAGTCATCATCGGCGGACATGCGAACTCATTCGTGCCGACGGTCAATTGGGAAGATGTCGTGCTGCCAGAAAAGCTGAAGTCGGACATTCTGGATGATGTGAGCGCCTTCTTCACCAAAGGCATCGACGTTTACAAGCGTTTGAAATTGAAACCTTTCCGCAAGCTGCTCCTGGCGGGTGTGCCGGGAACGGGGAAAACCATGATCTGCTCGGCGCTGGCAAAATGGGCGATTGAGCAGGGGTATGTCGTGATTTACGTGTCGTCCGCGCATAAGGGAGCGAACGATCCCTACGGCTCGACTTTTAACAAGATCGAACATGCGCTTTCGGTGGCGGCTTATTCACAGTATCCGTCGCTGATTTTGCTGGAAGAACTCGACGCTTATCTTCACGCCGAAGAAAAGGCGCTGGTTCTGAACGTGCTGGATGGTAACGAATCGTCCATCAACGGCAAGGGGACCCTGCTGGTATCCACTACCAACTACCCGGAAGCGATTGACGAGCGAATTCTGAAGCGTCCGGGGCGATTGGATCGGATTTTCATCATCCCGGAAACCCGCGTCCAGGAAGATGCTGAAAAAATGCTGCGCCAATATCTGGGCGAAGTGTGGCGCGACGAACACAAGGCGCTTGTGCCGAAGCTGGTAGGCTACCCCGGCGCGTTCATTCGCGAAGTGGCGGTCTATGCGCTGACACAGGTGGCCTACGATAACCTGACCGAGCTGTCCTACAAATTATTGGAGCGCTCGTTCACCAATCTGAAAGACCAGATTGATGCCCGCGACGACTTTTTGACTCAGCGTGTGGCTGCGAACGGGTCGTCAAATGGTAAGCACGAGCCTGAAGTGATCTAAAACAGCATCCAATTTTCTGAATCTTCAAAAGCACGTGTGACCGCGTGCTTTTGTTTTTGACGGCTATAATAGTTTTCAGAGTTTCAGTCAGTCGTTGGTCAGTTTGCCGCCGCAGGCTAAAGCCATACGGCTAAGGGTAGAAAGCCCGGTGAACCGGACTGAAGGCCGAGCGCAGAATAACCAGTCGCTTTCAGGCGGCTTATTTCAGTAGCCTGACGGTTTTTATCCTCTAGCATGAAATGTTCGCAACACAGCAGCTATCAACTAAAAGCTATCGACTTAGCTTGTAATTGGCGCGGCGACTGCTTCCTCCACTCCGAACGCGCCTAAGCTTGCTAATACACACTCGGTTTCCTGCGTATCCAGATAAACATCAAACGACACCACACGTCCCCAGCGCAGGCGCAGATAGTGAATCCCATGATTGACATAACGGACACCATTCGCCAGTGTGACATCTTCCGTCCAGCGCACGACGGCGGCGGTATCCCAGGGCATCCCCTGGACGACAATATCGTGAATTTCGAACGTCATCCCCGGCAGTACACGCCCCAAACGCTGAAACCAGCGCCGCAAAGTTTCGACATCGTTGCGCTGCCCACCGAACGTATGCTTTCCAGCGAACGTGTGGCGCACATTGGGTACGCACTGGCTCAAAACCGCCTCATAATTGCCACTGCTGACATTTTCGAACCCGTTGCGGAGAATGTGCTTTACAATTCGGTGATACATGGTGATTATCCTTTCATATATATAGATTGATATATCAAGATTGATATATTGAGTTAAAAAAATCCTATGTGAATTATTGTAGGGGCAGGTCTGAGACTTGCCCTCGCATAATTTTCATAACCCTACAACACCGCCTCGATGGTCTGAATCGTCTCGTCCAGCCAGCGCAGGTACATGCCTTCATACTGCTCACCACAGCGGCGGGCGGCATCCCAGAGCAGGGCATTCCGCGCCAACTCCGGCTTTTCCGCCAGCATATCCTGAATTTCCTGCGGGATTGATTGGCGATAATAGGCCAACTGTTGCTGGTGCAAGCTGCGTTGGACGCGCAATTGAGTCAGCAAAAACTCTTTTTCGTCCGGCGAGGCGAAAAAAAGCTTGAGCAGAAGCGCGTCTTTTTTAACGACAGGCTCGGTAATCGGCGTGACCAGCCATTGGCTCAAGTCCGCTCGTCCGGCCTCCGTCATGCGATAAACGCGGCGATCCGGGCGACCTTCCTGCGGCTCGATATGCGAGATCACCAGCGCGTCTTCTTCCAGTTTTTTCAGCGTCATGTAAATCTGGCTCAACCCGGCGTGCCAGAAATGCGAGGTCGTCGATTTGATCCAGCTTTCGAGTTCATAGCCCGTCAGTGGCTTATATTGCAGAAATCCAAGCAGTACAAATTTGAGCATAGCACGTCATTGATATATAAATGTTGATATATCAGATTGTGTATGGAATTGCCGATCATGTCAATTAGTCAACTAAAAGGGCGCATCGCGATGCGCCCCTACAGTCGTTATGAATTTCCGCTTGCCTTAGGGCGTTTCGCCGAGCTGGATCGGATTGCCGATCAGGTTGCCCCATTCCGTCCATGAGCCATCGTAATTGCGGACATCCTTGTGGCCCAAAATATATTTCAGGACGACCCAACTGTGCGATGAGCGCTCACCGATGCGGCAGTAGGTGATAATTTCGTGGCCGTCCTTGCCCACGCCCTTGTCGCCATAGAGCTTCGCCAGTTCGTCCTTCGATTTGTACGTGCCGTCCTCGGCAACAGCCTGACTCCAGGGGATGTTGACCGCGCCGGGGATATGACCGGGGCGCTGCGCCGTTTCCGACATGCCGGGTGGGGCGATAATTTCGCCTTTGTATTCCGGCGGGGAGCGCACATCCACCAGCGAAAAGTGATTGCCTTGCAGCCGCGCCTTGATGTAATTGCGATCCGCGCGATATTCCGCGTAGACCTTCGTCACACTGTATTCCGTCGGGGTGTAACTGGGAATTTCCGCCGTCATCGGGCGATTTTCCAGCTTCCACTTTTTCAATCCACCGTCCATCAGGCTGACATTTTCGTGGCCGTAATACTTGAAAATCCAGAAGCCATAGGCCGCGAACCAGTTGTTGTTGTCGCCATAGAGCACGACATGCGTTTCCGGCGCGATCCCGGCATGACTGAGGAGAATCTCAAAGTCAGCCAGGCTGATGATGTCGCGCCGAACCGGGTCTTGAAGCTGTGTTGTCCAGCTAAAATTGACCGCGCCGGGGACGTGTTCGGTGGCATAGAGCGAAGTCTCGACGCTGATCTCCGCGAGGCGAACCGCCGGATTTTGCAGATTTTCGGCAGCCCATTGGGTCGTTACAAGTGCAGGTTTCATGACTCTTTCTCCCTTTTTGAGATAAGTGGCAACCGCCACAGACAAACCAATAGTTCAGGCATGAGCAGCGTCATGCTTTTGAGAATTTTTTAAGTTTTCGATCCACTTTGACTATAAGCGAACGAGGGATCGAAAGTGGTCTACCAAATGGTAGATCCCCGATATGGCGGTGGTAGATTGATCGGGGTCATTGTTCGTCTGTGTAGGGGCGACGCATGCGTCGTCCACGAAGCCACTTAACGACCAACGACATAAAATCTTCCCTCAATCATTGACATCGAACAACGCCAGCAAATTGATGCCGCGAGTCGTGAGGTGATAATAGACACGCTTTCCGCTGCGGCGCGGCTCAACCAGTCCCGCCTCAGTCAAACGACTGAGATGTTGCGAAGCGTTCGCCGTCGAAATCCGCACCTTTTGCGCGACCTCTCCGGTACTGGCAGGCGGTGTCAGGCTGCGCAGGACTCGCGCCCGCCCCGCGCCCAATGTCAACTCCAGCGCGTGATTCGACGACGGCAATTTTTCATGCCATAAACCCGTGCCGCGAACACCATAGGCCAGCATCGGCTGCCAATCGGGAACGACCTGGAACATGCGCCCGCAGCCCCGGAAAATGGTCGGCACGATCTGAATACCATCGCCGCTTAAATTCAAGGCGACATCTTCATGGTGATGCTGGCAAACGGGCTGAAGCTGAATCTGGCGGTGGTCGTAATGAACACTCGAATGCAAATCATCGAACATCGAGCCGGGGCCATTCAGCGCCAGCATCCGCGCCCGATAGAGAACATCGCCTTCCAGCGTCGAAATCATGCGCGACCAGTAATCATGTAATGTGCGCTTCCAATAAAGCCGCAGTTCCTCGACCAGACATTCCGCCGCTTCGCGCGGGTGCGCTAGAAAATAGCGCCGGATTTCCGAATCGCCATCTTCCTCGATCAGCGTGAGAATCCCTTCGCGGATCACCTCGTCCGATGTCGCCAGCAGTTCGGCAAAATCCGCTTCAATGTCGGCCTGCTTGGTGACGGGTGTCGGTGTCAGGAAATCGGGTATATAGCCGTGATCGGTCACGAGCGCGTTCAGATAAGGGAGTGCGGTGTCGTGCAGCAGCCCACGCGCTTCGTCCACCCAGCGATAAAACGGAAACTGAAAATCCGGGTTAATCAGCACACGGTAGCTGAGGGGGATTTCCAGCAGCGGACGATAGGCAAAGCGCATTTTTACGAGATCATCGGCGGTCAGATGGATGGTAATCATTGCAAAATATTTTTCTCTAGCTGCCATTTATTTTCATAGTATAAGATATGGGTAGGTGTGGCAATTGATTCGGAAAAAAGCGAATGAATATTTATCAGGATTATTTTCAGGCAGGCCAGGCAGCCCTAAAAACAGCGAATTGGGCAGGCGCGAAAGCAAATTTTGAGAAAGCAATACAAGCAGCCGATACGCCAGAAGCTCAGGATGGCCTGGGTATCGCGCTCTGGTCGCTTAATGACATCAGCGCTTCGCATCATCACCGGACGCTGGCCTACAATGGCTTCAAGGAACGTGGTGATGTTGGCAAAGCAGCACGTATCGCCTGCTGGCTAGGGCGCGAACAGGTTTTTCTGCATAGCAATATCACGGCGATGCACGGCTGGTTCGCGCGTGCCGAGCGTTTGATCGCTCAGATTTCGCCCTCTCGCGAGACCGCCTGGTGCGAGATGCTCCGCGCCTCGATGACCGCAAAACCGGATGATCTGGAACGGACAAGCCTCCGAATTATTGAGGCTGCACAGCGTTTCAACGATAGCGATTTAGAGGCTTTCGCGCTGGCTTTCTACGGACAGGCGCAGGTCATTCAGGGGCGCGTCGGGGAGGGGATGAACCGCCTGGACGAAGCTATGACGATGGCAACCAGCGGCGAAGTCACCGAGTTCATGAACATCAGCGAGATTTTCTGTGTCATGCTCTCCGCCTGCGAGACCGCAGGCGACCTGACCCGCAGCGACCACTGGTGTCGAATCGCCGCCGATTTTGCCGAACGCCATCACTGCCCATTTCTCTCGGCGACCTGCCGCACCACCTATGGCAGCCTGATGACCGCGATGGGGCGCTGGCAGGATGCTGAAGTCGCGCTGACGGAAGCGATTCAGGCGTTCGAAAGAGGGCATCGCGGACTGCGTATCCACGCTGTCATCAGGCTGGCTGATCTGCGCGTCTGCCAGGGAAAAATCGAAGAAGCCGAGGTGATGCTGGCAGGTCTGGAAGATCAGGGATCGGCGGTTGTTCCGCTGGCGCACCTGTATCTTGCAAAAGGCGAAATTACGTCCGCTAAAGCCGTTCTGCAACAAGCACTTCCACCCGTTTCTGCTTATAACCTCCACCATTTGCCTACACTTTTGATGCTGGTGGAAGTTTTGCTGGCGATGAACGACGCTGACGAAGCCGGCCGGATTATCACCGATTTACAAATATTGGCGCAGCAGTCACAAAGCCATCCGCTAGCGGCACAGGTCGAACTGGCGCAGGGGCAAATCAGCCTGCACACGGGCGATTTTCCGGCGGCGAAGGCCAGCTTTAACGCCGCGCTCGACCATCTGCGATCCTATGAACAGTCCCTGCTGGCGGGTCAAGTTAGGCTCAAAATGGCGCAAACCCTTCGCGAGAGCGACCCTCCGGGTGCGATCACCTGGGCGAAAGCCGCGTTTGCCACTTTTGAGCGCATCGGTGCTGCGCGTGATCTGGCGGAAGCGGCTCATTTGTTACGCCAGCTTGGAGCTACCAGCGGGGCCGCGCCACGCCTGAATAAACCATTGACGCAGCGTGAAGCTGAAATTTTGTCACTGGTGGCTTCTGGCCTGACGAATCGCGAAATTGGCGAGCGACTAGTCATCAGCGGCAAGACCGTCGAGCATCATGTCAGCCGGATTTTTGATAAGCTCAATCTGCGCAGCCGAGCAGAAGCCGCCGCCTACGCTGTCAGTGGCAAACTGACCGATCATGAAAGATAGGGGAGTCATATAGGGGACATCCCCGATGCTCCGATTTTCCAACGGACTTATCATCATTTCAGATTAGATATTCGGATCAGATTAGATATTCGGATCAGACTAGACATTCGGAGATGATGACATGTTTGAACAGAAACAAATGAAGGCTTCTGTATTAGAAAGTCAGCAGGGGCGGGCACTCTGGCATCTGGGAGCGCTCATGAATTTCAAAGCGCTCGGCGAGGAAACCAATGGGCAGTTCTGGGCAGCGGAAGGGCTGGCAGATCGCAATCTCGCCGTACCTCTCCACTCACACAGCCGCGAAGATGAATTCTGGTATGTGCTGGAAGGTGAAATCCGCTTCACGATTGGCGACGAAATCCGCACGGGTGGGGCTGGCACGTTTGTCTATATCCCACGCAATGTGCCGCACACATTTCAAGTAATCTCCGAAACTGCGCGTTGGTTTGGCGTAGGGACACCCGCCGGACTTGACCAGTGGTTTTTCGAGAGGGGCGAACCCGCTGCCGCCCTGACGCTTCCACCGCCGCCCAGCGCACCGCCAAATGTCGAGATGATTGTCGCCAGCCTCAAAGCCTATGGAACAGAGACGCTCGGCCCACCGCCTGGAGTTTAAAGGCATAATCGCCCTACTAATGGTCTGATTTGTGAGTTGACATTTTCGCGAATCTGTCGTTAAATAAGTCTGGCTTGGCGCGGTGAAAACCGCCCCGGTCTTTTGTGAGCCGAGTAGGAGAGATCATGCAGCGAGCGACCAGAAATAGTTAAACAGGCCTAACCGTCTATTAGGTTGCCTATTTTCTGACTCGCGCCGCGAAAGTTTTATGATTCTCTCATCTTTTTTAACACGGACATGATACAATGTCATGTCTAGCAGATGCGAAATCGAGCGCCGCACGAGTCATGCTGATGACAGGCGGCGTTTTTATTTTGCACACCCATGTTAAGTATACAGACCTACAGGATCAAGCAACATGTCTATTCTCACAGCAAATAATGTCAGCCAGATTTTTGGCGGATTCACCGTTTTTACAGGCGTTAACGCCAGCATCCCGCACGAGGCGAAAATCGGCATGGTCGGGCCGAACGGCATCGGCAAAACAACGCTGCTGCGTATCCTCGCGGGGCTGGAGCAGCCCACAACCGGCACCGCCAGCCGCGCGTCGAGCATTCGCATCGGCTATCTGCGGCAGGAGGCCATGCAAGGCTTCTCCGAGCAGGACAGCACCCTTTATGGCGCGATGCGGGCGGTATTCGCCGATGTCGAGCGCCAGGAAGCCAAACTCCGCGCCCTCGAACAGCAGATGGCAACAGACGCATCCGAGGCCGTCATGGACGAATATGGTCGCCTTTTGGAGCGTTTCGAGCATATCGGCGGCTATGATTACGAAGTGCGAATCGAGCAAACCCTGTCCGGCCTGGGATTTGAGAAGCAGCATTATGAGTTGCCACTCAAGCACCTGAGCGTCGGGCAGAAAACACGCGCCTTACTCGCCAATCTGCTGCTCGAAAAGCCCGATCTGCTGATTCTCGATGAGCCGACCAATCATCTCGATGTTGGCGCGGTGGAATGGCTGGAAACAGCACTGCGGAATTGGGACGGTGCGCTGTTGATCGTCAGCCATGATCGCTATTTTCTGGATGCGGTAGTCAATACGATCTGGGAGATGAGTCGCGGTGGGGTCACATCGTATCGCGGCAACTACAGCGCCTACCTGCGCCAGCGCGAGGCCAATCGCGAACGCGCACTCGCACTTTTTGAACAGCAGCATGAACGGCTGGCAAAAGAGCTGGACTATATCAAACGCAATATCGCCCGCGCTTCCACCAATGGTCAGGCCGTTGGCCGTTTGCGCCGCCTGAGTGGTGATCTGGTGGGTATTCAGACATACGGCATCGAGCGCTATTTGCAGATGAGCTGGAGCGAAACAGGCCTCAGTGTGCGGCCTTTCAGCGTCGCCGAGGCAGAGCAGGCGCTAAAAGCGATCACCGCCCCCAGCACCCGCACACCGCCGCTGAAACTCCGCCTGCGTGAAAATCAACGCAGCGGTGAGGTGGTACTGCGCACACACGATCTCGAAATCGGCTATCCCGGCAACCCTTTGTTCATGGCGGAGGACTTTACCCTGCGGCGTGGCGAATGTGTAGCGCTCATCGGCGATAACGGGACGGGCAAAACGACCTTTTTGAAAACCCTCATGCGTCAGATCGAGCCGCTGGCCGGGAAAATGGAATTTGGGTTGCATCTGAGGCCCGGATATTTCGCCCAGGCGCACGACGCGCTCAACCTCGACAGCCTCATCATTGACGAACTGCTGCGGCACAAGCACATGCTCACCAGTGAGGCACGGAATTACCTGGCGCAGTATTTGTTTCGCGGCGACGACGTATTCAAGTATGTGCGCGATCTCAGCGGCGGCGAACGGGGACGGTTAGCGCTGGCGGTGCTGGCCTTGCAGGGCGCGAATTTCCTGCTGCTGGATGAGCCGACCAATCACCTTGACATCGCCGCGCAGGAAGTGCTGCAAGAGGTGCTCGAAAATTTCGACGGCACGATCCTGCTAGTGACGCATGATCGCTATCTCGTGGATCGGCTGGCGACGCAAATCTGGAATCTCGAAGAAGGCTATCTCAACGTCTTCCAGGGCAGCTACGCCGAATTCGTGGCGTGATAATTCTGGTTAGTACCTGTAGGGGCGCACGGCGGGTCGCCCCTATAAACTATCGCAGCCCATTTTCGCGATCCTGGCTGTCTTCACTCGCTGAACATGGGACGAACGGTATGCTGGAGATCGCGCTGTGCGTCGGGGATCGACAGTCCGCCGTTACGCTGCTCTTTGCGCAGCCCAAGTTTCATCACGACTGCGAGGCAGCGCTGCCGAAGTGTCGCTTGCCCCGCTAAAGCAATCCGGGCGAGTCGCTCTTGATTGACCTGATCGTGCGCATCATCAATCGCTGCCTGTGAGAATATCTCAACTCTCCTATAGTCAAACATTTGTCGTCTCCTCTTGATGCTCTCGCGTGTTATGTGTTTACATCGAACAATGAACACAGAATAGCATTGAGGCAGAGGTAGTGTAATCTATCGATTGGGGTATTCGACTGGCAGAAAGGAGGTATTTAGGGAGGTAAAGCGGCTAGAGCAATTTCAACTTTTGAGCCTGTGTGACCGCCTGAGTACGACTGCCGACACCAAGCTTGCCGAAAATATTGCGGACATGGACTTTGATCGTACCCACAGAGAGGTACAAACGATCCGCGATCTCTGGGTTCGAGAGACCATCCGCCAGCAAGCGCAGCACTTCAAGTTCACGTTCGCTGATTGGGTCGGGGAGAAGTGAGCCTGATACAGAATTTACGGGAGGCGGTACTTCTTCACCGAGAATTTGCCGGACAGCAGCCTCCAGATCCATTTTCGCACCACGTTCCCAGGCCGCCGTGAACGCCTGAGTTCCCAATTCGCGTTCCAGGTCTGACCGCAGTTCAGCGATCAAATCCCATTTATCGAGCCAGCCTGTTATCGCGACAGGATGGTTGAACGCCAACCCCAGAAGCTCACATGCCCATAGAGTTTCATGCTCATGGGCAGCCAGCAGGACGCTCACTGGCAGAGAGAGGAGCAATTGTCTTTTATCGCGCTGTCGTAAGAATCCAGCTTGTGCAGTCCGATTATTCTGCCGGGCTGCTTCATAATGACCCAAACCGAAGTCGGCGACAGCTTCCACTACAATCCGGCGCTTTCTGCTGTTGGGATGATCCTGAGTAATCACGCGGCTCTCGTGACACAGGTGCTTTGCCCGTTCATAATCGCCCTCAATGCAAGCGACAAGGGCCAGGGAACGGAAATTGATAGCAGCGTCATATTCGCAATTGTATTTTCGCCCCAGTCTCAAGCCATCCTCGGCATAGAATCGAGCATCGGCAAACTCGCCCCGAAAAAGTGACAGCAAAGATTGGGAATGTCGCATGATGCACATACCCCAATAGGCATCCATTTGCTGGAAAATCTGACAGCTTGTTTCTATCCCGCGCTCATGTTCGGCTTCATCTTCGGCAATAATCGCAAGCATCCCCAATGACCACGCCTCACCGATTTTGTCATTGATTTCGTGCCGAATCCTGTAGCTTTCATGGGCAGCGCGCATCGAGCTGTCAAACTCTCCGAGAGCATAGGAATTCAACCCAATGCTGAAAAGACATCTTCCTAGGCTGTAATCGTCAGATGCCGCCCGATAAAACGTTGCAGCTTCATGAAGTGAGGCCAACATTTCGGTAGTTTTACCTTCGAAATAGTGCCTCCAACCAAGATATTCAAGGCATAACGCGATTTCGGCAAGGTCGTTTTCGATCTTTGCAATCTCAAGGCATTGTGCAAGATTTGATGAGGGTAAATCGAGCCAGATCACATAACGGGTCTTGATGCGCCACGACACCCCATATATGCCGTCATTCTCAGCCGCATCGAGGCGATCCAGTGCAAACTTCATGAGCTGTTTGCAGGCAAAGTTATACTGCGTGCGCATGTCGTTCGCATAAATAAACAGCGTATCCAGCGCACTATCCAGCCTCACAACATCCTTTTTTTCCACCCCACGCAGCCACGCTATACGAATATTCTCAAAATCAGCGTCGATTTCGTAAATAGCTTCCTGCTGTCGCCTGCCTTTAATATGTGGCAGCCATTCGGTGAGGAAATCCAGAAAATAAGCGCTGTGGGCATCGTGAGTGACATCCATCTCCCCGGCTGTTCTCAGCTTTTCTTCACCATATTGCCGCAGCAGTTCGTGGATGTCGTAGCGTCCGGCGCTGTTCACATGCAGCAACGATTTATCGACCAGACTCGACAGCATCCACAGCGAACCTCCGGCAACTTTTTCAGCCGCTTGGAGCGTGAACCCTCCGCGAAACACCGACAGCCGCCGGAACACGATTTGCTGATCCTCGGTAAGCAACATCCACGAATGATCGAATACGGCGCGAATGCTGCGGTGTCGGGTGGGCGCGTCACGGGCAGGCGACACCAGAATGTCCAGATTGCGCTGGATTTCGTCGCCAATCTGCTTGCATGTCAGTGTTTTCAGCCATCCCCCCGCCAGTTCGACAGCCAAAGGCATCCCCTCGACCAGACGACAGATACGAATAACATGGAGCGATTCACGGGTGAGGTCAAAATCGTTCCGCACCCGCTGCGCACGTGCTATGAAGAGTTGAACCGCATCATAATCGCCAATTTGAGCGCTGTGTTCATCCTCTGGAAACAGCATCCCTTTGACATTCCATAACCACTCATCTTGCAGATTCAGGGGTTCGCGTGAAGTCACCAGAATGCGCACGCTCGGCGCAGTCTGCAAAATCTCAGCGACAAACTGTGCGCCATCCAGCAGATGCTCAAAATTATCCAGCAGCAGCAGCAGTGTCCGATCACGCAGATAGGTTAAGAGCTGAGAGGCTACATCGGTGTTTCTGTCCAGGTTGATGTTGAGCGCACCCGCGATGCCCATTGGAATGTTATCAATGCTGCTGAGAGGCGCCAAAGGAACAAAAATGATGCCATCGGAAAAAGCAGCGGATTTACGCAGCGCCACTTCCATTGCCAGTCTGGTTTTGCCAATACCGCCGGGGCCGATGAGAGACAGGAGACGGCATAGTGGGTTATTCAGACGTTGGGTGATTTCAACAATTTCATCGGCTCGACCAATGAACGAAGTCATTTGCGGCGGCAGATGAAATTTAGCATACTCTATCATGCGGTTGTCTCTCTCTGCGCGAACATCATCCACTCAGGCAGCTCTGTAGAGACTTCTGTGGATATTTACTATACACTAATAAAGGTCGCACCGCTAAATCGTGCTTACAGCGCTTCCTGTCCTCGTTAGTCCTGAAGTTCCCCCGGCAAGTTTTTTCCCGCGCGGTAGGTCATCTCGATCACTTCCCCAGGTAAAAACTGACCCATGATCTGCCGCAGCCCATTTTTGCGATCCTGGCTCTCGCCTTCGGTCAAAAGAATATCCTCGCAGTACGCCGAGATGTCCTGCACGATTCGCTCATAGCGATAGTACGCAAGCGCGACAGGATCGGCCTGAGTTTGACCATAGCCCTGATAAAATAAACGTTCTTCTTCCTCCGGCGAACGCTGATTCTGAAAAAATCCGCCACCGAAAAACATCAGATCGCGCTCTTTGGGAGCGAATGTCAATGTATCCCAATCGACCACGTAAAATGTGCCGTCCGGCGTAATTAATACGTTCCAGGCGTGAATATCGGCATGGCAGACGACCCATTCCAACGGCTGCTTCTGAAGCGCTGCCGCCAACCGTTCAGCGCGGTTGATAAGGTCGCTGACCACATCCCGTTTCGCCCGCAAAAACGCTGCCAATTCTGCCGAGACGGGATCGGCAAAAGTTGTTGACTCGACCTGCGCCTGAAAATTTCTGACTCTTTCGCGCCAGTAAGGGGAAAAAATCTCGCGCGGGATACGCTCCACAACGGCCTGTGGCAGTACAGCGGTGTGGAGTCCCTTCAGCACACGCCCCAACTCGACCCAATGCTGATCGGTCAGACCAACTTCAGAGCCGTCGCGTCCTTCGACAAACGGTGACAGAATCACGTTGAAATTTTCCAGTGCTGCCCACAAATTGCCGGAGCTTGTGGCTAATGGCGCGATGATCTGCGCAATGCCCTGGTCATGCAGCAATTTTGGTACTGCAACCGTTGTGTCGGGAAAATCGCCGCGCCGCAGCTTCACAAAATAGGGCGTGCCATCGGCAGCATCCGCGCGATAAACGGCGGTGTCCCGATCCGCGCCAAGTGGAAGAAACGTCACCTGCGCAATTTTTAAGCCAAATTCATCGCGCAGGCAGTCGACAATTTTTTCGTCTTTTAAATCAGGTTTTTCGAGCATCAATGATCCATTTTCGACTTTTTCGTCTGTTTATGAGCCGGTATGACCCGTAGGTTAACATATATTTTGGTGAGTGCGCAAATATGCCGGAGGGCGCACGGCTGTGATACCTCCACACGATGGCGTGGTGGAAGCGCACCCCTCCCCCGCCCCTCCCCATTTCGCAGGCTCATGGAGAGGGGAGTCAAGATGCCTTCAAGTCCCTCTCTACGAGCGAAGCGAACTGGGGAGGGATTTAGGGAGGGGTAATATTCTGCCAATACCTGATTTGCATTATGTGTTTATGCTCTCCGCCTGAAGCTCGAAGCGGCGCACGGGCGTGGTCGCTGTCCAGAGCGCAATCAGCAGGAAGCCCAAAGTCGCGATCCCCAGCGCGAAACGAGCGCTCGTTGCCGCTGCGATTGCGCCTGCCACCAATGCCCCAATCGGCGCGACTCCCTGCGCCAGAAAACCCGCGCTGGCATTCGCCCGCCCCAATAGACGATTCGGGACAAGCATTTGCCGCACGGTCATCTCATCAATTTCGTAGATCATCCCCAGCGCGTCGCCGAAAAGCTGATTCGCCAGCAGCATCGCCGCCGCCAGCAGGGGCGAGCCACCCGCCAGCGGAGTCAGCAGCCCTAAAATCGCGCTGATAATCCGTGTCCAGGTAATCGCGCGTCCCAGGCCAATACGCCGTGTGACAGGCTCGGCGATTGCTGCCCCTACCAACGCGCCGATGCCGCCCGCGCTCACCAGCACACCCAGTACCACTACCGATAAACCCAACTCGCGAATCACATAGAAACTGTAGAGTGCCGCGAAAAAATTGCCGAAAAATTCGCGGGCGCTGATGCCGATCACGAGAGTTCTCAGGATCGGGTGGTCGAAAATCACCGCGAAACCCGCATGGACTTCCCGCAGGATGGAGGTGCTAAACGCGCGTGGGGCAGGGGGAGGCTCTGGCTTGCGAATCAGCAGAATGCTGATTACCGAGGCCACATACGAGAGCGAATCAAACAGGATGGCAACGGGCGCGGTCATGATCTGAATCAGCACGCCTGTGATGGATGGCCCGCCAATTTCTGCTAGCGAAGAAGTCATCGCCAGTTTCGTATTGCCTTCGAGCAGATGATCGCGCTCCACCAAAGAGGGCAGGTAAGCGCGATAGGCCGTGTTAAATACCAGTGTGAGCAATGTCAGCGCAGGCGTGATGATATACAGCAGCGTCATTGTCAGATGCCCGGTCAAGGCCGCCAGCGGAACAGCCAATACCAGCAGCAGCCGCGCGACATCGGTGAGCATCATGATCGGACGGCGCGGCAGTCGATCTACCCACACGCCGACGAATAAGCCAAAAATGAGAATGGGTATCGAACTGAGCGCGGCCAGAATGCCAAGTTCTGTGGGAGTCGCTGCCAGCACGGTAATCGCGAGAATACCCAGGCCGCTGCCCGTAATATGAGAGCCAAATTCAGAGATTGTCTGTCCAAACCAGAGTTTGAGGAAATCCGGGTGTTGCCACAAACCGGAAAATTTCGGTTGCATGTTTCATGATCCTTGTCAGAGAAGCGGTTAGCGGTTAGCCATTAGCTTTTAGTCGTTAGCTTTTAGCTTGAAATGCAAAATAGAACGCAGCGTCGGGGGGCAGGAACGCAAATATTGAGCGAAGTTTTCCCGTAGGGGCGGGTCTGAGACCCGCCTCTACAGAGATGATTCTTTCGAAAGCTCAACTATTTCGCGTTCGTGCGCCGACGGTTCAACCGCCTACTGACAGACCATGATCTTTAGAAGTCACCCCATATTGAGGAATTGAAAATCACGTTTAGTATAGGACAATACGCGGGCATGTGTCAATTTTGGAATATGTCAGGCTAAAACGCTCCATATGTCAATTTTGGAATGTGGCGGTGAAGCATTTCGCATGAATTTTGTGCTAATATAATGAAGTTCTCCTCGCACTGTCGCCCGTCCCATGCGCTGAAACCCATTAAACGTTCATAGGTTATAACAAAGATAAGAGAGTTCCTTTTTCCTATCTTAATTCTTCTCCAATTAATCCTATTCCACTATTCTCTCTCCCGTTATTTCAACACTGTTACAATTCTTAACGCAAAAGGTTGTTGCATAATCTGAGATTCGTCGCATAATGAAATAAAGGTTAACATTCGGTTAGTTAATAGCCCAATCTGGTTTGTTTCTTGGGGGGAAAATGACAGGGAAAACTGGACATATTTTCCTGAGTTATTGCAGCACTGATTTGCGGTTCGCCTTGCAAATCGCCACTGATCTCAAAAACGCAGGCGTAAAAGTATGGATGGATCGGCTTGACATCAAGCCGGGTGACGATTGGCGCAAGACGCTGGAAGCAGCCGTCGATAAAAGCGTCGGTATGATTCCGATCATCACATCCAAATACACGCAGTCGAAATATTGCCAGCGAGAATTGGCGCGTGCGGATCGCCGTAACCTGCCTATTGTGCCACTTCTGCTCAAATCGCTCGGCGACTCCGACTGGCCGATGGAAATTGAACGCGCCCAGTACATTGATTTCACGGAATGGCCGAGCGAAGAAGCCTACCGTGAGCATAAAGACCGGCTGGTCAGTGTCTTGCAGAGTCACTTCGCCGAGCAGATCAGCCCGGAACCAGACCCGGAAACCCAATATCTGACCAATCTTCTGGCCTGCCTGGAAACGCAAAAAGGGCTGGCGGAGTATATTGATCTGGCAACCGAGGCCGATAAATGGTTGAACGCCGACCTGATCCGCCCGGAACCGCGCTCCAGCAAGGCATGGGCGGTCTATGGCCCGCTGACCATGCTGCATTATATGCCGGAAAAAATTGCCTCGACGGGCAAATTGCAGCTTTACCCACCGCAGCAGCGCATCACCCAGGTGCAGGACATTCACGAAGTCCTCAAAGAGCATAACCGCTTCGTGCTGCTTGGCGGTCATGGAACGGGTAAAACCATCATCCTCCATCATCTGCTGCTGGAAGCCACGCTTGCTCGGCAGAACTCCCGCAAGACCGCGCCGCTTCCATTCTGGCTCGATCTCGTGGATTGGGACGACGTGTTCACGCTGGAGCAGTTTATTCGCTTTCATTGGCCCTTCGATACTGACCCTATCAAGTTGATCGCCAGGGGCGAGGTCGCGCTTTTCCTCGATGGGCTGGACATGCTGCACCCGTTCAAAGCCGCTGCGCTGCGCGATTGGCTGCACAGCGACAACGCACCGCCGCGCGTCATCGTGACCTGCCGCACCACCGATTATGACGCGGGACGCAATCTGAATTTGGCCGTTATCCAGATTCAGGAGATGGATCGCGAACACATCGAGCAGTTCGTCACCCATTACCTGGGCGAAAAAGCAGCGGGCATTTTCCTTTCGCGCGTTTTCGCATACGAGGACGGGGACGAGAAGGGCAAGGACTATCTTTATCAATTCGCGCGTAATCCATTTTTGTTGAGCGCCTTGATCCTGTTGTTCAAAAGCTCGGAGCATGGCGAACTGCCACAAAACCTGGGCGTGATGCTCAAGCGGCTGACCCGCGAAATCTGGGAGCGCGAACATCTTTATCGTCCATCGCAGGGCATCAGCTATGCCGATCTGGAAATGGCGCTCGGTGATCTGGCCTTCGCCATGTTCGAGTCCGACGTACCGCTGTTCGTCAGCCGCGACTATGCGCTGGAATATATCGGCAGTGAAGCCTTGCTCACCGAGGCGCTGCAATCCAATTATTTAGAAACAAAAGGCGATCACATTCGCTTTTCATACAAACTGATTCAGGATTATTTTACTGCCGTCGGTGTTCGGAACGAGGAGCGCAGCAATGTCATTCCGCGTCCCCGGCTGACCGCTGATGGTCGCCGCATCCCCGATAAATGGGATATTGTGAAAACCATTCTCATCGGCCTGGATGCGAATCCCGACGCAACGGTGCGCGAAATCGCCAATGTGAATCCGTTCCTGGCGCTGGAATGCATCGCCAGCGGCGTGACGATCTCCGAAAAGACCGTTCACCTGATTCTGAGCGAGCTTCAAAAGAACATCAGCCAGGAAGACGGCCTCAACCGCATCGAAATGGTACGCATCCTGGCGACCATCGACACCGAGACGGCGCTGGCGATGCTCCCTGGCATTATGCGTACCGCGAAATGGGATTTGCGGTGGGCGGCGACGCTGCTCATGTGGGACATCGACATTACTCATTTTGAAGGGCTGGTCGGGGCGCTGGAAAATCTGGATGATCGCATTAAAGATGAAACCGCTTCGGTGCTGCGCCAGCTCGATAAGCAGGTCATGCCAAGCCTGATCCGGCTGCTGCGGCACAATAACTGGAAACTGCGGCGTGACGCAGCCTGGGGATTAGGGGTACTGCGCGATAAAGCGGCGGTTCCCGGCCTGATCGCCGCCTTGCACGACCTCGACCACAACGCAGGGGCGGAAGCGGCCTCCAGCCTGGGCGAAATCCGCGACCCGGATGCGATCCCCTGGCTGCTGAATATGCTGCACCATAAACACTGGAAAGTGAAAAAAGCCGCAGCCAAAGCGCTCGGTTCGTTGGGTGGAGCAGCCATGAACGGCCTGATCCAGACCCTCAACGAAGGCAGCGAAGACAGCCGCCGTCTGGTGATCGAAGCCCTGAAGTCGATCCAGACCGAGAGCGTGACCGCGATCCTGATCCAGGCCACCTATGACGAAAGCGCCGAGGTGCGTGGGGCGGCGATTGACGCGCTGGAAAACCAGCACGACGACGAAATTATCAAGCGCCTCATCGAATGCCTGAGCGACAACACCCGCATCAACTATAACCGCAAGCACATCGCGGATATGGCGGCGGATGTGCTTGAGCGCTCCGGCAAACCGGAAGCTCTGAAAGCTGTGAAGGATTGGCGTGATGGCACAATAGCGCCTGCGTCTGATCCCATCAAAAGCGTGATCTCGGAAAAAATGGCGGATACCCAGACCTCAGCAGGACTTGCCAGAGAACGCCTGAAAAAGATCAGGACACAGGAAACCGCTCAGCCTGTTCACAAAGAATATCACGACCTGACAAGCAACAATTGGCGCGTGCGCAAAGGCATTGTCGAAAAGCTGGCAAAAGAGAACAGCAGCGCGACCCACTATATCCTGGCAAAAGCGCTCAAGGATGAACACGCTGAGGTGCGAATCGCGGCGCTGCGGGCATTGGTCGCCTCGAACAACGAAAAGGCGCTGCTGTTCGTCGTCAAAACATTGATCGACCCCAGCGAAAATGTCCGCATGGCGATTCGAACCGAGTTCAAAAGCATCGGTTCGCGTGGTGTGGGAGCGCTGTCACAAGCCCTTCACAGCGATAATCTGCGTCTGTGCCGTGAAGCTGCCGATATGCTCTCGAAACTCGGAGACCCCGCGGCGATCCGTGCGCTTATGCAGTTTTTGCTGCTCGATCTGAAGGATTCCGCAGGGCTGGCGAAACAAAAACTCGTCGCCAATACCCTGATTTTAATGGGTTCGGCAGATGTCCGAAGCGCGGTGGATGCGTGGCAGCAAAAGAATGCCGCGCCGGGGATCACGCCTCCCAACGCCCATGTCCAAAAACTGGCATCGACGGACGAAGAAGCTGTCGAAGTTCAGGATATTCTGACCGAACTGCTGGAAGATATGCACTCACCGGAATGGAACGTCCGTCAACAGGCCGCCAAAGCGCTGCGCGAATATGCGCGAATGCACCGAGGCACAAAAGACCCCTCGGTCATGAAGCGCTTGATGTGGGCGATGCGCGACGATCTCTGGGAAGTGCGATGGGCCGCCGCCGAAGCTGCCGCCTGGATTCAGGACAAAGCCGCCGTGCCGTGCCTGATCGAGCTGATTAAGGATAGCTACTGGGTGGTACGCATCGCGGGCATCCGTGCCTTACTGGAAATCCGTGATCGCTCCGCCGCACAGCCCATCAGCCGCGCTCTGGCAGACACCAACTGCAATGTTCGCGAAGCCGCCGCCGAAGCGCTCGGCGTGATCGGCGACCCACGTGCTGCACCCGCGCTTGCCAAAGCCTTGCGTGATACCGACGAACACGTCCGGGTTGCCGCCGTCACGGCGCTGGGGCTGCTCTCCAGCGAACGCGCGGAGCAGGCATTGCTCGAAGCGCTCAATGATGAGAATGACTATGTACGCTGGATGGCGCTGCAAGCCCTGCACCGTGCGCCCAAGCCTACTTACACGCCCATCCTGGCTGAAAAGCTGCTGGATCAGGGGAAGCCGTACTGGGAAACCAGCCGAATCTGTGATCTTTCAGAAAAACTGCTGGAGCGAATCGGCACACCAGAAGCGGTTGCCGCACTGGAAAACTGGAGGAAAAACAGCTACAGGGGTTCGGTTAATAGCGTGTAAAGCTGCAATAGGGATTCGGTTAATAGCGTGTAAAGCCGCAATAGGGGTTCGGTTAATAGCGTGTAATAAAGATGAAATTTATTTCACGAAGCGCTTGACAGTAGTGGAAAATAAAATAAACTGTGTTAATGTATGGGGGGTTAGCAGCAAAAATACTTACAATGTATAAGTTAATATTACCTGTAACCATTCCCAAGTAGGGGTTGTGCAATGCGTCTATTTATCAGTTATGCGCGGGTGGATAAGCCATACTGTATCCAGATTGTCGATACGCTCTATGTACACGATACTTGGTACGATCAACGGCTGCATGCAGGGCAGGATTGGTGGAAAGAAATCACGCTGCGGATTGAGTGGTGTGACGGCTTTGTGTATCTGCTGTCGCCCGAATCAGTCGTGTCTGAATATTGCATCAAGGAATATGAGCTGGCACGCAGCCTGAACAAACATATCTTCCCGGTACTCATCCACAAAGACACCAAAGTTCCGAAAGAACTCCAGGACTTGCAATATGCAAACCTGAGCGACGGCTTGACGGGTGAGGCAGTGACCACGCTGCTGAACTCGATCTATATCGCCGAACACAATCTGTCGAAGTCGGAAAACAGCGGCGGTAATTTACACATCACGCCGGAAATGCTTGCCCCGCCCAGCGTGAACCTGGATGCTGCGATCAGTAAAGCGGTCATGGCGATGGGCAGCAAGCAGTTCGACAACGCCGTTTTCCTGCTCAAACAGGCCAAAGCGCAGGGCTTCAAATCGAAATTTACCGATATTGATGCCGTGCTTCGGGAGGCCGAGGCTGGGCTGGAACGGCAGACCTTCCTGCGCGAAGCCAATCGCGAATATCAGCACATCCGCGCCCTAATGAACTATGAAGGGACGCGCGGTCTGGGCTGTGAGGCGTTTAAGGCCTTCGCCAAAGCATTTCCGAATTATGACCCGGATAAGCTGGGGGAAAAGTGTTCGCAAACCAAAGCCCAGCCCGCGCCTACCAGCAAGGCCGCGCCCCCACGTGCCAAACCACCCGGCACGCTCAACATGCCCCTGATGGAATGGATCGAGATTCCCGCAGGGCGCGTCTCCTATTCCGGCGATAATGTCAAAACCAAAATATTGGGCATCGATTCATTTTACATCGCCAAATATCCGATCACGAACGCGCAGTATCAGGTGTTTATCAATCATCCTAACGGATATTCCAATCCAAAATGGTGGGCGTTTTCCGAAGATGCGCGGAAATGGTTTTCCGAAAATCCCGCGCCCGTCACCAGCACATTTCCAGGGGATGATCTTCCGCGTGAGCGCGTCAACTGGTATGGCGCGATGGCCTACTGCAACTGGTTCAGCGCCCAGATCAGCGAGGAGATCACGCTGCCAACCGATGCCCAATGGCGACGTGCGGCGCAGGGCGATAGCAACTGCCTTTATCCCTGGGGCAACACGTTTGACATCAAACGCGCGAACACCAGCGAAAATGGCCTGAAAATGACCACCCTGGTGACGCGCTACAACGAAGGTGTCAGCCCATTTGGGGTGTTCGACATGGTAGGCAATGTATGGGAGTGGTGTCTGAACACCAAGCTGGGACACCGCGATGGCACTGATCTGACATCCGATGAAAAACGCATCGTTCACGGCGGGTCGCACATCAGCCCGGCGGATCGCTGCACCGTTCCCTTTAATTATGTTCTGAATCCGCTGGTCTATCATACGTCGATTGGCTTCCGTGTCGTCTGCGTAACCTCCCAACAGTAGGGGAGTAGAGCCTTTTAAAAAGCTGCGGATCACAAAAATGTGATGCCGTATTTTGTTGCGACTTGATCCCGCGCTTCCTTCGATCCCACCGCATGGTATTCGCCGAGAAATTCTTCCAGCCCACCCGGTATCGTCATCAGCAGCACTGTCGCCTCACCTCCTACAACATCCCACTCGTGCGGAATATTCCGGGGTAGAAAAACAAATGAGCGCGGCCCGGCCTCAAAAGTCTCGTCACCCAGGCGCACGCTGATCACGCCCTCGACCACATAAAAATATTCGTCCTCACGGGTGTGAACATGGAGAGGAGCGCCGCCTGTGGTTCGCGATTCGATGAGCGTCAGGCTGCCGGCTGTGGAAACTTTTGAGGCTTTCGTGCTGGGGTCATCAACGCTAACGCCTTCACCCGCATGTAAGACATATCCCTTCATTGCTGCCGGATGTTGTGACATGTGAATTCCTCGCAATTTCATCAACAATGATGTAAAATTTAGCACAAATGTTTTAATTTTACAACAGCATCAAATTTCCGAAAGATGTTTCGTAAGATGTTGCAGACAAAACACATCAGATTTTGCGACTACACAACTTCTGAACAACTTTCTTGCAACTTCTATAAAGCGGCATCGTATAAATAGCATGGTGATACGATAGGTACGCGAGGGGCGACGATGATGAATACGGTAATCCTGACTGAAGTAAACAAAGGCGTGCAGCGAAAAGGCGAAACGCGCCTTCATATTCTCCCGGTGGTGACGGTCATCGTGCTGCTCTACACGTTGGTGATGTCCCTGACATGGCTGCGCGATCAAACCAGCGTCTCATTGGTCACACGCCCTTATACAGCGACGGTGGTCAGCGATGATGCCGCCATGACCAGCACCATGCTGACCACCATTCGTGGGTGGTTAGGGAAGGCGGTTGACTCAGCCCAGTTGGTGATGGATTCTGAAGTGGTTCAGACCGTCGAAAACCTGGTCTATTCGACTATTCAGGATTTTCGCGGTCTGCTGACAGCCGAAGAAAGCGTGACGCTGCCAATCGAGGACAGCCTGTGGATACGCTATCTGCCGTTGGAAGATGCCAGTAATCTACTTGCCTCCAGCCAATCCCAGGTGAACGCCGTTGGGATCAGCGAATAGCGCGACGAACTGCCCTTTACCGGCATAGGTTTTGGGCATGATAATCGTCCCTCCCAGGCTTTCGATCCGCTGGAGATCGGCATCAATATCGTCACTCGGCAGATAGAGAATCACATCCCCCGCCCGCACGACCTCCCGCCCACGTACCAGACTGGCCTCCAGGTCAACAAAACCGCCGCTGACATTGCCCGTCATAAACCACGTGTACGGGAATTTGTCGTGGCTCATTTCCCACCCAAACAACGTCGCATAAAATTGTGCGGTAGCGGCGCGGTTCGCCGTCGGAATGTCGATGTGCATGATGGGTCGTTTCATGATTTGGCCTTTTTGACAATCGAAATCAGAACATAAGTTCTAATTTTACACCAAAAAAGCGGTATTGAAAAGGAAAAGATTTCAACACACTAGAACAGAGGTTAGGGTGAGGGGGTTAATGGACAACTTCTTGTGAAGTAGTCCCACCGTATCCAAAACTCACGTTATTCGTAGGTAAAAAGTAGAGAATAGCGAGCAAAAAGAGATCATACTAAATGATAGATTTCAAAATTGTGTAAATCTGTAAGATCAAAATCTCTCACCAGAGAATTCTAACTGAACTCGTCTAATCAATTGTTGCGAAAGGAAATTGTATGCGGATGGTAGCCTTTTGTATTACGATTTTGCACATCATAATGTTCAACGTAACCACATATGCACAAGACACAAATATCGAACATGGAGATGAAGTAACCCACCTCAATGTATCGAATGTTATTCAAACCGAATGGAGTTTAGACCTATCCAAACTGGCGGTATTGACCGGAGAGCAAATCTTAGTTTGGAATACCGAGGATTGGCAATTATTGTATACGATACCCGATGCCTATGTTTACGAAATGGCATGGCATCCAACTGGAAGTATGATCGCTGGTTTGCGAGCGGGACGTAGCGAAGAACTATGGGTTTGGGATGGCGACACGGGTGAATTGCAAGACCAGATGTTAGACAATTACCTAAAGATATCATAGGCATTGCAGTATTGCAGACGCTTTCCTGGAGTCCAGATGGGAGTCAAATTGCTAGTGATAGCAATATTGATGCTATCATGTTTTGGGATTTGGAAACAGGCAGTTACACCACTTTTGCTCCACAAGATCCACTCAACTTACTCGGTATTACCGAACTTTCTTGGAGTACGAGCGGCTCATATCTTCTATCCGGTGGGGTGGATGGAACAATTCGTGTCTGGGATACTAAAAATGGTGCAAACATCTTAACAGTCGAGGGCTACAAACATGTAGCCTGGCATCCGAATGAAAAGTTTTTTGCCGGGGCGGGATTTGACACAATTGTAAACGTATGGAATTTAGACGATGGTCAAGTTGAAGTGGTTTTTGAAGGACACACCCATACAATTACGTCGATAGATTGGAATCCAACTGGCAATATCCTATCGAGCACAGATGCAGATGGCAATCTTTTTATTTGGGATTTCCCTACAGGCACTCAACTACCACTTGATGTATTTAATGCTATTGATGTGAAAAATGCGAATTGGAGACCTGATGGTCTCCAACTAGCCGTAACTACCAGAGATTCGATCATCATTATCCAATGGTATTAGACAAGATTTCCTATTCACTATCCGCCGGGACGAAAAATCGACTCGCGCCTTCCCACGACGGCACATTCATGATTTTTTCGAAGCGCAGGCCGATCTTTTCCAGAACGCGCCGCGAGGCTTCGTTATCCAGCGTCGTGAAGGCCACGACTCGCTTGATTTTCAGCACATCTCGCCCATAATCCATGACCGCCGATGCCGCTTCATAGGCATAACCCTTGCGCCGATAGCGTTCGAGAAACGCATAGCCAATATCAATATCATCCCAGAAATCGCGCTTAATCAGCCCGCATGTGCCGATGGGAATGCCGGATTCTTTCAATGTGACCGCCATCGCGCCAAAGCCATTTTTGATATAGCTGGCGGCAGGGCCATTTTCGATATACTTGCGGGCATCCTCGGCGGTACGAACGCCGCGATCCGCGATATTTTTGATGTAGTCCGGCTCATTGAGAAGTTCGAGGATAAATTCGGCATCGTCCGCCGTGAGATGGCGCAGGACGAGGCGTTCGGTTTCAAGAATTTTCATGCGCGTATCACCTTATAGTCCATGACAGGTGACGATTTTATCATCATTGGGCCGTATCGTGTGATAGGCCTCATACCATTGAAAAGTGTATAGAGATAAACAGTGGGGGTTGTAGAATCAAAAGTGGCAGTCAAAACTGCCACCGGGTCTGTCGCGATATTCAATTTTACCCTGACTGCTCATCAGCCAGTGCGCGTCACGTGGGAACGAATCGTCCAGGCCGACGATCCCGCCCAGCGTGATGCAAGCCCTTAGCTCACCGCTTTCTTGATAAGCTCGATGATCTTTTTCTCCTCGGCGGCGTTCAATTCCTTCAGCGCATAGGCAACGGGAAACAGCGCACCGTCATCTAGATTCGCCGCGTCGCTGAAGCCAAGAGTCGCGTAGCGCGTACCGAACTTGCTTGCGCTTTGGAAGTGGCAGACGACCTTGCCGTCCCTATTATACGCGGGCATCCCGTACCAGGTTTTTGCCGAGAGCTCTGGCGCGTTGGCTTTGATGATCTCATGGAGTCGTTTTGCCATCGTACGTTCCGGTTCCGCCATCTCGTCGATTTTCGCGAGTACGTCCTTTTCCGCTTCTTCTTTGCTCGCGGATGCCTTCATCTCTTTGGCGCGTTCCTTCATCGCGGCTTTTTCCTCAGCCGAGAATCCCTTGTCCTTCTTGGCGGCCTTCTGTGTGTCTTTATTTGCTGGTTGGCTCATAGAAATTTCCTCTCGTACTGTCTAACAAAACTGATTTGATGAGATGCTATGTAGGGCTAAATTGAATTTGCGGGTTGTAAGGACAGGTCTCAGACCTGCCCCTACGGAAATATACCCACCTGATCTCTATGCTTGTACTTAGCAATTACGGTAATCACCGGAAAGGAACGTGCCACGCCTATTTATCCTGCGCAAGCACCATGACGTTGCCGCTGTTATCCTTGAAGATGGCCTCGATAATCCCATACGGGCGATCCGTTGCGGGTTGAAGGAATTCGACTCCTTTGCCCTTGAGCGCCTCGTAGGTCTTGTAGCAGTCGTCGGTTTTCCAGGGGCCAACACCAAGCTTGCCGCCTTCCACGAGTTTGGTCAGTTGCTCCACGTCTTCCTGGGTAAGCCCGCCGTTGGGTTTCAGCGCTGCCAGTTGAAATTCGACCTCTGGCTGACCTTTCAAGCCGACTGTGAGCCAGCGATAATCGCCATTTGTGAAATCCGCGCGGATTTCGAAACCGAGCTTTTCTGTATAGAAGCGCAATGCCTCATTCTGATCCTTGACCCAAATGGTTGCCACCGAAAGTCTGTTTATCATGTGTCAGCTCCTCATTCGCATATTTCGAAATTATAAAACACCTGTGCTGTTCTGGCTTCTCGAAAATTGCTCTCTTTTTACGGGTTTGGCTCATCCAACCGTTTAGGAGTTTGGCTCATCTACCATTTAGGGGTCTGGCTCATCCTCGATACCATGCAGCAGACACACACAAAAAGGAATGTACGCGGGGGGCAGAGTAGGGTTACAGCTAACGCGATAAGCGCTGGGGGATATTCCAACAACATTACGAAACAACGTACTAAATGACCCCAGGCTTTCAAAACCAACGGTCATACAAATTTCTGTTACCGGGAGTTCGGTGGTACGCAGGAGTTCTTTGGCTTTGGCAATACGCTGCGCCATCAGATATTGATGCGGTGTTTGCTTGTAGACACGTCTGAATGCCCGGATCAGGTAATACGGCGACAGCGCTACCTCGCGGCTCAAGTCTTCGATGGTGATGGGTGTGTTAAAGTTTCGATCCAACAAAAGGCGAGCGAGGCGAAGTGGCTTATGAGGGGTCGAATGCACAGAGGATTTCTCCCAACAGAAAGCGGTCACTGCGGTTACTATAGCATTGTCACGCCAGATACACAACGCGAGAAGGGGTGTTGCCGAAACTTCGCAGGTAATTTTGTAAGTCACCGAGGGCTAAAAGCTGAGACGCTGAAACGCTGACAAGTATCCTTGCTAATTCGCGCTGACCCACTGCACCGAAAGCGCGTTGCCGACTTCGCCTGTGATTTCACGCACTTCGCCATCCGGCAGACTCACAATCCAGTAGCGCCGGATTCCGCCTTCTGTGGCGACGATCAGCACGGCGCTGTTGTCCGGCGACCACTCGACGCGCTCCGGGTTGGCGGCAATCGGGGGTGTCAATTCGCGCCCAAATTCATCAATCAATTGCAGCGGCGATCCGTATCCCCCACGCGCCGCCAAGCCATAGATACGCCCCTGATATTCGACGGCATTTTGCGTCCAGTAGAAGCCGAGATTCGCCATATTCGCGGTCACAACTGTCTCATTGAAGCGGTTGACTCTACCAAAAACAGGTGAGCCATCCGGCGCACGTCCGCTAACCACGACATTCTGGCTGTCCGGCGCCCAGGTCGCGTAATCAAAACGATACAGCGGTGGCAGCCAACCTGGATTAGTGCCGTAGCGCTCAGCGATGACAAACGACTCGCGGCCTTCATAGGGAATATGGATCATCACCAGCACCGCGCCGCTGTCCGGCGACCACTCGAAATCGCTGGCCTCCCACTCGGTCAGGCCGCGCTTGCCGACGATATTCTCGCAAATCGCCGGATGCCAGCACTCGCGCACCAGTTGGCGGTTGCTGTCGGGAATATCCGGCGACCACACCCACACGCCATCATCAAGATTTTTGTCGCCGTCGATCAGCATCGCCAGCGTGCCATCGCCCGACCACTGCATTTTTTTGATTGGCTTGTCGTTGTCGGCCCGCGACGAAATCTGATAATGAAAGACCGTAAAATTGGTCATCGTTAGTGGCTCAACCGTCTGGTTGGCAAGACTGGGGACAAGATAAATCTGTCCCACATCGTTGACCACCGCATATTCATTCGGATTCGCCGGATTCTGCGCGAACAAAACGGGCTGAAAACTGCCCAGATTAAACTGGCCGAGCGTGACCAGATTCCCGCCTACCGAACTGATGCTGTAAACGCCGTTACGCGGGCCATTAAACGGCGCGGGCGAAATATTGCTGCGCGTGATAAAGGTCGTGGTTGGCACAGCAACCGGGATGCTAGTGGGAATGAAAGCCGTCGGCGGCGGTGCGGTGATGTAGGTCGGCACGATCACCAGCGGCGTGGCGGTGAGATAGGTCGGCGTCGCATCAATCGTCGGCGCGAGAGTCGCTGTCCAGGTCGGTGTGGTCGTTTCGGTGATCGTCGCCGAGGCAGCAGGTGTCTTACTCGGCAGCGAAGTCACGACCTGCAAAATTTCGGCGGTGGGGTAGGGCGTGCGCGTCGGCGGATTGGTGGCGGCAGGTGTCAGGCTCGGTGTGCGAGTCGGCGCGACTGTCGGTGTCACGCGCGGCACGACTCCGCCGCAGGCCGCCAAAATCAGCGCCAGCACGAGGATGAGAACAACTTGAGGACTACGATTCATCAGCCCGTGTATCACTTTGCAGCATGGATTCAATAGCTTGCTTAAGAGGCTGCAAATCATTTTCGACAATTTTCCAGACTTCTTGTGGGTCAACGCGATTGTAATGATGGATCAAAAAATCTCGAAATCCGGCGATTTGATGCCATTCGATATGCGGATAAGCACTGGTCAATTCATCAGAAAGACGTTTAACCGCTTCACCGATGACCTCAAAATTGCGGATAACAGCATCCCGAATCAGCCGGGATTGCAGGAAAGCATCTTTGCCTGCGGCTGTATCTTCTTCGATATAGCCGATTCGCTCAAGAATATCCTGTAAGTAGACTTTTTGATCTTTCACAAATCTTCCTCTTGCGGTTTCGGTTTGACCATATAGCTTCAATGGCACAGCATCACGTATAATGCTGGATCGCAGACGTTCATCGAGAGTCGCCTCAACTGCAACATCAACCTTCTGACCCAACAAATTTTCCAATGCCTGAGCCAGACCAATATGATTCCAGATCGTGTATTCTGGTCCAAAATCGACTAAAAAATCAATATCACTGCTTTGGTCGGCATCGCCCCGTACTGACGATCCAAAAACACGCACATTACTCGCGCCATGTTCTTCCATCAACTTGATGATTGCTTCGCGCTTGTCTTTCAGCAACTCGCCAAAAGCTAATTTCTGCAAATCGCTCATGACCGAAAACTTTCAAACTCATTTTCGCCATTATAGTCCTATCGACGGTTTCAAAAAACCCGCTGTTATTCCTATCTCTAACAAAATATCCCGCTATTACGCCTATCCTGTCACAAAACGCCGCACTTCCCGGTCTTATCTGTATAAATGTGGATGGTTCAGATCGAACCGTCCGTCGCACGAGCAAACAAGTAGAAAGAGAATGTCATGAAACTCATCGTTTTTGGCGCAACTGGAGGCACAGGGAAACAGGTCATGGAACAGGCGCTTGAGGCGGGGCATGAAGTGACCGTCATCGTGCGCCGTCCAGACGCGATCACGATACGACATGAACGCTTAAAAATCGTCCAGGGCGATGTCTTAAAACCGTCCGAATTTAAACACACACTCGCCGGGCAAGATGTCGTGATTTCATCGCTAGGTGTCGCCAATCGCGAACCGACCACCGTCTATTCGCAGGGAGTCGCCAATATTATGGACGCGATGTGGGCTGCAAATGTGCGCCGTATCATCTGCGTATCTGCCAGCGGTCTTGACCCCGGCCCACTCTGGCAGTGCGTGATTGCCAAACCACTCTTAAATTTTGCCTTCAAATACGGCTATGCTGATATGAGGCTGATGGAGGCAAAAGTCCGCGAAAGCCATCTCGATTGGACGATTGTGCGCCCACCCCGGCTGACTGATGAAACACGAACCGGAAAATATCAGATCGCGCTCAATAAGCATCTGTCCAGCGGGTGGAAAATCAGCCGCGCCGATCTCGCCGATTATATCGTCAGGCACATGGACGACCCGATGACCTATTGTGGACACGTCGAAATCGCCTATTGATGAACACACCATCAGCCGTTGCGGGTATGACCAGGGCGGAGTACATTTAGGCTCTCCGATTAAAAGCTAAATTGCAGGAGCATTCATCGTGGACGAAACCATCAATTTGCTGAAACGACTCACCGAGGCAGACGGTGTGCCGGGTCATGAATCCGAAATCCGCGCCATCGTCAAGGAAGTGCTTGCCCCGCTGGGCGAACTCTCACGCGATCACCTGGGCAGCGTGATCTGCACCGTGCCGGGTCAATCTGCTTCACCGCGCGTCATGCTGGCAGGCCATATGGATGAAATTGGCTTCATGGTGCGCCACATTCACGAGAGTGGCTACATCTACTTCATACAATTGGGCGGCTGGTGGGATCAGGTGCTGTTGGGTCAGCGTGTGCGCATCAAAACGCGCAGCGGCGATGTGATCGGCGTTATTGGCGCGAAGCCTCCTCATTTGCTCCAGCCGGAAGAGCGCGACAAGATGGTCAAAAAAGACGAGATGTTTATTGACATTGGCGCGACCAGCCGGGCGGAAGTCGAGAAAACCGGGGTGCGGGTGGGCGACGCGATTGTCCCACATGCTGGTTTTGAGATGCTCAACATTGAGGGGCGCTACCTGAGCAAGGCGTTCGATGATCGGGTTGGTGTGGCGCTGGTCATTGACGCACTCAAGCAGCTACAGGATAAAAAACATCCGAATACTGTCTACGGGGCTGTGACAACCCAGGAAGAAGTTGGTTTACGCGGCGCACGTACCAGTTCCGAAGTCATCCAACCGGACGTGGCAATCGTCCTCGAAAGCGACATTGCGGGCGATGTGCCGGGGATCAAGCCGGAGATTTCGTCCGTCAAGCTGGGCAAAGGGCCGAGCGTGCTGGTGTTCGACGGCAGCTTAATCCCGAATGTGGCCTTGCGCTATCTGGTGATCGACACGGCGCAGGAATTGGGCATCCCACTGCAAAGCTCATCCATCGTTGGTGGCGGCACGGACGGCGGTGCGATCCAATTTCACAAGCGCGGCGTTCCAGCCGTTGTGTTGGGCGTACCTGCCCGTCACATCCACAGTCATGGCGCGATCATTGACCGGAGCGATTACGACAACGCGGTCAAGCTGCTCGTGGCGCTGATTCGCAAGCTGGATGCAGCAACCGTCGAAAGCCTGATTCCTGCGTAGAAGGTGTGGTTATCGAGACAGTCGTGATAGGTGCTAGGGAAGCGATGGAAAATTTTGAAACTCACCGCCCGCTGATGTTCTCGATTGCCTACCGGATGCTCGGCAGCGCGATGGAGGCCGAGGACATCGTGCAGGAGGCTTATCTGCGCTAGTGCGGACGGCGGCGGCAAGGCTCGTGGCGCGGCGATCCACCCGCTGCATGGGCGCGAGGCTGTCGCGCGATTCGTGCTGGCATCGACTCGTCTGGCTCTCGAACAATTTCGATCCGAATTGACCGAGGTGAACGGCGAACTGGCCGCGATCATATACGACGGTGACAAAACAGTGGTCGTGCTGTTCATCGAGGCTGACGAGGAGCGAATCCACAAAATCCACGTGATCGGCAACCCGGATAAATTGACACGGATATAATCACGATCCGCCCATGCTATAATCTCCCACAGAGTATCATTTTATCGCGCCATTATTTCGGGTAAAAATATGCGAAATCACGTATGGATTTTAATCGCCGCGCTGATTCTGGGAGCGTGCAGCAGCGTCACGCCGATTACCGGATCGGGGAATGTCCGCAGCGAAGAACGCACCGTCAAGGATGTGGTAGCGGTCAATCTGGCAGCAGTCGGCACATTGGTAATTCAGCAGGGCAGTGTGGAATCGCTGTTTGTCGAGACGGACGATAATATCCTGCCGCTGATCGTGACGACTGTCAAAGATGGCACGCTGACGATTGATGCCAGCCGCAGTTTCAGCAGCCCGACGACGCTCACCTACACGCTGACGGTGTTGGAAATTAACGCCATTTCGCTCACGGGCGCGGGAGTCATCAACACCGAAAACCTGAGCGCGGATGTCATCAGCCTGGAAAACAGCGGATCGGGCAGTATCGCGCTGGGCAACCTGATGATTACCAGCGGCGCGGATATGGTCAACAGCGGGTCGGGCAGCACGATTTTGCGCAGCCTGGAAAGTGCCGATACCAACCTGGATGTTTCCGGCGTGGGAAATGTGGAAATCGGCGCACTGGTCACAACGATGATTCAGGCGGATTTGCGCGGCGCGGGCAGCGTGACGCTTTCCGGGCAGGCCAGCAGCCAAACCGTGACCATCAGCGGCGGTGGCAGCTATAACGCCGAAAATCTTATCAGTTCCAGCGCGATTGTTACGACGAATTCATCCGGCAGCATCACCGTCAACGTCAACGAATCGCTGAACGCGACGGTGACAGGCACGGGATCGGTCATTTATGTCGGCAGCCCGGCGCTGACTCAACAGGACACCGGGGCAGGGGAGATCAAACCCAAATGAAAACTTTAATTCGAAAAAATTCGGATATTCCCTGGCTGCTGAAGCCCGGCGAAGGCCGCCTCTATATCAGTGACGAAACGCCCCCGCGCGAACAATGCGGCACGGCATTTGGCTTTGTCTTTGAGGGCGAAAATGTGCTGATGGCGCATATTCTTCCACGCGGTTGGGACATCCCCGGCGGTATGATCGAGCGCTGGGAAGCACCCGAATCCGCAGCCATCCGCGAAATCTGGGAAGAAACCACCGTCAAAGTCGAGGTGATCGAGCAAATCGGCATCCAGGAGCTTGAGGTTTTTTGCCCCAGGCCGCCGGGTTATCGCTTCCCATATCCGATTTCCGTGCAGGTCTATTATCTGTGCCGCGTCATCGAACTCGCACCGTTCGAAATCAACATGGAAAGCTACGAGCGCAAATTTTTCACGCCGGACGAAGTGCGAACCCTGCCGACGATGGCGAATCACGACCTGCTCTACGAGGAAGCGTTGCGGCGTGTGCGGATGGGGAAGTAGGGGTATTTTTGTGGGACTATTGCCTAGCGAAGCAGGTTAATTTGTCAATTTACACGAAATTCACGCTTCCTTGATTGACAATTGACCCGATAAGCGCCAAGATTTAAATAGAAAGGCTTAGGTTGTAGAAAGGCAAATCGACTTGATGGATTTGATCGAACAACTGAATAAGGCTTTGGAGAGTCCTGTTGCATAAACAGGTGTAAACGTCTGAACGGACGCTTGAAAAACGAACTCAAAAATCACAATCGCGCTGGTTGAACCGGCGCGATTGCTATTTCAGGCCTAATCTATGGCTGACATGCTGACACGCTCCCCGCAACCGCATGGGCGAGGGAGCGCGTAGCCACGTTCTTGTTGACTTCACTAATCTTTATTAACCGGATCGCCATCGGCAAACAGGTAGTAGGTGATGACGGCCTGCACAAAATTTGGCGTGTCGTCAAAACGGACATGCGTACAATCCGAACCGTCGTCTTCATCGTTTTCGACAGTCCCGTACCGGGGTTTTATTTCACCCGCTTTGACGTTGTAACGCTTCATATAAACGCGCTGACCTTTAATTCGTTCTTTTATCATTTTGGATTCCTGTTATCGGTTTTATAGAAATATTGTCTTTGCCAAAGCGCCCTGAATTGTGAGGGGTTCACAATAAGCGTCTGTCGGGCTGCTTTTGAGGATGGTCAAGTTGTGTTGGTTAAAATTCGCGAGTGGGAGTTATTTTCACCATATTGGACTCTATCATATAGCATACGGACTGTAAGAGAAAGTGGTAAATATTTGAGGCTGTAGACACACGGATGAGGTTGAGTCAAAAGATTACTCGATTTTTCCGGCTGTCTCGCGAATAAATTTGAGGACATTATTGACGAATCGGTCTGGGAAATACATCATCCCCCAGTCATTCACATAGTCCGCACGGATACCCAAAACCCAGATGCTCTGAAGAGCCTGAAACAGCGGAAAGGTATCGCGCTCATGCTGCGGAATCACGCGGATTTCCTCATACCCCGCCAGAAATTCGCCGACCACTTCTTCTGATTCGTCGGTCAAAAAATTGGCGACGTCATAGGCACGCCAGCCGGGGCCGCAAAAATCGAAATCAAAAATTGTCAGTTGATCATTCTCGGAAACATGGACATTTGCCGCGCCGACATCGCCATGACACAGGCCGTAGGCAGGTGCTTCGGTTGAAAGGGCGGCGATTTTCGGCCTGATCTTGTCTCCAACGTGCCGCAGAAATGCCCAATCGTCATGGCGATCCTCGAAAACACGCTCCAGATCACGCAGGGGACGCTCCAACAGCATCTCCAAATCCAGCGGTGCGCGTGTCAATTTTTGCGGCATGGTATCCGCGATGGCATGAATCTGGGCAATAGCACGACCATAAGCGCGGACGGATGCCGGGTTTTCACCAAGAGGCTGCCCATCGGCATAGGTGAATAAAGCCCCGTAACGCACCCCCTCTGGCGCGGAAATTGTCAGCAGGTATTCGCCACTTTTTTGCTCAATCGGAATCGATACAGGCGAACCCTGCGTATGGAGATAGACGAGGAAATCCAGTTCAGACGTGATTTCCGGCAGGCTTCGGCGTTTGTGAGGATAGACGCGCAGGATGTAAAGGCCCTTTGATGTGGTCACGCGATAGGTGTCCAGAATCATCGCTTTGATAAGTCGACACTCCACAACGGGCAGACCGTAAGCGGATTCAACCAGCTCTGCCAGCGCCTCGGCTGACAAAATCGAACGTGCGATGGGGAAATGCTGAACAGCGGTCATCGTTTTTCCACTGCTACTTATATCGGTCTTATTATGGCATCATTATTACGACACGCTAGCGAAGGGAAAATTTAGGGTAAATTTAAGGTTCGCTCTCATCTTCTACTCAGAATCACCGTCTACAATCGCCCCATTGTAAAAGTTTCTGAGTGGAAGTCACTTCTATTTGAACGAAACGTTTACGTCACGTTCGGAAATCTGGCGGCAGCGTCTACGGCGGTTACGCGCGATCATACGAAGCGCAGTGCCGTTTGCTTCGGGTGTGTTCGCCGCACTGCTGGCACTCCTGATCTACGACTCGCTCACGCCCCCGCCAACGCCGCTGACTCAGCGCGATGTCAGCCAGACCGTTGCCAACGCGATGGCCTCGGCAACCCCACCGCCAACATTTTCTTCACTGGTCTACCAGATTATCCAACCCTCGCTCGTCCTGATCCAAACCGAACCGCCAGCCACAGACGACGGAATCGCAGGCAACATTCAAACCGATTTCCGCACACTAGCCGATGATGAAGTCGCCACGGGGGTGATTATCAACGACCAGGGCGACATCATGACCAGCCTGCACGTTGTTGCCAATGCGCCGGATATTTACGTCATTTTCGCCGATGGCACACAGTCTACCGCGCAGATTATCAGTACACAGCCGGAAAATGACATCGCCGTTCTCTACGCGGATCGTGCGCCGGAAGTGCTCGTACCCGCCACACTCGGTAATCCGAACGCCATGCGGATCGGCGATGAAGCTTTCGTCGTCGGTCATCCCTTCAGCTTATATGGCTCGATGAGCGCGGGCGTGATCTCTGGCTTTGACCGCACCTTCGAAATCCCGAATCTTGGCCTGATGGAAGGCTTGATTCAGGTAGACACCGCCATGAATCCCGGCAACTCCGGCGGCCCGCTGCTGAATCGTTACGGTCAGGTAGTCGGCATCGTAACCGGACTCTACAACCCCATTGGCGAGGATTTTTTTGTTGGCATCGGCTTTGCTGTACCCATCACGACGGCGGGCGGCGGGGCTGGTTTACCGCCTTATTAAACTGCGATGCGGCTGATTTATCGCTCTATTAAATGACAGGGAAAATGGATGAAAGCAAATTTCGATAACGATAAGCCGATGGAGCGCGTGTTATACGAAGTCAAAAAGGTGATCGTCGGGCAGGATCATCTGCTGGAACGGCTGATCGTCGCGCTGCTGGCGCGGGGTCATGTCCTCGTCGAGGGCGTTCCGGGGCTGGCGAAAACGATGGCGATCAAGACGCTGGCCGAATCGATTGGCGGCGAATTCAAGCGCATCCAGTTCACGCCCGATCTCGTGCCTGCCGATCTGATCGGGACGCGCATTTACAACCAGAAAACAGGTGAATTTAACACCTCGCTCGGCCCGGTTTTCACCAATCTGCTGCTGGCGGATGAAATCAACCGCGCCCCGGCGAAAGTCCAGAGCGCGCTGCTGGAAGTCATGCAGGAACGCCAGGTCACGATTGGACGCGAAACCCATAAAGTGCCGAATCCCTTCCTGGTGCTGGCGACGCAAAATCCCATCGAGACCGAAGGCACTTACGCGCTGCCGGAAGCCCAGGTAGACCGTTTCATGCTCAAGGTGCTGGTCGGCTATCCCACATCAACCGAAGAGTTTGTGATTGTCGAGCGCATGACGGGCGCTTTACAGGCTGTCCAGCATGTTTTGACTACCGACCAGTTGTTAGAATTGCAAAAAGCCGCCGACAAAGTTTACGTCGATCCGGCGCTCATCGAATACACCGTTCGCATGGTCAGCGCGACCCGCAAGCCGCAGGAAATTGGCCTGAAAGACCTGTCGCATTATGTCACGTTTGGCGCGAGTCCCCGCGCGTCGATCAACCTGATCCTCACCGGACGAGTGCTGGCCTATGTGCGTGGGCGCGATTATGTGCTGCCGCAGGATATTCTGGATATGGCGCTGGACGTGATCCGGCATCGCCTTGTGCTGTCCTATGAAGCGCTGTCGGACAATGTGAGCGCTGACGATCTCCTCAAGAAGATTATCAATCGCATACCCGTGCCAGAGGTGCCACTCCGTGAACGAAGCAACGCCTGAGCGCATCCTGCAACGCCTCGATTGGCAGGTGATCCGGCGGCTTGATGGCCTGCTACAAGGCGACTACCGCAGCATTTTCTACGGCTATGGCGTGGATTTTGCCGACCTGCGCGAATACCAGCCGGAAGACGACATTCGCTATATTGACTGGAATGTCACCGCGCGTATGGATGCGCCTTATGTGCGCAAATATGTCGAAGATCGCGAAATTACCGCCTGGTTTCTGCTCGACCTCAGCCCTTCGGTTGATTTCGGCCCGGTGCAAAACGTGAAGCGTAAGGTGCTGATTGATTTCGTGACGACGATAGCGCGTTTGCTCACCCGTCACGGCAACCGCGTCGGCGCGATTTTCTACGGCGGTCAGATCGAAAAAACTATTCCGGCACGTGGCGGGCGACTCCACGTTCTGCGCCTGATTAATGACCTGCTCAAGCACCAGCCGCTCACTCATGCGCCATTTACGAATCTGACACCGCTGCTCGAAGGCGGCAGCAGGGCGATCAAGCAGCGCTCGTTGGTCTTTGTGGTGTCGGATTTTATCAGCGAGCCAGGTTGGGAACGCTCATTGAGTCTGCTCAACCAGCGGCACGAAGTTTTGGCAGTGCGCCTGTGGGATCAACGCGAAATCGACATCCCGGACGTGGGCATCGTCGTCATGGAAGATGCGGAGACAGGCGAGCAGTTGTACGTGGATACCCACGACAAGCAATTTCGCCTGCGTTTCGCGGAAGCCACCCGCCAGCGTGAAACCGAATTGGCGCAGACATTTAAACGCGCCGGGGTCGATCTGTTATCGCTTTCGACGGAAGAGGATTTGGTTCGCGCGATTATGCGCTTCGCCACCATCCGAAAGCAACGGAAAAATTGAGCCACACAATTTCTAGTGCCTGGGGTACATCCAATTTAAGAAATAAATATGGGGTACGGTGTAGGGGCGGGTCTGAGACCCGCCTATGATGACATGATACACGACGGGCAGGTCTGAGACCTGCCCCTACAGATACCATTTTGGCGCAGAAGTTCGAATTTTCAGATGGAGTCTTATTGCGCCCCTACAGAAAGAATTTACGATAGGCGCTAACGACTACCGACTACCGACTAACGACTAAACAGGAATTGCCGATGTCATTTGTCTGGCCTGGGATGCTTTTACTGCTCTTGTTGATTCCGGCGTTCATTCTGCTGTATCTGCGGATTCAGCAGCGGCGACGGCGCATGGTCGCGAATTACGAGAGCCTGGGATTCGCGGCAGGTTCAACACCCGGTACACGGCGGCATATCCCGCCGATACTTTTTCTGGCGGGGCTGGGAATCCTCATTTTCGCGATGGCGCGACCACAGGCTGTCGTCAGTTTACCCCGGATTGAAGGCACGGTGATCCTCGCGTTTGACGTATCCGGCAGTATGGCAGCCGACGATATGCAGCCGAATCGGATGGAAGCCGCCAAAGTCGCCGCGCAGGATTTCGTGCTGCGCCAGCCGCCAACGGTGCTGCTCGGCGTGGTGGCCTTCAGCGATAGCGGCATCGCCGTCCAACAGCCGACGAACGCGCAGGAAGATGTGTTGGGCGCGATCAACCGCCTGTCACCTCAGCGCGGCACATCGCTTGGCAATGGTTTGCTGGCGGCGATCAACACAATCGTCACCAGCGGCGAAGAGACGAATTACTATAGTAACCTGACACCCATGCCCACAGCCGTGCCGACACCCATGCCGCAAGGGACGTTTACGTCGGCGGTGATCGTCCTGCTCACGGACGGCGAAAATAACGAAGAACCCGACCCGCTGACCATCGCGCAGGCAGCGACAGACCTCGGCATCCGCATTTACACCGTCGGCATCGGCAGCGCGGCGGGCGCAGTCCTGAACATCGAGGGTTTTAATATCCACTCACGACTTGATGAACCCATGTTGCAGCAGCTTTCGTTGATGACGGGCGGCACGTATTACAACGCGGAAAGCCAGGAAGATTTAATCAATATTTACGACAATCTCGATCCCCAGTTGGTGATTAAACCGGAAGAAATGGAAATCACGCCGCTTTTCGCGGGCATGAGCATCTTCATACTGCTGATCGGCGGGGCGTGTTCGTTATTATGGTTTGGTCGCTTGCCGTAGGAGGTGGCGTATGAACATGCTTTGGCCGGGATTTTTGCTTCTGTTGATCCTGATTCCGCTGCTGATCGCGGCCTATATCTGGATACTGCGGCGCAAGCGGCGCTTTACGGTTCGCTATTCCAGTCTGTCGCTGATACGGGCAGCGCTGCCCCGCTATTCACGCCTGCGCCGTCATCTGCCATTCGCCTTGTTCGTCGCTGCACTTGCCAGCCTGGTGATCGCCTTCGGACGACCCGTAGCGGTTGTGGCTGTGCCGACAAATCAAACGGTCATTGTGCTGGCGATGGATGTCTCTCGAAGTATGTGCTCGAATGATATTGAGCCGAATCGCCTGATCGCAGCGCAGGCCGCCGCCGTCTCGTTCATCCAAAATCAGGAGGCTAACGCGCATATCGGTATCGTCGCCTTCTCCGGTTTCGCCGAAGTGGTTCAGATGCCAACCACCGACGAGGATGCCCTGCAAACCGCCATCAATAGCCTGATTACGGGACGCAGGACGGCGGTTGGCAGCGCGATTTTGAAATCCATCGACGTGATCGCCGAAGTCGATGAAACCGTCGCCCCCAGCGTTTCCGAATATTCAACCGAGCCTCCGCCCATTCCGGTTGTCCCCGGCGCATACGTGCCGAACATTATCGTTTTACTCACCGACGGCGCGACCAACGCCGGGCCGCTGCCTTTGGATGCCTCGCAGCAGGCCGTTGATCGCGGAATCCGCGTCTATACCATCGGCTTTGGCACGGAATTTGGCGGCGAATTTGTGAACTGCGGCCCGGAATTCTGGGGACGCGAACCTTTCGGTGGGGGCGGTGGACAATCATTTGGTGGCGGTGGCCCTGGCGGCGGGCCAGGGGGTGGCGGCGGATTTCGTCGGGATATTGACGAAGAAACGCTGATTCAGATCGCGGACAGCACCGGAGGGGAATATTATCTGGCGGAAAGTGGCAGCGAACTCCAGGAAGTTTTCCGCGAACTACCGACATCCTTGATTGTCCGCAACGAAGCGACGGAAATCAGCGTGGGGTTTGTCGCGCTGGGCGCACTGCTGGTCGCGGCGGCTATCGCTCTGTCAATGCTGTGGCATCCGCTGCCATGATATAAAAGCATCGCTAAGGCGTCTCTAAACCATCGCTATTCGCCGGGAAGCCGAAATCCTGATAAGCTGTTCAAAGAATAATCTTATCGAAAAGGAATTTGAACATGGCTATCGACATTTTTGCGACGTTCAGCGGGCCAAGTCATGCCCAGATCGCGATCCCCGACAGCCCACTCGACCCACGATCCAAGGGCATCCGGCTTGAGTCATTTTTGATGGGGCTGGAAAACCAAACCACCATCGGCGGAACGTCCGGTGGGGCAGGGTCTGGAAAAGCGACATTCGAACCCATTGTGATTTCGAAAGCCATTGACGCGCAAACGCCTGCGCTGGCATATGCGCTGGTTTCAGGATCGCGCTACGACACCGTGACATTTGAATTTTTCACGGCAGGTGGGGCCAAATCACCTGGCCCAATTTACAGCATCGCCTGTAGGCTGGTGATGATCAATAAAATCCAACAGGCCATCTCCCAGGGCGACGACACATTGATCGAAGAAATCACGCTGCAATATGGCGCGTTTCAAATTAAATCCAGGCCGATCAACAAAGATGGTATGCTTGGAAAAGAAGTCATGTCGCAGTGGAGTAAGGTCAAAAACAACAGCACCTTTGACGTATAGCGGCGAGTGCGCTGGTCAGCCAAAACGAAGTCGAAAGTGCTGAGTACCGAGTGCTGAGTAAAATTCGGGACTGAGTTTAAATGCAAAGTCCTGAGTACCGAGTGCTGAGTCCAAACAAATTCTAAAACTCAGCACTCAGCACTTTAGACTCGGCACTGTATGTTTCTCAGTCCTAAAAGCTGCCCCGCTAATTCCCGCGCTCATAATCAATCACGCTCTGCAAAATTTCGTCCAGCGAGAAACTTGGTTCCCACCCAAGCTGTGTGCCAATGCGCTCGATACTTGGTACGCGACGCTGCATATCCTCAAAGCCCGGTGCGTAGGCCTCTTCATAGGGGATGTGGATAATTTCGGAATTGCTGTCCGACATCATTTTCACGCGCTCGGCTAGCCCCCGCATAGTAATCTCGTCTGTACCGCCGATGTTGTAGACCTGTCCGGCAGCGGTGGGAAGTTGTGATAAACCAATAATTGCGCGTACTGAATCGCGCACATCGCAAAAAGTCCGCTGCATCTTACCGTCGCTGTAAACCGTGATCGTCTCGTTGTTCAAGGCCTGCCGCACAAAGCGCGGAATCACCATGCCATACTGTCCGGTCTGGCGTGCGCCAACGGTATTAAACAGCCGAAACGGTGTCACAGGCAGCCCATATTCAAGGTGATATGCCAGCCCCAGAAATTCATCGACCATTTTGCTGGCGGCATATCCCCAGCGGCTTTTGCTGGTTGGCCCCAGGAGAACGTCGTCATCCTCGCTGAATGGGATTTTGCTGCCCTTGCCGTAAACTTCGGACGTGCTGGCGAGGAGGACGCGCAGCCCGTAGCGCAGCGCCGATTGCAACACTTTCTCCGTCCCCATGACATTCGTTTCAATCGTCTGTACCGGATGTTCGACCACCAGACGCACACCCACCGCCGCCGCCAAGTGTACGATCACATCCGACTGTGACGCGAGGCGATCCATGACAATCGAATCGGTGATGCTGGCACGGACGAATTGAAAATTAGGCTCGTCGTACAAATGGTCGATATTTTTTTGCCGTCCGGTGGAGAGGTTATCAATCGCCAGGACGCGATGTCCGGCCTTGAGCAGCGCTTCAGCCAGATGGGAGCCGATAAAACCCGCGCCGCCAGTGACGAGGTAGGTGAGGGGGGAATTGGACATCAGTAAAAAATCCTCTTTGCGAGATATGCGACGCTAATCCTACCTGAAATACGCCGCGCTGCAAATGACGACTGCCCAATGCGTAGCTGACGCGCGTTATTCCGGCTGCGTTTCCATTTCGTCGGCGAAGACAATTTTTTCACGGGGAATGCCTGCCGCAACCAGGGCATCCACCAGTGGGCGATCCGTCAAATCGTCTTCGATAATGACCGTATCGCCTTCCACCCGCGCGATGACCATGACACCAGCCGGACGCAGATGCACCTTTGTATCCACAATATTCACCGCGTAGACCTTTTCATCCTCGTTTGCCAGCGCAAACGTGCGGATATTTGGCCCTTTAGAAGCATATGCAAATACAACTTTTTTGACGATTTCAGCTAAGTTATCCATTGAACAATTTCCTCCGTATCCGAATCGTCTAAAGCTACGTTTCTCGCGCCGGGCCGGGGATGAGCCTTCGCGTATCGACGGTCACACTGGCGATTTCGCGACCCAGGAGGGGAATCGGATCGCCATTTTCGTTGCTTGTGGCTGTCGTGCCATCGACAAATGTGACATCTGTGAAATAGCGATCCAGGCTACGACGTGCAGGACCTTCAACAAAAGTCCCATCAATCTCAAATTTTGAACCACAACATGGGCATTGGAATTGAGAAACCACTTTTACCCATTTGACAATACAGCCTTTGTAAGTACACGCAATGCGAAACATACCTAAACCATCTGCGCCACGAGCAATGTAAAAACGGGTGTAGTCATATAATTGCGCCGAATTTGGACTTGGTAATTCGTCGGATTTAAGCGTCACATACTGATCGGGATACCAAGGTGCGATGTACCGCACCAAGCCAACTCCCGCGCCGCCCGCCGCCAATACCATCGAGCCGCCCAAAGCGTAATAGAGAAATTCGCGGCGATTCAGAGATGCAGATTCGGCTCGAACACTGTTGGAGTGCGCCATACGGTCAATCCTTTTCGCTCAACTCATGCTTATGACCACTGTATCGCGAATCTCTGACCCTGTAAACAGACCCCAAAGAGTGGTCGATATCGGTGATATCAATATCCCGTATGATGAATAAAGATGCCATCAATCTTTAACTTGCCTTTATACGTAAATTCCAGGTGGACGATTTCACCTGTGTCGAGCCAGAAGATAATACGAAAGTCACCAGCACGAATCCGGCGCATATTTTCGAGCCGCACATCTTTAAGCTTCTTTACGCCTGGCACATTGTAAGGGTTTTCAGCTTTCGCCAGATGTTCGACAGAATCAAAAACTGCCATCCGGTCTTTAGACGACAGTTTTACCAACGCTTCAAGGGATTGTTCAGACCACTCGATTAACCATCTGTGTGATCGTCGTTCGCCCACAGCAGCGCCTCCAATTCTTCCAGAGTTTGCGCAGGATGGTATTTAATTTTAGAGCGATCAATCGTGCCATCCTCACGAATTGCACCAATTTTCTTCAGGTATTCCAGGTATTCTTTCTCAGCGAGTTCGTCAAGCTGATCGTCAGTCAATTCGATCCGTTCATCTGGCTCGTTCAAGATCATATCTCCTCAACTATCTATCCATCAGTATAAAGCTGAACCAACCCTGCGTCAAAACACATGATTTTCGCCCTTTAGCTGACTAGCTGAGACGCTGAGACGCTGACCCGCTTAAATCGAAATCACCCGCGCCTTCCCGCTTTTCTTAGCTGTCGCGTGGCGCGTATCAATAATCAAGCGGCTGTGATCGACGACATGCTGCCAATCAAAAGTGCTGTGGTCGGTGATGATGACCACGCAGTCGGCACTTTCCAATAAAGCATCGGAGTAGGGTGTCGAAGTCATCGTCATTTCGCCTTCGAGCCGCAACGTCGGCACATACGAGTCGTGATAGGTGACATCCGCGCCTTTTTCGTGGAGCAGCGTCAGCACATCCAGCGCCGGACTTTCGCGCACGTCATCGACATTGCGCTTGAATGCCACCCCCAGCACGACGATTTTTGAGCCGCGTACCGCTTTGCCCTCGTCGTTGAGGCCGTTCATAATTTTGTCCAGCACATACAGCGGCATCGACGTGTTAATTTCGCTGGCAAGTTCGATAAAACGCGCCGTGTAATTCAGCGTTTTCAGCTTCCAGCTCAGATAATGCGGGTCAACCGGGATGCAGTGTCCGCCTAAACCTGGCCCCGGATAAAAGGGCATAAATCCGAACGGCTTGGTTTTCGCGGCGTCGATCACTTCCCACACGTCAATTTTGAGGCGATCACACATCAGCGCCAGTTCGTTGACGAGACCGATATTCACCGCGCGGAAAGTATTTTCCAGCAGTTTCGTCATCTCGGCGACGGTAGGGGAGGAGACAGGAACGATGGTATCGACGGCTGTACCATACAGCGCCTTGACCGCTTCCGTACAGGCAGGGGTCACGCCGCCGACCACTTTGGGCGTATTGCGAACGCCATAATGCGCGTTGCCGGGGTCGATGCGCTCCGGCGAAAACGCGACAAACACATCCTCGCCAATACTAAAGCCGTTATTGACCAGACGCGGGACGATAATTTCTTCAGTCGTGCCGGGATAGGTAGTGCTTTCCAGAACGACCAGCAGACCGGCGTGCGAGATACGTGCCACACCATCGACTGCCTGAATGACATAAGACATATCCGGGTCTTTGGTTTTGCGCAGCGGTGTCGGCACACATATGCTGATCGCGTCCGAGTCGCGCAGATCGTCATAGCTCGTCGTCGCGCACAGCTTCCCGTTGTCCACCAGCCGCTTGATCTGCTCTGTCGGAACATCCGGGATATAGCTTTTCCCGGCGTTGAGTTGATTCACTTTATCGGCGGTGACATCCAACCCGATGACCGAGAATCCAGCCTCGGCAAATTCGACAGCCAGCGGCAGGCCAACGTAACCCAGCCCCACGATGCCAATTTTTGCCTCGCGGCTGCTCAGACGATCCAGAAGTGTTTGTATAATGCTCATATTTTCGCTTTCTTGATAGCTGGTCAGCATCTCAGCATTTCAGCTTTTTAGCATTTCAACTTTTAGCAGGTCAGCTTTTATAGTTTATCGACGAAATAGCTGGAAAAAAGCTTGCCGATTACCTTAACCAACATTTTAGCTGAGACGCTAACTGGCTGACAAGCTGATCACTCATTCGGAGATATTGATCTGTTTTTGTTCTGCGAAGCGTTCGCGCTGCAAGGCACGTGTCGTCAGCGTGCTGGCATAGACCGCGATGCCGGGTATACGAGGGTCATAAGCGCATGTCCCTTCGATAATCAAAACATCATCTGGAACGCTCAAGGCAGCTTCTACCTTTTTCCACTGTTTGGGCGCGGCGTATATCGTATAGGGAGTCGATCCCAATCCGGCCAGCACACGCGGCACACCACGCGGCATTGCTGGCTGTTTGCCATCTTCTGTGATGCGGAACGTCACATGATCTTTGCGATTATCAACACGCTGGGGTCGGCCTGTCAGCGTGACTTTATTCGACTGAGCAGCGCCCGACTCCGACAACAGCACTTTTAACAACTCCTCGCGTTCCTCCCAGATCAATTCTGGCAGTGACGGGGGAGGGGGTGTTTGCGGTTTATCCGATCCAGGCCGACGTTCCTTGGGTGGATACAGCGGCGGAAAAACCTTCCGTCGCACTTCATCGGTCATCTGCTGTTTCGCCAGGAAGAAAAATATCCCTCCCAATGTACGGCGACGTGTACCATTATCAACCAGCATCCCGCCAAGATTACAGATTTCGAGGGTTTCTTCCATCATCCGATTCACAAAATCCACGCCCGCATATTCAACCATCAGGTTAATTTTCTCGCGCGGGCCAGGGGATGTTTCCTGGAGCTGGTTAGCGATTTCGTCCGCAGTGGATAAAACGATCTCGTCAGTCAAGGTGGGTTTCCAGACTTTGTAGGACTCGAAAGGTCAGGTAGGGAGATGATCCCTATATTCACACAAGGTTAGCATAGAACAGCCTGATTAGAAAGGCAGGTTTGCGAGGGCGACTCGCATCGGCATACCCTTCAATAAGGCATAGCTTGCATCGACAACTCGCCTCGTCATATACTTCAATTTAGACCCAACCTCACAAAAACCAGCGCATGAATTTTGGCTGCTTTTAATCCACTGCGCAAGTCGGACGCTGTTTATACTGAAAAATTCACAAATACTCAACGAGTTTATGCCTATTGCCAGAGTATTCTGAAACAAGACAAGCATAAAGAACTACTTGCTCTGACAAAACAAGCAATCTGACAAGACAAGCAATAAGAATCAACGGAGAATTGATTACCTCATGAAAATAGAGATCGCCCTGAATGGGGATAGGAAAGCCTTCATTTCTGACATTCACGCACCGGATAAGTTGGTGATCGGGCGATTCGATCCTGACACAGGTGTAGCACCTGCGATTGACCTGGGGCCACATAAAGCGCTGGAACATGGCGTATCGCGTAACCATGCCGCGCTTTCGTATCGTCACAATATGGTCCAGATCACTGATCTGGGAAGCCACAACGGTACATACGTCAATGAGTTGCAGGTTTTTCCGTCTCAACCGCGTCGGTTGAAAGACGGTGATATGATCCGCGTTGGATTTCTGACCTTAACGATCCAGATGACTCACTCTCCACAGACCGAATCACTCACATAGCCATTGCGTCCCGACGGAGTTTACTCGCCAGAGAGAAAGAGAAAATCATCGTGACTTTACGAAATAGTCTGCCGGACAAAATCGAGCGGCGCGGTGTCGGAGCGTACCTGTTTTACTTCGCGAAGGGTAAGAATATCAAGACTCTGCCCGCCAAAGCAGAATACTCGGTTGTCTACTCTCCCGCTGGATACAGTGGCAAATGGCATGTCAGCACATTCAGAGTTGTGCGTCACCCTTCGACAGAAACAACAGTGGCGCATATTGTCAATACACGCCTGCTGGAGCGGGACGAAATCGCGCACTTTGAAGCATTGATCGAGAACAACCACCCCATTTACCAGCTTGAGCGCTAAACCGTTTTGTGCCGCCTACGCTAAACTGTTATAATTTATAAACAGATACTTCCACATCAACCCCTTCGGTTTTACACATGTTGAGGAGAAAGCGTATGTTTGGCAAATACCTGTCTGTTCTCTATTGCTCGGTTTTGTTTTTAGGAATGGGTGGCGCTGTTTTTGCGCAAGATGTGACAGATCATCCGGTGATTACGGTTGACAACGCTGCAAATCTTGAGCCGATTGTAGAGATCGCTGAAGCGGATAAATACATGCGTTCTGAAGGGCTTACGTTTAGCCCGGATAACCAACTGCTGGCATTCAATCAGGATAGCGCAATCCAACTCCTCGATGTGACCAGCAATGAAGTTGTGCTGACCATACCCGGCATAAGCTTTCCCGTTTGGCTGGTTTTTATGGACGATGGCAAAGCGCTGGCGGCAGTTACCACCAGCTACCTCGACGATATAAGCTCGTGGGATGTGACGACAGGGGAAGAGTTACCAGCAGTCATCCCTGAAGAATCAACCAACAACGCCTATGGCGCAATTCTTAGCCCTGACGGCAGCCTTATTGCTATAAGTCTGGATGGGGACAAGGGCATTCGGATCATCGAAACGGCTACAGGGGCAACAGTCACCACCATACCCGTTGACGGTGGTCGCCTCGCGATTAGCGCGGATAACGAAACGATTGCCATCGGCGATGCGAATACCAAAATTGAACTCTGGGATATTGCTACCACAGAGATACGACTGACGCTCGAAAGCCCATCTCTCGCCTATGAAGACCCGATCTTTAGCGCAGATAGCACACTGATTGCGGGTTGTAACAGCAATGATGGCGTGGACATCTGGGATGCGGAAACGGGTGAAGTCGTCCTCACCATGTCGAACGCGAGTTGTGGCCGAGGCGCTTTTAGTCCCGACAATACGCTGTTTGCGACAGGCCCTTACAGCACCACCATTTACAACGTGGCGACAGGTGAGGAACTGTTCAAAATAGAGGATACCAACAACGTCGCCTTCAGCCCCGATGGGACACTTCTGGCGACGGTCAGCGACTACAGCTCGACTCTCAAGCTGTGGGCGGTGGCGGGATAACCCCAGAAATCATTTGCGGTGTCTTTGTAGGGCGACTCGGCAGGTCTGAGAGCATGTTGAAATAAGGGTATTATTAAGAACCCCTCCCCCTAGCCCCTCCCCATTTCGCAAGCTCATGGAGAGGGGAGTCCTGTCATTTAAGTCCCTCTCTACGAGCGAAGCGAAGTGGGGAGGGATTTAGGGAGGGGTAAGCCTTACTACCAACGCTACCCTCGTATCTCTATCACGGCAGGTGCGCCCGTACAGCCGCAAACCCCTACGTTTTCGCCTTCATGCCATCGCCCACTGAATCATACAGGTAGCAGGCGGCGAATTGATTCTGAGCCACCTGATATTCCGGCGGCAGTTTTTCAACGCATCTTGGCATCACATGCGGGCATCGGCTGGCGAATTTGCAGCCCGTATCGGATATTGTTTGCGGTTTTCCAGCGGTAGATGATTTCAGACGGCCTTCCCAGCGAATATCCGGGTCTGGCACAGGGATCGAGTTGATGAGCAGTTGCGTGTAGGGATGCTGCGGATTCTGAATAATCCCATCAATATCGCCGCGCTCCATCACCGAACCGCGATACAGCACGAAAATATCGTCGCTGATCTGATACGCTGTTGACAGATCGTGCGTGATATACAGGAACGAGATATTAAAATCGGCCTTGATCTGCTGGAAAATATCCAGAATACGCCCTTGCAGCGAAGCATCAATCATCGAAACCGGCTCGTCCGCCACGATCAGACGCGGCTTGAGCAGGAACGCGCGGGCGATCATGATACGCTGACGCTGACCACCGCTGAGTTGATGCGGGAACTTTCCGAGGATTTCATTCGGGCGCAAGCCAACGACTTCCAGCGCGTTTTCGGTGATTTTTCGCGCCTCTGCACGGCTGTGCGCCAGTTTAAATTTGCCGATGACGGTGTTAAACACAGTATCGACGCGGTAAAACGGGTTATACGTCCCATAGGGGTCTTGAAAAATGGCTTGCACCTCGCGCCGAAACGTGAAGCGCTCCGAACGTGACATTTTCCAGATGTTTTTGCCGCGATAGAGAATCTCGCCCGTAGTAGGACTCAGAAAGCCCAGCACCAGATTCGCCAGTGTGGTTTTGCCGCTGCCACTTTCACCCGCGATGGTTGTGATCTGCGGCGTTTGGCCTTCGATGAGCATCGAGAAATTGTCCAGCGCGGCGGCGTGCGTTTTGGTAATGAATCCACTGCCATAAATTTTTGTTAAATTTTTAACTTCAAATAGGGACATTAGATTCCTCATAAAGATGGCAGGCCGCGAGTTGGTTGGGTCGATGCTCCCGCAGCACAGGGACTTTCTGACGGCAGACATCCATCGCGTGCTGGCAGCGTGGGTGGAAAACACAGCCAGCGGGCGGGTTGAGCAGGAAGGGCGGTAGGCCGGGGATACCGCCACCTTTTTTCTTTTCTTTCAGCGATGGCAGCGAACCGATGAGCGCCTGTGTATAGGGATGCAGCGGTCTTTTGTAAATATCCTGAACCTCGCCGACTTCGACCAGTTTTCCAGCGTACATCACGCCGATCCGGTCTAAAACCTGCGCTGTCAGCCCCATATCGTGGCCGATCAGAATCAGCGATGATCCCAGGCGTTCCTGCACACCGATCAGGGTTTGCATGACCGCTTTCTGGACGACCACGTCCAATGCGCTGGTCGGCTCGTCGGCGATAATCAACTGCGGCTCAAGCGCTGTCGCCATCGCGATACAGGCACGTTGTTTCATGCCGCCGCTGAGTTCATGCGGATACATACGCGCCACACGCTCCGGCAGTTCGACCATATCCAGCAGCGAGAGGATACGCGCTCTGGCCTGCTCTCTGGTTGCACCGACATCATGCGTCATGATCGTATCTTCGATCTGATCGGTAATGCGCATGATCGGGTTAAGCGAGTTCATCGCCCCCTGGGGAACAAGCGCAATTTTGCTCCAGCGCGTGAGGCGAAGTTCCTCTTTTTCCATCTTCAGAACGTCCTGACCGTCGAGAATGACGCGGCCATTTTCGATCTTCCCCGGCGGTTTGATGAGCCGGAGGACAGCCATCATGGTCGTGGTTTTGCCACAGCCGGATTCGCCGATGAAACCAAAACGTTCGTTACGCTTAATCGTAAAGCTCACACCATCAACAGCGCGGATTGGCCCGCGTTTCGACCAATAAAACACTTGCAAATCTTCAACCTTGAGGACAGGCTGGCTCTTATCGATCATTTTGCTTCCCCTCGGAGGCGTGGATTGGCAAATTCATCCAGCGCGATGCTGATGAGGAACAGCCCAACGAATAACACGATCAGGGCGACAGCGGGAGGCCCCCACCACCACCACATGCCCCGGAACAGAGCCGCGCCCGTGAAAGCGCTGTTCAAAACCATGCCCAGATTGGGTGTCAGCAGCGGCCCCAGCCCCAGAAGCTGGATACCTACCGATGCCAGAATCGCGCCGGATACCGAGCCGACGAAACCCGCCATGATATAGGGCAGCAGATTGGGGAGAATCTGCCGAATCGCGATCTCAAAATCACCCTGACCGGAAAGTTTGGCAAGTGGCACAAAAGGGCGCTCACGCAGACTCAATGCCTGTGACCGGATCAGGCGAGTCGGGCCTGCCCAGGCAAAAACCGCGATAATAATGGCGGTCAGTTCAATGGTGGTGCTTCGCAGATAAGAGGCCAGCACAACCAGAATCATCAGCGAGGGTATCGTCAGCACAATATCGGCAAACGTGCTGATAACCGTATCGACAAGACCACCGGAATAACCAGCGACCAGTCCCAGAACCGTCCCGATAACCGTGCCTAAAATCCCGGCGATCAGGCCGATTTTCAGTGACGGGTGAATGCCATGCACCATCAGCGCGTACATATCGCGACCCACGTTGTCCGTCCCCAGAGGATATTCCGCCGAAGGAGGGACGCTGAACGGACTTGAGCCGACGCGCGTCTTTTTAAAATCCGTCTGAAGTGAGCCGATAACACTGAAACCAAGCAGGACGACAATCATCCCCGTACCGAGCGATAATTTCCAATTGCCTAGCCAGTAGCGAATAATTCCCGATATTCGCCCTTGTGGTTTAGGTTCGACCTCGACAGTTTCCGTTGATGTTGCTGTGGTAGCAGCCATGATTTATTTCCTGTTATAAGTGATGCGCGGGTCGAGCAGGGGATAAATGAGATCAATCCCCAGGATGGCAGTTGCAATAGACAAAACCAGAAAGAAGGTGATGCCCTGGATAACCGGAAAATCATTCGACGAAATCGCTCGAAATAACTGGTAGCCCATGCCGGGGAATGAGAACAGCAGTTCAACAATGACCGAGCCAGACACGACATAACCGAGCGTGATCGCCAGCGCCGTAAACTGCGGCAGCATCGCGTTACGCAGGGCATAGCGCAGGAAAATACGGCGGTTCTTCAGGCCTTTCGCCTCTGCCAGCGTCAGATAATCCTCGCCCAGCACCGTCACCATCATCCCGCGCATCCCCAGCACCCAACCGCCAATACCCGCGATCATAATCGAGAGGGCAGGGAGGATCGAATGATAAACGATGTCCAGGAAGTAATTGATGTCAAAACCTTCGCCCGGAATTCGTCCCGGCGAGGTGATGCCGCTGTTGGGGAAAATGCCCAGTGTAAAGCTGAAGAAGAACACCAGAATCATTGCCAAAAGGTAATAAGGCACAGGAGCCAGCATCAAAAATATGGTAATAAGTGTTTTGGCGGCGCGGGGTGTGGCCTGCCAGACCAGCAGCGCCCCGGCGAAAATCCCGATCACAAAGGTCAGCACGGTTGTGACACTCAACAAACCTAGCGTATATGGTATGGAGTTGCTGATAATGTCAGTCACAGTGGACGGGAAATGCGCAATCGAATAGCCCAAGTCCAGATGCGCTAACGACCAGAGATATTTGACGTACTGCACATAAACCGGCTCATCCAGGCCAAAACGTGCGCGGAAGGCCTCGATAATTTCGGCGCTGTTGGCAATCGTAGCGCCCTGTGCCTGCATCGCCCCCAGAATCGCCCCTACAGGATCACCGGGGGACAAGCGGGGAATCAGGAAATTCAGCGTTGAAGCCACCCAGATGGTGAGCAAAAAAAGACCAACTCGTTTGAGCAGGTATTGAAGATTCATGACGGATTATCCTTGTGACATAACCTTAGAATAGCCATAAGGGCATGGTTTGACCCATGCCCTTACAATCAGTTTTCGGATGATCCGTTAACTTATTCTGCTGGGACGATATTCACGAGGGGAATAATGAATGTCTGCCACCAGTTCGGCGGATGTACATAGCCATTTTCAGCCGTCGGCCAGTTCGTCCAGTAGCGAGTGCTGTAAGGCACGATACGTTTTTGCTGGCTGAGTGACAGAATGGGCAGTTCTTGCAGCCGGATTTCCAGCGCACGGCGGAACAGTTCATGTTCCTTCGGGTCGTTGGCGGGCAGGGCGGCAATTTCGTCCACAATCCCATCGTACTCTGCATTCGACCAACCCCAGACGTTGTTGGAACGGCGTTCGCCTGCTGGACGGATCCACTTGCTGTGGAGCGTGTTCAGTTCGGCAAATGGTTCGGTCACGCTGCCGCAGTTAACGTGGGTGGTTTCGATCTGGAAATCGGCCACATCACGCGCCTGATAGTAGGAAGCGGTTGTCAGTGAACGGGGTACTGCGTCGATACCAACATCTTGCAGCGCAGCGATGATAATCGGCGGCACGATGACTTCTTCAGCCTTCACGAGCACATCCACGCTGAGTTTCACGCCGTCTTTTTCATAAATGCCGTCGCCACCCAACGTGTAACCTTGTTCCTCGAACATCGCCTTGGCGCGATCCGGGTCAAAGACGGTGGAGTCGTACTGGTCGAGCAAGTCCTGGTTTTCCGTCAGCCACGATTGCAGCGCCGGATAATCTGGGAAGTTATAGGGTGAAACCTGACCGAAACCACCACTGGTCGCGTCGGCAATCACCTGCTTGGGAATGGCGTAGGAAATCGCCCAACGCATTGCGGCACTGTCCCAGGGTGCGACCTGAGTGTTGAAGCCGAGCATACCGGGGCAGGGGTCAATCCAGGCGTTCGGCGGTTCTGCCGTCCAGCCAATCACCTGCGGGTTACGCGCCACAACTTCGGCGAACAGGTCAATGCGCAGATTCGGCTGACCATCGACTTCGTTGTTGGAGAGGGCAGCCGCGATACGATCTGCGGGGCCAGCATCAACGAAAATCACGCGCTCTGGTGCGGGCAGCGGCATGAAGCCAGTTTTTGCGCCCCACCAGTCATTATTGCGGTCAAACACGAATTCTGTCGGGCTGGCTTTTACCAGCTTGTACGGGCCAGTCCAGACCGGCCAGCCTTGTGCCAGGTCGAAATTGGTGAATGTGTTGGGGTCCTGGCCTTCCCAGATATGCTTGGGAACAATACGGACACCGCCCCAGATGCGCACCGAGAAATTGTCATAGACAAAACGTGGGTTGGGCGCATTGAGGGTGACACGCGCGGTCAGCGGATCAACGACAGTGGCCTCAGCGACTTCACTGGCAATCGCACCAGCGAAAATGAGGGTGGGGTTTTCCTTGAACAGGTTGATGGAGAAAACCACGTCTTCGGCTGTGAAGGGTGTGCCATCGTTCCACTCGACACCTTCGCGAATGGGAATATCAAAGCTGGTGTAATCTTCGTTCCACACTTCTGGGCCAGAGGCCAGCCAGGGGACGGATTCGCCAGTCTGATAATTGAGAACCCACAGTGATTCGATCATCACCTGATGATGACCCTGAGAATTGGCTGCCGTCGCGTTCAGGCCTGCATTTTCCGGCGCTTGTGCGGGGCCGCCTTCAAAACCGATAATGAGTGTTTTTTCGCGGGGGACATCCTGGGCTTGTACCAGGAGGATTGAGGTAAATGCCATCAAAAGTACGACGACCAAGCCGATCCGCCGTATCAGAACCATATTCTTATTCATTTGCGTGCCTCATAAGTTCTATCTAAGACCTGGCCTATATTGGCCCGGCGACAATGCGTATTATTTCAGTAAGCTTTTTAACGGGCGTGCGCCGATTGTTGAATTTATTTCAAATTCATTTCCCCCTTAATTTGTCGGCTATAACCAGTTCAGTTGACACTTACATCAACTGAAACTAGTGTAGGAGATGAAACGAAGAAAAGCAAGTTTAATCGGCCTCAAAAACACCTATTCCCTTAATCTAAACTTAACTTGGGAGAAGTTCGTTATGGATGATCGCGAGAAATTTCTGTTTGACCTTCAAGGGTACTTATTGATCCGCAACTTCCTCTCGCCTGAAGAAGTTGCCGCACTGAACGCTTCTATCGATGCCAACATGGATAAAAAAGGCGAAGATGGAAACTCCAATACAGGCGAGTCAAAAACACTCGGCGGAACGCATAAGCGCGGATTTTTTGCTGGTATGCTGAACTGGCCGAAGCCCTGGTGCCAGCCATACCGCGACATTATCGCGCATCACAAAGCGATTCCCTATCTCAACACGATTCATGGGCGCGGCTGGCGGCTCGATCACGAACCCTTTATCCTGACTTCCGACAAGGGGAGTGAAGGGTTGGTGCTGCACGGCTCAACCGATCATCATTTTGACGGTTCGCAGTATTACACCTACCGCAACGGCGAGATTCGCTGCGGCATGGTCGTGTTCCAGTATCAACTGGCGGATGTGAACGAAGGCGATGGCGGCCTGTGCGTCATCCCTGGCAGCCACAAGGCCAATTTCCCCTCAACGGTTGATATTCGACGCTGGGAACAGGATCGCAACATCGTTTACAACGTCCCTTGCAAGGCAGGCGATCTGGTGATTTTTAACGAGGCCACCATGCACGGTACACTGCCCTGGACAGCCGACCACGAACGCCGTGCGCTTTTGGTGCGCTACTCACCGAAATATCTCCATTTCGCAGGCGGATTCTACAAGACTGTGTTCCCGGAGTGGGTGGACGAACTCACCGAAGCCCAGCGCGCCGTCCTCGAACCACCGTACATTTATCATCGTCCGCTGATCGAAGATGACGGCGAAACGGTTGTCCGCCCCCGGCGCGACGGCCCGTATAAATAGCAAGTATTTCTGCATTGGATCTTCAAGGACGCTCATCATCGAGCGTCCTTTTCATTTAAATAACCGGAGTGATGCGGCCTTTAAGTCCCTCTCCACGAGCGCAGGATAGTGAGGACGCTTCGCGAGCGAGGAGGTTTCGCGCAACCAACTTGGCTGAAAACTCGACCCTTTGGCGATATTTGAGTAGTTACGCGAAATCCAAACCCACTAAATAGCGTTGTCCGATACGACTAGCCAGCTTACATTGAGGTCACAAAAGGTCATAACGTCCGCTGTGAACCCAACCTCACCTTCCAACCGCTGCGCGTCTCTAATGCGTTGGAGAGGGGGAGTCAGACCGATTTGAAGCCCCTCCCTATTGCTATGGGGAGGGGTTTGGGGTGGGGATCGGCTTTTAGTACCGGACAAGCCTTAAATAGGTTCACAACGATTCACAAGAGTCCATTCAGTGGACTTGGTTTTCACCTCGAAGCGGGTTTCAACCCATATGCCCAAGATGTGGGGTAAAACACCTCTGAATATTTTTCTCCACCAGACTTCAAAGCCTTTATGCAATCTCTTGACAAAAGCAGACTACCCGTTTATATTTGACAAAATTGAGAGCGCTCCCAAGAACACTAATATTGGTCAATGTTAATGATCCTTTACCGTAAAAATGAATTTTTACCCCCTCTCTGCAAACTCCCTGGAACTATTAAACCAGTTGATTCTCTCGTGAAACCGCGCGTCAAACATGGACGCGCATTTTTATATGCCTGGGCAAGAGGCAGAAAGGACGATATTTGTCATTTATGAATCTTGACAAACAGTTTGTTGATTCATTTGTACATACGCTACAATATCTGTAGTGATGTAGAGTAATTTTACTGATTTTTAAAGGAGATCAAAAAGAAATGCGTAGAAATTTATCTATAGTCGTGTTTATGGCTGTGTTGATGGCGTTGAGCCTCAGCATCGTCGGTGCACAAGATGCCATCCCCCGCGGCGGCACATTTGTCGTCAGTGAAGGGCAGCAAGCGGCCTTCCCACAGAATTTTAACCCCTATGCCCCCGAGCCAACCCGTTGGACGCAAGGCACAATGTATGAACTCCTCACCATCTTCAACCCGGTAGAAGGCGGCAAGCCCACTCCCTGGCTGGCGAGTGGTTATGAATATAGCGAAGACCTGCTGACCATCACCTACACCCTCCAACAGGGCGTGAAGTGGACAGACGGCGAAGATTTCAACGCCGACGACGTGGTGTTCACCGTCAACATGCTCAAGGAATTCTCGGCGATGGATCGTTCCGCCGTCTGGCAGTACCTTGACAGCGTGGAGAAGATCGATGATTTCACCGTCGCCTTCAATCTGAACCAGGTCTATACCCTGATCCATGAACTGATCGGCAACAATATTTATATCGTTCCCGAACACGTCTGGTCAGCCATTGAAGACCCCGTTACCTTCACCAACAACGAAGCACCCGTCGCTACCGGTATGCTGACCAACGTGGTCACGGTCAACGAACAGGTTCTGGAAATCTGCCGCAACGAAAATTACTGGCAAATGGGCGCAGACGGCCAACCGCTGCCTTATGTTGACTGCCTGCGTATGCCTGTTTACCCCGGCAACGACCCGGCCAACTTTGCCGCCGCCAATGGCGACCTCGACTGGATCGGTAACTTCATTCCCGATATTGAAACCACCTTCATCGCCGCCAATCCCGACAAGCACTTCTATTATTTCTGGCCCGGTGGCGCAGTCGTTCAACTGTATGTGAACACCACCAAAGCACCGTTCAGCGATGTGGCTTTCCGCCGCGCTCTGAGCAAAGCCATTGATTATGATAGTGTCGCCAATATCGGTATGTACGGCTACACCGTCCCCGCCAACTCGACAGGTCTTGGGCCGCGCAACGAAAGCTGGCTGAACCAGGCCGCAATCGACGATGCGACTGCACAGGGTCTTAGCAAATTTGACTCGGCAGCAGCAGCAGCAGCGCTGGACGAAGCAGGCTATGTGGATGCCGACGGCGACAACTTCCGCGATAACCCCGATGGTACGCCCATCAACTTCAAAGTCCAGGTCGTCAACGGCTGGTCGGACTGGGTTACAAGCGTCCAGATCATGAGCCAGAATTTCCAGGACATCGGCCTGAACAACACCATTGACGTACTGGATTACGGCGTGTGGTTCAATAACCTGCAAGCCGGAAACTATGACACCTCGATTGGCTGGAGTTCAGCGGGTAACACCCCCTACGATTTCTATCGCAACGTGGTTTACGGTCCGTTGATCGGTTCCGACGGCTTGGCGAATGCCCAGCTCTGGGGTCGTTGGACAAGCCCGGAAGTTGACTCACTGATCGAATCGTTCGTGGCGACGGCTGATGCCGACGAACAACGCTCGATCTCTGACCAACTTCAGCAGATTTATGTCGATAATGTCCCGGCCATTCCGCTGTTCCCTGGCCCGACATGGTATGAGTGGACGACCCACCGCTTCACCGGTTTCCCCACCGTTGAAGATTACTACACGCAGGGCAGCCCCTGGAATGTTCAGGGCCGTACCCTCACGCTGACCCGCCTGCATTGCATTGATGCGACGGCCTGCGGTCAATAAGATTTAACGACTTCGTTTTGGGCTGGTGGAGCAATTCGCCAGCCCAGTTTTTCAAAATGACATGCTAAATCTGTTGATGATCGTTGTAGGGGCGACACATGCGTCGCCCCTACAAAAAATCGCACATCATATTAATAGACCCAAACATTGGGCTTAAGCCGACTACTCCAAAATACAAATTATTGCTAACTATAGAATAAGCCGTTACTTTAGTCAGAAAATCATTTAAATAACCCGTAGGAGCGACACATGTGTCGCCCAAAACCCAACAGGGTAATCCGCCCCAAATAGTGTTAGGATGCCGTAAATGAGATTTCTTTTTCGCCGTTTAACGTTTTATATCGTGGCTGCATTTGCCGCTATTACGCTCAATTTTTTTATCCCCCGTATGATGGTCGGTGATCCTGTGCAGTTGATGTTCGCGCAGTTTCAAGGACGGCTCGACCCCCGCGCGATGGAATCGCTGAAAGAAACTTTTGGGTTTGTCCAGGGGCCGCTGTTACAACAGTACATCACGTACCTGACGAATCTGTTTCAGGGCAATTTTGGCCTCTCAGTTTCGTCGTTCCCCGTTCCCGTAATCGAACTCATCGGGCCAAGTCTGGCGTGGACAGTCCGGCTGATCGGCTTCTCCACCATTCTGGCCTTTATTATTGGCACGATTCTGGGTGTGTTCGCGGCGTGGCGGCGTGGGGGAGGGATCGACAATATCTTTTTGCCCATCGCAAGCGTGGTAGGGGCGTTCCCGTTCTTCTGGATCGCGATGGTCGTCCTCTATTTATTTGGCCTCGTCTGGAAATGGTTCCCCATCGGTCACGCTTACGATGTCTCCATGCAAGTCGATTGGGGCAACCCGACCTTCCTGAGCAGTGTCGTTCAGCACTCGCTTATGCCGCTGTGTACCATCATCATCACTGCGATTGGCGGCTGGATGCTGGGAATGCGCAATAACATGATCGGCGTTCTCTCGCAGGATTACGTGACGATGGCACAGGCTAAAGGGCTGTCAGATCGCCGCGTCATGCTGGTTTATGCCGCCCGCAACGCCATTCTGCCCAGCCTGACCGGGTTCGCCATGTCGCTCGGCTTCGTGGTCGGTGGTGCGCTGGTCGTCGAGTTGGTGTTTGCCTATCCCGGCATGGGCTATACGCTGCTCCGAGCGGTGCAGGGGCGCGATTACCCGCTGATGCAGGCGGTTTTCCTGGTCATTACACTGGCGGTGCTGGCAGCCAATTTCGCCGCCGACATCATGTACGTGCTGCTCGACCCACGCGCTCGGTAAAAATTATTACCTCACCCCAAACCCCTCTCCATAAATAGCGAGGGGCTTAACGATGGGATTGCTCCCAACGCATTCAAGAGGGGCTGAGGTTGAATGTCCGACTAAGAATAAATTAACGGAATGAGAGATTAAAATAATGGGACAAGAAAAACAAATTAGAATGACAACGGCTTTAGAGCCTGCCAAAACCACTCGCTCAGAGCCACGACTCGCGCTTCCCGGCTGGATGCGAACTATTCTCGGCAACCGCAAGGCGACCATCGGCCTTTTGATTTTGCTGATGTTCCTGCTGGTTGCGATTTTCGCCCCGGTAATCGCTCCCGGTGAGCCGAACAAAATGGTCGGCAGGCCGCATGAAAGACCCAGTGCCGAGCATATCTTCGGCACGTCGCGACAGGGTCAGGATATTTTTACCCAGATCGTGCAGGGGACGCGCTCTTCGCTGATCGTCGGCTTTGGCACAGGCACGATCATCATTTTCCTGTGCATCATCATCGGTGTGACATCCGGCTTCGTCGGCGGCGTTGTCGATGAAGTCCTCTCGTTGATTACCAACGTCTTCCTGATATTACCGGGCTTACCTTTGATTATCGTCGTCGCCGGGTGGGTCGAACAGCCGGGGCCAGCAACCGTGATGCTCGTTTTGAGCCTCACCAGTTGGGCATTTGGCGCACGTGTGCTGCGTTCGCAAACACTCGTCCTGCGCAACAGCGATTTTGTCGCCGCTGCCCGCACTTCCGGCGAACCGACATGGCGCATCGTCCTGTTCGAAATTCTCCCAAATATGACTTCTCTGGTCGCCTCTAGCTGGATCGGCGCGGTGATTTTCGTCATCCTCACCGAAGCGACACTCTCCTTCGTCGGCCTGGGCAATCCCAACGCCGTGACCTGGGGGACAACGCTCTATTGGGCGCAGAATAATCAGGCACTTCTCACCGGCGCGTGGTGGACATTTGTCCCGCCGGGGGTGTGTATCGCGCTCATCGGCTTCGCCCTCACCATGATTAACTACGGCATTGACGAAATCACCAATCCTCGTCTGACCGTCGAAAAAAGCGAGAAAGAATAATGTCGGCAATCTCTCCTTCTGCGGCGAAAACGCCCGAATCCACCAGCGGACAGCCTTTATTGAGCGTCCGCAATCTGGAAGTTGAATACCGTACCAAACGTGGGCGCGTCAAAGCCGTCGATCATGTTTCATTTGACATCAGCACCAACGAAGTATTGGGGCTGGCAGGCGAATCCGGCTGCGGCAAATCGACCATCGCCCACGCCGTCACACGCATTTTGAAGCCCCCGGCGTACATCACGGGCGGCCAGATCATGTTCAAAAGCACCGATATTCTGGGCATGAGCGACGACGAACTACGCGCTTTCCGGTGGGAGCATCTCTCGATTGTGTTCCAGAGCGCCATGAACGCGCTGAATCCGGTTCTAAGCGTGGGTGCGCAAATTATCGACGCGATCCAGGCGCACATGCCCGTCAGCAAAGACGAAGCCCGCGCCCGTGCACTGGAGCTACTGGATGTCGTCGGCATTCATAGCAACCGCGTGGACAGCTACCCGCACCAACTCAGCGGCGGGATGCGCCAGCGTGCCGTGATCGCCATCGCGTTGGCGCTCAACCCGGAGATGATTATCATGGACGAGCCGACCACCGCGCTCGATGTGGTCGTCCAGAAGCAGATCATCCAGGAAATTCGCCAGCTTAAAGACAAATTCGGCTTCTCGATTCTGTTTATCACGCATGACTTGTCGCTGCTGGTCGAATTTTCAGACCGCATCGGCATCATGTACGCCGGGGAGCTGGCTGAAATCGGCCCCTCGCGCGAGATTTTTGATAATCCGCAGCATCCCTACACCGTCCGGCTGATGAATTCGTTCCCGACCATCAGCGGGCCACGCATCGAACTGAAGGGTATCCCCGGTTCGCCGCCCGATCTGGTTACGCCGCCATCCGGCTGCCGTTTTCACCCGCGCTGTGACGTTGCCATCGCGGGACGCTGCCAGGAAGAACATCCCGAACTACAGCAGACATCGCCGCGCCATTTCGCCGCGTGCCACTTAATCGACGAGCGAAAGGGAAATAGCTAGTCAGCATGTCCGACCATAACGAACCCATTCTCGAAGCCCGTAACCTGACCAAACACTTTAATGTCGGCGGCTTTCTCTCCGGCAAAGTCGTCCGCGCCGTACAGGACGCGAATATCAAGCTCTATCGCGGGCGCGTGACAGCGCTGGTAGGGGAGAGCGGCAGCGGCAAAAGCACGATTATCCGAATGCTTGCTCGCCTGTATGATCCCACCAGCGGCGAAATCCTGTTTAAGGGGAAAAATGTCCTTCAGGATAATGGCCGCAAAGCCATGCTGGATTACCGCAGCCGCGTCCAGATGATTTTTCAGGACCCGTTTAGCTCCCTGAATCCTGTTCACCGCGTTCGTTACCATCTGGAACGTCCGCTGTATATTCACGGCAAAGCCAAAACAAAGGCCATCGCCAATGAGCAGGTCGATGCGCTGCTGCGGCGCGTTTCGCTCACGCCCACCGAAGAATTTGCGCCCAAATTTCCGCATCAGCTCAGCGGTGGTCAACGCCAGCGTGTCGCTATTGCCCGTGCGCTGGCTGTCGAGCCGGAAGTCATGCTGGCTGACGAGCCGGTGTCGATGCTCGACGTATCGATCCGCATGGGTGTTTTAAACCTCATGGCGGTGCTGCGCGACGAACAGGACATCGCCTTCCTGTATGTCACGCACGACATCGCTAGTGCGCGTTATTTCGCCGATGAAACGCTGGTTATGTACGCCGGACATATTGTTGAGGGCGCAGGCAGCGAGGAATTGGTCAAAGAGCCAAAACATCCCTACACGCAGCTTTTGCTCTCCGCTGTGCCTGACCCAGCGCGTGGCTTGCTTACACAGGATTTCCAGGTCAAAGGTGAGATTCCGAATTTGACCGAGTTAGGGCAGGGCTGTCCATTCGCCGCCCGCTGCCCGCATGTCATGGAAAAATGTCGCCAGACCATGCCGCGCCCAACCAAGCTTTCCGAGACGCGCTGGACGAAGTGCTATCTGTACGGCGGTTAATACAACGCGAAATTCATAATCAGAATCTATTTGTAGGGGCAGGTTTGAGAGCGTGTTGAAAAGCCACTGTGAGAACCCCTCCCCCCAGCCCCTCCCCATTTCGCAAGCTCATGGAGAGGGGAGTCTAGCGTTTTAAGTCCTTCTCTACGAGCGAAGCGAAGTGGGGAGGGATTTAGGGAGGGGTTTTTAAACACTCTCTCAGACACGCCCCCTACAGGATGCCTCGCCTTCATCCCCAATTCAAACCCATCTCTAATACTGCCCTCGTAAAATTGCCTCTTGATGTTAAAAATATGGCGTTTCTTTGGAAAAAATTTGGGAAGCCCTCACGTGTTTATTTCGAAATGTTATTTTATAGTCATCTATATGTGAAGGTTTATTACGCCCGAACACATACTGGTTCAGTGCAAGGCTCGTGAAATGACCCGTTTGCTCAACTCCTTTCAATTTCGACTGTATGCAATCCTGGCAGGATTATCGCTGCTGCTGCTCACATTTACATTTGTAGGTATACGGACATCCTCCGAGATTGACCAGCGCCGCGACCAGATGAAATCCGCATCCGATCAGCGTGTCGCCGCCTATCTACTGGTCAGTCAGGCCCGGCATTTTGCCTATTCCCGGCAAGAGATCATCTTAAACAACCTGGGGAACGCGATTATGGACTCGATTGAAAAGTTTGATGCAACTCAGGCCGCACTGCGCTTTGGCGACCCAGAAAACAATCTGCCGCCGCTGCGTGAACCTGAACTCATCCGCATTCTGGACAGAATGGACGTGGAATGGGGCATCTACCGGGCAGCACTTCAGGCGCTGCTGGGGGGCAACCGCGCAAACTTTCAGGCACAGGTTCAAACGCTCGTCGATATTGATGCGCAAAGTACAGCGGTCTATCGGCTGGCTGACCAGCTTACCAACGCTTTTAGTAACACGAGCGAGGCGCAGCAGCAAAATTTTCAGAATGGGCTTCGGATTATGGCACTGACGGCGTTAGCGGTCATCATCGCCGCCATTCTCTATATCATCCAACTGGTTCGCGCCTTCAATGATCTGACAAAAGTCACCACCGCCTTCATCAACGGCAATTTTGAAGCCCGCGCCAGCACCAGCAGTCTCACGGAGATCAACCAGATCGGCGAAACCCTGAACGAAATGGCTTTTCAGGTCGGGATGCTCATCACAACGCTGGAAGAACGCGCTATGATGGAAATGGCCGCCCGCGAACGTGCCGAGCGCTCCGATCAGGTGAAATCAGCGTTCCTGGCAGCCATGTCTCACGAACTGCGTACACCGCTGAACGCCATCATTAACTTCACCAAATTCGTGGTGAAGGGTATTATGGGGCCAGTGAATGACCGACAGGTCGAAACACTCAACAAAGTGGCGGACAGCGGCAAACATCTCCTGAATCTCATTAACGATGTGCTTGATATTTCAAAAATCGAGTCCGGCTCATTGAATCTGTTTATCGAGGATGATGTCGATATCAAGCAGATTATTGCCAGCGCTGTCGCCACTGCCGAAAGCCTGTTGGCAGGCAAGCCAGTTACGGTTCAATGTGATGTTGATGCCGAACTGCCGTTGATGTGGGGCGATAAACAGCGCATTCTGCAAATCATGCTTAATATCGTCTCCAATGCCTGTAAATTCACCGACGAGGGGTTTATCCGAATCAGCGCACACCAACGCGGAAATGAGATGCACCTGGCGGTTGAGGATAGCGGGCCGGGCATCGCTATCGAGGATTACGCGACGGTATTCCAGACCTTTAAACAGACGAACACCGGATTGCGGCAGGGGAGTGGCACCGGACTCGGAATGCCTATTTCCAGAAGTCTGGCCGAAGCGCATGGCGGACGTATGTGGCTGAACAGCGAAGTCGGCAAAGGCTCAACTTTTTTCGTCGTCCTGCCGTTGAAATCCGAAAGCCTGGAACTCACGCTGGCGAATTAACGCTCTGTTCTGTAAATAAATCGGTAATCATGAACCGTTTTCGTAGGGGCGCACGGCGGTGCGCCCATGTGAACCCATTACCATCATAATTGTGCGATAAAGCAATTAGTAGTGTATTTGCGCAGGGTTATGCGCGAGAGTATGATGAGGTATTGAGGTGGCTGGTTAAACCCCCTGGCACAGGCTTGCCGTGCCTGTAGGGGGAGTTCTGAGGCCTGTCCACAATCTCATATACCAGAAACATGCAAGCGCATTATCAGTCCAAAAACGAAAGATTGCGGGCATGGAAAACGATCCAGCTATCCTATACGTCGAAGATGACCCTCAAAGCCGCGAAATCATGCGGCTGCTGCTGATCGAAGTGATGCACCTGTCGCGTGCGTTTTTCTTTGAGGACAGCGCCAATTTTCAGGCGCAGCTTGAGCCATTGATCGGAAAGATTGATCTCATTCTGCTCGATATTCACGTTCATCCCCTCAACGGCTTTGAAATGTTGAGCGTCCTGCGGGGACATCCGGCTTTAAAGCAGATACCCGTCGTGGCGTTGACCGCGAGTGTGATGAACGAAGAAGTGCAAAAACTGCGACAGGCTGGCTTTAACGGTGTGATTGCAAAGCCGATCAATCTGGACACCTTACCCGACACGCTCGAACGCATCCTCAAAGGTGAAAATATCTGGCGAGTTCTCTAGGAGCATGTTGAAAAGGGTATTATTGAGAACCCCTCCCCCCAGCCCCTCCCCATTTCGCAAGCTCATAGAGAGGGGAGTCTAGCGTTTTAAGTCCCTCTCTACGAGCGAAGCGAAGTGGGGAGGGATTTAGGGAGGGGTTTTCAACACCCTCTGATGACAGGGATAGACATAAGGTAGAGGTAGGATAAGGGTAGCATCATGCTGCTTACAGAGAAACGAATCTTCATCATCGAAGACAACATCGACAATCGCATCATTATCCAGGTGCTGTTGGAACAAAGTGGCGCACAGACCTCTTTTGAGCGCTGGGGTGGGGCGGACAGCATCCGGCGGCTGCACGAGTTTGCACCCATTGATCTGATCGTGCTGGATTTAATGTTTCCAAATCACGTTACGGGTTATGATGTGTTTGACCGCATTCGCAAGGAAGCGGAGTTCGCACACGTGCCAATCGTAGCCGTCTCCGCCAGCGACCCCACGACGGAGATCCCGCGCCTCCGCGAAAAAGGCTTCGCTGGGTTTATCGCCAAGCCTGTCGATTATGACCTGTTCCCTCGGCAGCTTGTCAAAATTATGAACCACGAATCGGTCTGGCATTCAAAGTAAGCGAGAAAAGGGTGTATTTGTGAGCAACCGCCATGCGTTAATTATCGACGATAACCCCAACAACCTCGGCATCCTGGCTGAATTATTGACGATGGAAGGGGTCAACTCTACGCAGGTGCAGCACATCAAACACCTGAGCGCGGCCTTGCAGGATGTTGCTGAACTCGACGTGATTTTTCTTGACCTTGAACTCCCCGATGCGACTGGCTATCAGCTTCTTGAAACGCTCAAATCGGATGTGCGCTTTCAGGATGTCCCTATCGCAGCCTACACGGTGCATGTGAGCGAAGTCCACGTCGCCCGCAACAAAGGCTTTCACAGCTTTCTCGGCAAACCGCTGGACGCTGACCGTTTCCCCGACCAACTCGCGCGAATCCTGCGCGGTGAGCATGTCTGGGCTGTCGCTTAAACCACGGATGAAATTGTTGCCATAACCTCACTCGAAAACAGGAATTATGGATCAAGCACCCACAAAAAACCGTTCCCAAATCCTCAAGACTCATGGCAACGAAATTCTGATGATCGCCTTTGGCATCATCGGACTTATCGTCGTCGCGCTGTTTTTTCGCAGCAATTTCACGGGCTGCGATGCGTTCGAGTCACCTGATTCAATCGCCAACTGTCAGCAAACAATTGCAACTCACAGCGGTGGGGCGGCTATCCCATTTATTTTTATACTGCTGTACGGCCTTTGGAACGTGTTTAGAGCGAGAAAATAAGCGCTGACAGCAAACCAGCATTTGTGGCGGATTATCAATATTGGCATGACCTTTAGCACATGCTTCTTATCAAAATATGGGGTAATATTAACCTGCATATTTTCACAAGAGGCATCAATTTTATGGCTTCAAAATCACAAAAACTGACCTTTCCCGCCGATTTCCTCTGGGGCGCGGCGACAGCTTCGTTCCAGATCGAAGGCGCTGCCAATGAAGACGGACGCGGCACATCCATCTGGGACACGTTTTGCCGCACACCCGGCGCTGTCGTTAACGGCGATACGGGCGACGTGGCCTGCGATCATTATCACCGCTACCCCGAAGACATCGAACTGATGCGGCAAATAGGTATCAAGGCCTATCGTTTTTCCATCGCCTGGCCGCGCATCATTCCAGAGGGAACGGGCGCGATCAACAGCGCTGGGCTGGATTTTTATGATCGCCTCGTAGACAACCTTTTAGCCAAAGAAATTACGCCTTACGCCACGCTCTATCACTGGGATTTACCGCAGCCTTTGCAGGATGCGGGCGGCTGGCCGAATCGCGCGACGGTTGATGCGTTCCTGAAATATACCGACATAATCACCTATCGACTGGGGGATCGCGTCAAAAACTGGATTACCATCAACGAACCCTGGGTCGTCGCCTTCCTGGGTTACTGGCTGGGCGTACACGCGCCGGGGATCAAGGACATGGCCGCCGCGACCCAGGCCGCGCACCACACGCTCCTGGCGCATGGTCAGGCCGTGCCGATCATCCGCGCCAACAGTTCCGGCGCACGTGTCGGCATCACGCTCGATATTAACTGGATTGAACCCGCCAGCGACAGCGACGCCGACAAAGCAACTGCCGAGGGGATGGATGGATTTAATCACCGATGGTTCCTTGATCCGCTGTATAAGGGCGAGTACCCCGCCGATGTGCTGAACTTTTTGGGCGAAAACGCGCCGAAAGTTCAGGAAGGCGATTTTAAAGCCATTACCACACCGACGGATTTTATGGGTGTCAATTACTACCGAAGAACCATCACCAAACATGATCCGGCGCAGCCTGGGGGAACGGGATTTGAACATCCCGAAGGCGAATATACGGCGATGGATTGGGAAGTGTATCCGCTCGGCCTGTATAACGTCCTGACACGGCTCAAGCGCGATTACGCCATCCCGCCGCTGTACATCACCGAAAACGGCGCGGCCTACGAGGACGAACTCACGCCGGATGGTCAGGTTCACGACGACAAACGTCAGGCCTATCTGGAAGGGCATCTGGCGGCCTGTCACCGCGCGATACAGGAGGGCGTGCCGTTAAAGGGTTATTTTGTCTGGTCGCTGCTGGATAATTTTGAGTGGGCGTTTGGCTATACGCGACGCTTCGGCATCACACATATTGATTACACGACACTCAAACGCACTTTAAAGCAAAGCGGTGAGTGGTATGGGAAGGTAGCACAGGCCAACGGATTTTAGCGTCAATCTTAAGCTATCGGTAGCAAGTCTTACGCCCCGATCGATCAGCCGATCATTCGACTGAAGGTAAAAAAAACGGCTCTAATTTACGAGTTCGTTCCAGGTGGCAGATTATGAAGCTCGATACTGCACACTCTGAACCTATCACCACGCAAAAACCCTTGCCGCCGCTGGCGAAGGGTTTGCCACTGCTTGGTAGTTCGCTGTCCATGCTGAGTGATCCGCTGCGCTATTTCCTGCGGATGTTTCAGAATTACGGCCCAATTTTCCGCATCCGGGTGCCAGGGCGCGAGTACACCATCATGGCAGGTCTGGAAGCCAATCAACTCATGGCGACGGCGGATGAGGTTCTTTCCAGCACTGAGGTTTTCGCCGACCTGAAGCATGAGCTAGGGACTGAAAAGCTGCTGGTCGCGATGGACGGATCAGCGCATCGCACACGCCGGAAATTGCAGCGTACCAGCTATTCCCGCGACAGCTATGTGGCGCGAATACCCCAACTTATGTCCACAAGCGAGGCTGAGTTCCGCAAATGGCAGGTCGGCGAGAAAATACCCGTTTTCAGGACGCTCCAACGCATTGTCGTGCGCCAACTCAGCACCGTTCTGCTGAACCGCGCTCCCGGCGACAATTTTGAAAGCGTCCGCACCCTCATCCACATGAATATGCTGGTCAGCATTACCAAACTGCTGCCGCCGCTGGCTTTGAAGCATCCGAGCTATGTCCAGGCGAAAAAACTACTCTTGCAGGATGGGCATGACATCATCGCTGAACACCTTCATAGCAACGAACGCTTGCCCGATCTGGTCGATGCGCTGCTGGCGGAACGCGACGAGGAGGGAAATCCACTGACCGAGCGCGAAATCATCGCCGAAATGATCGGTTCGTATAACGCGGGCATGGACACGGTAGCAGGCACGGTTTCATTTATGCTGTACGCCATTCTCAAATCGCCGGATTTGCTGGCGCGTCTACAACCGGAAATTGATGCGCTTTTTGTTAGTGGTAGGCTCAACGTGGACTCATTAAAAGACATGCCCACTCTGCACATGACCGTCCTCGAAACGCTGCGCCTGTATCCGGTTGCGCCCTTGCTGCCGCGCACCGCCGCGAAGGATTTTGAATTTGCCGGACATTGTGTAAAAGCTGGAACGCCGCTTTTTCTCGTCAACGGTCTGACGCACTTTTTGCCCGAATATTTCCCCGACCCCGAACGGTTCGACATCCACCGACACACGCCCGAAGCCCGAAAATCACGCCCGCCGAATGCCTTCGCGCCTTATTCCTTCGGCGCACATACCTGCCTGGGTGCGGCGCTGGCCGAAACGCAGGTGATGGTTTTAATCGCCCACCTGCTGCATAATTTTGAGCTGCAACTCGACCCGCCGGATTTTACCGTTCACATGTACTTTCGGCCTGTCCCCACGCCGGGAGATAAATTACAGGTACGCATCCTCCGGCATCGAACGAAAACGTCCGCCTAGAAAAAGAGGTCAAACATGCGAATCGGCATTATCGGGGCAGGGGCGGCGGGCTTAACCGCGAGTTGGCTTCTCAGCGATCACCATGATGTGACGGTGTTCGAAAAACAGGCGCGTTTGGGCGGTCATGCCCACACCGTCGAGATCGAGCAGGACGGCAAACTCGTTCCGATTGAAGCAGGCTTTGAGTTTTTCATGGAGCGCATGTTTCCGACCTTCATCAAGCTGCTGAACCTGCTCAACGTCCCGACTCGTCTGTACAACATCAGCGCCACGCTTTACACCAGCGATCATCGCCGCCTCACCGTCATGCCGCCATTCAACGAAAAGGGCATCATCTGGTCAGCGCTCAAACCCTACCAACTCTGGAATCTGATTCAACTGCGGTGGGCGTTATCCCGCGCCCGAAAGCTGATCGACGAACGCAATACGACCATCACCGTCGAGCAATATCTCGAAACCCTCCCCGGCACACGCGCTTTTAAAGAGCAGTTTTTGTTTCCATTTTTACTCGCGCAATGGTGCGTTGAGCCGGAAGAATTCAAGCAGTTTGCGGCCTATAACGCGCTTAAATATTCGACGCTCAATATGTCGGGTGGCATACAAGCGCCCGTCGGTATCGAAATTATCGGCGGCAATCAGGTCTATATCGCGGCATTAGCGCAGGCATCACCCCGCACAAAAATCAAAACTTCGGCAGATATTATCACGATCACTCACGCCGATGGCATATACACCGTGCGCGAAGCCGATGGCAGCCTCCACGAATTCGATCACCTCATCATCGCGACCAGTCCCTGGGACGCTCACAGCCTGCTTGCCCAGGTCGAAGATGCCGACCCGACTCGGCAGGAACTCAGCCGCATCGGCTCGTTCAAGACCGTCATCGCCGTTCACGGGGATCGCCGCCTGATGCCCGCCGAAGAAAAATACTGGTCGGTGGTCAATTTGCGCTATGACGGACGCTACAGTCAGAACACCGTCTGGAAGCAGTGGAAAAGCGCTCGTCCGATTTTTCGCAGTTGGGTGACATTTGATGCCGACATGCCGGACTCGCTTTACACAGTGGTCAACTATGACCATGTCAAAATCAACCTCGCTTATTATCAGGCGCAGAAGGAGCTTATCGCGCTTCAAGGGCGAAATCAATTGTGGCTGGCAGGGCTGTATATGCACGACATTGACTGCCATGAGAGCGCGGTTTTGTCCGCCATTCACATCGCCCAGAAAATCGACCCGCAATCGCTAAATTTGCAGAAGCTCACGCTGCGGTAGGGTAGCGCCAATTTTGCGAAATAAAAACGCGCCCTCATCATTGCGACAAGAGCGCGTTCCTGTAGGGGCGCAAGGCTTACGCCCTTTATCGACCCAAAATCTATCTAAAATCTATCCCGTGACTGGCAGATTTACAGCACCTCAGCGCTGCGCATTCACGTCGCCGCCGCCAGCCTCCCGCGCTTAAACGACATTTATTTCATCCCGGTACCCGTTGCAGCTATCCCTGTCATGACCTGCCGGCGCAGGAACAGGAACAGAATGATAATGGGTATCGTTGCCAGGGTCGAGCCAGCCATGACCAGATCATAGGACTGCCGGTACTGGTTAATCAGGCGTGTGATGCCGACTGCAAGTGGCATATTCTCTGCTTGCCGAAACACAATCAGCGGCCAGAGCAGGTTATTCCAATATTCCAGCGAGAACAGAATGAATAGGGTCGCAATCGCAGGACGGGCATTCGGCAAAACGACGGAATAGAATATCTGATACTCATTTGCGCCATCCACCCGTGCCGCATTCAGCATCTCGTCATCAATAGACAACATATACTGCCGGACAAAGAAGATGCCAATTGGAGATGCCGCTATCGGGATAATTGCACCCCAATAGCTCTCTACCAATCCCAATTGAATGATCATCAGGAACAACGACACAATCAATAGATGAAATGGGATCATTTGAGAGACGACAATCAACAGAAATAAAAAATTCCGGCCCCGGAACCTGAATTTTGCCAGTGCGTAGCCGCCAGTTGTGCAGAGAAAAAGCGCTGTGAAGGCAAAGCCACCAGTCTGCAAAATCGAGTTAACAATCCAGCGTCCATACGGCTCTTGCTCAAAAAGACTATTATAGCTGTCCAGTGACAATGCCGAGGGTAACAGGTCAAAGGCATCCACAAAGATACGTCCATCGGGACGTAATGAACTGATCACCATCCAGTACAATGGAAAAACAAACACGAATGTCAACACGACAAATAACAGGGTCAGCAGTACCCTGGAAGCGTTAACTCGGGGTCTTGGGCGCACAGTCGTAGGTAGAATAAGATCAGAAGTCCGTTGAGCCATCGAACTTAATCCTCCTTGCTAAATACGCCGAAAAAGCGAAACTGAATCAGCGAAAAGACGAAAATAATTGCAGCAAGGATCACGCCCATTGCAGCGGCTGTCCCAAAGTTAAACGACGTAAAGGCGGTTCGATAAATCAGCAGGGCCATTGAAAGCCCGCCGTCCCCTGGGCCTCCGCCGCCAGTATAGAGGATAAATGGTTCCACAAAGACCTGGTAGCCACCAATAATACTGAGAACCACGACAAAGAGGGTCGTTGGCCTCAGTAAAGGAAGTGTGATTCGCCAGAACATCTGGAAAGGGCTTGCGCCATCAATCACGGCTGCTTCATAAAGCTCACGCGGGATGTTCACCAGTCCTGAGTTAAAGTACAGGATGTTAATGCCTGTCCAACGCCATGTCGCGATCAGGATAAGCGAGGGTAATGCGAGATCAGCCGTTTCTAACCACCGCAGTGGACGTATACCGAGTGTTGATGACAGGAAAAGATTGAGAAACCCCTCCTCAGCCAGGATCAGGCGGAAAACTGTTCCGGCAACAACCAGTGAGGTCAGCGCGGGTAAGAAAATCAGCGTTCTGAACAGCGTACTTTGAGCAACGCGCCCTGAATCCAACAGCACCGCCAGAATAAGCGGCAGCGGGATGAGAATGAGAAGCGTGCCAATGGTATAAACGGTTGTGTTGGTCAATGCCTGACCAAACCGCACCAGGTTAAACACGTTCTGATAATTGGTCAGCCCCACCCATTCCTGACTCTGAACGCCCTGAAAATTCTGGAAACTCATAATCACGGCAAGAATGACCGGGTAGACCTTGAAAATCAGGAATATAGTCATAAATGGAGCTAAGAATACGAAAGGAACGACTTTTTTATTGTGTACTATTCTGAGAATTGAACTCAACAATTTGATTTTACCTCTGACGCAATGAGACATTTGCAGTCGATAGAGGGGGAAAGCGGGCACCTTGTCATGATGCCCGCTTCAAAAAGATAATGTACGATCAACCGCCTACATCGGCACCCATAGCACTGAGTTCTGCTACTGCCGCTGCAATAACTTCTTCCGGTGACTTCTGATTTTCGATCAGGTCATAAAGCGCAGTCGTCTGGAAGATTGTCGCGATCTCAGGATAGAACGGGCCGGTGTATTCTGGAGCCACGTTGCCCAATCCTGCTTTGATATAAGTGAAGGGAATTTCACCACGGAAATCGCTCATTTCGATCAGGAGCGCGGGGTCATCGTAAACATCGACACGCATGGGATCGAATCCCAGGTCTGTCCAGAGTGACACATTGGATTCATAGGTCAATTTGGCAAATGCCAGGAACTCACTGGCGAGATCGACTTTACTGGGGTCAATCTGGTCGGTGATCGCTGTTCCAGTACCACCACCCATCGTTGTGGTGTAACCGCCTTCTTCAAAGATAGGCATGGGGCGCACAACTGCGACATCAGCCAATACGCTGCTCATGTTGTCAGGGAAGCGCGTCATGTACCACTGCGGCATCCAGAGCGAAGCGATTTTGCCCTCGGACAGGTCAACAAAGTGATCGGGTGAGTGATGCCCGCCGCCGGATGCAGCTCGCGCGATCCCGCTGACATGGACCATGTCCTGTAAGAATTGGAGCGCGGCGATATTCTCCGGGCTGTCCAGGCTGATCTCACCGTCCGCATTATACGTACCACCACCCATCATCAGCATCAAAGCGTAGGCCGAAAAGATATCGGTTGTTTCGATGCTTGCCATATAGACATCCGGCGTTCCGTCACCATCAGTATCCTGGGTGACTTTCTGGCCTGCTTCGATGTAGTCATCCCAGGTACGGATACTGTCAACATCTACGCCTGCTGCTTCCAGAAGGGCGGTGTTGTAGTACATCACAAATGACCCCAGATGGTAATCAATACCATAATTGTGACCATCGGCTGTGTAGGGGGCCAAACGCGATTCAATGATGTCGCCGCGATAGGGATCAATAGCAACATCTAGCGGGATAAAGTGGATATCACCCTTTGTAAAGGTCGCGAATTTCTTGATCTCTACGTCGGCGAGATCGGGCGCACCCGTGCCAACCAGCAGCGATGCCAGCAGGTTATCGTGCATCTGGGTATAGTCAATTTGCTCATAGGTGAGATTGATGGGTCGGTCTGGATTTTCTGCGTTCCAGCGCTCGGCCTGATTTTGCATGAAAAGGCCATGCCGATCCACAAATACCCAGAGGCTCAAATCGGTTGCATCCTGAGCATGGACCAACCCAACCCCGAATGTTCCGATCAAAGTTATAACGAGCAGCAAAAGCGATAGACGCTTATTCATTTTGTCCTCCATAATTAAATCTCTTAGCTGAGTGGGCATATAAGTGCAGTTACCGAATGTGGTTCAAACGTATAATTTAACTGGCTCCTCTCTGCGGTGAGAACCGCTTTTTGGATTCCAACCTGGTTCGGCTTATCAAACGAGTTTGTGGCTTTAATATCAGGTCCATTGACCACATGTGCCTGGAAATCTCCCGCAAACACCCCGCTCTCAAGGGAAACCGTTGTTTCCAGGGCATCCGTTTGGCTGCGGTTGACGACAAAAATAGTGAGTGATTTTTCAGCCTCATTAAGCGAAGCGGATACGTCCAGGGTACGCAGGGCAGAGTGATCGCCCGCGGAAAATGTATCGCCTTTCCAGAACGGGTCGAGGGCAATATTTCCACATGTGCGACTATACAGCTCAAAAGGATAATAGATCGTCTGGAGGAACAAGCCCTCCCGATTCGTAAAAATGGGGGCAATGACATTGACGATCTGAGCGATATTCGCCATCTTGACGGACTGGGCGTGGCGGATGAAGGCGTTAAAATGCATCGCAACCACCAGTGCATCCTCGAGGTTATAGATTTCCTCCAGGTTGTTGCGTTCTTCCAGTGTGTTCCCCCGCGCCCGATACCATACATTCCATTCATCCACTGCAATCGCAATCGGACGGCGGATATTACGCTGCAATTTCATGGCATTGATGAGGCCTTCGGTGGCGCTGATGCGCTCTTCAAAAATCTCGGAGACCGTCATATACCGGGCGAAGTCATTTTCCGGGTTGCCGACATACCAATGTATGGCAAGATAATCGATGAATTCGGATGCGTGATCGAGCAGAAGTTGGGTACGCTCAACAAATTCAGCGTTCCAATTGGAAACAACGGAGGCCAGCAGTTTGATTGAGGGATCAACCCACCGCATCACTTTGGCGAATTCCTTGTAGGCGCGTGCATACTCCTGGGGCGTTTTGTAGCCAATTTGCCACTCACCATCGACCTCGTTGCCGATTCCCCAGTATTTGATGTTGTGGGGCGCAGCGAAACCATGCTGACTGCGCAGCTTTGTCAGAGCCGTTTCCTGGCTGCTGTTGCAATATTCGACCCAGTCCCGTGCTTCGCGCATGTCACCATCACCGCAATTCACCACGAAGTAGGGTTCGGTATTGATTTTGCGGCAGAACTGGATAAATTCGTTTGTGCCAAAGTGGTTGGGTTCTATCGTTTCCCAGGCCAGTTCGGGACGGGCAGGGCGATCTTCCACTGGCCCAACACCGTCCATCCAGCGATAGCCAGACACGAAATTACCGCCCGGATAGCGTATAATTGGCATCTTCAGGCGGGATAGTGCTTCCAGAACGTCCTTACGAAATCCATGTTCGTCAGCTAATGGCGAACCTGGCTCATAGATACCGCCATAGAAACAGCGGCCAAGATGTTCAGCGAACCCGCCAAAAATGTGAGGGTTGATATTGCCTAACTGACGGTCAGGATCGATTTTTATATGGTTCATAGGTAGCGTATCCGACTTGAGGTATAGTAGGGTAATTAAACCAACCAGCGCCGAACATGTTTAGTAAACATGTTGAGCGCTGGTGTAATCGAATATCGAAAAATTTCAGTAACTTTAGTGTATAAAAGAGCATAATCAGCTAATTTAAAAAGAGATTTTATATCAATTGAATCTAAATATACTATGCTTAATCAGACGTGTCAAATACTTGTAAACTAAATATTGAAATCGTGTTTAGTAAATAGCTTTGTGGTACTGAGGAGTGATTGATTGACCAAGTCAAAACCAACTATGCGTGATGTCGCCCATGCAGCCGAAGTCTCACCGACAACGGTTTGGATGGTTGTCCACAACAAGCCCGGCATCGCCACCGAAACCGTCCAGAAGGTCTGGGCTGCCATTAATAAACTGTCATACGTTATCAAGATGGATGACAATGGCTCACCGGCAGAATCGCTCGGTTTACTGATTGAGCAATCGTCGATTCCGGCCATCAGTGATGTTTTCTATGGCGATATTATTCGCGGCTTCCACGCAGAGGCGAAGCGTCTGGGCTACCACGTTCTGCTATCGACGTTTGATCGCAACACGCAGGATCTGGATCTGCTCAAAACCGTCTTTGCGCAGAAGGTTGCCGGATTTGTGGTTGCGAATGATGGCGACATCCTGCCTGAGACCGTCATTCATCTTAAAATTCCCAACGTGCCTGTCGTGTTGATCGAGAGCTATATCAAGGATCAGACACTCCCTTGCGTGTTAGGCGATAACTTTATGGCAGGATACCAAATAGCACGCCACATGCTTGACCAGGGGCATCGGAAAATCGCTATCTTGAAGGGGCCAACCAAATACAGCAGTCTGGTTGATCGTTTTCGGGGCTGCCTTGCGGCAATGGCCGAGGAACAGATCCTCGCACCGCCTGAATGGATGCCAGAGCCGGTGTCTGGACATCCGCTGAAGGGCTATATTCAGATGAAGGAAATTTTAGAACTCCGCGCTCGTCCCACCGCTGTGATCGCAATCAGCGATAAAACGGCCTTTGGCGCGATGGAAGCGATTCGGGAAGCTGGCTTAAGCATCCCAGGCGACATCGCTATTGGAAGTATCGACAACACCATTGAAAGCGGATACACACGCCCACCGCTGACAACTGTTCATATCCCCAAATACGAAATTGGTGTGCTGGCGCTACAGAAACTCCATCGGCTGATTGAAGGCAACGAGGGGATCCCTGTTAAAAGTATCGTCTATAGTGAACTCATTGTGCGTGAGTCATGTTAGTGGACGTTCTTGTAGGGGCGCAAGGCTTGCGCTCTTATTGGTGCGCCCCTACAAAATCACATATTCGCTAAAAATTTAACCCGTCACCGGCAGCGCGTTGACATCACCGCTGAGATAGCCAAGCTGTCCCGCGACCCAACCGCTGACGCCGTTGTAATTCACATGAATCCAACTGCCATCCGCGTTCTTGCCGACGACTTCAACCGCCGCCAGATACGGAATTTCGCTGATGATTCCCGCGCCAGTCGAGGGGCCGCTGCGGAAATTTGCCAGGAAATTGAGCGTAAACGTCTGGCCTGTGGGCGTACCGGGCGCGGCAGCCTCAACAGCCGGAGAAGCAGCATTCGTATTCGACACCGTAGCACCAACCGCAGCGCCGCTTTTCCAGCCTGCGATTAACGGGCGCAGCGTATCGAGCGCCTGAGTGCCGAAATTCTGGCTCGGCTCGATATGCGAATTTTCGTAGTATTCGTTCCAACTGACGATCAGAATTGCGTCCGCACCGCTGGAAGCCGCGCCATTCCAGCTGTTGGTAAGGAATTCACCATCCAGACGCGCCTGCACATCGGTTGGATTATTCCGGCTCTCACGCGCCGCAATAGCATTCTCATCCCAGCCCGGATGCACCGTTGGCGTGAAAAATGTGCCGCCAGCGCCGAGGACATTTTGCCGCCAGCCCGCTGCCGTCGAAGCGAAATTCGACGACCACGCCACGTTAAACAGATACAGGCCGTCGAACGCACCGATATAGGTGGTATCCGTGCCTTCCGCGACCCAGATCGAGGTGTAGCCGGGGTCAACCAGACTGCGGAAATACTGCCAATCCGCGAGGCTGAATCGCCCCTGATTCCAGAAATAAATCACAGGCTTGCCGTTGTAGCGCAGATACGCCGGGTGATTGGCGCGGTCATTGATAACGTAGGTCAGCGTTTGCGTGATCGCTTCGGCTGAATTGTTGTAGTTGGGCGATCCCAGATCGACAGCCGCCGCCGCCGAGAATCCCCGTGCGCTGGCCTGATCGAGAAGGGAGTTAAACGTTTGCGAGGTCAGGTTATCACCCGCCGGGCCGTAGTAGGACATGATAAAAGCGTCGATGCCTGCGCCCTTCGCCTGGTCAATCTGTGCGCCGATCACACTTCCATCACGCTGGTCATACGGATTCGCGGGTCTGTCGCTCAGTGCAGCATCGCCCCAGGAATCGCCCAGCCACCAGCCGAAATAGAAGGCATAGACTTGCCGGGGCTGCGCTGCCGAGACGGGAATCGTCACAAAGAGGGCAGCGAAAATTGCCATTAAAAACATACGATAAAATCGAGACATTTGTATTGAACTCCACTTAAGATAGATCATCTGTTCCTGCGGGCATCATCGTAGCAGGCTATCAACGAGCTGGAATATAGGCTAAATGGCCTAATTGATACTGTAAGCCTTAGCCATAAGCCGAGCTTTGCTTACACTGCATATTACAGCGGGCGCAAATATACCATCAATTAGCCCGAATCGCTATCAAGCGGAGCAAAAGACGATCAGCGGAGTAGGGAATTTCGTAAGGGCGAGGTGCGCCTCGCCCTGATACATCATCGTTAAACGTAGTATTTATGCAGGCGGCATCGGCGGCGGATAGGGGACGAATGACTGCCAGCTTGTGATTTTTCCATCCTTCACATCGACAATAAACACCTGCTTCGGCGTAATCATCATGCCGTTTATCATCTCATGATGCGTATCGACCTCAAACACAACCGAGTCGCCGCTTTCCCACGAGCGCAGGATCGTCCATCCAGGCTGTTTGAGCATCCCGAAGGCGAAATCCAACCCGGCGCCGATGGCTTCTTTGCCGGACATCAACGGGCTGGGGTAGTGGGGGTCAAATAGTATCGCATCATCGGAGAGAACAGCAAGAATACCTGCTTTGTTCTTCGCGGTCATTGCTTGTAGCATCTGCATCGCGAGTTCTTTGGGTGACGTAGCCATTTTTATCCTTAACGACAAGAGTAGTCCTAACTGTTTCAAAATTATAGGCGACTACTGCGCTCGTCTTGCATGAAGGATTAAGCAGGTTATCGAGGCCGCCACGCGGGGAGACGATTATTCGAGCTGCCGCGCGTTAAAACACCCAGATTGCTCCCATCGGCATCCATGATGAAAATTTCCTCAAAGCCTTCATTCTCGGATGTGAACGCGATGAGCTGGCTATCCGGCGACCACGCTGGGGCAATGTCAGCGACTCGATTCTGGGTAATCGGCTGCGCATCTCGCGAACAGGTCACTAAATCGCGATCCTCGCAGGCAGGCATGATATAAATATCGGCGTTCGTCGTCCGCGCCGAGGCGAACGCGATCCAGCGACCATCTGGCGACCACGCTGGGTACATATCATTGGAACTATGCTGGGAACGGTTGCGGATAACAGCAGTCTCAAGATCCATATCATAGACTTCGGCGTTCATGTCGCTGTCCCGATCCGCGTAAAAAATGATGCGGCGGCTGTCCGGCGACCACGACGGGCGGAAACCATAGCCGAGGCGGTGAGCATTCTCGCCATTGGCATCCATCATCATCATGCCGCCATAATTGACCAGATAGGCGATGTGCTGTCCGTCCGGGGACCACGACGGCATCCAGTTATTTTCGCCGTTGTTGGTCAATTGGCGAGTCTGGCCGTTTGCTATTTCCAGCACATAAATATCACCCAGGCCGTTCTCATCGCTGGCATAATACGCCACATCGCTGCCATCCGGCGACCACGAGGGGGAACGATCTTCATGAGGATTGCGCGTGAGGTTATGAACGATCTGACGGTCAACGTCCATCAAGTAGATTTCCCAGTTTCCATCCCGGTCTGACTCAAACGCGATCTGTCGCCCCGCGCCAAACACGCTGCCTGCCAGCGGCACGATGCTCAACGGCAGCGCGATCACCAGCGCAACGCCAATTTGCAAACGAAGGAGAATACTTGCCCATTGAAACATGGCGTGTTTAAAAATCACACAAAAGCGGATTTTCCTTGATTTTCGCCAAAAACATTACCTATGCAAATAAGGATTTACAAAGTTAAAAACTGAGCCATATTTTTTCATGTGCTGAGTTCAATTAAGGCATGTGTTCCGGCAGACTCGCGACCAGATCAACCAGCCGTGAGAGCCGTTGCAGGTCAACACTCTGGCCGTCTTCCAGCGCGGCCACTTCGTCCAGCGCGGCAACAGCGATATCAATCAGGGCATTGGAGAGAGGCATCGATTCCGGCGGCGTTGAAGCGGGCGAGATTCCCTTGAGGTTGCGAATCGCCCGCTGTTCATGCAGGATAGGAACGAGTCGATTTTCACGTTTTGCCATGAGTCATCCAAAAAGATAGAAACCACATACATTGTATATTTTGACGCAAACGGCCTGAATTCGCAATCATTTTGTAGAAGCGCTACCAACACAAAGGGCATGGCTGTTACCACGCCCTGCATAAACGATTTTTTTGGCCTGAGCAAATTTGTCTACGGTGAGATGGACACTGACTGTCCGTCATTCAATTCATTTAGAGTAATCATCGCGCTTATACGTGCCCGATGTGCCTGGTCAATAGACACTGCCAAAACACGGGCTGCTTCCTGAGGACTGTGGAAGCCTGTGCTATTTTCGGACGAGATAAAATCCCAACGCAGCTGGGAACGCCGGTGGAAATTGCGCGCCTCTGCAAGTGCTTCATCGCTTGCACCTGCGTCTTGTGCTTCTGCAATCGCATCAATCGCTACTAGCAGTGCTTCTTCCGATAATCGGAGTAACTGAGCTGTGTTGTTCTGAATGTTGAGGATACGCGCCTGTAATTGCTCTTCAGGGATATTGTGGCATGTCTGGCACGCCGCATTCACATTCGACAACGGGCTGCGAATCCAATGGTCGCTAATCTTCATTCCGCCTTCCCGGATATACGGCATATGGCAATCTGCACAGGATACACCCGAGTTAAAGTGCAAACCCGTTGTAAAAAACTCATATTCCGGGTGCTGGATTTTAATCATAGGCGCGTTTGTTTCTGCATGAGTCCAATCCGTAAACCCGATACGTTCATAGTATCCATCAATATCATCAATATTGGTGCCGTCTGCCCAAGGGAAAGTCAGGAGCTTATTATCCCCTGCGAAGTAATATTCGACATGGCATTGAGCACAGACATATGTGCGCATTTCCTGGCGACTCGCTTCTGTCCAGTCAATGTCTTGCTGCTCCAGCGCGTTAATCAGCCCAGGGCGTGTTAAGCGCAGTTCCATCGTCTGTGGATCATGACAATCTGCACAGGTTGAACCCGTATGTGCATCATCGACCAAATCATTGTACGGTGTGCGGTTGAACTCTTCCCAACCCATATCTGCAATAAGCAGAGGCGCCTCCCCTGCATGGCAATTGATACAAGCTGCTGGCTGATTACGCGGTGCTTGTACACGCTGTGTGTTTGCCTGGTCAATTTGTGAGTAAAAGTGACCGCGCTCCTCGTTATGATCGATACTGAAGGCATAACCGGCCCATAAACGCACCATAGCAGGGTATTTTTCAAGTTTGCTATAGGGATCAGAGCCACCATAGGGGGTCATCCCATAGTTAGTCTGCGTCATCATAAAACGGTCATAATGTGCAGGGAAGTTTAAACCCCACACCGCAGGGTCTATTTCATTGTCAGCAATCTCTACAATTTTCAGCGGATATTGCTGTGACTCGACCTGCTGGCGTGTGATATTCGCCAGGAGTAAGCCGGTGCTTGCTCCGACGAGCAACAAACCTAGAAAAATGAGACTATACAGAATTTTCTTTCTCATACCCTTCATCCCTCCTTCAATGCGGATATATATATTTACTTCCTCACAGAATGGCCGATACCTGCATGACAAGTGATACAACTCGGCGCGTTGTCGTGATTGGGAGCGATCTCGCTTACCAAATTCTCGTGGCAATACAGGCAGCTATCATTCACGATGTCTTCATTAAATTGAGTAATTGTGATAACTTCCGGATAGGTATTGAAGGTGAATGCAAAACTATGATTGAAGCCATTAATGCCTTTAGCGATCAATTTGTTCACCATGTTATCATGCGGGCTATGGCAATCGTTACAGGTTGCTACCCTGGCATGAGATGAGTGATGCCATGCATCGAATTGTTCGCGCATCACATGACAGTTCATACAAGCACTGGGGTTTTCCGAAAAATAAGCAGTGCCTTCTGCTCGAATAAATGTGAACATTGCCAGTCCCGTCACGAAACACAAAATGCCCACCAGGACATAGACGAAACTAAGCCTGACTCGTTGTAATCTAAACATAACACCTTCCTTGAAATGATCATCGACACTTAAAGTGCCGTTGGCATTTGGGCCAATTAGGCGAAGAGCCTATTCTGATTCTCAAGCTCCAATTTTTTATAGCACCTTACCCCAACTGATGGCAAAATATAATTTTAATTTTCGGTATATTTTAATACTCCCTCTACTCCTGAATCGCCTCTGTGGGGAGAGGGCTTTTAAGAAATGTTGGCAACTGATATTTTTTTGATCGTGTTATGAAAATAGGTGAAAATGGTTATCTAAAACTGAGGTTATGTAGACAACCAAACATTTTAAAGAGCGATTACTTTTGTCTGCTATCCCCTGCCCCACTTATCAACTTCCACCTGGAGTCTGCACCGCACCATCGGTGTCATTTTCACGTATTGCTATGAGTCATCCATTAAGATAGATACCTCATACAATGTGCATTTTGACGCAACCAGCCTGAGCGCGCAATGTTTTATGACATTCGTCACGTCAATCGCATGTAATTCCTCACGTATCGACCATACTATAGTACCTGATACAAGTGGCGAAAGACCCTTGCGCAATGATAATATTGACGCAAACAACATTTTAAGGAGCTATATCTTATGTCCGCTACCCCCCTGCCCCGTTTATCAACCTCCACATGGAGTCTGCACCGCACGATTGGCATCACTTATCCGGATTCGCCCGCCCAGCGCGGAAATGGCAAGGCTGTCACCACCTATGGCAGCGGCTCGCTGACCCTGCTGGAGATTCCGTCACACCTGGCATCAATGGGCATACATACGCTCGAAATCTGCCATTTTCACCTGCCTGCCCACGACAGCGACTATCTGGAAGACTTACGCAGCGCCCTCGAAGCTGCCGGAGTCGAGCTTTTTTCGCTGCTGATTGACGATGGCGACCAGACGCACCCCGAAAACGGTGCGCGTGATCTGGCGTGGATTGGCGAATGGATCGACGTGGCTGGAAAACTCGGCGCAAAACGGGTGCGCGTGATCGCCGGAAAGACTGTTACGCCGGACGCGCTCGAACGCAGCAGTGCCGGATTTAAGACTCTCCTGCCCCGCGCGAAAGCCCACAATATTCGGGTCATGACGGAAAATTGGCATGGCCTGCTGGATAATCCAGACTCGGTAAATACCCTGCTCACGTCGCTGGATGGCGAGGTTGGCCTGTGTGTGGATTTTGGCAATTGGAGCGGCGCTACTAAATATGATGATCTGCAAGCCATCATGCACTTCGGCGAATCCTGCCACGCCAAGTGCTCCTTTAGCGCACCCCAAAGCCCCAATACCGACGATTACGAAAAATGTCTCACCATCAGCCGTGAAGCAGGCTTCAGCGGCCCATATACGCTTATTTACGATGGCCCCAGCGATGACGAATGGCGCGGCTTAACCGTCGAGAGCCAGATCGTCGCGCCCTATCTGGCGGCAAATTAGCGGTTAAACTGCTCGATTCGTCGAAACCTCATGTCTTGTAGGGGCGAAGCGTCCCGCGGGGATTTCCTTCGGTCACTGTACGCCCTTTGCTCGTAGGGGCGCACGGCGGTGCGCCCTTTTGATTCCGCGCAGCAACCGACAACGATTATAGATTCATCGCGCGAATCGGCTTACAGAATCGTCAGTTTGAGCGTGTTTGAAATTTCCAAGGTTAAAATTTTCGGATTCGGGGTGTGAATCTCCGTGAATCCTCTTGCGCGAATCACGAATATGCGGTTATACTGTTGAATGTACCTGGAAATACAAATGGGCTGCATAATTCGACAGCCCATCCATAGAAATTCTGTGACGTTTGACCGGGTCACGTTTGAATTTAGATTGTTACTCTACATCAAGGATACCAGTAATCAGCAATAAAAACAAGTAGTTGCATATCTAAATTTAAGTATTTTGTGACACTGATTCCGTTTCGAGGGGAGACGGCATTGTAATCTGGTCTATAAAAAAGTCGAGCCTTCTGTTATTGGCGGCAAACCACCAGAAGGCTTAAGCGACAGACTGCAAACGTACACAGCCTGAGGTCGGGACGAAATTTATTTCGTCGCCAAAGTATTTGATTACCTATTATTCTACCTTAGTTTGGCAGTGATGGCAAGTCACTTCCATAAAAATTGGATTAAATTTTGTCGCAGGCAGGTCTTTTACGGGCAAAAGAATTAACGACACAAGCGCAATCGTACCTGGCGCGTGGCTGGTCGGTGATTCCGCTGGTTCCCGGCCTCAAGACTCCTGCGATTGAGTGGAAAGATTATCAGGCGCGGCGGGCAACCGACACCGACCTGCGCCAATGGTTCAATCGCTGGATCCGTCATGGCCTCGCCGTCGTCACTGGCCGCGTTTCCTCGCTGATTGTCGTGGATTTTGACGAAGTTTCCCTGCTCACCCAATTTTTGACGCGCCATCCGCATCTCGTGAACACCTATATCGTTCACACGCGCCGAGGCTTCCATCTTTATTATCAGGTTGACCCGGCCATCATGCCTGCCAGCCGCCGCGTTCCCGGCCTCGATATTCAAGCCGATGGCTGCTATGTCGTCGCGCCCCCCAGCCGTGTCGCTGGACATGATTATGTGCGTGTGGGCGAATACGAGCCGCTGCAACTCGCACAGGCTGAACTAGATACCCTGCTGGATTTCGCCGATTCGCTGAAGACCCCTGCCCTGCCGGAAATTTTGGTCGAACTGCCACGCAGTATGACTCCCAACAACGCGGTAGCTTATTATCGGGCGCTGCTCACCTCACATGGTCGCAATGATGCCCTGTTTAAGGCAGCGCTCAAGGCACGCGACGATGGTCAGTCCGAATCGTGGACATTAAACGCACTGGCTGAAATTCATGTCAATACATCCGCTTCAAAAGGCCACCATATCGAATCTGGGCGCCAGCGCCGACGCGAGGCCAGCGCGACCATCGCCAGTGCCTACAGCCGCCCGCCAGCGCGACCAGCAAAACCGCAGACCTCTTCGGAAGACACACAGCTATCAACCGCCGTCAAGCAGCGTTTGAACGGCCTGCGCCTGACAGCCGTTGTCCGCGTCATCCACGCCCTGCGCGAACACGGAATCAAACCCGGCGACACTTTTTATTACGCCCAGGCTGCCCAGATGGTCAAATCGGACAAAATCGGCGATTGGTCCGTTCGCAAGGCGCTCCATGCTTTTGTATCGGGGTCGCAGCCAATTTTCGAAGCGCTGGAAATCCCGTTGTCCCCCCCTACCCCCCCCGTTGGGAACAACTCCGTTGCTTCTAATTCGCGTAGTCAATATGGTAAAAATGCCTTTATTTTAGGGTCGCAAAACCAACAAAAAGTCAAACCACGCCCTAACCATCGTCCACCCATTCTCTATCGAATGCCGGGGAATACTGAGCTTTTGCAGAAATTGGGGATCGAAGGAGTTAGTTCGCGGGTAGCCGACCCCATCCGCGCCGATGATCTCGCCAGCGCTAAACGCACCCGTATCGCCTGCCACCGCGAATTTGTAAAGCGATTCCCGCAGCAAAACAGTGGCAAAGCACACACTTTACGCTTTCTGGCGCGGCGAATCGGCGTTTCGGTGCAGACGCTCATCCGCTACAACCACGATCTGGGTGTGCCTGTATCGCCTAATTTTGACGAAACGCCCCTCCATTGGGCGAATTTGAGCGTTCTGGATGACACGCAGCCTTATGGCAATTTTCTCGTCAATTCGCTGGGCGAAAAGTTCCCCCCGATCAAGCAAATCGCCATGAATCAGCTTCAGGCGCAGGCGCACGTGTCGCTGTTCCGCCAGCGTCCGAACACCTATCGCTACGAAGCGCTCGACGACACGCCACCAGGGTACAGCCTGCCGGGGCGCGATCCGGGCAAAAAGCCGCCGATTCATCCTTCCATGCGCGGTCAGCCGGAACCGCCCGCGCCTGCTGCGAAACCCGCCTATACACCTCCGCGACTCTACGCCAGAGCGATTGACGCGCCAAAGGCCGTAGAATCGCCCGTGCCGCTGCCAGCACCAACACCGCTGCCAGCGCCGCACAAGCGGGGTTGGTACTGCAAGGAATGCCTGGATATTCACTTTGGCCTGTCCGAGCCGGAAAAATGCCGCCACTGCCAGAATCCCACATGGGAAATCCTGCCGGAAAGCATCTGGGGGGATGTTGAAAATTTCAAAGGCTGGTGGCAGAAAATTTATCGCCAGCACCGCCGTGTTACCCGCAAAAATAACGCACTCACGCTCAGGCCACAGCGCGTCATCAGCGGCAAACAGCGCTATTTCAACGCGCTGCCGGATGCCCAGGCCGAATCGCTTGCCCAATCGGTGCATCAGGCGATTTCCGACCTCAGCCTCGCCAATATCCGCGAAATCGTCGCCACCACCGATGCCGATCTCGTCCGGCTTGCGCTCAAAACCATCCTCGAACGCCACAATATCCGCAGCCGCGCCGGGTTCTTCCTGGCATTCATCCGCAGCGAGAAGAAATTCGGCAAAAACTGGTCGCATCCGAAATAAAAGCTTATGCAACCCTGTTACCGCATTTTTCCAGATTTCCGTCCACCACTGATTTGAGTTTTGCTCCCTCTCTCCAAAGCATTGGAGACGCGGATGCGGTTGGGGGGTGAGGTTGCACGCTCACCCGATAATCTGCCCCACTGCCAGAATATGCTGCCCACGTTGGACGACGGCGCCCCAAGCCTGCGCCACCACAATCCCGCTGACCCCGGCGCGAACTGGATAAGGCGCGTCGTCAATCCGGTGGAAATCGTGCAACCAACCCACCGTCAACCCTTTTTCAACTCGTGTGCCGCAGGGGATCACTTCTTCGTAATGCCCCGGAAACGGCGCGGGCGTGTAACATTCCGCATCGACAATTGTCGCTTTCACCTGTGACCCGTCTGCATGATGCGCAATCGGCGCGATCTGCCCACGCATCTGCCCATGCCGGATACAGGCCGCCTTCACCCCTTGCAGCGCGTAACGCACCCCTTCCCGGTTGACTGCCCTGCCCCATCCGAGTTCCGTGCCGACGGTGATCTTGCCCAGCCGTTCCGCCTCACTGGGCAGTAACCCCGGTGTGCGATTCTGGTAGATCATCACCAGAGGTACGCCAAACCAACGCGCGGCTTCTTCGATAATTTGCGTCTCCTCCGGGTCATCCAGCGGGTGGAAGCTGGCGCACAGGTGAAAACGCATCACATCGCCGCCGGAATGCAGATCAAGCACCACATGCACATGCGCCCAGATAAAGTCGCGCACAAAAGCCGCGATTCGATGCGTAATGCCTGCCAGCGCGGGTGTTTTGCCAGCCCCGTCGATAAATGCGCGGTTGAGATTAACCCGATCCGCCTCGATGCTGTCGCGTGTCCCCGTGCGGAACGCCTCAACGTTTAATGTCGGCACAAGGATGACACGCCCCGTCACATCTGCTAAGTCGATCATGCCGAGCAGATGTTTGAGCGCGACGGGCCCTTCATATTCGTTTCCATGTGTCGAGCCAAAAGCGACCACGCCTTGCCCCGGCTTGGCATCCTGCCCTACCCACACCGTCATCGGGATCAGGTGCATCCCCCACAGGCTGTCATGTTCCAGCATCACCCAGTAATCCCGGCGTCCCGGCGTTTCAACATCCACCTGATACGGCATCACCATCTCGCGTGCCATTATTTGCCTCCAGAATTTCGCGCCAAAAATAATCTCCGCCTGATTATGCCATCATTAACCGCTTGCGCATAAAAATATAACCGTGAATATCCGCTGATGGGACTATCGACCTCTTAGCAACGATTCGCACTTCATGTTATGCTGCCTGTAGTTGGAGGAAGAAAATGATGAAACGAATTATCCCGGTTCTTTTATTCACCGCCGTGCTGCTGCTGATATTGCCCGCGACGGCGCAAAACAGCACCTACTACACGCTCCGCGCAGCCCGTGTGCGCAGTTGTGCCTCGACATTTTGTGACCTGCTCGGCGCGATACAAGGCAATCGCTCCGTCCAGGTGTCGCGCAGCCTTGAGGGGCAAAAGTGGAACGGCTCGACCTCGTGGTTTGAGCTGACATTTGAGGGACAGGTTGGCTATATCCACAGTTCCCTGCTAACCACGCTCGAACCCGGACGGCTGTTCACGCCCGGTGCGCCCAGCCCCGCGCCCATCGACATACGGCCTTATCTGGTCGGGCCATCGCTCATCGTGACAGGTGCACCCTTCCCGACGGCAATATTTGGCACACCGCAGCCGTTAACCAGTGTTCCGCCGCCCGCCTCGATCTACACCTGTAACGGCATTGATGATTTAAATTGCAGCGATTTTACGAGTCAGTCCGCTGCAAACGCCCATTTACAGCAGTGCAGTATCGATGAAGATTTGCTAGACGCGGATAACAATGGCACTGCGTGTGAGGCTTTGCCGCCCTAGAATTTTCCGGCAATCCAATTTGCAACCTATTGCCAGTTTGAACTCATCTCAATCGTGAAGATCCTCGTAGGGGCGCATAGCGGTGCGCTCTCCCATTTCCTGCCTTCAAATCACCAATGTAAACCGCACATCCACGTAGGGACGATCCCGGCGGGTCGTCCTGTCGAAATCCTATAAAGCCGCTCTGCCCCATCCTCACATCGTCGCCTTGCGCGGCGAACTGGCCTTCGAATCTCGCACCTATCTGATCGAAGCCCGCCGCGATTAAAATAGGCTGGATTTGCGAACACCTAAAGCGAGACAACTGTGAAAAAACATTACTCCTGGCTGTGCTTCGATGCCGATGGCACACTTTTCGACTTCAACTACGCCGAAAAAATCGCGCTCAAAAACGCCTTCCTGTCGCTGAGTCTGGATTACCAGGATCAACATTTAGACGTTTATCAGGGCATCAATCACCAGCTCTGGCAAGCACTCGAAAAACGCGAGATCACGTCTGAGCTTTTAAAAGTGCGCCGCTTTGAACTGCTGCTGGAAGCGCTTCAGATGGCGGGTTCCGCGAACCACATGAGCGACGCTTACATCGAACACCTGGGAAACTGCGCCGAAATGATCGACGGCGCTTACGACGTGATCGACACACTACACAAAACTTCCCGTCTCGCCATCGTGACCAACGGCTTGCAAAAAGTCCAGCGTAACCGTTTAGCGCGTTCACTGATCCGCGATCACATTGCGGAGTTGATTATTTCCGAGGAAATCGGCGCAGCCAAGCCGAAAGCCGCCTATTTTGATGCGGCCTTTGAGCGGATCGGCAATCCCGCCAAAAGCGATGTCCTGATTATCGGCGACAGCCTCAGCGCGGATATGCGGGGCGGCGTGGATTATGGCATCGACACGTGCTGGTACAACCCAATGAGCACACCCCGCCCCACCGATTTACCGATCACCTACGAGATCGCCCACCTGCACGAGTTGTTGGAGTTGATCGACTAATTGGTCTGTCTCACAAATAAATCGGTCATCACGAACTGTTTTCGTAGGGGCGCACGGCGGTGCGCCCGCCCGAACCTATTTCCATCGTATTTATATCTTATCGGGAATCGTGCGCTCGACAATCAATCCGCTGACGTCGCTCAACGGCGCGATCACGTTCTGCGAGGCCGCGCCCAATTTTTCCTGCGAACAATCCGACAAGCGCTCTCCGACCTAGCGAATTAGCCATCGCTTACGCTTGCGCTAATCTTCCACACACAAATACCAGTGTTCATCAAGTTTCCTTACCCAACGAATCCCCTGACATTCTGAGTGCTGGGGCAAGTTCACATCGTGAGGTATCTCAAAATAGATTACGGGATAATAGGTAAATGGACTAAATTCGACAACAAGGCTACCAGATTGACTTTCACGAACAGAAACACGTCCTTCTTGAGACAAGTTATTAAATTCTTGAGGCAGAATACGGGCAATATAATCACATCCTAGTTCTGGACATTTCAACTCGTCTTGAAGCACCAAATTTACCACTTCTTCAAATTGCGCTCTGTAGGCATAAAAAAAGGCTTCTTCTGGGTAAACGGCATTTGGCAATATAGGTAAAGGAGTAAGGAGCCCAGCAATTATCCCAACTCCAAAAACTAAAATAGATGTTACTTTACGGGTACGCCGGTAAATGATTACCGCCACTACCGCGAGCAATACAGCTACGATCAATAACGCTCCACAGAAGATAGGAAGTAAAATCAACCACCCAAAGCCGTAGGGGCCTCGTTCGGATTCTAGCGACTGATAAACCCATAATCGCCCAAGATATAGTAGGATTACAGGTATAAACATAATCAGCGTTGTCGTTAGAGTATAACGATTTTGAGGAGTGCTTCTGAAAAACATTCTCCACCTATTTATAAGCATATTTTCCGATAATACACACCTCATGCTGCAATCCCTCAGTCTCACGCCCGAATAATGCTTAACCCCATCTCCACATACGGCGCTAAAATTTCGTCGGGAATCGTGCCCTCGACAATCAACCCGCTGACATCGCTCAACGGCGCAATCACGTATTGCGAGGCCGCGCCCAGTTTTTCCTGCGAGGCCAGCACCAACGTCTCGGCAGCCTGCTGAGAGAGTGCGCGTTTAACATAGGCTTCTTCCAGGTCGCCTGTCGTCAAACCCGCTTCCAGATGAACGCCTGTCACGCCCATGAAATACACATCCGCGTGAATATGCCGGATCGCCTCAATCGCTACTGCCCCCACCGAAACCACCGAGTGCTTAAATAAACGCCCGCCGATTAGAATAACCTCAACACCCGCGTAATCCAGCAGTTCAATCGCGATCCGTGCGCTGTGCGTGACAATCGTCGCCTGAAGATTCGCGGGCAGATTTCGCGCGACTTGCACCGCCGTCGTTCCACCGTCCAGCATCACAACCTGCCCATTTTTAATCAACTGCGCCGCCGCCCGCCCAATCGCCACTTTTGATTCCACCTGAATCTGCTCCCGCGCGGCAAAATTCGCGACGGCAGGCGATGCAGGCAGCGCTCCGCCATGAACCCGTTGCAGCAAGCCCTCCTGCGCCAATTCCCGCAAATCCCGCCGGATCGTATCTTCCGACAGGCCAAGCTCCTGACTCAGAATTTTCGCGACGACCTGCCCATCGCGCTTCAAAATATTCAAAATGTGCTGCTTGCGTTGATCGGTCAGCATGAGCATCCCTATATTTCAAAATGAGTGGATAGACGGTTTCATCACGGAATTCAGATCGCCATTTTCGTAGGGGCATGATAATGCGATTCAACAAATTAAACTGGAGTACCGCGTTCGTAGGGGCATGATGCATCATGCCCATCTTCGCAAACCGAAATGTTCGCCAAAACGTGGGTGTTCCTGGCAATTAGGACACCTCGCCCATAAGTACACGATACATCGTGTCCCTACGAAAACCTCGTCGCGTTATCCGTATTTAATTCTTAAACTGCATCATCATGTCCTGTCGTCAATTTGCACGAATTTTCTTGACTTTGCACGAATTTTCTTGATATACTGGATCATACACAAAATATCGTGCAACATCATGCACATCTATTTACCAATCCCC
>JALHNB010000010.1 GCA_022843745.1 Anaerolineae bacterium | reverse complement strand
AAGCATTACGCACAATCTGGATTGAACCAGAGTTGTCGAAAGTCGTACTCGAAGTGCTGCTCAACAAAGCGGCAATCGCTTCGGCGCTGATGGTCGGCAGCATTTCCGGCGATCCAACATCGGCCTGCTGAACAATTTGCGGAGTCTGTGTTGGTGGAGGCGCGAGCACATTTTCCTGAGTCGCATCGAAAACGACGGTTGTCGGGTCGATAGTCTCGGAAGATGGCGGTGGCAGAATGAGCATAAGCGCTGTGCCGACAGTCAGGCCAGCGGCGATCAATAAACTGATGAACCCCACAGCACGCCGCCACGCGGGCAGCGGTGCGTCACCGATTGGTCGGATCGGATTGGTATCGTCCAGATGGGGCGGTGGTTCGATAAAATTCTGAGACATAAAACGCCTCTTTTCCGTATTTTCGGTCAATTCCCCCCACAAGGGTGGGAATAATATCCCTCCAACGGAAAGTTGGCAAGGGAAAGATCAGAGCGACACGACGCGCTTGGCGACACGCAGCAGCTTGGGAAAGACCGGTAAAAAGTCGATTAAACTCTCGTAACGTCCAGCTTCATGCTCGGTCATATAGCGGCGCAGTACGCTGACCATACCGGGCAAAATCGTCAATCCCTGGGCTTTACGCGCCATCAGAACATAGGCCTTAGCTTCTGCTTTATTGACATGATCTTCCAGATAAATGGCTACCGCCGCTGCAACAAATAAGGCCGTGAACTGCTCCTCCCACGTAGGATGCAACGCGGCAAATTGGTTGGTAATGGGCAGCGGGGATTTGGCGGTTTCCGGGATCTTATGGCTGTTGACACGCAAAAAGCCGTTGAGCAGCATCTTGCCATGCTGTGACAGCGCCGAGCGGTAAATATGTGCAGCATCCTCATCAAACGGCCAGGGCGGGCTATCTCCCCACGCCAGCCGGGGCGGAGCAATACAGAGAAGCTCTTTACCGAACCGAATGCCAATTTCCTGATCGGTAGGATATGAGATATTGGGAACAAAAATTAATTCTTCCGCGATCTCACCCAAAAATGGTTTCAGAAAGGGTTTGAACGCGACAGTTTTGAACATCTTGCGTGAATCATCAAGACTTTTCTGCCATACCGCAGATTCCTGCTCCCACCACCCCGCTAGATTAGACTTCTGATAAAAATTACGAAGGTTAGGAATCCAGGTTGGCGGAACCCAGCCCGGAAGCCGGTCAATTTCCAATTCCAACCCAGGCCAGCTCAGGCACAAGGCAAAGGTGTACATCGCTTCCAACGGTGCGCCCTGGTTGAGAAGGTTCTGCAACGTCTGGACAGCTTCGTGCGAGGCAAATTCCGCAAGATATTTGCGTGTACCGCGAGCGTGGGCGTGGGTGCCATGTGGCTGTCGTTCCTGAGATTTATCCGGCCAATCCGTCGCTGCCAATAAAGCAGACATTAAACGGATGCGGTCATCGAGCCGGACAGTAATATCTTGTTGATTGCTCATCATTCGTTCCGATATGCGTGGGCGCAGAGGATTCTTTAGATAATTGTAAAGGGCAACAGGCGATGCGGCAAGCAAATAGTTGGTTATTTCGCCAATTGTAAGACTTGGGCTAAAGTTAATTGCACTCGCTTAAACGACTTTACCGCAAACAGCGTTTTATAACGGCGGTTGATTAAGCGCCGATCCTGATGAGTTCCGTGGACAAAGGATTTATTGAGCAGATATGCGCGTTGCATTGTTTACAGATACCTTCCTGCCAAAAATTGATGGCATTGTTACGGTAATTTGCTTATTGTTAGACTATCTATCGGAGCGCGGCATCGAAGTGATGATATTCACGCCGCTCATGGGGGAGATTGATCGTTATAAAGAATTTCCGGTTATCTCGGCACCCGGAATTCCGTTTCCGTTTTATCCTGACCTGAAGCTAGGATTCCCTACGCTGAACACCTACCACCAATTGAAACAGTTTCAGCCTGACATGGTTCATTTTGTTCACCCATCAGCATTCGGCCTGGGGAGCTACGTCATGGTCAAACGTATGGGATTGCCTACCCTGGTGTCATTTCACATTGATTATGGTCGTCTGGGACGCCATTTCCGGTTTGGCCCGTTTCATGCCGGGTTTATTGAGATGCCGATTAACTGGTTGACACGGCGCGTTTTGAATTCGGCAGACTATTCGTTAGCCCCATCGCGCCTTATTCAGCAGCGTTTGACAGAAATCGGAGTCACGAAAGAGGTTGGTCTGTGGAAACGCGGCGTTGATGCCGAACGTTTTCACCCTCGTCATTATAACACAGCGATGCGCGACTTGCTTTCCGGCGGGCATCCTGACGATTTGCTTCTCTTATACGTCGGCAGATTGTCGCATGAGAAGCAGCTTCATCACATCAAAGCGGTACTCGATCAAGTGCCTGGGACGCGGTTGGCGCTGGTCGGTGATGGCCCGGCGCGTTCCGAACTTGAACATTATTTTGCAGGAACGGCGACGCAATTTACGGGCTATCTTCGAGAGGAGGCGCTTTTACAGGCCTATGCCAGCGCTGATATTTTCGTTTTTCCGTCCGCGATTGAGTCATTTGGGCTGGTAGTCGTGGAAGCAATGGCCGCTGGGCTGCCAGTCGTGGCATCACGGGTCGGTGGAGTTTGCGATGTTATCGAAGAAGGCGAAACAGGATTTACGTTTGATGTCGGTGACACCATATCGTTGGTCGAAGGCGTGCGCCGCATCACTGCCAACCGTGAGCATATGCGCGAGATGGGGCGTGCTGCCCGCGCTTTTGCCGAAACACAAAGCTGGCCCGCGATGATGGAGGAAGTGATTGAACACTATGCGCGAATCATCGCTACTGGCTGACGCGCGGCATCCGTTTTTGCCAACGTTGATAAAGATCGGCACGCAGGTCATACGCAAGCTGCTCATTATCTTTATGAGCGCGCATAATGTGCAGGTACATGGCCTTCTCCTGAAAGAAGATTTTATTACAGACCGGGCAGGCGTGCAGGCCACTCACTTCGCGATCATGATCTTCTACATACTGCATGGATGACACATTCCTTGTGAAAAACGTGATTTCGACCATTCACAGCATACAATATAAATTAACTCTAAAGCATTGATTTGTGATATTTTTTACGAGAATTTCACACTCTTTAGGGGATTAAGGCATCGCTGAGAGGACTAAGACGTGGCCTGGATAATCGCTTTGATTTCAGTCAGTGCTGTTTCCAAACTGACCTCTTTAACAGGAAAAGAGGCGCTTTCCAAATCTATCCCGTTGTGCGTGGCTTCGAGGACAGCTAGCATCCGAGCTGCAATTCGAGTCTGATCCGCGACGCTGTAACGCTCAAAATGAACAGGTAAATGGCTGTAATCCACCCACTCCAGTCCATAGAGCGCTTCGACATAGGTTTTCTGATAGGGAACGCCAAAATCAAAAGTGAGAATATCATCGCCACTCAGTGGAATAGAGAGGGTGGGAATCGGCGCATCCACATCAAATTCATTGATTCTGACGACACCTGTTTTAATATCGGGGCGTGGATCAACAATCACGATACGGTAAGGGTGAGCGTTCATTTCGGAGTATTGATTTTTTCGAGCGCGATAATTGGGCAGCTTATTTAATGCTGGTGCAGACTCGTGAAGAAAGTCGATTTCGATAAAAACCATCCCGCTTTCAATAAGATTAGCGCGTTTATCGAAATATTCTCTGGCATCCTGACCACCCGGCTTATTGGAAGGTGAAAGGAGTTCGATCCAGGCAATAGGTTCACCACGATCCAGCTTGACGGGCTTCAGTTCATATATTTTGATCGCGTTGTAATCTTTTTCAGAGCGTGTATCAACTCGTAATATTTCCTCTATCGGCAAAATGAGTTCACCAGGGCTGCTCATCGGCGATACAGGCTGTCGAACTCGAATAGGATCAAGGTCGAATATAGCAACATCGGCTTCTGAATATTCTGGTTCAGCGAAGGTGTCGATGCGACGAATCTGTACGGAAGGTTCAATCGCAGTGGTATAGCCCATCGGCAGTAAAATAGATTTCAGCGCATCTGCCAAGTGGACAATGTGCCGCGTATGAAACTCAGGCCATCCGCCTTCAGTTTGGAAGAAACTGTGCAAATGGGCATTGATTCCACGATACTGATTTTTGATGGATCGAACGGGTTTCATCATTTTTCTCCTAAAATTTATTCTAGCACGATTTTTTAGCCCGTTTGTAATCCTACCGACATCCCAGTATTTCGTTTATAATTTTTGTCATGAACAGACTTATTTGCTGCCTAACGCTCATTTTGTTTCTTTGTGCTGCCTGTGACAACACGCCGCAAGAGATTGCTGATCTGCCGACAGTCGCCGAATTGCCGTCGTTGACCCCATCCTCAACACTCGCGCCGATAGAGACTCAGACAGAAACCCTTGTCCCCACAGAAACATTAACGCCGACGATCACGCCATCAGAAACACCGACTGTCACGCCCAGTGTAACGATTACCGATACGCCATCGCCTACACCGACCAACACCCCGACGGAGACACCGCAGCCCCAAGCGCTCCGATCACTGGCGGAGCTTGCAGCGCTGGCAACCGTACTGCCGCCAACCTATTATCCGACCATCCCGGTGGTCGCAAGCGTGCCAACGCTGCCCGTCACCACAACCTGTTTATCGTCCGCTTCCGGCGGATTCAATACCATTTTTATCAGTGATCCATCCCTGAATAGTCAAATTGGCTGTCCGCAGGGCAGCGCAACAACTATTACCAGCGCATCTCAGCAGTTTGAACGCGGCACCATGATCTGGGCAAGTGGGCCGATTTATGTGTTATTCAGTGATGGGCGTTATCAGCGGTTTGACGACACGTTTGTCGCGGGTGTTGACCCGGAGAGCAGCTTTTCGAGTCCGCCGCCGGGGTTATTAGAGCCTGTGCGAGGATTTGGCAAAATCTGGCGCAATTATCCCGATGTGCGAACCAATATCGGGTGGGGAAATGCGGCGGAAGTCGGCGGACAAACCGCCATGCAGCGCTTTGATCGAGGCTGGATGTTTGACCTCACTGAGCGCGGGGATGTTCTGATTTTGATCGAAGACCCGACTGGTATCACCGGAACGTGGCGCAGCGCTGCCGGGAGCTTTTAGCGATCAGCTTGTCAGCTTTCTAAGTACAGTGATGAGTTTCAAAACTTTCCTTTACTCGTTACTCACAACTTTAACCTTATCTCAATCCTGAAACCTCAGTCCTTCATTTCTAGCTGAAAGGTTCGCTCATCGTGGTGCGCTGTGCCGCATCCAGCCATGCTGGACACTCCGCGTTTCTTCCAACGTCACAAATGCGTCCGGGTTGATGGCATACACGGATTGGAGCAAGCCCGGCACATCACGGCGTTTGACGACGCTGTTAAGCATAACCACCTCACCTTTACCACCGGTCCCCTGCAACGCTGTAACACCATGACCGATCTCGCGGAGCGCGGCAGCAATTTCGTGGCCGTTTAGCGACGCGATCACATTGACCTTGACGTAATTGACGACAAAGCGTGCTTCAATCGCCATTCCGACCCATATCCCCACAGAAAAACCACCACAATAGGCAATCAGATTTGGGAAGTTAGAGAAATCGGTTACGATGCTGGCGGTAACATAGGCAAAAATGAGTGCTTCCAGAAAACCGAGAATTGCTGTCCAGACGCGCAGCCCTCTTGCCATCAGGATCAGCCGGAGTGTACCAACCGCGCTGTTGATGACGCGCAATGCGAATAGGAAAAGTGCCAGCAAAAGCATTTCGCTGGTAATTGGCATGAAAGTTTTCTAATCCTTTATCAAATGTATTTAAGTCTGAAGTGTAATTTGATCGACAGTGCCCACAATGATGGCGCGAACCGGGCCGGTTCCGCGTTTGCGCAATATCTGGCGAGCACTGCTGCCTTCGTCCAGCACCAACACGACATCGCCTACTCCAGCCTGTACATCGTCCAGACAGATGTCATATTGATCGGACTCGCCGCCGTCCAAATTCAGGCGGGTGACGACAAGAAGTTTCTGACCGTCATAGAGTTTATGTTTGATGGTGCTGGTAACAGTTGCCGTTACACGTCCAATATACATATATCCCTACCGTTTATACATCCAATAGACAGATTGCTACCGCGCTTCAACAAATACTTTCCAGGCTACACTATCCGCATCATATAATGGGCGATCATCCACGTCGTCCACAATGCCAACGATGGCGGCATCTACCGGGACAAAATCGACGGGAAGGGCAAACGCCGCCTCTTTGGAAGCGATCACAAACACCAACTCATCCTGTCCAGCCTGATTGGTCGCATCAACGGCAACATAGGCTTCACCGTCCGGCTGGCGCTGGGTGTTTAAGGGCTGGACGATCAAAAATTTGAGTCCTTCCAGACCACGATATTTCTGACTGGCAACGAGATTGCCGATCACACGCGCAAATTTCATAAGGTCTCAATCCGCATCGTCATCATCGTCAACCAGATCATCGTCGAAATCCTCTTCATCGTGACCTAAAAGCCGATCCAGCAGCGCATCGGTATCTTCAAAACCCAGAATATCGGCCAGATAATTGAACTCAAGGACAATCATATCAAAGAGATGATTTTCGTCGTAAGCATCCGGCGGATAATACGAAATCATTGCCTCATAAACCTGTTTCAGATCATTATAACGGCGTTCGAGATAGGTCAGATACTCAGGTCGGTAATTGTTGTTCATGGATACTCGGCTTATCGATTCAATTCGCACGATACTCCTAGTATACGTCATTATCGCCGCCAAATTTAGACCCCGTTATCAGGTGGTTTCAATCGGTTTACTATCGTCATTTCCCCATTCTTTCCACGATCCGTCGTACATACTCAGGTTTTCCAACCCGGCGACTCGCAGCGCCAACATACCAAAACTGGCGGACACGCCACCGTTACAATAGGTCACGATCTCGGATGTGGAGTCGTCGATCCCAAACACGGCAAATTTTTCGCGCAGCTTTTGGGCAGGGAGCATCGTGCCATCTGGCGCAACAAGAGCATTGCGCGGCTGGTTGATTGCACCGGGGATATGGCCTTTGCGTTTTGCTCGTGCGTATTTTCCCGCGAATTCTTCCGGTGAACGCACGTCGATGATGCGGGTATCGGTGTTAAGCGCAGCAAGGATTTGATCGCCTGTACGCCGCAGCGCCGGGTTTGGCACAGCCGTGAACTGCGACGGCGAAATCGTTGGAACTTCGGCAGTTATCGGGCGGCCTTCGGCTGTCCATTTTTTCCAACCGCCATCCAGTACAACTACATGCGAATGACCATAATAATTCAAACTCCACCACAACCGCGCGGCGAACATACCATCGGCATCATCATAGGCCACGACAAAGGTATCCGCACCGATTCCCAGGTGGCTCATGACCTCGGCGTAACGCTCCGGTTTCGCAATCTGCGCGTGGCGTGGATCATCAGGGTCGGTGATCTCATGCACCCAATCGACAAAGACCGCGCCAGGGATATGCGACTGCTGGTAATCGGCGTGATGATTAAAATAGTGAGGTGTTGGTTCGCTGGCTGCGATCACGTGTCCGCGAATATCGACAATGCGCAGATTGGAGTCATGCAAGTGGTCGTGAAGCCACTGGGTCGAAACGAGCAAATTTTTATCCTCGGTCATTTTGTTCTTCGCCTTGTCCTTGTTCTTCGCCTTGTTCCTGACCTTGTTCTTCGCCTATAAACCAGGCATCATTGCCATTTGCTTCCATCTCGATCACTTGACGATCTGGAAAACGCTCCAAAATTGCTTCTCGCACACCGGGCTGTAAATTATCCCAGGCAACCACGATGTCGCTGTCCAGATACGGGCTGGTGACGGTCATGAGCGCACCCGTCGCCCGCCAGCGCACATCACTCCCGCTGACCAGAACCAATACGGGACGATCCCCCTCGCGTCGGGCTTCGATGGCATCAATTTTATCCTGACCAATGAAATTATAATGGTAAAGTGCTGTGATACGCGGCGTGCTGTAGGCATATAAGCTGTAAAGCAGCGCGACAGCCAGCGCACCATAGACCAACCAGCGACTACCGATTTTTTGAATCAGCCAGGCAAGGGGCAGCGCACTCAAAATGGACAAAGCCGTCAGACCCTCAAAATAATAACGGGTACTGTAGCGCTGTGAGCCAATCCAATAGGTAAAATGGGCGATAATCAAGCCCATCGCCGCCGCCGCAAGCAGCCATGTCCAGCGCACCTGGAAATTATCGCGCCCGAACGCAATCATGACCAACGGGAAACACAGCCAGGCCATCGCGACAAACCACCATCCCCAAGCAAAAACCGAATTCTGGAGCAGATCGTCCGGCAAGCCAAATGGCAGGTTCAAAGTTTGCGTGATAATCACGAAGCCTAGGAAGAACCACGCTGCTATAAATATACTCCCCCACCGCAGCCCGATCACTAATCCTAAAGGCAGCAAAATCCAGCTAATGCCGATAAACGGCCAATAATCGCCCTCATTGAGCAGTTGATTTTTAATCTCCGGCTTGATCGTCGCGGGATCAAACGGGGTCGTGATGATTGAACCGATCTGCCAACCATACAGATCAGCCGCCATGAGCGAGAGATCGAAACGGACGTGATTAAAACCCTTTTGCAGGGTGTGACCGCTGCGTCCATATTCGTTCGCCGCGCCAAAGCCTACGCGGTCATAAGGCCAGACCAATGTATATAAGTTTTTCGTCGGCTCATGCGTGGCTGCGTAGTTGTAAATCGGGATCGAAGCGCTAATAATCAGGGTGATGATACCCAGAGCAAACAGCGGCATAAATGTTTGTAGCAAGGGCGCATCACGCTGCGCCCCTACATCTTCTGAGCGATCCGGTGCATCGTCACGGCGAATTATGGACATCAGCAGGCGCAGCAGACTCCAGGCAATCAAGGGTGCGCCGATGCCAACAGCGGTCAGAGGGCGCGTGGTGACGATCATACCCAGCGCGATTCCGGCAACAATCCCCCAGCGGAGTGCATGACGGCCTCGCTCGATGCGCCAATAGGCATAAAGAAATAATGTCACCATAAACAGCGCAGCAGTATGTCCCATCAAAGTGCCGTTGAGCAGGAGCGCCATCGGTGAAAAAGCCGTCAGTGCTGCGGCGATTATGCCCACGTCGGCGCTAAAAATTTCGCGTCCCAGGCGGTAGACCAGCGCAACTGTCAATCCTGACAGAAACGCATTGATGATCCAGGGCTGACCCATTAGAACACCTACGGTCAGCAGAGCAGGCCAGCCCGGTGTGTATTTGCTGAAGCGTTCACCCGTGGGCAGATAATCCACAACGAATGGCTGCCAATAGGCGCGACGCGGCTCTGGCGTCTCAACGACCAGTCTACCGCCCGCATAGGTTTTTGCCTGGAACAGATAAGCGACTTCATCTTCAAGATGTGGCAAACGCTCAAATACCACGCGGCTGATGAGGGCGCTCATCGCCATACTGAACAGGATTAAAACGAGAATGATAATGTGATGTCTTGTCATGGATGCTTTTTGCCGAGAACCTGTGCTATCCGCGTATCGAATTGATTCGCGTCCAGCAAATCCCGAATACGGTCAAAGGGTTTGAGGAGCAGTTCTTTGATCGAATCTCCCTGTGCCATAGGGCTGAGGGTTTTTTCGATCAGAATGTCAAATTCGCCATATGTTACAAACTGGCGCATTTGTTTTTCAAGTGTGCTTAATTCCTTCATGGCATACACGCCAAAGTCGTTATAAAACCGATCCCAGATTTGGATAACATGAGAAATCTGGTCAACCGAGTTCGCTGGAACGATCTCAGGTCGCAGCCGGGATTGTGTATCATTAAAAACGCGCTCGGTGGCACGCTCTAATTCGGCGGAGGCCTCCTTGAAGCGTTCTGCCGCTGCCAAATCAGTGAGTGTTGAGTGGTCTGCTGTGCTGATCTCTCCGTCAATCATGACTGTCCAGGAATGCAGCATCCCCATGAATTGTACAAAATCATGCCGAAATACAGTAGTTACTTCATTAAAGCCTTTATCGGTATACTGTGCCAGATATTTCGAGATTGCCGGTCCAGGCATCGGTGAATTCCTTCGTGCATTCTTAATCTCGTAATTGTACCATCGGAACTTAGGGTTGGCAGGTCAATCTACGTTGTTTATAATGAGGGGATATTTCGTAAAACAGATCATAAATCAACGCTCATCTTGAGCATTTGATAGAAGGACTCCTGAGCGATGAAAGTTATTTTGTTAGACTATGTCTATAAGCATGGTGTGGCTGGGGAAGTAATCGACGTTGCTGATGGCTTCGCGCGCAATTTCCTGATCCCCCGCAAACTTGCCGTGAAAGCCACCGCAAGCGAGATGAACCGAGCTGGCAAACTGCGCGAACAAGCCGTTGCCCGCCGTTCTGCGCTCGAAAACCGGCTGAACGAACTGGCTCGTCAGATTGACGGTGTGGAATTGGTCTTTGGTCGCCGCGCCGCCGTTACAGGCAAACTGTTCGGCTCCGTGACAACAACCGAGATCGCTGACGAACTGATGAAAGCGACAGGCGTAGACATCAACCGCCGCCGCATCAGCCAGCAGCCGCTGCGCGAAATCGGTGCGCACCAGGTTCCAGTACGTATGGGAACTGAGTTTTCGCCCACTCTGAAGGTCGTTATTGTGCCAGAGCAGGAATTGGCTGAATACCTGGCCGCTCGGAAACGTGGCGAGACTGCTGCAACCGACACCCCGGCTGCTGAGGAAGCTCCAGCCGAAACCCCGGTGGAAGAAACTGCCGCCGAATAAATCCCGATTATTCGTAATGCTGACAGGCGGCCCCAATGATATAATCAGGGGTCGCTGTTTTTTTCTGAGGCAAACAACCCGAATCGATGGATGCACAGGCACTAGGGCGTTATCTACGTGATTCACGTGAGGCAAAAGAGCTAACGCTCGAAGATGCCGAGCGAGCATTGCACATCCGAAGTCGCATCCTTGAAGCATTTGAATCGGGGGATTTTCAGGTCTCAGGCGCATCGAAGGTTCAGATTCGCGGCTTTATCAGCAATTATGCGCGCTATCTGGGTCTGGACGACGAGAGGGTTCTCCAATATTACGAAGCCTCGGAAACTGAAGGCCAACGCCGGGATCGTCGCGGTAAAAAGCGCAGTAAAAGTAACACTGGCCCTTTAGAACCCGTTGCGCCACGCTCGACCACCGATACGAACCCCACCCTTCCCGCTGTACCACTGGGTGAACGAAACGAATATCGACGACGACGACGAACGAGCTGGCTGAATCGTCTGGGACTGCTGTTGGTCGCGGGAATGTCCGGGCTGGTCATTATTTTCGTGGTGGTGCAGCTTCTGGATCGCCCACAGGGAGATATTATCCCTGAGATAGTGCCTGAACTGCTGATTCCGCCTTCGCCCACGCCGCTTATTACGATCATTCCGACATTTACACCCATAGTGACAGGGCCAACACCGCTGCCGCAGGTGGCACAGAATTATACGGGACGCGGTGTGTTAATCACCATTCTGATGGCGCAGCGCACGTGGATTAGCATCGCATCCGACGGCATTCAACAATTTTCCGGTGTCGTCAGGCCGGGTGAAACGCTGGAATACCCGGCACAAAACGAAATCACCTTGACAGCCAGCAATGCCGAGGCGCTGATCGTGACCTGGAATGGGCAGCCACAAGGCGCTTTTGGCGGACGCGGTCAGAAAGTCGACGTGACCTTTACAGTAGATCGGGTGGATGTACAATCCGGCCCTGGTTTCGCCCCAACTTCCGAGTTTACGGCGACACCGATTCCGACATCCGATATTAATGTTGGGGAACTCATTGCCGCGCTGACACCGACCAGCACACCCGGCCCAAGCCCAACGCCAACCAATACGCCGACGATCACGCCGACACCCAGCGATACGCCGATACCGAGTGACACGCCAGAGCCGAGCGATACGCCGACCATTACGCTGACACCCAGCAACACGCCGACGGCAACGTATACACCAACCCTTACCTTGACGCCGACGATCACACTTACACCCTCGCCGACGGCTCTTTTGCCGCCGCGCGTCACACAGGAAAACTTAATTCCTACGAAAGGAAGCGGCTAAAGATGACTTATCAACTTCAAGCTCTTCTTGCATCTATATCGACTTTAGAAGCTGCTAAACAAAATGATTCTGATCTGACTGTCGTACCTCTTCGGCAAGGGATTGGTATTATTCCAATTCCTTACTCCCTTATAAAACAAAAGCGAAGTCAGGAAATTCCTTTAGAGCCAGGACAACTTTTCAGATTTATGGACGACTGGATTGTTCAAATCTTGAAGACAACCTCATTTGTGGACTTAATTGCTTATATAGAAGTTGATTATTTCGGTGGTACAGGGCATCAAGCTGCTGTACTCTGGAAAGCTGGCAAAATTACTTTAGGGCCGTTGTGGGATGAGAAATCACCACTGCGTAGAAAGCCCATTAATCGAGTCTTGAAACGGATGGGCGTAAAACTGGAAGACCATATTGATCAATTTGATGAAGTTGGATTAGGCGCTCATCGGTGGACTGACGATTGGCTCAAAGGATGAATCGGAAAATAGATCGATCTCATCCTATCTCCTAAGAATAACCCATTAGTTTTACTATCAGCGACCATTTAATAACAGGACATTCACATGGATTTTACGATCTCGCTGCCCGATTGGGCGGTTCACGAAACGCAAAAGCTACCCAAAGCTATTCCTAAATTAGAAGACCGGATGAGCGCCGTCATTCGTTTTTCGCGCTTAAATTTTGAGAACGGCACAGGTGGGCCATTTGCGGCTGGCGTGTTTGAACGCGACTCCGGCAAACTTGTCGTTATTGGTGTCAACCGTGTCATGCCATCGAACTGCTCATCAGCGCACGCGGAGGTCGTCGCGCTGTCACTCGCACAAAAAATTATCGGGACGTATGACCTGGGCGGCGCGGAAATGCCTGCCTATCAACTCGTGGTCAACTGGCGACCCTGCGTTATGTGCTATGGCGCAGCGCTGTGGTCGGGCATTCGATCACTGGTGATCGCCGGGAGTGGGCCGGAACTGGAAACCATCACAGGTTTTGACGAAGGGCCAATCCACGCCGAATGGGAGCAGGAATTGGCGAAGCGCGGGATTGAACTCACCAATAACCTCCTTACCGAAGAGGCGCTAAAAGTCTTTCGTGATTTTGCCAGCAGTGGCAGTGTTGTCTACAACGGACGACAGGGTTAGAGCCGAACTCGACCAACCAATGCCAGGATTAGGGTCAAAATCCGCTATAATGAAATCATATTCAAATCAAACAAGCAAACTGAGCAAACAATGAAACCGCATAAAAGTAACTACTATCTCCTCAGCCTGGGGTGTTCAAAAAATACTGTCGATTCTGAGAGTATCGCGCAGGTTCTGAATCAAAATGGTATGCGCGGCGTGGGTAATCCGAAGCAAGCCGAAGTGCTGATCGTCAACACCTGCGGCTTTATTGATGCTGCCAAGCAGGAATCCATTGACAGCCTGCGCGAACTGGTCGAGATGAAAAAAGGCAAGCAGATGGTCATCGCGGCTGGCTGCCTCTCGCAGCGTTATGGCGCAGACCTGGTGCAGGAAATCCCCGGTCTGGATGGCGTGATCGGTACACGGCGCTGGATGGATATTTTCGATTTAGTTACACGCCTGCGGGATCGCAAACACCCGGAGCCGATGTATCACCTGCCAACGGATGCCAAAGTTGTCGGTCTGGACGAACGAGGCGTGATCCGTGCCAGTATCCAGGGCGCGAGCGCTTATCTCAAAATTGCCGATGGCTGCCGCCGTCCGTGCGCGTTCTGCGCCATTCCCAAGATTAAAGGCACTGCCGTCAGCCGTCCGATTGAATCAATTGTCCGAGAAGCGGTGCATTTGCAGGAAATGGGCGTTAAGGAAGTTATGCTCATTGCCCAGGACTCGACCGATTACGGTTATGATCTCGGCCTGAAAGATGGGCTGGCGCATTTGCTCGACGCGATTGTGGATGCCGCGCCGGGAATTCCCTGGATTCGCATCATGTACGCCTATCCCGGCTATGTGACGCCGCGCCTGATGGAAACGATGGCGAAACACAAGCAGGTTTTGCCCTATCTGGATATGCCGCTTCAGCACGGACACCGCGAGACGCTTAAACGTATGAAGCGCCCAGCCAATGTTGAATGGGTTTACGAAACGCTGAATCAACTCCGCAGCACCATCCCGCATCTGGCGGTACGAACGACATTTATTGTGGGCTATCCCGGCGAAACCGACGAAGAATTCGAGGGTCTGCTCAAATTTGTGCGCGATTTGCAATTTGACCGTGTGGGTGCGTTCAAATATTCCTATGAAATCGGCACTCCCAGCGCGACTCTGGCAGGGCAAGTTCCTGATGATGTGAAAGATGCGCGTTATAACACGTTAATGGAAATGCAGCAGGGGATCAGCCTGGCGAGAAATCAGGCGCTCGTCGGCAAAACGCTCGACATTCTGGTCGAGGGTCACGGCGAAGGCGAAGACGAAGATGGCGACTCGACAGGCGATACGCTAAGTCTCGGACGCAGCTACCGCGACGCGCCGGAGATCGACGGTTATGTGATTGTTGAGGGCGAGTTACCTGTCGGGGAGATTGTCCCGGTACGCATCACTGGCGCGACCACTTACGATCTGATCGCAACCGTTGACACGGGTAGCCCTGTGGTCATTGAACCGGGCAAGGTCTACGGCGAGGGAATGATCGGCCTGGATAAAATTCGGTGATGCCCCCTTCTTTTTGTAGGGGCAAAACGTAAGCTATGTCTTGCCCCTGCGCACCCCTGCTATGAATGTACAATCCCCTAAAACGAAATAGGGGTACGCAAACCGCGCACCCCTGAGTTCACCTACTAATTTTTAACCTTCAGCTTACTTGGTCAGCCAGCGACCTGCACCGTAAATATCCGGCAAAATCTGGCTTTCCAATGCCCAACCTGTCTTACCAACGACTCCAGCCGGGCCAGCCGTATAACGGATGTTCACCCAGCAGAAACCACCGACAGCCTGTGTTCCGAGAATATCGAAAGCGGGCGCGGGAGTTGTGGCGCGGAAAACGCGAAGGCTTGCTGAGTCAAGTGCGCCAATTGACGGGCGCAATGTGCTGAAAGCCTGAGCAATCTTTCCACCGGTTTGCGGGAATGTACCCGTGAAGACCGTCGGCAGTGAGTTCGGTGTATTGGTGGCGTTGCAAGCTACAACAGGAGCTGGCGTAACGGTAGCTGCGGGTGTTACTGTAGGAGCTACTGTTGCTGCGGGAGGAATTGGCCCCGGAGCAAGCCAGTAGCCCCCACCATACACAGGGTCATTTACTGAACTCATCAATGCCCAGCCCGAACCAGTCGCGCCAGCATAGGTAATGTGCAGATAAAGCTCGCCATTATAGCAAGCGGTTGTCGCATTATTAAACAAACCAGCGCTCGTGTCTGCGGTCACAGTAAACTGTGCAGGCGCATAAACGACTTTACCAGCCTGACCAGGCTTGGGGCGCAGGGTGCTGAATGCTTTGCCAATGTGTCCAATCGTATTGGCGTTGACATTTGTTCCCGTCACTGCCCATCCGCTTTGGATCGGAAGAGAAAGGGTGCAGCCGGGTACGGTAACATCTGCGGAGACGTTTGCCGCCACAAGCACACTCAAAACCAACATCATTGCGGATATGAAAGCTAATCTTAAGAACTTACCCGATGCTTTAGACATAAAATCCTCCAAATTGCGGCATAAGACGAATTTGAATGCGTATACGACGCATTTCAGTATCTATAAATTATACATACTACTGCAAAAAGCGCTAAGACGATATTACTTTCTCTAAAACTTACATTTCAGATCAGGCCTTTTTAATGCCAACCGCCATCCCATCACCAATGGCAAGAATCGTGCTTTCGAGTCTGCTGTCACTTGCCAGTGTGCGGTTGAACGCATCCATCGCACGATCACCCTCTTCCTGAGGCGCGATCACCCGCCCACCACGAAAAGCGTTATGCGCGGCGACCATACCACCAGGGCGCAGATTTTCGACTGTCCAGGCGAGATATTGCGGATAACCTTCTTTATCAGCGTCGATAAATACCAGATCAAATGGGCCTTTTGAACTCAGTTTTTTCAGTGAATCCAGCGCAGCGCCTTCGATGAGTTCGACTTTATCGCTGACTCCAGCACGTTCAAAACTCCCGCGGGCGACGCTGGCATGTTTGCTGCTGACCTCAAGCGTATATAATTTGCCGCCAGCGGGCAGCCCACGCGCCAACCAGACACCGCTATAACCTGCCAGTGTGCCGATTTCTACGGCTTTACGTGCGCCGGATGCTAATACCAGAAATTGCAGCAGGCGGCCTTCGTGCGCTTGCAGGCTGATACGTGGCATATCATTTCGATCCGCTTCACTCTGAATCGAACGCAGCGCATCGTCTTCATTCACAAATAAATCGACGACGTATTGATCCAGCTTTACGCGTACTGCTTCATCCATTATTAAACCTCTTTCGATAAAATCATTTAGTGTCTATCCGTAAATTGGGCGCAATATATTGCATACGCATTAAGCTAAGACATTTTGAGGGTAAAACAGGCTGGAAAAGGTACTTTTTGAACCTATCACCCACTGCTTTACGCCGTTTTTATGGTCGCTTTTGGGCTTTTGCAGCGAGAATCGTTGCAGCTTTGTGCCTAAAAAGCGCTCAAAAACGGGTTTAATTCCTTAGCTTAATGCCAATGCAATATATTGCGCCCCTACGGGAGATACCGCTTTCTCGGATAGATTCTTAGCTTTCATTTTCCACGTTGCTCTCATAAGTTGCAATTTTCTTTTCCACTGCTCTGCCGCGCTGCATGACATAATGATCCATATCACGGGCAATAAACGTCGCGGGGAATACCTGCTGGGCTTCGTTGATGATGTCCCGTTCGCGGTAACGACGCGAGACGTGCGTCAAGATAAGCGTTTTGACGTTCATCTCGCGTGCCAATGTCGCAGCCTGTTTCGCGGTCAGATGTCCAAAGTTGCGGGCAGCCTCGCTATCCGCGTCCAGAAAGGTGGCCTCGATGACCAGCGTATCCGCCCCAGCGATATACTCGCGGATGTTATCGGTACGCCCAATGTCGCCAATATAAACCAGTTTCACACCCTCAACCGCATCACCCAGCACCATTTCCGGCTCGATGACTCGCCCATCCGCCAGCGTGATCGCTTCACCTTTGACCAGCAGACTGCGCTCCGGCCCGGCGGGTACACCCAACGCTTCAGCTTTTTCGTTCAAAAATGGTCGCCGCGTTTTTTCCTGAAATATGAACCCGAAATTACCACCGCCCCTATGTGTCACTGGGAAAGCGCTGACGGTAAAATCTTTGGTATCCAGGATGACCTGACCGGCTGCGATTTCCTTAAGGTGAATCGTGATCGCAATCCGTTCGTAATCCAGAACAACGCCGAATAAAAGAGCGCGAACCCGATCCAGCGTAACCTTTCCACCCCAGATTTCCAGCTCTGAAATATTTTCCCAGTGGGCAAAAGTCGATACCAGCCCGCCCAGGCCGAGGATATGGTCGAGATGGGCATGAGTCAATAAAATGCGATGCAGCTTCTTGAAGCCAATGCCGCTGCGAAGAATCTGCCGCTGTGTCCCTTCGCCGCAGTCGATCAAAAAGCGATACTCACCAGCCAGAATCGCCTGGGATGGCAAGCCGCGATGGATGGATGGTGCGGACGCTGAAGTCCCCAGAAATACAATCTCAAACATGATGGGTCGCCTTACTCCGCCGCAACGGTAATGGTTTTTCCGACGAGAAAAAGGCGTGATCCGCGCGGTTGGTTATCGTCAAACACCATCAGGCGCATGTTATCACTTCGTTGATAAGCGCCAATCGACATTTCATATTGACCAGCAGGAGTCGAATCTGGCAAATCCACAAACGAAATCTGGATAAAAATATCGCGCGGCTCAAGCTGAGATGATACAACACTGAGCGTATCCTGCTGGCTGATAATCGCAGCAGGGTCGGACAGGATGTGCGTAAACAGGCGCAAATCTGGCGGAAGCGGGCCATCGACGCGCCAATAGGTAATAGCAGTCACGACACCGCCCGGCTGATAGGCTCCGCCCGTTTCCGGCTCATATCCCAAAAAGCTGATATTCCCGCCAAAGCGCACCGGAGGGTAAATGATTTGTGCGCCGCCGGGAGACTCGGGTGCAAACGAAATAGGTGTCGTCGTGGTGAAACCGCCGATTTTGTCTTTGCCCAATTCCTGCGAGACATCCACGATAATCACAGCGTCCGACGGCAAATCGTCACTGGATTGCACATCGCCATAGGACAGCCAATTCTGCAAATAAGGGTGAATTTGATCCATCATGCCTTCTTCGGACAAAATCACCTGCTGACGTTCACCGCCATTCGCGAACACCATGCCTGTACCACAGTCGGCATAACGAATCGGGCTGTCCTTGCGATTCATCATCAGCGTAATGAGCTGCGTATTGGTCAGCCGCAGTTGGGAAAGCGTTGGGGCGCAAATAACAGTAGGGATTGTTTCAGATGTCAGGTCGAGATAATGGGCAAGCTGTCCGGCGCGGCTGTTGTAGACGGCTTGTGTTTCCGGCAATCGCGGCCATGCACCGAACAGGTCACGCACTGTCCAGACGATATTAAAAACAAAAAGCGCGATCAAGCCCAAACTCATGATTCGGCGCGGATTCACAGCGAGGCTGCCGTAGAGGGTCGTTACGCCCAACCCAAAGAACAACGCCAAGAGCGGTAACAGCGGCGTAAAGGCAGCAAAATTGGGGCTATCAACGGTTAAAAAAGCGACAGGCAGCAGGATGACAGTCGTTATCAACAGCAGCGTATAACGAGGCCGCCGCCACTGCCGCACAGCGGTTATGATGCCAATCAGAATCAGCACACCACTCACGAGATCAACCAATGGACGACCTGGAAGATTGCGCGTTGGATTGGTATCTCCCGCAAAAAACAATCCATTGACCCCGCTTAAAATAGCGTCCAACGGCGGCCTTTGAGCAATGGTATAGCCGCCAAACACACGCCCCGCACCATCGAGCGCTGGCAACCTGATACTTGAAATCACATAAGGGGTGACAATGATAATCAGTACGAGAAGGGCAAAACTGGTGAAACTTAACACGCGGCGGGATAAGTGCCGGGGCGAAAGCACCATGTAGACAATAAAGATCATGCTGGCAAGTGTAATCAGAAAATTTGCCGGATGGATGTAAAAGCCGAGGCCTAACAACAGCGCCAACGCCGCATAGGGCATTGTCCCCGATTCGCGATGCTGCTGATAAACAGGCAGCGCTTTCGCCAGCGCTAGCAGCACCGCCGATACCAGGAGTGGCAAAAATGTCTCACGACTAATCTCGCGGGAGACTAAAATCGGCCAAAAGCCAACTGCCAATAGCGCCATCGCCGTGACACCCGCCAGCGGGCCATAGAGCCGCATCCCAACCGCGTACACAAACGCCAATGCGAGTAAATTCGCCATCACAGAAAGGATACGATAGCCGATCAAGCCGCCGCCACTGACCGTCGAAACTGTCGCCAGTATGACGTGATACAATCCTTCACGTCCGCCTTCACTGCCTAAGGGGGACAGATTGTAAAAGGCTTCGATTCGCCCGGCGCGTACCGACTCGGTAATGCGAATATCTCTGATTTCTTCGTTGTTTAAGCCTGGCGGCAGTGTCGTTAAATCCCATAACCGCAGCGCAGCCGCAATAAGTAGAATCAGAACCGCCAGAGCAAAGCCAATCCGACTTGACAAAAGTTTTCCCCCACCCATAACAAATTATCGCAAAAGCTGGCCTTTAGCAGGAACTGGTCTGAGACCTGCCACTAATGGACATAATAAAAGATTTCAAACAATCTCCGGTGTACTCTGTAGGAGCGGAATATATTGCGCCCCTATGAAGATCATTCGCTCTCGATTTAGTTTCCCATAAACATAAGCGATTACCATATTTCCCACTAAATCGCTGTTGCCCAGGCCGTGAAGCCAAGAACCAGAATGCCCAGAATGACATTGACCCAGGTCAAACGCACCTCGCGGCGGCGCAGTTTATCCCATTCAGTGGGGTCACCCTTGCCGCGTTCGATAAGCAGGCTGGTGCGCTCCAGCGCGGGTACCACCCAGAACTGCATCACCATGCCACACACGAACATGCCCCCAATCGCGATGTGCTTGAGTAGAATCACGCGACTCCACTCGTTGGTGATTTGTAGCACGCCCTCATAATTTGAGTCGCCTGTCATCTGGATCAATCCTGTTACCAGCAGCACCGCCAGACTCAGATTCGTCAGCGGAAAAAATCGCTGGCGCATCCGCGTGAGCATCGTATAGAGCGCAGGGTTTCCCGCCAGTGTGCGGCGCATTTCCGGCCATATCAGAATGACCATCATCACCAGCCCGCCAATCCAGACAACGGTGGCGATCAGATGAAAAAAGTAGCTAATCGCAAGGATCGACTGCGACAAGACCTAAAGCCTCCGGGCTATCGCCTGCGCGTGCGGGTATAACCCGTTCGCCACAATATTTCGCCATATTTGCCAACTCATAGTAAGCCTGACGAACAATGCCATCAGGCCGGGTGATGCCCCACCAGTATTCTTCATCATCCTCTGTCCACGACGGATCCGCGATGTAGATGGCGGACATTAAGCCAACCCAGGGTCGCCAATGATCGGCGGCGTATTGGTAAGCCTCCACCATATATTGCGCTTGTTCTTCGTCCGTCACTGCATACCAGGCGTAGTCCGGGTTCGTGCCGGGGTCTGTTGTCCAGCCAAATTCGAGAATCGCAGCCTGCCGCGCAGCATCACCATTGGCGATCATAATTTTGCGCAAATCTTCGACGCGGCGGAACGAGAAAAAGCGTTGACGAGCTTCATCTGGGCTTAATTGAGGTTTAGAATACCCCGGCGCGTGCATTCCTACCACATCTACATAGCGTTGAAATCCAGCTTCATACATCGCCTGTAAATACTGGTCATCAGGAATCGCCATCTCGCAGCACGTACCAGTGGGTGATAAGCCTGCGGAGATCAGAATCGCATTCGGATCAGCGGCGCGGATCGCCTCGCTGCAAACGCGCAGCAGATTGACATATTCGGCTGCGTTGGGCGTATTTCCACCCCACTCACGCGCAAGATTCGGCTCATTCCAGATTTGGTAGGCGGCAATTCTTCCGGGGTAGCGGGTGGCGACTGCGCCACAATAACCTGCCCAGGCCTGCATAAATTCAGGGTCAGGCGGCGCATCGATCAAATCCGGCACATTGGCATCGCGTAAACTCGGATAAACCCAATCCGGCGCATCGCTCAGGCGCACCACCAGCTTCAGATCACGTCGTTCGATCTCGCCGAGAATTTCATCAGCGCGGGAAAAGTTCCACTCACCAGGGGCGTGTTCGATTTCTTTCCAGGCGAAAACCTGTTTGACATGGCTGAAAACCATCAGCCGGATGCGATCTAAATCAATGGCGGCCTTCGTGTAATCCCACCACAGAAATGCCTGAATGCCATACGTCAGCGACGTGAACGGAGGGTCAACGACAGCGCCAGCCTGAAGCGGATCGTCCGGAGGACGAGTCAGCAGAAAGACAGCCACATTGACAAGCACAAGCAGGGCCATGACGACCCTGCGATATTTCCACAAGATCATGCTTTGTGCTACTGCTCTCTCCGCGCGTTGTAATCAAGCTGCCATTTGCCAATTGCGTCGTAAACTGGGCGGAAATTCCAATCCTTGCCGATGATCGAGTACGGCACGTTGTCGTTATCAGTTGCCCATCCAGCCTGTGGACCATAATTCAAATTCCAGATGAAGGCGATCCAGATGGTGTCCCACTCCTCCATGTTATCGAGCGCTTCAATTGTCCAATCGCGCTGTTCTTCCAGCGTATTGTCATTGGCAAACTCAAAACCTGGAGGGAAGCCGCCGAGGTCTTCAGTAGATGCCCAGCCGAATTCGGTGACGCACAATTTTTGGTCGCCGCCCGCCAGTTGAATTTTATTGGCGTAAGTTTGCAGTGTACTGCGCAGACTCCAGCTATGGTGCGGGTTATCGAATGGCCCTCGGAAGGTCGCGCTTGGGTCATTCGGCACATTATCCCAGGGGATACTGGGGCCGATATTGTAACCATTATGATGTGCGCCTACGCAGTCGGAGTAATTCAGCATCCCGGCAGCGATCAACTGGTCGAAATATTCAAAATCATCCCAGGCGCGAACACCATCGCTGAGTCCGGTGGGCGAAAGTGCGCCGCTGACAACGATGATACCAGGATCAATCGCTTTGACTGCTGTGTAGGTCTGGCGCAGTAAATCGACATAATTGGCCGCGCTCAGCCCTTTGGTTGATGTCCATTCGCGATCAATATTCTGCTCGTTCCAGACTTCGATGGCATGAACCATGTCGGGATAGCGGTTGAGAATCTCGGTCACAAAATTGACAAAATCCTGTGAATTAGCAGGCGGGCCATGCTGTGTCAGGTCAACGCCAGGGTCGCGCGCCCATTCCGGGGCGGTCACAACCGAGATCAGCACTTTGACGTTATACTCGGCCGCAAGGGGCAGCGCGAGATCGAGCCTTGACCAGTCAAACTGGCCTTTTTGCGGCTCGACATCTTCCCAACGCACCTGCTGTTTCATCCAGCCCAGATGCAACTTTTCTGAAACCTCGCGCATCCAGGTCGTCTGATTATCCACGTTCAGGTCAGGACTCGTCTGTACCTGAATGCCGACCTGGAAGAAGCGTTCATCGACTGGCAGCGGTGTAGCGCTTGGCTGCGGTGAAGCGACCTGCGCCACCACCGCCTCCACCGTTGCCTCAGCGATTGTTGGTTGTAACGTCGGTGTCAGCGTTGGCTCTACTTGTTGAGTCGGAATCGACGTGCTGGTGATAGCAGCAGCAGCGCGAACAGGCGTATTGGTTGCACGCGGTATAGCCAGGGTGTTTGTGGTGGGGGTGGTAAAAGCGCCATAAGCCATATAAATGGCCGCGAAGGTACAAGCGCCCATCAACGCCGTGATTCCCGCCCAGACCAGAGCGAACGTCCGAACCTGTTTACGCATTAATTTTGCGGACATAAACATTCTCCTTTAACACATGCCAAGCGTATCTGCCTAACGTGTCTGATACGCCTAACGCGCACCAGCCAACGCCTGACAAGCTGGACAACTACCATCGGCGCGGATCATGGCAAAACCGGCCATTGGGTCAGTGCCGTAATTGGTGAAATCGACATTCCAAACGATCATGAGGCGCACACGACCACTCTGTGAGGCCAGCGCTGCTGCCTCCGCAAGCCACGCGGCTTGCTGTTCGATGGTGACATTAGATGCCCAACCAAAGAAGGGATCGAGTGGGGGATAACCTTGCGGTGTAAGATAGCCCAGTTCAGTAAAGCAGATCGGCTTTTGTCCGCCACTTAAACTCCAATAGGTATCCAGCATCCCCAGGAAGTAGCGCGTATAGTAACCATCACGCGGATCGCCGCTGCGTTGGCTGGGACCGACAATGCCTTCGTTATAATGCGCACCCAGGCAGTCCATCCATTGCATCCCGCCTGCATTGACCATATCACGAATCCAGTTGTCGTCGTTGACCACGCGGCCAGGGAACGCAGCCTCCGCGCCAGTCGGTGCTGGTGCGCCGCTGATAACCATGACACCGCCGTTCGCACCTTTAATAGCCTGATAAGCCTGTCGCAGCATATCGGCGTAGGCCGCGCCGCTGATCTGGCCCGCGGGCCATTCACGATCAATATTCGGCTCATTCCAGACTTCAATCGCGTCCGGCCCCAATGAAGCGAGGCCGCCTAAGAATGAGGCAAATCCGCTGACATACCCCGCGCCGCCGGAAGCCAGTTCACCAGGAGAGCCAACCACACCCATCAGAATTTTGAACCCGCGCGATTTAGCAGCGTTAATCTGGTCTGCTACCGCGCCAGGGGACATGCCTGGGCCGTAACGAATCTGGACTTTCATCCAGTTCATACCTGCGCTCTGCATGGCGCTGGCTGCGCGGTCACTGGCGGGGTTGGTCACGTGACCACCATATTCAAAACTACCGACGGCAATGCTGCCCGATCCAGGTGCAACAGCCGAATTACCGCCCCCTGTTGGCGCGGAAACCACTGGCGCTTGAACGACTGGAACGGGCGTTGCCGTTGGCGTTGGCGTGGGTGTGGCGGTTGGGATCGGCGTGGGGGTCGGCGTGGGCGCGAATAACGCGACAGCCGCACCACTGCGTGGAACTTCAATTTCGCCGCTGCCAACAATCGCCACATTGACCGCGTAATTGCCGTCTGGTGCTTCAATCGTGGTGATTAAATTCTCGTTGAGGCTGGTTGTCACCTCGCCCACCACACCGGAAGCGCCTTCAATGCGCCAGTGCAGCGCGAGTTCCTGATTAGAGGGAGCAGCAGGGAGTTGCAATTTGTAATTGAGAACGGCGGTCAGCGCGTCCTCAGCGATGCCATTCGCCAACAAATCCTGAAATGCCACGCCGCCTAAGGCAAATGGCACCGTGCGATCCATGCGGAAGCGTAACGCCTCGCCATTGGTCAGCCACATTTTGCTGATCGAATTGTCGCTGCTATCGCGATAATCGACAAAGGCGGTTTGCGTTTGTGTATCCAGTCCAGAAACGGCGCGATAGCCATCCAGTTTGGCCTCAATCGCGCTGCCGGGAAGAATCGTGCCTGCTTCGGTGGTTTCGGCGCTGACAGTTACATCGCCGAGCGCAGAAAGCGCTTCAGCATAGCCCACAGGCGTAAAGTTGCCACCTGCTTCGCGCACTGAACGCGCTGATAAGCCGACGAGAATTTTGTAACGATCCATCTCGCCAACGCCCCAACGGAGCATAGCCTCGACTAGTTGATCGCTGCCGGGTGTGAATGTAGCGGGATTGAGGCCGAGATTAATTTGTACGAGATCAGCGGCATCGCCAATCGTGCGCCAGTCGTATGCGCCGGTTTCCCATGTCCCGGCTACGTTATCCGCTGATGGTATCACCACGCCGAGTGACAGGCCAACACTGTCCAGACCTGCGCCTAATTCGCTGATAAAAGCCGAAAAGTTTTCGCGCTGGTCGGTAGGAAGTTCCCGATAATCAATCACCACACCCGCGAATCCGCCGCTGGCAAAAGACACAATCTGCGCGACGTGTTCGCTGCGCAGAGCGCGATTGCTCAACACGGCTGTTACGGTCTGCGGATCAAGGGCGCGGGGGTCGATAAAGTTGCGGACAACAGGCATCACCAGATAGCCAGCATTCAGGTCAAAACCTGCCGCCAGACTGCCCGTGAGTGTGCCTTGCAACGTTGGCTGCAAGCCCGCCGGAGAGACAATCGTCGCCAACTGCCCCACTTCAGACGAAAGCGTTTGCACCACATCCACCGAGACGAGTACCGTCGGCTGCTGGGGCGGCGCAACCTGGAACAACGCCATATGTTCGGGAATATCTTCAACAGTGGTCGTGAGCGTCCCGGTGCTGTTAAAGCGTGAAGGGATAAAACGCCATTGATCCGTCTGAGTTTCCCATCCATACAGGGAAAGCAGGTCGGGATTGGCGGTTTCCGGCGGCACATTGATCTCAAGTGTCGCCGAAGACGGCGCTGTACCCGTTGTATTGATGCTGTAGACCGAGCTTTGCAGTGCCAGATAAGGCGGTGCGGCGGTCAGCGCTTCGGCTGCCCAATCGCCACGACTGCCCGACAGGAAATCATTCGCGGGGATTGAATCGATAACGACACCAAAATTTGTTCCAGCATCAGCCGGGTCTACAACCAACGTCAGGCCATCCGCCGCGACAGCATTGGCGTTGGCACTCAAGACCGCGTATTGTACGCCGAACAGCCGATTCCAGAGATCAACCGGGGGCAAAAACAAGCCCACGACGATCAGAACCATAACGACAAATCCGGTCAGCAGGGCTGGTAGCCAGCATCCACAGCCACCCTGCGCGGGTTGGCGAGCAGGGGCTGTCTCTGGGGGTCTCAGTTCGGCTGGCGGTTTGGGTTGGGTATCTTCTTTAGGTGATTCGGACATCGAGATTCCTTCAAAACTTGTTGGATAGGAGAACAAACGTTAGCAAACGCGGGGCTGATTTTAACCCCGCGTCGTTTGTTTGTATATGTTAGATGAAATTAACGAGCCAGCGCATCGCACGCTGGACACGAACCATCGGGGCGAATCATGGCGTAACCAGCCATCGGGTCACTGCCATATTCGGTGAAATCGACATTCCAGATAATGAGCAGGCGAACGCGACCACTCCCTGCTGCTAATGATACCGCCTGATCGAGCCATGCGGCCTGTTGGTCAATCGTGACATTCTCCGCCCAGGCAAATCCGCCGGGAAGCGGAGGGAAACCGGAGGGCGTGAGGTAGCCAAGCTCAGTAAAGCACAATGGACGTGCGCCGCCAAATGCGCTGCTGTAGGTATTCACCATGCCCCAGAAATAACGCGTATAGTAGCCGCTGTTACCGCGTGGGTCGCCGCTGGTCTGGTTGGGGCCGACGATCCCTTCGTTGTAGTGAGCGCCGAGGCAATCCATGTAATTGGCCGCACCCGCCGCTGCCATTCCCGCGACAAAGTGATTATCGTCACAACCGTTAGCGCTGCATCCGCCAAAAAAGCCCGTAGGCGCAGGCGCACCACTAATGACGAGCGTATTGGGATTCGCACCTTTGATCGCGCCGTAAGCCTGTCGCAAAAGATCGGTGTAGGCTGAGGGGTTGATGCTGCCCGCAGGCCACTCGCGATCAATATTCGGTTCGTTCCAGACTTCAATCGCATCGGCGCCCAAAGCGGCTGCACCACCCACGAAGCCTGCGAAATCGGCATAATAATTACCATTGTTGAGTTCGCCAGGGTAGCCAACAATGCCCAAAAGGATGCGGAAGCCATTTGCATGGGCTTCATTAATCATCCCGGCAACAGAATCAGCGCCTTGTCCCTGTGAGTAGCGAACCTGTCGCTTCACCCAGCTCATACCCGCCTGACGCATCCGATTAGCGGTATTTTCGTTCAGGCTGTTGATATGACCGCCGTAATTGAAGCCACGCACGGGCGCAGAGTTGGCTAACGGCGCACTGGGAACAGCCGGGGCAGCAGCCTGCGCTTCAGTCGCTGGAGCGCTTTCAGCAACGACTGCACCGCCATCGACAACCGGCAAGCTGGAAATTTCGGCGGCAGATAGCGAAACAAAAGTGTAGTAAACCCAACCGCGTGTGCCATCAGCCAGTGTTGCACGTACCCAATCGGAGTCGGCGTTACGCCCATCAACAACAACCTGTGCGTTGTAATCAACGGTTGTGATGACAGTCTGGCCGGGGTTGACACGCATGTTTACGCGATCTGTTGTCGTTGTGCTGATGCCACCTTCAACGGTTACTGAGGCAGATGATGCAGGAGGTTGTTCTGCGGGCTGCTCCGGCGCAGATTGTGCAGGAGCGCTGGGAGCAGGGCCACCTTGTGGCGCAGGTAGGCTGAATGGGTCATCCGTCCATACAGCGCGAAGTGTTGCAACCTGTTCGGCGCTGAGGGATAGGCCGCCTTCCAACACCCAACCGACCTTTCCATCGGGCAGAATACCACGCGCCCATGAACCACCCGGCGCACGTCCATCGAGTCGAATCGGGGTTCCAGGATCGTATGTTCCCAGAATTGTCCACTCGACTCCAGGGCCAGAGCGAAGGTTGGTTCGCGAAGTCAGAGTTGCGCTCAAATCACTCACATCCTGGGCGCTTACCGCCCCGGAAATGAAAAGGAAAATGAGCAAGATTGATACCAATTGATTGAATCTTAAACGCATAGACAGCGCACCTCGTAATAAAAGCGCACCAAGCATTTAACCATACCTGTGCGCCCCCCAACATTCAAGATTATTCTCTTTATTGCGCGGCATTTTAGCAAAGCAGAGTGTATTTGGCAAATCCTCTGAGGTATATGCTAATATAAAAACAGATTATTAATCATTACAGACTCATAATGCCCGATACAAAACTCATATTCCACGATAATAAATTTTTCGGATTTTCGGGATCGGTGCCTTATGATGCAGAATTCAAACTGCCAAGAGCGCTGACACCCGATGAAATGGCAGAGCTAACACGAAAATATGGTATTGAATTCCAACTCGGTTTAGAAATACACTACAAAACAAAGCATATAGGGAGTTATTGGCTATTCACTGGTTTGCTGACTCCGAGTGGTACTGGGGCTGTTGCTATGCCTGTAGGTCGAAATGAATGGGACTTAAAAGACATTTATCATACCCATCTTGGCGACTCGGCTGTACCAAGCGAGGAAGACATCAAAAGCTTAACGTGGCGATTTGAACAGGGTATTCAAACAGAAGCGGGATTAATTCCGGCTGGAGAGCCGATACCTGCTCGTGTCGTGATTTATTATCCCAATACGCACCTAAAGGACTACATGCCTAACGGTAAATATCACCAACCAAGGAGATAATCGTCATGATTAAAGAAAAATGGCATGATTTCGAGTGGATTTGGACAACCCATGCCGACGAGTACGCATTACTTCATTTTAATTCTCTAGGAATTGAACATGAAGTTATTTTTCATATCCCCTCAGCAAAAATTCTGACAATTGAAGATGATGACGTTAGCGAAGCCGTAAAAGAGAAGATGCGACAAGAAGGCATCAAAAGCATAGACAATGACTATGTTCGTAAATTGCTAGGGCGTTAGCAGCGGCGCCAGGTACTCTTTGGGGGATTAGCGCTACTCTAGATACTCCTTTAGAAATGGTAGAATAAGCGTTACACTGCTGGTGAACGCTGGAAATACTCATCGCAAGAATCTTCTTGAGGGGTCGAAAACAAGACTATGGCGGGATTTTACGCAACCATCGCCCGATACTACGATGCAGAAAACACCGATAAAACCGACGATTTGGCGATGTACAGCGAATTGGCAGAGGAATACGGTGGGCCAATTCTGGATATTGGATGCGGCACAGGGCGAGTAGTATTTCATCTGGCGCAGGAAGGCTACGTCACACATGGCATTGATAGTGAATATGACATGCTGGAACGTGCCAAAATGAAATTATCCGTTTTTTCGCACATTCGCGACAAGCTCATGTTTTATCATGGCGATGTGCTGACCTATCAAATGGAAAAGCGCTTCAAAATGGCACTGCTGTCCTATAACGCGCTGATGCACTTCCATACACAGGATGAGCAGCTTGCCCTTCTGCGCCGCCTGCACGAATGGATGCTGCCCAACAGCCTCTTAGTCATTGATCTGCCCAACGCGGGTGAAATTTACGCCTCGCAGGATACCAACGCCATCACGCTGGAACGCTCATTCGTTGAGCCGGAAACCGGACATATGGTAATGCAGCAGGCGACAGGCTACCTGGATCGTACACAGCAGTTGATGCAAGTCACCTGGATTTATGACGAAATCAATGAGGATGGCGTAGTTCACCGCACCGTCGCGCCTGTCATTTTTCGACATTTTTTCCTTTCAGAAATATCGCTGCTTTTGAATCAAACTGGCTTTCAGATTGACGCGACTTATGGCGATACGGAGCGCGGCCCGTTTGAAGGTGGCTGTGAGCGTATGATTGTACTTGCGAGGCGCGTTTGAAATATTTCGCTTTGAGCATTTGGATGCTGGCTTTGCTGCTGGCAGCATGTGATAGTGAGCTACCGTCACCGACACCGACTCGTGCGCTTTCCGGCCCCACTCTGGCCGCCAGTCCGGAGCCATTTACGGGGCCACCAACTGAGGCACCGCCGAATATTGAAAGCGGAATTGGACAAAATGATCCGACAGCCGCCGCGCTCCCTGGAGATGCAGCGCTCCCACCGCTGCTGATTGGCACACCTGGAAGTGGCAGGCAGGAAATTGAAATTACCGCCGACGATGGTAGGCTGCTCTATGGCGATTTGCTGCAAAACACGGAAATTCGGATGCCTGGGGCGCTGTTGCTCGGTACGGATCGCACCGCATGGGGTGGTTTTCCAGAACAGCTCAATGATGCGGGATATACGGTGCTGGTAATGGAACTGCGCGAGGGTGCGGGTGTCACCGATGTGCGCGTGATGATCGACGCGCTGACCAGCGGCATAGCTGATCCGGGACGAATCGCGGTAATCGGCGCGGCACGTGGCGCTGATTTGGCGCTGCTAGGCTGTGCAGCAGTTGCAACCTGCGATACAGCAATCCTCCTGAGTCCGCTGCAAGAACAGACGCTCTTAAATGAAATGCCGCGCTTCAATCCGCGCCCACTGTTGCAAGCCGTCAGTCAGACCGATGAGGAATCATTCACGACAGCACAGGCAGTGGATGCCGCCGCGACAGGCGAAAAATTGTTTCAGCCGCTTGATAATGCCGGACGCGGAACAGCCATTTTGCTCAATCGCCCTGATGTTGGCGATTTAATCATTCAGTGGTTGCAGCGCGTGTTGATCTAAGCCCATTCCTTGATGAAAGCGTCATACTCAGCCTGACTCAATGGCTTCCAGGATTCGCCCATGCGCGGGTAATTTTCATCGTTGATAATCGCCCGCGCACGTTCCAGCGGGATTGGATTTTGGGATTCACGGCGACGGATCACTTTTACGGGGATCAGGCGGTCATGTTCTTCACCGGGCTGCTTGAGCGCTTCGCCCTCTTCAAATGTGCCTGTCACTTCCACCTCGGCGATAATCGACTTTGTGCCTTTGGCCTTCGCGCCCGTTTCGTACAGCAGCATCCGCGTGCCGGACGGGAGTTTGTCCTGCCAGCGCTTGGCGGCACGTTCACTGAAGCCGACAAAATTTTCGTTGTTCCAGCCCGCCGAGACGAGCTTGATGCCGTATTCGGTCATGATTTTGCTCCTTATTGCGTTTTCAGTCAGCACGCCAACCGATGAGATCGCCTTGTCGATGATATGCCACTGTGTAAAGGTTCATTGACGGTACATCCAGAATAACAATTGGCGATTGTCTTCTCCAGGGATTAATAGCCATAAAAACTACTTGCTGACTATCTGGCGACCAGGAAATACCGCCATATGATTGCCTACAAAGATCGATAATCTGTTTCATTTCCATATCAGCGATATACAACTTAAAGTCCTCATCGTGAAAAGCAAGATACCGACCATCCGACGACCATACAAGATGACTACGACCTGCCCATCCAAGGCGCTTGGTATCAAGTGGATTGTATATCACTTCAATGAACCCACCGTTACGGTTAAAAAGGGCAAGTTGATAGTCAGGCATAATTTCATCGCCAACTTGTATTTTAGCTACAAAATATGATGAGTCAGGCTTCCAGCCGACAAAGCCAATAACGGAGTTCAGATGGGTAAAACTTTCTCCAGTTATCGGGTCATAAACTCCCCAATTGTCATCATAGATACTAAGCCCCCTATTGATGACAGCACGCGACCAGTCAGGCGATTGGAAGAAACGGAAACCCGCATCAAAAGGAGACATGATGCCGCCCCAAGCCTCATTCTCATTCGTAAATGGATTGATTCTTGAGAAATCATTTTCGCCCTGTGGAAAGACTAAATATTCATTATCTAGCCAAACGATTGAACTCTGGTTCAGACCTTGACTACCGATGATAGATAAATTGTGCCAATCCATCTCGTAGGCTTGTCTGAGGTGTTCTGTGCTATAAACAATAATTTTGCTAACAGCTTCAAATGCCCCTAAACCACCCCCTCGAAGAAAATCAGACTCGCCCTCAAGCGCAGCGTACCAGCGACCATCAGGTGATAGTGCGTTCCCACCAGATAGAGTACGTGAAGGTGGGAGAAATACCACAACATACGGCGTTTCAAAATCCACACTCACAGCATGAATTCCATAATTGCCCTCCATCAAAATTGTACCCTCGAACGTCCAATCCTCCGGCGGCGGAGTCGGGTCGCCCACACAGCGCTGCTCAATCGGCCAGCCCGTGTCGGCTTCGTCCTGTGCGGTGAGCATAAGTGATGGAAATATCAGGAGGCAGTATAAGGTGAGGGCGAGAAAAAGCTTTTTCATTGAGATCACTTTTTCTTTAAATTGTACATGAAAAAGGGACACGACATGCGTATCCCTTTTGAATTTCTCTCTGCGCCTTTGCTTCTTCGCGTCTCTGCGTTGCGCTTTTAATTTCTAGCCGAAGACAGGCTCACGTTTGCAGTTCAGCGCCGTCACCAGTGGGATCGGGAAGCCGTTAAAAGCCGCCGCGTACTCGTTGGTATAAGCGCCTGCATCGAAAAACATCAGGCGATCATTGATATGGATTTCGGGCAATTCAACATCCCGCGCAATCACATCACAGCTATCACAGCTTGGCCCAGCCAGCGTATACCGTTTCATTGGGCGCTCATGGGCATCTTCGCTCACCAGTTCGAGGACCGGTGGGAATCCTTCAAATGTCTCCATCAAGCCGTTGAAAACTCCGGCATCCAGATAGAGCCATTCGTCGCTGCCACGCCGCGCCTTGCCGACGACAGACACGAGCAAACGTCCGGACTCGCCGACTAAGCCACGTCCTGGTTCCAGAATCAGCATGAGGTTGGGGATGCGCGGAATATATTCCGTAACTGCTTGCATCACCGCCGTGCCGATGGTTTCCTGGGTGGGGATGCTGGCATCATGATAGTGTCCCGCCGGGAAACCACCGCCAATATCCAGGAAGTTGAAATTATGCCCACGCGCTTCGGCTTCATGCCAAACTTCGCCACAGGCAGCAATCGCCTTCACCCAGTTATTCACTGACAGACACTGCGATCCGACGTGAAACGACAAGCCAATCGGCTCTAAACCGAGTTCACGTGCCAGATCAAACAATTCGAGCGCGAGTTCTTGATCAACGCCGAATTTCCCCGCCAACGGCAAAACGCTGCCGTGATTATCTACCGCCAGACGGACATACACCCGGCTGCCGGGCGCATAACGCGCCACTTTTTCAACTTCAAAGGTCGAATCGATTACCATCGCGTAAACACCGACTTGGTGCATCTGCTGCAAGAAGGCCGGATTCTTGATCGGGTTGCTGCAAATGATCTTGTCGCTGCTTGCACCCGCATTCAGGGCAAGCTCTAACTCGGCTGCGGAGGCGATCTCTAATCCTCCCCCTTTATCCACAACAAACTGCATGATCTGTGGATTGGCATTGGCTTTTACTGCATAGTAAATCAGCCCGCCGGGGAAATTCTCCAGAAATCTTTCGTATGTTTCGTCAATCACATCGTAATCAATGACGAGATTGGGGGTAATCGTGCGAGGGTCTTGCAAAATCGTGTCCATCAGGACGTTATTCATCGGCTTTTACGGGTCTCCAATCATGAGGAAATCATGTAAACGAACAAATTTTCGGGACTTTATGTCCAGATATACATTATGCGACAAAATCTGAATTTGTGAAGGGGTTATTGTAAAATTTTCATTAAGATTTCGCGAAAACTTTACGAACCGCTGAGGTGCTGAAAAAGCCGAGGAGAATTCTTGAAAACCTTTGAGAACTCAACTATGACTCAACACCCCAGCAATTGAGGGTTTAGCTGACCAGCTTGGCGCTAATAGTGATTTCCGGCACAGCACCTAATGCGACAGAAACCGGGCAACCACTCTTGGTCGCAATCGCGATTTCCTGGAATTTCGCATCATCAATGCCGGGAACATTCGCCTCGACAACGAGTTCGATCTTGGTAATGCGGAAGCCAGCTTCCACACGGTTGATATGAACATTCGCCGTTGTCGAAACGCTGACCGGCGGGAAACCTGCGCGCCCCAGACCACCGCTGAGTGCCATCGAGTAGCAGCCCGCGTGTGCCGCAGCGATCAATTCTTCAGGATTTGTACCCGTGCCTTCTTCAAAACGTGAGCTAAACGAATATTGCCCTTCGTATGCTCCGCTTGCCATCTTCATTTTGCCTTTGCCTTCTTGCAAAGTGCCTTCCCATACTGCATCCGCCTTGCGAACTGGCATGTGATTTTCCTTTCATTACCTAGAGGTTGGAAATTTTACAGATGAAAATCTTGGAAATCGAACTATAGCAACCTTTTCGAGCGTGGGCAAGGTGTTAAATTCGACACACCCTGTTGTAGAAAAGTGTTAAATTGGGCGAGTCGTGGTGTAGAATGGCTACCGCGATACATTCAGGAGGCGAATATGAATACCCTCACCAACGCTCATACCCATCTCGAACTCGGCTGGCTGGCGGATTATTGCCCGGATGAAAAAGGCATGGATTTCGTCCCCTGGCTTCAGGGATTGACGGATCGCTGGCGGCAAACATCCGGCTCTGGATGTTATGCCCAAACCATTTTCCATCGCGCGGCTGTCGCTGGCATCGAAGCGATGGTGGAGGCCGGGACGACTCATGTGACCGATATTTCCGCTACAGGCGCAAGCATCGACCCGCTGCTGGCATCCGGCTTAGAGGGCATCATCTATATTGAAGTCGTTGGCATGTACGCGGAGCAGGCTGACCGGGCGCTCAACGGCGCGCGTTACCTGATCGACGACGCGCGTTCACGAGAGCGAAACGGGATGCGTATCGGCCTGACGCTGCACACCCCTTTCACTGTTCATCCAGCGCTGTGGAAAAAAGGGCTGGAATATGCGCGAAAAGAAGCGCTTCCGCTGTGTATTCACGTCGCGGAAAGCCACGACGAATACGATTATCTGAAATATGGCAAAGGCTTGCTGGCTGACCAGAGGGAAATGATGGGAGTAACCTTTCCGATTCCCCACAAAACGCCGATTCAATTTCTAGAAGACATCGGCGCACTGGATTTGAAGCCGCTGTTGATTCACGCCATTGAAGTCGATGATGATGACATCCAGCGCATCAAAAACAGCGGGAGCAGCGTCGTCCACTGTCCGCGCAGCAATGCCCTGCTGCATTGTGATCGAATGCCGCTGGAAAAATATCTGGCGCACGAAATCCCGGTTTATCTCGGCACAGACAGCCTCGCCAGCACGCCTACGCTGAATGTACTGGACGATGTGGAATTCGCGGTCAAGCTGCATGAGGGCAAAGTTGATCGTGAGACGATTGAGAAGTTGGCGCGGCATCCGCTTGCAATTTGACTTTTATATAAGGTAACAATCTGTCGGAATTTGTAGGGGCGCAAGGCTTTGCGCCCAAAAACATCATTTCTTTTCTACCAGCACCAGCGGTTTAAACAGGCTGCGGTCAAATTTTTCAATATCACCTGAATCTATCATTTCGAGTTTGGCGCGTACCCGATTCGAATCTTCCCGAAGCTGCCGGACATCTATCCCCTGGCACACATCGGGCAAATTCGAAAGCCAGCGGGCGCTGCGCTTCAACATCTTGAGCGCACCGCGATAATTGCCGCGTTCGATCTGGTAATAGCCCACGCCAACCTGCAAAACCCCTTGATACAGTTCGCGGACTCGGCCCTCTGTTTCGCGCCACTGTTCCTCGAACAAATCATGTTGGATGTAATATTCGCCTGCGTTAAATTTTTCGACACCTTGTATCGCTAATGGTGGCAACTCATCCTGACATTGGCAATCGAGATCGGATTCAAATCCATCGGCAGATTTTGTCATAAGCTTTCAATCGTCACATTTTCCAATATCAATGACTGTTCGCGTTCGACGGGCACAATGCCAAAACCGAATCGACCCTGCGGCGTTACGATGGCATACTGATTATCGACCCAGGCGATGAAACCCAATGGGCCACGAGGCGAGTAGGGCGCTTCATGGACAACTTCGCCATCAACGGCAAATGTCGCGCCGTTTTTGCGCCAATCCAGCGCGTAAATGTGTGTCTCCGTCAGCAGTGCATCACCGAGCAGACCTTCGCTGACACCAATCGTGCGTTGACCAATCGGCCAAAAAATATTGTACAGCGCGGGAACACGCATGAGCAATACGCCAAGCGGCGCAGCGGGTGCAAGCGCAAGAAATGACCATCGACTCGCGTCAATGACAGCCGCTTTCCAGCCAGGACCGGGTATGCCCCGCGCCAACTGCATATTGCTAGGTAATGACGAGAAAAAGAACCACACCGCTTGAGGCAACCGAATGCCGCGCTGTCCCGGCATGAATGGTTGATTCCAAAAGCCGAAACCCGCCGTGCCAACCAGCTTATCAGCGGAAAAACGCGCCCGCACGGTCATGCGCAGCGGCGGCTGCCAGCGAAAATCATTCGATTCGTAATCGCTGATTTGAGCATCGCTGTAAGTCTGCGTCTGGCTCACGCTCATTTGCAGCAAACCAGGCTGCTGAATAACCCTGCCGCTGCCAATCTCGGTCAGACGCCAGGGCGCAGCAAGCGGTTGTCTAAAATCTTCGTTGATCCGCACACAACCTCCATGGACATATGACCGCCGAACACTCATTAATCGCTCAAATGTTCTCATTTTTAACGATATGATCTTTCATCACCTTCGATCATCAGGTATAATTATCCTCAAGATTGTGTTGTTATGTGAGAGGAAATGCTGCCTTGGATATTACCTGGTATGGACATAGCTGTTTTCGTATTATCGAGCGCGGGCAAATCAGCGTTGTGACCGATCCTTACTCCGACGCTATTGGCTTGCCGGAGATGAAGCTTAAGGCCGATGTCGTAACGATCAGTCACGCCGAGCCAGGCCACAATTTTGTCGAGGCTGTCAAAGGCGAGCCGCATGTGATTCAGGGGCCAGGAGAATATGAAGTCGGTGGCGTCTTTATCTCTGGTTTCGCCATGCACGATGTCGAAGCCGCTGCGCCACGCTGGAACGTGTCCTACCTGTTTCAGTATGGCGATTTAACCGTTTTACACCTGGGCGATCTTTCCCATGTTCCCGATCAATCAACCATTGAAGCGCTGGGGGAAGTGAATGTTGTATTGGTGCCGATTGGTGGAGGCAATGCGCTGCGGGCGGCTCAGGCTGCTGACGTAATCGCGCTGATCGAGCCACATTATATCATCCCCATGCACTATGATCTGCCAGGTATCAAAATAGAACTCGACCCGGTAGACAAATTTCTTAAGGTGATGGGCGTGAGCAAGGTTCAGGAAGAAGATACACTTAAGCTGGCTTCTGGTATGCTGCCCGAACAACCACAAGTCATCATTCTTCGTCCTAAGCTGGGTGTGGAATAAAGGATCGACCATGAAAGTCAAGCTATTAATGAATTGGGATATTAAGCCGCAGCGCGATCAAGAATATTTTGAGTTTATCGTGCGCGAGTGGGTACCTGGCACAACATCGCTGGGTTTAAAGGCTTCTGGCGCGTGGTTCACGCTCTATAGCCATGAAGAAGGCCCTCAGATCATGACCGAAGTCGTCGCCAGAGACCTGGAGACGATGCGCCAGATTCTCAGCACCGAGGATTGGCGTGAACTGCACGAAAAACTTCTGGAATACGTCAATAATTATCACCAGAAAGTTGTCCGCATCACCAACGGCGGATTTCAGCTTTAAGCAAAAACCCACCATAATGGTGGGCAGCGCAGATGATTTTACGGCAGGCTGGCGATCAGTCTGCCGTTTTTGATTCCGATTTCGATTCGGATTTAGCTTCTGACTTGGCTTCTGACTTGGCCTCGGCCTTTGATTCAGATTTGGCTTCCGACTTCGATTCGGATTTCGTTTCCGACTTCGATTCGCTGGACGAACCATTTCCGTTTTCAGATTTATGACCGTTACCCGGCGAGCTGATGCTGCTTTTAGAGGCACTCTTGCTGTCGTTAACGTAAAAACCCGATCCTTTGAAAATGATGCCCGGCGCTTGAATTATCCGCACCACTTTTTGCCCCGTAGTCGGACAAAGGGCAAGCGGTTCATCCAGAAACTTTTGCTGAATGTCAAACGTTGTGCCATCCTCGCGGCGATAGGTATAAACAGGCATACAGATACGACCTCAAGATAAAATTGTTGAATTAGAGTTGAGCTATAGTAATAATACAGCAAACCCCGGCTGAAAGTCCATATAGACTGCAAATTTCTGACATGCTTTTTATGTACGCCGAGCGTTTTGGTTTTTTTACGAGAAATTGGATACCATTAGCATTGGTTTCAAACATTAACGGCCCGGATTCAATCATGGACGAACACAACGCCCTGCCCGAATTAACACCCAATACCTATACCAGCCGCGAATTAAGCTGGATTGCGTTTAATCAGCGGGTATTAGCGTTGGCTCAGGATAAGCGATTGCCGCCGCTGGAACGCGTGAAATTCCTGGCGATTTTTAGCAGCAATCTGGACGAATTTTATATGGTACGGGTTGCGTCGTGGCACAATAAAATGAAACTGGGTATGACATCCACTCGGCCCGATGGTTACAGCCCCAAGGAATTATTAACCGAGATTCGCAAGCGGGTGTCGGAGCTTATGGAGCAGCAGCGCGAAACGATGCGGGAGGTGCTGGCGGAACTCTGTGACGATGGCATTTGCATCGCTGACATCTCCGAACTGAATGCTGAAGAACGCACCGCGATACGCGCGTATTTCCAGGATGAAGTTTTTCCGGTTTTGACTCCTCTGGCTGTCGATCATGCCCGACCATTTCCATTTATTTCCAACCTCAGCTTGAATTTGATGATCTGGCTCAAACGTAAGAATGATGCCAATGAGGAATTGGAATTTGTACGCCTGAAAGTACCCGATGTCCTGCCCCGGCTGGTGTCGCTGGGCAGCATTATGCGCCGTTATGATGGCGCGAATGCCCGCGATGAAGTTTTGATCTGGCTTGAAGACATTATCAGTAACAATTTAGACTCGCTTTTCCCAGGGATGACGGTCCTCGAACAGCACCCTTTCCGCGTAACACGCAATGCGGATATTGATTATGAACATGAGCAGGAAGATCGGCTGCTCGATATTAGTGCGATGATCGAAAACAGCGTACGGGAACGGCAATTTGGCTCTGCGGTGCGCTTGAGCGTTCAGAACTCCATAAGTGAGCGCACACTCAGTCGGCTGGTCGAAGGCTTAAAAGTAGACCCCGAATATGATGTTTATCGGATTGATGGTGCGTTGGGTATCAGCGCACTTTTTGAACTGCTGAATATTGACCGCCCAGATTTAAAGTATCCGGCTCACGTCCCACGCATCCCGGAAACACTGTCGGATAAAGACATTTTTACGGCCATCCGGCAAAACGATATTCTGCTCCATCATCCCTATGATTCTTTTTCGCCTGTCGAGGATTTTTTCTGGACAGCGGCAAGAGACCCGAACGTGTTAGCGATCAAAGCCACGCTGTACCGTGTCGGGAAAAATTCGCCCATTGTACAGGCGCTGGCTGAGGCGCGGGAAAATGATAAGCAGGTCGCCGTGTTGGTGGAGCTTAAAGCGCGTTTTGATGAAGAAAACAACCTGGAATGGGCGCGCGTCCTGGAACATAAAGGCGTTCATGTGACGTATGGGGTCGAAGAACTGCCCGTTAAAACCCATGCCAAAGTCGCGCTCGTCGTGCGGCGAGAAGCGGATGGCGTGCGGCGTTATGTTCACCTGGGAACTGGCAATTATAATGCGTCAACGGCACGCATGTACACGGATATGGGAATCTTCACCTGCAATCATGAAATCGGCAACGATGCGCTCGCGCTTTTTAACCGCCTGACAGGTTATGCGCCGGGAACAAATTATAGACGCTTGCTGGTCGCGCCGGAATATCTGCTCAATAATCTTATTCGTCTGATCGATAATGAAATCGCCGCCGCAAAAGCTGGCAAACCCGCCCGCATCATTTTCAAGATGAACCAGCTTGAAGAAGATGTCGTGATTCAAAAACTCTACCAGGCATCCCAAGCTGGGGTTGAGATTGACCTGATCGTGCGTGGGCTATGTTGTCTGAGGGTTGGTATCCCCGGTTATAGCGAACGAATCCGTGTACGAAGCATTGTTGGTCGTTACCTGGAACACAGCCGCATTTATTATTTCCAGAATGCTCCCCCTGACGAGCGCGTTTATCTGGGGAGTGCAGATATTATGCGCCGCAACCTCTATAATCGTGTTGAAGTCGTCTTTCCGGTATTGGACGAGCGCCTTCAACAGCGTGTGAGGCGAATTCTGGAAACCTGCCTCGCGGACAATCTCAACACATGGGAGCTTCAACAGGATGGTTATTACTGCCGTATAGAGCCGATACCAGGAACACCGCCTGTAGATTGCCAGGAAATATTTATGGAAAACAGTTCGGGAATTGAATGATTATTTTGCTTGCTAGTTTGAGATTTTACCCTTTTTGACCCCACCCTAACCCTCCCTGAATTCGGGTAGAGAACAAAATCGAGCGCGGTTTTAGCCTTTCTCCCCTGAATTCGGGCAACCAACGGAAGTCCCTGTGGGAGGAGAAGGGTTGGGATGAGGGGGTTCTGAGAGTAACTAGCAATCAAGGTATGATTGTCTTTTGAATAGAAGAGATCAATTTCCATATATCATGCTTTAAAATTCTGCTTCTTGTAATTTGCGAATCCCTGGTGAAAAATGAGCGCAACACGCTATATGGCTCATTGTACCTGAAAATTATTCTTCAAAACTATTTTATGATTACGTTTTCGACTTTATGAAGATATCCTAGTTTTGAGGGGATAATCAGATATGAGCAGCGACTCAGACATGGGCGTTAGCTCGACAATGAGGAGGGCATTGATGAAACTGTGCGTTATCGAAGGGGATGCGGTAGGTCACGAGGTTGTACCTGCGGCGGTAAAAGTATTGCAGCATGTCGCGCCGGATATTTCCGTTCATTCAGCCGAAGCTGGCTGGGATTATTTTCAACAACACGGAACTTCCTTACCCGCTTCAACCATTGAGCTGGCTATAGAGTGTCGTGCGGTGTTGTTTGGGGCCGTATCATCGCCATCTTATCCTGTAGAAGGCTACTTTACACCGATTGTCCGTTTGCGCCGCACCTTGCAGGCTTATGCCAATCTGCGACCAACACGCTATCTCCCGGTGCCGACAGCGCGGGAAGGTGTAGATTTGATGATCGTGCGTGAAAATACGGAAGACCTGTACGTCGGCCACGAACAAACGACGGACGGAGGTCGCACCAGCATTGCAGAAAAAGTGATTACCCGCGATGCAACTGAACGGGTATCCCGTCTGGCATATGAGTTAGCGGTCAGCAGCCAACGTGAAAAAGTGACCATCGTCCACAAAGCTAATGTTTTGCCGCAGTCCGATGGCCTGTTTCGACGTGTCGCGCTGGAGATCGCTGAAGCGTATCCTGAAATCATGACAGATGAATTGCTCGTGGATACGGCTGCCTATTGGATGGTAAAAGACCCTAGTCGTTATGATGTGATTCTGACATCCAATATGTATGGGGATATTCTGTCCGATATGGCGGCGGCATGGGGCGGCGGGCTGGGATTAGCCCCTTCGCTGAGCGTCGGTGAGGGAATTGCTATTGCTGAACCTGTTCATGGCTCCGCCCCGGACATTGCCGGAAAAGGTATCGCAAACCCAACAGCCACAATTTTGAGCGTGGCGATGTTATTACGTCATCATTGGCGGAATATTGAAGCCGCGAAACAAGTCGAAGATGCTGTTTATGCAACGCTGAATGAGGGCAATCATACCAGTGATATTTTTAGCTCAGACTCTATCTCAACGATGGCATTTACCGATCAGGTTTGCAGTCGCCTGACTTAGAAACCCAAACATTTATGCATACAGTTTTGGTAATTGACGATGATGAAAGTGTGTTGTTGCTGGTACAGGCGGTTTTAAAACGCGCCAGCCATCATGTTTTGGTCGCGACTAACGGATACGACGGTATCCATATTGCCGAAACTCATCTGCCAGACATCATCATCATCGATGATAAGCTACCCCGAATGTCTGGCAGAGATGTGTGCCTAGCACTGAAAGAAAACCCCACAACGCACCATATCCCTATTGTCATTTCCAGCGCCTCCATTGATCGTGAGAATCCCAACTATGTCCAAAGTATGGGCGCAGACGCGCTGTTGATAAAACCCTTCCACGTCAACGACATGATGATGATTCTGAACCGTTTTCTCTAATTTCGAAAATAAACTGAATTCTTCCCAAAAACATACCTTTTTCATGAACCTTTACGCATTCTTACCAGAGACCAGCGTAATATGATATAGATAATCGATGTAACCGCTGCGTTATATGGGTTCATTCAAGGCAATTCAAACCGTTTATAAGCTTGAGTGGCGTCTCAGAAAAAAGGTTAGCGCCTATGTTTACTGTTTTAATTGTGGATGACGAAGAAGGTTTTTTACAAATTATTCAGGTTATCCTGAAACGCGCCGGATATAAAACACTGGTCGCTAACAACGGTAAAGACGGTTTGGAGATGATTCACCAGCACCGCCCTGATATAGTGATTCTGGATGACATGATGCCAGGGATGACCGGTGGTGAGGTCTGCACGCACGTTAAAAACGACGCAAGCATCAGTAGTACGATTGTGGTGATGCACAGCGCCGGGGCAAGGGTACGTAATACTGCCTATATCCAGCAAATCGGTGCCGACGGCGTATTGTACAAACCTTCATTACCTAATGAAATTGTGGATATGATGACGAACTGCCTAACAGCGAAAGTAGGCTGATCCTCAACTTTCATCTCTATAATTCTCAAGCCGTGATGCAACTGTATCCCGGCATTTTCGTATTGATACTCAGGTACGGAATTTTATGAGGAAAATACAATGGCACGGTTGGTGCGAGAAATGTTTATTCTGGGGCTGGGCGCTATTGCGGCTATCTACCTGGTCTATCCTTCGTTAGGGTTGTTTGAATTAATCCCTGATGCGATACCGATTATCGGCAATTTGGATGAAGCTGGCGCGATCTTGATTTTGGTCAATACGCTAGCATATTATGGGATTGATCTTACACGCTTATATGGACGATCTGACCGGAAACCTAATCAACTACCCCCGCCTAAAGTTTAAGAACGCCGCTGCTGGCGCTCGTTTTCGCTGTCATCTTCCTGATCCGCCAGAAGATCATCCAATGAAATTTTCTCAAGCCGATTCGTTGCGAGTGCCGCCCGCAGATCACCTGTAATCTCGCCGTCTTCGGTGAGGTGGCGGCGCACCGCACGCATGGATGTCTCTTCCCACTCAAAAAAATGACCCGCCAGCGGCATTCCGTCAGCGCTGATCCGCAATTCCCACGAATCGTGCATCGCCTGAGTATCATGGATGGGCAGACGTGCGGCGGGCGAAATCAAATTGCGCCCACGTTCCAGTTGATGATTTTCCTCGCGGACGAATAGCACCTGACCGTCACTGTCAATAATCTCGAAACGAATACGGCCCACAGCTTTGGTCGGCACACGCAATTGGACAAACGGTTGAATATATTCCACGTTATCCGGCACGGGGCGACTGCGATGGACTACAGGGTCTTGCTCGCCCTTAAAAGTCATGAAGCCAATATCTGTCACCAGTACACGCACCTGATCGGGGTCAAGTCCAGCTTCCTTGACGGCTTCGAGCGCGTGGCGGTAAATACGTTCTTTGCCTGTTTGCGCGTCAAAATCCTCATTGATTTCACCATAAGACGACCTGCGTGGCGATTCTGATGCGCGATTTTCGCGGCTGTTCTCGCGCTGCTTATAAAGCATGTAAATTCCGATAATCGCCAGGAGAATAACAATCGGGCTGCCACCTTCAAAAAACCCGGTTACGCCCAGCATTAAAAGAAATAAGCCCACGATAATTTCAGTAAAGCGGCGGTTATTTTGCATGGGAGTCTCTATCTCTGATTATCGCGGTTCTGCTGTCCCCGGAGCAATTCTTCCAATGTCAGCGGAGCATCTTCCTGTGGCTTATCTTCCAACCGCGCACTGCGATTCAACATCTGGTCACGCTGGCGAAGTGAGGGCGTGACCGAAAAGCCCAATACACCCGCTAATCCGCTGTCCACCGAGACCCGCAAATCCCACTCACCACCGGATGCACCAAGCTGGGCATTTTGCATCAGGGGAAGATGATGATCGGCGAGAATATTCATTTCGCCATCGCGCAGGTAAGTTTTCATCTCATGGACATACTGCTGATTGCCGTTGTGATCCAAAATTTCAAAGCGGATAATCGCGTTTCGATCCGCCTCGGTTGGCTTAACGTGCAGGGTGATAAAGGGTCGCACACCATCGTCATCGCCAGAAACGGTGCGGCTTTTGCGCATAACCATACCCTCATCGGTTGAATGGGAGCTAATCAAACCGATGTCGATCAGTGTCAGATCGGCGGAAATCTGAGCGCCCCTGCGTTGAGCGCGGTCAACAGCCTCACGGGCTTCGGTACTCATACGCATCCGGGTCAGCGGTGAGGAGGAGAGTGTACTGCGGAGGCGAGAGGGCTGAATCTCGATAAGCGAAGCCGCCAGCGCGACGGCATAAAGGCCTGCAAGCGTCACCATCAGCTCGGCACTTGCCGCGCCGGACGCAAACGCCAGGACAATTAACCCGCCAAGCACCGTTAACCAGGCGAAATTTCGTCTTCTTAAACGCATAATCAGCCTCTTAGTTCGAACCTATTTAAAGTATACGACGAATTAGCGCGAATGGTTGCATCTATACGACGAATTAACACGAACGTCTAATCCTCAAGGCAAGTTCAATGCGACAGCCCGCGTCAGCGCCGCCCATTCTTCGAGCGTGAGCGTCTCCGCCCGCCGCCGAGGATCGATTCCAGCCTGTTCGAGCAAATTCCCTGCGACTTCGGATTTGATGCTTAATCCGCTACCCAATGAATTTCGAAGCTGCTTGCGCTTCTGACCGAAACCCGCCCGCACCACGCGGAAAAACAGCTTTTCGCTCGGTACATCTACAGGAGGCTGGTCATAAACGTCAATGAGGACAACGGCGCTGTCCACATCAGGACGCGGCCAGAAAGCAGCGGGTTTGATGCGGTTAACGATGCGTGGGATGCCATAAAACTGCACACTGACCGCCAGCACACTCATATCATCCGGTGTAGCGATGAGTCGCTCCGCCACTTCGACCTGCATCGTCAGCACAAGACGGCGCGGACGATGATCGGATTCGAGTATATGGCGCAAAATCGCGCTGGTGATGTAATACGGCACGTTGGCGACGACAACAAAATCGCCCTCACCCACCAGTTCCGTGACGTTCGTCGTCAGGAAATCCTGATAGACCACCTCAATATTCGAATAGGGTTCAAACTGGATGTCCAGCAGCGGTTTCAAGCGCCCATCTATCTCGACGGCGATCACTTTTTTGGCGACAGGCGCGAGCCGTTCGGTAAGCATCCCTGTGCCGGGGCCGACCTCCAGAACGGTATCATCCGGCCTGATTTCAGCGGCGGCGACGATTTTTTCGAGCGTTCCGGGATCGTGGAGAAAATTTTGCCCCAGGCTTTTCTTGGGATTTATTTCGTAGTAGTCGAGCAGAGTTTTGGGGTTCATGTTGTTTTTTGTTACCATTATACTCATCATCAAAGGAAAAAATCATGGCTAAAACGAAACACATTCCCATCTTTGACGGACACAACGATACCCTGATGCGCTATTGCTTGCCCGGTAAATACAAAGAAGACAAGTCGTTTTTTGAGCGCAGCGACAAAGGCCATATCGACATGGTTCGCGCCCGTGAAGGTGGACTCGGCGGCGGCTTTTTCGCGGTTTATGTACCAGAGCCGTCCAAAAAACGCCCAAAAAAGTTCAGCTTTACCGATTTCGTGACCGATACCGGCTATGCCGCGCCATTGGCAGCGCCGATCAAACATCAACATGCTTACGAAATCACAATGGGTATGACGGCTGGGCTGTTCAAAATCGAACGCGAATCGAAGGGACAGTTCAAGGTTGTGAGGACAGCGGATGAACTGGCGAAAAGTCTCAAAAATGGCGTGATGGCGGCGATCCTGCATTTCGAAGGTGCGGAAGCCATCGACACCGACCTGAACGCGCTTGAAGTCTATTATCAGGCGGGGCTGCGGTCAATCGGCATCGTATGGAGCAGGCCGAACGCTTTCGCCGAGGGTGTGCCGTTTGCATTCCCGCAGTCACCCGATACTGGCCCCGGCTTGACCGACGCTGGAAAAGCGCTGGTGCGTGCCTGCAACCAGATGAAGATTATGCTCGATCTCTCCCACCTTAACGAAAAAGGCTTCTGGGATGTGGCGAAAATCTCAGATGCGCCGCTGGTGGCGACTCATTCTAACGTCCACGCCATCTGCCCTCTCACGCGCAACCTGACCGACAAGCAGCTTGACGCGATCAAAGAAACCGACGGCATGGTTGGGTTAAATTTTGGGTTATCATTCCTGCGTGAAGATGGCAAAAACGATCCTGATACGCCACTGGAAGTGATGGTCAAGCACATTGATTATCTGGTGGAGCGCCTGGGAATTGATAAAGTTGGCTTTGGCTCAGATTTCGACGGAACAGGCATCCCGAAAGATATTGGCGATGCTGCCGGGCTGCCCAATCTGATCGAAGCACTGCGCAAGGGCGGCTACGATGACGACTCGCTGCGCAAAATCACGCATGAAAACTGGATTCGTGTCCTGCGCAAAACGTGGGCTTAAGCCGTTAGCTCGTTAGCATTTCAGCGTCTCAGCTTGTCAGCGTTTGAGTACCGAGTGCTGAGTTTTAGAATATGTCTTTTACTCAGCACTTGAAACCAGGCACTCAGGATTTCATCTTTTGCTGACAAGCTGATCGGCTGAGACGCTGATTAGTTCAAATCACTTTGCGAGTTCTAAAACCGCTACCGTGTCGATGAAATAGGTTTGCGGCGCGAGGTCAATCGGCTGGACGGAAAGCAGTTTATAGCCCTGCACCACCAGCCGTTTTGCATCCCGCGCCAAAGTCGCCGGATCGCTGCTCACATAGACCAAACGCGGAATTTTCATCTGGACAAGTTGATCCAGCACTTCGGTGGATAAGCCTTCGCCGGGTGGGTCAATGATCGCCACGTCGTAACGTTCTTCAAGTTCCGACAAAACATCCTCAACTGACCCTTCGATGATATCTACATTCTCAAATTCAGCCAGATTTTCCTCGGCATCCGTCGCCGCAGGGGGATAACTTTCGACCAGCGTGACAAGGCCGACACGTCCGGCGATAAATGCGCTGTAAATACCAACGCCACCATAGAGATCAAGAATAGCCTCACCACCAATCAAATCCAGCGCGTCCTGTACAATCGACACCAGATTCGAAAGCTGCGACAAATTGGGACGGAAAAAGCCACCCGCCGTCACTCGAAAATCGCGGTTTTCAATCGTAAAGTGGCTATGCGAATCACCGATCAGATTCACAGGTTCACCGTCTTCCAGCATCATATTGACACTGGCAGGCATATCGGTTTCAAGCTCTGGCGCGGTATCGTTCGCCATTGTCAAGAGGAGCATCGGCTTGCCGTCGCTGCCAAGCTGCAACGTCACCCTGCGCAGGCCGTCAAATTGCAAATCGAGCGATTCGTAGAGCGCCAGTAAATCGGGATGCAGGATATGACATTCTTCAATTGCAATAGTTGACTCGCCATCCGTGCTGACAAAACCGGGCTTGCCATCTTCCCCGGCAGCGAGTGTCATGTGGTAGTTATAGCCCCACTGCTGCGGACTGGGGATCACCGGCTGTACATCGGCATCTTCAAAGCCGCCGATACGCGCGAGTTGGTCAGCCAGCACGTCCTGTTTGAGCAAAAGCTGCGCGGCATAATCAATGTGCTGCCACTGACAGCGTCCACATTTACCCGGCCCAAAATGCTTACAGCGTGGAAAAACACGATCCGCCGAGGCATCCAGCAGCGTGAGTCCCTCGGCAAACGCGACACGGCCTCTGTCCTGGGTGATATGTGCCAGAACACGTTCGCCGGGGATGGTGTACGGCACAAAAATCGTGCGTTTGTTATGTCGTCCCAGCGCACTCCCGCCGTTCGCCATCGCTTCGAGTTCAAGTTCAAATGTTTCGTCGCTCAACGCTGCTCCTGTGGCAAAGCCATGAATATTACAGCTTGATTATGACGACAAATTCTTTTCTTTGATAGAGTCGAAATTTATAGCTTCACAAAATCTCGCAGCGCGTCTGAATAATGGGAATTTGAGCAAGTTTCGAGAAGAATGTAGGGGCGACTCGGTGAGTCGCCCACACCAGCGATCTTAGGTGACGCTGTAGAATTTCGCCGCTGTGCCGCCGAGGATGGCATCTTTTTCGGCTTCCGAACGGCCTTCCAGCAGTTTGTTGACGTTGTGCCAGACCGTGAAATACGTCCCGCCCAGACGCGCAATCGGCCAATCGCTGCCGAACATGATACGATCCGCCCCGAACTGCTGAAGCGCGAAATCAAAATACGGCTTTACGTCATCAACTGTCCAGGCAGGGTTATCAAACTGACCAGAGAGCTTGGTGAAAACGTTCGGGGATTCAGCGGCGGCTTTCATCTGGTCAAACCAGGGTGATTTTTTCTCCCCCACAGGCGGCTTGGCGAGATGGTCAATCGCGATTTTGAGCTTGGGTACGTGCTTGGCGAGCGTTGGCGCGTGTTTCAGGTGATTTGGGAACACCGCCACGAGGTCAAATGTCATACCGTAATCAGCCAGGATATTCAGCGATTCGATGACTTTATCCTGTACGACCCAATCAGGATTTGATTCGGTGTGGATCAGGTGGCGCACCCCCTTATACCAGGGACTTTTGCTGTAAATGTCGAGGCGGCGGCGCGTCTCATCCGGGTTGAGCAGATTGCACCAACCGACCACGCCGCCAATCCACTCGCGATAATCGGCGTGAACGAGCATCGAGGCGGTGTCCTCATAGGAGTCGGCGGCCTGCACCAGCACGGCGCGATCAATGCCTACTTTTTTGATCTGCGGCTCGACCACATCCGGCGTAAAATTGCCGTAAAAGGCTTTATATTCAGGCTGTAGCCAGTAATAATCGACCTGTGACAGATTCCAGGAATGCAGATGCGTATCTACTTTTAACATAACGAAATGCTCCTTTTTTTGACGAAGTACAGGTTAGAAATTATAATTTATAGAATTGTAGCTGCAATTTTATAGAGTTCAGCATTTGAGAAAAACTTTATGAGTGCAAAATTACCTTTTGAAATTGATTATAAACCGCACTTCGGCGCAAAAACAGATTACGGGATTGGCTTCATCGGCACAGGCGGGATCGTTCAATACGCCCATATCCCAGCCTACCGCAAAGCAAATTTCAATATCGTCGCCTGCTACGACATCAACGCCGAAACTGCTAAAAATGTCGCCGCGCAGCATCATATCCCCAAAGTTTATGAATCCATTGATGATCTGCTGGCTGACCCCAAAGTCGAGATCGTGGACATCGCCGTGCCGCCCTGGGAACAGCTTGCGATTGTCGAAAAAGTCGTCGCCGCAAAAAAGCATATGCTCTGCCAGAAGCCACTTTCGGACACGTTTAGTCAGGCTGTGAAAATTGTCGAACTGGCAAAACAGGCTGGAGTCAAGCAGGCGATCAACCAGCAAATGCGCTGGGACGCTGGGATCCGCGCCAGCAAAGACCTCATTAATCGTGGCATCATTGGACAGCCAACGGACGCGCAAATTCAGGTGAGCGTCGCGACCCCCTGGCATATGTGGCCCTGGTTAGCGGCTGTTCCCCGGTTGGAAATCACGTTCCACAGCCTGCATTATCTCGATGCCCTGCGCTACCTGTTCGGCGATCCTGAATGGGTGACGAGCCGCCATGCCCGCTACGCTAATCAAGGCGCGGTCAAAGGCGAAACGAAAACCATCACCGTGCTGGATTATGCCAGCGGGTTACAGATTTTAGTCTCCGTCAATCACTACAATGAGTACGCCGATCCATTCGCGACTTTTCGCTTTATCGGCACCGAAGGCGCGATTGATGGCACGATTGGCCTGATGTACAACTACCCAACCGGGCGGCCTGACACACTCGAAATCACATCCAAACAGTTCGGCAAAGGGGTCAAAATCACGCCCACGCTGGACGACATGTGGATACCGGATGCCTTCGTCGGCACGATGGCATCGCTGATGCGGGCGATTGAAACCAACAGCGAACCCGCCGACAACAGCACCGCTGATAACCTCAATACCCTGCGAATCGTCAACGCCGCCTATCTTTCCGCCGCCGAAAACCGTTCGGTGCGCCCATCGGAGATTCAATAACATGCCATCCCCCATCCTCGGACGACACACCGGAAAAATTGTTATCGTCACAGGCTCAGGTCAGGGAATCGGACGCGGCATCGCGAAACGCTTCGCTCAGGAAGGTGCACATGTTGTAGTCGCGGAGTACAACAAAACCAATGCCGAAGAAGCCGCACACGAACTTTCGCAGTTGGGAGCGGAAGCGCTGGGGTATCCCATCGACATTGGCGAAACCGATCAGATCGAGAAAATGGTCAAGGATGTCGTCGAAAAATTTGGCCGAATCGACGCGCTGGTCAACAATGCTGGCGTGAATAAAACTACTTTTCTGCTCGATATTACCCCTGCTGACTGGGATTTCGTGCAGCGCGTGAATCAAAAAGGGCTGTTTTTCTGCCTGCAAACTGTCGCCAAACAGATGATCGCGCAGATTCCCGACGAGGTGAAGCAGGCCGGACGCGCAGATCGCAGCTACGGCAAAATCGTCAATTTTTCGTCGGTGGCGGGGCGCAGCGGACGGCCTTACTCGGTGGAATATTCCGCTTCGAAATGGGCCGTCATCAGCATGACACAGAGCGCGGCGCTGGCCTTCGCCCCCTACAACATCAATGTCAACGCCATCTGCCCTGGCCTCGTGCCAACGCCGATGTGGGATTACATCGACAAGACGCAGGGTCAACGCTTCGGATTGCAGCAGGGACAGTGGATGGAAAACAGCATCGAGAAAATTCCGCTTAAGCGCGGTGGTACGCCGGAAGATATTGCGGCGGCGGTTTCGTTTCTGTGTTCGGGCGATGCCGATTACATCACCGGGCAGGCGCTCAACGTTGATGGCGGGATTGAGATGAATTAGGAAAGCTAATCAGTTAATCAGCGTCTCAGCCAATCAGCTAAAAACTGAAATGTTGAAATGCAGATAAGCTGACTGCTGAAAGCAAAAAACTTATGACTTATGGCTACAATGGCAAAATACTCCATATTGATTTAAGTAACCGATCAACTCGCGTTGAAGAACCGGGCGAGGTTTTCTATCGACTCTATGCAGGCTGTGGGCTACTCTCAACCTATTACCTGCTGAAAGAAACCCCGGCAGGTATTGATGCCTATGACCCCGCAAATTTGCTCATTTTTGCCTCAAGCGTCATGGCAGGCTACCCGGCGGCAGGTTTACCACGCTACACCGTTTGCGCGAAATCACCGCTGACACAGGGCATTGGTGAGGCACGTGGCGAAGGGCCGTTCGGGATTGCGCTCAAGCGCTCCGGTTACGACGCGATTATTTTTTCGGGTGAATCACAAAAACCTGTGAGCGTCCTGATCGACAATGGTGAAATTCAATTTGTCGATGCCGGGCCGATTTGGGGGAAAACCGTCGGAGAGGCTACTGATCAACTGGAAAATCAGTTTGGCGCTGAAATTTCGGTTGCCGCGATTGGCCCAGCGGGTGAGAACCGAGTGCGTTTCGCCAGTGTAGTCAATGATCGCACACATCAGGCGCATCGAATGGGCATGGGCGGCGTGATGGGGTCGAAACGCCTCAAAGCAGTGGTGCTGCATGGCGGTGAATTACCACCACTGGCGCATCCTGACATAGTAGAAGCACTGACCGCTGATTTTGGGCAGCGAATCGCAAGCAATTCGCTCTCGACATGGCAGAAAGTGTCGCCAGGGTTTGCTGTGTGGATTCATACACATGGATTGGACGCAGCGCTCGATGTCGAAAACTTCCGCACGCCGGAGTTTTCAGCACTCGACAATTACAAAGCCGACGAATTTTTGAGGTTTGACGCGGGAATCGCACCCTGTCCTGGCTGCCCAAATGACTGCATCAAGATTTTGCACACTGGCGATGCTGATCTTGACCCGCGCGCCAGCGGCATTCACCAGGAAGTGACAGGCGCGATGGGGCCAAACATCGGCCTCAAGGGCATCAAAACTTTATTACGAATCAACAATCTCCTCAATCAATGGGGCATGGATGCCACCTCGCTCGGATTCACCATGTCGTTGGTGATGGAATTAAGTGATGAGGGGATTATCACTCGTGAGATGACCGACGGAATCGACCTGCACTTTGGCAGCAGCGAGGCGATTCTCGAAATGGTGCGGCGAACCGCCTATCGCGAAGGATTTGGCGATACGCTGGCAGAAGGTGCGAAACGAGTCGCTGAAAAGATTGGCGGCGAACGCTATGCCCTGCACGTGAAGGGGCTGGAAATGGTACCGTTCGAGCCACGCAGCCAGACCAACCTCGCGCTTGGCTTCGCGGTTGCTGCCACTGGCCCGCGCTATGACATCTGCGAACATGATTGGGATTATGATACAGAGGTTGGCTGGGATCACACTATGAATTTTTCGCGCACGCTCGGCATTTTGGAGCGCATTCCCATGCAGTATCTAGGCCCAGAGAAGGTGAAAAGCTTCAAGGTTCTCAATAACCTGTGGTCTGGGGCAGACGTTTTGGGGTTGTGTATTTTCGCCGTCGCTCCAACACGCCTCTTGAGCATTGAGCAAATGGCGCAAATGCTGAATGCCGTCACGGGCTGGGAAACCTCGTCATTCGAAATTATGCGCTGGGGCGAACGACGCAACCACCTGATGCGCGTTTATAATAACCGTGAGGGCTTAGGCGCACAGGATGACCGTTTGCCGGATCGTTTCCACAATGAGCCGATTGCCAGCGGGGTTAAACAGGGTGATGTGTTAGATCGCGAAAAGTTCCGCCAAATGCTTGATCTGTATTATCAGATGATGGGATGGGACGAAAATGGCGCTCCCCTCCCAGCGACACTCTATGATTATCAGCTAGAATGGACACTTACTAATGTATCATTATAAAGATTTGCCCCTTATTCCTACTCAGGTTATTGGCAGCTATGGCACGCCGGGTTGGGTGTACGTCGTGCGCGATGCGATGAAAGCGGGCGACATAATGGGGCCGTTCGACATCCACGAGGCGTTTGAGGACGCAACCAACCTCGCCATTATGGAGATGGAAGAAGCCGGAATCGATGTCATCTCCGACGGTGAAATGAAACGTTTCAATTTTCTGGTCGGCTTTTATGACTATATTCAGGGTGTTCAAAAAATCCCCTGGGAGCGTCAGCTTGGCTACCCCGGCCCGGATATGATCGACGCTTTCAAAGCCATCGACAAATTTGCGACTCCAAAGGGCATGGGGTTGGTCGAAGAAATCACCTATGCGCGAACCCGCACACAGAAACCGATGGTTACGCCATTGGGTGGCCCGGTGACATTCGCGTTTCGCATCAACCCCGGCGATGTTTATAAAGATAAAAAAGAGGTTGCCTGGGCGCTCGTTCCGCTGCTTAATCAGGAGTTAAAAAATGTCGTTGCGGCGGGTGCGACTCACATTCAAGTCGATGAACCGTCAGCGATTGACGATTTTGTGCCGCTGCCGGAGTTTGTCGAGATGTTTAACGCGATGGTCGAGGGTGTCAACGCGACGATTGGCCTGCACATCTGCTTCGGCAATTATCTGGGACGGCCAGCTGTCGCGCATCGTACCTACGAACACATCGCGCCCTATTTCAAAGACATGCACACCGACATTTTCCATCTCGAATTCGCCAATCGCGGCATGTGGCAGGCCGATATTTTCGCCAAACACGCCCGCGACGATCAATTTCTTTCGGCAGGCGTGATTGACGTGAAAGCCCGCGCGATTGAATCACCCGAAATCGTCGTTGAACGCATCCGTGAACTGCTGAAATACAACGATGCTGAGCGCCTCTGGACATCCGGGGACTGCGGCTTCAGCATGACGGCGCGTTGGGTCGGACGTGAAAAGCTCAAGTCGCTGGTGGCGGGGACGAAAATCATCCGTCGCGAGTTGGGGGCAGAATAACCATGCCTCTCAAATACGAAAAATCCGAAGTCATGGGGCGCGAACTGCGGCTCGATGACCTCGACACTATCGGCATCGCGACGCAAACGCTGGCGGAAAACGCCATTGAATATGGCCGCGACGAAGAAGCTGTGACGCTGGTCAATTATTTTCTGCGCGAAATGCAGATCATGAACGGCATCATGTGGACGTGGATAGAGGATATTATCCGCTTCATCATCGAAAAATCCGGCGCAGAACCGGGCATGGACGTGAAGGCCGCTGCGGGAATCATGCGCGTTTTTAAGGTCGCGGAAATCGGCATCGGCCCACGTGATCGCTGTCTGGAAGCGCTCAAAAAGGGTGACAAAGCCGCCGCGATAGACTGGCTGGATAAGATGCGCCTCGAATTTAAGAATCCGCACGATCTGCTGGTCGGCTGGGTGCAGGATATGCTCTCCTACTGCGCCGATACCTGGGGCGAAGATGCGGTTCTGGAAACGATTTTACATACGCATCAATCCATCTGGGGGGATCGTTACGAAAAGTGGGATCAAATGACACCCCGCGAAAAAGTCGCACTCACCGTCGAAGGGATGCGTGGTGGGCATTTCAGCGGCCCTCGGCGGCGCGGTGATATGGACGTGTGGGAAGAAGATGATCGCTTCGTCATCAGTATGGATCCCTGCGGCAGCGGTGGTGTAGCGCGGCGCGGCGACCCCGAAACTGGACGTGCGCCCTATCCGATCAGCGATCACGGCACGAATCATGAATCGCACCTGTGGACATGGCAAAAAACAGGCGTTCACTGGTACTGCGCCCACTGCTCGATTGCGATGGAATGGCTGCCGGGTCGCAAACGTGGACATCCTTTACGCCCACTTGACCACACGCTCGACCACGACGCACCGTGTGTCTGGTACGTCTATAAAGATGAAAAACAAACACGCGATTACCACTATCCCCGAACGGGATTGGTGAAACCAGAAGATATTGGCTAGTAAGGGCTGATACCTACCCGAAAACAGTTGGAGATCAAAGGAGGTGAAAAATTATAAAGAGATGGGCGGTTAATAGGATAAATTACAGATTTTAGTTTCAAAAATGAGGCAAAACATGCGTAAATTAACCTTGATTCTCTTGATTACAAGTTTACTGGCAGTTCTCAGCTTTGGCGCTCTGGTTTCTGCCCAGGAAGGCGAGCCGCAGTACGCTGGGCTGGATAAAGACCTGGCAGGCATTACGATTAAAATGTTAACTATCGGCGGCGGACAATACGAAGCCATGTACCAGTCGCTTCCGATATTTGAAGAAGCCACTGGCGCAACAGTCGAAATCGTCACGCTGCTGGACGGTTTTGAAATCGACAAAAAACTGGTTCAGGACTATGCGACAGGCGCAGTCGATTACGATGTCGCCTGGAATCACACCAGTTTCATGTCCCGCTATGTCGGCTTTGTCGAACCACTGAATAATTACTTCTCTGCTGAAGAACTGGCAGCATTCAGCCCATCAATCGTCGAAGCCGCCACGATTGATGGCAATTTACAACTGATCCCACGTCATGCGGACATCAGCGCACTCCATTACCGCACTGATCTCTACAACGATGCCGATATTCAGGCCAAGTACAAAGAAGCGACAGGTGCGGATTTGGCCGTCCCGACGACGCTCGAAGAAGTTGATATGCAGGCGCGGTTCTTCCACGACAACGGCTATACCAAGTATGGTTACAGCATCGTTGGCAAAGAAGAGGCTGTGACCGGGCGTTTCTATGAGTTCCTGTTCGGCAGCGGCGGCAATTATTTTGACGAAAATTGGGAGCCGATTTTCAATAATGAGATCGGTGTCTCGGTAGCCGAACTGCTGCGCGGCTGGTATGCCGACGGTATCATCGCTGAAGATACGCCAAACCTGGTGTGGGATGGCGACGCTGCCAACTTCTGCAACGGTGACGTAGCGCTCAAGTTGGAATGGTACGGCTGGTACAGCTACTTCCAGACACCGGATAGCTGCCCGAATGTCGCCGGAAATTTTGGTCTGGCACGTGGCTTCAGTGGCTTCCAGAATGAAGGCGCACGGCCCACGGGCTGGGCAGGCGCACATGCTTTCTCGATCACCAGCGCGTCGCAAAACAAAGAAGCTGCCGCGCAGTTGATTAAATTCCTGACCTCGGAGCGTATCGGTTACGAAGAAGCGCAGCTTGGCTTCCTGCCAGTGCGTGATGATGTCTGGAATCGCATCATCTCCGATGCTTCAGCTTCGGGTGTACCTCTCGATCAGGAACGCTTGGAAGTTGCCCGCGTCCAGATCACGGAAGATTTTAAAACTCCACCGTTGATCGCCGAATGGATTCCATTCTCGAATCTGTTTTATCCGCATCTCCAGGCAATCATGCTGGGTGATGTCACTGCGCAGGAAGGTCTGGACGCTGCCGCCGCAGAAGCGCGTCAACTCCTCGCCGACGCTGGATATTACGACGAATAATTTGTTCCATTTGTTCATGTGTAGAGGCAGGTCTGAGACCTGTCCTTACAGCCGTTAAAGCGAAAGTTACGTTTGTAGGGGCGACCCGGCGGGTCGCCCCTGCGACCACCAAACACGAAGTAGCGAAAGTACAAAAAGTTGTCTACGCAAGCAACAAGGCAGTTTGACACACCTACGCAAGAAACTAATCGAGGCTGGCAAATTGGCTCACGCTGGTTTCCAGTTTTTATGCTGCTGCCCTCTTTCGTCTTTATCATCATTGTCACGGGCTTTCCACTGCTCTACTCGCTTTACGTCAGCTTCACACCCTACGAACTGCTCAAACCCAACAGCCTGATATTTGAACTGCCTAAAGCACTTAATAACTACACCCGTTTGCTGAATGATCCGGTTTTCTGGAAATCATTGGGCAACACAATTATCTTCCTGACAGTCACGGTCAACTTAGAATATTTTTTAGCATTGGGTTTATCGCAGCTTCTGGCACAGGTGACGCGCGGGCAAGCGATCATGCGGACGATGCTCATGATCCCCATGATGTTCGCGCCCATCCTCGTCGGCTTCCAGTTTCGATGGTTTTTTAACTCGAATCTGGGGCTGGTGAATAACGCGCTGGTATCGTTGGGCATCATCGGTGAGCAAACACGCATCGCGTGGCTGGTGGACGAGCCATTGGGCATGATCTGCATCATCATCGCTACGATCTGGATGAATCTGCCCGTCATGACGATTATCTTATTGGCGGGGACTCTTTCGCTGCCGCAGGAAACTTATGAAGCAGCCGATGTCGATGGCGCGTCGGCGTGGCAAAAATTCCGCTTCATCACCCTGCCCCTTCTCGCGCCATTTACCTATATCGCCCTCACGATTCGCTCACTGGATGTCGCCCGCGCATTCGATATTGTGCGGATCATGACCGACGGCGGCCCGGCGCGGCGCACCGAATTGATCTGGACGTATGCGGGGCGGCTGGCGATTGAAGATACCAAATTCGGTCTGGGCAGCGCCATGTCGTGGATCACGGTTATTATCTCAGTCGGTTTTACGGTTTATCTGTTCCGGCAGCTTGTGAAATCGAGGATCGTCGAATGATCGCATCCCGTGTCAGCCCACATCGCCGCCTCAACTCGATCATCATCAACAGTTTCGCATGGCTGATTTTGATCGCGCTGGCACTCCCGGCGGTCTGGATAATCCTGACGGCCTTCCGCAGCAATTCTGAAATTAATGCCTCACCGCCTGTCTGGATTCCGCGCGAAATCACGTTCGAAGCATTCGGCAATATGTTCGGCCTGAATCCGAATCTTCAGCAGCGTGTTGCAGTCGAAGCCTATATGTTCAATTCGCTGTTCGTCGCGCTTTCCAGTACCGTCGTTTCAGTCGCCGCCGGGACGCTTGCTGGATACGCTTTTTCACGCTTTAAATTTCGCTTTCATACGGCGGCTTTTCTAATGCTGATGCTTTCACGCACTGTGCCGGGTGTCGCACTCAGCTTGCCCTTATTCCTGTTATTCACGCGGCTGGGCTGGACGAATAGCCTGGTTGGGCTATCATTTGTCTATGTCGCCATCAATATCCCATTTGCTATCTGGCTGATGGATGGTTTTTTCCGCCAGATTCCGCGTGACCTGACCGAAGCCGCCTACATTGATGGCTGCGGCTACTGGTCTGCGTTCTGGCGTGTCGATCTGCCGCTGGCGCTGCCGGGTTTGGCAACCGCCGCAATTTTCGCGTTTCTGGCTTCGTGGAATGAGTTTCAGATCGTCAGCGTTCTGGCGCGTAACAATGCCTCCAAAACATTTCCGCCGGGCTTGTTTACCTTTACCGAGCAGTTTACGATTGATTGGCGCGGCATGTGCGCCATGAGCGTTTTAATGATGATTCCTGCTATTATTTTTGTTATTCTGACACAGCGCAATTTGGTGCGCGGCCTAACTTTCGGCGCAATTAAAGGATAAATTCTATGTTGATCTCTTACTGGCACTTCAGCTTTACTGTCGCAGACATCCAACGTTCGGTTGATTTTTACACCAACGTGATCGGGATGGAGCTTGTTCATACCCAGGAACAGCAAAATGAGTACACGTCTCGATTGGTAGCCTATGAAAACGCGCACCTCAAAGTGGCGCAGTTGTCTATCGGCGCGATGAATCAGGCGCGTTCCGGCCACCTGCTGGAACTGGTCGAGTATGTCAACCCGCACTGCGAACCCACAGACACGGCAACCTGCCGCCCCGGAAGCGCTCACCTCGCGTTCCAGGTCGATGATATTCACACGACGTATGAACGCATGAAATCACAGGGGGTGCGCTTCAAATCCCCGCCGAACGCGATCACCGCAGGTATCAATAAGGGCGGATTCACCTGCTATTTTCTCGACCCTGACGACATCACACTCGAAATTATTCAGGCTCCATCGAGGAACTAATTATGCCGACTGTCATCATTTACTGGTCTCCAGGCCGCACGAACGAACAGAAAAAAGCAGTCGTCGAAAATATCACCGAGACGCTTGTTCAGGATGGCGGCGCACGTCAGGAAGATGTCCTGGTCATTTTCCAGAACATCGAAGCAGGCGATTTTGGACGCGCTGGAGTCGTGGGCGCGGTAGCACGTTTAAGTACCGAAAACGGCAGCGAAACCGCTGAATAATATTGATAGGAAAATAATGTTTATCACTCGTGTAACCTCACGCGATCTTCGTTTTCATCTCAACCCCGGCGAAGGCGCAGACGCGGTGCATTCCGACCCGCAGTATTCGAGCGCGACGACGATTTTGCAGACCGATACCGCGTTAACTGGAACAGGATTGACGCTCACACTCGGCGGCGGAAACGAACTCGTCTGTGGCGCGATTGATGCGCTTGGGCTGCTGTTGGTCGGGCGCGAAATCGAAGAACTGATGGCGAATTTTGGCGCTGTTTTCAAGCAAATCGCCGATCATCATCAATATCGTTGGGTTGGCCCGCATAAAGGCGTGGTGCATCTGGCGTTGGCTTCGATTACCAACGCTTGCTTTGACCTGTGGGCGAAGGCGCGTGGCGTTCCACTCTGGCGGCTGCTTCTGGATTTAACCCCCGATCAGGTCATCAATCTGCTTGATCTGAGTTATCTCGAAGATGTGCTGCCGCTAGAGGAAGCACGAGCGATTCTCACCTCGCATCAGCCAAGCCGACCAGAGCGCGAATCCGTCCTCGCGGCGGGCTACCCTGGCTATGATACTTCCGTCGGCTGGTTCAATTACCCTGATGCGGAGGTGCGCGAACGGGCGCAGCGGGCACTGGATGAAGGCTTCAGCGCCATGAAGCTCAAGGTCGGCTCGGCGGACAGCACCCGTGATATTCGCCGAGCGCATATGATGCGGGAGTTGGCAGGCGACAGCGTAAAAATTATGCTCGATGCCAACCAGCAGTGGACGCTGCCCAGAGCTGTTCGAATTTGCCTCGAATTAGCGGCGATGAATCCCTACTGGATTGAAGAACCGACGCACCCCGACGATGTGCTGGCGCACCAGACATTGGCGCGGGCGATTGCGCCGATTCCGCTGGCGTTGGGCGAACACGTACCCAATCGCGTACTGTTTAAGAATTATCTACAGGCGGGCGCAGCCGGATTTATCCAGGTAGATTGCGTGCGGGTGGGCGGTGTGAGCGAATTTATCACGATTAGCTTGCTGGCGCGTAAATTCGGCATACCCGTCATCCCACATGTCGGCGATGTCGGGCAGATCCACCAGCATCTTGTGTTGTTTAACCACATCGCGATGGGGAATCCGCGCCTGTTTCTGGAATACATTCCCCATCTGCGCCAATATTTCAAACATCCGGCACAGGTTAGCGGTGGGGTATATCGGACACCACAAGAACCGGGTAGCAGTTCAGATTTGATCTGATTAATCGTTATTTGCTGCGCCGTCCGGCAGTTAGCGTATTTATAAACGTCTTCAAGCCATCCCAGTCACCTTTGTTGGCAAAAGCGGCCTGCTCCGACCATGTAACCAGACTTGGCGCGAACCGCATTCCAGCAGCGGAAATAGCCGTCCGCAATGTCTCTTCATTCGTGGCGGCGAGCTTCGCAAAAGTATCGATCCCGGCGGCAACCAACGCGGCGGACATTTTAGGGCCGATACCTTCAATAACGGTGAGATCATCTGATGTTGTCAGCATGACGGGCATTTCAGATGTCGATCTTGGATTTCGCGGCTGCGAATCGGTTGGTGGGCCGGATAATTCCTCTGTCTGCTCTAAAGTCGCTGCCGTCATCGTGCTGACATTATCGACATTATCTTCTAACTCTTCAGCACTGGGATCGGCGACAGATGCCATCTCATCTGAGCGTGATTCAGTCATGACGATTTCTTCTTCGTGCGTAGCGGCAGGCGCTTTCGTGATCGACACAGGCGCAGCGGGTGTTTCAGGAGCAGGCTTTGGAGATGAGACGACCATAACAGGCGCAGCGACAGGAACTTCAGCGGCCTGGTTTCGCGGCTGCGAATCCGTTGGCGGGCCAGATAATTCCTCTGCTTCTTCCAGCGTGATATTCGTGGCTGTGCTGATATTCTCCACAGCGTCCTCAAGCTCTTCAGCCTGCGGAACTACCGATGCTGCCAGCGCATCGGTGCGCCATTGGGTATGCCCGATTTCGGCTTCGGCGGTGTTCATTTCCGCCACCGTTCGGTCACTGGCGCGATAAAAAACCAGCACCGCGCCGATGACTACCAGCACCAGCGGCAGCGCCCAATTATCAAGTGGGCTGGATGCGACAACATTGTTCATCCCAATAAATAGCGCGGCGATCCACAAAAACGAGGCGCTAACGGTTCTCGTTGAACTATCCATAGAATCTTCCTTCCGCATTCACAAAATCTATAACCCAATATAACACAAAAGTCGTCATCTTAGCTTAAATCTACCCTAGAGAAGTCGTCGTCTTAGCCTAAATCTATCCTAGGAGAAGTCGTCATCTTAGCTTAAACGTACCCAAGAAAATCAGATTATTTTGTGCGCCGTCCACATCCGACAAGACCTTAAATCGGGCAGCATCCGGGTAAGTGTACCAACCCACATAAACACGGTATGTCCCTGATGGCAGATTATCGGGCAGCGCGATATTCGCCGACTCCGCCCACGCGCCTCCAGCAGGCTGATCGCCCAATGTCGAATCGAACTGTGCAACAAGCTCATCATCCTGATTCAACACATGCAAAAAACGTATCTCTGTTCCGTTGCGCGGCGTGTCAAATCGCCAGAACAGGTTCACAAGCAGACTTTCGCCAGCCATAGCATTTTCCGGCACAAATGCCCGCACCAATGTAATGCCCCGGTCAAGCTGCCCATTCACATCCTCAGCAAGGTCGAGTGCGCCAAACGATAAGTCGTGCATTTCCAGCGCACGACAGCGCAATGCGGTTTCACTGAACTGTGGGCAAGCCGGATTAAGCGCTAATCTGACCGTATGATAGGCCTGAGCCGATATGGGAATCGGGATATTGAACGCCATTTTGCTATCTACTATCCAACGATGAATTAATTGGCGATCCAGATAGAGTTCGACCTCACGCCCGTTCGCCGCCAACATGCCGGAAAAATCGACCCATCCACTGCTCGACTCATAAATGTAAGAATCCGCATAGTCGGGCGTAATCGTCTGCGCCGTTAGCAATCGCGCCGAGGGGTTTTCGTTCGGTGTTTCGGGGCGATCAAACAGCGCAATATCAGCATCTTCGTAAATGGGCGTACCCAATCTTTCGCGCGTGAAATGGTCGATTTCTGGTGAAATATAGGCTTTATGCAAAATAATCACGTCCGCGCCTGCTGTGTCGAGCAGTGCTGGATCGAGCGTCGCTTGCAGCAGCGTTAGTTTAGCAGGGCTGACGGGCGTACTGCGGGTCAGATGCCCGCCTACCAGTGGGAGTTGGTGCGCCGTTTGCAAATAGAGCGCGTCCTTCGCCGCCACTAGATTATCCCAGGGAATATCAAAGACAGCTCGAACATCATTTCGTTCATTCAACGCATAAACCTGATCGGGGATGGCAGCGGATATAGTGGGCAGCGGCCAGTAAAGCTGATAATCAAAGAGGATGGCAGCAGTTATTACGATAAAAATTGCCCATCGCAGGGACGCAGCGCGCTGCGCTCCTACCGTCATTTTTGCAATTTTTCCCCACACCCACGCCGCGCCATAGCCTGCGATCACCGCTACCGCCAACGCCAGCGCGAAATTAAAGCGTCCTGGTGTGCGGGCAAGGCTGAAAAACGGCAGATTTTGCAGCAGCGACCAGGGCAGCGTGATAAAACTGGTATAGCCGTCGATTTCCAGCGAAACGGGCCGATCGAAAATTTTCAACAGCGGCCCCAGCGAAAACACCCAGATCACGAACGCTAAAATCAGCCACCAGTGTGCTGCCGATTTTTTCCAGACTCCGATGAGCGCGAGAATTCCCGCAACGATGCCGATATAGCTCACGCCTTCTTCCAGGTTCACGCCCAGCACACGACGCGGGTAATCGAGAGCGCTGTACAGTGGGTGATAAAACGACGGCGAAACGATGCTCAGGAGGTCGGCACTGTAACGCACGAAACCACCTTCGTCGGTATAGGCTGGCGTATTGAGTGTTGATTGGATAATCGGGAGCAAAAAAATCATCAAAAACGCACAACCGAGGATGCCGACGAGAATCGTTCGCGCCAACGCTACCCACTCGCGCCGGACGAGCAGCGTCAGCATGAAAACACCTGTCACAGGCAGCAATAGATAGATCAATTGCAGGACATGTCCGGTGCTGCTGAGAACAAAAAATAAGATCGCCAGCGCCAGCCAACGCCGGGTTTCACGATCCCCAAACAATCGTAGGATTAGAGTCCGCGTTTTGGTAATTGGTAGGGGCGCATCGCGATGCGTCCGTAATTTAAACAGCGCCAGCAAATACAATGGTGCAGGCCACATGACCATTAAACCCGCGTGACCACCGCCAAGATGCCCCTGGAAGGTCGGTGCAGTCATAAAAACGACACCTGCCAGCAGCGCCGGAATACGCGCGTTGTCAAATAAATACGCCGCGAGACAGTACATCCCCCAGCCGTTGAGCGCCATCGCCAGCAGAATCGCCAGATTCGCGGCAGCAGGCAGCGGCAAAATATAGGCAAACAGCCACGCGGGGAAAAATTGAAGCGGGTGCGCCCAGTACAAAACACCGTCGATTCCATTGGGATAACCCAGCAGCGGTTGATAAAAAATATCCTGCCCGGTGCGCAGCGCATGGTTGTACCACCAGATATGCCGCGCCATCTCGTGACCATCGCCATAGGCAAACCCGGCGAGGTGAGTCGAAAGCACCGTCACCAGCGGCCAGGTAATGATGAGCGCCAGGGCAAAATAAAAAAGGATGACGGCGGCGTGTATTTGAAGTTTCGCCCTCAACGCTCAGTCCTCAATCCTGAATTTTCCCAACTCGACCAAGCCATTTTGCGCCCCAGGCACATCCGACAGCACCGGAAAGCGTACCACCTCCGGTAGCGTGTACCAGCCTGTGTAGACGGTATATTCGCCAGCAGGCAGATCGTCCGGCAGCGGGATCGTCACGGTTTCAACCCACTCTCCCCCGGCGGGTTGATCGCCCAATGTGTCGTCGGTTTGGGCGACATTGACACCTTCCGCATTCAACACATGGACAAAGCGTATCTCGTTAGTGCTGCGTGGCTGGTCGAAGCGCCACCACAGCGAGGCTGATATTTCAGTTCGCACAGGCGGTAGATATGCCCCTGCCAGTTGTAAACCGCGATCAAATTGCACAACCTGGTCGAGCGCAGAGGGTGTAAAGTTTCCGAGCGCAAGATTGGTTACCTGAACAGCACGGCATTCCAGAGTTGCGTCAAAATGCAGCGGGCAAGGTGGCTCAACCGCCAGCGTGATGGTGTGATAGCCTGCGCTCACGGGCAGCGTCAAATCAATTCGCTGCGTACTGTCAATTGTCCAGCGATGCGCCAGTTCACCGTCCAGATACAGCGTCAAATCACGACCATCGGCTGCAAAACCACCGCTGAGAGTCACCCATCCCGACTCCGGCGCATAGAGATACGAATCAATCTGATCGCCGATTTCCGACTGTGGCGCGGGAACGGCGACGAATTCAGGTGCGTCCAACGGCGGCGGCACTTCAAAAACAGCGATTCGCTCGTCTTCATAAAATGGCTGACCGAAACGCGAACGGGTACGCCTGTCGAGTTCACCTCCGGATTCATCCCATTGTTTGTGGAGAATCACAACATCCACGCCCGCTGCATCAAGCAGCGCATAATCGAGCGTTTCCTGCAAAATCGTCAATTTGGCCGGGTCAGCAGGTGTGCGCCGCGTGACATGCCCGCCGATCATGGGGCGCTGGTGTCCGGTCTGCAAAAACAAGCCATCTTTATCGACCAGCAGATGAAACCAGGGCATGTCGAATACCGCGCGTACATCGTCACGCTGACTGATTGCCTCCACCGCGTCCGGCACAGTGCCGGGAATCGTCGGCAGCGGCCAGAAAAACTGATATTCGTAGACAATGGCGGTCATCACCAGAATAAGAATCACCGATTGTAGGGGCACGGCGCGCCGTGCCCCTACAGATGTTATTTTTCGAGATACAACCGCCGCGCCATAACCGACCATCACCGCGACAGCCAGCGCGACGACCATATTGAAACGCGCCGGGGTGCGTGTCAGGTTGAGCAGCGGCAGGTTATGGAAAATCAGCCAGGGGAGCGTAACGTAACTCTGGTATTCGCCGAGATTCAGCAGCACGACCTGATCAAAAGCCTTGAGCAGCGGACCCAGCGAAAATATCCAGGCTATGACCGCTAAAAGCAGCCACCATCGCGCATTTTTTACTTTCCAGAGTGCCACGATCACCAACAGAGTGGCGATGATTCCGACATAACCGATACGCTCGAATGGCTCAATGCCCAGAATTTTGTGCGTGTAATCAAAATTTTTGAAGATCGGGTGATAAAACGAGGGCGTAACGATGCTCAGTAAATCGGCGCTGTAGCGGACTTCGTTGCTTTCCTGAATCGCAGGCGAGTTCAGCGTCTCGCGGGCGACAGGCAAAATAAAGATCAACGACAGCAGCCCTCCGATCAGCGCCGCGCCGAGCAGCCCCGCCAATCCTCGCCAATCACGCTCGATCAAACGCATGAGCACGAATAAAGCCGTCACCGGAGCGATGAGGAAAATGATGAGCAGCATATTTCCCCACAGGCTGACGACGAAAAATAACGCGCTCCAGATCAGCCAACGTAAATGGGGTGAATTTTTTAAGCGTATCAGCCCATAGATATACAGCGGTACAGGCCACAGCACCAATAAGCCTGTATGCCCCGCGCCCAACTGCCCCTGAAATGTCGGCGCAGCCAGAAACACCAGCCCAGCCAGCAGCGCCGCGCCTCTGTTTTTATCCGTGAGATGCCACATGAGCCAGTACATGGTCCAGCCATTGAGCGCCAGAGTCAGCAGAACCGAGAAATTGAAGGCAGCAGACAGCGGCATCACGAACGCGAACAGCCACGCCGGAAATGATTGCAGCGGATTTCCCCACAGCCACGCGCCCGTCAACCCATCAGGATAGGCCAGAAGCGGCTGGTTAAAAATCGACTGTCCGGTTTGCAGGGCGTGTTTGATCCACCAGATGTGGCGCATATACTCATACGAATCGCCAAAGGGATGCCCGACAAGCTGCGTCGAGAATACCGTCACCAGAGGCCATGTGATGAGCGCAGCGATGCCCAGATAAAACAGGTAAATGATGATGTGTGCGGCTTGCACCCGCGAAAAAATTTTTAACATAAACCTACCGATCATAGACGGCAGGCATTGTAGCGGGGCAGTTTGAGGTTTGCAAAGAGCATGTAACGTTTTCATCAGAAATCGAGACGAACATTTAATCTATACCCGAAATATGGTATAATAAAGCAGATTTTATTCAGCGAAATTCGGTGAGTATTCATCATGATTACAGACACTTTTAAACGACCTTTGCGCGACCTGCGAATCTCAGTCACGGATCGCTGCAATTTCCGCTGCGCCTACTGTATGCCCGCCGAAATTTTTGGCGAGCGCTATCAATTTCTGCCACGCCCACAACTGCTGACGTTCGAAGAAATCGAACGTCTGACGCGGATTCTAGTGCGGCTGGGCGCGGTCAAGGTGCGGCTGACAGGTGGAGAGCCTCTAGTGCGCCAGGAGATCGAAAATCTGGTCGCGCTGCTGGCAAAGGTCGAAGGTGTCGAAGACCTCACCATGACCACCAACGGCTTTTTACTGCCGCAAAAGGCGCAGCTTCTCAAGGATGCTGGCTTAAAGCGCATCACCGTCAGTCTGGACTCGATTGATGACGCGGTTTTTCGCCGCATGAACGGCAACAAATCGGGCGTGCAAGAGGTGCTGGATGGCATCGCCGCCGCTGAAAAAGCCGGATTGCAGCCGATCAAAATTAACTGTGTTGTCCAGCGCGGAGTCAATGACCACACGATTGTCGATCTGGCACGGTATTGCAAGGATCACGGCTATATCGTGCGATTTATCGAGTATATGGATGTGGGCAACCGTAACGGTTGGAAGCTGGACGAAGTGGTTTCTGCCGAAGAAATCGCCGCGATGATTGATGCCGAAATTCCGCTTGAACCCGCTGAACGTAATTATCGCAGCGAAGTCGCCATGCGCTTCCGTTACCGCGATGGTGGCGGCGAAATGGGCATTATTTCGTCGGTCACGAAGCCATTTTGCGGCGCGTGCAGCCGGATGCGCCTCTCGCCGGAAGGCAGCATTTATACCTGCCTGTTCGCGACACAGGGAACAGATTTGCGTGACCCGCTGCGCACAGGTGCGACTGATGACGAAATCGAGCAAATTGTGCGCAACACCTGGGGAAGTCGCGTTGATCGCTATTCGGAGGAACGCTCCAGCCTGACCGAACCCCGCGACTCAAAAGTCGAGATGTATCACATCGGCGGGTAGAAGCATTTCAGCCTGTCAGCGTGTCAGCACTTCAGCTTCAAAATCGTTGTCAGAAAATTTCGGCACGTGTTTTTGCGTAGGGGCGCAATATATTGCGCCCCGCGTCAAATTTTTCAATAGGCCACTTAAAGACCTAAAAGAAATTATTCATTGCTCTCTTGTTTCGCTGGCGGAGCATCCTGGTCGTTTGCGTCTTTCAGAAACGTCGTGAGGTCTACGCTATAGCCCTGGGGTGAGTTGATCGGAAACGGGTTAATTGGCTTCCCATCCACGCCCATCATATCGCGAATTGCCTGAATCTCGGCAGTCGTGATCTGTGACATGACATTATTGCTGCCCTCTTCTTCCTTCTTGGCAAAAGCGTGCTGAAAAGCAATCCACTGAAACTGCTGTGTGGCGATATTCTGCATCACGAGCTTGCCGGGGTTAAAGCGGTCTGAGATCAGATCACTGGCGCGAACGAGCAGGATACTGAGCGTCAAAATGGCGACACCGATCACCTGGATACCCGTGAGGCGCTCATCCAACACCAGAAATGCCAGCGCCAGCGCGACACCGATTTCAGCAATTGCCAGAACAGCGGTCTGCAAACCACCCAGAAACTTGACCCCGGCGAACATCGCCAATCGCGATAGAGCCGTCGTAATGCCGAGAATGATAATTGGCGGCATGGCAGCTTCGAGTACGGGCAGACTGGTCTGAACACCCGTCGCTAACCACGCCATCACCACGACAACGCCCATCGTCGTGAGCGTGTACAATGTCACCGTTGGTGAGGGCATTTCGTACAGCACATATTGGCTGAGGATCATCGTTCCAGCGAACATCAAAGCACTGCCCAGCATCAAACCAACACCGAGCCAGTTAATGGAGTTATCGCCAAAGCCAGTCAGCATAATGAGCGCTAAAAGCGTGAGCAAAACGCGAAAGATCATCCGCCCGTCGAGACGTTCACCGCCGAGGCGTGTCATCAACACGGCAAACACCAGATACATCCCGTTGAGCAACTGCGTCAGTGAGGCATCTAGTAAACCCAGCCCGCTGTAATAAAAGAGCGAGCCAATGCCATTGACGATACCCAGAACGATACAGCCGAGCAGCCCTGCCGGATAGATATAAATAAATTTGCGAAAAAAGATGACGTAGAATGCCCACAAAAACCCAACGGCAATGAGGGTGCGAACCGCAGCGACGCTGAATGGATCGACACCTGACGTAATCGCGAGTTTTCCGAAGATCGGAGCAACACCCAGGAAAAGCGGTGTCAGAAAAGCGGCAATAATGCCTCGTAGTTGGGGTTTCGAATCCTGCACCAAAAACCGCCTTTAGACTGTTGTGCGTCTTTGTACATGAGCGACCAGCGGCAAAAGGACAATAAATTCACTGCCCGGTAGTTTTTCCAGGTTTAGTCCAGAACTTTCGACCCAGACCCGCCCGCCATGCGCATCAATAATGCCTTTGCAGACCGCCAGCCCAAGCCCCAAACCGCCACCCCGAAAGGCAGTCTTGCTGGTCGAATGCAACATCGTATCGCCTGCCGTATGGAAGCGCTCAAAAATACGTTCCTGTTCCTCTTTTGCGACACCGATCCCTGTATCACGGATGCACAACCGAAGCTGTTGTTCATCCGCCTGCGCCGTAATATAAATATGCCCTTGATCGGGCGTGTATTTGATCGCGTTGCTGATGAGGCTGCTCACAGCCAGAGTCAGCAATTCGCTATCCCCGCGAATCTTGTGGGGCCAAGTCGCCGGATCGAAATGCACATTCAAACGGCGGCCTTCCAGCGCGTGTTTGTAATTATTGACGACTCTTTGAACAACCTGGGCGGGGTCAACGGGGCCGACAGACATATCAATCTGATTGGTCATGATGCGGCTGATCGTCAGAATTTCATTGATGATCCCCTGCATCCGTTGAATCGCCTCGGTCAAACCCTTGATGAGCGTTTTGATATTCTCATCCTCGTTGGCGACGGTTTTAATGGGAGGGCTGTCTTCAAGAAGGCGGCTGTAGCCATAGACCAATGTCAGCGGTGTGCGCAGTTCGTGTGCCGTCAACTGGATAAAGCTGTCTTTCATTTTGTCCAGGCGGCGCAGTTCGTTGTTGCTGGATTCGAGTTCGCGGATTCGCGCTTCCAGGCGACCAACCACTTCGCGCGTATAGCGAACCTGTGCGTCCGCCATCCTCTCAGCAGAGATATTGTCTTTACCGCCTTTGAGATAATGCTCGATGCGTCCCGGCAGGGCTTCAATATCCAGCGGCTTGGTGAGATAGCCTGTAATGCCTGCGGCCATCGTCAATTCGCGCTGTTCGTCATAAGCCTGGGCGGTGAGGGCGACAATCGGAGTCTGTTGGAAGCGTATATCACTGCGCAGCATGGTCGTTACTTCACGACCACTGATGTCCGGCAGGTTAATGTCGGTGAGTATGAGATCGGGCAGTTCGCGGCGTGCCATGTCGATTCCTTCAAGACCACGCTCCGCAACCAGCACTTTATACCCGGCGTGTTTGAGCGTGCGTTCAACCAGCAGTCTGCTGGCAGGATCGTCCTCAATGTATAGGATAGTTTCCTTAACCGCGATCACACAGCGCCTCTCTAAAATATGCCTGATTTCAATATATCACAAAGGCACAGTCTTCGCGCCCCTGCAATATATCACAAAGGCTCGGTATTCGCGCCCCTGCAATCAGTCTAAGCGGCTAATGAGGCTTTCCACAAACTCCTCGTCAATAAACGAGCCTTTTTGAAGCAGCAGATCAATCTGTCCGCTTAAACGGGCGCGTTCTTTTACGGTCAATTCTTTCGCGGTGACGACGACAATCGGAATGTGATTCATCATTTCGTCGCTTTTCATCGCGTCAATCAGCGTGAATCCATCAATACCCGGCATCATGAGGTCGGTCACAACCAGGTCAGGCCGGACAGAGCGAATAATCGAGATGCCTTCTCCACCTTCGTTGGCGGTATACACCTCGTAACCCCCGCGTGCCTGGAGAATGCGGCTGATCAGCCGTGCTGCATCCTGGTTATCCTCGACAATGACGATGCGCTTGACAGTCGATTCCATCTGTTCCAGCGCTGAGAGCAGACCTTCTTCGGGCAGCACGGGCGCTTTGGAGTTCTGCGAAAGATCAACCGAACGTTGCCACTGTTCATCGAGAATTTGCGTTTCAACAGGCATCGTGTGACCGGAGCAATTGACGACGACGACATCATCCGGCTTGATAATGCCTGCCCGCACCATCTTGAATAATCCGGCAAAGGTAACACCCGTCGCAGGTTCAACCGACATGCCATCACTACGCGCCAATACGCGAATCGCATTAAATGCTTCTTCGTCGGTGGCGGAAATAAATGTCCCGCCAAATTGCTCGACATAATCATAAAGCAGTTCATAAGCGCGGCCTGGGTTGCCTGTTGCCAGCGTGGCAATAATCGTTTGCGGATTTTCGTTGGGTGTCGCGATACGCTGCCCACGTCCAAAGGCTTCAACCATTGGGGCGCAGCCTGTCGATTGGATAATGCCCATTGACGGCATTTTATCGAGAATGCCAAAATCGACCATCTCGCGGAAGCCTTTGCCCACGCCAATCGGCCCCATGCCCCCGCTTACCCCCTGCAAGAACCAATCCGGCGAACGCCAGCGCTGCCCACCTTCCAGTTCGTTGCCGAGCTGTTCGGCGATCTCGTAGGCCATCGTTTTCATGGCTTCAATAGCCGCCACACTTTTGATGCCTTTATCGAGAAAAACGCCTTTGGTTTTGGCGAATCGTGCGGCGAGTTCTTTAGTCTGGTCATAGGTGCCAGTAATCTTGATGACTTCTGCGCCATAGACGGCGGCTTCGCGCATCTTATCACCCGGCGCGAGGCTGGGGAAAAACGCCCACAGTTTAATTCCGGCACGAGCGCAGTAAGCGGCGTAGGCAATCGCCACATTGCCTGTGCTGGCGACGACCAATTCGTCCACGCCCATCTCGCGCAGCGCGGAAATGGCGACAGTGGCCTGACGGTCTTTAAAGCTGCCTGTTGGCCCCTGGCGCTCGTCTTTGATGTAGAGATTGTTCAAACCCAGGCTGGCTGCCAGCGCTTTAGATTTAATGAGTGGTGTGCCACCTTCACCCAGGCTGACGACATTTTGGGTGTCATAAATCGGTAGAACTTCATGATAACGCCACAGTCCGGCTTTGCGCTGCTTGAGCGATGCCAACCAGCCATCAACAACCAATTCGCTTAAATCGTAACGCGCCTCCAAGATATTCTCGCCACACTTCGGGCAGCCGGAGATATTTTTATCAAACGACACGCGCGTATGGCAGTAAATACACTCAAGTTCGATTTGTTTAGTGTTATCCAATATAGCCAAAGAACCTTAATCTCCATTACGGGACAGGTGGGTTTGTACACCCTCTATAAAATGTCGGTAATCATCGAGGCTGATGTCGGTTTTGTACATGATCTTTACATCAGCCAGCTTATTTTGCTCGACAGCATCCAGCGTATCGCCCGTCACGACAAGAACAGGGATGTTAGCCGTTTCAGGATTAGACCGCAGTTCCTGTAAAACTTCAAACCCGTCCATTTCCGGCATTCGCAGATCGAGAATAACCAGATCAGGGCGGCGACGTGCGACCATCGACACCCCCTCGATGCCGTTGGGCGCGGAGAAAATGCGATATTGCCCATGCTCATCGAGAAGCTGCTTGAATAGACGTGCGCTTTCCGGCTGGTCGTCGATAATCAGGATGCGATCCATCCGGCTTTCGCGCTCCGCTTCCATCACCGCGCTAATCAGTTCTTCCGGCATGATCGGATGCTGTAAAAAGGCCTGAACACCCAGCGCTTCGATACGCTCTTTTTCATCGCTGAGAGTCGCAACGATGATGGGAATATCAAAGGTGTCATCACGCTCTTTGAGCTTGGCGAGGATATTCCAGCCCGCGCCATTCGAAAAATTGACATCCATGATAATCAGAGTCGGGCGCAAACCGCTTGCCATCGCCTCGGCTTCAAGCGGGATCGATGCGGTAAAGACATCAAAACCCTCGCGCTGGATCATCCGTCGGAACTGGTCAACCCGATCCTGATTATTCTCGATCAGCAGCACCTGGCGCTTGGTCATCATCAATGGCATCGTGACCGTTGTGGTACGCCCCTCGCCCTGAGACGCATTGACTCGATGCGTTTCATGCACCTCTGTACCGTTTGATTCGGAAGATACCGAAGGGGTTTCAAGTGTTGCGGTGATCTCCTGCGTGACTAACCCACTCTTCCTTTCAGGCTTCACAATTGGCCCTGTAGGAATGGTAATGCTAAAGGTCGAGCCGACATTAAGCTGCGAATGTACCAGCATGTCGCCGCCCTGCATTTCGACCAGCGATTTGGAGATCGGCAAACCGAGGCCCGTACCGCCCGCTGTCCGCGTCAACGATGAGTCGATCTGGCGGAACGCCTCGAACAACAGCGGCATATCTTTTTGAGCGATACCAATACCGGAGTCGATGACATCCACCCGCACCATTTTCTGTCCCCGGCTGGCATCATCAATCGTATAAACCTTCAGCGTGATCGAGCCTTCAGTCGTGAATTTAGAAGCATTCGAAACCAGATTGAGCAAAACCTGGCGCGTGCGGAACTCGTCGCCATACACCTGCTGCATACCGGATTGAATATCGAGGTTGATATTGATCGGCTTATCTTTGACCAGACCAATACCAATCGAACGCACACCCTCAACCACAGGCTTAACGTCAAAGTAATCAATTTTGAGATCCATCTTGCCGGAAGCGATTTTCGCCTGATCGAGAATATCGTTAATCAGGCCGAGCAAATGCTGCCCGCTGTTATAGATCGTACTCAAATCCTGCTCTTGCATCTCGGTCAGTGGGCCGTCAATGCCTTTCAGGATCACGCGGCTGAAACCGATGATCGAGTTAAGCGGTGTTCGCAGCTCGTGGCTCATGTTCGCCAGAAATTCGCTCTTGATGCGATCCAGCTCACGAAGCTGATCGTTCTGCTTTTGCACCTGCTCCAGCAACTGCGCGTTCTGGATAATGGCGGATAGTGTACCACCCATCGTTTGCAGCAGGGTCAGCGTTTCATGGTCGTAGGCGAAGGCATCAGCATGTTCCATTGTAATCAGGCCGATAAGCTGCGAGGCCGAGGTCAGCGGAACAACCACTGCTGAACGCGCCGAGGCCACCAGCGGCAGATAAAGCGCTTCGTCTTCGACTTTGTTGATAATCATCGAGCGAAAATTGGAGGCGCTGATGCCAATGACATTCTTTAAATCGCCGACTTTGACTTCGGAAATTTCCGAACGCGGCTGGTCGCTCCCGGCAACGGCAGCGATATTCATGATCGTCACCATGTCGCCGCTTATTTCATCGGCGTAGCGCGTCGGCAGGTAAATGCCAACCGAAAGCGCACTGAGCGAGTCACGCAAATCTTCCGCCACATTTTGCAGCGCACCGGACAGACTTTCCGCCGACGCTGCTGCCGTCGTCACCGCGAACAGCAAGCTCATATCATTTGCCCGATGTTCGGCTTGCTCGAAGAGGCGCGCATTGTCGATGGCGACGGAGATTTGCGCGGCCAAAATCGTCAATACCGTGACATCTTCTTCGCTAAAGGCATTCGCGCGGTTCGACTGCACATCGAGCGCACCTACAACCTTACCCTTCACAACCAGCGGCAGCGCCATCTCGGAACGGGTATGCGGCAGATAGGCATTGGGGCGATGAACAACGTCAGCCTGCCCCGTATCAAGTGCCAGAATCGGTTTATTCTGCGAAGTAACAGTGCCGATAACGCTGAATGAGCCTTTTTGAAGCTTGTGGCCGATGCTCAACAACTGCCGTCCGGCCTCGCCTGTACTGGCTCGTAGCACCGCGTAGTCGCCTTCACGATCCATCAGGAAAACCTGAACGTGGTCATAATTGAACGAATTACGGATCAGATCAACCAGACGCGGGAGCAAAACATCAAGATCGAGAATAGAACTCGCAAACTGGCTAACCTGCGCAGAGGTTTCCAATTGACGTGCGCGGCGGTTCGTCTGGGTCAACAGGCGCGACGCTTCCAGTGAGATCGAGGTTTGCTCGGCAAATGACTGATAAATCCGCAGGTCACGGTCTGTTACTCGATAAATTTCCGACGACCCAATCCAGATCGCACCAATATCACGATTTGCTACACGCAGGGGCAGCACAATAAATGAACGAAGCCCCAGGCTGCCAATCCCTGCGCGTTCCAGTTCAGTGAGCGTCTCATCGGCCTCGACATCTTCAATCGCCACAATCTGGCGGGACGACAACTGCCGCCATGCCAGGAATTGCTCATCATTCAGCTCAACGTCCTGTAGATCAATGGTGTTATCGGCGGAGTGCCAGCTTGCCACAACCAGGGCGGCGGCATCGACCCCATCCCAGGTTGGCGTTGAAAGCTGTGCAATAAAAACCTGCGTCGTATGCGGGTGGATTAAATAATCAATGGCAGCGTTGAGAATATCCTCATACGATGTCGCATTTGTCAGGGTACGGCTGGCCTGATAGAGGATGCTGGCTTCTTGCAGCGCACTTTGCGTACTGAGGAAGAGATAGCGGTTATCCAGCGCGGTGGCTGCGCTATCAGAGAGTGTGGTCAGGAAGCGTTCTTCCTCAGTGGACATAGAGTGTGATTCTGCATAGGTAACGACAACCCACCCACGCGGCAGGTCACGGTTACGCGCTCGCATCGGGATCGTCAGGAGTGCTGCAATACCACCGGCTTGTAATGCGGCGCGTGTTTCCTCGTCCAGGTTCGTATTCTTAAGGCTGACATCCTCAATGACGATCTGCTGACGCGACTTGAGCAGCGAAGCCGGAATTTTGAAGTCTTCGGGGGCGCTCATGAGCGTTCGCGCAACGACAGGCTGCTCGGTTTCTTCGTCCAGTAGCACGACTGCCGATTCACCCGCCTCAAGAATCGCCAACTGACCAATCAGAACATCCAGAATCTGCTCAATTTCATCTGCTTCGGAGAGTGCGCGGGTAGCCTCATAGAGCGCAATTGTTTCGCGCAGGTTGTCCTGCAAGGCGTTTTCCAGACCGCGTAAACTGCTGATATTCTCAATCGCGGCGACAATGGAGATCACATTACCTTTGGAGTCGAAGACTGGCGCGGCGTTCATCAGCAAATCAATCTGCGTACCATCTTCATGCGAAACGACCAAATCATCACTGAAGGCCATCACGCCTTCCTGAGCCGCAATAAAAATCGGCAGTTCCGTGTCGATGTAATTCATCTGCGTACCGGTGCGGTATAGATTATATAAGACTGAGCTAAATGGCTGATCGGTGCTGATCGGGCGACCAAGCAGCGTTTCGATCTGGCTATTGGCTTGCACAGGCAGGAATGTTTGTGTATCCAGCACCAACACACCAGCAGGCAGGGTATCCAGAATCGAGCTTAGTTTCTGGCGTTCACCTTCGGCCTGTTGGAGCAGACGGCGGTTTTGCAAAACCGTACTCATCTGGCCCGTAAGCGCGTAGTAAACTTCGTAGTCCGCCGCCGACATCTCATAAAGTTCGTCGCACGTGATATAAAACAGCGCAAGCGGTTGGGTCGCGCTAAAGAGTGGAAAAATCGCATTATAGCGCTGTCCGGCTGCCCGCATCCTTATCAATACTGGATTGTCGGTGGGCTGATCGGGATTTTCATCGCGGACGATTTCCGGTGTCCGGTTATACATTGGTGAATTGACCGCAATCGAGAGTTCGTAGAGTTCGTCCAACTCGTAAACTTTGCCATCGCGCGAACGAGCCACCAGATGTTCATATTTCGGCCAGCCGATATTGTTGGGGATACCCTCAAGCAGACTCATCGCAAAATTCAAATGCGGGTCATCCGAGGTGAGCATCACCGCACTAACCAAATCCTGTATATTCTGAGCCGTGTTGATACTGCGGCTGGCAGCATACATGCGCTCACGCAGGTCGAGCGTTTTCTCGGTTTGATGCAAAAGCAGGCGGTTATCGACAGCCACGCCTGCCTGGTCGATCAGCGCGGTATAGAGACGCACTTCCTGCTCACGAAATTGACGGGGCATCGAAAATTCGATCATAATCAGGCCACGCCAAAAGCCGCGCATACTCAATGGAATGACCACCATCGCGCCCGCTTCTAAACCGTTCAAAGCCTTTTTCAACGCTGTGTCAAAACGTGCATCTTTTTTCAGATTGCCGATAGCGATAATTTCGCTGCTGCGTAAATCACGGAATAAGGCATGATCGCTCATTCGCAGGCGCGACCCGATGGGTGAAACCTGCTGCGGATCACGCTCCATCGAAGACCAATCTGCCGTAATGATTGCCCACTCTGGCGATCCACCGAGAGGATAATCGTCAAATTCAACGATTTGCCCGCTGCTGGCATCTGGCACCACGGAGAGAACAATCGCTTCAATGATCTCGTCCAGCTCGTTGGCTTCGCTGATCCGGCGGCTCATCTCGTACAAAATGGATGTTTCAGTTAAGCTGAGATCAGTTTCCTGGAATAAACGCGCATTTTCAATCGCCAGCGCGACACGATCCGTCACCGCGCGGAGGATTGCCTGTTCACCCTCGGTAAAGCCTTCACTGTTCGGCATAGCCACATCAAGCGAACCAATGACCTCACCACGAATGCGGATTGGCATACTCATCGACTCGCCGGACTCTGCGTCAGTCGGCACACCTTCCTGAATCGAGCGCAGGTCATAATGATAAGCATGATCCAGGGCAAATGTCTGTTGAGATTTCTCCCAGGCCGTGCGTGTTAATTGACGATTCAGCGAATCGATCTGATGAACACGCTCCTCAGACTGCATCAGCAGCCGACCATTGTAGATGGCGATAGCAATCTGGTCAGCCAATAATTGGAAAGCCTGAAGCTCATTTTCCTGGAATACATTGGGCGTGGTACTTTGAATATCCAACGCGCCGATCACCGTTTCGCCGATGAAAAGCGGCAGCGCCATTTCAGCGCGGGTTTCCGGCAGGATGGGGTTAAAGGTATGCCGCCCTGCCTCGGCTGCGGTATCGTTGACGATCACCGGTTTACCAAGAGAAGTCGTAAGGCCAATTGTCGATTCCGAACCAACCGCGATTTTATGATTCTGTGCAAGCAATTTTTGTCCCGCTTCACCGCGACTGTAGGATAAAATCGCGTTCAAGCCAATATCGTCCACGACGAAAACCTGAGCATGATAAAAATTGTATTCTTCGCAAATCAGGTTGATAACGCGGTTCAGCAGGCCATCCAGGTCATTTAACAAGGCTGTTTCACGGCTGATACGCGCCGCAATTTCGACATCGCGCGTCAGGCGGCGGCGCTGATCGTCTATCGCCTGGTTAAGCTTTTCCAGTCGATTGGCAACCTGCCCAATCGACTGCGTGAGATCATCATCCTGCTCGGATGCTACAGTAAGCTGTCTGGGCGCTTGTTCCGGCATACCCGTTCGCGCAAGCTGTCGAACCAGCGCGGTTGCCCGATCAAAAGGCTTAAGAGAATTGCGCAGGAAACTACTGACGCCCAGTGCGACTAAGAAACCTATTGCTAATGAGGCCAGTAAAACAAGGGTCGATAGGGTATTGCTATCGCTCAAAGCCAGCGATGTATCATCAACCAGTGTTAAACGCCAGGGCATATCCGGGGCGTTAAAGGTTGTAATCAACACAGCGGAGATAATTGAATTCTCATTCTCGACAACCGACAATGCGCCGGGGTTATCAACCAGGAAACTCTCAACATTCGAGACTGGGCGATTCGTTCGCGGCGCTGATGCGTCATCTGATAGGACATTGTTTGAGTCAAGACCGAACAGATTAATTGGATCATCCAAATCGCTGTCGGCGATATAGCCATTAAATCTATTAGAGAGGATAAAACGCCGACCAGCTACATTATATAAATCATTCTGGTTAGCCTGATTGACAGTATTGAGAATATCACTAGCCACCACGTCAATCTGCACAATACCTAAAACAGTATCCAGGGTATCCAGAAACCGAACCGGGGACGAGAACTGTAAGACAGGACGGATAATGGGCGACGGGCCAGTTTCATCAATTTGCAGAGCAACCTGCCCCAATGTTATTTCACCTGGCGCAGAGCGAACGGTACGCTGAAAGGCTTCATTCTCCTGGAATGACAGGCTGTTCTGCAAATCGCTGACGGTTGCCGTTCCTTGTGCGGTTCGAACAGCCTGAGCCAGGACAGTTCCATCGGCTTTGATAAAGCGGATGGCGAGATATTGTCCCGGATGTGTGTTGAGAGTTTGCAGAAAGAGCTTCAGAACATCATTCCGGCTTGCCGGGTTCGAGTCTGTATTAGCAGCGGAAAGCGCAAATTGGCGAACCACATTTTCGTTCACCAAAGGCCGCAAATCTTCTGCGGTTTGGTCAAGCTCAGTGTTGATCTGCGAAGCAAGCGATGCCAGCACAACTTCGTGGCTGTTGCCCAAGCTTGTTCTCGCATTCGAACGAATCGTCAACATACCGATTAAGCCAATGACCAGAAAAGCCGCCACAACTAATGGAAAGATGCGGCGGGTGATCTGGCGTTGGATCGACTGAACGCGATCAGGCTGGGGAGTGTTTTTCAGCGACATGGTGGTTTCTCTTTACGAATGTCCATTGCCGTTTTGGGGTGGGTTATTACCATTTTTGGGTGGACTATCAGACCCATTAACTTCATGCAAACGAATACTGACACGCGGTGAACGTAAAGCCTGACCGACTTCGCGCACTGCTGTTTGTAAAATTTCATCAATATCGGTCTGGCTGGTCAGTCGTCCAGCGATGTCGTTGACCAGACGTTCACGCTCAACCGAGCGCTGGCTTTCGCGGAACAGGCGGGCATTTTCCAGGCTGACTGCCAGACGATCTGTTAATTCCTGCGCCAGTTGAACTTTATTGTTATCAAACTCATCCTGGGGCAGTTCCCACTCCACAGCGCCTAATATCTGATCGCGCAGGCGGATCGGAATGGCGAAAGCAATCGTATTACGCTCCGTCAATGAACCCACTGCTGGCTTACCGGACGCTGTCGCTTCCTGGCGCAGTTTCGAAAGACTCCGGTTTACCGGACTGCTGCCAGCTTCGCTCTCAAGTAACTGCGCACGGTGACTGCTCATATAATCGCGCCAGGATTGGCGACTGGAGGCACTGCGCCCACGCTCGATTTCTTCTAGCTGTGTCACCGATTCCTGATACAGGCGGGCGTTTTCAATCGCAACCGCGATCTGGTCAGCGAGGGTTTGCAGAACGTTAATCTGATCCTGGCTGAAGGTATCGCTCTGTTTACTCTGAACATCCAGCACGCCGATGGTGAGTTCACCGACCCGCAGCGGGATCGCCAGCTCTGCCAGCGTGTTGGGGAGCAATTCGTTACGTTTATGGACTCGGCTGGTTTCCGTGTCACGCGCGATCATCACCTGGCCCTGGTCGGTTGCCTGCCCGACCACGCTGACACTACCGACAGCGAGACGATGTCCACGTTCCAGAAGGCGCTTGCCGGGTTCGCCCGTGCTGGCACGCAAGACAGCATAACGACGCTCTTTATCGACCAAAAAGATTTGAGCGTGATAGATATTGGGGAAGCGTTCGACAATCAACCCTACGACTTGATTCATAAGCTGCTGCAAATCGCGCTGGGTCGCGGCATATCGGCTGATTTCCTGGGTAGTGTTTACGTCACGGACTCGGGCTGCGATGCGCGTTTCCAGGTCACGAATCAGGCGCTGGATATGGTCGCGCATATCGGCGACGCTTCCGACGAGCAGCCCAATCTCATCGCCCCGTCGAATGTCGTCTTCCGTGATCTGCACATCAAAATTGCCCGCTGTTATTGCTTGAACGACATTGCGAAGCCGACCCAACGGAGGCGCAATAAGCTGAGTCACAAACAGCACCAGAACAATTATCAAAAAGGCAATGCCCATTAAAACAGCAAAACTACGCGCAAGCAGATAATTGACCATTTCCGAGCTGACTGCATCAACCGCGCTCTCACTCAGAAATACAAACGGGGTGTTCGGGATTGATGCGTAATAGCGCACACTATCCACACCGGAGTCAAAATGTTCGATACCGCTTTCGCCAATTAAGGCACGCTGGATCGAATTGGTGAGGTTCGCGTGACTCTCCGCGCCTTCCACGCCATTCGAGCCAATGATAATCCCGCCTGGTGTGGTCAAAAATGTTCGCGCATTGAAAAATTCGCTGGTGTTTGCAAGGTTGTTGTAGATCGCTGTCTGGTTATTTAATCGGGCGACCAGATAACCTGCTGGCGGTTGAACCACGCCCGCATAGGCATCGGGCCGTACAAGATTGATGATCTCGATAACCGGCGAATCCCCTTCAATCGATACAGACATGACCTGTTCGAGATTTTGAATTTCAGCATTCAGGCCTGCGGCGTAAGCGGGTGTAGATGAGCGATCTTCAGTTGGACTCAATGTTTGCACACGTCCAGGAAGCGCCTCCACGATCATATTACCGGCAGCATCCAGCAGCTCGATCTTTTCATAAAGTCCGCCGCCTGTATTGAGAAGTGCAGTCTGCAAGGTCGTAATCATACGCGCCTTATCGACTGGATTCACCGAAACACCAATTGCATCTGGCAGCGCAAGGAGCATCGTTTGATGTTCTGGTCCGGCTACAAATGTATTCAGGTTATTCTGCGCCTGATTGAATAGGGTGCTGATAACCTGTCGCTGGCGAGCGCCGTTCTGCGCAATATTGCTTTCAACATTCCGTTGGCTGATTTCGCGGATGCCCCCGACGACCACAAAGGCAAGCACAACGAGGGGAACGAGAATCGCAACCGTGAAACTCACGGATACTTTGACCCAGATCGGCCATGAAAAAATACTGAGAAGGCGTATGCGTTCGCTCATAGGCGTTCCTTAAAAGAAGCAAATGCCTCTGGCTCAAGGTAGATGTGCGTGTAAACCGCCCCCAACGCTTCATTGAAATTCTGAGCCGCAATATTCAACAGCGAACCCACTTCCTGCTGCCCAATCAATATGCTGGCGATCTCGCTGGCTTTACGTTCGCGCAAAGCCAGATTTTGACTTTGCTCAACCAAACGGGCATTTTCCAGCGCCAATGCCAAACGCTCTGAAACAACCTTTGCCATTTCAAGCTGTCTTTCGCTCACGATTTGATTGCGAGGTAATGTAAATGCCATTGCGCCCAGCGTTTCATTTCGCAGCATAATCGGCACATTGATAATCTGACCATTGGCGGTTGTTTCAACCACCGTCTGACCGCTTTCCAGCGCTGGTCGCAGTTCAGCCGGAAGGTCATTGGCAGAAACCAAAGCCATATCCCCCTGTTTAAGATCAAAACCATAGGCATCTTTGCTGCGCCCTTCCAGATACGCACTCCACTCGCTGCCCACGATTTCATCGGACTGCCGCCGCAATTCAACAATCTGGTTTCGCAAACGTGTATTCATCGTATCACGTTCTTGAACGAGCAACTGTAAGCTATTTACTTCACGCTGGTGCATGAAAGCCGTTGTAAATTTTTTGCCGATCAACTTCAACAGCACAATTTCGCCCCTCGTAAATGGCGAAATGACCTGACTGCTCTGAACATCCAGCACACCGATGACCTTTTTATTAAAGACCAGGGGAACGAGGATTCCATAAGTTGATGATGGCAGGAGATGGCTGCGGCGGGAAGGGGAATCCTGCAACGAAACGAGAAAAAAGTCTTGTTGGCGTATGGCCTGTCCAATAGCGGTTTCGCTGCCGGAGTCGGTACGGCTGACTGCATATCGCGTACCCATGCCGGTGCGACGGTAAGCACTTAAATTTCCCTCCGCATCATAAAGATGTAACTGAGAGAATGGATAGACCATTTTATCGACGATCAGCTCAGAAACGCGGGCGAAAAGGGTATTTTCATCCTGTGCCTGATCCAATTGTTCGCTAAATTCAGAAAGTTGATCGTAACGGTCAATGCTCAATAGTGCATCATTGACGAAACGTTCAGCACTGCCGCTGAAAATATAGAGAATGCCTACCGCCGCCCCAAAGGAAATCCCGATAATGAGCGCATCGTAACCGACCTGACTCGACAGGATAACTTCACGTGTTTCGCTCAATTGGGTCTGGTTAATCGCGCTGACGACAACAGTAATCGCAATGAGTGCGAGCGCAAAACCCAATTCGCGGCGATCAAGCAGCAGCCCCGCCGCAACAACCGGGACTAATATGCCCACCATCGTCACGGAATGAATCGACTCAAAATTAATGATAAACACGATAGCGATAAGAAAGACCACCAGAACCCAAATGGCTAATCGCAGACTGCCATTCAGGATAAAACGCTGCGTAATGAACAACACGCCCACAACAAAAACATGAACTATAATCGCCGTCGTGGATAGCGCCTCATTCCGCACGAGTGGCAGCGCGAGGGTAATCACTGCTGACACCAGCAAACCCATCATCATGACGATATTTATAAGGGTGACGCCGATTGCACGCTGGCGGTCAACCGGATTGATGTATTGGCGCTCGATTCGCGAAATCCAGCCTCGCATCAGATTTATCATTGCGAAACTCCGTTTTGATGCTCGCCCGCATCGATATTACCCAGGCGGATCGCCCCATGCTGTGCGCCAAGCGTTTGGCTCAGTTCGGTGAGTGTAATTCGTAGAAGATCGTCCACACTGTTCGCGGATTGATAGCGAGTGACGATCTGGTTGATGCGCTGCTCTTGAGCGGTAGCGGCCTGGGCTTCCTCAAACAAACGCGCATTGTCCAGGCTGATCGCCAGACGCTGCGCAACGGCCTGCATCATTTCAAGCGTGTTGCTGGCCTCAACTTCTTCACCCGGCTCGACTTCAATCGCGCCGATCACTTCGCCTCGGAGGAGAACGGGTACAGCGACGATGCCCGATTTGCCGTTGACTTGCGTAATCACAGGTCGCCGATTTTTACTGGCCTGTATGAGCGTATCCGTCCAGGCCTCATCACCTACGGCCTGATTATCCCCCAGGGTCACGCCGCTGGTTGCGCTGGGCTGCTCCAGATATTCATTCCAGCCTGCTTTGGTGAGCTGTTGATTAAGGCGTTGGATTTCACGCAGGTTCGCCTCGGTATCCAGAAAAAGCCGCTGCTTTTCCTGTACAATCTTATTCTGCCCCTCGAACAAGCGGGCGTTACGGATAGCAGTTGCCAATAAACTGGTTGTAGTCTGTAACGCCTGAATATCTTCAATCTGGAATACGTCATAACGCGCGCTCTGCGCATCCAATATCCCAATGACCTCACTGCCATCGAAAATTGGCAGTGCCGCCTCGATATGGGTCAACGGCAGCAAAGAGTTTCGCTGAAACAGCAGTTCATTATCGCGAACGACAACAGGTTGAGCAGTTTGAATCGCACGTCCAATTGAAGTTGCAGATCCGGTGGATATTTTGTGGTTAGTAGCCAGTAACTGCCGACCTTCTTCGCCCGTTGCTGCGGCTAAAACTGCCTGATCATCGTCGAGATCAATCAAATAAATCTGGACGTGATAATAAGCGAAACGATCACGGATCAGCTCTGCTGAACGATTCAAGATCTGGTTTAAATCGAGCGTCGTGGTTGCAATCTGACCGATCTCAGCCGTTGATTGCAAAAGGAAAGCGTTGCGTCGGGCGCTCTGAACCGCTTTTTGCGCCGTATCGACAAAATAGCGTGTGGTGCTGCTAACGACAATCAATGCAAATAACATGACTAGGCCGTTAGTCCCCTCCGCCGAGATACTTCCATCGGGATCGAGTGGTGTCTGAACCAGATTGTAAACATAAAAACCAAAGAGAATGATATTGGCGACCACATAGATTGGAACATTGACCAACGTCGCTGCTGAAATTAGCGCCAGGACAGCGATGAGCATGAATGGGCCAGAAGAAATGAGGCTGGCTACAACAAAGAGCGTCACGAGCAGTATCGCTGCCAGCATCACATAACGACGATTGACGAGTGCCAACAATCCGATACTAACAATAAAAAAGATCGTTGTTACCGTGAGAGCAAAAACGGGTGACTGCTGCAAAATCTGGTATATCATGCCAATCGCAGAGACAATAATGCCCGTAATCGCCAACGCTTGTATGAAACGAATACGCAGACGTGTAAAAAGATCATTTTCCAGGTTAGGTAGAGTAAGCCGGGTCAACCAGTTCATTGGCCGCCATCCTTTCTGCCATTGGTGGTTGGCGGTGGCCCAAGCCGGATGGAAACTTTATTGGCTCTCAAGGTCTTTTTCAAACTTTGAGCCGCTTCAGAAAGCGTCGTCTCCACATTGTTCGTCGATTGCAACCGACCTGCGATTTCGTTAATAAGCGCTTCTCGTTGGGCGGAGCGCTGGCTTTGCTCATAAAGTCGTGCGTTTTCAACAGCGAGGCCAAAACGATCACTGATTTCTTCAACGAGATCAATGTCTTCAGGTGAAAGATTGCCTTCCTCGTCGAGTTCAAATTCCATCGCGCCAATGACCTGACCGCGCACACGCAGGGGCGCAGAGATGACGCGTTGTTGATCCTGTTTCTGTTGTACTAACTGGTTGCTTTCCACAGCGCCTTCTAATCCTGATGTCCATTCAGCGTTTTGCGAACTCGTGTTTTGGTCAAAATCGATGCTCAATCCCATATTATTGGGCTGATCGCGCAAAAATTCTGACCAGACATGACCGGTAAGACGCCTATTCAATCGTTCAACTTCTCGCAAAGCACTGCGGGATTGTTCCACCAGATGTCGATTTTCTTCCAACCGTTCTTCTGTTTCCTCAAACAAACGCGCGTTATCAATCGAGATGGCGAGGTGATCGGCTAAAGTTTGGAAAACAGGTACATCGCGATCCTGAAAAGCGGAAGTGATTTTGCTCTGCAAGTCCAATGTGCCAATAATCGTTTTGCCAATTCGCAGTGGAAAAGCGGCTTCCACCATCGTGTCTGGCAAAAATTCGTTTCGGCGGTGAACCGTATCTGTTGAGTTCGCACGTGCCACAATCGGCATACCTTGCAGCGTTACCCTGCCGATAACGCTCTGACTGCCCACATCCAGGCTGTGCTGTCGTTCCAAAAGCACCTTACCAACTTCACCTGTACTGGCTGAAAGACGCGCTTTCTGCCCAGTGCTATCCACCAGGAAAATCTGAGCGTGATAAATATCAGGATAGCTGGCAATAATCTGCTCGATGGCGTTATTGAGCACGTCCGTGAGCGCCATACGACTGGAAATACGCTGAGTGATCTGCGTTGTAATTTCCGCTAATTTGAGACGTTCCTGGAGCGCCTGATTCAAACCTTCCTCGCGGCTTATGCGTGAGAAACGCAGGAATAAATAGATCAGGCCAGCAAAAGCCAGCATGATAGCCGTTCCAGTGATCAAATCCGTCACGCTGTCTGCGGTCTGGGGCAGTGGGACATTCGCACGAACGCTCAAGCCAAAGACGAAAGAAATCATCGCCATCGCGAAGCCCAGTATCAGGCCGCGAACTTGCAGCAGCAGCCCGGACAGCACAACCAGAATCAGCAAAATCATGCCGGAGAGGGGCGAGTACATCCCACGTTCGGCAGTGCCCAGGCCCAAACTCAGGCCGTATCCGATGACTAATGCTATCGAAGCGGCGTTAATGCGACCTGTTCGCAGTAGTATGACACTGAGGATATTGAGACCTAAAAAGGCCGCCAGATAAAAAATAATCAGGGTGCCTGAAGTGGCATTTGGGCCAACCAGTGAGTTGCTATAGACGATGGCGAAAAAGATCACCATCACAATAATGATCGAGGTAAAGCCGTAGATCGTGCGGGCGCGGTCTTTATCGAGCAAGCCCGGATAACGCGAAGTGTCATATAACCAGTCGATCCAACGCTTCATTTTGCTTCTCCGCTAATTCTCATCGGTTTCGCGCGTTCCCAATCGAATACGCGCCCGCCGCGCACCCAACGCTCGCCCCAGTTCATTGGCGGCCACGTTCAGCATACTTTGAATATCCATTTGCTGTTGAAGCTGCGCGGAAATATCATTGACCAGCCCTTCATTCTTGGCGATACGCTGGCTGCGGGCGAAAGCTGCCGCATTCTCGACAGCCGCCGCGAGCTGGCTTGCCATCTGGCGAAATACAGCAATATCCGTTTCGGAGTAGGCGTAAGGATGCTCACTCCCCACCGTGACAGTCCCCAGAGATTGTGTGCCCAAAATCATAGGCATAATCATCAGCGAACGCACTTCGGGTATTTCGACATTACCAGCTTGCTGCATCGTATCGGCAATATAGAGGAATTCCTCTCGCTCCCAGGCACGAGCGATAATCGACCCCGGATTGAGCACGGGAGCACCGGTGGTCAAGGTAAGATAATTTTCGCCATTGGCGTACATGGCAATCGTTCGCAAGACTCCGTCTTCCCCTACAAGCGCGATGCTCATGCGATCCACAGCCAGAATATGACCACTCTCCGTGAGCGCTGTTTCCAGAATAGCCGTCAGATCAAGCGTTGATTGCAGCGATTGACCAAAGGTACTGGCACGTTGTAAGCGTTCGGCTTGATGCTGCGCCTCATTTAACAGGCGGATATTTTGCAGTCCCACAATGACCTCAGCCGTGATCGTGCGGGCTGTGTCCACCACCGCCGAAGTCCATTCACGATTTACCTTACGCATCTCCAAGGCAATTGATCCAATAAATCGCCCCTGAACGACCAACGGTAGAATCAACGAGGAGTGAACCCCGCCTGACCGAAATTGCTGGCGGTTATCTTCGCTCAAACGCACGTCTGTCTCGATAGCATTCACCAGGATTGGCTCGGCATGACCGGACTGCATCTGCTCGTAAAATGGCATTCGGGTAATATCAAAACGTCTGCCAACTGAGCCGTCGTCGGGGTATTCGCTTGTGACCAGAGCTGTCTGGCCCGAAGCGTCCAACATCAGCACCTGGCAGTAATCCGCGCCGATAGTTTCCACTAAGGCCTTTGAAATTTCGTCGAGAAGCTGTTTTTCATCACGCGCTGTGCCGATCATAGCGGCGACGCTGTTCAAGGTCTGTAAAATACGAACCTGACTACTCAATTGGGCAGCAATCACCTGCGATTCCTGCAAAAGATGCTGGCTTTGCAGCACGATACCGATCTGGTCGCGCAGTGAGTTATAAAGTCTGCGCATTTTGCTATCAAATTCTGTGGGATGATCGAAAGCAACCGTAATCAAGTCCCGGAGGCTACCTCGCTCGTAAATCGGGATCATGATGCAGCTTCCGATTTCCTGATTTTTCGTGGCGGTGAACATCAGCGGCAAGACATTGGACGGCGGGTTGGAAATGTCTTCGATAATGACCAGATCAACCTTCATCTGCTGCCAATAACGCCGCATAATGGCGCGAATTTCTTCTGGTCGCGACTCGAGCAGCGGCGTATGGATAACCTGCTCATCATCACTGGTGATGAGATATTTGATAATCATCTCTTTGATCTGTTGACGATCATCGTACTCAAAAACAACATCCGAAATACTCACCGCGTCCGGCGCAAGAATGCGGAGCGCACGCAGCACATCGAGCGTATCCTGCGCACCGATCATGGCATTATTCACGTCGTAGAGCGTTTTTATCTCGTCCAGACTCTCCGTCGTCTGGCGGAGAAGCTGCCGATTACGCACCGAAACGCCCATTTGATCGGCGAGTGTGGTATAAGCATCAATTTCTTCCGGTAAAAGTTGAAAATCTTCGGTATGTAGAATTTCCAGCGTTCCCAAAACCTGATCGGCTGCGCGTAAACCAAATGCCGCCAGCCAGGTAATATCACTTTGGGAAATTTGCTTGTAGGTACGTACCGACAACCCAAAGCCGCTAGATTCAAAATCCTGCACAATCACAGGTTGTCCGCGCCACAGGCTTTTTAGCTGCGTCTGATCGGGCAGATCAATCGTGTATTGAGCATTTTCAATGTCCATCGGGCCTTCAGCGACACCCATCGCCACGACAGCGCGGGCTTGAGGCTGCGAAATTGCGTCCAGTGGTCTATCAAAAATAGTGATGGCGACACCTGCCATGTTCTGGGCAATCGTGTAAACGGCGGCTTGTACCATATCGCTGTAGTGATCCGCGCTCATGACCAGGCGGCTTGAAACAACCAGATTATCGGCAATCTCACGCGCAATACGCGAATCGGTCAGCACTTTACAGTTATGAATCGCCATGCTGACGCGATCCGCCAGCAAGCGCAGCCAACGAATCATCTCCGGCTGCGAGGCTTCATCGGAGTCGATTTCAATTTCCAACAGGCCAATCGGCTCTCCATTCGCATAAAGTGGAACAGCCCAAACCGCGCGATCTTTATCGTAAGTCGGTGTTTTGGATTTCAGAGCCTGGCTGTAAACGTCATCAGGGTTTATTTTGACGAATCGGGTTGAGTCAGTATACGACTGCAACGACTCCTGCTCGGCATTGAGGTGATAAACATAGGCAGCACGCGCTGTTGGCAAAGCAGAAAGAACAGCCGGAAGCGCCTCGCTCAACACAGAGTCCAGCGATGAACCAGCCTGCACTCCCTGATCGAGAATGCCCATCAGATCGAGGATTTTATCCAGGTCTGGCACGATATTCATTTTGGCAGACTCCTGGTCTAGCAAATGATTGAATTATTTCCACTCCCACACTTCTTCACCAGCCAGGAGGCGGCGAATCTGTGTAGGGAAACGGTCAGGGTCTAGGGGTTTACCGAGAAAGCCGTTAAAACCGGCTTTTTTCGCGCGGCGCATCTGGTCTTCGCTGGCTTCTGCTGTGACTGCGCACACGACAGTATCACGCAGACGTGGGTTGGCGCGTACTTTCTGAAGCGCCTGGTAGCCATCTTCGTAAGGCAGGCGGATGTCCATCAAAATCAGGTCAATGCGCGGCAGCGTATCGGCAAATTGCACGACCTGCCAACCGGACGTTTTCCATTCACATCGTTGGACACCCATAAAGGCCAGCATACGTGCGATGAGAACAAAATTGGGTACATTGTCTTCAACGACCAGAACGTGAGCCTCACCAGGTTCAATCGGCGCTGTTGATTTCGAATTTTGACCGTCATTCATTGACGACGACTCCCCAGATAGTTAAAAACTTCTTCCGGCAATTTATCTACATCCACTGGTTTACGGATATAACCATCACAACCAGCCTGAAGGGTTCGTTCACGATCCCCCTGCATCGCGTTCGCAGTGAGCGCGACAACTGGAACATGATCCAGCCCAGGTGTATTGCGAATGATTTTCGTCGCTGTCAATCCGTCCATATCCGGCATACTAATGTCCATCAGGATCAGATCGGGCGGATTACTTGTCGCCATCTCGATCCCACGATGTCCTGTATCTGCTTCTTCAAACTCAAAGTCGAAATCGGACGCCATCAAAATCCGGCGAACCAGCATACGATTATCGTGATTGTCGTCTATATAGAGCACTCTCGGCATGAGCGCATACTCCTAACAATAGCATGAATCGAGCCTCAACATCATAAACTTTGGTTAGCGATTAGAAACGATGCTGAGATGGCCTGAGTCTGAACCTTAATTATAAAGCACAATACATCAAGCTTTCATTAATAAACATTATCAGCCACACTCTTGATTCTTGCCATAAAGGGTTTGAAGTTTTAACCGTAAATTTTGACAAAATTCACAAATGCCGCTCGACAAGCGATTGATTAGGTCAAATGACAGCCTAAACAACACGTCTGGACAGAAAAAGACTATCCGCAATATTATTTTCTAATCATACAATGAAAGTGAGAAGATGAGAATTAGGAGCGCAACTTACCCTTTCACCATTTCTCAATCTTCTGATATGCTTGCTTATCCAACCTGATATGCTTGCTTACCTGTTCTGTTGTGCTTGCTTACCTGTTCTGTTATGCTCGCTTATCCAACTATTTGAAGGAGTTTTTTGATGGCTAAATCATATAAAGCCCCGCCAGCAATGCAGATCGACCCTAACAAATCATATACGGCGCATTTTAAAACGAACAAAGGCGAGTTTGACATCAAGCTGCACGCCAAAGAAGCGCCAGCAACCGTCAACAATTTTGTTTTTCTAGCGCGTGACGGTTTCTATAACGATGTGACATTCCACCGCGTCATCAGCGATTTCATGGTTCAGGGTGGCGATCCCACAGGTACAGGCAGAGGCGGCCCAGGCTATCAATTCAACGACGAGTCATCCGCCTTGAAACTGAAGCACGACAGCGAAGGCATCCTGAGCATGGCGAACGCTGGCGCGAACACCAATGGCTCACAGTTCTTTATCACCCACCTGGCAACACCACATCTCAACGGCAAACACGCCGTTTTCGGCAAAGTGGCAGGCGATGGGCAGAAAGTCGTCAATGCTATTCGGCAAGGCGACAAAATCGAGTCGATTACGATTATCGAGAGCTAAGTACAACCACGTTGATTTTTGGGGTTTTAGGGCAGGTCTGAGATCTGCCCTTACAGAAAAACACCCTCATAATTTCTGTGGTGAGGTAGCAGACACTCTAGTCGATTCATTTTGAATCGACTTTTTGATTTGGACAGTCGGCAGCCTGAAAGAGAAAATACTGCCGCCCTGAGCGTTTTCCTCAATCCAGATTTGCCCGCCGTGTGCCTCGATTGCCAGCTTGCAGAAGGTTAAGCCCAAGCCGCTCCCACGACGCAACCCACGCTGATCTTTGATCTGAACAAAACTATCGAAAATCGTTTGGCGATGGATTTCTGGAATTCCCGCCCCGCGATCAACAACATCCACGCGCACAAAATCGCTGCCATCGTGGTGTGCGCGAACGACAATTTCGCTGCCGACAGGGCTGAATTTGAGCGCATTGTCCACCAGATTCAGCAGAACGCGCTCAATTTTATCGACATCCACTTCGAGCATGGGGCTATCAGCGACATCCGTTTTGAAGGTGACTTGGAGTTCGCTTGCCAGGGGGTATAACTCCGCACAGGCGTTATTGACCAGCTTCGACAGCGTGGCGGGTTCAATATCCAGCTTCATCTCACCGCTTTGCATCCGGGCAATATCCAAAAGTGAATCGACTCGGTTGAGCAGTTTGCGGATCGCACGTTGGCTAGCTGTAGCGGTTCTGTTCACAGCGTGGTTAAATTCGTTCTCCGGCGGAATAATCTCGGTCAGCAGCATGATACTGCTAATGACGGCTGTCAGCGGACTACGCAGATCATGGACAACCATCCGGGAGAAATTCTCACGCGCCTGTTCCAATTCACGCTGTTCGGTTTCGTTGTAAAAGACCAGCAGCATACCGATCACGCCGCCATCTTCGTTATGAACCGGGATCGTCTCGCGGCGAACAAACCATCTTTTATTCGTGTGAAGCAACGCATATGCTGCATCGCTCTGCTCAAAAGGTTCGCGGGGAATACGCAGCCATTCCAGCAAGCCAGTGATGTCATCTTCGGACTGATAGCCCATTTTTTCGATGAGATTCAATTGCGAACGCTTCACCAGATCGGTGATCGAGCAGCCGATAAGCTGATTGTTATCGAGGTCAATTAAATCCATGCCGGGGTTTGCCAGCGCGATCATCCCCTGGCGATCAATCAGGACAATCGCTTCTGTCATCGTGTTCAGGATGGCCTGCATCTGGTCACGCGCAATGGTTGCCCGTTTATAAATCCTGGCGTATAAGTCAGCATTCTGGATCGCCTGGGCAGCCTGGTTAGCAAATGTCCGCAGCAGTTCGATGCTTTCCTCGCTCATGGATTGGGGCGTATCGAAATAGACGATCATCAGCCCCAGACCACGCCCAAGAACCCGCAGCGGCAGCTCAATCCAGGCAGATTTCCCCTCGCGCTTCATCATCTCGCGCAGATGCTCGACGCGGGGGTCATGCTCGACATTTTTAACGACCACTTTGGAGTTGTCAGATGATAGCTCATCCTGGCTGACAGTCAGCAGCGGCTTTGGAGGCGCTTGGGCAAACGCATCGCTCAAACCTGCATCACGCACCAGTTTCGGTTCGCTGCCCCCCTCAAAGAGATAAACGGCAATAGCTGTTGCCTCAGAAACAGCGGATGCTGAGGAGATGACCGTATCCAGTACACTATCGGGTGAAAGCGTCTCTGTGAGCAGCAGCAGCACCTTATTGAGCGTACTCAACTGCTGAGAGCGTGCGACCTGCTGGTCATAGAGCTGTTTGCTGATGTCGGTGAGGGATTTGAGGTCAGACTGATGCCGCCGAAGCTGCACACGCATCTGGCTCACGATGAGAAAAATCACCAGCGCCAAAAATAATCCACTCACCAATGAGAGCAGCGTCAGAGGTGTATTGAGCAGACTGATAGCCAGAATAGCGACACCGACCAGCGCCAACGGCCATTGAATATCAGTAAATCGATTCATAGGATATCAATACATCGCTTATCAATAAATTCAATTGTTACATTACAGGATATAACAATTAAGCGATGGGAAGTGTTAAGGAGAAGCACGCACCGGAAAGCGGACTCTCATCTTCAACTTTGATTCGTCCGCCATGCGCTTCAATCGCCAGCTTGCAGAAGGTCAAACCCAGCCCATTACCTTGGCTGCCACGCAGGGGATTCTGGCCTTTGACACGCCGGAATTTCTCAAAAATGCGGCTGCGTTCCTGACGGGGGATTCCAGGGCCGCTGTCTGCTATCCTGACCATCACCTGACGGTCAACCACTTCAGCGGAGATCAGAATTTTGCCGAATGCCGGGGTATAGCGCAGGGCATTATCCATCAGATTGATGAGGACACGCTCAATTTTATCCTGATCGACCTTGAGCAGTGGCAAATCGTCAGGAATATCATAATCCACTTTCAGATCAGCCTGCTGAATTGACCGTTCCAGCGTTGAATAGGCGGTTTCCACCATCGTTGATAACGGCGTGGGATTCAGGTTAAGCCGCATCTGTGTTCCGTCCAGTGCCGCGATTTCCAGGAGGCTGTTAACCAATCCCAGCAAGCGATTGGCACTCTTAAACGACGACTGCATCAGTGCTTTCGCCTCATCGCGCTGGTTTTCAACATCAATGGAAGGCAGGGCAAGTTGCAGGCTGCTGATAATCGCCGCCAGCGGGCCGCGCAGATCATGCACCATCATCTTGGTCAAAAGTTCGCGATTTTCTTCCAGTTCTTTTTCTTCGGTGACATCCCGTAAAACCAGAAGCCGTCCGGCAATATGATTTTCGTCATCAATGACAGGTGAACCAATTTCTTCGATATACTTCAACTGGTTGCCGACAATATGCTGGAACTGGCGCTGTGTATTAAGCTGCGGTTCCAGGCGCAGAATACGTGCCATTTTCTGGACTTCTTCACTGGAATAGCCGCTATCCCGTTCATCTTCAATATGCTTCAGCAGAGTATCCGGGAAATAGTGCCCCACGTAGTCTGTTAAATGAATGCCCAGCAAGCGCTCTGCTGAGGCGTTGCTTTGAACCAGACAAAATTCGCGATCCAGCAAAATCATGCCATCGCGCGTGGAGTCCAGAATAGCACCCATCTGATCGCTGGCGGTACGAATCCGTTCGTGCAAGGTCGCGTTTTCCAGATGCCCCACTGCCTGACTCGCCAGCAGATCAATCGTATTTAAATCGCGATCCTGGAATACCCGTTTGGTGGCAAAAGCGACGACCATGACCGAATGCACATGATTGCCACGCTTCAACGGAATTGCGATCAGGCTCTTATAGCTTTCAATCTCGGCGGTGCCATTCTGTGTAATGTCTTCTACGATTTCGAGCTGACCACTGCGTGCGACTCGATAAGCCACATTCAGCGGAATCTGAAAATTATCAAGCTCATCCGTCCACAGTTTATCAACCACAGTCAAATGATCGCCATCTTCTGCATCGTAAAGAAAAATAATGCCGCCCTGACCATTCATCAGTTCGAGGCCCGTTTTGAGTACGGCCTGCGAAACCGACCGAATGTCATCAGCGCTTGCCAGCCACAGGGAGAGCAAACGCAGGCTGGTGAGCATATCAATTTCTTGCTGGCGTTCTTCCAGGAAACGCGCATTTTCGATACTGATAACGGCGTGACTGGCGAGATTATTGAGGAAGCTGGCCTGATCTTCGTTGAAAAAGCTTTCATGCACGCTTTCAATATTCAGCGCACCGATAACTTTGTCACCCTTCACCAGCGGCACCGCCAGCGATGAGTGATAAAGGCCTGGAGTATCGGTGTAGTAAGTTTCGAATGTGCTGTTGTCGCGCAGCAAAATGGTTTTTCCAGTGCGCACCACTTCGCCCACTACGCCTTGATCCTTCGATCTGGACGAGTAGCTTTTGTAGACCTGTCCATTCGTATAATGCTGAATAATGATCCAGAATTGGTCAGCGTCGGTGAGCAGAGCCAAAAGCACAAAATCAGCCTGGGTTGCGCGTGCCGCCGCTTCCAAAACGTTGCTGATAATCTGGTTGAAGTCCAGCGAGCTGGAAACCTGTTTGGCGATTTCTTCAACCAGCGAAACCTGGTCTAAGCGCTGCTTGAGCTGTCGCTGAGTTTGTTCGTGAAGCTGTACGTTTTTGATCTGCGCCGCGATTTGATTCGCTGCCATCTCAACGAACTGCCATTCATGATGCGAAAAATGTCGTTCGCTCCGGCTGCCCATGATGAGCGCACCCACCAGAACCGCGTTCGTCATAATCGGAATCAGCGCCAGCGATTCTTCCTCATCTTGCCCCATTAGTGTTCGTAATTCTGGCGAAAGCGTGTCACTGTCGCGATAAAATGCGTTCGCCGACGGCGCTTTCTGATGCACAAGGTTTTGGAGTTCGGGGAATTTCTCCAAAGGCAGATTGTGCAGGCTCGATGTCTGCGAATCTCCATCGACAACTGTTGCCAGCACCCGCACCCGCTGTTCCTCAAAATCGATCAGCGTGATGATAACCCGGTTGACGTTCATCATCTGGCGTAAAATATCGGCGATGTTCCCGACAACTTTATCCGCTTCCAGGCTGGCCGTTGAAATGCGCGACAAATGCACAAGCTGCGCCATTTCGTAGGCGTATAATTCAAGTACCTGGAATAACTGGGTGTTATCGAAAACTGCGCGCACCTGATTTGCAAGCACTTCCAGCAAATCGAGTTCGACCTGTCGATAATAATTGGGTTGATTATGATAAACGGTCAACAGTCCCGAAATGAGATTGTTGCCGGAAAACAACGGCATTTCGACAAAGGCGCGGAATTCACCCTGCCGTGCATATTCAGTCAGGCGTGGGGCATCATCCGTATTGACGACGACCCGCGCCCCCATTGTGTAGCGTTCAGGTTGATACAAGACAATTTCGTTAGCCGTTTTGAAGGCTTCGGTCATGCCGATTTCCGCTGCCAGATCAAAGCGCGATTTTTCGACATCAAACAAAAACAAGCCAGCCTTCTGCGCTTTGGTGATTGCCATTGCGGTCTGGCAGGCCGCCGTCAGCGCAGTCTCCCGATCTACACTGGACAAGCCCTGATGAACAACGTCATTAATGCGTGAGAGATTTTCGACCAGATCGGTACGCTGCGAAAACAAAAGCGCATTACGAACCGCGAGTCCGGCCTGGTTAGCAATCGTTTGCAGAATATTGATTTCATTGCTGCCAAATGCTTCCTCGCTTTCGTCGCTCAAGACCGCCATAACGCCGAGAACCTCGTCGCCAAACAGCAGTGGCATTCCGACGAACATCACATAATGCGATGTGGGGGTAAAAACGCCGAGATCAGCAAATTTTGTACGGTCACTCGCTGTGATACGCAGCGGTTTCTTGGTGCGAATAACACGCTCGGTTGCGCCATCGCGCAGTTTACGGGCAGGCCATTTGATCCGCTGGTTGCCAGCGACGACCAGCCGGTAATCGAGCATATCCTGTCCTCGGTCATAGAGGACAATATAAAATACGGAAACGCGCATCAACCGGGCAACATGGACATAAATGTTGTACAAAACATCATCCAATTCCAGATTGGATGCCGTCACCTGCCCGATATTATTCAGGAGGGAAAGTTCTTCGACACGCCTGAGCAGCGATTGGTCGATGGCATCAACATTATGAAAGCGCAGCGATTGGATCGCCAGTAAGCCCATAATTACCGCAAAAACACCTATGCCTGCCTTATCGATAATCATCGGAAAGGCGATGATGAGCAGCAGGATCAGAATTTCCTGACCCATGTGCTGCCAACCTAAAAGGAAAGGCTTGGCTGATGCGGAATTGCGTAACAGCAAAACACCGCAAAGATGTGTGCAGATAAAACCGATCAATAACGCGATCAGCACTATCAGTAAAGCAGGAGCATCGAAACTTTGGAGTGGAATATCCCCACCCAGCAGTTCATAAACCAGGGCCGTCGCCAGAATAGACAAGCCAGAAATCGCAATTCTATTCCAGGTCAAATTGAAAGCTTGTAGGCGTGTCCCGCCGAATAATTTTAGAGGGACGCGAAGATAAAGACGTATCGGGACGGTTATAAGTGCGCCGATTACGACCATTGCCAATGCTGCGGCCAGATTTAATTCTAGCCAGACGACTGCCGCTGAAAGATTGAGATACCCTGCCCACAATCCATTCTCTAAAGCGCCAGAAACAATATCAGCCAGCACAAACATTGCCAGACAAATTAGCCAGATGCTAAACAGCGAAGGTTCAAAATTAAGATAAGGCTGTTGAATAAAGAGTATGGCGCCGGCACACAGGGGAATAAACCCTGCCAGAAACAGCAGATAGTCCTGTAAGGTAGACTTAAAAACGGACGTTTTATCACCGGAGGTAAAAAAGACTCGGCGCATACGTTCTCGATAGATTAGATGAAAGTTTTCGACCCTCATCAAAATATAACATGGAAGTCAAGCGGAAAAAACTATATGTTTACAAATTTTGGATAAAACGGGTTGTTAATAAGTGCTGCCCACGCACCAAGCCCAGCACAACCCAAAACAAAAATGCAAAGCGATCCCAAAACGTAATGGCATCCCCCAGCCCAAAAACACCATGCGCAAACAAACCCGCCAGCGCCGAAACACTCACTGCTTTTGCATATTCGTCACCGCGTCGCCAGGTTTGAACGGTCAGATAGGCCGCAGCAGCATGAACAGCGATAAAAATAACGCCGCCGGGTATACCCATATCCGTTGCGATTTGCAGAACTTCATTATGTGTATGAGGCAGGATGCGTGTAGCACCAGGGGAGGGAGACCAGCCCGGCACAGGGAATTTCTCCAATATCCGTCTATCGCGAAACATATTCAGGCCTGCGCCAGTCAGTGGGTACTGGCCCACAACCTTCAACGCACTTGACCAGATATTAAATCGTCCGCTAAAACTACCTTCGTCACGCTCCGCCAATTCCAATCTGCTGGCTGGGTTGTAGACGACAAACAACTGGAGAACGACTACTGCCCCCAACGCAACCCAGGCAAGTGCTTGCCATCTGCCGCGTGGGATGAGCATAAAAATAATCACCGCCAACGCCAGCAATACTCCCACAATAGTCAGGCGGCTCTGGCCCAGAAACAGCGACAAAAACAGCAGGATAAATGCCACTGTAACCCCGATACGCGGGAGTTTCATCCGCCAATAATAAATAGCAACACCTGCCATCACAGGCAGTACATAGGCGATGGCACCAGCAATTTCGTTGGCGTTAAAGCTCAAACCTGCTTCTGGCGGAAGCGGTAGCATTTTCAAAGTAGGCAATATATTCAGAAAAGCCTCAAATTGAAATGATTTTTCATTCCATTGTGTACCGGACATCGCCAGAAGGCCTATGATAATCGCCAGGATAGTAATATAATTGATTACTTTATTGACACGTTTTTCATGGCGAACGACCTCAATTATTGTAAAATAAATTATAACCCCAAGTAATGGTCGCGCTAACATGATAAAGCCGCGTGTAAACGGCGCCAGATAAATATTGGCGACCCCCAACCCCAACCAGATGAGCCATATGACATCTAATTTTGTGATCGTGAAAATACGCCCCCGCACGACCCAACGAGCAGCAAATATTGGAATCAAAAGTACGAATATCCAAACGAATCGATCTCTTAGCGGAGATGGATACCACATTGCTATGATGAATACTGCAAGGAGTGGAACTTCTAGCTTAAGCAGTAGATGAGAGATGGGTTTTAGTAGCAACAGCCTATATACTTTCCAGTAAATTTACAGTAAACTCAAAAATAATCAGGGATCAAAAAGATGCTCTCAGACTTTAAAAATGAAATATAAAGCATTGACATTTCAATTAATTTCATGATAGAATTTTGATAAAAATAGTTCTATTATTTATCCAATTACGTAAATAGTAGCATCAATAACAATAACACTACATACGCGGTATGTGAAAGGCCATCCAGGTAATGGTTTCTCAAGAAATCACTAAAATGTCATTTGAGACTTTCCAGGAGCGATCCGCTGGTAAGAAAGTTGTGCTACTATATCCTTGGACAAATTACCGCAATCTTTTTTTAACACACTTTCTCACTAATACCCATACCGGATTATTATATTACCGGATAGCTGAAGAACAATCCACACTATCGGGTTGGCTCAATGCATTAGTTACCGAATTCGATCAGGTTTTAGACAATTTTGGCGCAAACCTCAAAAAAGCCCTCACCAGCAATAAACCTGAAGCATTAGGTGAAGCACTGGCAGCAGATTTGGGTGCATACAGCAGCGAACGAGTGGTACTCTTTATCGACGAATTTGACAGAGCGCCGCTGAACGGCGATTTTCGTAAATTTATCAAAGCGGCGGTTGCCTCATTACCTGATCATGTCCAGCTTGCATTTTCATCACGCTTATTAACCTACCAACCCTGGTACGATATGGTTGCCCAGGGCGAAGCATTGGTATTAGGGACAGAATATCGCAAAGATGATGTGATGTTTACCGTTGAACCTTCCCCCAGGCCTCAGCTTGAGGTCTATTCATTGGGCAGAGGTTATGCCATTGTAAACGGTCAGCAAATCACAAACTGGGACGGCGCATTACCGCGAAATCTTTTCTTCTATTTCATGGATCATGCACTTGTCACCCGCGATGAAATTTTTGCCACCTTCTGGCCCGATCTGTCGATTAAGGAAGCAACCAACGTTTTCCATGTTACCAAACGGAAAATCAGCGAACGTATCAGCATGAAGGTTGGCGGATCGAAGAATTATGAACTCACGCATTATAGCGCGGGTTTTTATATGCCTAGCGAAAAAATCGTCCGCCACTACGATGTGACCGATTTTCAGGATGCGATTGAGCGTTCGATGATCGCCACTGATGATCGCAAAGAAGAGGAACTTCTGGCTCAGGCGATTGAACTCTATAAAGCGCCCTTCTTGCAGACGGTTTCGATGCAGTGGACGGATGAACGCCGCGATCACCTGCGCCAGCTTTATGCCCAGGCGCTCATCAGCACAGCCCGCATTAATAAACGCCGCGAGAATTTCCATCATGCATTAGGGTTTTTTGTGCGTGCGCTCAAAGAAACACCAGAACGCGAAGATATTCATCGTGAAGTGATGTCGATCTATCTGAAATTGGATATGGTCGGGGATGCGCTGATGCAATATCGTACCCTGGAGAAGGTTCTTTCCGACACTCTAGGAATCGGGCCATCACGCGAGAGCCGTGAGCTTCATGCCTTGATTGAGACCAAGCGTTAATCCGTAAAATCTGTCTGATATAACCATAAACGCGCAAATCCTACCCAGGGGAGTGCATCAATTAATGTGCATTCCTCGTTGGATGTGAGCACCAGGAGCGTTTCTGTTAATGCACCTGGATACCAATCCTCTAATGGATCTAATCGTATAATTCCCATCACTGTCGCATCGGCTAAACGCCAATAGACAACGACCACATTCTCATTTAAGGTTGACAGATAATTGGTTCGGACGCAGTATGGCCTACCCAATTCTTCGATGAGATACCCCACCGGCATGGCAACATCTAACCGAATCCTGCCGACAAAGGTGCGATCCTCATAAATCACGCCAGCAATCTGATTCTCGCCATGATTTCCGTAAAAAGTAATTTGCGTATTATTCCTCTGCACATCCAGGCTCCAGCCCGGCAAGCTGGCGTTAATATTCCTTAGCGCCTCTTTAAAGACAGTCTCATGCGGTGTTATGCCTGCCCAGCACGGCAAGTGGCAAGCTGAAAATCCAGGTTCACCGCTTATGACGATACTCGGTGGAGGGCTGCTGTGGGTAATGAGTAATATTGACCCAATGCCAGCGAGAAACATCGATAATATACGAACCGTGAACAGACGCGCAAAATTGAACATAATGACCAGAGTAGCATAAATCGCGATATAATTAACGACATGACTCAACAGCCACAACCTCAACGAAAAAGTGTTCAGCCCAACCCTGAAAAAATGCCGCCCGATCATGTTGGTGTTTTAATCGCCGCTGCGATTATGGCAGTCGGCGGATGGGCAGGCCTGTACGCGCTGATAACGACGATGCTGCCACGTGTTGGGCCGCGCTGGTTATTTTTCCTGCTGCTGCAAATCGCGGTTACAGGGACGATTTTGCCCTTCGTGCGCTATCTCAACGTGCGCTTTACCCCCCTCAACCGCGAACTCCCTCCCGGCGGCGTACTCGTGCGACAGAGCGTGTGGGGTGGGCTTTTTGTCGTCACGTGCGCCTGGTTACAAGTCCCGCGCGTCCTCACTCCACCGATTGCCTTCTTTATCGGACTGATTTTCGTTGTCATTGAAATTTTCCTGCGTTCAAGAGAATTGGCGAATGAGCGAGAAGACGATTAACGCCCTGCGAACGCTGCCCGCAGTCGATCAACTACTCAATTCACCCACAGGACATGATCTCATCGCCCGCTATGGACGTTCACAGACATTGGATGCCCTTCGTGCCGAGTTGGATTCTTGCCGAGCCGGACTCCGTGCGGGAAAATCTATCGCATCCGACCTTGATTCGATTTTTGAACGGACAACACGCGCCCTCGAAAATACATTTCGTCCATCCCTCCGCGCCGTCATAAACGCGACAGGTGTCATTATCCACACCAATTTAGGTCGCGCTCCACTATCCCTGGCCGCACAGCATGCCATTCGCGAGGTAGCCGCGCAGTACAATACGCTCGAATTTGATCTGGACGAGGGCAAACGCGGCAGCCGTCTCGTCCATGCTGGAAGCCTCATCGCGGAAATTACTGGCGCAGAGGCCGCACTGGTGGTGAACAATAACGCGGCAGGATTGGTATTACTGCTGTCAGCGTTGGCGAAAGAGCGCGAAGTCATCATTTCGCGTGGGCAGTTGGTCGAGATTGGTGGCGGATTCCGCGTACCGGAAGTCATGGAGCAAAGCGGCGCGAAGTTGGTCGAAGTCGGCGCGACGAACCGCACCCGTGCCAGCGATTATGAACGCGCCATCACGCCGAACAGCGCCCTGTTGATGCGCGCCCACGCTTCCAATTTTAAGATGGTAGGCTTCACCGAGTCGGCCTCACTGGACGAAATGGCTGAGATTGCCCACCGTCATCATCTCTATCTGGTTGATGATCTGGGCAGCGGCGCACTGCTGGATACGGCGCAATTTGGACTCGAACATGAACCAACGGTGCAGGAAAGCCTGCAAGCGGGGGTTGATCTGGTAGCCTTTAGCGGCGATAAACTGCTCGGCGGGCCGCAAGCCGGGATTCTTGCCGGGAAAAAAGTTCTGATTGACCTGCTGAAACGTCACCCATTGGCGAGAGCGATTCGCGCCGATAAATTATGCCTGGCAGGGCTGGTCGCAACGCTCGATCATTATCGCAAAGGTGAAGCGCTGGAGCAGATTCCCGTATGGCGCATGATTGCCCGTCCACTTGAGGATATTCGGTCAACCGCGCAAAACTGGGCGCAGCAGGTCGGCGGTACGGTCATCGAGGGCGAATCGACTGTCGGCGGCGGCAGCCTGCCAGGGGCGACGCTGCCAACCGCACTGTTAGCGCTGGAGGTCGCCCATGCTGATGAATATATGGATGGCTTGCGACATGCCAATCCGCCCGTGATCGCGCGTGTAGCTGCCGGAAAAGTCCTGTTTGACCCGCGCACCGTGCTGCCAGGGCAAGAAAATTTTTTGATGGACTCAATCAATTCTCAAAGGACATAAACCATGAAATCCGATCTTGACCGTTTAATGGCTGAACGCGGCCTGGAAGCCCTCATCGTTGTCAGCGATCACAGCTATAACGCCCCGCGTGATTACCTCACGAATGGCGCACGTGTTTCCGGCGGGTTGGTCATCAAAAAACGCGGCGCTGATCCCGTGATGGTCGTCAATTCGATGGAAATCGAAGAAGCGGCGGAAAGCGGCCTGACGGTTTATTATCAGGAAGATTGGGCGAATCTTTTTCGCGAGGCCAGAGGGGATAAAAGCCCGATTGACGCTGCATTATGGGAGCGGTGTCTTGAAAAATTGGGTATCCCGCACGGCAAAATCGGGGTGTACGGCAAAGGGGATGTCAATATTTTTATCTTTGTCATCAACCTGCTCAACGCATCGCTTCAGAATTATCAATTTGTTGGCGAAACGGGCTATACCATTTTTGACGAAGCATCCGTCACCAAAGATGCTACCGAACTCGCGCGTATCAAGTCGATTGCCAGGCGCACCAGCGAGGTCTGGCAGACAACCTGGGATTTTATCGCCTCCCATCGCGCCGAGGGTGATACTGTGGTCAAGGCTGATGGCTCACCACTGACGATTGGTGATGTCAAAGGCTTTATCATGCGGGCGCTGCTGGATCGTGGATTGGAAAACTCGGAGATGATCTTTGCGCAAGGGCGTGATGCTGGTTTCCCGCACAGTCGTGGCAAAGCGGATATGGCGCTCAAAACCGGGCAATCGATTGTTTTCGACCTGTTCCCACATGAGGTCGGCGGTGGTTATCATCACGACTCGACTCGAACATGGTGTATCGGTTATGCGCCTCCTGCTGTTCAGGAAGCTTACGATCAGGCGATGGGGGCTTTCAAAATCGCACTTGAAACCTTTGAAGAACCCGGCCAGCCCTCGCACACACTGCAAGACGCGGTACTCGATTATTTCGAAAGTAAGGGGCATCCGACGATCCGCAGCAAGACAGACACGATTGAAGGCTATGTTCACAGCTTAGGGCATGGAGTCGGCTTGAAAATTCACGAACGTCCGAAAATGACCCATATCAGCCATGATGATCGTCTGCAAATCGGCAACACCATCACGATTGAACCCGGCCTGTATTACCCGGAGCGTGGTTTCGGTGTGCGCGTCGAAGATATGCTCTATATTGACGAAGATGGCAAGCTGGTGACGCTGACCGATTTCCATAAAGAGTTGGTGCTGCCACTCAAGGGGTAAATGAGTATTTTATGTGAATTTCGCAATATTTCGAGAAATATTGTTATAATCCACTACTAATCTCGCAAGTCTACTTATTAGACACTATGAGGCAATTTATCGACTAAACTGCATCAACCACATATGGAGGCTCCACCACAGTGACAGGAATTTTGCAATTTCTTCTTGCCCTTGGCGTGCTGATCGCTTTTGCAAAAGCGATGGGCTACCTCACTCTTCGTCTCAATCAACCTGCCGTCCTGGGAGAGTTGTTAGCGGGCGTAATTATCGGGCCATCGCTCATTAATTTGCTTGGCACACATTCCATTTTCCCCAATGGTGAACAAATCACCCATACCGTTATCGAACTGGCTGAAGTCGGCGTACTCTTGCTGATGTTTATGGCTGGGCTGGAAGTTGAACCCAAAAGTATGCTCAAAGTCGGGCGGCCTGCCGTCCTCGCTGGGCTTTTAGGGGTATTCGTCCCGCTGCTTATCATCACCCCAACTGTCACCCTCTTCGGCTATGGCATCGAAAAGTCACTATTTATTGGCATTCTACTCGCATCCATGAGTACCAGTATCACGGCTCAGGTCATGCTTGAGCTTGGCGTAATCCGGCAGAAGGAAGGGCTTACCCTGCTTGGCGCTGCATTGGTTGACGATGCCATCGTGATTCTGTTTCTTTCGCTCTTTATGGCGATCAATCCCGGCGGCGTTGTTCAGGTCGCGGAAGCCCGCCCGATTATTGAGGTGCTGCTGCGAATCGCGGGATTCCTGGTCATCGGAACGTTGGTAAGCTGGTATGCGCTGCCACGTCTGGCAAATCTCATCAGCCGCTTGCGAATTTCCGAAGGGCCGTTGACCTTCGCGATTGTCGCGACACTTTTACTCAGCTTCGCGGCGGAATATTTCGGCGGTATAGCGGTCATCACGGGTGCATTCATGGCAGGTGTATGCCTGCGACAAGCGCGGCACAGCGTTGTCGAGCAAATCGAGCGCGGGCTGCACAGCGTCAATTATTCGTTTTTCGTGCCGTTGTTTTTCATCAGCATCGGCCTGCAAGCCAATCTGCGCTTGCTGACAGCCGAGCTGCTTCCGTTTGCGCTGGTCGTAACCGTTTTAGCCATTGTCACAAAAGTGATTGGCGCGGGTGGTGGTGCGCTGTTGGGCGGGCTTAACCAGAAAAGCTCCATTCGCATCGGCGTTGGGATGATTAGCAGGGGAGAAGTCGGCCTCATTATCGCGGCAATTGGTGTCAACAGCGGGGTCTTGCTGCCGGAAGTGTTTACGGTAGTGGTATTTGTCGTTCTGGTGACGACGATCATTACGCCACCACTCGTGCGTTGGTCATTCGCCAATAAAGACGAGACACCCAAGCCAGAAATAGACGCGCCAGTCGCGGTATCGAATTGAGGATGCAACTATGTACATGATTATGTTCATTTCTTCAAATGTGGATCAGGCCAGTGATGTCCTGGACATCTGGGTGAAAGCCGGAGCCAGCGGCGTGACTATTTTAGAGAGCGCCGGAATGCAGCAGTTGGCAAATCAAGGGATTCGCGATGATGTCGGGCTGGTTTTCTCGCTGTCGTCCATGCTGCGGGCGCAGGAAATCCATCACCGCACACTTATTTCAGCCGTCAAAGATCAGCAAACGGTTGACCAGATTGTCAAAGCGACGACAAAATACGTTGGCGATTGGTCAAAACCAGACGCGGGTGTGCTGTTTGTGTGGCCCCTTGCCCAGGCATTTGGGCTGGAAAAGCATCACTAAGCTGCGTAAAAAGCTCGTACTGTTTAATCCTCAAACGGCACTGAATTGACACGATGCAGGGGTAAGATACCCCTGCATCACATCCTACGTTCTGATTAATATCCCTGCATCAAATCCTATATTCCAATTTTTAGTAGACACATAAGTTTGAATATCCAGACAAAAAGCATAAAATTTTGTGGAAATTATCCCTTGCCCCCTTACCTTTTGAGGTATAGGATTTGTGCTGGATGCTATACTGCTGGGGTCATAGCACCAGATGCTATACTGCTGGGCATAGCACCAATCGTAAGATAAGCCTAAGAAAAGATAAATCAATGTCATTGCAACTCGGCACATCTACTCATCCGCTACGGATAGCCATCATCGGGTCGGGGCCGTCGGGCTTCTATGCTGCCGGACGACTGCAAGAACAGAAAACGCTGGTCGTCGAAATTGATATGTTTGACCGTCTGCCAACGCCCTATGGGCTGGTGCGCGGCGGTGTCGCGCCGGATCACCAAAAAATCAAATCGGTAACAAAGGTCTATGACAAGATCGCCTCTAAACCCAATTTCCGTTTCTACGGTAATGTTGAGTTTGGAACCGATCTGACGCTTGAGGATTTCGAGCGTCATTATCACGCGATTATTTATGCTGTCGGCGCACAAAGTGACCGTCAGCTTGGCATCCCTGGCGAAGACTTACCCGGCAGCCATGCCGCTACCGAATTTGTCGCCTGGTACAATGCGCATCCCGATTATCGCCAATTTGAGTTTGATCTCTCCCAGGAAAAAGCTGTCGTCATTGGCCTCGGTAATGTGGCAATGGATGTTGTCCGCATCCTGGCGCAAACCTATGACGAACTCTACCCAACTGATATTGCCGACTATGCGCTGGAAGAATTAAAAACTAGCAATATCAAAGAAATTTACGTCCTGGGACGGCGCGGCCCCGCGCAATCGGCCTTCACCAACCCGGAAATCAAAGAACTCGGTGAACTGCATGATGCTGAAGTCATCGTCGCGCCAGAAGAAGTTGCGCTGGATTCCTACAGTCAGGCGTTCATCGAATCTGGCGAAGATAAAGTCGCGGTCAAAAACGTCGAAATTCTGAAAGCCTATTCCCAGCGTGAATCCCAGGGCAAAACGCGGAAAATCATCATGCGTTTCCTCACATCCCCTGTCGAAATCATCGGTAAGGATCGAGTCGAGGCCATCAGAATCGTCAAGAACGAGCTTTATCAGACCGAAAAAGGCGAGATTCGTCCGCGTGAAACCGATCAGTATGAGACTATTCCCGTGGGGCTGGTGTTCCGTTCCGTCGGTTATCTGGGAACGCCACTCCCCGGTGTGCCATTCTACGAAAAATGGGGGACGATCCCGAATGAAAAAGGCCGGATCATGACGGCGATCAAGGACGGTCAGCAGGTCACGGGCGGTTATGTCGTCGGCTGGATCAAGCGCGGCCCCAGTGGTGTGATCGGCACGAACAAGCCGGATTCGGTGGAAACTGTCGATATGCTTCTGGAAGACATGACAAATGGCAAACTGCTTGATCCAGCAACGCCAAGCCGTGAAGCCATCGAAAATCTGCTCAATGAGCGCGGCATCGCCTATGTCACCTTCGAGGACTGGCTGAAGCTGGACGAGCTTGAACAAGAGCGCGGCGCGGCGGTCAATCGTCCTCGCGTGAAATTCAGCCAGGTTGACGAGATGTTGGAAGTAGTTAGCAAAGTCCACCAATCGCTGCCTGACCCGGCGGGTGACTAACCAAACATCATCCAAAAAATCAAAAGAGGGGTGTACCCTCTTTTTTGTTGCCTGATCTTGACAAACATACCGTCCGGACGGTATCATATAACCATCCAACGAGACGGTATCAGGTCATACAATGAGCGATATAAAACGAAAAAAAGACCCGATTGGTGTACGCGAACGATTACTTGACGCGGCTGTGAAAACGATGCAAAAAGGTGGCGCAAACGCTTTTACACTCGATGAAGTCGCACGAGCGGCGAATGTCAGCAAAGGGGGATTGCTCCATCATTTCCCTGCCAAAGGCGCACTCCTCGAAGCGCTCCTGGATGATTTGCTCAATCGCTTTGATGCCCTGGCGCTGCAATTCTATGAACAAGACTTGTCTACTGCCGGACGCTGGCTGCGCGCTTATGTCAAAGCGACTTTCGCCGATGAACCGCCCCCACTCGAAGTCGTGTTGATGCTCACATTTATGCTGACCGAGCAGCCGGAAATGCTCAATCGAATTCGGGAATATGTAGATATATGGAATGAGCGTTTCGTAAAGGATGGTGTTTCCCCCATGCGGGCGCATGTGATTCGCGGCGCAGCAGATAGTTATTGGACGGATGTTGTTTTAGGCATGATGCCGGATACGCCAGAAGAGCGTGTGGCCCTTATGAATGAGTTACTGCATCTGATTACTGCTTAGGCACAGAGGAGAATAGGACAAAAAATGGCGCTCAATTTGCCTCTGTTGGGGTCTCTGGTCGGAATTGCCATCATCGACAGCCTGAATCCATCATTGTTCATTGCCCAATTTATTCTATTTGCCACGCAGCGCCCGGTACCACGTATCCTGGCCTATATCGCAGGGCTTCTCAGCGTCAATTATCTTGGCGGCGTTCTGTTTGTCGCAGGTATTCGAACCGTGATCGAAAACTTTATCCAACACATGGATGACATGCTATTCATCGCAATTCAGTTGGTGATCGGCCTCGGATTACTTGCTTTCGGCATTTTCTATAAAGCGCAGCCTATGAGCGGCGAACATTCACATAAACCCCCGCTTAACTTATGGAAGGCTTTTCTCTTTGGTATTGTTGTCATGATCCAGGAATTGACAACAGCGCTGCCCTATATCGTTGCGTCGGAACGCATTGCCACCGCCAACACCGGAGTTCTTGGCAGCCTGTTATCGCTTCTGGTGTATAATCTTGTCTTCGCGCTGCCATTGTTCGCTTTTCTGATGGGCTATATTTTGCTGCGCGAGCGTTTTACCGCACAGGTCGATACAATCAATCAGGCTGTTCGCATCTGGGTGCCTCGCATGATGAAATACCTTTCCCTGCTGGTTGGCATCGGTCTTTCGCTTTACGCAGTTGTCCAATTCTTACAGATTTAACATCTCCAGTCCCTCACAAATGTGGAATTGACGCGCGGGAGAATATCGAGTATCGTGAAACAATGAACAAGCCCTACCCCTTTCAAAACACAATTCGTATTGCAATGTGGGAAGTTCGCCATCAACGCGCGAGCGCGGGGCATATCACGAGGTTTTAACTGAACAACCCCATGCAATTCGAAGATCTAAAATTGATTGATCCCCTCCTGCGCGCGGTGCGTGCAGAAGGCTACACAGAGCCGACACCCATTCAGGTGCAGGCTATCCCACAGGTACTTGAAGGCAAAGATTTGCTCGGATGCGCACAGACTGGCACAGGTAAAACAGCCGCCTTCGCACTCCCCATCATGCAGCGTCTGTCTGCCGCGCCGTCGCCATCGAATCGCCCTATCCGTGTACTGGTGCTTGCACCCACGCGCGAACTCGCCACGCAAATTGGCGAAAGTTTCCGCAGCTATGGACGCAATCTGCCGCTGAAGCAGGTCACGATTTTTGGCGGTGTCGGTCAGAATCCACAGGTTGACGCGCTGCGCCGCAGCCCAGACATTTTGGTCGCTACGCCAGGACGACTGCTCGACCTGATGAATCAGGGCTATATTCGGTTTGACCGTCTGGAAGTCCTGGTGCTGGACGAAGCAGACCGGATGCTCGACATGGGCTTTATCCACGATGTCAAACGCATCATCGCCGCGCTGCCCAAACAACGCCAAACGCTGTTGTTTTCGGCGACGATGCCGCAGGATATTCAGGATTTGGCGAACAGCATTCTGAATAATCCGGTTTACGTCGAAGTGACACCGCAGGCGACAACGGTTGAGAAAATTCAGCAGGCCATCTATTTTGTCGAGAAAAACGACAAACGTTCCCTGCTCGTACACTTGTTAAGCGACAAAGCAGTCAAACGCACACTGGTTTTCACACGCACCAAACACCGCGCCAACCAACTGGTCAAGCACTTAAGCACCGCGTCGATCCACGCTGAGGCTATTCACGGCAATAAGTCACAGAGTGCGCGCGAAAAAGCGCTCTCAAATTTCAAATCCGGCGTGACTCGTGTGCTGGTGGCGACAGATATTGCTGCACGTGGCATTGACGTAGACGACATCACACATGTCATTAACTTTGACCTGCCTAATGAATCCGAAAGCTACGTTCACCGTATCGGACGGACAGCGCGGGCGGGAGCAAGTGGTATCGCCTTCTCATTCTGCGAAGAAGAAGAACGCCCTTATCTGGTCGATATTGAACGGCTGATTCGGATGAACGTGCCAGTGGTGGAAAATCACCCCTATGCGTCAAAGTTGGGTGTGCCATCGCCCACCGATTTGAGTGGACGCAGAAGCGGCAACGGCTCAAGACCATCTTCTAATCGCTCATCGCACAGCAATGGTCAAAGGCCGCAGCGCGACGCGAACGGCAGCAATAATCCTGCGCGTCGTCGGCGCTATCCGACTCGATAAATCCGACTTTTTGGAGGCGCAAAAATATGTTGCTCCAAGCTTCTAACCTCCATTACGCGATTGAAAAAACGCCAATTCTGACCGACATCCATCTTGGCCTCCGGGCCGGGGAGTTTGTCGGTCTGATCGGTGCGAACGGCGGGGGCAAAACCACGTTGTTAAAAGTCATCAGCGGACTGTGGCCGGGTGCAACGGGCGAAATCGACCTTTTAGATCGCCCGCTGCGCTCTTACAGCACCCGTGAAATTGCCCAAATCGTGGCGCATGTTCCCCAATCAATTCACGTCGATTTTGCGTTTTCCGCCCGCGAAGTGGTGTTGATGGGGCGCAGCCCGCATTTGCGCCGTTTCGATATGGAATCGGCGCATGACCGGGCAATCGCTGATCGTGCCATGCAGATCACGCAAACCACACACCTCACGCACCGTCTGATACACACTCTCAGCGGCGGCGAACAGCAGCGTGTCGTCATCGCCCGTGCGCTGACACAAGAGCCGCGCGTTTTACTCCTCGACGAGCCGACCAGCAACCTGGACATTAAACATCAGATGGGCGTTTTGAGCATGGTGCAGTCGTTGGCGCGTGATTCAGGATTGGGCGTCATCGCCGCGATTCACGATCTGGGATTGGCAGCCCGTTTCTGCACACGGCTGGTAATGATGTCACGAGGCCGCATCGCCGCCGACGGCACACCGGAAGAAGTCCTCACGCCGGAGCGATTGGCGCAGGTTTTTGAGATTGACGCACAAATCTACCGCGATCCCTTCAGCGGACATCTGGCAGTATCGGTGCAGGGTTAACTTAGACCCAATCAATCTAGATTTTATTCTCTGCCCCGGCAACCACAGCCGGATTTTTCCGCCACAAACGCCAATTAAATTTCGCTTCACCCTGTGCGCGATAGGTGTTGATGATGAACACACCAGACAGAATCACGGCTGCTGCAATTAGGGTTCGTCCGGTAATGATTTCATTATTCAGCAGTGCGCCCAACCCAACCGCGACAACCGGATTGACGTAAGCATAAGTGGAGACACGCGCCGCATCGCTCACCCGCATCAACCAGACATATGCGCTATAAGCGACGATTGACGGGAAGCAAATGAGGTAAATAACAGCGATAACCGCTTCCAGGCTGACCTGTGAAAGCTGAAAATTCGTCAGTTCGCCCCTCACCACGCCTAAAATCAGCAGCATAACACCACCCGCAATAAGCTGCATTCCCGTCGCCATGCTCGGCGATTTTGGCAGATCGGCCTGTCGCGCCACGAGCGAACCCAACGCCCAGGAAATCCCGCCAATGGCTAACACGATTGCACCGAGTAAATGGACACCCTCGCCGCCTGCAAATTGGTTGGGCGCGATGAGCAGCATAATGCCAACAAAGCCCAACCCAAGCCCTGTCCACAGCGCCAGTCCAGGCCTGACACTGCCATAACGCAGCCAGTCAATCAGCACCACCCACAGCGGGATGATCGCGTTCAGGAGCGCGGCCACACCCGAAGCCACATACTGCTCCGCCCAAACCACCGCCCCGTTAGCAACCAAAAACAGCAGCCCACCTGTGATGATCGCGGCACGCCAATTTCCGCGCGTCGGCAGCGACGCACCCCTGACTTGCGCCCAGAGCATCAAAATAATGCCCGCAATCGCAAAGCGTGTACCTGCCATCAAAAACGGCGGAATTGTTTCAATCGCAATCGCGATTCCCAGATAGCTCGTACCCCAGACAATATAAACGATTGCAAACGCCAGGATCAAACGCCAGCGCGGGACGCTTTCAGCCATATTGAAGAAACCTCAATCGGACAAATAAAGACACTGCCGTTATGCAGTGCCTCTCACGTTTATTTTAATGATTTCAACGGACTTTTCTATAAGTCCATCACTCCGCAGGTTTCTCATCGGGCGCACGTCGTACAAAGCGCACCTTCTCGACGCGCATCCCATCCATCTCCTCGACGATCACCTCGTAATCGCCAAAGCGAACTTTGTCCCCAACAACCGGGATGCGGCTCAACAACTCGGAAATATAACCGCCGATGGTGGTTGAAAGCGGCTCATCTTCCAGGTCGCCAAACCGCTCCTCGACTTCACCCAGGCTGAGAAGGCCGCTGACCATAGCGGAATTGCCTTCGGACGTGATCGGACTTCCTTCAAGATCAAACTCGTCCTGAACCTGACCGATAAGCTGTTCCAGAATGTCTTCCATCGTCACTACACCCGCCGTACCGCCATATTCGTCGATAACAATCGCCAAGTGGATTTTGGTTTTTTGCATCTTTTCGAGCAGTTTATCGACGGCCAGCGTCCCCGGAACGAATAACGGATTGCGCACAATCGACATCAGATCGAACTGCGCTTCGATATTCGTCAGGAGTTCTGGCTGGCGGATAACCATGTCAAACAATTCTTTGGTGTATAAAACGCCAACAATATTGTCGATGCTTTCGCGATACACCGGATAGCGCGAGTGATGCTGGTCGCCGACCATTTTGAGTAGTTGCGCAACGGGCAGCGTCACTTCAATCGCGTCAATATCAACGCGCGGCTTCATGACTTCCTCGACGTGAATATCGCTGAAATCGAAAGCGCGACGCAGCAAACGTTCCTCGCTCTCCTGCAACAGCCCGGCCTCGCGGCTGGAATGCACCAGCATTTCGAGTTCCTCAGCGGAATGAATTTGCGCGTGTTCACCAGCAGGCTCAAAGCCAAGCATTTTCACAACCGCATTGCCAATCGCGTTCATCAAGGCAATAATCGGGCGGAAAAGTTTTAAAAACCAGGTCGTCGGGCGTGCGATTACCACTGCTGTTGCTTCCGGGCGCTGCAAGGCAATCGACTTGGGCGCGAGTTCGCCAAAAATGATGTGAAACATCGTCACGAGCGCGAAAGCGATAATCACGCTGATGGTATGACCCACCGTGTCGATCAAATTCTCAGGAAGTATCAGATTCAGCAGTGGCTCAAACAGGTGGGCGATAGCGGGTTCACCGATCCAGCCGAGCGCGAGACTTGCCAGCGTAATGCCAAGCTGCGTGGCCGCGATATAACTATCGAGGTGGTTCATGGCATCCTGGGCAGCTTTTGCGCCAGCGCTGCCTTCGTCGGCAAGCTGAGTGATGCGGGTTCGCCTTGCGCCAACGAGCGAAAATTCGGCAGCGACAAAAAAGCCATTCATGAAGATCAGCAAGCAGACTGCGAGTAATCCGAGAATCGTATCCATGCGTTTCTCATCTATTGTTCATCCTCATGATAGCATCGCACAAATTCTGGAATTGTCCAGTCTCGTATCTGCGCCTTTGCCTCTTAGCGTCTCTGCGTTAAGATGTTCGCGATGATAAATCTACTTTTTGCTTCCAGTTATACCGAACTTGGGGGTGGCGAGACTGCGCTGCTCACATTGGCGCAGCAGCTTGATCCGGCGCGTTTCCGGCTGCATTTGCTGCTCCCGCGCGAAGGTCAGCTTGGCGAACGCTGGCGGGCGCAGGGCTGGCCTGTACACATCATGCCCTGGCGCGGCGCGACGATCTATTTTATTCCGACGCTATGGTCACGGCTGCCAATCGTCCAGCGCATCGAAGCACTCATTCGCGAAAACGATATTGATATTGTTCACAGCGATTATCACACCCTGCCAATGGTCATGCCCGCTGCACGAAATGTCGGCATTCCGACGATCTGGACGTGCATGGGCTGGTGGTTTCACCCAAAATTCTGGCAGCGCGGATTTTTCCGGCGCAGCGCCTACACCTTCGCCCATTCGCAGGCGATCAAAGCGGGCTTTCTGGGGAATCCGCCCTTTATGCCGCCGGACAGCATCGAAATTTTATATCCGGGCGTGGATACCCAACGCTTTCACCCCGGTGTTGATGGTGTTCGTGTGCGTTTTGAAGCGGGAATCGCGCAGGATGCCCCAGTGGTGGCGTTAATCGCGCGTTTTCAGGATGTGAAAGGCCACGATATTTTTCAGGCGATGGCGCGGCAGGTCGCGCTGCAAATCCCCGAAGCGCGATTCATCGTCGCAGGCGAAAATACGCAGACCGATGCCGATAACACCTACAAACAGCAGATTTTAGAGATCGCGAAAAAAGACGGCCTGCTGCACAAGCGGCTGACCTATCTCGGTTTTCGCGCCGACGTGGAGCGCGTGATCGGCGCGGCGGACGTGGTGGTATGCAGCTCATATTTTGAGGGCTATGGTGTCGTCAATATCGAAGCGATGGCCTGCGGCAAGCCTGTCGTCAGCACCAATCGCGGCGGGCCGTCGGAAACGGTTGTCAACGGCAAAACGGGCTTTCTCGTGCCGCCGGGGGACGAGGCAGCATTAGCGGCACGGGTGATCGACCTTTTACACGATGCCGATTTGCGTCAGCGAATGGGCGCGGCAGGTCGCGCTCGTGTCGAGGCGATGTTCTCGGCAGAGTCGAATGGTGCACAGTTCACGCGGGTGTTGGAGAAAGTGTTAAATATGAAGCGAGATCAGCTATATTAACGGCTCACACTTGTGTATCGCCCTGGGTTGGCGTATAAATGACCTTATGGACTTATTCGTGCGGTGAAGGCTATGAGCGACGACATTATCGGTAAGACTCTTGGACAATATGAGGTTTTAGAGGAAGTCGGGCGGGGCGGGATGGCGACAGTCTACCGTGCGCGTCAGGGTTCCATCAACCGAGTCGTCGCGGTCAAGGTTTTGCCGCGTTCACTGCTGCATGATCCTGGCTTTTACGAGCGATTTGAGCGCGAAGTCGATGTCATCGCCCACCTCGAACACCCGCATATTTTGCCGATTTACGATTTTGGCAACGCGGAGGGAGTCCCCTATATTGTCATGCGCTATCTGGCGGGTGGCAGTATGCGCGATCTCATCCGGCGCGGAACGCCCACGTTAGAGGATATTGAAAAGCCATTTACACAGGTGGCGCAGGCGCTTGACCACGCCCATAAGCAGGGCATTATCCACCGCGACCTCAAACCTGGCAACATTATGCTCGATGAAAACGGTAACGCCTATTTGACCGATTTCGGCATCGCCCGCGTTCTGGGCAGCGAGCTGACCGGGAGCGCCATCATCGGCACACCCGCTTACATGAGTCCAGAGCAGGCAAACGGCTTTCCGCTGGATGCACGCTCGGATATTTACGCACTCGGCGTGGTGTTGTTTGAACTCATTACCGGACGCGAACCGTATCAGGCTGAAACGCCGATGGCACTTTTGCTCAAACATATTAACGAGCCGATGCCCCCGGCCAGTATCTTCCGCAAAGATGTTCCGCCATCCGTCGAAAATGTCATCAGCCGCGCAACCGCTAAAGACCCCGGAGATCGGTATGCCTCCGCCAGCGATATGGCACGTGCCTATCGCGATGCGCTGCTACAGCCCAAAACTGCTTCAAAATCTCCCGGTAAAGTGGATGATTCGCCGACATTTGTGCCATTACCGGATGAAACACCCGCTAAAGCTGCATCGCAGACTGGCACACGCCGGGGCGCGACCAAAGTGCCGATTGCTGCCGAAACAGCCGAATCACCAGCACCAGCACATTCAGGTATTTCACCCACCATCATCATAGCGGCTGTGGTTGGTATTATCGCGCTGATCGTGATCGGCCTTGTTGTGCTGCCCAATATCACGGGCAGCAATACGCCTGTCGTCGATCTCAAAGCGACTGCCGATGCGGTTGCTGCGCTTCCACCTACGCCATTTAGCAGCGCCCAGCGAATCGAGCAAAATCAATATGCGATCTCGATCCCGCGCGAGTGGATTCCACCGCAGGGTTTTCTGGATGCCACCCGCGATGGCACACTTTTAAGCCATGTCTGGCAAGCGAACGACCTGAGCGCCTATGTCTCGGTCACGATGGTCGATTCAAAAATCAGCAGTGATGCCGATTTCCAGAATGCGCTCGACATCTATGTTCAGGCAAATTATCAGCCGCGAACCGAATTAACCTTCATCGACACGGCAGCGGCACAGGATGGCAGTATACGCCGCAGTTATCGACAGAACGGCGCAAATCCCCAGTTCCCGCCAGGTCAAACCGACGTATTTTTTATGCGTCGTGGGGGTGATCTAATCGTTGCGGAGACATATTCAGCCGATTCGACAGGGAATACGCTCATCCCAACTTTTCAGATGATTCTCGATTCGCTGCGTATCAAATCTTCCTAACTTTAGCCAAACTTTAGCACTCGCATAAGAAGTTTGCTAGAAATCCTTGACGATTGGAACTCCTTTTGCTATATTGATGGCAGTTTTGTTAGCACTCTCATGTTTGAGTGCTAAAACGTGTGTGGATAATACATTCCGAAATTTCCACAATAACATCACAATAATAGAAGATGGAGGGAATAATGGCTCTTAATCTACGTCCCCTGGGTGATCGTGTGGTCATCGAGGCAGTGGAACAAGAAGAAACCTTTGCAGGTGGTCAACTCGTTCTGCCCGAAACCGCTAAAGAGAAACCGCAGCAGGGCAAAGTTCTGGCTGCTGGCCCAGGCCGCCACGATGAATCCGGCAAGCGCATCCAGATGGATGTCAAAGCTGGTGACCGCGTGCTGTTTGCTAAATACGCTGGCACTGAGGTCAAGATCGACGGTAAGAAACTCCTCATTATGAAGGAAACCGATATTCTGGGTATCGTCGAATAAGACGCATCTCAGCACCCATTTTTAGAAACAACATCACAAGCAAATCTGGAGGTTATAAATGGCTAAACAGCTTATTTTCCAAGAAGGCGCACGCAACAGCCTGAAGCGTGGCGTGGATAAACTGGCCGAAGCGGTCAGCACCACCCTGGGGCCGAAAGGCCGCAACGTCGCGCTCGACAAAAAATTCGGCGCACCCACCGTCACCCATGACGGCGTGACCGTTGCCAAAGAAATCGAACTGGAAGATCCCTACGAAAACATGGGCGCACAGCTTTTGAAAGAAGCCGCGACCAAGACCAATGACATCGCCGGTGACGGCACAACCACCGCAACCGTTCTGGCCCAGGCCATTGTTAACGAAGGCCTGAAGAACGTTGCCGCTGGTGCGAACCCGATGCTGCTCAAGCGTGGTATCGAAGCCGCGACAGAAGCCATCGCCAAAAGCATCCGCGAACAGGCTATGCCCATCAGCACCAAAGAAGAAATCGCCAATGTCGCCAGCACCTCTGCCCAGGACAAGGACATCGGTAATCTGATTGCCGAAGTCATGGACAAAGTTGGTAAAGACGGCGTTGTAACGGTTGAAGAGAGCAAAGGCCTCGAATTCGAAACCGAATACGTCGAAGGTATGCAGTTTGATCGTGGCTATATCAGCGCCTACTTCATCAGCAACCCCGAAGTGATGGAAGCTTCCATCCAGGAACCGTACATTCTGATCTACGACAAGAAGATCAGCGCTGCACAAGACATCGTTCCTATTCTCGAAAAAGTTGTCCAGATCGGCAAACGTGAACTGGTCATCATCGCCGAAGATGTTGACGGTGAAGCGCTGGCGACACTGGTTCTGAACAAGCTGCGTGGTATGCTCAACGTGCTGGCAATCAAGGCCCCTGGCTTTGGTGATCGCCGTAAAGCTATGCTCGGTGACATCGCCATCCTCACAGGCGGCACGGTCATCAGCGAAGAAACTGGTCGCAAGCTGGAAACCGTTACCCTGCAAGACCTGGGTCGTGCTGGCAAAGTCGTCAGCACCAAGGACGTAACCGTCATTGTCGATGGTTCGGGTGATGAGAACGTGATCAAGGGCCGCATCGAAGAAATTCGCCGCGAAACCGAAGCAAGCACCAGCGACTATGATCGCGAAAAGCTCCAGGAACGTCTTGCCAAGCTGTCCGGTGGTGTCGCCATCATCCGCGTCGGCGCTGCAACCGAAACCGAGCTGAAAGAAAAGAAACACCGCGTGGAAGATGCCCTGAGCGCCACTCGCGCTGCTGTTGAAGAAGGCATCGTCCCCGGTGGTGGTGTCACACTGATTAACGCGATTGCCTCACTCGAAAACCTGAAGCTCGGAACCGACGACGAAAACACAGGTGTGGCGATTATGCGTAAGGCGCTCGAAGTGCCGATGCGCAAGATTGTGACCAATGCAGGTATGGACGGCGCGGTCATCATCCAGGAAGTTCGCCGCCAGCAAAAAGCCAAGAAAAATGTCCGTATTGGCTACAACGTCATGACCAACGAATTTATCGACACCATTGAAGCAGGTTTCCCTGACCCCGCCAAAGTAACACGCGGTGCAGTAGAAAATGCAGCTTCGATTGCGGCCATGATCCTGACCACCGAAGCGCTAATTACCGACGTGCCGGAGCCAGACAAGCCCGCTGCTCCCCCGATGCCGGAATACTAAACCGCCAACGGTTTAAATGACATCTCTTGTAGGGGCGACACATGTGTCGCCCCTACTTTTTTACTCCTGAACCACTTCCATGTAGAATATCCACTGTGACGAGTTGGTTACATCGGTGAACATCCGAAAAATCTTGTAATCAGTCCCTGTACATTCCCCGCCGACAAAAGTCGCCGCGTTGTTCGGTGTCCACCAGCTCATCCGCGCCCACTGTTCTGGCCCAAGGAGACGCGCATACTCAAACACGGGAATGTAGTTCGACTGAAGTGGGAAAGTACAAGTCATGTACTGTGAGTCTTTGAACAGGTTATTCAGTGCTTCACGTGCCAGACGTAACTGAATCCAATAGGCTTTATCGCCTTTGTTAGCGCGATGAAACTCAGTCACGCTGGTTGGAAACACGATGCCAAACTGCTGCTGAAGCGCACTTCTGGCAGCTTCGCCATCAATCGAATTAAACGTCGCCAGGACATTATCGTCCGCAAAACTCCGAAGCGGTACGGATACCACCAACCCACAGATGAACGCGACCAGGATTGCTAATACGACCCAACCAATAATGCCAAATAATTGCTGCATAATCGCCTTCCTTCGCAGCGCATCTTAACAGCGCCCTATTATACAGGCGAAGCGACAGTGAGAAATTTTTGCTGCCACAATTCGAGCGTCAACAGCCGGAAAATGACCTCTGTATTCTGCGCCTGCCCGGAAAAATGTGCGTCAAGCAGTTTGTCCAATTCCATGCGATTGAATAGGCGGCGGCTCATCGCAGCCGGGTCGCGCAGAACGGCCTGGATTCGCGTACTCAGATCGCGCTCAAACCACTTGAGAATCGGCGTACTGAAGGGCTGCTTGGGGCGTTCAAGCGCGAAATCTGGCAGATAGGGGCGCATCGCCTCGCGCAGCACAAATTTATTACTGCGCATTCGCAGTTCGGATGGCACTTCGGCGGCGAATTTGAGCAGCACAGGGTCAAAAAATGGGACTCGCGCTTCCAGAGAGTGCGCCATCGCGGTTTTATCCTGGGAAAGCAGCGCGTTTCCGGTCAGCCAGGTGTTAATCACCAACGCCTGCGCCGTGTTATAGGGATCATCGCGCCAGCTTCGAGCGACAATATCCGCATAGGCACGTTCACGATAGTGTGTGCGTTGGCATACAGCAGTTAATTCTTCGCCGTAGAGCCGCTGGCGTAGCGAGTCACTGAATACCATGCCATCGAACGAGTGCATTCGCATCAAGCCCTCGTCGCGGGGACGGATCGCCTGCCGGATGCGCGGCAAATAGGTGGGCAGCGCGCCAATAATACGGAAGCGCTTCATCGCCGGATAATACGCTTCGAGCGCCGCTAGCACTCCGTCCATCGGCGCTAAATATTGCCCCCAGGACTCGTGATTATGCAAAAGCTGCGGCATCGTGCGATGGTGCGGATAACCGCCGAAAAGTTCGTCGCCACCCAATCCGGTTAAAACGACTTTGACCTGTTTCGCGGTCTGCTCCGCAAGCAGCAAAAGCGAGATGGCGGAGGGGTTGGCGTTCGGCTCATCATGATAATAAACGTAGCGCTGCAAGCCCTCCCACCAATCATCGGCGTTGATAACCTGTTCATGATGATCGGTTTGAAAATGCCCCGCGATTCGACGCGCCTGCGCGACTTCATTATCCGGCGTGTCCATATCATAGCCGATGGTATAGGTTTTGATGCGCCCACCCGCGTCGCGATTCATCAAGGCCAGCATCGCCGCTGAATCGATACCTCCGCTTAAAAATAATCCGAGCGGCACATCGCTGCGGAGATGAATGCGCACCGAATCCGCCAATAAATCACGCGCTTCCTGAATAATCGTGGCATCGTTGTAGGGGCGGGTCTGAGACCCGTCCTTTTCAACATTTGGAAACTGCCAATGCGGATACAAACGGGTATCTGTCCCATGATCGACAACCAGCGCGTGACCCGGCGGCAAACGTCTCACCCCATCAAAAAGCGTCTCGTTGCCGATCATGTAGCCAAAGCCGAGATAAGCATCCAATGCACCGAGATTCAGGCCGCGCGGTGTGGCTGGATCAGCAAAAAATGCCTTCACTTCGCTGGCGAAAAGCAGTTTACCATCGCGCTCGTGCAGATATAGCGGCTTCATACCGATATGATCGACAGCCAGCACCAGCCGTTCAGCATTGCTATCCCATAGCGCGAAAGCGTACATACCGCGCAGATGATGAAATAAATCCAACCCATATTCTTCGTAGAGATGGATGATGGTTTCGCCGTCGCCCTGTGTATGTGGAACATGACCGCGCCGCAGCAGGTCTTCACGCAGTTCGCGATAGTTATAAATCTCGCCGTTGAACACCATCGCAATCGAGCGATCTTCGTTATATAGCGGCTGGTCGCTGCCGTCCACGTCAATGATGCTCAGGCGGCGCATCCCCAGCGCGACATTCGGCGCGGTATAAAAACCATCGCCATCCGGCCCACGATGGGCGATCAACTGGCTCATGCGCCACACAAGCTCATGGTCAGCACGCTGCTGTTTGCTCAGGTCGATGATTCCGACAATTCCGCACATAGACACTTCGCCTTCAATAATTGACCCGAATTATATCCCGATCAGCAGGCACGATAAACGCCTAACTCTCATCACACGTGCGCAGCGCATAAAATGAAGGTTCTAAAATGGGGTGGATCGTATTGAATTTGATGCTCGACCACATCACATCCGGTTGCGTTTGTGATAATTCTCGAAGCGAGGCCGAGCAGGAGTGCAGAACATAGCCAATCGAGAACATCGCATCCGAATAGACCAGATTTCGGATGACCCTTCCCTGACTGTCCACGAAGCCATAGACCATATCCGGTCTGCCGAGCAGCAGCCAAAGATCGCCCAGTTGAAAGGGTGTTTCGATGATTTCGATAACCTGCACGACATTTTTCCTGATATACAACTTGATCCGTTCGCTGTCCGTCGAAAAATAGCGTTGCCCACTGTCTAATTCGGTAAAATCCGCGACCTCACGATCCCGAAGTCTCTCTTGAGTCCAGCCGCGCCGTATCAAAATCATCGCTGCTTCCCCAATTAAGGTCACGCCGGGGCGAATACCCATAAAACATGGCGCAGTGCAGGATTCAGGAGGCGCAAAAAAATCTTCAGCCTGAGCATTATAGTAGGGCCGGAAACGAATTAAGCCGATGGATAGCAGGCATATCACCAGAAGCGGTGCAGCTAACCGGAGCAAAGAGCGAAAAAAATAATGGCGCGACATGCGAGCTAACCACTGCAACCGGCATCGGACGCATCCACGAAAAGCCAGTAGGGAAGCGTATAATGGTCAAACTGATAGACTTCCCCCTCATAGTTCAATTCCACATCACCATAGACAATCGTCCCCCAATTATTCCATAAATGATCCATCCGGGCAGGGCAATCGACAAAGTTATAAATCATGAGACCTGAATCTCGATAGACAACAATGGGCATTATTTTTACCACTTTGGTGTTGGATGCAATTGTGAGAATCATGAAGCTGTCTGGCTGTCCCAGCGACAAAACAAAATCGCCGAGTGGGATAACCGTTGAAATTTCAATGCTCCACCAGGTATTGTCCCAACCCGGCATACTATGTCCACGAAGGGAAGGGTTAATGAGATTTGGCCGTGTCGCGCTCCATGACCAATAGGTGCGCTTATCAAAAAGAATATCCGGATAGGTAATGGTATCTATCCAGGGATGCGTTTCGAGAATCCGCAGCGCATCATCAATACTTGTAACGTCCGGGCGGATGTTCTCCCAACAAGGCATTGGGCAATCGTCCGGTGAAGTGAGGAAAGTGCTTACATCAGAGTCGTCATAAGATTGAGCGCGAATCAGGCCGACGATTACTGCGAATAGGATCGTAATCACCAGCGCCGTGAGCAAGAAAAAACGTGCCATTTAGCGGCAGGACGCGACCAGATTATCGGAGCGCGTCCCCTCCGCAGGCAGGTCTTTAACCCATACAATATCGGTTTTAGCCAACCAGAAGCGGCTCACAGACTGATAACAAGGGATGTCAAAAGTCACGATCAAAACCTGATCCTGATAAACGCCATCGACTCGGATGCGATTATATGACCGATGGATATTGAACCAATCTGGCTTGCCCAACAGCAGCCATACATCGCCAAAATGGATTTGCGTCTCGACATAAAAATTTTGTGTGATGTTCTCGTCAAACCACAGATTGTTGGAGCCATCTCCCGAAACCACGCTGGGTCGGAGGCTGCTCCAATTCCAGCGAATATAACCATTGCTGAACGTCGAGTAATTTTCAAAGAAAACGGTGCTGATCCATTTATTGACTTTGAGCAGTTCCATCACGCCGAAAACATCAGTTTCGCCGGGGCGAATACCTTGCCAGCAAGGGGATATGCAATCATCTGAGGGAATCAAAAACGCGCGGAGTTCGCTATTCTCATACGGTTGAGCGCGAATGAGGGTGATAAAAAGCGTGAACAGAACCGTGAGAATCAAAGCCGTTTTTAAGAGGATGGCGTTCAAAAACCATTTGGCGATCATGTCAGCAGTTCTTCAAAAATTCGATGTTGGTCGTATAGGGCATTCCGGCAGCGGGCATACTGTTGATGACAATTTCGGGTTGAGCATTCCAGAACGAAACGATGTTCATGGGGCATTCCAGCCGCACCGACAGGGTGAGATATTCGTGCGGGTAGGTAAATTGAACCGAGACATTATGATTAAACTTGCCAGCACTGCGCCAGCGCGGTTGGCCAAAAAATAACTGGAGATCACCAAAAGCAACGTTAATGGGAACGATAATCGCCGCGATGCGATTATTGCTGATGTACATGGTTCCCGGCGTATCGGTATCCACTGATTCAGGGTGATTTCCGCGCCATAACCAGCTAATTTTTCGCTTATCGACAACGATATTCTGCGCCCAGGCGGACGTTTCCAAAATCATCACTGCCTCGTTGATCGTCGTGTTGCCAGGGCGTATACCCTGCCAGCAAGGTTTGAGGCAATCTTCCGGCGGGAGGAAAAAGCTGCGAAAATCGTTATCGCTATACGGGCGGGCGCGGATCACGCTGATAAATGACATGAACACGATGACCAACGCGAAAGCAGATTTAAACAACAGGCGCATGGAGTCACCCTCGCACTTTATTTCTACAACTATAGCGTGGGTTTTCTACTGCACAAAACTCGATCAGGTTCAAAGCCCTGGAGCTTGATTGAATATTTCAGTTTTTTATCGTCGAACACTATCTTTTACTCCCCTCTCCAATGCATTGGACGCGAAGCGGGCCGGGGGTGAGGTTGCATGAATTTCCAAACACTCCCTAACACAGTGGCGATGGCAGCCAACCTTTAAAATCATCGGGCGCATAGACAAAGGCATAAAGCTCTGAATATTCCGGCATCTGACCGATAAATACAGATGGTTTGGCAGTCCATAAATCGCGAGGCGTGGCCCCGCAGAAAATCGCGCTGGCAATATAGAGTTCGTCAGGATAAACCGAAAGATAAATGACGTTATTGATCCCCCAGAACGCATTGGAGTAGATGATCACCTGCTGCGGCGCACCCAGAGCAAACCATGTATCCGGAAACGAGCGCAAGCCAGGTAAATAGAGTCCACTCACGACATTTTTTTCCACGCTGGCGTAACCGACATCGGTGGTATTCATCAGAAAGGGTGAGTGCGAGGTCGTCCATTTCCAAAAAATATGCCCATTATCCTGGCGCATATCGCTGCCAAGATCGCGAATCGCTTCTGACGATCCCAGCAGTAAAAGTGCTTCTTCGTAGGTGGTGAATTCGGGGCGAACGCCGTTCCAGCAGGGCGCGGGGCAGTTGAGAGAGGGGGTGAGAAACGTACCCAGCCCACCATCGTCATAGGGACGGGCGCGAATCAGCCCAATCGTCACGCCGAATAGCAGTGTCAAACGGAGTGCCGCGCCGGATAAAACACGCCACACGCTCATTGCAATTCTTCAGCAAATTTCCGAACACTGGCAAGCTGGCGGCGATTCGGCCAGATAAACGGGCGGACACGGCGAATAATCTGCCACGCATTATCGGGAGTCAGGCCAACGCTTACCAGATAGGCTGCCGCCATCGTCGGTGCGCGGCCAACGCCTACGCCACAGTGAATATAGACTGAGCCGCCACTTTCGATCTCCGATGTGATGAAATCGACGCCTTTGCGCAAATGCTCCAACGATGGGGCTGTATTGTCCTCAGTAGGCAGGTGGAGATAACGCTCCGGCGCTATTCCCGCAGCCAGATCGTCAAATTCGCGGCGCAGATTGACCACGCCCGTGATACCCCATGACTTGAGCGCTTCCAGCCCACGTGAATCATACTGCCCACAAACGTAAAGATTGGGCGTAATCTGGCTGTAACGGCGCGGGGGTATACCCGTAAAGCGGCGGGTGAGCTGTGAATAAACACGCAGGAAAATAACCCAGGGCGAACGACGAGTCACCCAGTCCCAGGCGAGGCGCAGGCGAGATTTTGTCGCTTCGTGCGGTTCAACAGGATACATCGGTCAGCCAATCCCAGGCCAATCGCAGGCGAGATTTTGTCGTTTTACATGCTTCAACAGGATACATCGGTCAGCCACCCCGGTAATGTATAATCATTAAAATCCTCGGCATAAGAACGCTCGAAGGTGGACATGTCGCCAATTAAGATCAGAGTCGATGCTTTCCAGAATTCCTGTGTTTGAATCGGGCATCCCAAATCTGCCTTAATCCAGAACAAGCCGTCTTCTACACTGACAAAATTATAAACCAAATCGGACAAACCTGAATCAAAGATCACGCCGCGCTCCACCTGATCGAACATCAACCAGAAATCGCCCATCGAAAGTTTTGTCGGGATGCCAATTTGAATGACTGTGCCATAGTGACTGGAAATCGCACCAGGGCGGCTGTCGTCAATCCAGCCAGGCTGTTGACCACTCCATGTCCAACGAAGGAGCGAAATCCCCGACATCCGATCTACCCAGGGGTGATGGCGGAGAATTTCAACGGCAGCTTCACTGGTCATGCCAGGGTGAATGCCCGACCAGCACGGCATTGTGCAATCCACAGCAGGCAGATTGAGCGATGCCAGCAGACTGTCGTCATAGGGACGCGCACGGATGATGCCAATAGATGCCGTAAAAATGAGCAGGAGCGCACACGCGAGTCTAAAAACGAGGCGCATTATTCTCCATGTGGAGTCGTGTCGCGGATCAGGAGCGTGTCAAAATCGGCAGTTGTCCCCGCCTCTACACCCAACGCCAATGTTCCACCTAAAGCGGAGACATTATCCAGCGTGACAATCAACTGACCATTGGCAAAAAACGCCGCTTTTTCTTTATAGGTCACGGCTGTCAGGTTAATCCATTCCGGCAGGCCGTTCTCGCTCCCCGGCAGCGGCCCTTCATAATAGGTTTCCTGGCTAGTCTCGCCCTGCAAGCGCACAATCACATCGGTTGTACCGTCAGCGTTGCGGCGCAGTTCCAGGCGATAGCCCGTCAATTCGGCCCCGGTCAACGTGGGTTTGGTACGCACACTGAGCCAGGCCGTACCCTGCGAACTATCCGGGAAGCGGACTTCAGTGCTGACGAAAAAATCCGTCGAATCGCTGTAAGTGCGCGTATCGTTCCCCGCGCCGAACAACGCCACGCCGATCACATCGCGGAATAAGCGCCATGTCGGGATGCCCTGATGAACCATGCGCAGGAAAAGCTGATGCGTGGCTGCGTTGGGATCGCTGCGGAACTCGCCAACAGCGCCAAAACCATCCTGCCACCATTCATCGGTGCGGAACTGATCGTCGAAATTTTCGTCAAGATCGCTGCGCAGGAGACGGAAATCGCGCGTTGTGACTTCATTGATGAGCGCATAGGCGAAACGCACGCCTTCGTTGCTGCTGGCAGCCGCCTCGGTTATCAGGCAGTCGTCGATACGAAGAATATCAACCTGTGCGGCCTCAAATTCAATCGTCCCGGCAGCGGGCGAATTTTCGATGGTGTCCTCAAAGAAACTGCGCCCATCACGATAAATTTCCAGCCTGTCACCGATCAGAGAAATGCTCATTTCATCCCAACGATTGCGGTTGTAGAAATTAGGGATATTAAAGGCGCTCACCACGCCCCCCGCGCCATCAAGCTGCGATATACTCAGATTACCCGCGCTGTATTCGAACGTCAGCATCCCGCCCGCGTTTTTCCGCAGACGCATCGTGTAGCCACCTTGCTCGACCCAGAATCGACAAGTTAGATGGATGTCACGCACAGGCTGAATCTGCGGCGTGATCGTCACCGGCCCCTGAATACGAAGGAACTGATTACCGCCGTCCTCCTGCCCAATCGTGGTCAGTGTCGTACTGGTCGTTTGCCATGTACTGGGTACACCAGCGACCCCGAAATGATCGCTGATCTGCGCGGCACGTTGAATCAGAATATCGTCAAAGCGCACAGGCCGGGTTGCGCTGTTCAGTTGCAGTAGAATTTCGCCTGCGCCGAGTGTGGGGAAAATGTTATCTTCCTGAGTGACGATTAACTTGCGATCCAGATAGATGAAAATTCGTGCGCCGTCCACCCAGAGCGTGATGTTGTACCAGGTGTTGCCCTGCACAGGCACCTGAAGCGTCCTTAATATGCGCTCACTTTCACGTGCGAAAATATCCGGCGTGGTCGCGTTGCGCCGCAGGATCATCAGGCCGGGCAAAATTTCGAGGACGTTATAACCCTCGTCGGAATAGCGGAAAATGAGACGTGCGCCGTTGGCCTGGGGATCGAGATTCACGCTAAAATTGATGACCAGATCGGAGGCATCCGCATTGAGCCATTCCGGTTGCCCCATACCCATGATGCGCAAGGGCTGATTCAGTGCGGCCTTGCCGATGAGCAGATTTTCGCCACCTTCGTTCACCACTTGCCACACCGCCGGGTCAAAATCCCATCCCAACACAGATTCAGCGCCTTCAAAATCGGCGACATAGGGCAAACGTCCCGCCGGAACAGGCGTGAGCGAGGGGATAAATGTCGCGGTGACGCTGGGTGTATAGGTCGCCGTCGAAGTTTCCGTCGCTGTCGCTGTCGGCGTATCGGTGGGCGTAAAGGTTGGCGTCGCCGTATCCGTTGGCGTTTCGCTAGCCGTCGGCGTTGAGGTCGGTGTATCGGTGGGCGTATAGGTCGCCGTCGAGGTTTCCGTTGCTGTCGCTGTAGGTGTATCCGTTGGCGTGTCTGTCGGTGTATTCGTCAGCGTGGGCGTTGACGTTGGCGTGTCCGTCGGCGTATGAGTTGCAGTCGTCGTGGGTGTATTGGTCGCTGTCGGCGTATCCGTCGGTGTTTCGGTTTTGGTGGGTGTATCTGTCGGTGTATTCGTCAACGTTGGTGTTGAAGTCGGCGTGTCCGTTGGCGTATAGGTCGATGTTGGTGTATCCGTTGGTGTTTCTGTCGGCGCGGCAGCTACCGGAACAACCGTCAGTGCACCATAGGCATTCACGAGTGACGACGATGTTGTAATCCAGCCTAATGAGCCATCCGCCAGCGCGATCTGAAACCATGAGCCATCTTCGCTGATACCAACAATATCAAGCTGCTCACTGGTTTCCAGCGTTGCGACTGCGGGATATTGTGAGCCCGGGCCGCCACGCGCCGTAATCTCACGCAGCGCTTGCACAACGGGCGTGGCAGGTGTTGGAGTGAGGGTATTGGTTGGGGTATGCGTTGGCGTAAATGTCGCCGTTGAAGTTTCCGTTACTGTTGCTGTCGGTGTATCTGTCGGTGTAAAAGTTAAGGTATTCGTGGGCGTGTTGGTCGTTGTGGGTGTATCCGACGGTATCAGCACAGCGGTATTCTGGGGCGCAGATGTCGCGTCAGCAGCAACAATGAGCGTCATTTCCTGGGTTGGGAAAGGCGTTTCGCTCAAGATCGCAACCACTGTTTCGGTCAATGTCAAACTTGATTCGTTATTATTGTTGGACGTTATCAATAGCGCCGCGCCGATAGCGACGACAATCAGGCCAACGACTATCGCTGTAATTGGGAAGCCGCGCCGGGGCGTTAAGGTCGGCTGAATCGGCGATTTATCCGTTTGCAGGCGTGTCGTCGGCCTATCATCAATCACACGCCCACGTTGGCTTTCAAATTTCGTGACTGTGGCTTCGATTTCCGCTTTGCGCTCGTCTCGTTCCTCTCGAATCTGGTTGATCGTGTTTTGAGCCGCGTGGCGCAGGACAACGGGTGTGCTGATCGACGATGCGCCTACAGCCTGGACAATCGCTTCGGCAAATTCTGTGGCTGTCTCATAGCGATCTGCTGACGATTTCGCCAGCGCCTTGCTCAGAATCGCATCGAGTTCAGGAGGCACACTCGGATTAAAGTCGGTAACGTTTGGGATTACCTCATTGATGTGCTTGATAATTAATGCCAGCGGCGTTTCCGCATCGAATGGCATCCGCCCTGTGATAAGCTGGAACGTCATCACACCCAGCGCGTAAATATCCGCACCTGCATCGACTTCCAGCCCCATGCCCTGCTCAGGTGCCATGTAGCCCGGTGTACCGACGGCGAAACCCGTTCCGGTGATTCCAGGGCCAGTCATACCGCTGATACGAGCGATACCAAAATCGGTCAGAAAAGCATTGCCATCCTGGTCAACCATAATATTCGACGGCTTGATGTCCCGATGGATAACACCCTGACGATGGGCATAATCCAGCGCGGCGCACACCTGCCGCAGCATGAATCCAATTTCTTTCAGCGGAATCGGGTCTTGATCGAGGATGTCCTTCAGCGTCCCGCTTTCGAGGTAACGCATGACGATGTAGGGCGGGTCATGGGTGGCGTTATAATCATGGATTGGCAGGAGGTGAGGATGTTCCAGCCGCGTGACCAAGCGAGCCTCCCGTTGAAAGCGCTCGGTGGCACTGCTATCGCCAGAAATTGAACGATGAATCACCTTGACGGCAACATAGCGATCCAGGGCAGGCTGATAGGCACGATAAACTGTCGCCATGCCGCCTTTGCCGACTTCTTCAATGAGTTCATACGGGCCAAGCCGCGTACCAATCATTCTGGCAACCCTTCAAGGACTTAAGTACCATAAAATTGTAGCATATAGTACCCAGTACCGCTGCATTTTTTACGAGCAAAAGCTTTACAATCTTCAGAATATGTCATATTATTACATTATCGACACCTAAATTTAACGGAAAACAGATTACAGTTTAGTAACTATATGGTGCAATAGTTTACTTATAGGTTTAAAAAGGGTAGAGAGTAGTTTGCGACAGGTTTTGTCACAAATCTTGGAATTTCACGAAAAATTCGTTTGTTTTACGTTAAGCACTTGTCGCATATCTTGACACAAGACAATGAATTCTCATATAATCCCAAGATAGAAGTTGTGAAGTTTGTCAAGAACTGTCACATTACACAAGGTCTAAAAGCTGTGAAACCGTTTGCCAACAACTATGTGAGCAATCGTGTCTTGAAACTCAACACCGGTTTCCTGCTTTCCGCAGGCCCGGGTCACAGCCATGACTCGATATTTGATGTCCCGGCTGTGCGTGTTGCCGATGATGTCTATCTGAAATTCATCAAAGGCCCTATTCGCCTCAGCCGCACCAAAGAAGGCATCCTGGTACAGGGCGAACTTGAAATTGGCCTTGAAGACGACTGCTACCGCTGCCTCGATCCTGTATCACGCAACCTCACCATTAAAATTGAAGAATTGTACGCTTACCTGACACCAGAGAATGTCGAATTTGGTGTTCTCGATGATGGCATTCTTGATCTGGCTCCTTTGGTGCGCGCCGAGGCTCTTATCATCCTCTCGCGAGGCATTTTGTGCCGAGATGATTGCAAAGGGTTGTGTCCCGACTGTGGCGCAAACCTGAACTATGACACCTGTGATTGTGCAGCCGAATATGTGGATCCTCGGCTAGCACAATTGAAGCAGCTTCTGGACGGGAAATAAATCTAATATTGTTTGTGGGGGGTAATATCTTGATGGACTTTAGCGATTCTCATAGTTCTCGACTCGATAGAATATCCGACATGGATTTCTTCAATGACGACCTCATCCGGGGGAGCGAAGGCGATTCTTTCGACGACGGCTTTTTTGCCGATGATTCGCTGCCCTTTGACGATGACTTCAACGATGAAGACGAGGATGATCTGGATTCAGATGAGGATAATGAGGACGAGGATTATGATCTAACCGTCATGGCCTCAAGCGACACCGTTGGGTTATATCTCAAGGAAATGGCGCGTGTGCCACTCCTGACGAATGAGGAAGAAATTAACCTGGCCGTGCGCCTCGAAGCAGGTTTAGCCGCCGAGAAAAAGATCAAGAAAAACCCTGAAAGCCGCCGCCTGCTTGAATGGCAGCTTCTCGAACAGGATGGCGTTAATGCCCGTGACCACCTCATTAAAGCAAACACTCGTTTGGTCGTTTCCATCGCCAAAAAATACATGTGCCGGGGTGTCCCCTTCCTGGATTTGATCCAGGAAGGCAACCTGGGGTTGATGAAAGCTGTCGAAAAGTTCGACTATCGGCGCGGCTTCCGCTTCAGCACCTACGCCACATGGTGGATTCGCCAGACCATCACCCGCGCGATTGCCGACCAGGGGCGTACAATCCGTGTGCCTGTTCACATGAGTGACCGCATCCGCCGCCTCTACCGGGTTGCACGCACCATGGAGCAGGAATACGGACGCAAACCAACAGCCGAGGAAATCGCTGTCGAGATGGATATTGATCCGCGTAAAGTTCAGTGGATGCTGCGCGTTTCCTGGCAGCCCTTGAGCCTGGAACATCCTGTTGGCGAAGATGAAGACAGCGAACTGGGCAATTTCATCGAGAACGACTCTGTGCCGACCCCGGCTCAAAGCGCGTATGACAATTTGCTGCGCGACAAAATCGAAGAAGTGCTCAGCACCCTGACACCTCGCGAAGCACGTATCCTGCGTTTGCGCTTTGGACTGCAAAACGGACGCAGCTACACGCTGGAAGAAGTCGGTCAAAAATTTGGCCTCACGCGCGAACGTATCCGCCAGATCGAAGGCCGAGCGCTGCGCCGCCTGCGTCACCCACGCCGCAGCCGCCAACTGCGCGATTACATGAGTTAGTACCGCTTATTTTTTGAATTTAAAAATTGACGCCGCACACAGCGGCGTTTTTATTTCCTGAGCCGCCGAATAATTTTTATTCCCTGAAGCGCTGAATAGGAGTAATATTGAGCTTCATTATCGAAGCCATTTGAGAGATGAAACCGAGCATGATGCGATACCTGACAATTACCCTGCTGCTCATTTTACTGGTGGGATGTTCAAGCGCTGCGGACACCCCTACCGTAGAGCCTACACCACCCGGCCCGCCGCCGCTCACCGAGCGTGTAACATTTATCCCGGATGGGTTTGAGATCAGCATTTACGGAGGGCTTGCCAGGCCGGGAGCATCCGCTTTCACATTCGACCCCGATGGTGAGATTAACGTGCTGACAAACGACGGGCAGCTTTTCCGACTGCGTGACGATAACGGTGATTACATCGCCGATCATCGCGAATTATTATATGCAAACGAAGCGAATGTTCTTGAACACGCTGTAGGTTTAGCATTTGGGTCAGACGGCGCGTTATACATTTCGGATAAAGGGCGTATCGTTCGAATGCTCGATGTCGATAGCGACGGGATTTACGACGCGATTGATCCAATTGTGTTCGGTCTGCCTGCGCTCGTGTATCCGTTCCACTCTAACAACGGCATCGCCATTGGGCCAGACGGCAAAATTTATGTTGGCATCGGCTCGACCACCGATCATGGCCCAATTCAGGAACAGTGGGAAGCCTCGATATTGCGTATGAACCCTGACGGCAGCGAATTGGAAGTATTCGCGACTGGATTCCGCAATCCCTATGATCTGACCTTTTTACCGAACGGCGATCTTTTTGCCGTCGATGAAGCTCCCGACCAGTTAGATGAGACTCTGCGCGTGCTCCCACCTGAAGAACTCAATCATGTCCGCCAGGGACGCGATTATGGTTTTCCAAATGTTTTCGGCAAAACACTCCCCAGCGGAAATACCAGCGAACCGCCGATTGCCGAGTTTCCTGCTGCGAGTGTGAGCGCTGGACTGGTTTATTACAGCGCGACACAGTTTCCCGCCGCTTTCCAGAATGGGGTGTTCGTTGCGCAGTTCGGCACACGTACCCCGTCCGTAGAACTCGATTCCGGGCATGGTGTCATTTTCGTGCCGCTGCAACCCACCGCCGATGGCACTTATACAGGAGATTTCCAGATGTTTTTGCAGTTCACGACTGAATGGGGACGGCCTGTCGATGTCACTGTTGGGCCGGATGGGGCGCTGTATGTGCTGGAATATCTGACAGGTGAGATTTTCCGCGTGGTCTACGCACCAGCGGGCTAATATTTTGCCGAAGTCCCGCCCGCCGTGTTACCACCGTCGATGACCAGCGTTTGTCCGGTCATATAGCTGGAATCATCGGATGTTAAAAATAATACGGCGCGGGCGATTTCTTCCGCCATCCCGACTCGCCCCAGCGGAAAATTCTGCCCCACTTCGAGCAGCCAATTTTCGCGGTCTTGACCTGGATTGAGGCGCGAATCCCAGCGTTCGACATAGGTGTCGCCAGGGCAGACGGCATTGACGCGGATTCCCTGTCGAGCGTGGTCGAGTGCCAGCGATTTTGTCAGTGAAACAATCGCCCCTTTGCTGGCACAATAAGCCGCCGCGTTTTGTCCACCAACCATCGCCCAATCGGACGCATTATTGACGATCACGCCGCTGCCCTGCTGAATCATGAAAGGCAGCACCGAGCGAGTCACAAAAAATGTGCCGCTGACATTGGTCTGCCAGGTATCCGCCCACGTTTCCAGCGAAGTCTCCAGAATCGTACCACTCGGCACAATGCCAGCGTTGTTGAAAAGAACGTCGATTCGCCCAAACTTTTGGACAGCAAATTCGGCAGCGTGGAGGCAGTCTTCGGGCTGCCGCACATCGCAGGCGACAAATACCGCTGTCCCGCCCAACTGTTGAATTTGCGCGAGTGTCGCATCTGCTTTTTCACGATTTCGTGCGGCGATCACGACTTTCGCGCCTTCCTGCGCAAATAAAAGCGCCGTCGCCCGCCCGATGCCGGAGTTGCCGCCTGTAATCAGCGCGATTTTGTCGTTGAGTTTATGGGTCATAGGGGAGTTAAAAGTGCCAAGTATAAAGTGCTGAGTTTAAAGTCTAAAGTAAAATCTTTAAACTCAGCACTCAGTACAATTTAGTGAATTTCGTAATTCTGGCGCATTTCAACGCCTGCCATTTCGACAACCGGCGTACCGTCTTTATTCACCCACACGCCGCACGAGCCACCCCATTTACTGTTTTCCAGGTCAATTTTTGTGCCATCCATCCGCCAGACTGGGTTATACCACTTCGCAACGGTCTGCGCTTCGCCACTAACATAATGACCAATTAAAGACCTGCGGAAACGGGTTTCACTGGTATTCGGGAAGCTACCGTGAATCACGCTGCCGTTGAAAAACAGCACGTCCCCCGGCTCCAAAACGATTGGCACTGTTTCCGTACCCTCTGGAACCTGAACGGTATCAGCGGAAAAACTTTTAGTCAGATCGGCCTGGACACTGCACAACACGGGCAGATTGCCGCTTCCTGGCACGATTTGCAGGCAGCCATTTTCTTCATCGCAGCGATCCAGCGCCATCCACGCCGCCATACACGTTCCCGGCTGGACGCGCAGATAAAATTGATCCTGATGCAGCGCTTGCCCGCGTGATCCCGGCGGTTTGTAATACATCATGGTTTGCGTCGCATACGGCTCTTCGCCAATGAGTGCTTCCAGGCATTCGACGATGCGTTTATCGAGCATCCAATCCATGCTGATGCTGTCATGGCGGTGCGGGTGCATCAGGCGTGGATATTTTTTCAAGGGGTCTGTTTCATCCTGAACGGTATGCTGGCCTTCGCCATATCCCTGCGCATTCAAAGCCATATAATGCTCGATATACATCTGGACTTCTTCATCAGAAAACAGCCCGGATACGATGACAAAGCCGTTTTGTTGATAGTGGTTGACGAGATCAGCGCTAATCATGTTTCATTCGCCTCATAATCATCAAATTTCATCCAGTGTAGCACAGGACAAGCCGATATAAGTAGTTCGTGAAAATTCGAACAAGGTCTGGTATACTGCGGTAGAATCGTCTCAAGTTGTTTCAAGGAATTTTATGCGTTTTCTGCTGCGGCTGCCCGTTTTACTTACGGTTGCCGCGCTGCTGACGATCATCACCCCCGCGTCGGCGCACGGCTATATCGTCCGTTCGATTCCCCAGGATCGCACGGTACTGCAACGCCCACCCACTCGCGTTCAATACTGGTTTAGCGAAGACCTGGAGACGGATTTCAGCAGTCTTATTTTGCGCGACCAGACGGGCGCTGTTCTGGCGACAGGCGGCGTGGACGAGAATAATCAGGCGTTGATGTCGCTGCGTGTCCCGACTGGCCTACCCGACGGCGCATATATTGTCGAGCTGCGTCCAGCTTTTGCCAGCGATGGTCATGTGAATGCTGAAAGCCGCGTTTTTTTCGTCGGCGCGGCAGTCGGTGGGATAGCCGGGTCATCAGGATACGAGGTCATGCCGCTGGAAATTGTCTGGCGAGTCCTGCTGATGGGTTCGATCATGCTGTTGTTCGGGGTGTTTGTGGCCTACAGCTTCATCCTCGTCCCGGCGTGGGGCAGCGTTGAACATCTAACCGGATTTTTGCCGCCGCGCGTGATGAATCGCCTGAACTGGATCGTGATTGTCGCGCTCGTGGTCGCGGTTGCTGCCAATATTCTGGCGCTGATTCAGCAGTCGATGGTTTTTTTTAACACGGGCGCGGCAGAAGTCCTCTCGCAGAATTTATGGAGTGTCGTGCGGATCGGTTCGCGCTTTGGTGATGTCTGGAACGTGAGAATCGCGTTTTTGGCGATCATGGCTGCGCTGTTTGGCTTCAGCGTCTATCCGCGCAATCTGCCGCCAGAATCCGTGCGGGCATTCTGGGTGGCGAATGCCTGGTTGATGCCGCTCCTGATCGGCACATTCAGCGTCAGCAGCCACGCCGCCGGGTCGTTGATGCTGCCCTGGGTCGGCATTTTTGTCGATTGGATTCATTCGCTGGCAGTTGGCGCGTGGGTCGGTGGGCTGGCAGCGCTGGTACTGGTGCTTCCGGCTGCTTTGCGCCCTTATAACGCTGAGGAGCGACGATTGGCGCTGCTGGCGGTGCTGCGGCGATTTTCACGTCTGGCGGTCAGCGCCGTAGTGATTGTGATCGCTACCGGAATCTACAGTTCGCTCAATTGGTTGTATCAACCTTCCGACCTGACCGAAACAGCCTGGGGCGGCGCGTTATTTGTTAAGTTGATCCTCGTGGCGAGTTTGCTGGTATTAGGTCTGGGGCATCAGATCGTCGTGAATCCCGAACGTTATGCCCGATGGTCAACTCGTTTTAGTCGAGCAATCTCGTTGGCGCTGACTCTGCGTTTGGAAATCATTCTAGCTATCGTCACACTGGTCGCTGTCGCCAATCTGAGCGCGACCCCCATCCCGCAGCCACCCCAAGTTGATGAACTCCCGCCCGCACCGAGCGCAAACCAGACGGTTAACGGCTTGAATATCAGCGTTACGCTTTCACCCGGCGGCCCCGGCATCAACACTTACGACACGCTGGTCACACGCGATGGTCAGCCTCTTGACGGTGTAGATGTGCGCTTGCAGATGGTCAACCCGGCGCTGGATTGGCGCAGCGCATGGCATGAAGCCGAAGCTGTTGATTCTGGCCTGTATGTGGCTGCCGGGGCGGACATCAACCGAGAAGGGGATTGGCTGACTCTGGTCGATATTTTAACGCCCGATGGCAATACCCGTCGTGCAGCCTTCGATTGGACGATCACCGATGATGCCAGCGTGATCGAATCGCGCAATCCAGGATTTTTGAATATCGCCGCACTGATCGGCGTATTTTTGGCGATGATCTGGGCGGCGCTTCCAGTTTTACGACGTTTTTATCACTGGCTACATTTAACGCCAGCCAGCCTTACCGTTGGTGTCAGCGCGACTGTCGCTACGACATTTTTTCTTGTGGCGGGTTTTATTATGATTCAGCAGAATCAAGTCAATTATGAAATCACGCTTAACCCGCCGCCACAAATTATCAATCCCACCCTGCCAAATGAAGAATCGCTGCAAGAAGGACTCTCGCTATTCAATGAATCCTGCGCTGTCTGGCAGCCGGAATCACCCGACATCCGTATCCTCAAAGAGCGCCTGCCGAATATTCGCGATGAACAACTTTTTGCCATGATTCGCGACGGTTGGCGCACACTCTTGCCTTGCGCTGAAACACTCACCGACGAGCAGCGCTGGCATATCGTCAATTACCTTCGAACATGGGAGAATCTGACATGACGATCATCAATCACCGGGCGGATGCTGCCTTAGCAACCCGCATTCAAAACGACCTGCCGCGCGACTTAAACAGCGCCAACCATCTCATTGTCATCTTATCGCCGCAAGCCATAGAAGACAGTGCTGTACAAAACGCGATCATCGAAGCGCTCGACCAGAACAAGCTGATCGTACCCGTTTTGGCGCAGACCACGCCGCTTCCCAGTTTGATCGAGAATCTTGAGGCTGTCGATTTTAGAGGAGGCTATAACCTGGAAACGTTAGTTCAACGGCTTTCCACTTCCGACAAAAATCTTCATTTGAAAGTGCATACTCCCGCCGTAAAAAATTCTAATCGGCGTGCGGCCTATGTGATCGCCGCGATTGTACTGGTGATGTTTGTGGGTGGCCTCTATATGGTTGGCGTATTGGGCGTCCAGATGCCAGCGGAAGAATACGATACTGTCGAAACCGAGATTGTTCAGACTCGTAATTTTTACGTTGATTCGGTTCTGCCCCGCAGCACCGAGGACGCGCTCAATTTTCAAGCGACAGTGGACGCTGCCCGCCCAACGCTGCGCCCTGTTTTGATCGCGACGGCGACGGCAATAGCCGGGCAATAAAATATCGAACGTGAGCCTGTAGGGGCGCAAAGTTTGCGCCCTCTGAGGTCAATTTGAATATTCATTTTTAGGTTCACTTTATCCCTAATAATGGTTCACGTTCCCCCTCTCCAACGCATTGGAGAGGGGGTTAGGGGGTGAGGTTGATTAATTTTCAAATGGTTTTTTGTCAGAGTGAGGCGTTCACCGAAATGATGCCTGTCGCGCCACTGGGACGCGCACCCTCAAAATCCTCAATCTGAAGTGTACCGCTGCCGTCATAAGCGCGTACCGAGAACCGATGACTGCCTTCCTCAAACGGCCACTCATAACGCCAGATGCGCCAGGTTGTCGTCGAAAGTGGTGCGCGAAGCTCGGCCTCTGCCCATTCACCGTCATCCACCTTGACTTCCACTTTGGAAATTTCACGCGCTCCGGCATGGGCGATACCGCCGATGGGGACGAAAAATTTGCTGTCCCTACGGATAATGGAATCCGTCGCGACGGTATCAATAACCGAAGTCGTGCGCATTTGAGCAATTTCGTCCCAGCCCCGGCGCACCCAATAGCCGTCTTCGTCGCTGGCAACGACTTCAATGCTGGTAATCCACTTGGGCTGCTTCATGCCATACCGATCCGGGATGTAGATGCGCAGCGGGAAGCCGTGTAACGATGTCAGCGGCGCACGATCCCAATCGTAGGCCAGCATGATGCGCTCATCCTGGTTAATCAGATCAATGCTCACGGTTTCGTCAAAGCCATCCGCCGAGAAAATGCGCAGATAAGCCGCGTTCGCCTGTAAGCCCGCGTCCGCCAGAATTTTTTGAAAACTCGCTCCTGTCCATTGCGTCGTGCTGATAAGATCGCCGCCTAACGGATTCGAGATACATTGCAGCGTCACGAACTGATCCATCGCTTCATAGTTGTTTCGGATGTCATCCAGCGTCAAATTCAGCGGCGTATCAACCAGACCTTTAATCGGCAGGGTATAGGTCGCGCCATCAATCACGGGCGGGCGGGAACTGATGTCGATGCGATAGTGCTGGTCAACGGGTGTGTATTCGGCGCGTGTGCCGGGTACAGGTTCTACTGGATCATCCGCATTCGGCAGTTCTTCGGGGCGAACACCGACCTGATCAGTATCCAGATTAGCCGCTGCAATTGTTTCGCTGTCTGGCTCTGGGTTAGGCCGGAGAAGCGCACCCAAACCCGCACCGACGACGGTAATGGTGGCAGCAGCGCCACCTACACGCAGCAAGAATGAGCGACGATCAATCGCCGCAGCCGAGGCATTCGCTTTCACGCTCATGAGTTCCAGATCGTTATAAATGAGATTGCAGGCCGCGCCCCATGCCACGAAAACGACCAGAATCCAGACGGCACGCAGTGTCGGTTCAACGGTGGACGTAAAATTCACGCTGGTGCTGATGAGCATAACGGGAATACCAACCGCTAATCCCAGAATCAACCCCGGCATCGCGCCATCGTTGCGCCGTTGAGCGCGATTTTGTACGAAAAAGAAAACAGCCGCAGCAACAACGCCTGTTGCCAAGAGGCCGCCAATCGCCATCAGGTGTTCAGCAATCTTGGCTGTACTGGATGTCTCGCCTAGCTGGAAAGTACGAATAATTCCCACAATAATGTCGATGCCAAATGTGATGACCACGCCGGGGAGAACGCGGGCGATCCAATCAAAGACATCAAATGGGACGAATGGCAGCCCCAACAGCGCATCCCCCAGGAAAAAAATTGCCACGACTGGCACGATCAAAATCAGGCCGATCAGCGCACCAAGCGCGAATCCAGGCTTATGGGGATAATTTTTGACGCTTAAGGGCATTTTGTCGCTTGTTATGTCCATTTTTACTGTCCTTCGCTTCCACTGTTTTTTAAACTCTAGTCTCACATTCTTGCAAAACCATTACAGTATTTTTGGGTCTTTTGGATTTTTCCGCACGGCAATTTCTGGTCTTTTGGATTTTTGAGACTCTATGAATACAATCATAACGTTAATAACACTCGTAGAAAAGGAAGTCTCATGCTGGTTGTCGATGCCCACGAGGATATAGCCTATAACGCAATCTGCTTCGGGAGAGATTACCGCCGCAGCGTATTGACGACCCGGCGTTTGGAAACAGGCACGGATATTCCTAAACATAATGGCATCGCGACAGTTGGTTCGCCGGATGCGCTGCTAGGACGGGTCGCGCTCACCTTCGCCACGCTGTTTGTCGCACCCAAGACGAAAAACCCGGCCCCCTGGGATGCCCTCAGCTATAGTGATGAAAAGCAGGCCTATAAAATGGCCTTGCAGCAGATGGATTATTATCAGCGTTTGGAAGATGAGAGCGAAAAAATTCGCCTTGTGCGAACTCTTCCAGACTTGAACGCGGTTCTGGAGACATGGGAAGACGGCAAGGAAATCGAAGATCACCTACAGGGGTTGGTCATTTTGATGGAAAATGCCGACCCGATTATCGAGCCGAGACAGTTCGAGGAATGGTATGAGCGTGGTGTCCGTTTGGTCGGCCCAGCCTGGCAAGGTACGCGCTACTGCGGCGGAACGGGGCAGCCCGGCCCGCTGACCAATCTGGGGCGCGAACTGCTGGACATCATGGCCGATTTCAACGCGATTCTCGATCTGTCGCACATGGCTGAACAATCCTATCTGGAAGCGATTGACCATTATCAGGGCGCGATTATCGCCAGCCATAGCAATCCACGCCGTTTTCGCGATAGTGATCGCCACCTCTCCGACGATATGATCCGGCGACTGGCGGAGCGTGACGGCGTGATGGGAATTGTTTTGTATAATTCTTTCCTGAGTAACACCTGGAAAAAAGGTGAAAAACTGCCGCTTTCGGTGGTTATCGCCGCGATTGACCATGTTTGTCAGGTGACGGGCAGCGCCGCACACGTTGGCCTGGGCAGCGATTTTGATGGTGGATTCGGACTGGAAAGCATTCCTGATGGGCTGGATACTGTCGGCGATTTGTGGACGATTGGCAAGGCGCTGCGCGAACATGGTTATGAAGAATCGGACATTGCAGCTATCCTGGGTGGCAATATGATCCGCAAACTGCGCCAGACTCTCCCTGAAAGCTAGGATTTTTGATGGTTCGTGTTGCGCAATTTGGAATTGCACTCGGTGCGCTGGGTGCTGTGTTGGCGTTTATGGGGCTTTTCCCAGGTGTCACGGGTGTTGAGCCGACGGTGGGCATTGGCCTCGTTCAGATTGTCATGATTCTGGCGGGTTTTAGTTTGCTGACCGCCGGAGCATTTGTTTTCGCCAAATATACCTTTTACACGCGCAGAAGCTCCAACCTGACGCAGCAGATCGCCCTGCGCCTTTCGCTGACAGGTCTGTTGTTCGGCGCGATGGCGGGATTAGCCGATATTTTTGGCTTCGGTTCTAACTTGCGAACGGAGACATCCGACATTTTTTTTGGCCCCTGGCAGGCCTTCGGTCTTATCAGCGGTTTTCTGGTCGCCTCGCTCGGTGTCATCATCTATAGTCTGGGTGGTGAACCGAGCGACCCCAACAGCGATCATTAGTCCGCTTCAGACATACTTCATTAGCATCATGAGGCCACTTCAGACATACTTCACGCATTACCCACAAAATGCTTGTTTTGCAGGCTTAAATTTGACGGCACAAGTCTGGACGGTTATTATAATATAGAACTTAAGATAAGTGATTCACGCCACTTTAGCAGTAATCATTGTTTTAATAAATAAATAGATGAACCACCACCCACTAAGGAGGAAGAATGCGTAAATTAACAGTCTTGATCCTCACTCTTGCTATGCTGGCGATGGGGATATTTGCAACCACCGCGCAGGACGCAGGCACCGTTCGGATTCGCGTGATTCATGCGGCATCCGATGCGCCCGCCGTTGATGTGTTCGCGAAAGGTGTCGTCGTTGTCCGAAACCTGGAATATGGTCAGGTCAGCGATATTGTTGAAGTAGACTCTGGCACTTTTAATATCGCCGTCTCGCCCACTGGCAGCGGCCTTAATGCGGCGGTCATTGGCCCCACAGAAGTCACACTGACAGGTGACACCTTGATAACGGCTACTGGCACTGTGGCAGACGGCACGCTTGGTGTGACCATCGATAGCTCAGGGATCACATCACTCGATAACATCGTCGCCAAAGTGCGCGTCGCCCATTTCTCGGCAGATGCGCCCGCCGTTGATGTGTTCGCAAAGGGTGTCGTTGTGGCACGCGGCCTGGAATTTGGTCAGGTCAGCGAGTGGCTGGATGTCGTACCGGGAACGGTCAATATCGCTGTTTCACCCACTGGCAGCGGCCTTAACGCTGCGGTCATTGGCCCCGCGCCGTTCACATTCGTCCCCAATACCTGGACGACCATTGCGGCTATTGGCCTCGTGGAACGCGAAACGCTGACGGCAAAAGTCATCACCGAAGATAGCAGCCCAATCGGCGTTGGTAATGCCCGCATCACCATTCTCCATGCGGCTGAAGGTGTCCCAGCGGTAGATGTATTTGCGAATGGTGAACCACTCGTGAGTGTTCTCTCATTCCCCGGCGCGATGGGCAGCAACGATGGTATATGGACAGACGAGGTTCCCGCAGGCGCATATAATCTGCAAGTGACCTCGACTGGGAATGCCACCGATGTGATCGCAGACCTGCCCGGAACTGAAATTCTCGGTAACACTGATTATCTCATCGCTGCGATTGGCACCATCGATGCCCCGCAAGTCATCGTGCAAGCGCACGAACTACCGGACAGCATTGTCGATGTGTTAGCGGCGGATGGTCGCTTCACGACTCTGCTGGCAGCGATTGATGCGGCTGGTTTGACCTCCACGCTGCAAACAGGCGGGCCTTTCACCCTGTTCGCACCCAGCGATGGCGCATTTGAAGCAGCTCTGAGCGATCTCGGCATGTCGGCTGAAGACGTGCTGGGAAATACCGAACTGCTGACCTCCATTCTCACCTATCATGTTTTGAGCGGCAAAGTAATGGCCGATCAACTCCTGGAGATGGAATCAGCCACGACACTTGAGGGTACGGACATCGCGGTTTCTACAGGCTCTCTGGGAGCAGTTCTGAACGGTGATACGAATGTCGTTCGCACCAATATCGAAGCATCCAACGGCGTCATTCATATCATTAACAAAGTGCTGCTGCCTTCAGATTCGTAATTCAGGCAAAATAAGCACGAAGGCCGGGCGAGAGTCCGGCCTTTTTATTTCTGGAAAACGATCAGGTTGGGCATAGCAAGTAGTAAAATCAGGCGAAAGTCCGGCCTTTTATTTAGATGTCCACGCGGTCTATACCCCTACCCGGCGTGGCCTGAGTCGTATCCTCAAATCGCCGGATCATCTCAACCAGTATATTGACCAGATCGTCCTGCAAACGAAGCGAAAAATCTTTCATCGATTCGCCGGGACGCTGGCCGAAAAGTGTGTAGGTGAAACTTTCTCGAATGATCTTATCCGTTACCGTCATCTCCGGCTCCCAGCGATCAACCTGCCGCCAGTGTCCCATCTGGGTCACATAAAGCTCGAAGAAAATATGTACCTCGCCATGAATGCCCTGAAAGCGAACATCGAGCGCTAATGGCAGCATACCGCTGCGGGTGCTGATTTTTTTGCGGAGTTGATTCGCGAAAGCGCGAGCAGTGGGGCGCAGTTTACGAGCCAATTGTTCAGCATTCAATTTTTGAGCGCGTTTGGCAATGCCATCAACGCGACGCGCCTGTCGTTTCGAGATGATGACCTGGCTGCGGGAAACACGCCCATACTGGTCATACTGGCTGATTCGCAGTCCCATGATGCGCCAGTTGCCGAGTTTTTCGCCATCCAGCCCGGTCAACAATTTACGAACGTGGGTCGCGCCTTCTGTAACAGGTGGGGTAAAGGGCGGAAAATCATTCTGTGCGTACTGCTGCCAGCTCTGCCGCCGCCCCTGCGTGGTGTTCGGGTCGAGCCAGGGGACATTGGCATAAGGTGGCTGCCATGCGCCAAACTCCGGCGCACGCTGAAACAGCAATCGCAAAATCACGATAATAATCAACAGCAAAATAAGCGCCGCGCCGATACCTGCCGCCAATATCGCCAGTGTTGCTGGATCAGATGTGTCGATCTGAAAGCCCAAAATCGACGTACCTTCATCAGATGCTTCAGGTGATGAATCGGCTGTTGCTTCGGGCGTGGATTCTGGATCGGTAGGCACACTCGTTCCTGCGCCGGGAAGCGTCACCGTGACTCGCGCCTGATTATTGGCAATGGTCGCGCTGGTTTCTGGCTCGACTTCATCAATGCCCACAGAAATGCGCAGCGATTCGGGAACACCTGCGGCAAGCAGATTCGTTGGGAACGAGAGCGTAATGCTGGTGCTGCTCTGGGGTTCAAGCGGTGGAAGCGTTTCGCGGGCGAGTTCCTGACCGCTGTTGACGTTCACCAACAGAATAGTCGCCGGGACGGTAGCCGCACCTGCGAAATTTACGATGTCGAACTCGATAAACACTTCACTGTTATCCGGCGCGAAACGTGGCAGGCGGATATTGCTGATGGCGTAATCTGCCCCAACTTCCTGCGCGGCGGCAGAGCAGGACAAAGCGAACACGATGAAAAAAATGATGAGCCTGCGCATGAGTTTTCCCCGGTGCGGACGGCGCTAAAACGATATATGTATTGTAGCTTAGGAAGGCGGAGAGAAAAAATCGCGCTCGGTCAACGATTGGCCTACCGTTCTAAACTCAAGATTAAGTGGTTGGGCAAATGTCAGAAGCGTTCAGCAGAAAAGATCATTTTGGAGTGGGGAGCGTAGTAAACAAAATAGTAACCATCTTCTTCAAATGCCTGAAACACAGAATAGGAGATATTGGGGAAATACACATCTTGGGTTTTTATTGAATAGTGCCAGCCATCTTTCTTCAACTGAGAATAGAGTTTAATGTGACCTGATGTTACGCTAACCTCACCCTTATACAAATCAGCATTAAACCTTCTCTTATTTAGCCAGGTATAAATTGCTATTCCTGTTGTTATAATATTGATGAGTCCAATAATCCCTATTCGACTTGCAACGGTATCATGGATACGAATGCCATCCCAAATCGCTATTACGATCCCTATGGGACAAGCTAAGATCGCTAAGGTCATAAGGGACTTCCAGGCATTCCGTTCACGATCTAAACGCATACGCTGTTTTTTCGTTATATACTCGTTTCGATTGGCTTCTAAATCTTCCTCTGTGAAACCAATCGTGTCCATTAGAGTCAATTTGGCAGCAGATTTACGCATCCGAAATTTCCATTGATCGTAACTGTAAATTGGGCGGTTTACAGTTGAGCAAAATAATCTAGCTATTCTCATTCAAATGCGCTTGCTTCAAAGCCTCGATTTTACTCTGCAACTGAACAATTTCTGGCTCATGTTCTGTGACTAACTTATAGATAACGCCTGATAGCGTCGTGTCGTATTTCTCCGCCAATAACGACAGCCAAGCGTGAACTTCCATATCAATTTTGATAGTGGCCTTTGTAGGTACATCGTGGGTTCGTCTTCGATCTTGCACACTTTTCTCCTTGTTCTAATTCTATTATAGTCGATTAGTCAATCGAACTGGTGTGCTTGACTCCTTTCCTTTATTAGGTTATATTACCTAAAATAGGTAATACAGAAAGGCATCCTCATGAGTGACCAATCTCAACTGGGTTTAGGTTTTACAGGTGATGGCCGTGAAATCCGAAAGGTTTGGCATAACGAAGAATGGTATTTTAGCATCGTAGATGTTGTGTCATGGGCAACAGGTCGCGATTATGATAAGGCAAGAAAGTATTGGAAGAATCTCAAGTCGGAATTGAAAGCAGCAGGCAATGAGGTGGTAAGTGATCCTTACCAACTGAAGATGCCGGGTGCAGATGGCAAGAAATATGCGACTGATTCTGGCACATCCGAGCAAATATTACGCATTGTTCAAGAAATTCCTGGTGCGAAAACAAATGAAATTAAAGATTGGCTTGCCAGTGTCGGCGCGGAACGTCTGGATGAAACCCGCGACCCCGAAGGCTATGAAGAACGCATCATTATCGAAGAAAAAGACGATACCGAAGAAACCCGCCGGAAACGCCGCGAGCGCCGAATCGCCATGTACAAAGCGATGGGGCGCGATGATGGCTGGATTGCCACACGCGAATTTGGAATTGTTACCCGCCTCGAATTTACATTTATGATTAAAGAATTACTCGGTAGTCGAGCGAATTACGGTCTACTCACCAACGATTTCTATCGTGGCGTTCATCATCGCGACACAGCGAAGTTGCGCTCCGACCTGGGCATCAAGTCCGGTGACAACCCGCGCGATCATATGCACCGCATCGGCCTGCACTATACGGCGATTGCTGAGGAAGCCTGCCAGATCAAATTGAGTCACCTGCTGGATGACGAGGAAGTGCCACCCAAGCTGGTACGCGAAATTATCATGATTGTGTCCAAACAAATCGGGATGCAGGCCGACGAATTGGCGTTTGCGCTGGGAATCGACATCGTGACAGGCAAGCCGCTGCTGCCGAGTCAGACTCTCGCAAAACAGTAGGCAGATACAGAAGCGATCACCAGCTAATATCCCAATACCTTCATCAATCCCGTCAAATCGTCCAGCAAAATATCTGGCTTGGCGGCAACCAGTTCTTCATGTTTGCTGAATCCGGTCTTTACAGCAACGGCACGCGCCCCTAATGCCCGCGCACAGGAAATGTCCGCTGGCGTATCCCCTATCACCGTCACCTGCTCTGGCGTGATCGGTTGACCGAAATGTTTGATCGCCCGTGCGAGCGCAATCGCGGGCAAATGATCGCGATCCATCGCCTCGCTGCCATACGCGCCTACCGGAAACCAGTCCGGGTCAAAACCCGCCGCACGCAGCTTGATCGGTACGGTCAGCGAAACGTTGCCCGTCACGATCCCCAGCAAGACATCATCACGCGCCCGCAGCGCATGGACGACATCCAGCGCACCGGGGCAAGGCTCTGTCGTATATTCGGTGATAACACGCGCCATATGAAGCGCCATCGCCTGCTCATAAGCGGGCATATGCCGCCCAATATCCTCTGACGAATATTCCGTTAATAGTTCGACCAGCGTCAGCCAATCCGTTTTGCCACCGAAATTATGCGTTTCCAGTGCGCCACACGTTCCGAAAACGTCCATCATCGCCGCTTGCGTTGTCACCCGGCCAGAACCGCGTGTCCACAGCAGCGTGCCGTCAATATCGAACAGAATCAGATGTTTTTTACTCATTTTACGATCCCCGGTCTTTGCGTCCCCAAAATCATATTTTACAGAGACAATTGGCAAAAAAAAGCCTCACCCAGAGAGTGAGGCATGTCGTCGATGCGATTGTTTTACTTGGCTTCAGGCTGTTTTTGCTGATCTTTCGGCGGCAACTTGAGCGCGATCAACTGCTTGATGAGATCGCGGAAGGCCGACTCCGGCAGCGCACCGGGCTGGCTGAAGACAATCGTCTTCTCTTTGATGAGCATAATCGTCGGGATGCTCATAATCTGGAAATTCTGCGACAATCCCTGATTTTCATCGGTGTTCACTTTGGCGATACGAATCTGCCCGGCAAATTCGGCTGCCAGCTTTTCCAAAACGGGCGCGACTGACCGACATGGCCCGCACCAGGGCGCCCAGAAATCGACCAGCACAGGCAGGTGATAATCTATCACTTCCGCCTGGAAAGTCGCATCTGTCACCGCAACAGGCTTGGTATCGACGACAACCTGTTTAGCGGGTTCTTCTTTTTTCTCTTCAGCAACATCGGGATTCATCGTTTGTACCCTGTTTTCCATCATTTCAATCGCTAACGGTAAATCAGTTCCCCAGGGTTTATTACGCCGGACAACTTCCTCGCCACAGTACCAACCGACCAGCACAGGCTTATCGCCCACACCAAAACGCGCGGCGGCCTTCGGATTGCGGGTGGGGTCGATCTGAGCGATGACAATGCCTTGCTGTTCAGCGACAGCTTTCTTAAAAGCAGTTGAAAAATCACCGCGTATGCCATCGCCGCTGGTAAACAGAATCAGGGCTGGTTTATCGCTGAGAAGTAATTTGTCGAGACTGTCGTCCGTCAGTACAATCAATTCTTGCATGATTCCTCTTAACCACTTTTAGTTTATGTTATTTAGACAGCGTATCATATTCATACCTTACCAATATGATATTCATGCCGTACCAGCTATGCAATGTAACGCAAAACTGCGGCAAAATGCAAGACACTCCCCGCCAGCACGAACAAATGCCAGAGTTCATGATGACCAAAATTCCGGTGTAAATTGGGTTTTTGCAGCGTAAAGACAACAGCGCCTATCGTATACACTACGCCGCCAATCAAAATCAGCCAGAGTGCGCCAGACTGTATCTGAGGCAGTGCCAATGGAAAAATAAGAATACCCATCCAGCCCATACCAACATACAACAGAGTCGAGAGGTGATTCCGATCTCCGTGCAAAAACAGCAGCTTGTAAACCACGCCCGTTATCGCCAGCGCCCACACAACGCCCAAAATAACCCAACGCCAATTGCCACTTAGAACGTTATAAACAATCGGCGTGTAAGTTCCGGCGATCATGACATAAATCGCGGCGTGGTCGATGCGGCGCAAGCGCAAAACGGTTTGCTCAGAACCTTTCACCAGATGAAATGTGGTGCTGGCAGCATACAGCAAAATAATGCTCACACCGTAAACCACCATCGAAATCATTTTTTCGGGATAATCGCGCGTTTCACTGACGAGCCAGACTAAGCCGATAATCCCCAAAAACACGCCAACCAAATGCGTGAAGCCATTCATCGGTTCACGAAAACGCTGCATAAACTACTCCCGATATTCTAATATTTATTATAGGCGGCTTATGGGCGCGGATTCACTAAAATTCTGTAAAAAATGTTTCAGTCGCGGCGCAGAATGGCATCGGCCAGCCGGAACGCGCCCCAGGTGATGACCAGCGGCATGACGACGGGCAGCACGAACTCGACGAAGACGCGCATTTCTGCCGAAAGCGGCAACAAACGAGGCAAGTTGATGAACAGGAAATAGAAAGCACAAGTAACGCCCAGCGAAATGGAGGCATAAACACGCGACGGTACGCCAGCACCAACCACCATTGCCAGCGCCGCGACCATGAACGGCTCGATAATCAGCCGGATAAGAGACGCGCCCAATCCCAAAACCAAGGACAAGCGCGAAAGAATCGTAAAATCATCAAACGACCAATAGGACGCATATTGCAACCCGATAAATGGCAGACTCAAGAGTGCGCTCGCCATAATAATCAGACTCAAGTCCTCAATTTGCCGCCAGACACTTGCCGCCGATTTACTATAAAGAATATGCCGCAGAGTCAGCGGCGTGGTCATGAGCAGAGCAAGCGTGTTGTGATTTTTCTCGTCAACGATCATGCGCGTGGCAAAATTACCGACGCAGATGAGCGTGCGCCCATAGGCGATAAAAACAAAAGGGAGCATGGTCAGCGAGACGGGTAAAAGCGTAAAAACAAGTGGCAGGAGAATTGGGAATACCATCGAAACCAGAATGAAGCCCACCTGAACCAGATAGATGCGCAGCAAAATATCAATTTCGAGCGGCAGCATTTTCCAGTAAATCCCCAGATGCCGCCGGACAATCGGGTCAGAACGCCGCGCCCAACCTGGCAAACGACGATCTAACGATGGCGTATGCTGCTGCCATAAACGGATCATATTTGAGGTGCTGGTCGTTTGCTCCGCCATAATGCGCTCATTCATGGGATGATAACGTTTATTATACCCCACTCGCGTCAATTGCGTTCATTTTGCCTTTTTGCGCTGCAATGACAGTCATCATCCAGCTTGTCGTGGTTATCTGTCAATGGCTCCCATGATCGTGGCAGTCATGGTCGTCCACAAACACTGTGATCTGCTGACCTTCCGCCCAGGTTGCCAATTTCCCACCGTAAAGTTGCGACAATATGTCCGGCGTATAAATTTCCGAGGGCTGCCCATAGGCGATCATGCGGCGTTTGAGCGCCATGACCTTATCGAAACGCTGGAAAGCCAGATTCAGATCGTGGGTGCTGAGGATAATCGTCAGGCCGTCGTTATTCAGCGAATCGAGTATTTCCATCATACTGGCCTGCGCGCTGGAGTCTACACCGCTGAACGGCTCATCCAGAATCAACATTTCGGCCTGCTGCGCCAGTGCACGAGCGATGAAAACACGCCGCCGCTGCCCACCGCTGAGTTCGCCGATCTGTTTTTTGGAAAATTCAGCCATACCCACGCGCTCCAACGCCGCCTCGACTGCTGTCCAGTGTTCGCGTCCAGGCCAGCGAAACCAGCCGATCTGACGCGCACGTCCCATCATCACCACATCACGCACTGTCACCGGGAAATCCCAGTTGACGGCCTCATACTGTGGTACGTAACCGATTCGCTGTTCTCTGCCGCCTTTAATCACGATCTGACCAGAGCGTGGTTGCAGCAGCCCCATCACCGCTTTGATGAGTGTTGATTTTCCCGCCCCATTTGGGCCAATAATCGCGACCCGTTCGCCCGCGTTGATCTCAAAATTGACCGCATCCAGCGCAGGCTCGTCGTTATAGATGACGGTCAGGTTGCGAACGGTCAGAATCGGTTCTTCAATAAGCGAAAGTATCGAGTGTTCGTATCGTCCGTTGGTAGTTATTGCTGCCATAATTCAAATTACTCTGGTAAAACCCATCAAATGAGCTTCGTATTAGGTGTCAGCCAGTAGGCCGAGCCGCTTTTCGTCCGATTCATATAGCCCTGTTCAAAAAGTTCGCGACGCAGCAGCGCCCAATCCTCGAAGGTATGGTAACGCTTGAGGATGTCGTTGACTTCGCGCTCGGTATATTCCACACCTGGCTCAAATTTCGATGCCATATAATCCAGAATCAGCTTTTTGACATCGTTTTTTTTCTTGCCCGGCCATTCGGTTATGCGACCATCAGCATCCATATAAGTTTCAAGCGTCTCAGCCATCGCCCCTCTGATGATTAACTCAACGCCTCGGCAATAATCTGAGCATTATAGCGCAGATAATCCAGGTAGGTCGATGCCGGGCCATCGGCGGCGCTGAGAGAATCGCTGTAAATGGCGGTCACAACATCAATGCCTGTTTCACTCGCGATCACCTCGGCTAAACGGTCATTGGCGGAAACCTCAACAAAAATCGCGGGGACATTTTCCGACTTAACCAACGTTACCAGATCAGCAAGTTGCTGGGGATCGGGTTCAGCCAACGTGCTGCCGCCAGAAATCACCGTGCCAACCACTTCAAAACCATAGGCGTGTGCGAAATAGCCGAAAAATTCGTGATTGGTGACGAGAATCCGCCTGTCATCCGGGATAACCGAGAGAATATCGGTAACTTCGGTGTCCAGTGCCGTCAACTGCTCGATATAAGCAGCGGCATTGGCGCGATAAGTTTCTGCGTTGGCGGGATCGGCAGCGGCAAAAGTTTCGGCAATATTATCTGCCCAGATCATCACATTTTTCGGGTCAGTCCAGACATGAGGATCACAGCTACCGTGTTCGTGGTCGCCTACGCCTTCTTCGTGAACTTCCTCTTCGTGTCCCTCACATTCGGCATCTACACCTAATACACCGACATGCTCATCTTCGCTGTGAGCATCTTCCGTTTCGCTCTCATGCTCGTGTTCGCCAAAAGCCAGAATTTCAATCCCCTTGGAGACGACCACTGGTTCTTTAGTCGCGGCATTTTCCATCAAGCCGCTGAGAAAACTTTCCAGTCCCGCGCCATTGACCAATACAATATCGGCCTGCGCGACTAACGCCGTATCAGTTGGTGTCGGCTGGTAAGCATGAACATCTGAATCTGCGGGGATCAAGGCGACCACATCCACCAGATCGCCGCCGACATTTTGCGCGACATCAGCAATCATCGTCGTGGTGGCGACGACTTTGAGGGTTTCAGCCTGGGCATGTGCATTAGCTGGAATAATGAGCAAAAAAGAGAGTAGAATAAAGATGTTGAGTGCATAAAAAGCGGATAATGAATGTCTGGTGTTTTTTCTGTTCATTTTTATTCCCTCATCAGAACTACAACGAAATGATACAATGTCTCATTAAAAAATGATACATTATCTCAATGAGTGAGGATTGTCAAGGATTAACGAGCAAAAACTGTCAAGGATTTATTGTATGTCTGAAGAACTCAGCCCACGCGCACAGCGTTTGCGCGACACGGGCTATAAATTGACGAACGCACGACTGACCGTGCTGAATGTCCTGGAATCACACGGCGGTCATATGACCTCGACACAAGTGCTGGACGAGGTGGATAAAATCGACTCGGAAATTGGACGGGCAAGCGTCTTTCGGGCGCTGGATTTGTTCACACGCCTGTCGATCATTCGCCCGACGTATATCGACAGCAGCACCACCCCGACTTACGTCATGCTTCCCGGCGGTCATCACCATCACATTATCTGCACCAATTGCAACCGCGTGATCGAATTTGAAGACTGCCATCTCGGTCAGCTTGAGACGGAATTGGAACGCCAATTGAATGTACGTCTGACGGGGCATCTGCTAGAATTCTACGGGTTATGTGATCGTTGTTCATAGCATATCAGCGATTTAGCGGGTCAGCGTCTCAGCATTTCAGCTTTTGCTGACTGGCTGATAAGCTGACTGGCTGACAAGCTAAAGGGTTCCCATGCACATTGCATTCAACGGCTGGTTTTGGGATCAGCCTCACACAGGCAGCGGCCAATATTTGCGCCGTCTACTGCACAATTTACGCAAAGTCGCGCCCGATTTGCAGATGTCTCTGATTCTGCCAGCCCGCATTTCCTCAGTAGATGATTTGCCGGATAACGTGAGCGTTGTCCCCACCAAAGGCTCAAGCGGCGACATCGGCAAGGTCTGGTTTGAGCAGCAAATTTTCCCTCAGATGGTCGGGCGTGTCAGCGCGGATATTGCCCATGTTCCCTATTGGGGGCCGCCGCTGTCATCCCCCGCGCCGCTGGTGACATCCGTTCTGGATGTGATTCCACTGGTCATGCCGGAGTATTCGCAAGGCTTTAAAGCACGTTTATACACCTCGCTGGTCAGCACGGCGGCACGTGGCTCGGCGCATATCCTCACGTTAAGCGATGCCTCGAAAGCCGATATTGTCGAGCATCTCGATATTCCCGCCGAGTCGATCACCACCACCTATCTCGCACCGGACGAGTCGTTCCACCCACGTATGGGCGCGGAGCGCGACGAGGCTGTACGCAAAAAGTACAATCTGCCCGACCAATTTATTCTAGGGATTGGCGGATTCGATGTGCGCAAACAGTTTAATCAGCTTTTACTGGCCTACACCTATGTTCTGCAAGCAGAAGGCGATAACACACCGCTAGTGCTGGCGGGTAAAGAGCCGAAATGGGGAACGCCGATGTTCCCCGATATGCGCAAATATGCTGCCGACCTGGAAATTACCGATGATATTCACTGGATTGGCTATGTAGACGAGGCCGATAAGCCCTCCATCTATCGACTGGCGCGGGTGTTCGTCTTCCCCAGCAGCTACGAAGGATTTGGCCTGCCCGTTGTTGAGGCGATGGCAAGCGGGACTCCCGTTGTCGCCAATGAAAATTCGTCGATACCAGAAATCGCAGGAAGCGGCGCATTTTTGATCGAATCCGGGAACGCACGAAAAATGGCCGGAGCGATTATCGCGCTTTTACTGCAAGAGCCGCTGCGCCAACAGCAGATTAACGAAGGTTTAGCGCAAGCGACCAAATTTAGCTGGCGCAAAACCGCCAAAGAAACACTCGCCGTATACGAGAAAGTCATGCAAAGCAAGTCATAAGTGGGAAATATCCATACTAGTTACACCTCACTTTATGTCCCGGACTTCACCTTCACGCCAAACGACCTGGCTGCGAATCGTCTGGGTAATTTGACACCGGAGCAGGAGCAGCTTATCGCAAGCATCGTCCAGACCCGGCAGCGCGACTCGCGGCGAACAGCCATCTGGGTGCTGATATTCTTTGGGGTATTGATGGTGATCGGCCTCATCGTCGAATTCAATAACCAGAACGAGAATCTGGCAGCGTTTTTTCAGAAGCAGGGCATTCTATTTCTGTTCATCACGCTTTTGTTCCTGTTTATTCTGGCTGTCAGTTTCATTTATTCCTGGTGGATTGGTCGGGATGCTCGTGCGCGGCGCATCCGTGTCGCCGAGGGTACCGCGCACGTGCTGATGAAAGTCGCTTCCGCACGACCAACAACACGCTACATGCGCTATGAACTGCGAATCAAGCGTGGCATGATCGGCAAATTATTTCGCTTCGGCAACGCACGCTCGATTGAGTTTTTTGAACAGGGCGCAAGCTATCGCGTCTACTATATCGACTACTATCCTTTTCAAATTGTGCTGTCAGCCGAAAAAATATAGAATCGCATCAGGAGGAATAAAAAAATGTACCATATTGCCCAACTCAACATTGCGCTGATGCGTGCGCCGCTGGAAAGCCCGATCATGGCGGATTTTGTCGCATGGCTGGAGCCTGTGAACGCCATCGCCGACAGCGCACCCGGCTTTATCTGGCGGTTACAGAGTGAATCCGGCGATGCCACGTCGATTCGGGCGTTCGATGAAGAGTATATGCTCGTGAATATGTCGGTGTGGAAATCGGTTGACGATTTATACCAGTATGTTTATAAAAGCGACCACGCGCAGGTTTTCCGCCGCCGCAAAGAGTGGTTTGAACTGATGGAGCAATCGGCAACGGTGATGTGGTGGATTCCCGCCGGGCATATCCCAACGGTAGACGAGGCAAAAATAAAACTTGAGCTTTTGCGGAAAAATGGCCCTACACCACAGGCATTCACGTTCAAACAGCGCTTTTCAGTCGAGGATATGCTGAAAACGTCGTGATCTACAGCAGTTTTTTGTAGAGTGCTTGCTGTCGTTCCACCGCCGCCTGATAGATTTTATGATTGTCCATATTGGGTTCGTAGCCAACCCCCAATTCTGGCGTGGGATCAATGCCCATCGCTAAAAATGCTGCCCCGCGAATCGTCGCCTCCGTATAACCATTGGCGTAAACAGGCGCACCCAGCACGTCCGCTAAAATCTGCATCCACACAGGCGAATTCAATACGGGCGCACCGCTGGCGACATAAACGACATCTTTGGGAAGCAGCGGCTTTAAGCGCTTTGCGACCTGATAAAAACGATAGGAAACGGATTCTAAGGCCGCGCGAATCAAATCTTCCTGTTTGGTGTCAAACGTCATGCCCATAAACACGGCTTGTGCGCGGTCATTCCAGCCGGGAGCGCGTTCGCCTGCCAGAAACGGCAGAATCGTCAGCCCATGACTATCTGGCGCGATCTCGCCAACGGCGGCTTGCAAATTCTCGTCCGTTTTGAGAATCCCCGTCAGCCAGCCGTAGAGATTGCCCGCGTTGCTCAACGCCCCGCCGACCAACGAGCGATTCGAATCGACGCGATAGACGAACAAGCCGTCCGGTGTATCGACGGGTGTCCCCTGCACGACCACGCGCATCGCGCCGCTGGTGCCGACAGAAATCGCCACGCGATCCGGTGTGCAGCAGCCTGCGCCAAGATTCGAGGCGACACCATCGCCAATCGAGGGAAACCACTGTGCATTTTTCAGCGCAGGCCAGCGCGATGCCCATTTTTCGCTCAAACCCTGAAACGCATCGCCAGAGAGAGTCGATAGCTGCTCGATTTCGACAGGCAGCATTTTGAGCGTTTTAGCATCCCATTCCAGTTCATGGCGATTCAGAAGGCCACTCCACGACGCGGTACTCAGGCTGATCCGCCGTTCGCCAAAAATACGATAGAGCGCATATTCGCCGAGCGAAAGCCAGAATTTTGTTTGCCCAAATGAATCCGGCTCATTTTCACGCAGCCACAGCAAGCGCACAGGCCAATAGCTGGTATGAATCCGACTGCCCGTGCGCCAGGTGTAATTGACCGCATCAAGCTCCGTTTTAAGCTGTTCGCCTACATCACCACCACGTGTATCTGCCCACGTATAAATGGGCGTGGTCGGCTTGCCGTTCGCGTCCATGCCCATCAGATTGCCGACCAGCGTATCCATCGCCACCCGTTCGATGCGTTCGGCGTTCACGCCCGCTTGTGAGAGCGCCTCATCAATACACTCGAAAATGAGATCGCACATCGTCTGCGCGTCAATAGTCGCACCACCATCGGGCGTGGTGTCCGTCGTGTATTGTTTCTGGACGAATACACCGTCCAGCGCGTCGCCCTGAGCATCAAAAATCATGGCACGGACGGATGACGAGCCAACATCAATCGCGAGGGTAAGGGAATCAGCGGTCATAAAACAAACTCCAAAAATACATTTAAGAACTTAACGCAGGGACGCAGAGAGGCAAAGACGCAGAAAATTTTCTCTTTGCATTTCCTTGCGTTCTCTGCGCCCTTGCGTCAAATTGTACTTTCCGTTTTACGCTCTCAGCTTCGCGCCCAGTTCGCGCTCGACAGCCTTGACGATGCGCTTGTGGACTCGCGCGACTTCTTCGTCTTTCAACGTGCGCTCGTCGGTCTGGTAAACCAGATTATACGCGAGGCTTTTCTGGCCTGTCGGGATCGGATCGCCCCGGTAGACATCGAATAGACTCACACCTTTGAGCAGATCGCCGCCTGCCTGGACGATCACGGCTTCGACAGCTGCCGCTGGCGTTTCCTCGTTGACCACGATTGCAATATCCTGCAAAACGGGCGGTGTAATCGGCAGCGGTTTGACCTCATGCCTATCCTGTACCAGATCGAGCAGGGCATCCAAATCCAGTTCAGCCACGAGAATCGGTGCGGCGGTGAGGTCGAATGTCCTGGCAACGATGGGATGAAGTTCACCCAATGTGCCGATTTCCGTTTTGCCCACACTTAACTGTGCCGAACGCCCCGGATGGAAACTGGGGTGGCTGGCACGGGCATAGCTCACATCACTCAGATGCAAACCGACGAGCAGTTCTTCGACAACGCCTTTCAGGTCATAGAAATCGACGTTGCCGCCCGCATCGTCCTTTAGCCAGTTCGACGTGCGGCGCGGCCCGGTCATCAGAATTCCCAGACGGCGCGGCTCGTCTGGCAGCAGTTGGCCTTCGCGCTTGAAATACACATTGCCGATCTCAAAAATTTGCTGGCGGGCGTTATAGCGCTGATTATTGAATGCATTTTCGAGCATACTGATGAGCAGCGTATGACGCATCGCGGTTTTATCGGCAGATATCGGATTCGCCAATTCGACATAACCACCATTTTTTGGCGCTTCCATGCCGGACGGAATGAGCAGTGCTTCACGTTCTGGCGAGGTCAGGCGATAGCTGATCGTTTCACGCAGCCCTATGGCCACCAGAATATCGCGGGTGCGTTCTTCGCGTTCCAGCGGAATATTCGCCCACTGCGGCGGCATTGCATCGGCGATGATCGTGTCCGGGATGTTATCGTAACCATAGATACGCGCGATTTCCTCGATCAGATCAGCCTGCCCGGTCACAGGATCGTCCCCCGTGATGTCCAGGCGATAATCCGGCGTGGTGACATGCAGCGTCTCGCCCTCAGCTTTGACATCAAATTCCAGACGGCGCAGGAATTTCGCGGCTTCATCTGCCGTGAAACCCATCCCCAGGAGTCGCTCGATTTCGCTAATCGCCAGATCAACTTTTACCGTTGGCTGCTGCTTCGGATACGTGTCAATCATACCCTTAGCGATAATTCCGCCGCTGGTCTGGCGCATCAATTCGATGCCGCGCTGAACGCCCAGAATAGCCTGACTGGGATGAACACCCCGGCTGAAACGCGCCCCGGCATCCGTTTGAATTTTTTGCGACTGCATCGTGCGGCGGATATTGATGAAATTCCAGTTTGCGCCTTCCAGCAGCACATTTTTCGTCTCCGGCGAAATTTCCGTTTCCGCGCCGCCGATCAGCCCGCCGAAACTTAACACGCCAGCCGTATCACACACCAGAATATTATGCGGTTCGAGTGTGCGCTTAACTTCATCGAGTGTTTCCAGTGTCTCGCCTGCCGTCGCCAGCCGCGTGATGATCGTTGGCATTTTGCCCGCCGCCCGTGCCGCCAACTTGTCGTAATCGAAAGCGTGCAGCGGTTGGCCGATCTCGAACGTGATGTAATTGGTGATGTCCACGATATTGTTGATCGGGCGCTGTCCGACCAATTTCAGACGGCGCTGCAACCACTGCGGCGAGGGCTTGATCGTCACATCGCGAATCAGCGACAGGGTGAAACGTGGATTCAAATCCGGTTCGCGAATATCAATCTGAACCTGTCCAGCGATTGGCGCACCCTCCGCCACGAACTCATAAGAAGGATAACACATCGGCTTATCCAGCAGCGCCGCCACTTCACGCGCCACGCCGATGATGCTGTAGCAGCGAGCCAGATTGGGTGTCAGCTCGACTTCGAGGATAATGTCGCCCAACACGTCCTGAATCGGCATCCCAGGGCGCAGGCCAGGCTGCTCCTCCAGCAAAATGATCCCTTCGTGGTCTTCGGACATGCCGAGTTCTTTTTCCGAGCAGACCATACTGCGATTCGGGATGCCGCGCAGGGCTTTCTCTTTCAGAATCATGCGCTTGGGTTCGTCACTGTGGCCGTCCCAGACTTCCGCGCCCTCAGCGGCGAAAACTGCCCACAGCGGCGGGTTGAGCGCCCCTTTGTCCTTATATTCGAACAGATTTGGCGCACCTGTCACGCATTGTTCGAGGTCAGCACCGCCATAATCGACCATCGCCAGGACGAGTTTATCGGCGTTGGGGTGGCTTTTCACTTCGCGCACCGCACCGAGGAGCAACTTTTCGCGATCCCAGACCAGATGATTCGAGGTCGGCCAGCGGATGCCTTCGACGTGACCCTGCGGTACGCCAATATAATGAATGCTCCCGACTTCCAGCCCAGCCAGTGTCAGCCGTTCAGCCAGCAGTTCAATCGGGATGTCAATGTCTACATAATCTTTCAACCAGGATACGGGTACTTGCATGGTGTTCTCTCCGTTTAGCTTCTAGCTGTTAGCCATTAGCTGTTAGCTTTTAATTCCAATTCAATATGTGTTTGTAGGGGCGCACGGCTGTTACGCCCGCGATAAAATACATTCGCCCAACGTCAGAACTGTTCCAGGAAGCGCAGATCGTTGCCCCAGAAATAGCGAATATCGCGAATGCCGTGCTTGAGCATGGTCGCACGCTCCGGCCCCATGCCGAACGCGAAGCCACTCCATATGGTCGGGTCGTAGCCGCCGTTGCGCAGCACGTTCGGATGCACCATGCCGCTGCCCGCGATTTCCAGCCAGCCCGCATATTTGCACACGCGACAGCCCTCGCCGCCACACAGGAAGCACTCGACATCAATTTCCATCCCCGGCTCGGTGAATGGGAAGTAGGACGCTCGGAAGCGCAGTCGCACATTATCGCCGTACATCCGTTTGGCGAACTCGGTGACGGTGCCTTTCAGATCACTCATGCGGATGTTATGACCAATCGCCAACCCTTCTACCTGATTGAACTGAACTTCGCTGCGGGACGTGATTTGCTCGTAGCGATAGACCATCCCCGGCAGAATCACGCGGATAGGCTGCGTACCGTTTTCGCCGAGTTCGTGCATGGCGCGAATCTGCCCCGGCGAAGTCTGTGTACGCAGAATCACGTTCGGCTCGGTGGTATGGAATGTGTCCTGCATATCTCGCGCCGGGTGATGCGGCGGGAAGTTCAACAGTTGGAAGTTATATTCGTCGGTTTCCACATCGCGGCTGCGATACACCTGGAAGCCCATCTCCGCCCAGATTTCAGCGTACTGACGCAGTGTTTGCGTCGAGGGATGCAGGCCACCAGCAGGGCGTTCGCGTCCCGGCAGTGTCACATCGAGCGCACCTTCTTCCAGATCGAGTGCCAATTCCTGCTCGGCAACCAGCTTTTCGCGCGCGGCATAGGCTTCGAACAGCAGATTTTTGACTTCGTTAGCACGTTTACCAAAATTGGCACGTTCCTCGGCAGGAAGCTGTCCAGTGCTGCGTAAAAGCAGCGTGACGCTGCCTTTTTTGCCCAGATATTTGATCTCCCAGGCATGAAGCGATTCGCTGTCGGTTACGTTTTCCAGTGCCGCAAGCGACTCGCTGTATTGTGATTCGAGTTGATTAAGCATTATTCCTCCCTAGTCCTTACCCTTACCGTCCATCATTTTGTGCAAATAAAAACGCTCTCGCCCCAATAACATCAGGGACGAGAGCGTGTTATGATCTCCCGCGGTACCACCCTGGTTGGCTGTAAAAAAAACAGCCCACCTCATTTTCCCTGTTACGCCGGGTATGCGGAGCAGACTACTATCATCCCAAAAAGGATGAGTTCACCTGTCAGCTCTGGAGTGAATTTCGCGGTTGCCACCTGCCGAGGCTCTCAATCTATGGCCTGCTGGCTCCCTGTTGGCGCGGAATCCGCAAACTGTCTCCGTCACAGCTTTTGACGGACTCATTATGCCGCCGATTCGCGCCGCCTGTCAAGACCGTAGCAGTTCATAAAACCTCAATTCCGCGCCCCGTGGACGCAAAATAGTCCGAATTTGTGTAGCAATTTGTCTTTTTTGACCTTTCAAAAACTTTTAACAGCATTAGCCGATCATTTACACCCCTTGACACCTTTACCGGACTATGCTAATCTATCTCAGATTGTGAAAGGTGTATTCCATGTCTAATCAAGTCAAATCGCTTATCGAACCAGGAGCCATCTATTCTCGGCAGGAAGCCGCGGAAGCGTTGGGCATTAGCCTTAGTACGCTGAAACGACTCATCAAGAATGGCTACCTCAAAGTGAGTAAACCACATGGTATGCGCCGCGTGTTCATTACTGGTGAGAGTATCCTAGCGATGCTCGACGATACCGCTGTGGAGAGGAGCGCTTAATGGGTCTGCAACGGATGCTTGGAGTCAAAAACCCAATAGCACCATCACGCGCCCAAATTGCGCCTCGCTTCGGCCTCTATTTTGCGTTGCGGCGTCATAGTGCCGCACTAACAGGTAGTTGGTTATCAGCGTTCGGTAAAAACCCGAACCGCGTCATATTTTGGTCTCACTTGAGGAAGGCGTATCCCCCACCAAGGATAGGCTAGACCTGAACAGTTCCTTCTCGAAGGGCGTGAGACTGAAATCTAAATCTCACGCCCTTTTTATTTGTCTTGGAACGACCTTAACAACTGAGGTGGAAAAATGGCACAGACTCACCAGTCACAACTTCAGCTTCTTTACAACGATGCACGTCTTGCTACGCTGTATCAGGCATTGGATGAGTTACACTCAGCAGCCAGCGATGGCGATGTGCATGTGGTAACGACGCTGACACGCGACGAAATGGTTGGCTGGCTTCGCGATTTGGTATACACCGCTGAAGAAACCATCGCCGAGATCGAAAAAGTTACACCTAAAAATACGGCCTCACGCTTACGGCTGGTCAAATAGCCGGAAGTACAGGAAGTACCACCAGAAACACAGACATCACCGCAACGGGAACCTGACGCCCCCGGTGAACGTCTTATAGAAAACGTCAGGTAAGAGCGTGTGTCGGAGTCGCACCCGACGTGAAAGGATGGACGTGTGCTAAAAAATGACCAAACCGCAAGTCCATATGCAGCACCACCTGACCGCGCTCATCAGCAGTTGAAGTAGCGCGGTCAGTCCCAACAGGACATGACCGGAATCTGAAAGCAACCTGGGCGAGATTTATTGTTAACTAGGCAAACTGGTTCGAAACAGCAGGGTCAGTGTTTATCAATCAAGCAAGGCATAAAATTCCTTGCCCATCTGCAAAATCGGTTAATCGGCGAGAAGCGGGATGCGCAAAAAGGGTGTTGGCTCCGTTTCCCGCCGTTTTTCATCACAGAACGTTAAAGCTAAACACGCAAATTTGCGCTATACTCATCTGTGAACTATAGTGCAATATACATCTGTTCTATTGCGAACTATAGTGTAATATAAGTCCGTTCTATAAGGAGTTGTCAGTTCTTTTAGGAGTTTCCCCATGTCGCAGAGCCATGTTCTCCTACTCAACGGCAGTACCTGGGAACCGCTGTCGGTCATCACTGTCCCTCGCGCGATCAATCTGATTTTGGCAGGGAAAGCTGTTGTCGTAGAGCAAAGTGGAAATTTTTTGCGCACCGTGCGCGACAAATATCCTATTCCATCGGTTATCGCACTCCGCGCTTATATGAACGTTCCGCGTCGTCGCGCCCACTGGAGCCGGAAGGGTGTGCTGGTTCGCGATAACTATATCTGTATCTATTGTAGTGCGCAGCCCGGCACCACCGAACGCGGCAAAGTCCTGGTTAAGAGCGATTTTACCGTCGATCACATTTTGCCCCGGTCACGTGGTGGCAAAGATCAATGGACAAATACAGCCTGTGCCTGCTCCTTCTGCAATCATCGCAAAGGCAGCCGCCTGCCCAACGAGGCTGGAATGAAACTGCTGTGGGAGCCAAAGACTCCCCGTACCAGCTATCTGGTGATCGCTGTTGGCAGCGGCCCGGATGCCTGGAAGCGCTATATTGAAATTGATTAACTGACAGAGGCTACGCAGCCTCTGTTTTTATTTATAGTCCTCGTGTATTTTCCCCAGTCATGAATTATCGGCTGATAGGGTTTCATTACGTTTTCAATTTTTACGTCTTTGCAACATTTCCTGGCGAATCGCGTATTAGAATTGTAGCGGCGGGGTATCCACACTGGTCGCAGTTCATACCACATCTGGGGGCATATTTGTTATGGAAACACTCGTTGAAGCACGCGGGTTAGTCAAAAACTTTAAGCGAAAAGACGGCACCGAAGTTCAGGCGGTTAAAGGCGTTAACCTCGATATTCAAAAAGGCGAAATTTTCAGTCTGTTGGGGCCAAACGGCGCTGGCAAGACAACGACCATTTCGATGATTAGCGGCTTACTCACGCCGACCAGCGGGGATGCCAGAATCGGTGGCTTTTCAATTACGAAGCAGCCGATGGAAGCCAAGCGGCTCATGGGCGTTGTGCCGCAGGAAATCGCGCTTTATCCGACGCTTTCGGCGCGGCAGAATCTGAACTTTTTCGGGCGCATGTATGGCATGGGCGGCGCAGAGCTGAACAAACGTATCGACGAAGTTCTCGATCTGATCGACCTGAAGGATCGCCAGAAAGACAAAGTGGATACTTTCTCCGGCGGCATGAAACGCCGGGTCAATATTGGCGTCGGGCTGCTGCATAGGCCACAGTTGATTTATATGGACGAGCCAACCGTCGGCATCGACCCACAAAATCGGCGGCGAATCCTCGACACCGTTCTACGATTGCGTGATGAGTATAAGATGACTGTGCTTTATACCACCCATCTGATGGAAGAATCGCAGGAATTGAGTGATCGTGTCGGCATCATCGATCATGGCGAAATTATCGCGATGGGTACGGTTGGCGAGTTGATTCAGCAAGTCGGCGAAGAAGATCAACTGGTGCTGAAAATTGGCGAACAAACCATCGACACAAGCCTGATTGAGCGCATCCCCAAAGAAATTCAGGGGGTTACACGCGCGGCATTCGAACCACCCGGCGAAACAGGCGATCAAACCAGCGGCGAAGTCATCGTCTATGCCAAACGTGGGCGGAAAGCGCTGCCTCACCTGATCCAGATCGCGAACGAAGCCGCGCTGGAAATTATGTCGGTGGAGGTGCGTGAGCCTGATCTTGAAGCGGTCTTCCTGCATATGACCGGGCGCGCGTTAAGGGATTAAGCCGATGGAAAATCTTCGTAAAATCTGGACAATCGCTTACCGCGAACTCTATTCGACCTTTACACAGCCGAGCCTGCTAGCGATTATGTTTGCTGCGCCGTTGATCGTGGCGACGATCATTTCGCTAGCGTTTGGCAGCGGCGGAAGCCCAACCATAGAAAATATTCCTGTTGCCATCGTGAATCTCGATGAAGGCGCGGACGGCCTGAACAGCGGGCAAATTTTTGTGAATGCTTTTGTGCCTGGTGCGGCTGAAACCTCTGGTGAGGTGTCACAGCAAACCTGCGACGTGACGGTTTCGGATACCAGCGGTGCCCAAACATCGCTTTTTGACCTCACCGATGCCGTTTTGCTGGATGACCCGGCAGAAGCACGCGCCGGGGTTGACGCAGGAGATTATGCAGCGGCAATCATTATTCCGGCTGACTTTACCCAAAGCACGACTTATTCGCAGGAACATCAGGAAATCAACCCGACACCCATCGAAGTGTATGGTGACAGCGGGCGTACTATTACACCGGGCGTGATTCACAGCATTGTTGAAAGCATCACCAATCGGCTTCTTACCGGGCAGATCACCGTCGCGGCGACGATTGACACTATGATCGCACGTGCGCAGGCAGACCCCATTTTCGGCTTACAGTTCGCGACTGCTGGTAGCGATTTTCAGCCCAATTTTGCCTGTGCCTTCACGGGCGTGATGAATAATATCAGAATTGAACAGCAGAGCATCGCTGGAGAGCAAGTCGATTTTAATGTGCTGGTCGCGATTGGCTCTGCGCAAGCGGTTTTCTTCGCCCTGTTCACCGCCAATGGTGGCGCAACCAGCATCCTCGAAGATCGCCGCAACTGGACATTACAGCGCATGATCGTGTCGCCAACACCGCGAGTCGTCATTTTGTTGGGCAAGCTTGTCGGTACGTTCACAACCGTTTTGGTGCAGCTCGTCTTCTTATTTATCGGTTTTACGATTATCAACAGTTTTATCGAAGGGCAGCTCACCTTCTTATGGGGTACCAACTGGATCGCGCTGATCGTGCTGCTGCTGGCTACTGCGCTGGCGGCCTCCGGCGTGGGCATGATAACAGCGGCAGTGGGCAAAACGGCTGAGCAGGCGAACATCATCGGCAGCATTATCAGCATTCTGATGGGTATGCTCGGCGGCGCGTTTTTCCAGGTGCAGGCGCTTGGCAGCTTTGAATTCATCACCTATTTTTCGATTGTCCGCTGGGGATCAGAAGCCTTTAGCAAGCTCGCGGCTGGCAATGGCGATATTGGAGTGAATGTTATCTTTCTGACACTGATCGGCACCTTGTTGTTCGCAATCAGCTTATGGGTCTTTAACCGTCGGCAGGACATTTAAGGAGCTATTCATGATCAAATTACTGAGTATCGCCATAAATGATCTGCGCGTGATGTTTGCGGATCGGGGTATCTGGGTTCAAATCGTCGCGATCCCAGTTGCCATCGCCTTTTTCATCGGCCTTGCGAATGGCGGCTTCGGCGCGGGCGACCCTGTGCCGTTACTTATCGATATTTTCGATAACGACAGCGGCGAATTGGCAGCACAATTTCTGACCGATTTACGCGCAACCGATAGCAATCTGGTTTTATGTCCGGCGGATGCTGATCTGTGCAGGCTTGATGGCAGCGAATTGACGGAAGAACAAGCGCAAACGCGGCTGACCGACGGCATCACCAGCGCGATTATCGAGATTCCTGCTGGATTCAGCACGCAGGCATTGGCAGGCGATTCAACTGCGATTATCTATCGCTCGGAAGAAGGGTTGGGGCAGACCAGCGCAGTTTTAAGTGCGGTGCAGGCAGTCGTGCAGCGTGTCAGTGGCGCGGTTGTTGCAGCGAATGTTGGCGTGAATGTGTTTGAAAATTCCGGCCCTGACTTCAGATTTGCCGATGATGCTGACCAAGCGGCGTTCGAAAAAGCCATCTATGATCGCGCGACGGTCATCTGGACGGCGCTGCCACCCGCCGTCCAATACAGCGAAAGCGCACGTCAGCAAACATCAGGCTTCAGCCAATCCATTCCGGGAATCGCGACCATGTATGTGATGGCAAACGTTTTGGTCGGCGCGATTATCCTCATCACCGAGCGCAAACAGTGGACGCTGCAACGGCTCATCATGATGCCAGTTTCGCGCGGGCAGGTCATCGGCGGAAAGATGCTGGCGCGTTTCGTCACGGGGATGATCCAGTACGCGGTGCTTTTTGCCTTTGGCTTCATGCTGGGCGTTCGTTATGGCGATTCGCCGTTGGCAATCCTGCTGGTGATGGTGGTGTTCACGCTCTGCGCAACTGCCATGTCGCTGCTCCTCGCGACGATTGTCACTACCGATCAGCAAGCAGGTGCCATCCTGAACCTTGTCATCCTCACTTTAGCGCCGTTGGGTGGTGCATGGTGGCCTTTGGAAATCATGCCCCAATGGATGCAGGTCGTCGGGCATATATCGCCGATTGCCTGGGCGATGGAAGGCTTTCAGACGGTGATCTTTCACGGTGGCGGCGTTCAGGATGTCATCCCTCCGATGCTGGTGCTGCTGGCAATTACGGCGGTGTGTTTCATAATCGCTGTCCGGCGTTTCAAATACGAATAACCATCAATGACATGCTTTTGAGGTTGTAGGGGCAGGTCTGAGACCTGTCCTGCGGAAAACTTTGAAATACCATCTTGTTATCGATAAAATTGATATTTGTAGGGGCGACCCGGCGGGTCGCCCCTGCGCATGTTTATGACGCGGAGTAAATAGTGTAGTGACTGTGTTTTATCGTAGTTTGCGTTTTTTTCGGCGGCTGTTGGGTTATTTTCTGCTGCTGATGCTGCTGTTATTTGGCTTACAGTATTCGACACTGCCGCTAGGGTTGCAATGGAATGCCGTCGCGCTGACGGTACGCGATTATCAATTTGATTATGTCGCTTGGGAAGTCAATGCGCTCATCACGAAGGCTGGTCAAACATTATTTGGCCTTCAACCTTTTATGAACGAGGATGACCGCAGCCAGTATGTGCGCGATTATATGGCTGATCTGGCTGAAACACAGAGTCTCGAAAGTCAGGTCAGCGCGATTTTTACCGATCCCACTGTGACCGACCCTGAAGCGGCATCGACAGACCTGCGGGCGCGACGTGACCAACTGCGAGCGGATTTAAGCGCTCGACAAACGCTGGCGGAGAGTATTCTGGAGGGCCAGGTCGCATCTGTTCTGATCGAAGAAGGTTTTGGTACATTGGGACAGCTTCTACCGCCGATCTCGATGCGCTTCACCCAAGTCCCCAATCTGGTAATCGTTTCGCCGCGCGATGAAATCCGCTTTGACGTTTCGATCAATATCATTCCCCTTCCAATTGACCAGATCGCGGCGATTGAATCGCGTATTGACCAGCAGGAAAATGTCTCATCGCTAATCGTGCCTCTCGGTGGCATCGCATTATTCCCGGCGATGATCCTGGAAACGCCGTCGATCCCACGCGCTGTGGATGTATTCGCGCATGAGTGGCTGCATCACTATTTGTTCGCCTTCCCATTGGGGTTGAATTACGACTTTGCCGGGGAAACGCGCATCATCAACGAAACAACAGCCAGCGTTTTTGGTCAAAAGCTCGCGCCACTGGTTTTGCAGCGCTATTATCCAGAACTTGCCCCACCACCGACACCACCTGCTTCGCATGACCAAGCGCCTCCACCGCCTGACCCTAATGCGTTTGATTTTGGCCGCGAGATGGACATCACACGCCGGGGGGCCGATGACCTCATAGCGCAGGGTAAGATCGAAGAAGCGGAAGCCTATATGGAAGAACGGCGCGAATTTTTTTACGATCATGGCTATCTGATTCGCAAAATTAATCAGGCATTTTTCGCGTTTTACGGTGGCTATCAATCCGGCAGTGGCATGGCCGGGACAGGCGGCGCTGATCCCATCGGCGCAGCGGTGCAAGGCATTTTCGATGATAGTGCGTCAATTCAGGAAGCGATTATCGCGCTGCGGAATGTGGTTACGCGGGAAGAGTTGCTCGCTACTTACGACAGATTCAAAATTGACCGATCCAGAGAATAATTATTAGCAAATTTTACGGATAGGAAATCAAAAAGGGCTGATCGCGATGACCAGCCCTTTTTGATCGTTAGTCTTCGAATTTCCAGTCTTTGAGCATTCCGGCGATGAGAGTCGCGCGGCGTGGCAGACTGTTGATCACGACATGTTCGTGGACAGCGTGCAGCCCTTCACCCTGCGGCCCCAGGCCGTCGAGTGTCGAAATGCCCAGATAGGCCGTGAAATTGCCATCCGAGCCGCCGCCGCTGCCATCTTCGTGAATGGAGAGGCCATATTTCGTGGCAATCGCTTTGGCCTGCGCAAAATCCTGAATCATTTTCTCATTGCGTTCCATCGGCCCACGCCCATGATCGAAGGTGACAGACACCTTTGCGCCGGGGAGGAACGGTTCGAGGCCGAGAATCCGTTCGTTCAGTTCGTCAAATGCGGCAACCGTCAGGGTACGCACATCGACTTCCGCTTCGGCGTGTGGCGCGATTACGTTGGTCGCGATGCCACCTTTGACCATATTCACCGAGACAGACGTGCCATTTTTGAGGTCGTTAAAGCTGTTCAGCTTAAGGGTCTGCTGCGCCAGTTCGACGACGGCGTTGATGCCCTGTTCCGGCGCGTTCCCTGCGTGTGAAGCGCGACCTTCAACTTTGACAGTGTAATCCGCCACGCCTTTGCGCCAGGTTTTGAGCGCTTCGCTGGGTGTGGCTGGCTCCATGACCATCACCAAACCGCACTGCGGCGCAAGTTCTTCAATGACATGCTGCGAGTGAACACTGCCGACTTCTTCATCCGAAGTCATCAAAATCCAGATCGGGCGATGGGGCATTTCACCCAGTTCAATCAAGCCACGTATCGCGGTCAAGGCAATCGTGATGCCGCCTTTCATATCAATCGCGCCGGGGCCGAATAATTTTCCATCGTCGGTGATCGTCGGCGGGCGGCCTGCCAGTGTGCCAATCGGCCACACGGTATCAATGTGAATCAGGAACATCAGCGGTTTTCCCGGCGCGTCCTCATTCCATTTTGCCAGCAAGAAGTCGCCGACTGCGGTTTGTGGAATGCGCGTCACCGACGAGGCCTTGAGCGCGGTGAACTGCTCGTGCATAAACGCGCCCATTTTATCGACATCGGCCTTGCTGGTGGTGGGCGTCTCAAAATTGACCAGCGTTGTGAGAAGGTCAATCATCGCCTGACGTTGACTTTGGAAGTAGGTGAATAGTTCTGACATGCGTATCCTCTAGATGTATATAGATGCTTTTAGCGGGTCAGCAAGCGCAAACGGTCAAGCTGACTACTCAGAATGGACAAAGATCATTTCCAGTATAAGTTGGACTGCTGTCGCCGTATCGATTGAGTAAACCGAGGGCTTCAGGTCGCGCAGCGATTATATCCTGAACTTCCAGACAGGCGCTACGCAGATTATTGGTCACTTGCAGCGCATTCCAGAAGGTAACGCCCATTGTGACGTAAACAGGCGCGGTTGCCGGGTCGGGATAATTTTGCGTCAGCGCCTGATAGGTCGAAAGAAGCCGTTGATCTTCCGTAAAAGCGTAGGCTGTCATCAGCCGATAAAGCGTATAGCTGTTCAAAACTGCCGAATCGTCGTTATACCAATTCGCCAGCGATGTGTTGTTCAGCGCGGATTCGTAAGCAGGTATCGACTCATTTACATTCAGGCGCATTAAATTGCGATCCGCTTCCTGAATAACCTGGATACGGAAATAGGGCGGGTCAAGCTGGGTGATCGAGCGTGTGTAATTCAGTCCATTCCAGTCGTAAATCGTCACACCCGTGCGTAACGGGCCAGTCTCGGATGTTCCCCGGCTGGTCTGGCGGACGACAATTTCGGTCACACGGTCATTGTCGATGTCAAGAATCGTGGGGATTTCGGGACTGTCGATGATGCCGTCGATGAAGCCGATAAAGCGGCCTTCCTGCGCGTCCCAGGTGACAAGCTGCGTTCGATATTCACATGCTTCATCGACGCAGGTCTGGCTGGTAAACAGCACATCGGGACGCAAATCCTGATTCATATCACCCGCCTGGATGATCTGCGGCAGGCCGCCACCAAGTCCGCCCTGATACTGGATTCGGTAGCGACCATCCGCGCATCCCAGAATGAGCAGAGTCCCGCCATCATCAGGCGCGTTAAAGCTGACCATGACATCCGGCGTACCTTCCCCCGTGAGGTCAAGATCGGCGCGGACGAATCCTGTATCCCCCAACACACCCCAATCGCTTCGCAGGCGGCTTTCCAGCGTGGCAGGCGCACCACCATCTGCCAGAAAACGAGCCATTTCCGCGCTCATTTCACGCCCTGTCGCGGGCGGCGCGGCCAGATTTGGGCTTCCAATGGGCGGGCACGCAGCCGTATTCGGCGTCGCAGTCGGACGGTTCGCCAACGCAACGGCTGTTGCTGGATTCGCCAGATTCGAGCCATTCAGCGAAAGCGCGACCACCGTCGGCAGCACACCGCGCACCGTTCGTCCTGGTGTCATCGTCGGAAACGGGATGGCGGTTGGCCCGTTACTTGCCGATGGCTCAGGCTGGCAAGCTGAAATCATCAATAAAATTAATGAGAGCAGATAAGATAATTTGAACATGCACCAAAGTATAGCGATCATGAGGCAATCAAGAAAGGATGAGAGAGGATGATTTAAACATGATAAAATAGAATTCATCAGATAGGGTGAGTATGAGATTATGGCTGCTGTTCATACGATTAAAAATCAATATCACGGTATCAACGCCCATTTGCACAGCTATATGCAACATGAAGGCGGTTGGGACAGTTTCCACAGCAGTCACATTGTTTACCTGACCTCTGCCCTCAAATCCAAACTTCTGCCAATGGGATATACTGCTGAAGTCGAAAATTCCCTTCAAATACGTCGCTATGATGAGGCTGCGGGCAGGCCCGAATCTGATGTAATGATCCTGGATACCGACTCGGAGCGTGTGTTGCAACGCACCACCCCAAAATCATCGCGAATCTCTGCACAGCAAGTCCTGGCGATACCAGACGTAATCGACATTGAGGAAGAGTTATCGCCTTATCGCGCGATTGGTATCTATGAATACACGACAAATCCTCGTGATCGGGGCGAGCCAGTCGGTTGGATCGAACTGCTCTCACCTTCAAATAAACCGGGCGGTCAGGATGCGTCTGCGTACCGCACCAAGCGCTATAAGATTCTGCAAAGTGGCATTGTTTTTGTAGAATTGGATTATCTTGATGCTTCGCCGCCAACCTTCGGGCGAATGGCTTCAAAAAAGGCTTATCGGATTGTCGTTATCGACCCACGACCAGCTTTTCTGGAAGGGCTTGTTTACCCCATTGAATTTGACGTGGATGAACCAATACCAACGATTGAAATTCCACTTAACGCTGAGGATATTTTGAAATTCGATTTCAACTTACCCTATCAACGTACATTCGAGGACTTGTTTTACGGAATTGAATTAGTGGATTATCGACAGCTACCCTTAAATTTTAACCGCTACAGCCGTGACAATCAGACTCGCATCACCGCGCGAATGTTGGCGGTGCTAAAAGCAGCGGGCAGCGGCGTTGATCTTGATAAAGATGTGCCGTTGCCCGTTGAAGATATCATACTCGAAGATGCCTTGACTCAACTCAAAACGTTAACTTAAATAGCTGCTTCTAGTTGTTATCGTCTTTAAGCTGTTCAAGCAGTTCGATGTCCTTCAGCAGATTACGATGGCGGATGACCATGCTGCCGATCAGAAGCGCCATAATTGCGAAAGTGACCGCCAAGCCCAATATCAGATAAGCCTGTGTATCTGGCATAATGTAGATTCCTTCTTGCAATTTCTATTTATTTAAAATCTCGGCCTTCAGCGCATTGACACGCTCGGCCAGATTTTGCAGGCGGACGCGATGCCACATCAGTGTCACTGGAACGAGGGTACTCCAGATCGTGGAGTTGATGCCGATGGTCATGCCCATCCGCTCGCTGAACTCAAATGCGCCTTCCGCGTTGGGATTTTGCACGCTGGGGCCAATGACAACCGGGTGAATGGTGTCCGGACGAATGCGCGTAATCACGAGTGTCAAAATAACGGTTGTGATCGCAAGAATGCCATAGATCGAGGCAAAACGGCGGCGCTGTTCCGCATTTTCGATACCCGTGCGCAGCATCAGATAGGCAGCATAGGTCAGGCACATAATAGCGGCGGAGGTCAAACGCGGATCCCACGTCCACCATGTATTCCAGATCGGACGCGCCCAGATCATCCCGGTGACAAGGTTGAGGACGGACAGCGCCAGGCCGACTTCTGCCCCGGCTAAAGCGATAGAGTCCCACTGGACGTTACGGGTACGCAAATATTGAACGCCACCGATGACCGTTCCGCAGAACGCAATGAAAGCCCCGGTGAACGCTGCAAGATGCACATAAAAAATGCGCTGCACCTGTCCCTGGTCAATGTCCGTTCCGGCATAGAACAGCCCCAGATACAGCCCGAAAGCGACGGCAATAATCGTCGCCAGGGTGAGAATGCGCAGCAGCGGCGGCCATGCGGCGATTCCGCTTCGTGCGTTTTGATTTGGATTACTGGATGCAATAACGCTCATTGATAACGCCTCCTTGATGATGACCCTTTGGAGATTGTGAAAATCTTAGCATATCTACAAAAAAATATCAAAAACTTACTAATCTTCGATGACAAACTCAAAAAGCAGAAAGCATAAAATCAAATAAATGACATCCACTACGACCAGAATTTGCGGCCACGCGATCCAATCGTCAATCGGCGCGTTGGTGAGGATATTGGTCGAGGCATGCACCGATGCAAGCAAAACAGGCAGCGCGATGGGCAGCATCACGATGGGCAGCAGCGACTCGCGGGCGCGGGTTTGAACGGTCATCGTCGCCAGCAGCGTACCAACCGTCGAAAACCCAAGCGTCCCCAAGAATAATATGAGTATAAGCCAGGGTTGAAACAGGGGCATATTAAAGAGAACGGTCATAACGGGCAGCAGCAGCAGGCCAACTGCCAGCGCGAACAGATAATTGCCGATCAGCTTGCCTAAAAAAATCGCCGCGCGGTTGATAGGCGCAAGCAGCATTGCATCCAGATTGCCCTGATCGCGCTCCATCGCCAGACTGCGATTCAAACCCAGGATGCTGGCGAAAACCACCGTCACCCACAGCACCCCGCTGATCGCTTCCTGGCGGGCGACGCGATCCAATTCCAGTGCGAAGCTGAAAATGAGAATACTCAAGAGTGAGAAAAGACCCATCGAGCTAATGAGTTCACGACTGCGGAGTTCGGTACGCAGGTCTTTGCGCAATATCGCCAGCACCGCTTGAATAAATGGTGTATTCATCGTGCCGTTGCCAGACTGGTGATTTCGGTATAACGCTCAGAAAGCTGACGACCATCGAGCGCGGAAGCGGGTGCGTCATAGCGGATATTACCACGTGACAAAATCATTGCGCGGCTGGCGAGTCGCGCGGCGCGTTCGAGATCGTGTGTTGTCATGACGATGGTGCGCCCATCCGCGTAAGCTTGAGTCAGCAGGCCATCAAGTACCTGCGCCGCATCCTGATCGAGTCCGGTATATGGTTCATCCATCAACAGCACCGCCGGATCATGGAGCAGGGCGCGGGCAATGCTCAAACGCTGCTGCATCCCGCGCGAAAAGGTGCGGACAAGGCTGTCGCCGCGTTTTGACAGCCCAACCTGTTCGAGCAAAATGCGGATTCGCTCATCAATCTCGCGAAGGTTATACAATTGGGCAAAAAATTGAAGATTTTCACGGGCAGTCAGATTTTCATACAGCAGCGCACGATGGCTAACCATGCCGATCTGCGCACGGACAGCCGCCGCCTCGCGTGGCAGTTCCCAGCCGCCGATGAAAATCGCTCCGCTGGTAGGCTTGCTCAGGCCGGAGAGCAGCCGCAAAAGGGTCGATTTTCCGCTGCCGTTTGGGCCGAGCAGCGCGACAAATTCACCGCGCTCGACCTGAAAATCCAGCTTGCGCAGTACGATCATCAGATCATACGTTTTAACCAAAGCGCGTGTTTCGATGAGAGCAGATTTTTCAGCCATTATCTGACTTTTCGCCTATAAATTCCGCCAACTGCTCCTTGAGCTGCCTGCGTTGGTGGTGATAAAAATCGTGGTTGATGTCGCCGCGATCATGGGCTTCGTCCAGTTCCGAAATCTGCCGCACCAATGTGTCAATGATGCGGTTTTTGTCCAGGAGCGCGGTATCAGCCTGTTGATTTTTACCGAGACGACGCACATAAGTTATGTAAAATCCGCCGATGATAACAACCAGCACGATCAAGGCCGCGATCACGAGCAGAATCAGCGTGTTGGATGCGACAACGGGCGATTCAATTTGTGTCACGGTTGCCGCCCCCGCGCCATTCAGTTCAAAGCGGATCAGTGCGCCCTGGTCAAGTGCCAGAGTCGCGCCATAGCCGGAATAGATATCATCGCCAACCGTTTGCGGGCCAAGTGGCGGAAGCTGTTCGCTCGTGGCAAGCACACTTTCAGGCCGGATAAGCAGACGAACCGGGGCATCGAGCGTGTAGTTCAAAGGCTGCTCGATGATCGCGCTGTTCTCATACGGCACCAGATAGACAATCTGGATGACATGATCTTCGCCGGGGATGACAGGCGCGGTGTCGATAACGGTTTTTTGATCTTCAGAAACGACATAACGCTGTTGATTATCCGGAAATCCCAGGACAATCGCTCCCGGTGGCAGTGTAATCACTACCGACGCGAATTGATTTTCTCGCGCTTCGTTATTGCTGGTAAATAGGCGATCCGACGAATTTTTGACGATCATCACCTGCGCGACCTGAAGGCCATCGCCAAGCGCGTTGATCTGATAGACCAGTCCGGTAATGGTCAATACAGATGTGTCTTCGGTCAATTCGTAGATGGTCACGGGCAGATCGAACGCAGCCGAATCGCCCTTTACAATCTCACTCGCGAATGCGCGTTCACGGTAGGTCGCTGTCACCGCATAGGTGAAATCCGGGCTGATCGCCACCTCATCAAAGCGAAAATTCCCTCCGGCATCGCTGGTGGTTTCATAGCGCTCATTGTTAAACTGCGCGTCGAACGTAAACAACGTCACTTTTAAATCCGGAGGGATTTCACCCCCGGCAGTGCCATTGGTGATGTTCCCGCTGATCGTGCCACTAACCGCTGCTTCTGCGGTAGATTCGGGTTCGGGAATCTGCTGCGCGTCGCCAACATTTTGCAGCGACAACGTTCGCGCATAGGCGACAGCCGACCAGATATCATCCTCGCTCAACTCATCGGCAAAAGCGGGCATGGCATCGGCAGAGCCTTCAGCAATAAAGTTGTACATCACATTATCGCTGACATCGCTCATCGCCTCCTGGTTGGTGAGATCGCCGACAGTTTTACTGACATCCGCGGCATCCGGGCCATCGCCGCGTCCTTGCGCACCATGACAGTCGATGCACTCCGATTCCCACACTTCGATGCCGTGCGTCAATTGTTCCGGCGTGTAATGCAGGGTGTAGGTGTACAGCGCCACGTCCCAGCGTTCCTGCTCGGTGAGCGCGTTTGCCCAGGGCGGCATCAATTTTTCGATACGCCCGTTGGTGATCGTGTCAAACCATTCTTTCGGAGTCTGGTCACGCGCAGTATCAGGATTCGTAAAATCGCCAGGTGGCTGCGGTGTGCCATTTACCGCCAATTGACCAGATGTAAATAATTCACCCTGACCGTTACCACTGACGCCGTGACAACTGGCGCAACGTGCCGCATAGATTTGCGCACCATTGGCGACATCCGGCGGATTCGGCGCATAACCAAGTTCTGGCGGCGCTTGAGTCGAGGGGGCAATTGTCGCGACGATCTGCGGCTCACCACCCAATCCACCACAGGCCGCGATGACCAGCAGCGTCAGCAAACAGAATAAATACCGGACAACCTGACCGGCTGAGGGCATAACTATTTCCTTGTGTTATCTGTGTAGGGGCGCATGGCGACCAAAGGAAATCCCTATGGGACGATGCACCCAAATAATCGCCATGTTTAGCGCTAATTTTTAGCGGGGCTTTTACGGTATGCCTGAATCGCTGCCTCAATCGCGTCGTCAATGGCTTCGTCTACGGCGGCATCATCGATGACGGTTTCCGGGATGATGCTGTGTGCTTGCAGATTATCCAGCGCTTTCAGCACCTGAATTCCGCGCTGCACCCATTCTTCGCGCTCAGGCGTATAATCGTTATCCAGCATTTTGCCCAGCGCATGATCTTCGTCCAGGTCACGAATATTGGTCAGCACACGCTCATAATAGACTAATAAGCGCTCATGTTGTTTATGGGTGCGAATGTCCTCACTGCGACTATTAGACGCGCCGCGCAGCAGGGGCGCAGCCACCAGGAGGACTACCGCTGAGAGGAAGATGAAGGAAACGATTAAACCCTCGACACTCATTTATGCCTCATCGCTCAATACGCGATCAATCACATCACTCAGTGCTTTTGCCGTCGTTGGCGCGAAAATAAATTGCGCGATCTGGCCGTTTTTGTCAATCACAAAGGTTTCCGGTACGCCCTGAATGTGATAGAGGTCGGAAATCCTCGTGCCTGCATCAGGCGCGTTGGGATAGGTGATGCCAAATTCATCAATGTATGCCCGCGCTTTAGCGTCCGTATCCGTGTAGGCAATCCCCACCATCACCACATCGCGATCCTTGTAAGCTTCCCATACGTTCTGCAAATCCGGCGCTTCAACCCGACATGGTCCGCACCAGCTTGCCCAAAAATTGACGACGACCACTTTGCCGCGCAAATCTGACAGCGATATTTCCTGGCCGTCATACGTCGTAATCGTGAAATCCGGCGCGGGGCCAGATTCCGGCTGAGTCTGGTTTTGCCGCGTCAAGGCGATCCCAAACACAATCACGGTCAGCCCAACACCGATCAGCAGCACAATCGACCCCAGGCTCAAGCGCCGTCGTGGAGTCGTTACAGGTTGTTCATCAAACACAAAATCCGTTTCCGTCATTACCCAGTTTCCTATGGCTCTATCACCGTTACATTACTCAATCGTGCGACTCTATCGCCGTTCTATTATTCAGCCCTGCGACTCTATCGCCGTTCCTTTAAATCCGTTTCCAAACGCAGCCGGTAATCATCATCCGATAAAATACGCACCCCCGACACGGCAGGCGCAGGGCGTAAATCCCCACTTCGCCGCCAACGCGCCAACATGATTAAAACCGCCAGCGCCCCGATACCCCCGATCAGCCAGGGTGTGAGCAGCGAAAGTGCCCGCAAAAACGGGTCTTGTGGCGTACCGATCACGCGCTCGCCGTAACGGGCGACAAAACCATCAATAATTTGCTGCTCGGTGCTGCCACTTTCAAGCTGCTGGCGAATCTCACCGCGCCAATCGGCACAGGCTTGGGTCGGGCAGACGTCCAGCGGGATATTTTCGCACACCGGACAGTACATCTTTTTCGCGATGGCGTTTACGTCGTCATCAGTGACGGTTTGCGCGGCGACGGGGAAAGCAAATACCAAAACCAATAATATTGCCATTATTGCAGGGGCATGATACATCATGCCCCTGCGGACGGTTAATGTTCTCACGCCTTTGCTCCTACGCGACGATCATTGCGCACCTGTTCACGGACGCTGATGGGCAGTAATTCCATCGGCCAGGCAGCGATAAATGTGCCGAGAATCAGAATCAGGCCGCCCCACCAAACCAGATTGATCAGCGGGTTGATGTAGACTTTGAACGTCGCAGTCGCATGACTCAATTCTTCCCAGCCGACGAGCAGCACATAAAAATCATTTTCGAGCGTACTATAACTCCCGGCAATCGTCATCGGATTGCTGGGATACACATCAATGCGTGGGCGTAAATTGGCGATTTCCTGCCCGCCGCGCATCACGGTCACATCGGCGATTTGCATCGTGCGCCCATCGTCGGCAATAGCAGGCGTGAAATCATCGTAGCGCATCTCGTAGCCACCGATAGAGAGACTCTCACCTTTTGCGAGTGTCTGCTGTGTTTCCTGCTGGAAAAGTGTACTGCCGATCACGCCGATGCCAATAATCGTTATACCCAGATGGACAATATAGCCGCCGTAGCGCCGCTTATTACGCCCAAACAGAGCCGTTATCGCGCGAAACCAATTTTCATTCAGGCTGCTGTGTCGGGCTGCCGCACCGCGATAAATCTCATACAGCGCGACGAATCCCGCCAGACTGACGATGCCATAACCCACCAGCGCACCAACACCGCGCATCCCATCGATCAAAAGAATGACCAGCAAAATCGCCGTCAGGGCCAGCGGGATCAACAGGGATTTGCCTAGCCGTCGCAGCGAGGTCGCACCCCAGGCCGAAAGCGGCGCGATGCCCATCAGAATGTAAAGCGCCAGGAACAGCGGCGGGGTCACGCGCATAAAATAATCCGTGCCGAGGGTGATGTTGGTGTCAAAAAACAGCTCGGAGACGATGGGAGCACCAAAACTACCCCAGAAAATCGCCACGAAAAGTACCACGAAAATCAGATTATTCAGGACAAACAGCGACTCGCGGCTAAGAATATTGGCGAATTGATGATCATCTTTGAGTTCACCGCGATTCCAGCGCCACAAAATCAAACCCACCGAAATCACAGTCACAATCGCCCAGAAAAAAAACATCGGAAACCCGATCTGGCTGCGGGCAAAGCTGTGAACGCTGTCGATCAAGCCGCTGCGCGTGGCAAACGTGCCAAAAATCACGGCTGAAAATGTGCCGATCACCAGGAACATATTCCATGTTTTCAGCATCCCACGCTTTTCCTGAATCATGACGCTGTGCAGGAAAGCCGTGCCGATCAACCAGGGCAAAAAGGCTGCATTCTCCACCGGGTCCCAGCCCCAGTACCCACCCCAGCCCAGCACATCATAGGCCCAGCGTCCACCCAGGAGCAGGCCGAGGCTCAGAAACAGCCACGCAACGAGCGTCCAGCGCCGGGTAGCTTTAATCCAATTAGTCGAGAGATCGCCTGACGCCAGCGCCGCCATCGCGAAAGCAAAGGGTATCACAAATCCCACAAAGCCAAGATACAGCATTGGGGGATGAATAATCATGCCGAAATGCCGCAGCAGTGGGTTTAAACCCTGCGCTGTAGCCGCTAATCGTTCTGGTTCAGGCGCGATAGCCCCGGCAGGGATGAGTGCCGTTTGCGCGACCTCGTTACCGGGCAAAAGCCAGTAGCGCTCAAACGGGTTTTCGAGAAACAGCGATAGACCAACAAAAAATGCCAGAGTCGCCATCATATAGGCGATAACATAGGGCATCAGTCGGCGGTGGCTGCGCCAGTTGAGGAGCAGCGCGGCAGCCGAAAACAGGCTCATCAGCAACGACCAGAAAAGAATCGAGCCTTCCTGCGAACCCCATAATGCCGTGAGTCGATAGAATGTTGGCGTGCTGGGACTGCTCACCGCCCAAACATAACTGATCTGATATTGCCCACTCAGAAGTGCTATCCACAGCACACCTGCCGCAGTCAATAGCAGTGGAAAGGTCAGCAGGCTTGCGTTACGCGCACTTTTAACCCACTGATCGGCATGGTTGCGACCTCCGTACACCGCCGCGATTATCGCGTAGATCGCCGCAACAAAAGTGAGAAATAAGGCAGTCAGACCAATTTCGGCCAGCATAAACTATGTCTCCGAGCGACTATTGAGCGAAGATGGGTCTGGCCCGTCTTCTTCAAAGCGGCTGGGGCATTTGAGCAAAAGTTCAGTAGCCTGGAAAACGCCATTTTCATCGAGCTTGCCCGTCAGAATAGCCTGCGCTTCATGTTGCAGCAGATCGGGCTTGACTTCATTCTCGATACGAACCTGCAACCGTGTCACTGTCGGGTTGTTGACCGCATCATGCAGCGCCACCGCCAGATTATCAAATTCCTGGGGGATGTTGGCAATCGTGAACTCGATCAGCAAAGTTTCGCTGTCATATTCAATCGTATCGCCCAGAACCGCGCCTGTAATACGCACAGTTTGCCCAACATAGGTGCTGTCGGCCAGCAGTTTATCGACGGTAATAAAGTAATTTGCGCCTGTCACCGTTCCGGAGATGATGAGATAGATGACTGCCGCCAGAATCAGCAGGCCGCCAACGAGGAATTTGAGTCGATTATTGCCGGGTTTCAGGTCAGATGGAATCTCTGTACTAGTGGGCTTTTCCCAGGTAGCTTGCGCCATAATGTCCTCTGTGATTTTTTTAAACAATCACACTTCATTATAGCGTAACCGACCTGAAATGCCGAGAAGAAACCAAAGAAACCTGGAAGGTTCTGACGTATGACACAAAAAAGGGCGCGTAAAATCACTTTAGCGCAGATTTCACGCACCGTA